>NZ_AXAZ01000076.1 GCF_000473065.1 Bradyrhizobium sp. WSM1743
CCCACCGCGCAGAACCAAGGATTCTCCCGATACGCCAGGAGCATCTGTGCTCGCGATACCCGGCTCGCCAGCTCGGTTCTCGACCGCGAAAGAGCCGCCAAAGTCGCTATCTCTTCATCACTCATTGCCAGTTCGACCGCTCGCCGCCATCCTGCCATGGTACAGCTCCTCGTTTCGCCGACCGCAAACGAGGAATCCGCCAACAACCCGTCCGTTCCACCAATTCAGCCCGCTCCATGTCCGCAGGTTTCACGGAATCGGTCGTCTAGGAAGTGTTGCGCGAGGCTGGTGTGCTCGGGCTCAGCCTTCCTCTCCCCGCTTGCGGGGAGAGGCCGGAAGTTGCGCAGCAAATTCCGGGTGAGGGGGACTCTCCGCGAATGCGACTCTCACCGAATTTGCGGCGACGGCCCCTCACCCTAACCCTCTCCCCGTAAGAACGGGGAGAGGGAGAAGGTCGGCGCACGCCGTGCCACGGCGCCGTGACTGAAAGTTGATCATTTCGGTTCTGGACATCGCAGCCACGAGAAAATAGCTGCGAACTCGGCACTTTTCAGCAGCCTCTGCGCGTGATACGGTACCGTATCATCCCGCCTTGAACTGTGCCGAGCACGCAAACGGAGGCTGGCATGAGAGGGATCGCGCGCGCGGGGTTTTTTGCCCTGGCAGGGTCGTTTCTGTTGATTGGATCTGCGACTGCACAGCCTGCGGCCAATGCGGGCTGCACGGCGTCGCCGTCGGCCGCCGGGACACAGACATGGCGCTGTGACAACGGCATCACCATCGTTGCGGAAAATGGCGCCAAGTTTGAACTTAAGGACGCCAACCGCGACGGACATATAGACTCCGTGGAGTTGAGCAGCAAAGCCCTGCTGGTTGAGGTGCCCAGGAAGCCGCGGGGCAATCCGTTCAAGGTGCTGACGCCGCAAGCGATTGCCGCAGTGCGCGGCACGAGGTGGGCGGTCGATGTCGCTGACGCCAAGACCTCCGTGTTCGTCGCTAACGGCCGGGTCGGCGTGGCCCGCAGGGCTCGTGGACGCAGCGTCGTGCTTGGACCCGGCGAAGGCGTCGACGTCGAGCCAACCGGCCCGTTGACCGTCAAGACATGGGGCCAGCCGCGCGTCGACGCGCTCATGGCGAGACTCGCGCAATAAGACTGGATCGATAAGGCCGGCCCATGAGATTTGGACAATAGAAGATTGCAAGACGACCGCATGCGCAGCCGACGCGTTCAGATCCTGGTGGCACTCGTCCTCACCGCGTTGTGGGGCGCGGGCATCTATGCCGCGCACGCCAACGGCAACTTGCGCTTTCTCGACCGCCTCGAAGCCACGCTGACGGACTGGCGGACGCAGGTCCGCGGCGTGCAGCGTCCGCCGGATCTCGTCACCATCGTCGCGATCGATGATACCGTCGTGAAGCGCGGCGGCAGCTATCCGCTGCCGCGCGCCGATCTCGCCCGCGTCGTCGACACCATCGTGCAGTTCAAGCCGAAGGTCGTCGCGATCGATCTCCTGCTCGTCGACCGCAGCGCTGCGATCGGCGATGCCACGCTGGCCAACACGCTCGCCACCGGTCCTATGGTGCTCGCCGCCGCGGCGATCTTCCCCTCCGCCAGCGAAACTGTGGCACCCAGCAGCGAAGGTCCCCTCGCCGTTCTGCCGCAGGCCGAACGCTTCCTGCAGCCGTTGCCCGCATTCGCCGAACACGCCGACGTCGGCGTCGTCAACGTCGCGACAGGACAATCGGGCTCACCGCTCTCGGTGCCGATGCTGTTCCGGACGCACGACAAGGTCGAGCTGTCGTTTCCCTTGCGCGTCGCGGCCCGCGCGCTCAACAAGCCGCTGACGGTCGCGCCCGACCGTCTCATGCTCGGCGATCGCGCGGTGCCGACCGACAGCGATTTCGCGCTGCCGATCACCTATTACGGCCCGCGCCGCACGATCCGTACCGTCAGCGCGCAGAGCATCTTCGACGGCACGCTCGATCGGGCGGCGATCGAGAACCGGATCGTCGTGATCGGCGCCTCTGTCGCCGGTGGCGGCGACTTCTATCCGACGCCGTTCGATTCCCTGATGCCCGGTGTCGAGGTGGTCTCGACCGCGATCACGCATCTCGTCGCCGGCGACGGCATCGTGCGCGACCGCCGGGTCCGTATTGCCGGCGCGCTCACTGCGACCCTGCTGCCGATGCTGCTGGTCGGCCTGCTCGCCTGGCGGCGTAGCGCGCTCGGCATCATGGCGGCTGCCGCGGTGATGATCGCCTGGGCCGGGCTCAACCTGTTCGCGTTCACGCATGGCGTCTGGCTGAACGCGGCCACCACACTCGCCGCAGCAGTGCCGCCGGTTGCGGTCTTTGCCGGCGTGCAGCTTTGGGCCGGGGGCCGCCGCACGCAATATTTCGCCGCCAAGAGCAGGTCGCTTGCGCAATTCCAGGCCCCGGCGTTGCAGGAGTGGCTGGCACGAGATCCGAACTTCCTGTCGAAGCCCGTCCGGCAGGATGCCGCCGTGGTCTTCGTCGATCTCTCCGGCTTCACCGGTCTGAGCGAGCGGATTGATCCGGACGAACTCAGGGATCTTCTGAAAGCGTTTCATGCGCTGATCGACAAGGCCGCGATCGATTGCGGCGGCATGATCACCGGCTTTCTCGGCGACGGCGCCATGATCCTGTTCGGGCTGCCGCGCGCGATGCCCGATGACGCGGCGCGCGCGCTGAGATGCGCGATCGACCTGCACCGCGGCGTCGAACGCTGGATCGCCTCGCTGCCGCCCGCGATCGCGGGACAGCTCGGCTTCAAGATCGGCGCACATTGCGGCCCCATCGTTGCGTCGCGGCTCGGCGAAAGCCATCAGCACATCACGGCGACAGGCGACACCGTCAACGTCGCGAGCCGGCTGATGGAGATTGCCGCCCAGAACGATGCGCGGCTCGCGTTGAGCGATACGCTGCTGGATGCGGCCGACTTCCAGGGCGCGCCCGACGGCGTCCTGTCAGGTCCCCTGCTCGCCCAGGTCCGCGGCCGCTCCGGTGTCGTGACCGTCTGGTTCTGGCGCGATCGGGATGGGCCGGGCCAGGCTGTTGCAAAGGCCGAGATGATCGGCTGAGGTCCGCTACCGCGCCTCCGGCGGCGGCGAGCGATCCAGCACCTCGCCCTTGGCGCCTTCGAGCAGATCGATGCCGTAGGTCTCGACCACCAGCGGCCCACGCTTGCGCTGCAATTGCGCAACCTGTGTCACCTTTGCAAAGAGCTCGTTGAGGACGGGATGCCCGTCCGGATGCAGCTCGTCGACATAGAGCAGCTTGCCGGCAAGCAGCTTGGGCTCGGGCTCGCCCATGTTGACCCAGCGGATGCGCTGGCTTTGCTGCGCGACGCAGGTGCCGCGCGGCAGGTAGAACGCGAGCCAGCTCGTGGTGCCGTAGTCCTGTGCGAGCACACAAGTCGCACCGCTGCGCGCGCGCACCGCTTCGATCTCTGCGGCGAGCTCGCGCCAGCCGACACCGACGCTGCGCACGGTGGCATCGCGACGATAGCCCGACAGCCAGCCGGTATTGGCCTGCACGATCAGCGCCGCAAACATCACGATGCCGACGGGGGCGGCCCAGCGCAGGCAGAAGTCGACGAGGCGCCGCTGGCGCGGCTTCCACTGCGCGAGGTTTGCTGCCGCGGCCGCGGCGACGACGAAGGGTGGATAGACCGGCGCGAACCAGTTGGCTTCGACGCGGGCATGCAGCGAATGCCAGACGAAATAGGCGACGATGGTCCAGAACATCGTCTCGATCAGCACGCGCGAGGCCAGCGCGCCCGCGCGCTGCCAGGTCAGCGCGTGCAGGCCCATCGCGCCGAGGATGAAGACCAGCGGCGTTGCGAACGCGATCTGGGTCGGGATCAGCTCGGCGATGAAGACGGGGCGGAAGTCCTCGATCTTGGCGCGGCCGAGCTGCTTTGCGAACGAGACCCATTGATGGTCCGCGTTCCAAAGGATCACCGGCGAGAACAGCGCTAGGGCAACGAGGCCGCCGAGATACGGCCACGGCGAGAGAAACCAGCGCCTGAGTTTTGGCACGGAAGCGAGCCAGATCAGGATCGCTGGTCCGAAGAACATCGCGGTGTATTTCGATAGCAGCGCCGCGCCGACCGCCACGCCGACCCCGAGCCACCAGGCGCCCCGGCCGGTCTCCAGCACCTTGGCGAGGAAGAACAGCACGAAGCTGGAGGCGACCAGCAGCGGCGCATCGGGCGTCACGATCAGTGTGCCGACGGAGGCCAGCAGTGTCACGTTAAGCAGGATGGCGCTGGTTGCAGCCACGCGCGCGCCCCCGAACAGGATTGCGGCTGAGCGATAGACCGCGTAGCTCATCGGCAGTGCGAGCAGGATCGAGACCAGGCGGACGCCGAGCTCGGTGTCGCCGGCAATCATGGTGCCGGCGCGGATGACGTAGGCGACCATCGGCGGGTGGTCGTAATACCCACCGGCGAGGTTCTTCGACCACATCCAGTAATAGGCTTCGTCGAATGTGATCGGCGTGAACGCGGCCGCGACGAGCCGCAGGGCCACCAGCGCAAGAATCGCCAGCGCGGTGTTGCGGACGATCCGCGCGTCAGCTCCGCCCATTGTGAGCTATTTCTTGCGCCAGACGAACAGTCCGGACATCGCGTAGTTCCACACCACGCCCATCAGCGCGCCGGCCATCCCGGCCAGCCACCAGATCGGCTCCTGGTCGTAGACCGAGAAGGCGACGCCGACATTGGCGAGCAGGCCGACGCTGCACACGATGTAGAAGGCGATCAGGCCGCGCAGCAGCGCAAAGCCCTTCAGCCGCTGGTCGCGATAGGTGAGGAAGTTGTTGAGGATGAAATTGCTGGTCATGGCGACGATGGCGCCGGCGGCCTGCGCCTCCGCGAACGGCGCCTTGAACAGCTGAAGTGCGATGAACAGCGTGGTCAAGTGCACCACGAGCCCGATGCCGCCGACCATCGCGAACAGGATGAAGCGCAGCGAGACGATGTCGTTGGTCAGCTTGGCGAAGACGAGACCAAGGAAGTCGAGCGCGACCATGGAATCGAGCTTGCTCTCGCCGTGCTGGCGGGCGCCGAAGGTGTAGGGAATCTCGACCGCCCGCAAGCTGCCGTGCGCGGTCGCGACGATGTCGAGCAAAATCTTGAAGCCGTGCACGGAGAGCTTTGACGCGAGCTGCTCGAAACGGTCGCGGCGGATCATGAAGAAGCCGCTCATGGGGTCGGCAATCTCGACCCGCAGCATCTTCTTGGCGACCTCGGTCGCCAGCGCACTGGCGCCGGCGCGCTGCTTGTTGAAACCTTCCCTCTTGTAGCCCTCGATGTAGCGGCTGCCGACCACGAGGTCTGCCTGATCGCTTGCGAGCAGCAACAGCATCTTGGGTAGCTGCGTCTCGTCGTGCTGGAGGTCGGCGTCGATCACGGCCACATAGGGCGCGCTCGAGGCGAGGATGCCCTCGATGCAGGCACCCGACAGGCCGCGCCGGCCGATGCGGCGGACGCAGCGCACACGACTGTCGCGCTGCGCCAGCGCGCGCACGACGTCCCAGGTGCCGTCGGGCGAGTTATCGTCGACGAACACGACTTCCCAGGCGACGTTGGCGAACGTCGCCTCCAGCCGCCGGTACAGCACCGTGACGTTGTCGCGCTCGTTGAAGGTGGGGACGATGACCGACAGTTCCGGCCCTTCTTGAGCCTGGTTGTCGACGCCCGGTCTGATCGCTTCATCCATGACGGCAGCGTATATCCGCCGCGTCCTGCGCTGCCAAGCCGGGGGTCTCTGGGGAACGGCCGAAAAGGGGCCTTAAATGCCAACGACCCCGGAACGGCGGACCGCGCGTACATCCGGCGCAGGTCTGAGCTATTCCAAGGTCGTCCCAGCGACGGAGTTCTTCACTCAACGTCGCCGTTAGACGCCAGATGGGGACGGCAAAAGCGCTTCGCAAGGGGCGGAAACCCTATTTTTCGCACCCTATTGGTTGGGCACTTCCCGGATGATCGGCCCGCGCGGCGCGGGCGCGGCGGGGGCTGCCGGCGCCGGGGCCGGCTCGACTTTCGCCGGCTTGGGCGGTTTGCCGTACTGGCCGATCGGCCCGAACACGACGGCGACCGCAAGCACGATCGCCGCGACGATCGCCCCCAGAATGCCACCCAACGACTCAGACGACATGCAAGTCCATCCCTGCTCCAGATCGGCCCACTGATACCATGGATGAGCGCGCGGCCGGAAGAGCTGCCGAAGCGGCAAATAGCGAGTGGCGAGTAGCGAATGAGTCGACCCGGGCTCCTGCCCTACTCGCTATTCGCCACTCCCAATTCCCTACTTCGCCGGCGGCCGGTGCTTGACGAAGGCCATCACGATGTCCTTCTGCGCCGCCTCCACCGCCCTGTTCGCGGTGGCGAGATGGGCGCCGGCATCGATGTTCGGATACTGCGTGGTGAGATAGTCGAGCAGCGCCACCCGGTAATATTGCCGCTCCGATGGACAGGCGCCCGCCACCGAGCGGCCGAAATCCTGCTCCGACAGACCCTGATTGGAGTCCCGCGAATATTCCCGCGCCAGGCAATGCCAGTAATCGTCGCGGCCCTGCTGGGCGAGCTTCTGCGCGCTTTTCGCATCGTCGTCATCTGCCAAAGCAGAACATGTCATGGCAGCAGATGTCATCATGACGAGCGCGGCTCCCATCAACAGCATCCGCATTGTTGTTCTCCTTCTTCGCGGGTCCGGTCGCGAGCTTAGATAGGACGGGCCAACTGGCCAATCACATCTGGTTTGATTAGGATGCAGCCCTCCTCCCCCCGACGATGCGAGATCCTCCCGTGGCCAAAGCAAAAACCGCGTCAAAGAAATCCGGCAACATCTTCATCGGCATCGGCGGCTGGACCTTCGAGCCCTGGCGCGGCGTGTTCTATCCGGAGAAGCTCGCGCAGGCGAAGGAGCTGTCCTATGCCGCCTCGAAGCTGACCTCGATCGAAATCAACGGCACCTATTACGGCTCGCAGAAGCCGGAGAGCTTTCGCAAATGGGCCAGCGAAGTTCCTGATGGCTTCGTGTTCTCGGTGAAGGGACCGCGCTTCGCCACCAACCGCCGCGTGCTGGCCGAGGCCGGCGATTCCATCAAGCGGTTCTATGATTCCGGCGTGCTGGAGCTCGGCGACCATCTTGGGCCCGTGCTGTGGCAGTTCGCGCCGACCAAGAAGTTCGACGGCGCCGATTTCGGCAAGTTTTTGGAGCTGCTACCGCGCAAGCTTGAGGGGCGCGCGCTGCGCCATGTCGTGGAAGTGCGCCATGACAGCTTCTGCACGCCTGACTTCGTTGCATTGATCCGCGAATTCGAGACGCCCGTGGTGTTCGCCGAGCACGGCAAATATCCTGCGATCGCCGACGTCGCCGGCGATTTCGTCTATGCGCGGCTTCAGAAGGGCAATGACGAGATCAAGACCTGCTATCCGCCGAAGCAGCTCGATGCCTGGGCCAAGCGCTTCCAGGACTGGGCTTCGGGCGGTGAACCGGACGACCTGCCGAAGGTCGACAAGGCCAAGCCGAACAAGGAGCCGCGCGACGTGTTCGCCTATGTCATCCACGAGGGCAAGGTGCGCGCGCCGCATGGCGCCATGGAACTGATCGCACGGGTGAGCTGAGGATGGTTCATGGCAAAGGCGAAGAAGCTGTTCACCATCGGCTATGAGCAAACGCCGCCCAAGGCGGTGCTGGACGAGCTGGAAGAAGCCGGTGTCAAGCTCGTGGTCGACGTGCGCGCGGTGACGTCATCGCGCCGGCCGGGCTTTTCCAAGAAGCAGCTGGCGGCGGGCCTCGACGAGCGCGGCATCGCCTATATTCATCTCGCCGCGCTCGGCACGCCCAAGGAGGGACGCCTCGCCGCCCGCAGCGGCCAATACGACGTGCTGGAGAAGATCTATTCGAAGCACCTGAAGACGCCCCAAGCGAAGGAAGAGATGGACGAGCTCTCGGCGCTGGTGAAGAAGGCCGGCCCGGTGTGCCTGCTCTGCTACGAGCGCGACCACACCCACTGCCATCGCCAGATGATCGCAGAGCTCATCGAGGAGCGCGATGGGGTGACGGTGAAGAATCTGGCGGGACGGCAGGCCTGATTGTCGTTCCGGGGCAGCCCGCGGGGCTGAACCCGGAACCTCGAGATTCCGGGTTCGCGCTGACGCGCGCCCCGGAATGACAATCACGCCTCTCCCTCCAACCTAAACGTCCCCTCCATCATCTGCACGCAGCTGCCGCCGACATGGGCGGAGACGATCTTGCCTTCCTGCTTGCGCACGCGGGTGAGGAGGATGCTCGGACGGCCCATGTCAAAGCCCTGGCCGATCGTGAGCTTCAATTCGCCGTCAGGCGTGGGATCGAGATCGGCGAACAGCGCGGCGGCGGCAACCGTCGCGCTGCCGGTCGCGGGGTCTTCGATCAGCCCGCTTGCGCCGGGAAAGAACATCCGCGCCTGACGCTCGCAAGATGCTTCGGCTGCCGGCACATCGCGCGTGTAGAAATAGACCGAGAAAGCGCCGTCGCGCGGCAGCATCCGACTGAATGCCGCGGCATCCGGCTTGGCCCGGCGCACAGCCTCGCGCGATCGCACCTCAGCGACCACGAACGGCGTTCCGACGCCGACGACTTGCGGCGCATGATGATCGATCTTGATGTCATCCGCCGTCAGAGAGATGCAGGCCGCGACCTCTTCGGCAGAACACTGTGCAAGCCGCGACAGCGGCTGCGGTGCGGTGAGCTCGGTGCTGACCACCCGGCCCTGCTCGCGCACAATATCGACCGGCACGAGGCCCGCCTTCTCCTCGAACAGCAGGCGCGGCTTGGGCTCCCTGGCAAGGCTCGCCAGCACGAAGGCGGTCCCGACATTGGGATGCCCCGCAAAGGGAAGCTCCCTCACCGGCGTAAAGATGCGTACCTCGGCATCACTGGTCTTGTCGCGCGGCGGCAGCACGAACGTCGTCTCGGAATAGTTGAACTCGGTCGCGATCGCCTGCATCTGTGCGGTCGTGAGCCCGCCGGCATCGAGCACCACCGCGAGCTGGTTGCCGCCGAAGGCGCGGCCGGTGAACACATCCACGGTGACGTAACGGCGCTGCATCTGCACTTCCCCATGCAAGTCGCGGCCACGACCGGCCGCATCGCGCAGCAGTCTACAAGCCGGCAACATCGCCCGTCATGCCCCAAAATTCGGAGCAATCGGAGCAATCGCGGGAAAGATTTTAGAAGCGGAAGAGCGAACGTGGCGAGGCCAGCACCTGCGCGCGTTCGCCGTTGTCGACGATCAGCGCGTCGAGAAACAGCCGGTTCTTCGTGTAGCTCTGCGTCGCCTCGAACTGCGTGTGGGGCCAGTCGCTGCCCCACAGCAGGCGATCGAGCCCGTAAGCATCGCGCAGCAGCGGATAGGCCGCGCTTGCAAAGTCCTCGCCGGCAGCGCCGTTGCGGTATGGCGCCGATATCTTGACCCAGACGTTTGTCGTCGCCCCCAGTCTCAGGGCCGACTGGAAGCCGGGATCGGCGACACCGAGTTTCGGGTCGGGCAACGCGTAATGATCGAGCACAATCGTGACGCCGTGATCGAGCAGCTGCGGCGCGAGCACGGCGAGATCGGAGGCATTGCGCTGAATCTCGACCTGCCAGCCCATGACTTTCAGATTTCCGAGCAGCGCCTTCCATTCTCCAGCAGCGAGATCGGGTAAGGGCTGGCCGATGAGATTGAGGCGAATGCCGGCGACGCCGGCGCGATCGAGCGCGCGTAGCTCGTTGGCAGATACGGCGGGATCGACCACGGCGATGCCTCGCAGGCGCCCATTCGCTTGTTTCAGGCACTCGACCAGATAGGAATTGTCCGTGCCGAGAAAGCTCGGCTGCACCAGCACGCCATTGCTCATGCCATTGCGGTCGAGCTGCTCCAGATAGAGCGCGAGCGGCGCGTCGGAGTCAGGTGCATAGCGCCGGCCCGGCGCAAGCTTGAGGCCGCGGTGAAACACATGAGCGTGGGTATCGATCGTCGGCAAAGCGGCCTCACTCCTGACTGTGGTCGCGACTGCTGTGGCGAGCGATGCGAGACCCGCGCCAAACTGGCGGCGCGTCAGGCCGCCCTGGGAGAATGTCATGGCAAATCTCCCATCCCGCTTCACGCACGCGTCGCGGCGGTCTGTTCGAAGACTTTGCCGCGCGTCTCGGGCAGCAGCAGCACCGCGATCAAGACCAGCGAATAGGCGAAGGCCGCATCGATGCCGATCGCAGGGCCAAGTCCGATGTGATCGCTGAGGAAGCCGACAAGGAACGGGAACGCAGCGGAGACGATGCGGCCGAAATTGTAGCAGAAGCCGACGCCGGTGCCGCGCACGCCGGCGGGATAAAGCTCGCTGAACAGCGCCGCCATGCTGGCGGGAATGCCGGCGGAGAAGAATCCGAGCGGAAAGCCGAGCGCCAGCATCTCGCCATTGGTCAGCGGCGCGAAGATGTAGATCAGCACCGTGATGATGCAGGCGGTGGCGAAGAACGCGACATTGGCCCGGCGCCCGATGCGATCGCTGATAATGCCGCTGGTCACGCAGCCGCAGAAGAAGGCAACGATGATCACGGCGAGATAGCCGCTGGAGCCCAGCACCGACAGATGGCGTACCTCACGCAAGAATGTCGGCAGGAAGGTTGTCAGCGCGGCGTAGCCGCCATGGGCTCCGATGCCGAACAGACCGCCGATCAGGGTGGAGCGCAGCACGTCGCGGTGGAAGATGCCGGAGAGCGTTGCAAAGAACGGTGTCTTCTCGGCCGCGGCTGCTCGCGGCGGCTCCTTCAGACCGCGGCGGATGAAGATGATGAGGAGTGCTGGCAGCAACCCCAGCGCGAACAAAAGCCGCCAACCGATGTCCGCCGGCGCATAGGTGAAGACGAGCGCGGAGAGCAGCACGGCGGCGCCCCATCCCACCGCCCAGGCGCTCTGCACCGAGCCGAGCGCCGTGCCGCGATGCACGGGACGGATGATCTCGGCCATCAGCACCGCGCCGCAGGCCCATTCGGCGCCGAAGCCGAGGCCCTGGATCGCTTTCAAAACCAGAAGCTGGGTATAGGTCATCGCGAAGGCGCAGGCGAAGGTCGCGAGCGCAAAGGTGGCCACGGTGATCTGGAGCGCCCTGACGCGGCCGAAGCGATCGCCGAGCGCACCGCCGAACCAACCGCCGAAGGCCCCGAAGAACAGTGTGATCGAACCGAGCAGACCGGCATCGGCCTTGCTGATGCCGAATGCCGCGATCAGCGCCGGGATGGCAAGACCGAACATCTGGACGTCGAGCGCATCGAGCGCCCAGCCGCCAAAGCTTGCCCAGAACGTGCGCCGCTCCAGCGGCGAGCTTTCGCTGTACCAGTTTGACATTTTCCTACCCCTGTACTCGTTATTGCTTGATGACGTGGAAAGGCCGCTTCACCGGATCTCGGCGTGATAGCGGAAGCGGTCGGCCGGCCCGCGCGACCTGCGCCACTCGATCGGTCGGCGCTCGAGGTCGAGCGCGAGGCGCTCGATCACGATCAGCGGGGCATGAGGCGCGAGTCTGAGCAAGCGCGCCTGCATCTCGTTGGCGGTCTCGACGGTGAGGATTTCCTCGGCCGAAACCACGACCTCGCCGCAGCGCTCCTCATAGAGCGGATACAGGAGGTCGCCGAATTCGGCGGTGTCGATCTCGAGGATCTTTGCGAAACGCGATTGCTGCAGCCAGATCTCTTCCGCGAGCAGCGGCACGTCGTCGATCAGGCGCAGGCGCGACAGGCTGATCACCGGCTCGCCGACCGGGATGCGTAGCGCGGATGCGACCGCCGATGTCGCCGGCACGCTCTTGCGGCGGATGACCCGGCTCTTCGGCACGCGCCGCTCGCCGCTCTCGGACTGGAAGCGGAAGAAGCGGAACAGCGATGAATTGAACCGCGCGCGGCGCACGAAGGTGCCGCGGCCCTGCTGCCGCTCGAGCACGCCGTCGCTAACGAGCTGGTCGATCGCCTTGCGCACGGTGCCGATGGCTACGCCGTAATGCGCAGCCAACTCGGCTTCCGACGGGATCGACTCGCCCGGCCGCCACTCATTGCGATTGATCCGCGCCGCAAGGTCGTCGCGCAGGCGCTGGTAGCGTGGCAGACGGTCGTCGAGCGGGGCGGAATTCATCTAGTCATATAGATGACTAGATGACGCGAAAGCTATCGACGACAAAGTTTGCCGTCGCCGGCCCGACGCCGGGCTGGCAGACCTCGCCAGCCCGGCTTCATCTGATGCGAGCGCTAATACGGGTACGCGTAAGCCGTGTTCGGCAGGCAAGGCGGCTGCTTGTAGGGATCAGATGCAAACGCCCCCTCTGCCGGAGCCCTGACGCAGTCCGTCGTCACGTGAGTTGCGGCGTGCCGCTCCGTGACGTTGCGGGCGGCAGCGGCTTCGGTTTGAAGGATGGCGCCGGCGATCAGGGCGGCCGCAACAAGGGTCAATCGGGTCATTGGCTTTCTCCGGATAACGAGTGAAAGCCGAGACGCTTCGGCTTGCACAGTGCAGGACCCGAAAACTAGCAGGGATATTTCATCACGCCGTCTTCAACGCAGCGCGACCCGCTTCAACGACGCGCGACTCACATTTGAAGACGCGCTACCCCAGCTGAAACACCGGCACTTTCTGCTCGTAGCCGCGCACCTCGATTTCGCCGAGTGCGACGGCATCGCGGCCGTCATCGCCCAGCGCCTCGCGCACGGACGCGGAGATCAGGAGCTGCGAGCCGAACTCCTTGTTCAGCGCCTCCAGACGCGAGGCGAAGTTCACGGTATCGCCGATGACGGTGTATTCCTTGCGCCGGGGCGAGCCGATATTGCCGGCGACGACCTCGCCGAAATGGATGCCGATGCCGATGCGAAGCGGCCAGCTGCTCTCTGCGTTGATGCGATCCATTGCCATCAGCATCTCGCGACCCGCGGCGACCGCGCGATGCGCGGCGTCCGACGCTTCCAGCGGCGCGCCGAACAGCGCAAGGAAACCATCACCGAGAAACTTGTTCACGATGCCGCCCTGACGGTCGAGAATGTCGACCAGCACGGCGAAAGCGCCGTCGAGCCGGTCGACCACCTCCTGTGGCGTGCGCGACTGCGCGCCGGCCGTGAAGCCGCGGAAATCGACGAACATCACCGCGACGCGGCGGACGTCGCCGCTTGCGCTCGTTCCCGCCGCCATCAGCCGCTCCACCACCTGCGGGGAGACGTGCTGGCCGAACAGATTGGTCACCCGGTCGCGCGCGGTCGCCGCCGCGATGCTCGCGGCAAATTGCCGCCGCAACTGCGCGCCGACGGCGCCGGCCAGCACGCCGCAGATCAGGATGACGATGCTGCGTACGGCGTGAAAATAAATCAGGGGCTCGTCGGCCTCGCCAGCCGAGTTGTAATACAGCGCGACGGCCAGAAGCCCGGCTGCGGCCACGAAACCTGTGAATGCGGAGAGCCAGAAATCGAGCCGCAGGGTCGAGAGGATGACGAAAATGAAGTACATCAGCGGCACGGCGAAGCCGAGGGCCTGGGGCGCGCCCATGGTGCGGATTTGCAGGATGAGAATCACCGTGGGCAGCGACGTCTCGATCAGCGTGCCGATATAGCGCCTGATCACCGGCACGTCGCGGTCGAGGCGGAGGTTCTTCCTGATCTGGGTGTGGACCCAGACCTCGAACAGGATGAAGCCGATCAGAAGGCCGTATATGTCGATGATCCCCTCCGTTCCGCGCCAGACCCGGTTCACCACGGCGGGATCGATCAAATAGATCGCAGTGAGGAACAGCATCATGACGCACCCCGTCATGATCAGGGCGCGCACCCGCAACAGCTCGGTGCGCAGCACCTCCCGCGTCAGCTCGCGCTCGAAGTCCTGCGATAGCACGGCATGATGCCGGACTCTCCTGCTTGCAAACCTGACCATTTCACCCCCTTGTCATTCCGGGGCGCGGCGAAGCCGCGAACCCGGAATCTCGAGATTCTCAGGTGCGCAATTGCGCACCATAGTTCACGCTTCGCGTGCCCCGGAATGACGCTCAAGGAGGCATTGTGCCTCAATCCAGCGTGCGGCGGAAGCGCGTCACGGCGATGGTCATGGCGAGCAGCATCAGAACCCCCAGAGCCAGGGCATCGAAGCGCAGGTTCTCCATGGTTGCGCCCTTCAGCATGATCGCACGGACGATGCGCAGATAATGGGTCAGCGGCAGGCATTCGCCGAGATATTGCGCCCAGGTCGGCATGCCCGCGAACGGGAACATGAAGCCGGACAGGAGAATGCTCGGCAGGAAGAACATCATCGACATCTGCATGGCCTGGAGCTGGTTCTGCACCACCGTCGAGATGGTGTAGCCGATCGACAGATTGGTGGTGATGAACAGCGTCGAGAGCAGCGCCAGCAGGATGAGGTTTCCGAGCACGGGCACGCCGAACAGACCGACGCCGATGCCGATGATCAGGAAGGCCTGGACGAAGCCGACCAGCACGTAAGGCACGATCTTGCCGAACATCACCTCGACCGGCTTGATCGGCATCGACAACAGGCTCTCCATGGTGCCGCGCTCGACCTCGCGCGTGACCGACAGCGCGGTGAAGATCAGCATGGTCATGGTCAGGATGGTGCCGACGAGGCCCGGCACGATGTTGAGGCTGGAGGCCGCGGCCGGATTGTAGCGGGCATGCGCGCGGATCTCGAACGGCATCTCCGGAGGATCGCCGATAAAGAGATCGTGCTTGAGCGCGGTCTGCACGACCATGCCGAGCGAGCCGAGCGCCGCGCTCGCCGCAACCGGGTCGGTGGCATCGGCGGCGACCAGCAGCGCCGGCCTGTCGCCGCGCCGCACCGCCCGCTCGAAGCCGCGCGGGATCTCGACGCCGAACAGCACCTTGCCGGACTTCAGCAGGTTGTCGAAATCGTCGACATCGTGCACTTCATAGAGGAAGCGGAAATAGGCGGTGTTCTCCAGCGCCTTCAGAATCGAGCGGGTGAGATCGGAATCCTCCTGGAGCAGCACGGCACTCGGCAGATGGTGCGGCGTGGTGTTGATGGCGTAGCCGAACAGCATGAGCTGCATCACCGGCAGCATCACGATCATCGCGAACGAGACGCGGTCGCGCCTGAGTTGGATGAACTCCTTGATCAGCATCGCATAGGAGCGCCGCAGGAAGCCGAAGCGCTCGCGAATTTCGCGGCCTGGAGCTGGACGATCAACGACGCTCATTGGAAATTATCCTTGGAGCGCCCCATCAGCTCGATGAACACGTCTTCGAGCGAGGGTTGCGACTTCTGCCAGTGCAGTCCGCCCTTCGCGCGCCAAGGCGCGATGCTGTCTTCGAGCGCCGCGACGTCGCGGCCGGAGACGTGCAAGGAGGTTCCGAACGGCGCCACCATGTCCACGCCCGGCTTGCCGGTGAGCGCGGCCGCGAGCCCGTTCAAATCCTCACCCGTGACGGTGTAGGTCGTGAGCGCCGACTTCGCGATCACCTCCTCCACCGTGCCGTGCGCCAGCAGATGGCCGTAGGCGATATAGGCGATTTCATGGCAGCGCTCGGCTTCGTCCATGTAGTGGGTCGAGACCAGCACCGTGAGACCGTCGGCGGCGAGCGCGTGGATCTCGTTCCAGAAATCGCGCCGCGCCTTGGGGTCGACGCCGGCGGTCGGCTCGTCGAGCAGCAACAATTGTGGATTGGGCAGCGTGCAGGCCCCCAGCGCCAGCCGCTGCTTCCAGCCGCCGGAGAGCTCGCCTGCAAGCTGCTCCTCGCGCCCAGACAGCCCGAGCCGCGTGATCATGTCACGTGCGGCGCCGCGCGCGTCAGCGAGGCCATAGAGCCGGGCGACGAATTCGAGGTTCTCGCGCACCGAGAGGTCCTGGTACAGGCTGAAGCGCTGGGTCATGTAGCCGACCTGGCGCTTGATCTTCTCGGCATCGCGGCGGATGTCGTAGCCGAGACAGGTGCCCTCGCCGCTATCCGGCGTGAGCAGCCCGCAAAGGATGCGGATGGTCGTGGTCTTGCCCGAGCCGTTGGGTCCGAGGAAGCCGTAGATCGAGCCGCGCTTCACTTGCATCGACAGATCGTGCACGACCTCGCGGCCGCCGAATGACTTCGTCAGGCCTTTGACGTCGATCGCGATGCCGTTGCCGTTGCTCATCGCTTGTCCGCCACCGGGGTCTTTGGATTGAGATGGACGTCGATTGGCTGTCCGACGCGCAAAGCATCGGGGCGCGAGGGCCGCGCCTGGATCAGGTAGACCAGCTTATTGCGCTCATCGAGGCTGTAGATCACAGGCGGGGTATACTCGGCCGAGGTTGCGATGAAATAGATCTTCGCAGTGAGATCGGCCGCGCAATTGTCGCAAGAAACACGCACCGTGTCGCCAATTGCAAGCTTCGGCAGCTCGGTCTCCGGCACGAAAAAGCGCAGCTTCATGTTGCCGGGCGGCATGATCGACAGCACGGGCCGCTGCGCCGCCACCATCTCGCCCTCGCGAAAATAGATCTGCTGGATCGTGCCGGCGACGGGCGCAAAGCCCTTGCGTCGCGCCATCCGCGTCTCCGACGTCGCCACCCGAGCTTCCGCGACGCGCAAGGCGGACACGGCGGAGTCGAGATTGGCCTGCGTGCCCGAGCCGGTCTTGCTCAGCGAAGCCGCGCGGTCATAGGTCTGCTGCGCGTTCGCGAGTGTCGCCTTGTTCTGATTGAGATCGGCGCGCTGGAGAT
Organism: Bradyrhizobium sp. WSM1743; assembly: GCF_000473065.1. Classification (GTDB taxonomy): domain Bacteria; phylum Pseudomonadota; class Alphaproteobacteria; order Rhizobiales; family Xanthobacteraceae; genus Bradyrhizobium. The sequence goes on from NZ_AXAZ01000076.1 coordinate 16,748, forward strand.
CGTCGTCGACGGAATAGAGGTGATCGCCGACCTTGACCTCGTCGCCTTCGCGGACGTTGAGCTTGGTGACCCGACCCGCTTCGTCCGGGCTGACGAAGATCATGTCGGCCTCGATCCAGCCCTGGAAGCCGGGATCGCGCTTGTCGTTGCAGCCGGCCAGCCCGGCCGCGAGCACGATCGTCAATGCAAGACTGAAAATCGCTTGTGACGACCTCATGTCGTCCTCCGTTCGCCAAAAATCAAATCGAGATGGACGCGCAGCATATCCTGCGCGTCGAGCGGCGCATGCCGTGCAAACAGGCTCTGCCAGATCACCGCGATCATCGCGGGCGCGACCAGGATCTGCGGATAGCGAGCGAGATCCTTTTCGCGGATCTCGCCGCGGGCGATACCGAGCTCGATCAGCGCGCGCATGGCCGCGATCCCGCGCGAGACCACCTCGCGGTAGTAGAAGTCGGCGACCGACGGAAAGCGCGGGCCCTCCGCCACGATCAGGCGCACCAGATCGCCGCGCCTCGTGCCGATCACCTCCTTCAGGAAGTTGCTGGCGAAGGTCTCTATCAGCTCGCGCACCGTCCCGGTCGGCGGCGGCAGCGTCGTCAGCCGTGCGACCACGGGCACGATGACGATGCGCACCAGCTCCTCGAACATCGATTCCTTGTCCTTGAAGTGCAGGTAGATCGTGCCCTTGGCGACGCCAGCGCGCTTTGCAATGTCGTCGAGCCGCGTCGCCGCAAACCCGCGCGCGATGAATTCGTCCATCGCCGCTTCCACGATCGCCGCACGCCGCTCCGCCGCACGCGTGGCGCGGTTCGAGGCAGGCGCCTCCTCGCTGCGAGCAGGGATAGGGTCCTTCGCGCCGGCGCGAGTTGCCGATGGCAAGGCGGTTTTGGTCGGTTTCTTGGTCATTTGAGGAATATGACTGACTGGTCAGTCATGGTCAAGTCAGCGACGCAGCCCTATTCCGGGAACTAAATTAGTGTTGACTAATGCATTAGTCCCCACTAATTTAACTTCATGACTGAAGCCGCCCCGAACCCCGTCACCACCGTGATGCGCGCGCTCGCCGATCCGACCCGCCGCGCCGTGTTCGAGCGCGTGTTCGAGAGCAAGGAGATCAGCGTCGCTGAGCTGACGCGCGGCAGCGGAGTTACTCAGGGCGCGATCTCGCAGCACCTGAAGTCCCTCAAGCAGGCCGGCCTCGTCGCCGAGCGTGCAGAGGGCCGCAACGTCTATTACCGCGCCGCGCCTGAAGGACTGGAGCCTCTGGTCACTTGGATGGACCATTACGGCGTCTTCTGGCGCGAGCGCTTCCAGAACCTGCGTGACCTGTTGAAGGAGATCGATCCGTGAGTACTGCAGCATTGAAAGTCGAAACAAAGGACATCGTCGTTGACGAAGTGCTCCCTCATGCGCCGGAGACGGTCTGGAAGGCGCTGACCAGTGCCGCGTTGATCGCGCGCTGGCTGATGAAGCCGACCGGCTTCGAGGCGATTGAAGGCAACACCTTCACATTCCAGACCACCCCGGGCGGGAATTGGGACGGCGTGATCCATTGCCGGGTTCTGGAGGTCGCGCCGCACCGCCGCCTCGTCTACGCCTGGAAGGGCGGCGACGAGCGCAACACCGGCTATGGCGCACCGCTCGACACCGTCGTGACCTGGTCCCTCACCCCGGTCGAAGCCGGCACGCGGATCCGCCTGGTCCATGCGGGCTTCGTGCTGCCCAGGAACGAGGCGGCCTACACGGTCATGAGCGGCGGCTGGAAAAAGGTCGTCAGGCAGCTCGACGAGATCAGCGGCGAAGAGTGAGTGGGAGATATCGCGATGGAAAAGCCTTTTACCGGCGGCTGCGCCTGCGGCGCGATCCGCTATTCGATTCTAGGGGAGCCCCTGTTCAGCAATCATTGCCAGTGCCGGGACTGCCAGCGCGAAAGTGGCAGCGGCCATGGCTCGTACGCGACATTCGCGCGCGCCGGCGTCACGCTGACCGGCGAAGCGAAGCATTGGGACATGGTCGCCGACAATGGCAAGGTGAAGACGCGCGGCTTCTGCACTCAATGCGGTGTACCTGTGTACATGACCTTCGCAGCGCAGCCCGACGTCTTCACGATCCGGGCGGCAAGCCTCGACGACCCCGCCCGCTACAGGCCGGAGGCGGTCACTTTCGCCGCGCGCGGTCATGACTGGGATCGTCTTGATCCTGGCCTGGTGAAATTCGAAGGCATGCCGCCGGGCTGAGGTGCGCCCCCTCCCCGCTCAGTGAGAGGGTTGGGAGAAGTGCCTCCACAAAGGGCCCGTTCCTGAGAAAGCCCTCACCCGGCGCTTTGCACCAACCCCTCCCGCAAGCAAGCGGGAGAGGTGAGACCTACATTCAACTATGAAACTTCAGGCCGTCGACGATCTTGTCGATCACCTTCCGCTCGGCGCGCATCGCAACGCCGACGAGATTGAGGTCGGTGCGCGCAACCGCCCTCACCGCCTCGCGGTTGGCGGCATCGTGCGTGGTCTTGAACATGTCCTCGGTATAGACGGCTGGCGTAACGTTCCGCGTGAGCGCGCGGTCCAGCGCACGCGACAACGCCGGACCGTCGGCGCCATAGATCAGGATCGGCTGGCCGATCAGCGCGTGATATTTCGTGCCTGAGGCGTCTTCATAGGCCTCGCCGATGCAGTCCGGAAAGGCCGCGGCGATGCCGCTGGTGAGAAAGGACGCAACGTTGAGCTTCTGCCAGGCCTGAAGATCGGTACGGATCACAACCGCGATCTTGGTGTCGAACTGCATGGGATTCCCTCGGTTGTCATTCCGGGGCGATGCGCAGCATCGAACTATGGTGCGCGCTTGCGCACCTGAGAATCTCGGGATTCCGGGTTCGCGCTGCCACGGGCCCCGGAATGACAATACAAGAATCAACCCTTGGCGTCGCAGGCCCAGGCGCGGATCACGCATTCCTTGCCGCCATATTTGTAGCATTCGCGCGTGGCGGCATTGAGCGAAGCCGAGATCTTCGGCTTGACGGCGTAGCCATAGGCGCCGCAGGGGTTTGTCATATCGACCGACATCGCAGCGCAGGCGCGCTTCATCGTCACGGTCGTGCAATCGCCCTTGCATTGCTTCTGCGCCGCCGCACGCGCCTCGTGCTCGTGGCCGTAGTCAAAGGCCTGGCCATACGCGCCGCACTTGCCGACCGCAAACGCGCCGGCCGCGTGCGCATCCGTGATGTGGCGAGCGCCGGCGATGCAAACGGACAGCGCAAAGAAAAACATCGCGCAACGGCGCGCGACGACGTTCGAAGCCATGGAAAAACCCCTCCCCCCAAGGCAGGTCGGGGGAACTCTAAGCCCCGGTCGTTTCCAGATGGTGAATGAGGCGTTGAAATCGAGAGGATGGGGAGGTGCGGTAGGGCGGGCAAAGCCAAGCGTGCCCACGAATTGTCGATCGCAACGACGAGCGGTGGGCACGGCGCTGCGCGCCTTTGCCCACCCGACGGCAGCGTCATCCGTGTCTTGCCGCTTCCAGCGCCTGCGGCGTGTCGATGTCGAGGAAGGCGCTCTCGCCGTCGACAGGCACTTCGGCCACCGCCTCGGTGTGCTTGGCGATCAGATGGCGCGCGCCGATATCGCCTTCGAGCGTCATCAGCTCCTTGAAGAAGCGGCGCGACCACAGCACCGGATTGCCGCGGCGGCCTTCGCTGACGGGCACGACGATGAGATTGCCACGGTCCGGCGCAAAACTGTCGATGAGACGGTCGATCAGGCCGGCATCGATCAGCGGCATGTCGCCGAGACAAACTACGGCGCCGTCGCAGGTTTCGGGCACGGCCGCGATGCCGGCCTTGACCGAGCTGGCGATGCCGCCGGCGAAATCCGGATTCCTGACGAACTTCACCTTCAGGCCTTGAAGAGCCTGCTCGACCAGCTCCGCCTGATGCCCCGTAACGACGATCACCTCGGATGCCTTGGAGGCCAGCGCCTGCTCGGTCGCGAGGCGCACCAGCTTCTTGCCGTCGAGCTCGGCGAGCAGCTTGTTCGTCCCGCCCATGCGCGTGGAACGGCCGGCCGCGAGTACGATGGCCGCGACCTGGCTGTTGCCCTCGGTCTCCGGCTGTGCGCGCGGCTGCGGCCGCGTCACGATCTCCATCAGCAGGCCGCCGACGCCCATGCCCATCAGCTCGGAGCGGGTCACCTTGATGCCGGCGAGGAGCCGCATCAGGACCCAGTCGAACCCGTTCTCGACCGGCGAGCGTGCGCAGCCCGGTGCGCCCAGCACCGGCACATCGCCGGCGCGGGCAATCAGCAACAGATTGCCGGGATCGACCGGCATGCCGAAATGCTCGATCTCGCCGCCGATGCCGCTGACGGCCGCCGGGATCACGTCGCGACGGTCAGCGATGGCAGAGGCGCCGAACACGATGACAAGCTCGGCACCGAGGCCGAGCAATTCCTTGATCGCGGCCGACAGCTCGCGCTCGTCGTGCTGGACCCGCCGCTCCGCGATGATACTGGCGCCTGCCGGCGCGAGCCGCTCTGAGGTCACGCGCAGCGTCTTGTCGACGACCTTGGATGAAAGGCCGGGCAGCAGCGTCGAGACCACACCGACGTGCTTGATCACATAGGGCGCGACCTTCAGCACGTCCTTGCCCGCCGCCTTCACCGCGGCATCGCGCAAGGCGCCCTCGACGCCGAACGGGATGATCTTGACGGTGCCGACCATCTCGCCCTCGACCACCGGCTTGAAAGCGGTGAGCGTCGCAAAGGTGATGGCCTCGTCGATATTGTTGATGCGGTCGACCGCGGCGCGGTCGATCACCAGCACGCCCGCTCGCGCGGCGAACAGATTGGCGCGGCCGGTGAAGGCGCGCTCGACATGAATGCCCTCGCCGCCGACCGCAAGCGCGATGCTGGCGGCCGCGACGTCCTCGGAGACGTCGCCCTCCTCCATGCGCACCACGACGATGTCCTTGATGCCGGCGCGCGTGAGCGCCTCGACCTCTGCAGGTCCAATGGTCGTGCCCTTCTTCAGCACCAGCGGTCCCTGACGCAGGGTGTGGACGGTCACCCCGCCGATTGCATCCCTGGGACTCGCCGGGCCGAACTTCATGCCGCTTCTTCTTTTTCTTTTGGTGGCAGCCGGAGCACCGCCGTGATCTCGGCCATGATCGCCACTGCGATCTCGGATGGCGAGACCGCGCCGATCGCAAGGCCAATCGGCGCGTGGATACGCGCGATGTCACTTTCCTTGGCGCCCTGCGCCCGCAACCGGTCGCCGCGCTTGGTATGCGTCTTCCGCGAGCCGAGCGCGCCGATATAGAAGCAGTTGCGCTCGAAGGCGTGCAGCAGCGCGGGATCGTCGATCTTGGGATCGTGCGTCACCGCAACGAACGCGGTGTAGGCGTCGACATTGAGCGGCGGCAGCGCCGTGTCCGGCCATTCGGCGATCAGCGGAATGTCGGGGAAACGCTCAGGGCTCGCAAAGGCCGTGCGGGGGTCGACGACGGTGACGTCATAGCCGAGCGAGCGCGCCAGCGGCGCCAGGGCCTGGCTGATATGAACCGCTCCGACAATCACGAGCTTTGCCGTCGGCGCGTAGACGTTGAGAAACAGCTTCTTGCCGGCAACTTCGACATTGGCGCTCTTGCCCATGCGAAGCTGCTTCTCCAGCTCGGCGCGTAGCGGGTCCTTGGCAAAGTCTGCGGCCTTCACCAGGCGCTGCTCGCCAGTCTCGGTATCGGTCACCAGGATCACGGGCCGGCGCGCGGCGCGCTCGGCGTTGAGTTCGTGCAGGATCGCGAGCTTCACGGCTAGCCGACCTTCTCGACGAAGACGCGGATGGTGCCGCCGCAGGACAGCCCGACATTCCAGGCGGTCTCGTCGGCAACGCCGAACTCCAGCATCCTCGGTTTGCCGCTCTGGATCACATCCATGGCCTCGGTCACCACGGCGCCCTCGACGCAGCCACCGGAGACGGAGCCCAGGAAGGTGCCTTCGTCATTGATGACGAGGCTTGAGCCCGCCGGGCGCGGGGCCGAGCCCCAAGTCTCCACCACCGTCGCCAGCGCGACGCCACGGCCGGCCTTCTGCCAGTCCTCCGCCGCCTTCAGAATATCCTCGTCGCGATCGAGCATGGGGTGCCTCTCAAGCTGCGGAGCGGATCAGGCTGCGGTGATGCGGCGGCAGCGGCTGGGAGAGCGTCGTGATCAGCTCCTGGATCGAACTCAAATTATGTACCGGGCGGAATTCGTCAACGTGGGGAAGCATCATTTTGATGCCCTGCGCCTTGGCCTCGAAGCCGCCAAACCGCAACAGCGGGTTGAGCCAGATCAGCCGACGGCAGGAGCGGTGCAGTCGGTCCATCTCGAAGGCGAGCCTCGAATCGGCCTCCCGCTCCAGCCCGTCGGAGATCAAGAGCACGATGGCGCCCTGGCTCAGCACGCGCCGGGCCCACAATTTGTTGAAGTTGTGCAGCGAGGCCGAGATCCGCGTGCCACCGGCCCAGTCCTCGACCGAGGCCGAGCAGCTCGCCAGCGCCTCGTCGGGATCGCGCTGGCGCAGCGCGCGGGTGACGTTGGTCAGCCGCGTGCCGAACAGGAACACCGAGACGCGCTTGCGCGCGTCGGTGATCGCATGCAGGAAATGCAGGAACAGGCGGGTGTATTCGCTCATCGAGCCAGAGATATCGAGCAGCGCGACGATCGGCGCCGGCTTCTCGATCCGCCCAAGCCGATGGAGGTCGATGATGTCGCCGCCGGTGCGTAATGACGCGCGCAGCGTCCGGCGCAGGTCGAGGCGCAAGCCCCGCGGATCGGGCCGCTGCCGGCGCGTCAGGAGCTCGGCCTGCGGCAGATGCATCCGCTCGACGGCTTGGAGTGCCTCGGCGATCTCCGCCGCACTCATCTGCGCAAAATCCTTTTTCTGAAGGATCTCCTTGTCGGAGACCGACAGGCGCAGGTCTTGCTCCTGATGCTGCGGCGTCTCGGTCATGCGCGGCTGCGACATCGCCTCCTGGACGCGGCGGGCGCCGGCCTGCGGCTTCTTCTTCGCCTGCTCCGGCAGCGGCACCGAATCCAGCATGTGCTTCCATTCTTCCGAGGCGCGGAAGAACAGGTTGAAGGCTTGGCTGAAGATCAGCGCATGCTCATGGCGCTTGACGAAGATCGCCTCGAGTGTGGTGAAGACATCCGACCGGTTGCCGATGTCGATCACCTGCAGCGCGCTCATGGCATCGATGACGGCGCCCGGCCCGACCGGCATGCCGGCCGCACGCAGCGCGCGGGCGAATCCGACGATGTTGTCGGCGAACTGCTCGGTCCGCTCGGGGGCAAGGTGGTTGATGGCCATGGTCTATCCTCGCTCCGTCATTCCGGGGCGCGAGTGAAACGAGCGAACCCGGAATCTCGAGATTCCGGGTTCGCGCTGACGCGCGCCCCGGAATGACGAACTCAATGGACGCGTATCAATTCTCGCTCGTCGCTTCCTTCAGCACCTTCTGCAAGGCGTCGCCCTGCATGCGGGTAATGTCGTCCTGGTATTTGAGCAGCGCGCCCAGCGTGTCGCCGACCACTTGCGGGGTCAGCGAGCGGGCATCCAACTCCGACAGCGCGGTGGCCCAGTCGATGGTCTCGGCGACACCCGGCGACTTGTAGAAGTCCTGGTTGCGTAGCGCCTGCACGAAGCGGACGACCTGCTGCGACAGCTTGGCGGAGATGCCGGGCACGCGCGTCTTGACGATCGCAAGCTCGCGCTCGGCGGCGGGATAATCGACCCAGTGATAAAGACAGCGCCGCTTCAGCGCGTCGTGGATCTCGCGGGTGCGGTTGGAGGTGATGATGACGATCGGCGGGTGCGGCGCCTTCACGGTGCCGAATTCGGGGATGGTCACCTGGAAGTCACTGAGGATTTCGAGCAGGTACGCCTCGAACGCCTCGTCGGCGCGGTCCAGCTCGTCGATCAACAGCACCGGCGGGCCGGCGACATCGGGCTCCAGCGCCTGGAGCAGCGGCCGCTTGATCATGTAGCGATCGGCAAAGATGTCGCTCGAGAGCTGCTCGCGATCGGTGTCGCCGGCGGCTTCCGCCATCCGGATCGCGATCATCTGCGCCGCGCTGTTCCACTCGTAGACCGCGGAGGAGACGTCGAGACCTTCGTAGCACTGCAGGCGGATCAGCTTCCGCCCCAGCGCCGCCGAGAGCACCTTTGCGATCTCGGTCTTGCCGACCCCGGCCTCGCCCTCCAGGAACAGCGGCCGGCCCATGCACAGCGACAGATAGGTTACCGTCGCCAACGACCGCTCGGCGAGATAGCCGCGCGACGTCAGGAGTTCGAGCATCGCATCGACCGATGCCGGCATGGCACCGGAAGTATTGGCCGCTGAATTCATGAAAAGCCAGTCTCGTTTACGCCCGCACCGGGCAAATATTGGGCCGATGAGTGAGGCCCATCATTCCTTGGCATTGGCAGCGTCGACGGCGCGCCGCGTCATCACCCCGATGAGGTGCGCGCGGTATTCGGCGCTGCCGTGGATATCGCTGTTGAGGCCTTCCGCCGGCACCGCGATGCCTTCCAGCGCCTTCGAGGCGAAGCGCTTCTTCAGGGCCTCCTCGAATGCGGTGACACGGAACACGCCTTCAGACCCGGCGCCGGTGACGGCAACACGCACGTCCGAAGGACGCCGCGCCACGAACACGCCGACCAGCGCGTAGCGCGAGGCCTGGTTGCGGAATTTGATGTAGGCCGCCTTTTTCGGCAGCGGGAACATCACCTTGGTGATGATCTCGTCGGCTTCGAGCGCCGTCGTGAACAGGCCCTGGAAGAACTCTTCCGCCTTGAGACGGCGCTTGTTGGTAACGATGGTGGCCCCCAGCGCCAGCACCGCAGCCGGATAGTCCGCGGTCGGATCGTTGTTGGCGAGCGAGCCGCCGATCGTGCCCTTGTGACGCACGGCGGGATCGCCGATCCCGCCGGCAAGGTTCGCCAGCGCCGGGATCGCCTCACCGACGACCGCGGAGGTCGCGACCTCGGCGTGCTTGGCGGTGGCGCCGATCACCAGCGAGCGGCCCTTCATCTCGATCGTGTTAAGCCCCTCGATGTGGGAGAGGTCGACCAAATGCGGCGGGCTTGCGAGGCGCTGCTTCATGACGGGAATCAGCGTGTGACCGCCGGCGATCACCTTGGCGTCCTCGTTCTTCACCAAGAGGTTGGCCGCCTGGCGAACGGTCCCAGGGCGATGATATTTGAATTCGTACATCTGAATGTCCTGATCGCGGGATGCGCGTTACGCGAGATCGGATTTCGCCATCGCCTTGGCGCCGGCGGAGATCGAGGTGACGATGTTCTGATAGCCCGTGCAGCGGCAGAGATTGCCTTCGAGCTCCTCACGAATTGTATGGTCGTCGAGCTCGTGGCCCTTGCGGTGCACGATGTCGATCGCGGTCATGATCATGCCTGGCGTGCAGAAGCCGCATTGCAGGCCGTGGTGCTCGCGGAAGGCCTCCTGCATCGGATGCAGCGGCGCGCCGTCGGCGGCCAGTCCCTCGATCGTCTTGACCTCGTGACCATCGGCCATCACGGCAAGCGTGGTGCAGGACTTCACGGCCTTGCCATCAAGATGCACGACGCAGGCGCCGCACTGCGAGGTGTCGCAGCCGACATGGGTGCCGGTCAGCCGCAGATTCTCGCGCAGGAACTGCACCAGAAGCGTGCGGGGATCGACATTGGCCGTCACAGGATTGCCGTTCACGATGAGGGAGATTTTTGCCATAAGCACTCTCTATCAGCGCCCCGACGGGTCCCGTCGAAGCGGTTCTTATAATTATTCCAACCCATCATATGGGCCATTGTCCCCTGGGGCAACATCACCCCGGACGCAAGCCGCCATGCCGAAAGGCGATAGGTTTCAGCCCTGTACCGCCTTGGCGAAGTTCGCAAAAAATTCGTCGGCCAGCTTCTTGGCGGCACCATTGATGAGGCGCTGGCCGAGCTGCGCCAACTTGCCGCCGATCTGCGCCTCGACGTCATAGGAGAGCAGCGTACCGCCGTCCTTCTCCGCGAGCTTGACCGCGGCCCCGCCTTTGGCAAAGCCGGCCACCCCACCCTCGCCTTCGCCAGAGATCTTGTAGCTGTTCGGCGGGTCGAGATCTGAGAGCATCACCTTGCCCTTGAAGCGCGCCGACACCGGACCGACCTTCATTTTTGCCGTTGCGCGAAAGCCGCCGTCGTCGGTCTTCTCCAGCTCCTCGCAGCCGGGGATGCAGGCTTTCAGGACCTCGGGATCGTTGAGCTTGGCCCACACGGCCTCGCGCGGCGCCGCAAGCTGGACTTCGCCGTTCATCGTCATGGCCATGAGGTGCCTCCCGGATCGCGTAACTATAGTGCTGATCAAGTAACGCAGGGACGCGGCAAAGGAAAGGGCGCGGCCGGGTCACGTGCAATGCATATTCGCAACTGCAAAAAGACGTGTGCGGGCGGTTGGGGATTGGCACAGCCGGGCCTTGATGATTAGGTCGCGCGCACCATGAGCACATCCCTCTCCCCCCTGCTCGCGCCGATGCTGTCGAGCGCCGCCATGCGCGCGGTCTGCGACGATCGGTCTACCCTGCAGAACATGCTCGATTTCGAGGCAGCCTTGGCACGCGCCGAGGCTGCCACAGCTGTGATTCCGGCATCCGCAGTGGGCCCGATCGAGGCGGCGTGCAAGGCCGATTCCTTCGACATGGCCGCACTGGCCGAGGCCGCGACGCGATCGGGCAATCTCGCGATTCCCCTGGTCAAGACGCTGACCGCCAATATCGGCAAGAAAGATGCGGAGGCCGCGCGCTACGTGCATTGGGGCGCGACCAGCCAGGACGTCATCGACACCGCAACCATGCTGACGCTTCGCGCCGGCATCGCGGCGCTGGACGTCGACCTCAGCCGCGCCATCAAGGGCTTTGCCGCACTGGCGCGCAGCCATCGCAACACCGCGATGGTGGCGCGGACCTGGCTCCAGCACGCGCTGCCGATGCCGTTCGGGCTGAAGGCGGCGGAATACGCGTCAAGCCTCGCCCGCGCGCGCTGCCGCCTGCGGCGGCTCTCCCGTGACGGCCTCGCGCTGCAATTCGGAGGTGCTGCCGGCACGCTCGCCGCACTCGGCGGCAACGGGCTCGCGGTGGCCGAACGGCTGGCGCAGGAGCTCGATCTGCCGCTGCCCGAGGCGCCCTGGCATACCCATCGTGACCGCGTCGCTGAGGCTGCCTCCTGTTTCGCAATTCTCGCCGGCAGCTGCGGCAAGATCGCACGCGATGTCTCGCTGCTGATGCAGACCGATGTCGCCGAGGCGTTCGAGCCTGCCGGCGAAGGTCGCGGCGGCTCATCGACCATGCCGCACAAGCGCAACCCGGTCGCCGCCGCAAGCGCGCTCGGCGCAGCCAACATGGCGCCGCAGCTCGCCGCGACGATTTTCGCTGCGCAGGTGCAAGACCACGAACGCAGCGCCGGACCCTGGCACGCGGAATGGCCGACGCTGCCGCAATTGATGCTGGTCACCTCGGGCGCGCTGGCCGCCATCGTCGATATCGCCGAGGGTCTCGAGGTCGATGCGGCGCGCATGCGCAGCAATCTCGATGCGACGCACGGGTTGATCATGGCCGAGGCGGTCACCTTTGCGCTCGCCGAGAAGATCGGCAAGAGCAATGCACATCATCTCGTCGAGGCCGCCAGCAAGCGCGCGGTCGCCGAGAAGAAGCATCTGCGCGAGGTGCTGTCAGGCGATTCGCAGGTCACCGCGCATCTGCCGCCGGAAAAAATTGCGGTATTGTTCGAGCCGATGGCCTATCAAGGGGCGTCACAGGCACTGATCGATCGCCTGCTCGACAGCCTCGATCAAGACTAATCATTTGAGCATGATCTATTCGGAAAACCCGCTCCACACTTTTCCGGATCATGCTCTAGATACGGAGACGCCGCATGCCCATGATCGATGCCGACGGTTGCCTGCTCAACGTCTCCGTTGAAGGCCGCGACGGCGGGCCGACCTTGATGCTGTCGAACTCGCTCGGCTGCACGCTGCAGATGTGGGAGCCGCAGATGAAGGCGCTGACGCAGGTATTCCGCGTCATCCGCTACGACCGCCGCGGCCATGGCAAGTCCAATGTTCCGCCCGGCCCCTACACGATGGAGCGCTTCGGCCGCGACGTGCTCGCGATCCTCGACGACCTCAACATCGAGAAGGTGCATTGGTGCGGCCTGTCGATGGGCGGCATGGTCGGGCAATGGCTCGGCGCCAATGCCCCTGAAAGGTTCGGCAAGCTCATCCTCGCCAACACCTCCTGCTATTATGCCGAGCCGACCAGATGGCTGGAACGGATTGACGCTGTGAAGAAGGGCGGCATCGCGGCGGTCGCCGATGCCGTGCTCGCGGGCTGGCTGACACAGGATTTCCGCGAGCGCGAGCCTGAGATCACCGCGAAGATGAAATCGATGCTGCTGGCGTCGCCGGTCGAGGGTTACCTTGCCTGCTGCGAGGCGCTGTCGACGCTCGACCAGCGTGAGTTGCTGCCCAAAATCATGAGCCCGACGCTGGTGATCGCCGGCCGCCATGACATGGCGACGCCGATCTCGGCGGCCGAGCTGATCCGCTCGAACATTCCCGGCGCGAGCATGACCATCATCGACGCCGCGCACATTTCCAACGTCGAGCAGCCGCATGCGTTCACGGATGCGGTGGTGGGGTTCTTGACGCAGCGTTGATCGCGCCCATTGTCATTCCGGGGCGCCTCGAAGAGGCGAACCCGGAATCTCGAGATTCCGGGTTCGATGCTTCGCATCGCCCCGGAATGACTGATCCGGAGAAACAACATGGACGACCAGAAGCGCCGCGATGCCGGCATGAACGTGCGCCGCAAGGTGCTGGGCAATGCCTGGGTCGACAAGTCGATCGCGAACCGCAACGCCTTCAACACCGATTTCCAGGACCTGATCACCCGTTACGCCTGGGGCGAGATCTGGACGCGACCGCATTTCGACGAGCGCACGCGGCGCGTGCTGGTGATCGGCACCATGGTCGCGCTCGGGCAATGGGACGAATTCCGCCTGCATGTGCGCGCGGCGCTCGCCGAGGGCGGCTTCACGCCCGACGACATCAAGGAGATCCTGCTCCAGCAGGCGATCTATTGCGGCGTGCCCGCGGTAAACCACGCCGTCAAGGAAGCCTCAGTGATTGTGCAGGAGCTCGGCCTGCTCAAGTCGTAGCGGCTCAAGACTTGGTGGCGCGGCGGACTCGGCGGTCTTTGGTGCCGCCTCCGGCCGCTCGATCACCAGCACGATCGCAGCCCCCAGCAGCAGCAGCAGCTCGGTGGCATGCAAGCGGAGGGCGGCCATCTCGCCGACCTTCGAGGCCATGACCATGCTCGCAAACGAGATCAGGCTGCCGATCGCCAGCGCAATGCCGAGCGCCTCGTCACTGCCGCCATTGCTGCGGGTCCGGGGAATGCACAGCAGCGCGAGATGGATCGCAAAGAACGCCACCACCGTCAGCCGTCCGAGCGCCAGCAGCCAGGCGGCACGCACCGTGTCCATCCCCGCCATCTGGAGATGGTCGCTCAGAAACAGCGCCACGGCGACGCTCGGCCGCTCGTAAAGGCCGTGCACCGGTGCAACAAAGATGTTGAAGGCAACGAGGGCCCAGGCCGGAATGAAATAGGCCGCCAGCAGCGCGCCGTTGACCGAGCCGATCCGCCAATTCCTGAACATGCCGCTACCCGTGTCGTTGGCCAAAGCCTTCGAGGGAAGGCTTTGCCGGGAGCTAACTCGCATCAGACTGTGGCGGCAATTTAAACCCTTTGTTTACCTTAACTGGCCCCGCAGACTCCGTCATTCCGGGATGGTGCGTTAGCACCAGACCCGGAATCTCGAGATTCCGGGTTCGGCTCTTCGAGCCGCCCCGGAATGACGGAGTAACACGCAAAAGAAAAAGACCCCGCCTTGCGACGGGGCCCTTCCTACTCCTGGGCTCTCAAACTATTCGCCCTGACCGCGCTGGCCACCCTGCTGCTGACCGGGACGGTCGCCCTGGCGCATCGGGTCCTGCTGCTGCTGTCCGGGTTTCTGGCCGCCACCCTGCTGCTGTTGCGGGTTGCGTTGGCCGGGGTTCTGACTCTGCTGACCCGGATTCTGGTTCTGCTGCTTCGTCATTCGGGGAAACTCCCTTGTTGGACGTCAGAGGGAAGACAACGGCCAGCATTCACTTTGGTTGCCCCGGAAACCGGTTCCGTCCCCGACGGGAACCCGAGCGCGAAATGATTTCTGTACAAGCCTTTGTGCCGAGGCTTGGCCAGTTGCAGCCGCCAGTTCCCTCCTGTTACAAAACCGGAAGAACGCTCAAGGGCTGCCGGGGCCCAAGAACTCTCTGCAAGAGCTCCCTTTGAGCCGCGACAAGTTTGGGTAACGGCAGCTTATGGATTATTTCGCCCAGCAGCTCATCAATGGCCTCGTGCTCGGCTCGATCTACGGCCTGATCGCGATCGGCTACACGATGGTCTACGGCATCGTCGGCATGATCAACTTCGCCCATGGCGACATCTTCATGATCGGCGGCTTCATTGCGCTGATCACCTTCCTGATCCTGATCTCGCTCGGCCTCACGGCCATCCCCGTGATCCTGCTCGTTGTGCTCTTGGTCTCGATGGCGATCACGGCGCTCTATGGCTGGACCATCGAGCGCATCGCCTACCGGCCGCTGCGCCATTCATTCCGCCTCGCCCCGATGCTGTCGGCGATCGGCATGTCCTTCGTGCTGACCAATTATTCGCAGGTGACGCAAGGCGCCCGCGTCAAGCCGATCCCGCCCTTCATCACCGGCGGCTACACGCTCCATGAGAGCCCGGACGGCTTCGTGATCCAGCTCTCCAACATCCAGATCATGGTGGTCATCACCACCATCGTGCTGCTGGCGATCTTCACCTGGCTGGTCTCGCGCACCCGGCTCGGCCGCGACATGCGCGCCTGCGAGCAGGACCAGACCATGGCGGCGCTGCTCGGCGTCAATGTCGACCGCACTATTTCCATGACCTTCGTGATCGGCGCGGCGCTCGCCGCGGTCGCGGGCCTGATGTACCTGCTCTATTACGGCCTGGTCGATTTCTTCATGGGTTTCGTCGCCGGCATCAAGGCCTTCACCGCCGCCGTGCTCGGCGGCATCGGCTCGTTGCCCGGCGCCATGCTCGGCGGACTTGCGATCGGACTGATCGAGACGTTCTGGTCGGCCTATTTCTCGGTCGAGTACAAGGACGTCGCGGCGTTCTCGATCCTGATCGTCGTGCTGATCTTCATGCCGACCGGCCTGCTCGGCCGTCCCGAAGTCGAAAAAGTCTGACGGACCGGCCGCGTGACAGCTCCCTCGACCAATACGGCCAAACCTGCAACGGGCATCGCCGCCCTTCTCAAGACCGCCTTCACCAACGCCCTGGTCGCGCTGGTGCTGTTCTCGCTGATGGTCGGCATCCGCACCGAGGCGGGTTCCTCCGGCCAGCTCACCTACTGGACCCGATTCGGCGAGCTCGCCTCCCTCGTCGCCGTGGTGTTCGGGGGCTCGATCGTGATCGAGCTGCTGCGGCAATGGATCGGTCCGACCGGCGCCGAGAGGCTGGTGCCGCCAGCAGTGCAGAGCGGCATGTCCTTGATCGGCGGCTACCTCACGCCGGCGCTCCTGATCTTCACGCTGCTGGTGCCCGTGATCTTCTATGACCAGCGCTACATCCTCGATCTCGCGATCCTCGTGCTCACCTATGTGATGCTGGGCTGGGGGTTGAACGTCGTGGTCGGGCTCGCCGGCCTGCTCGATCTCGGCTACGTCGCCTTTTATGCAGTCGGCGCCTATTCCTATGGACTGCTCGCCACCAATTTCGGCTGGTCGTTCTGGGTCTGCCTGCCGCTCGCCGGCATCCTCGCCGCGTTCTGGGGCGTGCTGCTCGGCTTCCCCGTGCTCCGCCTGCGCGGCGACTATCTCGCCATCGTGACGCTCGCCTTTGGCGAGATCATCCGCCTCGTCATCATCAACTGGCAGGAGCTGACCGGCGGCCCGAACGGCGTCTCCGGCATTCCCCGCCCCTCCTTCTTCGGCATCCCGCTCGACAACAGCGATGACGGGTTCGCCGCCAAGTTCGGCATCGAATACTCGCCGACCCACCGCATCGTCTTCCTGTTCTATCTGATCCTGGCGCTTGCGCTCCTCACCAACTGGGTGACGATCCGCCTGCGTCGCCTGCCGATCGGGCGGGCATGGGAGGCCTTGCGCGAGGACGAGGTCGCCTGCCGTGCGCTCGGCATCAACACCACGACCACCAAGCTCACGGCGTTCGCGACCGGCGCCATGTTCGGCGGCTTCGCCGGTGCGTTCTTCGCCACCCGCCAGGGCTTCATCAGCCCGGAATCCTTCACCTTCCAGGAATCGGCGCTGGTGCTCGCGATCGTCGTTCTCGGCGGCATGGGCTCGCAGCTCGGCGTGGCACTTGCCGCGCTCGCCATGATCGGCGGCTTCGAGCTGTTCCGCGGCCTCGAGACCTACCGCATGCTGGTGTTCGGCATGGCGATGGTGCTGATCATGATCTGGCGGCCGCGCGGCCTGATCGGCCACCGCGCGCCGACCGTGTTTCTGACCAAGGCGCAGGCGATCTCCTCCGACCTCGTCAAGGAAGGGCACGGATGAGCGGCGACAAGATTCTCAGTGTCGACCGGCTGACCATGCGTTTCGGCGGCATCGTCGCCGTGCAGGATCTCTCATTCGCCGCCGAGCGGAAGAAGATCACCGCGCTGATCGGGCCTAACGGTGCCGGCAAGACCACGGTCTTCAACTGCATCACCGGCTTCTACAAGCCGAGCGGCGGCACCATTCGCCTCACTCATGACGACGGCCGTGTCATCGCGCTGGAGCGGCTGAACGATTTCCGCATCGCCAAGCAGGCCAAGGTCGCGCGCACGTTCCAGAACATCCGCCTGTTTCCCGGCATGACCGCGCTGGAAAACCTGATGGTGGCGCAACACAACGCGCTGATGCGCGCCTCCGGGTTTACCTTGCTCGGTCTTGTCGGCGTCCCCGCCTACCGCGACGCCGAGAAGCGTGCGATCGATCTCGCCACCGACTGGCTCAGGCGGGTCAACCTGCTCGACCGCGCCGACGACGCGGCCGGCAATTTCGCCTATGGCGACCAGCGCCGGCTGGAAATCGCGCGCGCAATGTGCACCGAGCCCGCCCTGTTGTGCCTGGACGAACCCGCGGCCGGCCTCAATGCGCGCGAGAGCGCGGCCTTGAGCGAGCTCCTGCTCTCGATCCGGGACGAGCTCGGCACCTCAATCCTGCTGATCGAGCACGACATGTCGGTGGTGATGGAGATCTCCGACCACATCGTGGTGATGGACCATGGCGAGAAGATCGCGGAAGGCACGCCGCGCGAGGTCCGCGACGATCCCAAGGTGATCGCCGCCTATCTCGGCACCGACGAGGACGAGGCCGTGGCCGTGATGGAGAGCGGGACGTGACATCGGCGACCACTCCCCTGCTCGCAATCCGCGGTCTTCGCGCCGCCTACGGCAAGATCGAGGCGCTGAAGGGCGTCGACGTCGAGATCAATGCCGGCGAGATCGTGGCCTTGATCGGAGCCAATGGCGCCGGCAAGTCGACGCTGATGATGACGATCTTCGGCAAGCCGCGCGCCCGTGCCGGCCAGATCCTCTATGAAGGCCGCGACATCACCGACGTGCCCACCCACGAGATCGCCCATTTGCGCATCGCGCAATCGCCCGAGGGCCGCCGCATCTTCCCGCGCATGAGCGTTGCGGAAAACCTTCAGATGGGGGCCGACTCCACCGGATGCACCGAGGCCGAACGCGAGGCGATGCTGCAACGCGTGTTCACGCTGTTTCCGCGGCTGAAGGAGCGCTATGCCCAGCGCGGTGGAACCTTGTCCGGCGGCGAGCAGCAGATGCTGGCAATCGGCCGCGCGCTGATGAGCCGCCCCCGCCTGCTCCTGCTCGACGAGCCCTCGCTCGGGCTGGCACCGCTGATCGCACGCCAGATTTTCGATGCGATCCGCACCTTGAACCGGCAGGACGGCCTGACCGTCCTGATCGTCGAGCAAAACGCCAACCATGCGCTCAAGCTCGCCCACCGCGGCTATGTCATGGTCAATGGCCTGATCACGCTGGCCGGGACCGGCAGCGAATTGTTGCAGCGCCCCGAGATTCGCGCTGCCTATCTGGAAGGCGGCCGCCACGGCTGACCGAGCCCTAAGGCGGTCGAGTGCGGCCGAATGTGGCGAGATATCTCCGCCAATGCTCGTATTTTGCCGGTGACTTCTCCTCGAATTCATTCAAGAATGGCGGCGGTTTGAACCGGGCATTCCCGGCAACTTCCACAGGCGACCACCCGCGAGGTATCTCATGAAATCACTGAAGCTCATCGGTCTGGCATTCGGCGCATCGATCGCGCTGTCGAGCGCGGCATTCGCGCAGGATGTCACCGTCGCAGTCGCAGGCCCGATGACCGGCGGCGAGTCCGCCTTCGGCCGCCAGATGAAGAACGGCGCCGATATGGCCGTGGCCGATATCAATGCCGCCGGCGGCGTCAACGGCAAGAAGCTCGCGCTCTCCGTCGAGGACGACGCTTGCGATCCCAAACAGGCGCGCTCGATCGCCGAAAAGATCGCCGGCGCGAAAATCCCGTTCGTGGCCGGGCACTATTGCTCCTCGTCGTCGATCCCGGCTTCGGAAGCCTATGCCGACGGCAACGTTCTGCAGATTACGCCGGCCTCGACCAACCCGCTGTTCACCGAGCGCAAGCTCTGGAACGTGGCTCGAGTCTGCGGCCGTGACGATCAGCAGGGCCTGATCGCGGCGCAGTACATCGCCAAGAACTTCAAGGGCAAGAACATCGCGATCCTCAACGACAAGACCACCTACGGCAAGGGTCTTGCCGACGAGACCAAGAAGGCACTCAACAAGGCCGGCATCACCGAGAAGATGTACGAGTCCTACAACAAGGGCGACAAGGACTTCAACGCGATCGTCTCGCGCCTGAAGCGCGACAACATCGACCTCGTCTATGTCGGCGGCTATCATCAGGAGAGCGGCCTGATCCTGCGCCAGATGCGGGACCAGGGCCTCAAGACCGTACTGATGGCCGGCGACGCGCTTGCCGACAAGGAGTACGCCTCCATCACCGGCCCTGCCGGCGAGGGCACGCTGTTCACCTTCGGCCCCGACCCGCGCAACAAGCCGACCGCGAAGAAGATCGTCGAGGCTTTCAAGGCCAAGAACATCGACCCCGAGGGCTACACCCTCTACACCTATGCGGCGATGCAGGTGTGGTCGCAGGCGGCCAAGAAGGCCGGCACCACCGACGCCAAGAAGGTCATGGCGGCGATAAAGGCCGGCAAGTGGGACACCGTGATCGGCCCGATCGAATATGACGCCAAGGGCGACATCAAGCAGATCGACTACGTCGTCTACAAGTGGGATGCGAAGGGCGGCTACGCCGAGATCGTGGGCGGCGGCACCTGAGACAGCAAGCGCCTTTCATCGAATCACGCCAGACGCCCCGGTTCGCCGGGGCGTTTTCGTCTTGATTAGACAGCCGCCTGTTCGTCGGCGCCCGCCCGGCTTCGGGCCGCCTTGAGCGCCCACAGCAGATCGTTCGGCCGGAACGGCTTTTGCAGGCACACCACGTTGGCGAGATCTGGCGCCTCGCCGATGAAATCCAGAGCGGTCATGCCCGAAATCGCAACGATCGGGAAGCCGGGAGCCTGGTCGCGGATCGAGGCGATGACACCGATGCCGCTGGTGTCATTCAGGAAAATGTCGACTATCGCCGCGTCGAAAGGGTCCTCAGCGAAGGCCTTCAGGCCGGCCGCGCCGCTCTCCGCCTCGACCACGTCATAGCGGTTGACCCGGAGCACGATGGCGACCATTGCGCGGACGTCCTTCTGATCATCGATAATGAGAACACGAGCCATGGGAGCAACTCCCGGATCTTGAGATCAAATCGGATGATTCAAGGCTGGAACCCGCCGCAACGGAAGGGCATTATCGCACCGCTCAGTAAAGCGCCTCTTACCTATCCCTATTCCACGGTCTCGCCAGAGTTAAGTAAGCTTTAACCTTCGGTTGAGTCTCTCGGCCGCATTGGATTGAGGATGCGGCCCCCGGAACTGGCTACCATGGAGATCAGGGCTGCCGGATCAAATGGAATTCGCAGGAATGGTCAAAACCGGTCTGCAACAGGTGAAGGTGCCTTCGATCGACCGAAGCACATGTCTTTCGACCCTGCCGGCCGCTCCGCGCGATCGCACCGCAGCATTGGCGATCGTCGGTGTTTCCTCGATCCTGTTCGCGCTTGCGGTGCCCTTTGCCGGCGTGCCGCTCGAGCGGGTGCCGGCCTTCATCGCGAGCTATCAATCAGCACTCGCTGTCTGCGACATCATCACCGCAGTCCTGCTGTTCTCGCAATTTGCGGTATTGCGGACCCGCGCATTGCTGTGGCTTTCGAGCGGCTATCTGTTCACAGCGGCAGCCGCCGTGGTCCACGCGTTCAGCTTTCCCGGCCTGTTCGCGCCGGGTGGGCTATTTGGCTCCGGCCCGCAGACAACCGCCTGGCTCTATATGATCTGGCACGGCGGCTTTCCGCTGTTCGTGCTGGCCTATGTCTGGTGGAAGGGCGCGAACGGGAGCGTCGAAGTCTCGGGTTCGATCCGAAAGGCGATCATCGGCAGCTTGCTTGGTGTCGGCGCCGCGGTGATGGCCTTCACCTGGATCGTTACCGCCCGGCACGACCTGCTGCCGGCACTGCTGAAGCAGGGCGGCGGCTTCACGACGGCGCAGGTGGGCGTGATCTCCTTCGTGTGGTCGTTGAGCTTTGCCGCCCTGGTCGGCCTGTGGTTCAGGCGGCCGCATGCGGTAATCGACGTCTGGCTCATGGCGGTCATGTGCGCCTGGCTGTTCGACATCGCCCTGTCGGGCATCTTCAACAGTGCCCGCTACGACCTCGGCTTCTACGCCGGCCGCCTCTACGGCCTCTGCGCCGCAATCTTTGTGCTCGCGGTGCTGTTGATCGAGAATGTCCGCCTCCAGGCGCGTACGGTCGGCCTTCTCGGCAGGCTGCGCGAGCAGTCGGCTTCGGAACGCGACTTCTACGGCAAGCGCCTTGCGCTCTACGGTGCCGTCGTCGAGTCCTCGAACGACGCCATCATCACCAAGTCTCTCGATGGCGTCATCACCGGCTGGAACAATGCCGCCGAGCACCTGTTCGGCTATTCCGCTGCGGAGGCGGTCGGCAAGCCGATCGACATCATCGTGCCGCCGGATCGCAAGGGCGAAGTCAGGAGCATCCTCAACCGGATCGCCAGCAACGAATCGATCGCCCAGCACGAGACGGTCCGAATCCGCAAAGACGGCCGCCCGCTCGACGTGGTCCTCAACATTTCACCGCTGCGGACCGACGAGGGAGAGATCATCGGCGTCTCCAAGATCGCCCACGACATCACCGAAGAGAAGCAGGCAAGAGAGAAGCTGCGCCGCGAAACCGAAGAACGCCAGCGCATCTTCGAGACATCGCAGGACCTGATCCTGGTCACCGACGGCTATGGCAATTTCGTCCAGGTCAGCCCGAGCGTGAAGGACATCCTCGGCTACAGCCCCGAGGACATGGTCGGGCACATCGCGACCGAGTTCATCCACCCCGACGATCTCGAGAAAACCCGCAACGAGATGCGCGCGGCCCGGCGCGGCCAGAACAAGCGCAGCTTCGAGGCGCGCTACTACCACTATGACGGCCACGAGGTCACGCTGAACTGGATGGGCACCTGGTCGGAGCATGTGAAGCGCCATTTCTTCATCGGGCGCGATCTCACCGAGAAGCAGGCCGCCGAAGCCCGGTTCCGGCAGGTCCAGAAAATGGACGCCATCGGCCAGTTGACCGGCGGCGTCGCGCACGATTTCAACAACGTGCTCACCGTCATCACCGGCACGATCGGCATCCTATCGGACGCCGTCGCCGATCGCCCCGAGCTCGCCGCCATCACCAAGTTGATCGACGATGCCGCCGAGCGCGGCGCGCAACTGACCAAGCATCTGCTCGCCTTCGCCCGCAAGCAGCCGCTTCAACCCCGCGACATCGACGTCAACGCGCTGGCGCTCGAGGCTGCCAAGCTTCTGCATCCGACACTGGGCGAGCAGATCACCATCACCCCGCAGCTCACCGAGGATGCCTGGCCGGCGCTGGTCGATCCGAACCAGCTGTCCACCGCGATCCTCAATCTCGCGCTGAACGCGCGCGATGCGATGCCCGACGGCGGCACCCTGGTGCTGGAGACGCGCAACGTCTTCCTCGACGACGGCTATGCCAGCATGAATGCCGACGTCACCGCCGGCAATTACGTGATGATCGCGGTCAGCGACACCGGCAGCGGAATCCCTGCGGAGCTGATCGACCGGGTCTTCGATCCCTTCTTCACCACCAAGGAGGTCGGCAAGGGCACTGGCCTCGGCCTCAGCATGGTGTTCGGCTTCGTCAAGCAGTCGGGCGGCCACATCAAGATCTATAGCGAGGAAGGCCACGGCACGAGCGTGAAGATCTACCTGCCGCGCTCGACCGGGGTGCAGGAGACCGAGTTCGAGGCGCTCCAGAACGCGCCCGTCACCGGCGGCGACGAGAAGATCCTGATCGTCGAGGACGATGCGCTGGTGCGGCAGTATGTCGTGACGCAGGTCAAGAGCCTCGGCTATACTGCGCTCGAGGCCGCCAACGGCGCCGAGGCCTTGGCCATCATCGACAGCGACGAGACCATCGACCTGCTCTTCACCGACATCATCATGCCCGGCAACATGAACGGCCGCCAGCTTGCTGACGAAGCGGCCCGGCGCCGCCCCGACCTGAAGACGTTGTTCACCTCGGGCTACACCGAAAACGCCATCGTTCATCACGGCCGACTGGATTCCGGCGTGCTGCTATTGGCAAAGCCCTACCGCAAGTCCGAACTCGCCAAGATGCTGAGAATCGCGCTCGCCAGTTGAGCCTGCGGCATCGCTGCGCTATCGCAGATCGCGAATTGCTCTCAACGACGAGGCCGTCTTGAAGAACCTTCTCACCGATATCGCCGGCGTCAGGGTCGGCCATGCCGAAGACGCGAAAGTCGCGTCCGGCGCGACCGCAATTATCTTCGATTCTCCCGCGATCGCCGCGATCGATGTTCGCGGCGGCGGCCCCGGCACACGCGAGGATGCACTGCTCGATCTTGCCAACACCGTCGAGCGCGTCGACGCGATCGCGCTGTCGGGCGGCTCTGCCTTTGGCCTTGATACCGGCGGCGGCGTGCAGGCCTGGCTCGCCGAGCAGGGCCGCGGCTTTCGCGTGCGCGAAGCGCTGATCCCAATCGTGCCGGGCGCCATCCTGTTCGACCTGCTCAATGGCGGCGACAAGGCCTGGGGACGCTTCTCGCCTTATCGCGACCTCGGCTACGCCGCAGCGGCCGCTGCCACCAGCACGGACTTCCCGCTTGGCAGCGTCGGCGCCGGCTTCGGCGCCACCACCGCGACGTTCAAGGGCGGCCTCGGCTCGGCGTCGGCCGTGACGCCGAGCGGAATCAAGGTCGCAGCGATCGTCGCCGTCAACGCCGTGGGCAGCGTCACCGTCGGCAGCGGTCCGTGGTTCTGGGCGGCGCCGTTCGAGATGGACGGCGAGTTCGGTGGACGCGGCCTGCCCGACAAGTTCACCGAGGACATGCTCCTCATGCGTATCAAGGGCGGTCCTGCGGCGAGCGCGCGCGAGAACACCACCATCGGCGCCGTGGTCACCGATGCGGCGCTGACCAAACCCCAGGCGAAGCGGCTGGCGATGATCGCACATACCGGCTTCGCCCGCGCGATCTATCCGGTGCACGCGCCGACCGACGGCGACGTGCTGTTCGCCGCCGCCACGTGCGAAAAGCCGATCGAGCCGCTGGTCGGCCTCACCGAGCTCGGCACGATCGCCGCCAATGTGGTCGCACGCGCGATTGCCCGCGGCGTCTACAGCGCGACGGCCTTGCCGTTTCCCGGCGCGCAGCCGGCGTGGAAGGATCGGTTCGGCTAGAGCATTTCCTCGCTTGATTGAATCGGAGGGATTCCGGTTTTTGGCGGATTGTGATTCAAGATGCTGACTGGATTGGAGGCCAGCATCGCATGACCCG
>NZ_AXAZ01000077.1 GCF_000473065.1 Bradyrhizobium sp. WSM1743
TTATTCGATCACCTCGTCGGCGCGCGCGAGCAACGCTGGGGGCAGGGTCAGGGCGAATGCTTTCGCCGCCTTCAGGTTGATCAGGAGTTCAAATTTGATCGCCTGATAAATCGGAATGTCACCCGGTTTGNCACCTTTCAGGATTTTGTGCACGTCATCGGCCAAATGCCTGAACAGCTCCGANAGATCGAGGGCATAACCCATCAGCGCGCCGGCTTCGACGTAATCGCGGTAAGGACATATCGTCGGCAAACGTTTTTTCTCGGCGAGCTCGGCGATGAGCTGGCGGTTGGCGTAAAGGTCGCCCTCTCCGCTCACCAGCACCGCGTCCGGCCGTTGCTCCGCTATCGCATTGAAGACGCGCTCAATCTCCGAGGGGCTCCCCTCCTGCGGAAAGACAAAAGCCAACGAAACTCCCAAACGCGCGGCGGTATCCCTCAGGATTTGCCCCACAGACCCTTCCCATCCGCCGCGCATCCCCAGGAATACGGCCTTCTGCATCGAAGGAATGGCCTCTTTCAAGAACTCCAACCGCTTGCCCCAGATCTCGATGCCAGCATCAAGCGTGATGCCGGTGAGGTTGCCGCCGGGCCGGTGCAGGTTGGTCACCAGTCCCGCCTGCAGCGGATCCAGCATGAAAGCAACAATCGGTATCGTAGTGGTTGCGGCCTTGAACACGGTTACGACGGGATTCGTTCCGGTGACGATGACATCCGGGTTGCGAGTCACGATTTCACGGGCCACTTCGGCATAACGGTCGTGACGTCCCTCGGCCCAGTAGCGTTCGATGATCAGACTCCGTCCTTCCACGTAACCCAAACGGCGCAACTCGCCGAAAAAGGCGCGCCATGCGCTGCCCCCGCCCGTTTCAGTCAGGAGCGCGGGCGGGATTGCCGGATGGAACATCGCCATCCGCGGCGGTCGCGCCGCTTGCTGCGCGCGCGCCGCCAACGGCATCGCCGCCGCTCCGCCAGTATCGTGACAAACTCGCGCCGTCTCACTCGACTCTCTCGTGCACGGTGACGAGACCGACAATATCAGATGATCTCGCGCATTGCGCGCCCGGCAATGCTGCGTTGCGATGGGTTACCGCGCGCAAGGACCGCTGCGGGTCAAAATGCGAAGACCTCAGAGTGAGCAAATCCAGTCCGCTCCGTCCTACTAAGCGGACCTTAACGCCTTGTGCCGCGACTTCGCTGATGGGCCAATACCGGAACTCACTGGTCATTTGGATTGCCTCATCACGCAAGCTCGTCAAGCAGCGCCTTGGCTTCCTTCAAGTCGCACGTCTCGAAGCCTTCCGTGAACCAGCCGTAGAGCGGGGTGATAAGATCGCGGGCATCCCGAACCCGATTCCGTTTTTTCCAGAGGCGAGCAAGACTGACGGCAGCTCGGAGTTCAAACGATTTTGCCTGTTGCTTCCGGGCCAAGTTCATTGCTTGCAGGAAGCACTCCTCGCACATGTTTATGGGCTCATCTAGTGACAGACCTATTTCTCCTTCCGTTCTATGTAGCTCCGCTTCCCAGAAATGTTCTTTGGTCGCTGTCACATGATTTTTTGAGTCGCGCAAAGCCCGCAAGCTTGCCTCATGATCGCCGATCCTTGCGCACATTATCGCTAGCAAGCAAAAATAATGCGAGAGATGATATTCGGTCCCGATCTTTTGCAGTTTCGCTATTCCCTCGCCACACAGGATGATCCCCCGTTGAAGTTGACCACTTTGAGCCAGCGCCCAGCCTGCCAAGACAGTTGCATGCGCATTCCAGGTTGGCAGTTGATATCGTTGAGAGAGCTCGATGGTCCTCTTGACGAAACCATTGAGGCCCTCAAGGTCACCAAGTAATTCGCTCAATTGGGCCCCGGCAAAGAAACAAGCAAATGCACTGCTGTTCGCGTGATTTAGTATTGGCGCCAAACTGAATACCTCGTTCCGAACTGTCGATGCTTTGTCTGGATATCCCAAAATCCAAAGCGCCAACGCACAAAATGACCCGCCCGAAACAGCCGGATCGACCACGTACTGGGAAGCCAGGGCGCGATCCCGCTCTGGGTCATGGAGCCGAAGAATCGGTTCAAGATGCGCTTTGGCATCCGCAAATCTTCCGAGCTGGAGGAGTGCACTGCCCATTGCGCGGTGCGCTACTAGCAGCGCAATACGATCCCCCCTGTTTTTGGCTACCGACCAACAGCGATCAGCCATGCCCAGTCCATCCAAGGTCTTCCCGCGGTTGATGCAATAGATGGCCTGTCCAAACAGGACCGGTAGAAGGTGCTCTGGGTCCCCCAGTTTCTCACATAGCTCAGCCGCCCTTGCACGCGCAGTGGCTACCTCTGGGCTCGCCCAGCCGTGCGCTGCGACCAACGGCGTTCCTAAGGCGACCTGGAATTCGAGCTCGCTCTGATCCCGCTCAATCGAGTCTGGCAATTTCAATAGCAAAGCCAAACCTCGGCTGAGATGCCGCAATGCCTCTGCGCTTGCCGAGCGTTCCGCGGCACGTCGGCCAGCTTTCAACCAGTACGAAATGCCGGGCTCGACCTGTCCGGCTTCCGTGAAGTGATGAGCGACAAGCTCCGGCTCCGCTTCCGCGCGTTCGGGAAATTGATGCTCCAAGACATGCGCCAGCTTGCCATGCAGCGTTGAGCGCTTGCTGCGTAGCAAGCTACTGTACGCCGCGTCTTGAACCAGAGCGTGCTTAAACAGGAAGGTTGGTCGCGAGGCTGTTCCGCGACGGAGGATCAGTCCAGAGTGGACGAGTCGTTCCAGTGACCTTTGAAGTGCCTCGTCTCTGTCTCCTGAAACAGCAGCCAGAAGCTCATATGAGAACTCCCGCCCGATGACCCCTCCGGTCTGGGCAACCTCCTTGGCGACACCGAGTCGGTCCAGCCGCGCCATCAGGGACGCATGCAAGCTTGCGGGCACCGCGAGGACCGGCAACGGAGCTGCGAGGAGGGTCCGCTGCTCTGCGTCCTCGCCTCCGGCCTCCAGCACCGCCTTCGTCATCTCCTCCACGAACAGGGGGACGCCATCGGTGCGCTCGATGATGTCCTGCCGAACGCTTTCCGGCAGCAGCTTGCTGTCGACGATTTGGTCGATCATTGCGCTGGCTTCGCACTCTGCCAGTCGATTAATGGTGAGAGCCGTTACGTGCGGCTGAGCGAACCACGACCGCTCGAATTCTGGCCGGAACGTCACAAGCACCAGAACGCGAAGGGTGCGAATTCGTTCTACGACCCGATCGAGCACTTCCAAGCTCGTCGGGTCGGCCCAGTGAGCGTCCTCGAAAATCATCAGCACCGGACTTTGACATGTTAGCACCTCCAGCTGTGAAATAAGAGCCTCCAGAGTTCTCTCACGACGTTGCTGCGGGGCGAGCTCGAGCGTGGGATAGCGGCCATCGTTTGGTAGCGACAGCATAGCGGCAAAGAGCGCGGCATCCTCGATTGACGTTGAGGTCCGCGCGAGCACCGTATCGAGCTTGTCGAGCCGGCTTGCGGGTTTGTCGTCGCGCGCTAATCCTGCGGCATGCTCCATCTGTCCAATGATAGGGTAAAGCGCGCTGTCGGTATGCTGCGCAGAGCAGAAGTAGCGCAGGCGCGTGTGCCGCTCGACGGCGAGGTGTTCCAGAAGCGCCGCGCTCAGTCGCGATTTGCCGATCCCGGCTTCGCCAGATAGCAACACCGCCTGGCCTTCCCCGGTTTTCGTTCTGCGCCAGCGGCGCAAAAGCACCTCAAGCTCTTCTTCTCGTCCAACCAGTGCAGTTAGGCCGCCGGGGTGCATCGCTTCGAACCGGCTCTCGATAGAACTTGCCTGCAGCACAATGAAAGCTCTCACCGGCCTCGCAATTCCCTTGACGTCCTTTGGTCCGAGGTCTTGTAGTTCAAAGAGATCGCCGAGAAGCCTGCGCGTGCTCTCACCAATTACGACCGTGTTTGGCTCGGCAATGGCCTGGAGGCGCGCCGCGAGGTTGGGCGTCTCGCCGACAATACCCCACTCCCGCGCTTCTCCGGACCCGATCGAATCGCCAACGACAACCAGTCCCGTGGCTGCTCCAATCCGCACCTGCAGCGGCTCAGGAGCCGAGAGGGCAGCAACCGCATCGATCAGCGCTACGCCGGCCCGAACTGCACGCTCGGCGTCATCCTCATGGGCTGCCGGATAACCGAAATAGATCAGAACGCCATCGCCCATGTATTTGGCGACGAACCCTCCGAAACGGCACACCGTATCGGCGACGCACGTCTGGTAGGCCGAGATGACCTCGCGCAAGTCCTCAGGGTCCATACGTGCCGAGAGCGCCGTCGAACCTACAAGATCTGCGAACATGACTGTGACTTGGCGCCGCTCAGCGCTGTCGGTGCGGGCTTTGTCGGTTACGGGAGAGGTCTTGGATAGGGGCGTTGGTGCGCTCGCTTCAGCGCGCAAGGCACTGATGGCCTCGAGCAGCTTACGACGATGCCCGACGAATTCGACACCAAGGTCCTTTAAATCCTCCGAAGTCAAGCTCGGCAGGACCGTGTCGTCGACCTTATTCTCTCGGAATGCCGCCTCGTACTGTTCGAGGCCAAGCCTCCGTAGCCAACCTTCGACGTCCATGATGGCGCCCCAGGGTACGCTTGGCGCCGCATGATCCCTCAAGGGAGATAGCCTGTCTAGGGTGCCGTCCTCTCGAAATGACCGGTTTGGGTCACAGGCGGAAGACCGGAACTGGGTCGACAACCTTCCGTTGTCCTCTTGGAAGCGGGCCTTGCTCCGCGCTCAGCCCAGGGCAGCTTCGGGCCAGAAGCGGTTATACCGACGGCGCGAGCTGATTAGATTTGAGCCGGGCAGAGGCGCATTAAGCCGCCGCACGATCTTCCTTGTCCGCCTCGCGCATCGCGTTCTTGAGCGCATCATCCGGCGTAGGCCGCTGCAGCGCCTTCGCCGGTCTTGCGCCGACTAGCGTGAGAGCACCCGTGCCCAGCCAAAGCAAGGTATCGAGTTATCTACGCGCTCACCGCAAAGAGATCCCAGCGTCCTGACAAGCCCTTGAACTCGTGCGCCCCGCGCTCGGAGAATTTCAGCCCGGCGCCCGCGACGAGATCGGTGACCACGCGCGAGACCAGGACTTCGCCCGCCCCGGCGTGCGCCATCACGCGGGCGGCGGCGTGGACCGCGATGCCGCCGATGTCACCGTCGCGCAGTTCGACCTCGCCGGTATGGAGACCCGCCCGCACCGGCAACCCCATGCGGGCTGTTGCGGCTTCAAATGCCAGCGCGCAACGGATCGCCCGCCCCGGTCCGTCGAAGGTGGCGAGGACCCCGTCGCCGGTCGTTCTGACCAGATTTCCTCGATGCTGCGTCACGATCCGTTGCGCCGTGCGGTCGTGCTCATCGAGCACCCGATGCCATGCCTGATCGCCTATCTCGGCCGCGCGCCGGGTCGAATCGACGATGTCGGTAAAGAGCACCGTCGCTAATACGCGGTCGAAATCGGGCACGGTCATCTCCCGATGGCCGGTGACGAACTCTTCGATATCGCCGCACAAGCTCGGCCAATCACCCGCGAAAATGAGGTGGTCACTGCAATCGCCATACTCGATGAATTTCGCCCCTGGAATTCGCGAGGCCAAATAGCGGCCGTTCTCCACCGGCATGGCCGCGTCGCTACGTCGGTGGAGCACCAAGGTCGGAACCCGCACGGCTGACAGCACGGGCCGCACGTCAATCAGCGCATTTTGCCGATACATCGCCCGGAGGGCGCCGGGGCTGAAGGTGAGGCGCTCCAGTTTGCCAAGCTGACTGATGAGATCTGGCGTCCTCGCGAGGCTAGGCAGGGAGATATTACTGGCCAATGTGCCCGTTCCCCAATGCGCCACAATATCCTCAACGCGCCGCGCCAATTCCTTCTCGGTGCGGATGAACGGATAATCGGGCGCCGCGGTGAATCGTGCGAAGCCGCCGTAAAGAATAAGATGCGAGGTGCGCTGCGGGTAGGTCGCGGCAAACATCACGCTGATCGGCGCGCCTTCGGAGCAGCCGAGCAGAGCCGCGCGCGTCGATCCGATGTCGTCCATGATCGCACGGATATCGTCCATGCGCTGTTCGAGAGACGGCACGCCGAAAGCTCGATCTGACAGACCTTGGCCGCTCTTGTCGAAGGTGACGACCCGCGCGAACATCGCAAGGCGGCGCAGGAAGTCGGTGTAGCCGGGTATCTCGTGCAGGAACTCCACGTGAGTGATCATTCCAGGGACGATGACAAGGTCGATAGGCCCATCGCCCATCGTTTGATAGGCGATGTTCAACTCCCCGCTTCGGGCGTAACGCGTCACCGGAAGATCGAGAGTGCTCATCGACCACACCAGCAGTCAGAGAGACAGGTCCGATGTAGTACCCCGTGCAGGGCCATGCTCACCTCCCCTGGTCTTACGCGGGTCAGTGTATCACTTATAGCGGGGCCGAGATGCCGGCCTGAAGCTGGTGTGGGAGAGGGTCGGCTAAGGCAGCTTGATTCAAGTAACTGCATCAAAGGACCGCTCCGGGTCAAAACCGGTAAGGCTCGGAACGAGCACATGATTTCTGCTTCTCCTCCAAAGCCGACGTGTCCGCTCAAACTGGAGCGTGGTGGTCGCCGCTGCCGCGCCGCTGTTCCGAGGGGGCCTCGGTCATCGCCTGCTTACCACGCGCAATTCCGCGACACATGCCGGCGCCGCGCCGCTCGATCTCCGCATACGGGATTTCTTTGCAAGCGAGCCGCGCCCGCGCCTCGGGATTGAGAAAATAGATATATCGCGTCTGGTAGCCGTCGAGCGGCGCGCCCTGGCCGGACCATGAACCTCCGGTCTTGGCGAAATGAGCCGCCCGGTTCTTTCCGGTCACTTGCGTCATCTTGTGCGTGACCGAGCCGTCGGGCAGTCGCAAAAGGCTTTTGTTCAACTTGATCCCTGTCAGGACGAAGCCGGCCGCGCGATAGATCGTCCCGTCGCCGCACTGGCATCCATCGGCGAACGAGATCACCCATTCGATGTGCGGATAATGCTTTTTGATCATCCGCAGGGCGATCGAGAGCGCACGGCTTTCCGAATTCCTCGGCAGCGCCTCCGAGAACGCCAACCGGTTCAATTCGAGAAAGCCATTCCATGTGGTATCGCGCACGAGCCCGAGAATGTTGCTATTATCCATTGACGGGCCGAACGTCATCGCGCCTTCGAGCCGGCCGTTCAAAAAGACGCCGAGCGCGAGGAAAGCGTTGTTGACGGTCTTGTGGCTGTAGTGCAGCCGAGTGATCAGCGCGTCTGCGTCTTTCTTCGAGATGGGCGCTACGCGGAGATTCTTAGCTTGTCCCATGGCTAGTCACTGAGTAGCGCATGATTCGAGGCTCCGGTTCGGGAGTTACAGGCGGCACCATCAACCGACAACGTCCCACCGCGGAGACGCCAATTCTCTGAATTCACTTCAGCTTTTAGGCATGGCGGATGTTGCCGGACTTGCCGCTGGT
This sequence comes from Bradyrhizobium sp. WSM1743, assembly GCF_000473065.1. GTDB lineage: Bacteria > Pseudomonadota > Alphaproteobacteria > Rhizobiales > Xanthobacteraceae > Bradyrhizobium. The sequence goes on from NZ_AXAZ01000077.1 coordinate 7,480, forward strand.
TCGACCGGGTCGAGAATGCCCCTCTGCGGGTGACCGGATGTGTCAGCCTCAATAACAGCGAACATTGATCGAAGACTGATAGTATTGCCTCCATCGTCGGAGGTAATTCTGTGGACATCTGGTGGCTTTTGTTCGCCGCGGGGTTCGTGGCACAGCTGGTCGACGGTGCGCTTGGTATGGCCTACGGCGTGCTGACGAACACCGCGCTGTTGGCTATAGGCTTGCCGCCGGCACATGCTAGCGCGCTGGTTCATACGGCTGAAGTCTTCACCACGAGCGCATCGGCGGCTTCGCACATCTATCATCGCAATGTGGATTGGCGGATGGTGGCGCGCTTGGGCGTGACAGGAGTGTTGGGCGCGATTTTAGGCGCCTGGGTTCTATCGAACATCGAAGTCACAGCCGCGCGCCGCTTTGTCTACGCCTATTTGCTTATCATGGGACTTTATATTCTCTGGAAATCGCGCCGGATCACGCCGACACCACGAACTCCCGCAGGCTGGGCTGCAGCGCTCGGATTTGGCGCAGGGTTTCTCGATGCGACTGGCGGCGGCGGGTGGGGACCGATTACAACAACAACGCTCGTGGGGTCAGGGCACGCGCCGCGCTACTCCGTAGGCTCGGTCAATACAGCTGAGTTCTGCGTTACCGTCTCGGCGGCAACCACTTTTTTCACGGAAATTGGTGCCGTGCCTCTGGAACACCTCATTCCACTCGTGCTTGGCGGCGTGCTCGCTGCGCCATTCGGAGGCTGGTTTGTGAAGCATGTCCCAGCTCGGGGTCTGACCACGGCCGTAGGCGTGCTGATCGTGACGCTCTCTCTCGTGCAGCTTTTCCGCGCGCTCCGGTCCACTTAGTGCGCTTTTCGTCTGGGGAAGTAGCCGACATTATTCGTACAGGCAGCTAGTCCAGTTACCTTCATTTGGTCGATATCGGGGCATAGTGGACATCGCGTAAGCCGCACCAATCAGACTCGATTTATGAGACGCGCTCTAGATATTCGGCGCAGATCGCGGCGAGCGCATTGCCTTGGGGCGATCGATTGGGGGTGTTCGGCTCACGTGGTTTGGTCGCCGTGGCTATCGCGCGCTCGACGATCCCGAATTGATCGCCGTACAGAATGAACGTCATGTCGCGGAATGGCGACCGATCACCGTCCGGCAATTCCGGCATGTGCTCAAGCTCGCCGACGCCGACGGACAGCCGTGATAGCTCGTCCTCTTATTTTATTCCGGTCAGCGCGATCTCGAAATCGCCCTCGACGAGGTCGGCCAATTCGAGCCGCAACAACTCGTCATCCCAATCGCTGGCATCGGTCAGCCGATTATCGGCGATGACATAGGTGCGCTTTTGCTGATCGGTCCATCCGCGCGCCACGATGACCGGGACCTCGGTAAATCCCAGCAGCTTGCCGGCGGCGAGGCGCCCATGACCGGCGAGAACCCATGCCGTCATCGGCCGCGAGGATCGGCATGGTCCAGCCCCATTGCCGGATTGACGCGGCGATTTGCTCGATCTGCTCGGCCGAATGCCGGCGCGAATTGCGCTCATAGGGCCGTAAACGCTCAATCGGCCATGTTTCCACGGCCGGCTTGCTCGCCAGTGCATCCATGATTTGCTGCCTGAAGGGCCGGTCTATAGCCCGGGAAAGCCCGTTTTTGCGAGAAACCAAAGGCCGAAAACGCCGCCGCGAAATCTCCGCAAAGCGGGCGGTCCCGCGTACCCGCGCGCCCTCCGGATCGGTAGGACCCGATGAAAGCGGGGGGCTCCGTTTGTTCTTCGCGCCCGCCATCTCAGTAAAGCTACTGAGAACGCATCATCGGCAGGTGCCCACATTCCGGCGCGCAGGCGACGCCTGCCCGGTTCCATGTTAGTTATTCCGGATCATCGGCAGGGCTTTGGAGGGCGAGCATGGCGATTTACCTGCACTTACAAACCCACGGGATGGCACCGAAAGAGATTGCCTCTATTATCAAGGCTTACGAGCAAACGTTACGTACCCTCTGTGTTAAAGATCGCGATGATCCGCTCACGGAATTGGTGGCGAAGACAATCATCAAGATCGCCCAAACCGGGATCAAAGACCCTGCACAGATTTCAGCGCAGGCGATCAGCGAACTCGAAATGCGGTAGGCATGTCGTGCCTAACGCGCTTGGAACCTGAAACATTCCCAACGTTGGCAGGTTGGCTCTTGGGCTTCGGGGCTTCGCAAGGTGCGAGGCACGCAATGACCCCTGTATCGCCGGGAGACGCAATTCTCACTGTCACCATTATGGGCGTCACTTTCCTGATCGAGGTCGCTTTAATCGGGATGTTTTGAATGGGCTCCACGGAACCCATTTAGCTTGCGACCCCGGTTGGACCGCTCCCGGCCAGTAGTTCGTTAACCGATATCACCGGCCAACTACCCTGGCGGCGGTGGCTGAGAGAGCGAACATCGTTCTCCCGCCAAACGTACATAGGAGAGAGCGATGCATCGCAGTCCGCACACGTTTCGCGAACTCTTGTCCGCTGAAAAAGCTCGCCTCGAGGTGCAACTGGAAAATGCGAGCCGACAAGAACAGCGCGAATTGATCGAGCGGAGACTGCGCCAGATCGAAACGGTGTCTCGGATGGACAGGTGGATGGCGTCGGCTGAATTGCAGCCACCCCGTTAGGCACCGCCTCAATTCCGGCCAAGATTTTTCAAAGTTCCCGGCAACTATCGGCCTCGTTCGGCGTCATTGCTCAATTGCGGAGCGCGTGATGGACGACGACGAGGAACAGCAAGAGCTTCAAAATCAGATCATGCGCTATCGCATGATGGAGCGCGACGTCACCGATCCGCTCGCACTCGGGCTCTTGCACGAAATCGTCGCAGAATTAGAAGCGGCGCTACAAGCTTCGAACGAGTAGCCGGATGCAACCTTTCGCATGCGCCTCAACGGCGCGGTTTTGCTTTTGCCGCACGCTGGGATTTGCGTCTTAAGGTTCTCCGGTTGTTCCGGCTCAGGCTTCAGTGCCGCCCGCAGTTTCTCTCCAGTTTCTTTAGCAATTGCTCGACTGTGTTTGTGGTCTATGTCAATGCGAGGCATAACGACACCTCTGGAACGTACCTGCCCTTCCCGCAGCTTCTCCGTCTGTGAGTACGGCTGCCCATTCCTAAAGGAACCGGAGACCGCCGCCTTTGGCTATCTGCGCGAGTGCTTGCATTCAGAACAGCGGGCCGCTCGCAGCGACCTTTGGCTATCCCGCGACATGCGCCGTGTTAGTACCGGCGAGACGTCCCGATCAACGCGAGCAGGGCTTGGTGTTCGGGTCCGTTGTCGCCCGCCCGCAGGAATTGTCCGAGCTCGGTGATGGACGCCCGTCCGCCTGAGCTGGCGTTCGGCTGATGCGCAACCGTCGGGCGTCCGGAGTGCGGATGGCGGACTAGCCGCGCGGATGATCTAGGTCGAGCCAGTTCGGCGGCTTAGCTCAACTGACGAGTTGGTTTGGTTTGAGCACCCACGGAAGTCATTCGCCGCGCTAATGATGCAAGTTTCCAGCGCTGGTGGGGGCGCAACGAGCGGCTCGGCGCCAGCCCGGCCGCCGTGGCCGCTCTCATGCGCATGAATAGTCAGATCGAAATCAGCGGGATTCTACCCGCGGTCCGGGTGCCAACTCTCGTGATTCACCGGACTGGAGACAGGGCCGTCAATATCGAGGGAGGTCGCGATGTAGCGGCACATATTCGGCACAAGGAGGGGGTCACGTCTCTCAACGTGTGTATCAGGCTCGATCCCCGCGATCCCTATCTGGCAGTCCGCTTGTTGCACATCGCGTGCGGTTTATATTTCTGCGGCGAATACGAGGCTTCGATCGAGGCCGCAAAACGCCTGATCCGGTCGTATCCCAATTTTCCGATGATCTACCGCTGGTCCGCGGCGGCGCTGGGCCAGCTTGGCCGCACAGCGGAAGCGAAGGAAGAACTGGAAAAGGCCGTCTCGCGCGCTCCGGGGGCATTAGATATGTATGTCCGCAACAGAGCTCCGTGGTTTCGTCCAGAAGACCACGCGCATCTCGTCGACGGTCTGGGTAAGGCCGGATGGAGGGGTGAGGCTGCATTGAACTGCGGGCCATCCCTTCTGTTTGCAGCGAGCTGTTCGACCATTCCCGCACGACGTCTCTTGTCGGATTGCCAAACGTCCGATTCGGGTCATTCGCGTCGATTTGGCCGCGTCGCCATCACGTCCGCTCTGGCCTCGGCTGCTGACGTGCCGGGCGCCATCAAGATCCGGTCTGCCCCCGTTGCAAACGAAAATGGCCGAGCAGCAGCTCCCCGCCGTGACGGCCATGGCTCGCAAGAAATTCCATCCCCGTCGCGATCGTGGTGCTTCCAATAGCCGGGCTCCCCCGTCTCGCAGGTGCCAAGCCCGGCATCAGCGACTTCAACGCGCTGCACAGCCGGCAAGACGACCACGAGGTGCAGCTTTACGCCTTCGATATCCTCGCGATGGGCGGGGATGATTTGCGGTCCCTGCCCCTCCACATGCGCAAAGCAAATCTGCAGCAGCTATTGGCGCGCAGGCCGGACGGGATCAGTGTCGCGCCGTTCGAACGCGTTGAGATCGGGCCCGACCTGTTTCGCGCGGCGTGCCGCATGGGCCTGGAGGGCCTGGTCTCCAAGCATCGCGATCGGCCATACCGTGGCGGCCGGCAGAAGTACTGGATCAAGGTGAAGAACCGGAGCCATCCCGCGATGGAGCGCGAGCTATGACAGTCTTCGTATACGTCAACACCGGCAAGCAGGCTGGCGATAAGGACCACGTTAAGGTGTTCGCTAACCAGGATGCCGCAGAGAAATGGTTCGAGGAAAACGACCCTGAGGGCGTAGCGTTCGAATATGAGGTTCTCGAATAAACGCGCATGCGCCGACGTGGATGCGCCTTCTGCCGCCATCTGACTTGACGAAACCTCTTGAAACGCGCGGCCGGACCATACATCGGGTCAGAGGCAGCCCTCGGCAGCTTACAAGATTTTGGTCGGCTCACCTCCCGAAAGCGACCGTCGCCGCGCTCTGAACTAAGGTCAGTCACGGGCCCAATAGGCGACATCTCAGCCGGACATGAACGAGGCCGCCAACTGTGGCGGCCCCGGGAGGCTGGTCGTGATCGCTGTCAGTCGTTGCAACATGGCGGCTGACGCTTGAACTCGATGTTCTGAATGCGGTGCTCGGCCATGGGCTTTCGTCCTTCGAAAGCCCGGCAAATTCGCCCCTGTCCGGCCCAGGGCCCACTCCAGATTGACACTTCTGGCGTGAACGCCGGAGCGGGGTCTCAAAAGCAACCCATGCGGGATGGTCACGACGCGCTGCCCGGGTGGGCTGGCACCGTGAAGTGGAAAGTCGCGCCATGGGGCGCATTGGAGGTCACCCACAGGCGCCCGGCATGCGCTTCGATGATCGAGCGGCAGATCGACAGTCCCATCCCCAGACCGCCAGGCTTCGTCGTGTAGAAGGGGTCGAAGATGCGCTTGAGAGCGTCCGGGGCCAATCCTGGTCCCGAATCCTTCACCGCGACGATAATGCCGTCAGATTCGGCCCGAGCGGTCGTAATGAGCACGCTTCGCGATCCCCTTGCGACCGTGCCCATGGCTTGGATGGCATTGACCATCAGGTTCAGGATCACTTGCTGCAATTGGACGCGATCGCCTTCGACGAGTGGCAAACCGTCTCCGAGTTCCGTCTGCATCGCGACGTCGTTCTTCACCGCTTCGCTGCGGGCGAGCTCGATCACGCCCCGGATGGCCTCGTTGATATCCAGGCGATCCTTCAGCGGCGGTGCTTTTTTGATGAGATCACGTATCCGCCCGATGATGTCGCGGGCTCGATCAGTGTCGTTCACAACATAACCGAGCATGTCCCTGGCTCTCCCAACAGCCGGCGGGTTTCTGTCCAAGAAATGCAGGGCGGCATCGGCATTCATCGATGCGCCAGCGATCGGCTGGCTTACTTCATGGGCGATCGAGGCCGTGAGCTCACCCATGGTGGCGAGGCGGTTCGCATGCGCCAATTCCCTTTGCACCTCCCGCAAGGTCTCTTCGGCCCGCTTGCGCTCGGTGGTGTCCCGTCCGACGCCGCGGTAACCGATGAAGCGCCCTGCATTGTCGAGGACCGGCAGTCCCGAGATGGACACGTAGCGTTTGCCGCCGTCAGGCGTAGGCCGCGCCAGCTCGAAATCACGGAACGGCAGGTGGGCATCGAGCGTCTCCCGGTGCTTGCGCCAGGCTTCCGCGTCAGGCTCCAAATAGGGCACTTCCCACCACGTCTTCCCAATTTCAGAGCCAGGCGCCGGCGCGTCGGCAAGACGTTCGCCGAACTCCTGGCGGGTGAAGCGATGCTGCGCATCGGATTCCCAGTACACGTCGAAGGAGAATTGTACAAGGGTGCGAAAGCGCTCCTCGCTCTGCCGCAGTGCCTCTTCCGACCGCTTGCGCTCCGTCAGGTCGACGACAAAGGAGACGCCGTAATCTCGTCGCTCGTCGAATGCAGCCATGCCGATCAACACGGGCACGCGGCTGCCGTCCTTGCGGAAATATTCCTTCTCGAACGGCTGCACGCTCCCCATCATCTTTAGCTCCGGGATCCACAATCGCATGTGGCGGTCGAGCCACTCCGGCGGTGTAAGGTCAGTCCAGCGTAGACGTCCCGAAATGAGATCCTCGCGATCGTATCCTACGATGCGGAGAAACGCATCATTCGCCTCCAGAATCCGACCTCCAAGCTCCCAGATGATAATCCCGATGATGTTGGCCTCGACCAGGCGCCGAATCCTAGCCTCGCGTTCTGCGAGATCCTGGTACAAGTGAGCATTCTCCAGCGCGATTGCCGCCTGCGAGGCGAGCAGCTTTAGCACCGCGATCCGACCCGGCGCGAAGACATGCGCAGCCAGATTGTTTTCCAGGTACAGCACGCCGATGAAATTGGCATGAGCGATCACCGGCAGGCCGAGAACAGAGCGCGCTTGGCGCTGAATGATGTAGGGATCCGCTGAAAACGGTTTCTGGGCTGCGGCATCATCGAGAATGATGCTCTCCCGCGTACGCAAGATGTAGTGGAGGATCGCCTCCGGCAGGAGCGCTGCAGTCACGGGCTCGTCGCGCAGCTGCACGACGACCGTGTCGCCGTCGGTGGTCGCTTCAGCGGCAATTCGCAACTCGGTCCCGTGCGACAGAACCAACAGGCCGCGCTCGGCGCCCGCGTGTTCGATAGCGGTGCGCATGACGGTGATGAGCAGCTTCTCCCGGACGATTGCGCCCGAGACCGCTTGCGACAACTTGATGACGGTGGCGAGGTCGAGCTGCTCCAGGGGGGTTCCGATCGTGCTCGTCGGGCCGAGCGCCGCTGTTTCCTCTGCCAGATGGGCATAGACGCGGTCGAGTTGCCGCACCTTGCCATCAGCCCCCCACCGCAAATAGGCACGCCGAGCGTCGGCCAGGTACGCACGAGCGATTCTCTCAAATCCGCGGGCCGCGTAGAAGCGTGCGGCCAGTTCGTTGGCAAGCGCGTCGTTTTGAACAAAGCCATTGGCGCGGGCCGAGCGGATAGCGTGTTCATAGAGGCGCTCGGCATCGAGCTCGCGGCCCTCCAAGCGGGCGACCTCCGCCTCGACCAGCGCAGCGCGATTCTCGAAATTCTCCGGACAATTCTTTGCCCAGATTTGGATCTGTCGCCGGTGCCCCGCCAGTGCCGCGAGGTACTCCCGGTGCTGGGCAGGCGCGGCGGAGGCGCAGGCCATCGCGAGGGACAATGCACCATAGAATTCGTATTCGGCAGTTTCGAGCTGCGATATAGACGTCCACAGCAGCCGCTGCGCCCTTTGTGACGCCTCAATCGCAGCCGCGTAGTCGCCTGCAAAAAAGCGCGCCTGCTGCTTTCGGATCCAATACCAGCAGTCCGCTCGCATGAGGTTGGCATTCTCGGCGAACCGGCGCTCCGTCTGAAGCTCTTCAAACTGCTCATCGTCGAAGGAGCCGAATTTCGACGTCAGCCCCCGCAGGGTCCGGATGAGCTGCAGTTGGCTGACGACAACGTCAACGACCAGCCCGAACTGTGCCGTTTTCGCAAACGCGAGGCCACTCTCGACTTCGCGTTGCACCTCGGCGAGCGGGTCACCAGCCACGAGCAGATTCGAATTCAGATTGACGCGGGCGTACGCGGCGAACGTGAGGTCGCCTGTTTTGTTTGCGACGTCGAAAGCCCGAAGCAGCGCATCACGCGCACTCCGGACATGTCGCGTCCATGGCGCGAGGTGCGCTCCGAAGAGCATGTAGGTCTGCGCATGAAATCGCGTCAATCCGCGCCGTTCGACCAATTCATATCCGAGCAGACCAAATCGAAATCCCGCCTCGTAGTCGCCGAAGCGAGGACCGGCAATCATCCCAAGCCTCATATAGGCAACGCACGAGGCATCGCAGTTTCCGTGCTCAAGGCTGAGATTAACCGCTCGACAAACGGTCAAGGAAAAGAGGTTCAAATCCGTGAATAGTGCAGGCGGCAGCAGCCTGGTCAGCACGCCCAGAGTCGCGAGAGACATCGGATCACTCATTAAGGGCAGATCGATCAGAGCTTCGATACGGCGCCCGCCAAGTTGGGACCGGACGCGGTCGTATTCACCTCGCGCCTCCTCGTCCGTCGGATGGGGTGGCCAGTCGATGGTCAGGTGGCGGAGGTAATCGAGAGCAACAGCAATTGCATCGCTACTCCGATCGAGCCTCGTGTACAGGTCGATGCGCAGGCATGAGACCGTGGCTAACTCGACAGGGCCGGCCGCACGGGCTGAGAGAGCCATCAGGCGTCGCTCCGCTTCCGCCAGCGCACCGGTCAGAAACTCGCATTCTGCCCGGTTGATCTCCAGCGAGAAGACAAGTTCATGCCTGCTCTCCCAGCAATCCTCCGGCAACAGGGCCGCGCCGGCATTGAGATAAGTCAGTGCCGAATCATAGGCGGTAGACACTTTGGCGCGCTTGGCTGCGAGCAGGTTGAGTTCGGTCAGCTTCGCTTGTTCGTCTCGTGAGGTGATCAACGCAACGCCGCGGTTGAGCTGATTGACAATGTCGAAGATCACGTCCCCGTGTTGCTCTGTGGGAGTATTCGCCGCGAGCAGCCGGCCGATGGCGAGATGGGCTTCCGCACGCTCGGCTTCCGGTTTGCTTGAATAGGCGGCTTCCTGCACCCGGTCGTGGGTGAATCTGTAGTAGCCTTGCCGTCGCTCGACCAGCTCCTCGTGCGCGGCTTCCCACAGCGCTGCGTCGACTTCAGCCGCCGATCTTCCCAGAACAAGGGCCAACAGCGTCATCGTGGCGGTGTTACCGAGACAGGCGAGCTGCTGCAACGCTGCCTGCGTGTTGGCCGGAAGGCGCGCGAGTTTGCCGACCATGAGGTCCAGCACATGGTCGGTATAGCCCTTGGCGCGAATGAGATCGAGATCCCACGACCAGCACGATGACGTATGATCGAACGCAAGCAAACGCTCCTCGACGAGCTCGTGGAGAAACTGGATGGCGAAGAACGGATTGCCGCCCGCTTTCTCCTGCACTAACTGCACCAGGGACGCGGCATAACTCGGCTCGCAACGCAACGAGTCGGCGATCAGCTGCCCGACATGCTCGGTGGCAAGCGGCGCCAGCGCGATCTCCTCAACGATGCCGCTGCGGTTCTTGATGGCGGCGATCTTGCGCCGCAGAGGATGCGCGGCATCGACCTCGTTGTCGCGGTAAGCGCCGATCATCAGGAGATGGCTCACATCCGTCTGAGTCAGCAGATCCTCGAGCAGGTCCAGCGTCGCCGAGTCGAGCCATTGCAGGTCGTCGAGGAATAGCGCCAGCGGATGCTCCGGTCGCGCGAACACGCCGATGAACTGCCGCACCACTTGGTGGAAGCGCCTTTGCGCATCCTGCAGAGCCAGGTCGGGTACCCGCGGCGGCTCGCCGATGATGAGCCTCAGCTCGGGGACGAGGTCCACCAATAGCCGGCCGTTCGGGCCTAACGCCTTGTGCAGGGCATCGCGCCAGGGCGCCAGCTCGACCTCGCTCTTCGCCAGAAGGCCCCGGAGCAGGCTGCGGAACGCCTGCGCCAGTGTGGCATAAGGAATGTCGCGCTTGTATTGGTCGAATTTGCCGTCGGCGAACAGGCCGCGCGAGGGCACCAGCACCTTGTGCAGCTCGTTGACGACAGCTGACTTGCCGATGCCGGCATATCCCGAGACCAACACCAGCTCAGGCGTCCCGCTCTGGACCATGCGGTCGAAGGCCGCGAGCAAGACTTCGATCTCTCGCGCGCGCCCATACAGCGTCTCGGGGATGAGCAGCCGGTCCGGGATGTCGCGCTCGCCCAGGGGGAAGTCGTCGATCCCCTGCCGAGCCTCCCAGGCGGCGAGGCAGCGCCGGAGATCGCTCTCCAGACCGGCCGCGGTCTGATAGCGCTCCTCGGCGGTCTTGGCGAGCAGCTTCATGATAAGGGCCGAAAGGAAATTGGGCACTTGCTTCCGACGCTCGGCGGGCGGCACAGGCCTCCTGGCGATATGGCAGTGCACCCATTCCATCGGATCGGCTGCGGTAAATGGGGGCGCCCCGGCGAGCATCTGATAGAAGGTGACGCCCAGCGCGTATAGATCACTGCGCGCGTCGATCGAGCGGTTCATTCGTCCGGTCTGCTCGGGTGCCATATAGGCGAGGGTGCCGGCGATGGTTTCAGGCGGTTCGGGTGATTGGCGCTCGCGCGGGAGTCGCGAGGCAATGCCGAAACCCGTGAGTCTGACTTCGCCGGTCGCGCGATTCACGATGATGTTGTGCGGCTTGATGTCTTTGTGCACGAGCCCACGCTGATGGACCTTGCCAAGAGCTGCCGTGATGTGGACGGCGAGATGCAAGAATGTTCCCACTTGCATGGGCGCTTGGAGCTGGCGCTCCAGCGGCTCGCCGCCGGGATCCTCGAGCAACAGCACGGGCCGGCCGCCCTCACTGACAAGTTCGAGCGGCCGCAAGGCCCACGCGCTGTCGAGTTCGTCCTTTAGTGCATATTCGTGAGCCAGGCGATCCCGGCTCGTTGATGGGGCGTGCTCAGCGGGAAGCACGGCCAGCACAGATTTGCGGCCACCATCGGAGCCCTGGCGCGATGCCCGGCAAAAGATGCGGTCGTCGTCCTCCCATAACACCTGGAAGTCGCTGTCCATGCGCGCCGAACCGAAAGACGGGGTTCAACTGCTGGCCTCTACGGCACCCGATGTCGGGTGGCGAGATACCTGTTGAGCTCGTTGAATAAAATCGAGCTTGCCACAGATGGAGCGGCGTGGCCAGCCGAGCTAAGCTCGACTAGCAACGGAGCGGTCCTGAATTCTCGCTGCCGATCACGTGCGGCGTGGTCCTACCGCCCGGAATGAACGCGACCGATCCCGATCGCGGCGTCGGCCGTGTCTCCCATCCGCTTCACGCAGATTGCCTGCCCGCGTTAGATCGGAAGAAGAGCGATTTCATTGGCGCCGCGCGATTCCAAGTCCTTGCGTCTACCAGTTCCGCCACGTCCGCGACCTTGATTTGATAACCTTTTTGCCCTTAGTTGCAATTGTAGACAGCCAATGCTTCGCATGCCCGACCTATTCCGGCCCTGGCGCTCGGATTAAAGGACCCAGGATTGGGCTATGAACTGCGCAAGCATTGTCGCAGTAAGCGTCCTGTGACTATGTCCTCTCGCAAAGGGCGGGCTCGCGCGGCTTGAGGCCATTTTGCCGGCACCGATGAAATGCATAGCGAGTTTGGGTGCGCACCCTTTCCTTACCGAGCCGTGCCTCAAGCCTTCGGGCGTCCCAGCCGGAATAGGCTGGTGACTTCGAGCTCAGAAGGGCTTACCGGCAGCCGCCTGAAGGTCAGCATCGTTCTTTCTCAGGCACCCCGAGGGTGGCCTGATCGTGCCGGGCTCCCGCTAAGCGCGAAGAAGCGGTCCCTGAGGTGGAAGCTCGTCCCTTGTGCCTGACCATGATCAAAAAAAGCCCAAGCAGGCGCGACGGTCGGAAAATGCAACAGCCAACAAATCGTTGTGAACCCCCTGCGGCTTTGTGATAGCTTCATGGACGTCCATACCTTGAACACAGCAAAAGCAACACAGGAGGATGGACGCCAGACACATACATTTAAACCAGCCTTCCACGGTGCCGTCCTTCAGCGAGCTCAGTCGTTACGCGCTGACCGCAAGGGTTCTCAGGAAAGCTCTTCTCGCTCATCTCGATGAGACGCTCCAGGCGGTTCCGTACCAAGAGGGAGAGATCATCATGATCAAGCTGAAGATTAATGGCCAAGAACAGAACTGGGGTGGCGATCCCGATCTGCCGCTACTCTGGTTCATCCGGGACGAGATCGGACTGACGGGCACGAAGTTCGGCTGCGGTCAGGCCCTCTGCGGCTCATGCACCGTCATCGTCGATAAGCAGGCGGTGCGTGCCTGCGTCACCTCGGTGTCCGACGTCAGAGATCGCGAGGTCACGACCATCGAGGGCCTTCACCCAACCGGCGATCATCCCGTTCAAAAGGCGTGGCGGCAGCTTAACGTCCCGCAATGCGGCTTCTGCCAGACCGGTCAAATCATGCAGGCTGCGGCGCTGCTGATGGGAAATCCTAAGCCGTCGCATGACCAAATTCGCGAATCCCTGTCCGGGAATATCTGTCGGTGCGGCTGCTACCAGCGCATCGAAAACGCCGTCCATCTCGCGTCAACGGGGGTGTGACATGAACATGCTCAACCATCCCAGCAAGCTTCGCGGCTTTGAGAAGCAGATCAAGATCGAGAACGTTTCGCGCCGCAGCATCCTCAAGGGGCTTGGGCTCGCCGGCGGCTTTGTGCTCGCCGCTCCCATTATGATGCGGCCGGCCTTGGCCTACGAGACCGGCGCCGGTCAGATGCCGCACGGCACCGTGGTCGATCCGCGCGTGTTCGTGTCGATCGCATCGGACGGCATTGTGACCATCCTCGCGCACCGCGCGGAGATGGGCACCGGCGTGCGGACCAGCCTGCCCATGATCGTCGCCGAAGAGATGGAAGCCGACTGGAAGCGGGTGCGCGTCCAGCAGGCGCATGGCGACGAAGCCAAGTTCGGCAACCAGGACACCGACGGCTCGCGCAGCACCCGGCACTATCTGATGCCCATGCGTCAGATCGGCGCCTCCGCGCGCACCATGCTCGAGCAGGCGGCCGCAAAGCGCTGGGGCGTGCCAGCCACCGAGGTGAAAGCCTCCAACCACGAAGTTGTCCATGGCGCGAGCGGGCGCAAGCTTGGCTTTGGCGAACTGGCCGCTGATGCCGCCCAGCAATCAGTGCCGAGCGTCGAAGGCTTGAAGCTGAAGGACCCAAAGGATTTCCGCTATCTCGGCAAAGGCGCGATCGGAATTGTCGACCTGCACGATATTACCACCGGCGCCGCACGCTACGGTGCCGACGTGCGACTGCCCGGCATGAAATACGCGGTAATCGCACGACCGCCGGTGACTGGCGGCAAGCTCGTCTCGTTTGACGGGTCCGAAGCCATGAAGGTGTCGGGCGTCGAGAAGGTCGTGGAAGTCAAGGGGTGGCCGTGGCCGTCCAAATTCCAGCCGCTCGGCGGCGTGGCCGTGATCGCTCGGAACACGGGGGCAGCGATCAAGGGGCGCGATGCGCTGAAGATCGTCTGGGAGGACGGACCGAACGGCAAATACGAGTCGGGCGCCTATCGCAAGGAGCTCGAAGAGGCCGCGCGCAAGCCGGGCCTCGTGGTGCGCAAGGAAGGTGATGTGGAAGCCGCGCTGAAGGGCGCCGACAAGGTGATCGTGGGCGAGTACTTTCTGCCGCACCTTGCTCACGTCGCCATGGAGCCACCAGTCGCGGTCGCTGACGTCAAAGGCGACAAGGCCGAGATCTGGGCGCCGGTGCAAAGTGCCGGTGGAACACGTGAAGACGTGGCCAAGACATTGGACATCCCCCAGGAGAACGTCACCGTCAACGTCACGCTGCTCGGCGGCGGCTTCGGCCGCAAATCGAAATGCGACTTTGCCCTCGAAGCCGCGCTGCTTTCGAAGGAGCTCGGCGCACCGGTCAAGGTGCAATGGACGCGGGAAGATGACATCCATAACGGCTTCCTGCATACCGTATCCGTGGAACGGATCGAGGCAGGGCTCGATAAGAGCGGCAAGGTGACCGCTTGGCGCCATCGCAGCGTAGCGCCCAGCATCGCGTCGACCTTTGCCGCCGGAACGGTGCATCAGGCCCCGTTCGAGCTCGGCATGGGGCTCGTCGACATGCCGTTCGAGATCGCCAACGTCAGTTGCGAGAACCCGGAAGCGGCCGCGCACACCCGGATCGGCTGGTTCCGATCGGTGTCGAACATCCCGCGTGCCTTCGCGGTGCAGTCGATGGTCGGAGAGATCGCGCATGCGACCGGCCGCGACCCGAAGGAGATGCTGCTCGAGCTGATCGGCTCGCCCCGCATCCTTAAGCTCGACTCGGTGAAGGACCTCTGGAACTATGGCGAGCCCTATGACAGCTACCCGATCGATACCGCACGGCTGCGCAGAGTGGTCGAGCTGGTGGCCGAGAAGGGCGAATGGGGCCGAAAGATGCCGAAGGGCCACGGCCTCGGCATCGCCGCGCACCGCAGCTTCGTCAGCTACATCGCGACCATCATCGAGGTGGCCGTCGACGACAAGGGCAAGCTGACGGTGCCAAGGGTCGACACGGCGATCGATTGCGGCACCTACGTCAACCCCGAGCGCATCCAATCCCAGATTGAGGGTGCTGCGATCATGGGCCTCAGCCTCGCCAAATATGGCGAGATCACCTTCAAGGACGGCAAGGTTCAGCAGAAGAACTTCGATGATTGCCCGGTGATCCGAATCGACGAGTCTCCGGCGGTGACCAACGTCCACATCGTGCCGCCGGGTCCCGATACGCCCCCGAGTGGCGTCGGCGAGCCGGGCGTCCCGCCCTTTGCGCCGGCCCTGATCAACGCGATCTTCGCCGCAACGGGGAAACGCATCCGGGCGCTGCCGATCGGTAAGCAGCTGGAGACGTGAGGCGGAATATTAGTGTACGGCTCGTCTCATCAATCTGAACGGTAAACTGAACAGGAGACGGACAAATGAAAGCCACCCCAGCGGTACTTGTGGCATCGCTATTGTCGGGCGCCCTTCTTCTGAGTGCTCAGGCGGCGAGCGCACAGACAAATCCGCCGCCCGCCACCGCCACCCGGCCGGAAGCGAATCCGGCCGGTCAAAGCTCCGTGCCCAGCAACGCTCCGCCCGCCACCACGACCCAGACCACCGGCGAGGCCAGCCGCGATCCGACGGTAAAGAAAATGAACGAGGACGAGAAAGCCAAGGTTGAGACCAAGGGTAAATAGACATGGAAGCGGCGGACCTTTTTAGTCCGCCGCTTCTCGCCTCGCGGCTTTACGCGGCTATTTCTGCACGGCGAACACCCAGACCACGCCGCCCTGCGGCACGTTGTTTTCCACCCCGATGTTTTGGGTCACGAGCGCATCCTGGATGCGTTGCCCGTCGACGCCCCAGCCGGACTGGATTGCGATATATTGCGTGCCGTCCACCTCATAGGACACCGGCATTCCCATGATGCCCGAGTTTGTCTTCAACTCCCACAAGAGTTCGCCGCTCTTCGCATCGAAAGCGCGGAAGTTGCGATCGTTGGTCCCACCGACAAAGACGAGATCGCCGGCGGTCGCGAGCACAGAACCGAACAGTTGCGACTTCGGGAACGTGTGCGACCAGACTTTCTTGCCCGTTGCAGGATCCCAGGCCTGCAATTCACCGATGTGTTTGGCGCCGGGACGGATCGTCAGACCGATATCCTCAGGCTTGGTCCCGAGCCACAATTCGCCGGGCTTCAGCGCAACCTTCTCGCCGGTGAAGCCGCCGCAGGTGTTCTCGTTGGCCGGCACGTAGACGTATTTTGTCCTTTGGCTGTAGGCCGCCGACGGCCAGTCCTTGCCGCCCCACAGCGACGGGCAGAACTCGACCCGCTTGCCGAGCACCGGCTTGTGCGCAGGGTCGACAATCGGCTTGCCGGTCTCGGGCTCGATGCCTTTCCAAACGTCGGTGTGAACATAGGGCCAACCGGCTACGTAGCTGATCTTGTCCGGCTTACGCTCCAAGATCCAGAAGATCGCGTTGCGCCCCGGATGAATCAGGCTCTTGACCGTGCGGCCATCTCTTTGCAGGTCGACCAGTATCGGTGCCTCTACTTCGTCCCAATCCCAGGAGTCGTTCTGATGGTACTGGAAATATGTCTTGATCTTACCGGTATCGGGATCGAGGCCGAGCACGGAGCTCGTATAGAGATTGTCACCCGGGTGTGCGTCCCCTGGCCACGGCGCAGCATTACCAACGCCCCAGTAGATGGTCTTGGTGTCCTTGTCGTAATTGCCGGTCATCCAAGCCGATCCGCCGCCGGTCTTCCAGTCGTCGCCCGTCCACGTTTCGCTGCCGGGTTCACCCGGCGCTGGAATGGTGAAGGTGCGCCACAGCTCCTTGCCGCTATCCGCGTCAAAGGCCACGACGTAACCACGGACGCCGAACTCACCGCCAGAGCCGCCGACGACGACTTTACCGTCCATGACGAGTGGCATCAGGGTGAGATATTGACCTTTCTTATAGTCCTGAACTTTGGTGTCCCAGACCACCTTGCCGGTCTTCGCATCGAGGGCAACCACGTGATCATCGGTTGTGGCCAGATAGAGCTTGTCCTGCCACAGACCGACGCCGCGATTGGTCGGATGCAGCTGAAACAAATCATCCGGTAGCTGGCGCTTGTAGCGCCAATACTCCTCGCCGGTCTTGGCGTTCAGCGCGATCACCTGCCCCATCGGGGTGGTGACGAACATCACCCCGTTGTTGACGATCGGCGGCGCCTCGTGGCCCTCGATCACGCCAGTGGAGAAAGTCCACACCGGCTTGAGGTTCTTGACGTTTGAGGTGTTGATCTGCCCGAGTGGACTGTAGCCCTGCCCGTCGTAGGTGCGTCGGTACAGCATCCAGTTACTAGGTTCCGGATTTTCCAGCCGGGCTTGTGTCACCGGGCTGTAATTTTCGATCGGACCGCCAAATGCAGCGGTTGACAAAAAGGTCGTGCACGCAACACAACCCGACAATAGCCATTGCCTTTTGGTCATGGACGTCATCTCCCTAAGCTATTTCTCTTGCCCAGCATTAATAATGGCATCATCTGAGGCACGGGAATCCGGTGCGACTACTCGTCACCCTCCTTGTTGAGCACCTACCTTTCCAACGAATGTTGCAGCTATGGTGAGTGAGCCGTCGGCTATTGCAAGCGGCAGCGGCGCCAGACGCCGGGGCGCTGGCCCGAACACGACTTGCGCGCTTTCCCGGGGATTGAACTCGGAATTGTGACAAAAACACTTGAGAACGTCTTTGTCGCCTGCGTCGGACTTCAGCCAGCCGGTGACAGAACATCCGGCATGAGTACAAATCGCCGAATAGGCTACAATGCCCTCAGCGGAGCGCGAGCGAGTCTCCTCATCCATCTCGCCGGGATCAAGCCTTATGAGAAGGATTTCGTTCAGCCGCGAGCCGTTGCGGACGACCGAAGTCTTTGCGTCCTTTGGCCAGGCATGCAGCGGCGCTTCACCGAGCTTCACGTCATCGGGCACGATGAGGGCGCCGGCGCGGTCACCCTCTGAGATCACAAGAAGATCGCCTTTCCTCGGCCGGTCGCTGCTGCCGGGCTGGTCTTCCTGCGCCGCAGCGAACCTCCTCGCTGTCAGAAACGCTCCGAGCGTAGCGAAAAAAAGCGAGCGTCGCGTTTGTTTCGGACTTCGCATTGTCCGTCTCCAGCCCCGCTGCAGCCAAGCACGTGTGGCTTCTCGAGCGAGGCGCAAGAGCAATGGACTACACGCCAGGCGCGCGGTTGGGCGCGCCTAGGCGAGGCTCAGCTCACCGCTGCTTTTCGCCGCTACCAGGCGCCCCCGTGGAGGTTCCACTGGTCGAGCCGGTTGTCGGCGGAGCAGTGTCAGTCTTTCCAGGGGGATGAGCAGAAGCACCTGGCTTTTCCTGCTCGCCGACATAGCCTGACTCGCCGGACTGGCGGGTCTTGAGGCCCTTGTCCGCCTCCTCCTGCATCTGCGGGTTCGGTGCCGTCTGCTGCTGCGCCAGCGTCGGCAAGGCGAACGTAGTTCCAACAGCTATAAGCATCGCAACGATTGTGGATCGCATGGCAGTCCTCCCCATCGCAGCGCGCACTTTGTACGACAACGAACGCACCCGCCCGCAAAAGTTTCCTTACTCATCATCCATATTTGCGAACGACGATCCGGCACAACGCGCGGCGGCCAGACACGGCTCAGGTCGCCAGTCAGTACACGCTCGATCCGAAAGACCTGCCGGAGAACCCGAAGTGCAAGCGCCCGGCACGCAGACCGCTCACGCAGCGGTCGAGGCTCGACCTCAATCCGGGCAGGATCGTCATTGCCGCCGTTTGGAACAGCGGCGATCCGAGCGAACCTGGCAAAGCTCCGATTAGAGAGCAGCGGTAGAGCGATCATTTGTTTCTGCTAAGCCAACCCAGGCCAACGGGAGTGCTACGGCGCAGAGAGTTGCCATCGGAAAGAATGCAGCTCCGGCATATGAGGCGTACAGAACGCCGGATAGGAAAGTCAGCGTCGCAGCCACCAAACCTGAGCCAAACGCGTACAAGGCTTGCGCGGTTGCGGCGACGTTCCTCGGGATCAGATTGCCCATTATGCGCATGCACGCGAGATGAAGCAGAGCGAAGGTCAGTCCATGTAGTAGCTGTATCAGCGCAAGCACCAGCACGGAGGTCGTCACGCCGGCAATAGACCAACGCACAATTCCTGCCAAGGCAGCCAAAACAGCTGCACCGCGGGCGCCAAACCGACCGAGGAATGCCGGACCGAGGAGCCAAAAAACGAGCACTTCCGCAATCACCGCTTCTGACCACAGGAAGCTGATCGCTGAGGGGCTCATGCCAGCATCGGTCCACCGAATCACGGCAAATGCATCGTGCATTGCGTGGCTGCCGTAGACCAAAGCTGAGATACAGATCACGAGTCGAAACCGCGAGATAGCAAGTACTGCGCCGACCCGAGACATGCCAGACGATGGCGCACGCTGCCGTGCGGCTCTACTGGTCCCATCGGGGATCAATGCCGTGGCGACGGCCGCCGCGATCAGCAGGCCGGCATTCATCCAGATGATCGGAGAGAAATCGGTGGGGCTAATGAGCTGCCCAACGCTTAGCGTTCCCAGAATAAAGGCCGCCGACGCGGATCCTCTTATCCAGCCGTACTCAAACGTCCTTTCCGCGATCCGGGGCCTCGACACGTTGACCGCCAACGCATCGGCAATCGACGTCGTCGGAGCAAGAACAGCGGCCTGGACCAATGCGATCAGAAGCAAGGATGGGAACGTATCGGCCCACATCAATGCGACGGCGGTTGCTGCGGCCAGGGCGGCACAGGTTGCGAGCACGAGGCGCAACGATCCCAAGAAATCAGCGAGAAACGCAACCAGCGGTCCAGAGACGAGCCGCGTTAGCATGGCAGCGGCCAGCAGCAAGCCGATCTGCTGGGGGACCAGGGTTTTCGTTTCAAAAAGCTTTGGCCAGAAAGGAGATGCGACACCGAACGCCGCGTACAAGGCGCCGTAGAGGAGAATATAGGCGATTGGTCCAGGAATGCGCACCGGCTTAAGCCGCCCTAGGGTTTTGGCAGCGCCATTGGCGGCACTGCCTGTGAGGCTTTGAGCCGGCGTCGCCAGCCAGTTTTGGACTCTGTTTCACCTTCATCGGACCAGATGGACGCTGATGCGGCCCGCCATCAGTTTGCGAACAAACAGCCTGCGGCCAAGTTATATCGGGGCCGACCTCCCAACCGCAGTGTCGCTTACCAAAGGATCGCCATGTGGACCAGCTCCAACTACAGTCTGCACCCGGTCAGTGAAGAGGAACGGAATTACCTTGAATCGCTGATCCGGGAGGATTTCGAGCGATGCCACCCCGGTGACACGCTCGACGATCTCAAGCGGCGAGCCTCCTTTTCAAGGGAGGACAAGGGACTGCTGCGGGACTGGATGGCGATCGCTTGTCATTCGGCCTGCAATATTGGCTCTGACGCAATTTTGGTGCAGCTTACTCATTCAGCACCTATCAGTCTGGCCTGCAGCAAATCGATTTTGCCGCGACCGTACATTTGACGTCTGACGAGCTTGAGGCGAGTGATCTGTCCTTCGGTTTGTCCGTTCGACCAGGGCGACGTGATTGCCGCTCGAACCGCCGCTTCATCCTTCACGACGCCGCTCGCGAACGAGGAGACAAGACTAGCGCGAGCCCGGTCGAT
Source organism: Bradyrhizobium sp. WSM1743 (assembly GCF_000473065.1). Lineage (GTDB taxonomy): Bacteria > Pseudomonadota > Alphaproteobacteria > Rhizobiales > Xanthobacteraceae > Bradyrhizobium. Next base: position 27,847 of record NZ_AXAZ01000077.1, read on the forward strand.
CCACAGGGTGAGGCCCGCCTCGGCCTTGCGCCGGATCATCAAGTGGAATTCGGCGATAATTTCGCGCGCCTCGACCAGGTTCGGTACGCCAGCTTCGATCGCCGCCACCGTGATGGTCTCCGCTTTCGTGAGCAAATCCCGCCCGATTGTCATGAGGCGCGCGATCGTTCTGGCCGACGGAATCCGCTGAAGGTTCTGTGCGTCGGCCTTTTCAGCCCGTCGTCTGCGCGTCACCCATTCGCTGATGACGCGGAGCGAGCCTCGGAAGCTACGCGCCGTTAGGCGACGCCAGAGTTCAGCGCCGTTTCGGCAGCCAGCTGCCCACTGATCGTCGAGCCACGGCAGGTGCTGATCGAGCGAACTCTGCCGGGTCCGGAAGACATCATTACGTTCGCCGCGGATCACCTGCCGTACCAGCTTCCTGCTATGGCCAGTTTGGCGCACGATCTGCTTGATGGGTATGCCATTCTTCGACAGAGCCAAGATGGCCGCATTGGTCTCCTCGCGGCGCAGATAACCCTCATACTGGAGGCGCTCGGCGGCTGTTAGCAGCTTGGGATCGATCGTGGTCGCACCGATGACGGTACGTATCTGTCGCATCGATTTGCGGACCGCATCGAGGAAGGCCCGACTGGCGTTCTCCATCAGGTGCCAACGATCCGCGACCTGTACCGCGTGCGGCAAAGCCTTTGCCGCAGCTTCACCATAGCCCCCACCACGGTCACGGGCGATGATCGCGATCGTGGGATGAGCGGCCAGCCAGGCCTGGGCGGTTGCGGGCTCCCGATCCGGCAACAGCGTGACGATCCGGCGCCTTTCCAGGTTGCAGATGATGCTGGCGTACCGGTGATTGCGCCGCCACGCCCAATCATCAATGCCGATAACCTTGAGCGGGTCAGCCGGCGGACGACTACGGCGTCGGACCACGCGTAGGAGCGTGTCTTTGCTCACCGGCAGCACCAGCCGTCTTGCGAAGTCTGCTGCCGGTCGACCGCCAAGCGCCAGACCGAGGTGATGGATGATAGAGTCCAGCCTCGCCGTGCGTCGCGCCGAGGGAGCCAGTACCCCTTCGGCGAAGCGCTCAGTGAAGATTTGGCGCCCGCAGAGGATGGCATCGCAGCGGAAGCGGCGAGCGATCACCAGGAGCTGCACGATCCGCCCCGAAAGCGGCAGATCGGTAACGCGTCGTCGATACCGGCTATGGACGCGTCGGGAAACCGTTCCGCACGACGGACACAGACCAACACGTCCGGACGCCCGGACCACAATAACGGCCTTATCGCCTTCGTAGTGCGCACTCTCTACAACAAACCCACGCGGCACCAGACTGGAGCGCTGGAGTGCTTGCTGCATGGCGCTGATTCTCCCCAATCAAAGCGCCAGACATCCCCCAAACTGCATCAAAAGTGAGTCAGAGCCAAATTTGCAGGCCGATTGACACCGCAGACCGGGCACAACTTCCGCACCTGGTGCGATACCGACATCCGATTTCCCCGCCGCACCCAGCTTAGTTCCGGACGGAGCGCTCGCTCAAGACAATTCGCCAGGCGCGCGAAGCAACGCGGCTCGACAACGACCGAGCAGTTGTCGCGGAAGGCAGCCCCCGCCACATCAAGCGGTATGACCGGGGTCGATGTGCTTGGGCGTGTTCTTCTTGACTTGCGGCACCATGCGGGCAGGATCGGGAGCGCCAGGAACGCCGTGCGGGCCGAGCTGCTCGCACGCAATGTCGTCCTCGGTTTTGTCAGGCGCTACGCCGTTGATCGGGCGCGGACGCATGATCCTCTTCCGCCAGCGCATCGGCGGTCAATCGCCCGACGCACCGAGCGCCGCTCCAGACCTCTATGACCGGATGTGCTTCGAGGAGTTTCGCGGCTCGACACCTTGCGTCGTCATCGGCGCCGCACTCCAGCTCATAAATCGCATGGACGACGCCGCATAGATCGACTGCATAGGCCACGTAACGCATGTCGGTGCACCAAGCGCGATTTTCAGCACACCCGAACGACTCTCACGACGGGCGGTTTGTTCCTGCGAATTCGGAATGTCGTCAATTCGGCCGCTCCGACCCAAGTGGTCGGAAAGCAATGGCACGTTTGCCGGCGGACGCTTCGTCCTGTGTCGCCGCCCATGTTGCCCTTCGTTGATGCGTCAGACCACTTGACGCGAAGCGCGCTCCGCACTGAAATCCGATTTTCAGTGATGTTGCGGGGGTGGCGTCGTGGAAGAGTTCTACAGAGGCTTTGCACAGCGGGCCCGGGACCTGGCGGAGAAGGCGGATCCGTTCACCCGACGGCGGCTGCTCGACCTGGCCAAACGGTACGACCTCAAGATCAACGGATCGAGCTACGCACGGATACCGCCGCCGCGCGCAACGCCGCCGACGGCGCTCTTCTCGGGCTCCGCCGAGGCCTGACTGTTCTCTCGCGGCCGGTGCGGCAGCACAGTCCAACGCGGGCTTTTCTGTCTCTTTGGTCGCCCAGGCGCGTTCCGCATACCGAGCCGACCCTACTCGGTCGGCACACCGATTTCGCGGATCGTTATCTCACAGAGCGCCACCGCATCGGTGACGCCGCGCCTCTGAACTTCGATCATCCTCTGGGCCACGATCTCGCAAATCGGGTCCTTGCGATCGACCAAGCCGATTCTGCGGAGGGCGGCATTGAATGCCAATTCCAGAACGTGCCGTTGCTCTGGCTCAAAATTGCCGTCCGTGAGTAGGGGTGTGATCGGCATAGCGGCGCTCCCTTGTCTTGCAGGCGGGAGCGCGACCGGTCTCTCAGGCACCGACGCCTACGGACAGAGCCTTGGCCGGTGATGGTTTGACCATGCGCCTTTGTGGCGGGATAGCGAGCCTGAATCAGTCATCCCAGATGCGTTCGCCGCATCGGCAGCGGTAAAGACGGACGGTTTTCCCGGTTCGGGGCTCAAGGATTGCGTGAGTGAGATGGGGGAAGGCGGCGCAGGTCGGGCAGCGTGGACGGGGGTCCTGTGTCTGCTGTGCCGACAGCTCTTCCTGGTGATGCGTAGCCACTTGCTCAAAACTCTCAAGGTGCGAGAGACTTAAGTGCAGAAGTGAACATTCGTTCCAATCGCCCTTCGAGGACCCTCCGGCGTTCGGCTTTCGACACCCGCTACATTCTGCGTCGATCTGAGGGCCGCCCGATCGGGCGTCATGCCGCTCGATTTTTCCCGTCGGGAACGACCGATCCATTGCGCCGTTCGACTGCGTGACGGATGCCATTTCCTTGTGAGCCACCAGTGAGCGTACTTCTCGTCGAGGACGACCCTCTGATCCGCGAATTCGTCGTCGAAGCGCTGCGCGAGGCGGGCTACCACGTCATCCACGCGAGCACCGGCGAGGAAGCTTTGGAGTGGTGCAAGCGCCGGGCCGCCGACGTGCTGGTCACTGACGTCAGGCTGACCGGACAAGTTGACGGGTGGCAGATCGCCGAGCGCTGCCGCGAGCACGATCCGGAACTGCCGGTCATCTACGCCACGGGCTTTTCGCCCAGTACACCACGCCCCGTGCCTGGAAGCCGTATCGTGAAGAAACCCTTCCAGCCGGATGAGATCGTCCGGATGGTGAAGGAGCTCGGCCAAAGGCGGATGTCGCCCGAGTAGCTCGTTCCCTTTTGGTACCGCCGCCCCAGCTCGGCGCCCGGGTTTCGACGCTCCGGAGACGGCTCGCCGGAGCGTCTGCCTGACCCCGCACTTTGGACACCTGAACCGCATAGCCGGCGGCGCCCCGGGGCTCTGGCGCACGCCCGTGCTCGACGAGACAAGCTTCCCGCCCGGCTTGAGTACCCCGCCGGCTTCCGCGAGAGCACGATCGACATCGGGATGCTGGACATCGTCCAGGTTGTCGCCACGGTATCGATGCTGCGGTCCTGTGCTGGCCTCCGTCAGGCAGCATTGTGAATCAGAACAAGGCGGGCTGGGGCTCTCAAACGATTCAACCTAACCCCAAACAGATCTGGTCCCGAGGCACAGTCCTATCGCTCGCGCCACGCCTTCATGATCTGATCCGAAATCGGCTTGACCAGGTACGACAGCGCCGTGCGCTCACCGGTCTGGATGAACGCCTCGACCGGCATTCCCGGCACGAGCTTGAGGCCCTCGAGCCGCGCCAGCTCCTGATCTGGCAGGCTGATTCGGATGGTATAGTACCCCGCTCCAGTTTTTGAGTCCTGCGTGACGTCGGCCGCAACCTCAATCACCCTACCATTCAGTTCGGGCGTCGTGCGTAGATTGAATGCGGCGAAACGGAGCAGCGCGCGCTGACCAACCCGGATTTGGTCAATGTCCTGAGGCGCAAGTCTGGCTTCGACGAGCAGCGGCTCGCTCTCGGGCACGATCAACATAATGGCATCGCCAGGGTTGATCACACCGCCCACCGTGTGGACGGAAAGCTGGTGCACGCGGCCATCTTGTGGCGCGCGAATATCGATGCGCATGAGCTGGTCCTCGGCCTCGATCCGCTTTTCCACCAGCTCCGAGATCTTGGCCCGGATCTCACCGAGTTCCTTGCCTACCTCGCTCCGCAGGTCCTGGTCGATCTGAAGGATCTGCAAGGCCGTCTCACTGATCTTGCCTTTCGCTTCTGCGATGGAGGACATCAGCGCGCCTCGTTCACCGTGCAACCGTGCCGCGTCGCGTTCCAACGCCGTAACCCTTGTGATGGGCACAAGCTTGCTGCGCCACAGCTGCCGAACGCCATCGAGCTCCTGGTTGATGAGTTCGATCTCACGCTGCTTAGCGGTGACCTGCTCGGTCATCCCGCGGATCTGCTCCTGCACCTGGCCAATGCGCTCGTGAAGCTGCGCCTTCTGCCCCGCGCGGGCAGCGTGGCGAACTTCGAATTGGGTGCGCTCGCCTTTCAGCACGGCCGCGACGACCGGATCGGAAGAGTGTCGTTCGAGATCATCCGCGAAAGTCACAGCCTCGCTGCCGTCCCGTTCCGCCTCGAAGCGGGCCTGACGAGCCGTGAGTTCGGTTAGGTTCTTGACGACCATGGCCAAGTTAGCCCGCGTGACGGTTTCATCAAGACGTATCAGGATTTCACCGGCTTTGACGGGTTGCCCCTCACGCACACGCAGCTCGCCGACGACGCCCCCCGTCGGGTGCTGCACCTTTTTCACGTTCGAATCGACCACAATGCTGCCGGGTGCGACGACGGCGCCTGCGAGTTCGGTTGTGGCCGCCCAACCACCGAGGCCTCCAACCAGAACGATGGCCGCTGCGATGCCAATGCGAAGCTGACGGTGGATCGCGGGCAGCGCCTGGCTTGTGAGCGCAACACTCATGAACCGATCTCCTGAGCGGGGCTTTCGAGAGGTACCGGCTGCACCGGCTTCGGCGCAAAGAGCTTTCTTGCGATCTGGTCCCTTGCCCCCAGCGCTCGCATGCGCCCTTCGGCCATGACCAGCAGTTGATCGACGGTTGCAAGCGCGCTCGCCCGGTGTGCAACAACAATGGCGATGCCACCCCGCTCGCGGACCGCGACGATCGCGCGGGTGAGCGCCTGGTCTCCTTCGCCGTCCAGATTTGAGCTGGGCTCATCAAGCACAACCAAGAACGGATTGCGGTACAGGGCTCGGGCCAAAGCCACTCTTTGGCGCTGTCCGGCCGACAGAAATATACCGCCCTCGCCGACCCGCGTGTCATAGCCGTCGGGCAGGCGGAGAATGAGCTCATGGATGTTGGCCGCCTCGGCTGCCTCGACGATGGCTGCCGGATCGGGCTCTGATTCGAAACGAGCAATGTTCTGGGCCACGGTTCCTGCAAAAAGCTCGACATCCTGCGGCAGATAGCCGACGTGGCGACCAAGCGATTCAGGTCTCCAGTGCTGGATCGCGGCTGCATCCAGTCGTACGGTGCCTTGTGCAGGCGACCAGACGCCCACAATCGCACGTACGAGCGAGGACTTACCCGAGGCGCTGGGACCGATGATGCCGAGCGCCTGGCCCGCCTTCAACGCAAATGATACCTCCTGAACGACGAACCGCCGCTCCCCCGGGGGCAGCACTGAAACGGACTCGACCGCGAGCGCTTTGCAAGGCGGCGGGAGTGCGGTCGGCTGGTCTCGTTCCGTAAAAAAGGTCGACCACTGCTTGAACCGCTTCAAACCGTGTCGGGCGGTCACCAATCCTTTCCAATGCGCGACCGCGAGTTCGACCGGCGCCAGTGCTCGCGCGGTCAGGATCGAACCTGCGATGATGATGCCGGCAGTCGCCTCCTGATGGATCACCAGATAGGCGCCTACTCCGAGCACCGCCGATTGCAGCATCAGGCGGAGCACTCTCGAGATCGCGCTGAGGCTGCTTCCGATATCGGCGGCGCGTTGCTGGCTCGCCAAACAGGCCGCGCTCGCCTGGTCCCACAGTCGTGAGAGAGGCACGCCCATGCCCATCGCGCGGAGCACCTCGGCATTGCGCCGGCTCGCTTCTGCAAGCGCGTTGCGCTTGGCCGTATTTGTTTCAGCTTGCCGGGCAGGCGATCGTGTCAGCACGTCGGCCAGAATGGTCAGGGTAATTAAGATCAGCGCGCCCGCGAGCGCTGTCCCACCAATCAAAGGATGAAACAGGTAGCAGATTCCAAGATAGACGGGTATCCAGGGAAGGTCGAAGAGCGCGATCAGACCAGGGCCGGATAGAAAAGCGCGCATCTGGTCAAGGTCGCGCAGCGGCTGCAAGCCATCGCCACCTGAGGACGCGGCCTCGAGCGGCCATCGCACTATGAAGTCGTAAACCCGCGAGCGTAGCACCTCGTCCAGCCAACCGCCGAGCCGGACCAGCACCCGAGCGCGCACGACGTCCAAGATGCCCTGGAATGCGTAAAGGCCGAGGGCCAGCACGGCGAGACCGAGGAGTGTCGGAATGCTGCGGCTCGGCAGGACCCTGTCGTAGACCTGCAGCATGAAGAACGAGCCCGTGAGATAGAGCACGTTCACCAACGCGCTAATCAGCGCCACCCCCAAGACAGCTCCGCGGCACGCGCGCCATGCGGACGCTGAGTCCCCGTCCCGGCCCGGCGAGATGGAGCTGGAGAGCGAGCGGGGCAATTCCCACCTCCTCTGGCTAGCTATCCATCGACTGACATACTGCCAACGCGGTCAGCCGGTCCGTCTCTGCTTCCGACCGGCTGGCTGCAGCCTCAATCCCATTCCAAGAATCTCGCTCCGGCGCCAATGGCCTGCTTTGCCTCGCGGCACCGGTCCAACAGCGCACTTCATGTCACGCCAACAGCGCACCATCGTGGTGATGAGTCGGATCGTTCGGATCGGTGATGGTCGGCGAGAGGATCCACACCTTTCCAGTTCCGGGTTCTGCCAGGTTGAGCCCCGGCTCGAACACCCCGAAATCCACGATGAACATCGTGCCGTCCTGGAATTTGACGTCGATGGGCTTATTGAACCCGTTGGGGTCGAAGATATCCTCCACCGTATTGCTGGTGTGCGTGATGAAATCGGTCACGGCGCCGGTGGTCGGATCCACTTGGACGACCTTGTAGCCGACCAGGTCCTGCGCCCCGGTGACCGGCACGAACGAGCCGGTTTCGGCGACAAACAGATCTCCGACCGAACCGAACTGAGCGTTCGACGAGAAGTCGAATTTGTTGGCCGATGAGTGATATTCGAACTGGGCAACAGCAGGTTCGACCTGCAGGCTGTTCCGGAAGTTCTCATCCAGGACAAACCCAGGAGGCGGGATTGGAAGCTCGCCTTGCGCGAACAGAGGATCGGTGACGGGCAGCACTGCCCCTGTAATCGGATCATGGAAGAAATCAGGCCATCCGAAAAACTCCGCTGTCCCACCCGTGTTCAACGCGAACAGATCGTCGAAGTCGTTCGCGATCGGCCGCGACTCGACGACGTGCAGCCCATCCAGCGGAGCCGACCGGATATCAGCGCCGTTGTTGGTCGCGAACAGCAGATCGGGGTTGGACGGGTCAAAGCCGATCCCGAACGGATTGCGGAATCCCCAACCCTCGAGCCGCAGGGTCGACGCGGGATCATCAGCGGTCGGATCAAAGGAATAGATTGCAGCATTGCCTGCAATCATCCCTTCTTGCGGCGAATCCGGCGTGGCGGCGGGTATCACCGTACCTGGCGCGATCGGGCCTGAACCAAACGGCATGAATGGTGCCGTGACCTGATTCTCGGGGTTGAGCCCGGGCACCGCAATGGGGGCGTGGAATTCGGTGCCGTTCAGCACGACGTCCTGCGCGGCGAAATCGTGGAAATCAGGAAACTGCGTAAGCCAGCCGCTCACGAGCTCGTTGTCCGGTCCGACAACACTCGAATTCGTGGCACTCCCTTGTGAGAAAAAGAGGCGCCCCGAAGAGTCGTCGAAGGCGATCTCTTCGGTGTAGTGATCACCAGTTGAAGGTAGGTTCGTCAACACGGTCGTGAAGCTGCCGACCGGGTCGGCGGGATCGAATTTCGAGATAGCGCCGACCAGCCAGTCGTTGGCGCCGACCTGCCGGTGTGCAACCCAGATCTCGCCGTCGTGGAAAGTGATGTCGGTGATCGGTCCGGCCAAAACCCCCGCGGGGAGCTGATTACTGGCGAGCACCGGGATGGGATGCCCATCCGATCCGATCTGGACGATCTCCGGCACGGTGTTTGGCGTGGCGCCTGACTCGCTCACCCAGACATGACCATCGGAGAACGTGATCGCGGTCGGAAACGTCAAGCCGGTCGCAAAAGCCTGCAGCGAGTAGCCCTCTGGTACGATCACGTTCTCAGGGGTCAATTGATCATCGTTGTCGTGACCGTCGCCATTGTGATCGTCGCCATTGTGCTCGTCGCCGGCTTTGCCATTCGGTTGAATTTGACCAA
>NZ_AXAZ01000078.1 GCF_000473065.1 Bradyrhizobium sp. WSM1743
CGTCTTCATCTCCGGCCAGAAGCGCGGCGTCTTCGGTGTCATCAAGCACGAGCTGCGCCGCCGCTCCGCCATCGAGCCCATCATCGGACACCTGAAGACCGATGGTCACCTCGGCCGATGCTACCTCAAAGGCCGCCCCGGCGATGCGGCTAACGTCATCCTCTCCGCCGTCGGTCACAACTTCCGCCGTGTCCTCACCTGGCTGAGGGCTCTTTGGTGCCTGATCCTGACCACCCTCATCGCGGCCGCCAGCGACTGCTTACCGCTCAAATCGGTTTCTTAACGGACGACTACGGCTAACCCACCCTACAAGATGTGAGCTGGCCAATTACCACGTTGCCGTAAAGGCCCGCTGCAGCTCGGCCGGAGCCGTCACGCCGCTCGCGATCAGCAATTGGGCGAGAACACGCGCCTTCTGCGGATTGAGGTCCTCGGACACGACGAAACCATTCTTGTCGTCGTCGACCTCGACGTTCCTTGTAACGAAGCCGGATCGCACCCGCGTGGAGCGGACGACGAGGACGCCCTTCTTGGCCGCCGCTTCGAGCGCATCGAGCGCCGGCTTCGATGTGTTGCCGTCGCCGACGCCGGCCAGCACGATGCCCTTGGCGCCGTGCGAAATGGCGTCCTCGATGGGAACGGCATCCATGTTGGCGTGCGAGTAGACGATCGCGACCCGCGGCAATTGCTCGCCTGCCGGCAACTGATAGGTCGCACGCTTGACGCCCGCAGCCTGGGTCATGAAGCGGATGCCGCCGGCGGTGTCGACGTAGCCGATCGGCCCGTCATTGGGAGAGCTGAACGTCTCGATGCTCGTGGTGTTGGTCTTGGTGACCGAGCGGGCGCCCTGAATCTTGTCGTTCAGCACGGCCATGACACCGCGCCCGCGCGAGCGCGGATCGCCGGCCACCTGCACCGCCTCGTAGAGATTGCCGGGACCGTCCGCGCTGATCGCCGTGGCCGGCCGCATCGAGCCGACGATCACCACCGGCTTGTCGCCGCGCACCACGTTGTCGAGAAAGAACGCGGTCTCCTCCAGCGTATCGGTGCCGTGGGTGATGACGACGCCATCGGCTTCATTCTTGTCGAAGGCGTCCTGGATGCGGCGGGCCAGCGCAAACCAGACCTTGTCGTTCATGTCCTGGGATCCGATCGACGAAATCTGCTCGGCGTTCAGCTTGGCGAGCTTGTCCAGGCCCGGCACCGACTGCATCAGCTGCTCGCCCGTGATCTGGCCGGACTTGTAGGCGCCCGTCGCGCGCGGGTCGGCCTGGCCTGCAATGGTGCCGCCCGTCGCCAGCACGAGAATTCGGGGCAGATTGGCGACAGGGGTGTCCTTGCCGGGCTCTGCGGCCCGCGCCGTTTCGCCGAACGGCCACGAACAAAGTGCGAAGGCGACCAGCGGAACGGCAAGCATGAATGTCCGGCGTTGGCGGTGGCTTGGCGGGCTGACGGCGTGCCTGGTCATCGAATGTTTCTCCCGTTTAAGTAGGCATCAACATTCGACCCGCCCATTTGGGCGAAGATGGGTCGTCCTCGCCGCTTTCCGCTACGGGTTGTTAGGCCGCGGCATAAAATGGTCGAGCAACCCCGTCGGGAGCGGAAACACCACGGTCGACGACCGTTCACCGGCGATGTCGTGCAGAGCCGCGAAGTATCGCAGCTGCATGGCCTGAGGCTCCTGCGCCAGGATCCGGCCGGCTTCGACGAGCTTTTCGGCGGCTTGCTGCTCGCCCATCGCATTGATCACCTTGGCCCGCCGTAAGCGCTCCGCCTCAGCCTGTTTGGCAATCGCGCGAACCATGGTTTCATTGATATCGACGTCCTTGATCTCGATGCCGGTGACCTTGATGCCCCAGATGTCAGTCTGCTTGTCCAGGATCTCCTGGATGTCGGCGTTCAACCTGTCGCGCTCGGCAAGCATCTCGTCGAGCTCATGCTTGCCGAGCACCGAACGCAACGTGGTCTGGGCGAGCTGGCTGGTCGCCGCCATGAAGTCGCCGACCTTGATGATGGCGCGCTCGGGGTCGACGATGCGGAAATACAATACGGCGTTGACCTTGACGGACACGTTGTCCCGCGAAATCACGTCCTGCGGCGGCACGACCTGCACCATCACCCGCAGGTCGACCTTGACGAGTTGCTGCACGATCGGGACGAGGAGGATGAGGCCCGGACCCTTCACACCGGTAAAGCGGCCAAGCGTGAAGACGACGCCGCGCTCGTATTCGCGCAGGATTCGAATAGCCTGGGATAGAAACACGACGACAAGCAGCGCAAGCGCCGCATACGTCAGATATTCCAGCATCATGATGTACCTCCCTCGCCTGTCCGGGCGGGTGTGCGGCGTATCAGCAGCGTCAGGTCGATGACATTGGCGATTTCCACCGTCTCTCCGGGCTTGAACGTTTCGGCGCCGCGCGCCTGCCAGCGCTCACCATGGGCGAACACATGACCTTCGTTCCCGTTCCAGTCGAGAACCTCGGCGGGCAAGCCGCGCATGGCCTGTGCGCCGACCAGCGCGGGAGCTTTGCGGGCGCGCCGAAGCGAACCAAGCACGATCAGAGCAAAGCCGCTGAACACTACCGCAGTGGTGCCGATCACCCACCACGACAGTTGGTAGCCAGGCGCCTCGCTCCTGAAAAGCATCATTGCTCCCAACACGAAAGCGATGATCCCTCCGAAGCCGACCACCACGGTCGGGTTGAAGGCTTCGACAGTGAGAAGCACGAGTCCCACCAGCATCAGGGCGAGGCCGGCATAGTTGATCGGCAGCAGATTGAGCGCATAGAGGCCGATCAGCAGGCAGATCGCACCGACGACTCCGGGAGCGACGGCTCCGGGAGACATGAATTCGAAGATCAGCCCGTAAATGCCGACCATCAGGAGAATGAACGCCACGTTCGGGTCGGTGATGACCGCCAGGAAGCGGGATATCCGTCCGGGCTCAATGGCTTCGACGACAGCATCCTTTGTGACGAGGCGTTGCGTCTTGCCGCCTGCAAGCTCCACCACACGGCCATCAACCTGCCGCAGCAATTCAGCCTGATCGCGCGCGACGAGTTCAATGGCATGCGCCTCCAGTGCGCCGTTGGCAGAGAGTGTTGCAGCCTCGCGGACCGCCTTCTCTGCCCAGTCCGCATTGCGGTTGCGCAGTTCGGCGAGGCTGCGGATAAAAGCGACGGCATCGTTCGTGGCCTTCGCCGTCATCGCGTCCTTCGGCTCATCCTTCTTGTCTTTGCCCTCCTTGTCGGGTGTGCCGCTCGGCAGAACCGGAAGCGGCCCGCCAATCTGGACCGGCGTCGCCGCACCGATATTGGTGCCCGGTGCCATCGCCGCGATGTGAGTCGCATAAAGGATATAGGTCCCCGCGCTCGCCGCGTGGGCGCCCGAGGGAGCGACATAGCCGATGACGGGGACCGGCGAGGCGAGCACATCCGCGATGATCTCGCGCATGCTGGAATTGAGCCCGCCGGGAGTGTTCATTCTCAGAAGCACGACCTCGGCGCGCCGTTCGCTCGCCGTGGCCAAAGCCTCCCGCACGTAGCTGGCTGACGCCGGGCCAATGGCGCCGTCGATCGAAACGATCAGTGCAAGCCGGCCGCTCTCCTCCGCTGAGCTGGGAAGGAGGCAGCAGGTCAAAGCCACGACGGTGATCGCCGTAACGAGGGCCGCCTTCATGGTCTGCACGGCAAGGGCTCCCTTGCAGAGCATATGGTGTTCCCGTCCTGAACCTCAATGCTGCGCGTGGAGGCCAACGTTGCGATTGTGCAACGCAATGGGAATGCCCATGCAGGATGGCGATGTGATCGGCTGAACAGAGGCAGTGGCGGACCATGCCGACGGCTGATCCGCCCTGCGCCAGGCGCTGCTACCGCGTTACCCTCAGGCCGTCCGCTCCGATTGCGCCGAACGTGCTCGCTATGATCTCGCTCGTCGGCTGCATGCCGCCGAGCGACCAGTGCGAAGGCTCCTGCTCCTCGATCCTGACCCAGACGTTGCGGCGGAAATCCGGGTTGCCCTGCCCCTCGACCTCGACCAGGACATCGGTGACGCGGGCCTCCTGGTCCGCCGCGCCGGCAAGGTCCCGATGACGGTCAAGCGCCTCGCCGACGCGCTCGGCCTCAGCGAGCGTACGCTGAACCGCAAATTCCAGGAGCTCACGCACGAGCCGGCGCAATCTTTCCTCATGCGTCGCCGTGTCGAGCACGCGCGCACGCTGCTGGAATCGACGACGCAGCCGATCAAGACCATCGCGCGCGCCGCCGGCTATGAGGACGAGAGCAGCTTTCGCAAGGCGTTCCGCAAGCTGACCTCGATGTCACCGCAGGCCTACCGCACGCGACGGACGGAGCAGACGATGTGAGACGTGAGCGCGTCTCCGATTCGACCGCACTGGTGCGATGAACCTTGTGCCACGGAGCCTTCAGCTTTCGTTCCGCATCTGACTCCAGTTCGTTCTCAAAGAACAAATCAGAGCCGCAAAAATCGGGACGAAGCAATTCCTACTGATTGGTTTATTCCGTCCGGAATTTGGAATGCGCATTGGACCTGGCGCAGTCGTCGCAGCTTCCCATCGCAAGCGCGGCGAAGACCGCGAGGAAGAGCCGAAGCGCGGCATCGTCACTTGTCCGGAAAGTTGACGCCAATCTCCGTCACCACCGGCGCCCATTTCACCAGCGTTGCGTTGTCGGAGGCGATCTTCACGCCGTCACCGGAGAGCGACCTCGGCGCACCGGACTTCTTGCCGAAGCGGATGGTGACGGTGCAGCCGTCTTGCAGCGGTCGGCTGAGCGCGCCGCCCTTCCAGTCCGTGACGAAGCCGCCATAGTCCCATTCAAAGCCGCTGACGAGGAACGGCTTGCCGTTCGCCTTCTGCACGTTGGCAAGGCTCGATCCGACGGTGATGCCGCCGATGCTCCAGCGGCTGATCTTGGCCTCGCGCAGGATCAGGCCGGAGGCACGCCCGGCCTTGTCGTCGGTGAAGGCAATCTCGATGCGGCGGTCCATCGCCTTTGGAAACAGCACGAGACCCCTATATTTTTCACCCTCGGCGCCCGCCAGCTCCTGCGTCACAGCGTCCTTGCCGTAACGCTGCTTCAGAGTTTTCTCGGTGTCCTCGGGCGCCACGGGCGAAGCGCAGGTGATCGGGCCGTCCTGAGGCGGGGCGCTTTGTGCGAATGCGGGGGGCGCGAGCAGAATAAGGGCCGTAGCAGTCAGGCTGCGTATCATAGGGCGCCATTCCAGTTTCGGAGTTGTCAGCGGATCGCGGAAAGACTCTGGATGTGCTTCGCTGCGCTCGCAATGACGGCGTGGCGAGAGCCGGCCCCAAACCTCGTCATGTGCCTACGCCGCCGCCTTCTGCCTTGCCACCAGCGCTTCGCCAAAGGCCTCGAACAGCTTGCGGTTGATCGGATTGTGCTGCGGGTCGTACTCCGCATGCCATTGCACGCCGAGCGCAAAGGTCGGGGCCTCCGCGATGCGGATCGCCTCGATGGTGCCGTCCTCAGCGACGCCCTCGATCAGCACGCGCTTGCCGGGATCGAGAATGCCCTGGCCGTGCAGCGAATTGACCCTGATTTTCTCGCAGCCGAGAATCGTTGCAAGCGCCCCTCCTGGCGTCAGATCGACATCGTGACGGTCGGCGAACACCACGGTCGGATCGGGATGGATCTCGCCGTTCTCAAGCCGGGGCATGCGGTGGTTCATCCGGCCGGGGATCTCGCGGATCTCGGGGTGCAGCGAGCCGCCGAAGGCGACGTTCATCTCCTGCAGGCCGCGACAGATGCCGAACAGCGGGATGCCGCGGGCGACGCAGGCGACCGAAAGGGCCAGCGCGACCTCGTCGCGGTGGATGTCATAGGGCTCGTGCTTTTCGCAAGGGTCGACGTTGAAACGGGTCGGGTGCACGTTGGCGCGGGCGCCGGTGAGGATGATGCCGTCCACGGTATCGAGCAGCGCCCCGATGTCGGTGATGTCAGGGGAGCCTGCAAACATCACCGGCAAGCCGCCGGAGACCTCGGCCACGGCGCGCAGGTTTCGCTCGCCCACCATCTGGACCTGAAATCGATTTTCGACGCGATGGGAATTCCCGATCACGCCGACGACCGGCTTTCTCATCTGTCGTTCCGCGCCTCCCGATAACAAGATTCTTCAAACATGCCCCTCCGATGGAACAAATTCAACAGAAGGGATCGCGGGACGGCAATGCTATTTTCGCGCAATGCCCGGCCTGGAGGACCCTTGGCAGACTGGGACGGCTGCTCCGATCGGTCGGAGGGGTCTACAGCCCCGCGGCGATGACAAGCGCACCAAACCGGCACGCGCCCCGCTTGATCCCCGGCAGGATTTCGCGAAAGAGTGCGTTGGCGCCGCCTCCCTCGAAAAGGACCTCATGTGACGATTCCCAGAGATGAACGCCCCCGCACCCGCAGCGACCTGGCGCGGGATCAGGCCTGGGCGATTTCCGTCGGAGGCATCGGCGTCGTGCTGTTCACCGCCCTGCTCGCCTTCACCTGGTATTTTGCGGCCACCCTGCTGCTGATCTTCACCGGCATGCTGCTCGGCCTCGGCCTCAACGCGCTGGTCAATGCGCTCGGCCGCCGGGTCCACTTGCCTCACACGGTCCGACTTGCGATCGTCTGTGTCGCGCTCGCTTGGCTTCTGGCAGGCATCGCCTATCTCGGCGGCGCCACCATTGCTGAGCAGGCCTCGGTGCTGAGCAAGACCATCAAGTCGCAGATCACAAATGTCAGGTCCTTCCTCGAGAACCACGGCATCGACACCAGCTTCTTCGATCTCGGCAACGCTGCCTCGGACTCCTCGACCAACCCCTCGTCGGAGGCGACACCCGCGCCGGCTGCGCCCTCGCGCGGTCCCTTGCCCGGCGCCGGCGCGCTCGCCTCCAGCGGCGGAGCGATCGTGAGCCAGACCCTCAAACTGCTGCTCGGCACCATTCACGGCGTGGGCAACATCTTCATCGTGCTGTTCCTGGGCCTTGCCTTCGCCGCCCAGCCCAGCGTCTATCATGACGGCCTGCTGTTCCTCGCACCGGCGAGGCACCGCACGCGTGTCGCCCTCGTCATCGACCGTACAGCCGAGACGCTGGAGCGCTGGCTGATCGCCCAGATCGTCGTCATGATCGCGGTCGGTGTCGTGACCTGGATCGGGCTTGCCGTCATCGGCATCCCCGGCGCGTTCATCTTAGGGATCCAGGCGGGCCTGCTCGCCTTTGTCCCGACCGTCGGAGCCATCATCGCCGGCGTCATCGTCGTGCTGGCGAGCCTCGCCTCGGGCTGGATCCCGGCTTTGTCGGCGTTTCTGCTCTTCATGGGCGTCCACGCCATGGAAAGCTACGTGCTGACGCCGATCCTGCAGCGGCAGGCGCTGGACATCCCGCCGGCCACGCTGTTCGCGTTCCAGATCCTGCTCGGCGTCGTGTTCGGCATCTGGGGCCTCGCGCTGGCGCTGCCGTTGGTCGCCATCGCCAAGGTCATGATCGACCATTTCAAGACGTATGAGGCGCCGCCTCTGGCGGAGGCGGCGTGAGCCTCGCTCAGCTCGTCAGCACGGTCTCGGTGTGCTCGACCTCCGGGGGCGCGGCAAAATACTGGCCGACCAGGCCGCGCCATTCGGTGAAATTCTCCGAGCCGCGGAAATCGACGGTGTGGTTCTCCAGCGTCGCCCATTTCACCATCAGCCGGTAGCGTTGCGGCTTCTCGATCGACTTGTGCAGCTCGAAACCATGAAAGCCCTTGGAGCGGCCGAAGGCGGCCTTGGCCTTGGCAACGGCAGCTTCAAAGTCCTTCTCGCTGCCCGGCTTGACGTCGATTTGCGCGATCTCGGTGATCATCGGTTTCCACCCTTTTGTTGATGGCCGTGTCTACCGCAGACCGCGACAAAGAAAAAGGCGCCGAAACGGCGCCCTGCCCGGCAGGAAACTGCAGGCCTTCAGGCGAACAGCAGGACCGTGCCCGCGACGATCAGCGCACAACCGGCGAACAGCGCGAGCGGCCAGTAGCTGCGCCTCGGCGTGTAGTGGCCCTGCGCGCGGCGCTCGGTGATCAGCGCCGTCTCGTATTCATCCGCGGTCGAGAACAGACAGGCGAAACCGCCGCGTGCCGAGGCCGCAGCGGCTTCGAGCGACATCAGGGTGGCTTGCGGATTCTGTCGACGGATCGATTCCATATCGGAATGGTATGGGATCGAATGGTAAACAGAAGATTACCGCAAGGCCCCGCGGCTCAGGCGGTGGCCGGACGCGCCTGCGATGCGCCGGTTCGCGCGGCGCTCTGGCGCCGCCAGTTCTCCAGCGACAGTGGCAGCTCCTCGGCCGCCTCGACGCGGTTACGGCCGCCGCGCTTGGCTTGGTAGAGCGCGGTGTCGGCCGAGGCCAGCAGCACCTCGAGCTCGGTACCGGCCGGACCGCCGGCGACGCCGATGCTGACGGTGGTGTCGACCGGGCCTTCATCGACAACGACACCGGAGGTCTCGAACGCCTCGCGCACGCGCTCGGCGACCAGCACGCCCTCCTCCAGCGAACACGGTAGCAGCGCGGCGAACTCCTCGCCGCCGATGCGGCCCGAGAGGTCGGAGATGCGTAAGTTGCTGATCACGACGGTGGAGAACAGTTTCAGCATCTCGTCGCCGGCGGGATGGCCGAAGCGGTCGTTGATCGACTTGAAGTGGTCGATGTCGAAGATCATCACGGTCACCGGGCGCCCGGCCTTGGCCTCGCGCTCGATCACGCGGCTACAGGCTTCCGAGAAGCCGCGCCGGTTGAGCATGCCGGTCAGCGGATCGGTCGACGCGGCGGTCCGGTGCGCGGTGACGGTGCGTTCCGACACCAGCATGAAGATCACGAACACGGTACCGACGGCATAGAGTATGAGCTCGACCGCGAACACGGTGACCCAGATGCTCGACGAGAAGCCGGCATCATGCGGGCGCAGGAAACTGCCGATCAAAATCGGCAGCATCAACACGCAACCATGCATCGCCGGCATCAGGAACGCCGGCCAGCGTCGCTGCAGGCTCTTGCGCCGTTCGGTCCAGAGCTCGCCTGCGGTCAGCGCCGCATAGACCGAGACGATGCCGGCACCGACGAGCATGCGCAGCATCGATGCTGTGGGATCGAGCAGCGTCGCAGCAGCGACCCAGGCGAGCGCGCCGAGCGCGAGGCCGGGCCAGTTCGGCTTGCGGCCGTGGAAGACGCGCGCCGCGTTCCACACCATGCCGCAGGCGACGAAACCGACGGCGTTCAGCGCAAGGTAAATATGGAGGCCCAGCCTGTCGCCTGCCGCGGTCCATAGCGCGACGGAGGCGGCACCGAGGAGATAGGCGGTGCCCCACCATTTCAGCGCCGGGCTGTTCTCCTGCTTGCCGAAAAACACCATCATGGCGCCGAGCAGTGCGGCAACCATGGTGGCGACCAAATAGAGCGTGATGCTATCGAGCGACATCATGTCGGCCCCCTCTAGAACATAGCAGGTACGCGATCGGCCCAGCCGATTTGCGCGCCCTTCCAAATGCGACGCTATGTCCCGCGGGTTCCATTCAGGTTTTCGCGGATCCCTAAGTTTTCGGGAAACACGCCATCAATTTGCATACAAACGAACAACAAAAAGGGCGCTGAAATCAGCGCCCTTTTGCATCTCATTGAAGCCGCTTTCGCGGCGAATGCGACCGAAGCGATTAACGCTTCGAGAACTGGAAGGACCGGCGGGCCTTGGCCTTGCCGTACTTCTTGCGCTCGACCACGCGGGAGTCGCGGGTGAGGAAGCCGCCCTTCTTGAGCACAGAGCGCAGCTCCGGCTCGAAATAGGTCAGAGCCTTGGAGATGCCGTGACGGACCGCGCCGGCCTGGCCGGAGAGACCACCGCCGGCGACGGTGCAGATCACGTCGTACTGGCCCGAACGCTGAGCCACGGAGAACGGCTGCTCGATCATCATGCGCAGCACGGGACGGGCGAAATAGACCTCGACCTCGCGCGAGTTGACCGTGACCTTGCCGGCGCCCGGCTTGATCCAGACCCGGGCGACAGCGTCCTTGCGCTTGCCGGTGGCATAGGCGCGGTTGAACTTGTCGACCTTCTTCTCGTGCTTGGGCGCCTCGGGCGCCGCCGCCGTCTTGAGCTGCGAGAGCTGGTCGAGCGACTGGATGGATTCGGCCATGTTATGCGGCCCTCGTGTTCTTGCGGTTCAACTTGGCGATGTCGATCTTCTCGGGCTGCTGCGCCTCATGCGGATGATCAGGCCCGCCGTAGACGCGGAGGTTGCCCATCTGCACGCGACCGAGCGGACCACGCGGGATCATGCGCTCGACGGCCTTTTCGAGCACGCGCTCGGGATGACGACCCTCGAGGATCTGGCGCGCGGTGCGCTCCTTGACGTGGCCGACGTAACCGGTGTGCTTGTAGTAGGTCTTCTGCTCGCGCTTGCGACCGGTGAGGACCGCATGCTGCGCGTTGATGATGATGACGTTATCGCCGCAATCGACGTGCGGGGTGTAGGTCGGGAGGTGCTTGCCGCGGAGCCGCATGGCGACGATGGTGGCGAGACGACCAACGACCAGACCCTTGGCGTCGATCAGCACCCACTTCTTCGTCACCTCGGCCGGCTTTGCCGAAAAGGTTTTCATGTCAGAATTTCCGTGAGGGAGACATCGGCGCGAACACCGCACCGGACTGCGCGGGTTTCTAGAGAAGAGAGACGCAACGGTCAATGCCCTATGACGGAAATTACGTCCATAAAATCAATAGCTTAAAAATATGGTGCTATATTACCTGCAAAAAGTTCAAACATTTGGAATGGAATAGGTCGAGGTGACATGGGCGATCGGGTCGGCTGATGTGCCAGACAAAAGGTTCACATCCCCGACCGCCAGGCGCTTGCCGAGCTTGAGCAGCCGGGCCTCGGCCAGCACATCCTGCCCGGGTTGGCCCTTGCGCAGGAAATTGATGTTGAGATTGGTGGTGACCGCGAGCCCGATCGGCCCGATTGCGGACAGCAGCACCACGTACATGGCGAAATCGGCGAGCGCCATCAGCGTCGGGCCGGACACGGTTCCGCCCGGCCGCAGCATCCTTTCGCTGTAGCGCTGGCGCAAAAGGCTGGTCTGGCCGTCCGCGCTCTCGATGGTGATGTCGTCTCCGCTGAAGGCCTGGGGAAACTCGTCACGGAGGAACTGCTCGAGCTCCGCCACGCTCATTTTCGCTAACGCCATGCCGTTCCCCACCCTCGCTTCGCTCGCCCTGTTACATTAAGTTATTGGTGTCATCCAATTGCAATCATTTAGCGGAAATCGCGTCAATGTCCGTCCAGGCTGCCCGCGCCCCCTCACCGCAACCACCGATCCTGCTGCGCGAGATCGTCGGCAGCGTCGCCGTGCTCACGCTGAACCGACCAGCCGCGCGCAACAGCCTCTCGGAGGCGATGATCGGACAGCTGCATGCGAGCCTCAATGCGATTGCGGAAGACAGGCACATCCGTGCGGCCGTCATCGCAGCCAACGGCCCCGCTTTTTCTGCCGGCCACGACCTGAAGGAACTGACCGCCCACCGCACCGATCCGGATCGTGGCCGGGCCTATTTTGCGCAGGTCATGACGGCCTGCAGCGCGATGATGCAGGCGATTGTACGCCTGCCCAAGCCCGTGGTCGCTGCCGTCCAGGGCATCGCCACCGCGGCGGGCTGCCAGCTCGTCGCAAGCTGCGATCTGGCGATCGCCTCGGAGGCGGCGAGCTTCGCCACTCCCGGCGTCGACATCGGCCTGTTCTGCTCGACGCCGATGGTCGCGCTGTCGCGCAACGTGCCACGCAAGCAGGCGATGGAGATGCTGCTGACGGGCGAGCCGATTCCGGCCGCGCGTGCCCGCGAGATCGGGCTCATCAATCGCGTCGTCGCCGCCGGCACCGAGCGCGATGCCGCGATTGCGCTGGCGCAGCAGGTCGCGTTGAAATCCGCCTACACGATCAAGCTCGGCAAGGAGGCGTTCTACCGCCAAGCCGAGATGAGCCTTGCGGACGCCTATCGCTATGCCGCAGAGGTGATGACCGAGAACATGATGGCGCGCGACGCCGAGGAAGGCATCGGCGCCTTCATCGAGAAGCGCACGCCGACATGGCGGGATGAGTAAAATCGTCATTGCGAGCGAAGCGAAGCAATCCAGAAGTCCCTCCGCGGAAACAGACTGGATTGCTTCGTCGCTTCGCTCCTCGCAATGACAGGGAAGAAGAACGACAGATGAACCACGACGCCTATCCCGACAATTACATCCGCGGCATCCTCAACAGCGTGAAGTCGATCGCGATGGTCGGCGCCTCGCCGGTCAACGTGCGGCCGAGCTACTTTGCGTTCAAATATCTGGCGCAGCGCGGCTACGACATGATCCCGATCAATCCCGGCCATGTCGGCAAGGACCTGCTCGGCAAGCCGTTCGTCGCCTCGCTCTCGGACATCGGCCGTCCCGTCGACATGATCGACATCTTCCGCAATTCCAGCCACATCATGCCTGTGGTCGAGGAAGCCCTTAGGCTCGATCCGCTGCCGAAGGTAATCTGGATGCAGCTCGGCGCGCGCGACGATGCCGCGGCGGCAAAGGCAGAGTCGGTCGGTATCAAGGTGGTGATGAACCGCTGCCCCAAGATCGAATATGGCCGCTTGTCGTCAGAGATATCCTGGATGGGCGTGAATTCGCGTACGCTCAGTTCAAAGCGGGCGCCGGCGCCGACGCAGGGCATGCGGCTGTCCCTCAATCGGATGAGCGTCGGTGGTGGCGACACTGCAGCATCGGATCGCGCCGCGAAAAACAAGACCGAGCAGAGCTGACGCAATCCGTAAAGGATTCATGTCGCGAACGCGACAATGCGTAGCAAGATCGTTCCGATGTGAAGCGGCGCCTTGACGGCGAGCGCCCCGCCCATCAGCATGCCGCGCGATTTCAGACCACGAGAACAGGACGCCTTGTATGAGCGATCGCCTTCCGGGATTTTCAACCCTCGCCGTGCATGCCGGTGCACAGCCCGACCCCACCACCGGTGCGCGCGCGACCCCGATTTATCAGACCACTTCTTTTGTCTTCAACGATGCCGACCACGCCGCCTCGCTGTTCGGTTTGCAGGCCTTCGGCAACATCTATACCCGCATCGGCAACCCGACCAATGCCGTGCTTGAAGAGCGCGTCGCCGCACTCGAAGGCGGCACCGCTGCGCTCGCGGTGGCCTCGGGCCATGCCGCGCAGGTCGTGGTGTTGCAGCAATTGCTTCAGCCCGGCGACGAGTTCATCGCGGCGCGAAAGCTCTATGGCGGCTCGATCAACCAGTTCACGCATGCGTTCAAGAGCTTTGGCTGGAATGTGGTGTGGGCCGATCCCGATGACATCTCAAGCTTCGAGCGCGCGGTGACGCCGCGCACGAAGGCGATCTTCATCGAGTCCATCGCCAACCCCGCCGGCAGCATCACCGACATCGAGGCGATCTCGACGGTGGCGCGCAAGGCAGGTGTGCCGCTGATCGTCGACAACACGCTGGCCTCGCCCTATCTGATCCGCCCGATCGACCACGGCGCCGACATCGTCGTGCACTCGCTGACGAAATTTTTGGGCGGCCACGGCAACTCGCTCGGCGGCATCATCGTCGATGCCGGCACCTTCGACTGGTCGACGGGCGGCAAATATCCGATGCTGTCGGAGCCGCGGCCCGAATATCACGGCATCCGGCTGCAGGAGACCTTCGGCAATTTCGCCTTCGCGATCGCCTGCCGCGTGCTGGGCCTGCGCGACCTCGGCCCGGCACTGTCGCCGTTCAACGCCTTCATGATCCTGACCGGCATCGAGACGCTGCCGCTGCGCATGCAGAAGCACTGCGACAACGCCAAGGCCGTCGCCGAATACCTCGCGGGACATCCGGCGGTGGCCTCGGTCAGCTATGCGGGCCTGCCGAGCGACAAGTACAACCAGCTCGCGCGCAAATATGCTCCGAAAGGCGCGGGTGCCGTGTTCACCTTCAGCCTGAAGGGCGGCTTTGACGCCGGCGTCAGCCTGGTATCGAAACTGCAGTTGTTCTCGCACCTCGCCAATGTCGGCGACACCCGCTCGCTGGTGATCCACCCGGCCTCGACCACGCACAGCCAGCTCGACGATGCCGCCAAGGTGAAGTCAGGCGCCGGCCCCGACGTGGTGCGGCTCTCGATCGGCATCGAGGACAAGGAAGACCTGATCGCGGATCTGGAGCAGGCGCTGGGGGCGTAGTTTCCTGTCGTTCCGGGGTGCGCGAAGCGCGAACCTCAGGTGCGCAATGGCGCACCGGGGAACCTCGATATTGTCTGGTCAACTCTAGATTCCGGGTTCGGTCCTACCGGACCGCCCCGGAATGACGGACGGTGGCGTGTGCCGGCGTCGACGTCTTCGATTAACAGTCATTAACCATATCTGCCGCATACATCGTCCTTGGATCACCCCTTGATTCGGAGCCGACGATGCTGCGTTGGATGATGCCTGCCCTTGCAGCGATGCTGACGGTTTCAAGCGCGCTCGCCGCCGATCTGCCGGCGATGCCGAAGCGGCGCGCTGCCGTGCCGCCGCAGGATCCGCCACAGGTCTATGTCGAGACCGATCCGGATGCGCTGATCTCGCCGGCCTATGGCATCGGCAGCTATATTCGCAATTTGCCGGGCACGCCGCTCCTGCCCGGCTCCAGCACCTTGCCGGGCTATTACGGCCGGCCCTGGAGCTACGACTATCAGGGCCCGTATTACGGCGGGAAGCAGGTCGATTACTTCTGGCGCCTGCCCTACGCGTGCGGCGTCTACGGCTACTGCTGATCAGCCGACCTGACTGACCGGAACCGCGCGCGGCTGCGTCTCCGCAGACCGCTGTGATGCGAGCCGTTCAACCTGCATAACCGCGAGTGTGAGCACCAATATCGCAACCGCCTGGTGCGCGAGCGCGAGCCCGATCGGCACCTGGTTGAGCAGCGTGAGGATGCCGAGCACAGCCTGCAGGCTCACCGCCGCAAACAGCCACAGCGCGCCGCTCGCTGCCGCCCCTGCGCGCGAGCGCACCGCGTCGATCGCATGCAACGCCGCCAGCACGAACAGCGCATAGGCCGTCATGCGGTGCTCGAACTGCACCGTCAGCACATTGTCGAACATGTTGCGCCACCACGGCGTCTCGAACCACAACCGATCCGCCGACGGGATGAACGCACCGTCGATCTCAGGCCAGGTGTTGTAGGCGCGCCCGGCGCGCAGGCCCGCGACCAGCGCACCGAAATAGATCTGCACGAAAGTCACGACGAGAAGCAGCGCGCTGGTGAAGCGCAACCGCGCAGATGCTGCGATCGGCGGACGTTCCTTGAGCCGCCGCACGGTCCAGACGATCCCCGCGAAGATCAAGAGCGCCAGCACCAGATGCGTCGCCAGCCGATATTGCGAGACCTCGACCCGCTCGGTCAGGCCCGAAGCCACCATCCACCAGCCGACTGCGCCCTGCAGCCCGCCGAGCGCAAACAGCAGCCACAGCCTGCGCCTGAGCTCACCCGACAGCCCACCGCGCCAAAGGAAGAACAGGAACGGCAGGAGATAGGCGACGCCGATGAAACGGCCGAGCAGCCGGTGGCTCCACTCCCACCAAAAAATCTCCTTGAACTCGAACAGGCTCATACCCGCGTTGAGCTCGCGATATTGCGGGATCTTCTTGTAGGCCTCGAACGCCTCGGTCCACTGCGCCTCGGTGAGCGGCGGGACGCTGCCCGTGACCGGTTTCCATTCGACGATCGAGAGGCCGGATTCCGTCAGCCGTGTCGCCCCGCCGACCAGCACCATCAGCGCAATCAACGCGGCCACGCCGATCAGCCACCAGCGCACGGCGCGGTGCGGCTCGGACAGGGTGGACATCGTCGTCATTCGGGGCAAAAACCAAGCTTGAACCGGACTGCGTGCCCCTTATAGTCCCCCGCTCCCGCAGCGCAAGTTACGCGAAAGACCGCGACATCCCGCCATGACGATCCGCACCCGCAAGTTCCTCGGCGCAATCCTGCTGCTGGTGCTCGCCACCGTCTGGGCCCTGCTCGGCATGGCCTTGGCGCAGATGCCCTGGATCGCGGAATCCGGCTGGCGGCAGGCGATCTACTACGTCGTGGTCGGCATGGGCTGGGTGCTGCCGGCGAAGCCGATCGTGAGCTGGATGCAGCGGCCCGACCGGGTCAAGTCCACTCATTAGGTCCGGCCCGTAGCGGTGCCCGTGGGCCTCACGGGCGCAAAGGCAACACCCGATACCAGCGCGCGCAGCACCCGCAGCGAACGCATCCGCCCGTCCCAGGAAATCCGTGGCAGCGCGTGCAGATTGGTGCGTCCCTCCGCCTCCACGATGCCCGGGATCGTCGACACCGCGCTGGCAAAGCCCGCCTCCTCCGCCATCACCACGTGGCTGCGCCGAAACGAGGAGCGGTCGCCGAACGGAAAGGCGAAATGCCTGATCTCGCGCCGGAAAGCCGATTCCGCCACCGCTTTGCCCATCGTCATCTCGCGCAGCGCGGCGGCATCCTTCATGTTGGCGAGAACGGGATAGTTCACGGTGGCGCTGCCGATCGTCACCAGCGGATCGGCAGCGAGCTTCGCGAGGTCTTCCCAGTCCATCGACGCCTCGCGCGAGAGCGCAGCGAGGTCGACCCGGTAGCGCGTGCAGAGATCGGCGATCGCGACCGACAAATCCGCCGGCGGCAGCGAGCGCAGCCAGCTCTCCAGATACGAAAACAGCGCCTGCTTCCGGGCATTGTCAGTGACGGTGAAGCGCTGCTCCTTCTCACCCATCATCAGGCTGATGCGGCTCTCGCGCGCGATCACCTGCTCCAGCCCGAACCACCAGGCCTCGCCGACACCATCGGGAAACGCTGTTGGCACATAGATCGTGAATGGCACGGCGTAACGCGCCAGCATCGGATAGGCGAAGGTGATGAGATCCTTGTTGGCGCCGTCGAAGGTCAGCGCCACGAAGCGACGCTTCTCCGGCAGCGTCACCGCGCGCCGGCAGACCTCGTCCATGCCGAGGAAACCGTAATCCCAGCGCCGCAGCGCGCGAATGGCGCGGTCGAGGAATTGCGGCGTGATCTCGTTCGCGCGCAGCGGCTGAAACCTGCCGCGGTGCCGCGGCCGCACATGCGCAAAGCGCAGAATGACGCCGGCACCACGACTGCGCAGCGCCGCCCGACCGCTGAACCAGGTCAGCTCGAGGCGCAGCCGTTCCAACCATCTGTCGTCGGAAGCCAAAATCCCACCCTTCGCCCGCGCCGGCGGTCCGTTCCTTCTCCCATTGTCATTACCCTTTGTTGACCTTTGTTTGCAAAGGTCGGCCACAGGCCGAATTACGTATTTTCGATTTCTCGACAGGTTTCGCGAATGACCATGGCTGCGGCGATGCAAAGCCGGACGGCAGAAGCGCCAGCGCGGTCGAAAGCGAACCGTATTGCGCAGGTCGATATCGTCACCGATCTCGCCGAGGCCGAGACAGCCTGGCGTGCCTTCGAGGCGAACGGCCATCTCTTCACGCCCTACCAGCGGTTCGACCTGCTCAGCCCGTGGCAGCGACTGGTCGGCGAGCGCGAGGGCGCGCGCCCCTTCATCGTGATCGCCCGCGACGCCGATCGCCAGCCGCTCATGCTGCTGCCGCTCTCGCTGCGCCAACGCCATGGCGTGCGCACGGCCTGCTTCATGGGCGGCAAGCACACGACCTTCAATATGGGACTGTGGAATGCCGAGTTCGCAGCGCAGGTCGCCATCGCCGATCTCGACGCGCTGCTCGCGCCGCTGCGTGGGCATGTCGACGTGCTCGCGCTGACACAGCAGCCGCTGCGCTGGCACGACCAGCAGAACCCGTTTGCGCTTCTGCCGCGGCAGAGCGCGATCAATGGCTGCCCGCGTCTGGTGATGGAGCCGGGCGGGCCGAAGGAATCACGGATCAGCAATTCCCTTCGTCGTCGCCTCAAGAGCAAGGAAAAGAAGCTTCAGTCCCTCGCCGGCTATCGCTATCACCTTGCCACGTCAGACGCAGACATCAGCCGCCTGCTCGACTGGTTCTTCCGCGTCAAGCCGGTGCGGATGGCGGAACAGAAGCTCCCGAACGTCTTCGCCGAGCCAGGCGTCGAACAGTTCGTCCGCAGCGCCTGCCTCGCGCCGCGCGGTGAAGGGCGCGTCATCGACATCCACGCGCTGGAATGCGACGACGAGGTGATCGCGATCTTCGCCGGCGTCGCCGACGGCGCGCGCTTCTCGATGATGTTCAACACCTACACGATGTCCGAGCACGCCCGCTACAGCCCCGGCCTGATCCTGATGCGCTACATCATCGATCGCTACGCCGAACGCGGCTACCGCTCGCTCGACCTCGGGATCGGTTCGGACGAGTACAAGCGGATGTTCTGCAAGGACGATGAGGACATTTTTGACAGCTTCGTTCCGTTGACCCCGCGCGGCAAGCTCGCGGCGATGGCGATGTCCTCGCTCAGCCGCGGCAAGCGGCTGGTGAAGCAGAACCAGGTGCTGTTCGACATGGCCCGACGGCTGCGGCAGGCGTTCGGGTAGCTCTCTTCCGCTTGCACTGCTGCCTTCCCTTCTCCCTTTGTGGGAGAAGGTGGCGCGAAGCGCCGGATGAGGGGTATTCCTCCGCGCGCTTAACTGCATGTGGACTCGCGGAGAGAGACCCCTCACCCGCCGAGCTTCGCTCGGCACCCTCTCCCACAAGGGGAGAGGGTAAGACCTACGCCGCCACCACGCGTGGCGCTTCGACCGCATCCGACGCCTGCACCGGCCTGCTCAGCATCGTCACATCGCTGAAGCCGACCGCTGTCAGCTGCTCGCACATCTGCGTGCGCGCATCCGGTGCCATCGAGGCATCGGGCACCACGACGGCGCGGGCATGCGCCGTCAGCAGTTCGGCCGGAAGGTCGGAGGCGCTGCCGGCGTCGATCAGCACGTGATCATAGGCGCGCAGCAGCGCGTCGATCGCGAGCGCCACGCGCGGCGATTGCAGCAGGCTGCGGTCGAAGCCGGGACGGCCGGCCATGACCAGATGCAGCCGCGAGAGCTTGTCGCGGGTGATGATTTGCGCGAACGAGGCCTCGCCCTGCATCAGCTCGGCAAGGCCCGGAGCCGACGCATCAACGGACACCGCGGCAATGGTCGGCGAGGACGCGGCGAGATCGACCACGACGACGCGAGCATCGCGCGAAAGGTGCCGGGCCAGCGTCAACGTCGACAGCGTGATGGCTTCGCCGGACGCGGTGCCGAGCACCGTGACCTTCCTGGCCGCCGCGCCCGCGGCACGCAGGCCTTCGGCGAGCTGCTCGATCTCGGCAAACTCCGTCACACCCGCATCGGCCGTCATCTCCGGCTGCAGCGGAGCCGGCTCACCCATCACGGGTTCGACGACCGGCTGGACGAACGGCTCCTGCCGAACCGCCGCCGGGGCGTGCGCCGGCGCCGGGGTGAACACGGCAGCCGCGCGCGGCGCGGTCTGGCGCAGCAACTCACCGGTGACGACGACGCCGGAGGACAGCAGCAGCGTTGCGATGGTCGCGATCAGCACGATCGGGAGCTTCTTCGGATAGGCCGGCGTGTTGGAGACGATGGCGCGTGAGATGATGCGGCCGTCCGTCGGCGCAGTGTCGATGGTCTCGCGGGTGTTGGCCTCGCGGTATTTGGCGAGATAGGTTTCCAGCAGGTCGCGCTGCGCCTTGGCCTCGCGCTCGAGCGCGCGGAGCTGGACGTCCTGGCCGTTGGTCGAGGCCGCCTGCTTCTTGAGCTGCTCCAGGCTCACGGTCAGGCCATCGACCCTGCCGCTGGCGATCCGGGCGTCGCTTTCGAGCGAGCGTGAGATCTTGGCCGCTTCGTCGCGAATCTGATTGTCGAGGTCGCCGAGCTGCGCCTTCAGCTCCTTGATCCGCGGGTGATTGCCGAGCAGCGTGGACGACTGTTCGGCGAGCTGCGCCCGCAACGTCACCCTCTGCTCCGACAGCCGCCGCATCAATTCGGAGTTCACGACCTCGGATGCCTCGATCGGCTTGCCGCTCTGGAGCATCTCGCGGATCAACCGTGCCTTGGACTCCGCGTCGGCCTTCATCGAGCGCGCATTGTTGAGCTGGGTGTTGACCTCGCCCATCTGCTGGTTCGACAGCGTGGTGTTGTTGGTGCCGACGAACAGGCTGGACTTGGAACGGAAATCCTCGACCCTGGCCTCGGCGTCCGACACCTTCTTGCGCAAATTCTCGATCTCGCCGGCCAGCCATTGACTGGCGTTCTTGGCCTGCTCCTGGCGCACGCCCTGCTGCAGCACGAGATAGCCGTCGGCGATCGAATTGGCGACGCGGGCGGCAAGCTCGGGATCGGCGGACTGGAATTCGACCACGATCACGCGCGACTTGTCGACCGCGTAGGCCTGGAGGCGTTCGTAATAGGCATCGAGCACGCGCTCTTCCGGCGTCATCGCGAACGGGTCGCGGCCGATACCGATCAGCGCGGCAAGCGACTTCAGCGGCGAGATGCCTTGCAGCACCGGGTCGAATTCAGGGCGGTCCGCAAGCTTGTTCTTCTTGATGATCTCGCGCGCGAGATCGCGCGACAGCACCAGTTGCACCTGGCTGGTGACGGCCTCGGCGTCGAGCGCCTGCCGCTCCTCGGTACGGTCGCTGTTCGGGCGCAGGAACACGTTCTCGCGGCCGTCGATCAGGATGCGGGCTTCGGACTTGTAGCGCGGCGTGACGAGATTGACGACAGCGAGGGACGCAACGAGCGCCAGCACCGTCGGCACGATGATCCAGCCGCGCTTGCGCGCCAAGGCCGCGCCAAGCGCGTGCAGGTCGATGTCGCCGGATTCGACTTGCGCCTGCTTCGCGACAATGGGCACAGGCTTGGCTTCGACCTTGGCTTCGACCTTGGGCGCGGCTTCGCCTTTGGACTTCGAGACGGCCCGCGCGATCAACGCCTTGTCCTTGCCGGCACGCCAGAACGCTAAACGCATCGAACACTCCCGCAGGGCAACGCTGCGACTCTACCTCAACCGGGGCGATTACACTCCATTAAGGTTGCGGCTGGGTTAATCGCGATTTCGCGTGCCGCGCGCGCTTGCGCTCGTCACCATTTGTTAACCACGAGGGCCCTTAATCCCTCTCGATTATTTCGTGAGAATTGTTCGGCAGTCGCCGTCGAGCTGGTTTTGGATCATGCCCCCCTCTCCTGACCGGCCGCTTCGCATCCTGCACGCCGTGCGTGCTCCGGTCGGCGGCATCTTCCGCCACATCCTCGACGTCGCCAACGGCCAGGTTGACCGCGGCCATCATGTCGGCATCCTCGCCGACAGCCTCACCGGCGGCGAACGTGGCGACAAGGCGCTGGCCGAGCTCGCGCCGCGCTTGAAACTCGGCGTGCACCGCATGGCGATCCGCCGCGAGCCGTCACCCGATGATGTCATGGTATGGCTGCGGATGCGGCGCCTGATCGCGAAGCTCAAGCCCGACGTGATGCACGGCCACGGCGCCAAGGCCGGCGCCTTCATCCGCATGCGGCGGCGCTCGGACGACACCATCCGCATCTACACCCCGCATGGCGGCTCGCTGCACTATCCCCTCAACACCTTCAAGGGCGAGTTCTACGCGCGACTCGAGCGCGCGCTGATGGATTCGACGGACCTGTTCCTGTTCGAGAGCGCGTTTGCCCGCGACACCTATCAGCGCATTGTCGGCACGCCCAAGGGCGTGGTGCATTGTATCTTCAATGGCGTCACTCCGGAGGAGTTCGAGCCTGTTGAAACGGCCGACGATGCCACCGACCTTTGCTATGTCGGCGAGTTCAGGCACATCAAGGGCGCCGACCTGCTGGTCGATGCCGTGGCACGCCTGCATGAAGGCGGCAAGAAGGTCACGCTCACGCTCGGCGGCGACGGCGAGGAGACGGCCGCGCTGAAGGCGCAGGTCGAAAGGCTCGGCCTTACCAGTGCCATCCGCTTCATCGGTCACGTCAAGGCGCGCTACGGCTTCTCCAAGGGGCGGCTGCTGGTCGTTCCCTCGCGCGGCGATTCCATGCCCTACGTCGTGATCGAGGCCGGTGCCGCGGGCATTCCAATGATCGCGTCCCGCATCGGCGGCATTCCCGAGATCTTCGGCGCCGACAACCCCGGTCTGTTCGCGCCGAGCGATCCCGAAGCCATGGCGGAGGCGATCGCCGCCGCACTGGACGATCCGCAAACCACCGCGCAGCGCGCGGTGTCCTTGCGCGAGCGCATCTCGGCGCATTTCTCGCAAGCCGCGATGGTCGAGGGCGTGCTTGCCGGCTATCGCGACGCATTTGCCAATCATTAACCATCCTTAAACCCGCTTTAGAAAATCTTCCGATTTGTTCGATAATCGAAGCGCCAGGGGATGCTTGCCCGGGGCGCGCAAGGCTGCGCAGCGGGTTTTGGAATGGACGTGGACGCCCGTGGAACCGCTCAACGCACGCTCGATGCTCGATGCCGCGGCCAGCGCTGCGGCAAAACCCGCCGACCAGCCCTTTGTGGAACGCCGCCGCCGGCTGTCGCCCGCGGCGCTCGAAGTCGTCAACCAGAAGGTCGCCCGCGCCTATTCGCCGATCGTGATCGCCGGTTTCGTCCGTCTGGCCGATTTCGCGCTGCTCAGCCTCGTCGGCATTGCGCTCTATGTCGGCTATGTCATGCCGCTCTCCGGCGCCTTCAGCTGGGTTTATCCGGCCGAGGTCGTAGGCGTCGCGGTAGCCGCCGTGGTCTGCTTCCAGGCCGCCGACATGTACCAGGTGCAGCTGTTCCGCGGCCAGCTGCGGCAGATGACGCGGATGATCTCGTCCTGGTCGTTCGTCTTCCTGCTCTTCATCGGCATCTCGTTCTTCGCCAAGTACGGCAGCGAAATTTCGCGGCTGTGGCTGGCCGCCTTCTACTTCCTCGGGCTCGCCGCGCTGATGGCCGAGCGACTGGTGCTGCGCTCGCTGGTCCGCGGCTGGGCCCGTCAGGGCCGGCTCGACCGCCGCACCATCATCGTCGGCTCCGACAGCAACGGCGAGCAGCTCGTCGAGGCGCTGAAGGCTCAGGAAGATTCCGACATCCACGTGCTCGGCGTGTTCGACGACCGCAATGACAGCCGCGCGCTCGACACCTGCGCCGGCGCGCGCAAGCTCGGCAAGGTCGACGACATCGTCGAGTTTGCCCGCCGCACGCGCGTCGATCTCGTGCTGTTCGCGCTGCCGATCTCGGCGGAGACGCGCATCCTGGAGATGCTGAAGAAGCTCTGGGTGCTGCCGGTCGACATCCGCCTCTCCGCCCACACCAACAAGCTGCGCTTCCGGCCCCGCTCCTATTCCTATCTCGGCGAGGTGCCGACGCTCGACGTGTT
This sequence comes from Bradyrhizobium sp. WSM1743, assembly GCF_000473065.1. Lineage (GTDB taxonomy): Bacteria > Pseudomonadota > Alphaproteobacteria > Rhizobiales > Xanthobacteraceae > Bradyrhizobium. The sequence continues at coordinate 23,387 of NZ_AXAZ01000078.1, forward strand.
CGAGGCGCCGATCACCGACTGGGACCTGGTGATGAAATGGCTGTTCGACCGCGTCGTCGGCAGCCTCGCGCTGCTCGCGGCGCTGCCGGTGATGGGACTGGTGGCGCTCGCAGTGAAGCTCGACAGCCCGGGTCCGGTGCTGTTCCGCCAGAAGCGCTTCGGATTCAACAATGAGCGCATCGACGTCTACAAGTTCCGCTCGATGTACCACCATCAGGCCGATCCGACCGCCTCGAAGGTCGTGACCAAGAACGATCCGCGCGTCACTCGCGTCGGCCGCTTCATCCGCAAGACCAGCCTCGACGAGCTGCCGCAGCTCTTCAACGTGGTCTTCTCCGGCAACCTCTCGCTGGTCGGGCCGCGCCCGCATGCGGTGCAGGGCAAGCTCCAGAGCCGCCTGTTCGACGAAGCCGTCGACGGCTATTTCGCCCGCCACCGCGTCAAGCCCGGCATCACCGGCTGGGCCCAGATCAACGGCTGGCGCGGCGAGATCGACAACGAAGAGAAGATCCAGAAGCGCGTCGAGTTCGATCTCTATTACATCGAGAACTGGTCGGTGCTGTTCGACCTCTACATTCTCCTGAAGACGCCGATCTCGCTGCTGACCAAGAACGAGAACGCGTATTAGTTTTTCGTCATGCCCCGCCTTGTGCGCACTTGCGCACTGGGCGGGGCATCCCGTACGCCGCAGCGGCAGCTGTTTTGCACAATAGGCGCCGCGGAATACTGGATCGCCCGGTCGAACCGGGCGATGACAGCGGTGTTTGTGGCGTAGTAGTTGCGTAAGCGTATGAGTGTGTGATGGCGTATGCGGCGACAGCCGGTGGAGTGAACGTAGCCGCACCGGCTGCACCCGGGGTGCTGGCGCTGCAGCGCGCGCTGGTGTGGCTGGTCGGCGCCTGCGGCGCGATCGTCTTCATCGAGCCCAGCCCCTACGAGATCGCGACGCTGCTCGCCACCGTCACCTTCTTCGCCACCGGCCTGCGCCTGAGGCTCGTGCTGATGCCACTGGTGTTGATGCTGGTCCTGCTCAATGTCGGCTACACCATCAGCGCGATCCCGCTGTTCGAGCAGCCCGAGGTGGTGAGCTGGATCGCGACCTCCTGGTACATGGCGGTGACCGTGGTGTTCTTCGCCATGGTCATCTCGGAGGACACGGCGGCCCGGCTCGACATGCTGCACCGCGGCCTCGTCGTCGGCGCGATGGTTGCCTCGCTTCTGGCGGTCGCCGGCTACTTCCACCTGGTTCCCGGCGGCAACGACCTCCTGACGCTCTACGGACGCGCGCGCGGCACGTTCAAGGATCCCAACGTGCTCGGCGCTTTCCTGATCCTGCCGGCGCTGTTTGCGCTGCAGAGCGTGGTCTCCGACAAATTGGCCAAGGCGTTCCGCAACGTCATCGCCTTCGGCATCATGTCGCTGGCGATCCTGCTCGCCTTCTCCCGCGCCGCCTGGGGCGGGCTGGTGCTGACCTCGGCCTTCATGCTTGCGCTGATGGTGCTGACCAGCCGCACCAATGCGCAACGCTCGCGCATCATCATCATGGCGGTCGTCGCCGGGGTGCTGGGGCTGGCGCTGATCGCGGTGCTGCTGTCGTTCGATTCCACCGCCGAGATGTTCAAGCAGCGCGCGAGCTTCGACCAGAGCTATGACGAAGGCCGCTTCGGCCGGTTCGGCCGGCACATCTTAGGTGCGGAGATGGCGCTCGACCTGCCGTTCGGCATCGGCCCGCTGCAATTCCACCGCTACTTCCCCGAGGACACCCACAACTCCTACCTCAACGCCTTCATGTCCGGCGGCTGGCTGTCCGGCGTGTGCTATCCTGCGCTGGTCTTCACCACCGTCATCATGGGTTTTCGCCACATCTTCATCCCTGTGCCGTGGCAGCGCGCCTATCTCGCGGTGTTTTCCGCCTTCCTCGGCACCGTCGGCGAAAGCTTGGTGATCGATACCGACCACTGGCGGCACTTCTGGATGATGCTGGGCGCGATGTGGGGCATGATCGCGGCCGCGCAAATCTATAAGGCTAGGGACGAAGCTTCTTCAGCTTGAGATCGGGACGTTTCTCCGGGGGCGTGTCGAGCAGGCTCTTCAGCGCTTCCGTTGCCGCGAGCACGCTCTTGTAACCCTCGTTGGCAAAGCGCAGCAGCAAGCGCAATTCCTCGTCGGAATATGCGCCCAGGACCTTCTCCATCGCCTGCTGCATCGGCACGTAGAACTGGCCGAGCTTTGCGATCGTCTCCGGCACGACCGCGATGAAGACCTTGCGGCGGTCTTTCTCATCGCGCTCGCGGCGCACCAGCCCTGCCTTTTCGAGCCGGTCGACCACGCCCGTGATCGCGCCCGTCGTGAGGCCCGTGACCTCGGCGAGCCGGCCCGCGGTGACGCGGCCTTCGAGATAGAGGATGTCCATGCATTCGAGGTCGGAATTGGCAATTCCGGCAACGTTCGCAACGGTCTGGCCGTAGAGCACGCCCTGCGCGGACGACCTGCGCATCGCCGCCTCGAGCTCCTGCAACAACGCTGCACGCGCCTTCGTCCTTGACAAGGTCGGCCTCTTCTCTTACTCAATATATATCTTAGTCACTAAGAGATTTAGCGACCGTAATTTCTCCTAGCACCACGGAAACGTCGGGAGCAAGCCATGTCCAGCCGTCCCCGCAAGGCCCTGATCATCGGCGCCGGCATCGCCGGGCCCGTGGCAGCCATCCTGTTGCGCCGCGCCGGCATCGAGTCCACGATCTATGAGGCTTGGCCCTATTCGAAGGGCATCGGCGGCGGCCTCCAGATCGCACCGAACGGCATGCATGTGATGGACGAGATCGGCCTTTCGAACGAGCTGATCAGCCGCGGCTCGGTCGCGGAAGCCTTCGACTTCTATTCGCAGGGCGGCGAGAAGCTCGGCTCGATCAACCGCGACATGGCGCGGCGCTTCGGCCAGCCGGCCGTCAACATCTCCCGCGCCACGCTGAACGAGATCCTGATCGACAAGGCCTGGTGCGCCTGCGTCTCGCTCTATTTCGAGAAGCGCCTGATCAAGATCGAGGATCGCGGCGACCAGCCGATCATCGCCTACTTCTCCGACGGCACCACCGCCGAAGGCGACTTCCTGATCGGCGCCGACGGCGTGCACTCGGTCGTGCGCCGCCAGGTCGTGCCTGACGGGCCGCAGCCGTTCGACACCGGCCTGATCGGCTTCGGCGGCTTCGTGCCGCACGCCGTCCTCGACGGCAGGCCGATCGGCCGGCATGTCGAGACCACGTTCGGCCAGAGCGGCTTCTTCGGCTACGGCTATTGCAGCCCGGATCCGAACGACGGCGTGATGTGGTGGAGCACCCAGCCCGCGCACGGCATGGACGCGGCGATGTTCCGCGCGCTCGACCACGCCACGCTGAAACAGCATCTGCGCGGCTTCCATCACGGCTGGCACGATCCGATCCCCGCCATCATCGAAGCGGCCGAGAACATCGTGGTCACCGACACGCTCGACGTCGCGACCCTGCCGACCTGGTCGCGCAAGCGCTCGCTGCTGATCGGCGACGCAGCGCATGCCACCAGCCCCCACGCCGGCCAGGGCGCCTCGCTCGCGCTGGAGGATGCGATGCGCCTCGCGCGCTTGATGCAGGAGGGCCAGGAGCTCGGCGCTACCTTCCAGGCCTTCGAGACCGAGCGCCGCCCGCGCACCGAGAAGATCGTGGCCATGGCCCGCCGCAACGGCAACAGCAAGCGCGAGTTCAGCGCGACGGGCGCGTGGATGCGCAATCAGATGCTGAAATGGCTGCTGCCGCTGGGCTCGAAGAGCATGGAGTTCATGTACGCGTACGACGCGCGGGTGGTGTAGCGGTAACTGACGCTGTCATGCCCCGGCTTGACCGGGGCATCCAGTACGCCGCGGCCTCTCCGGTCAAGCACTGCCGTCTCTGGAATACTGGATCGCCCGGTCAAGCCGGGCGATGACAGCGTATTTGCGGCGCGACTGCGCCTACTTCTCCACCTCGAAGCTCAGCCCCGCGTTCTCGACCAGCCGCTTGATCAGCTTGTGCTGCATCGCTGCGCCCGGCGTCCAGAAGCCGGCTGGCACATCGCTCGCGTCACGCAGCATGCAGATCGCGCATTCGGAGATCATCTTGGAGGTCGAGCCGTAGCCGGGATCGCGGTCGCCCGTGACGCCGGCGCGAACCTGGCGGCCATCGGGTGCAATCGCGACGTAGAGCAGATCGAAGAGCCCCTTCTCCCGCTCCTCCTTCGACGGGCCCTCGCCCGGCTTCGGCGCGTTCGGGCCCGTCTTCTCGGCATTGGCCGCCATCACGCGCTTCGCGTTGGCCTCGCCCTTCTCGCCGGGACCGGTCAGGACCATCTCGTCGTAGACGAAGTCCTTGCCGTATGGAAAACCCATCAGCATGTTGGAGCGATGGACGTTGCGCGTGTTGATCAGCGCCATCATGAACGGTGCGGTCCAGGATTGCAGGTCCTCCTCGTAAGTAGCCCTGTTGCCCTTCGGCTGCTTCGGGCCGGTGAAGCCGGGCGTCAGCGCGAAATGATCGTTGAGGATGGCGACAAGGCTGAGATCTTTCGCGACCGCATCGAAGGTCGCTTTCGCGCTCGCCGCGGTGCCGCCGGACAGCGTGCCGCGCATGTCGCGCACGCGGCCCTTCACGCGCGCGGCCGGCGCGCCGAACACGCGCTTGGCCTCTCCCTGCACGAAGAAGGTGCCGAGCTCGAACGGCACGGAATCATAGCCGCAGGAAAACACGATGCGCGCGCCGCTCGCCTTGGCCGCCGCCTCGTACTTGTCGATCATCTGCCGCATCCAGACCGGCTCGCCGCAGAGATCGAAATAGTCCGCACCCGCAGCAACGCAGGCCGCGAGCAGATCCTCGCCATAGAACTGGTACGGACCGACCGTCGTGATCACCGATTTGGTCTGCGCCACCATCGCCTTCAGCGACGCCGCGTCCGACGCATCCGCCACGATCAGCGGCGTGTCGGCGTGCGCGCCGATCGCATCGCGCACCGATTTCAGCTTGTCGAGGCTGCGGCCCGCCATCGCCCATTTCAGCGCCTTGTCGTCCCTGTAATGCGCCGCCAGATATTCGGCGACGAGCTGGCCGGTGAAACCGGTCGCGCCGTAGACGACGATGTCGAATTTCGCAGAGCTCATGATCGGCCTTTACTTCTTCGCGTAGCTCACGCCCATGCCGGCACGGACGTCGCTTTGAATGCCATAGGGCGGGATCGGATAGCGCAAGCCGTTCTTGGCCAGCGCCTTCATGCCTTCGATTGCCTTGGCGAGATGCGAGGGCTTCAACGCCATCAGCATCTCCTCGTCCGGCACGCCGCCATAGCGCCGTTCGGCATAGCATGGCAAGGACAGGCTGGGCTCGCCGGTTTTCAGCGCCCGCCCCCAGGAATCCGCGCACGCGGTCTCGCCGACCACGCCCCATTCGAATTTCTTGTAGCCGGTATATTGCAGCCCGTTGATCAGGATGATCATCTGCCCCGGCGTCGCATAGACGAGGCAGATGTCGGGCGGATCGAGCCGGCCGCTCGCCAGCGGACTGACCGCGAGCGCCTGATAGCGCCCGAACGGAACCACGTCCAGCGCCTCCTGGCGCTTGCGCGCGTCCTCCGGCGTGCCGTGCCAGACCCCGACATAGTTTTCACCGGCGAGCCATTTGTCGTCCTGGGGGCTGAGGCCAATCACCGCGCGGCACTGCGCGCCCACAAGATCGTCGGCGGTGATGCCGACGGTCCAGCCAAGACGCGCGGCCATGCTGACGATCTGGTCGGCGGTGTGAATTGCGTTCGGACGGCGGATCTTTGGGATCGCCTCCATCTCTGCGGCGGTTGCGAACAACTTCATGCCGATCACATTCGTTTTCAGCCGCAGCAGGCTGTTGAGATCGGCGACGAGGCCGGCAAGATCGATCGTGTCTGCACTCTGCTGTTGCATGGCTTCCTCCGCGCCGGCGATCGCGCGCCGTGTTCTTGTCTTGGTGCCCTCGTTCTAGTCCTTGCCCGGTCCCGGAAGCAACTCGCCGGTTCTGCCCCTCAGACGGTAAGCCACAAGGCCGATCCACTCGCGGACGGCGACTTCAGTTCGGCCCAGCCCGTCCGCTCCTACATTGGTGAACGAAAAAAGATCGTCTCGTCCCCCCATCCGCCAGTCCACGGGATAGGCCTCGACGTCAAATCCGGCCTTGCGGAAGATTCCCATCGAGCGCGGCATGTGGAAGGCCGAGGTCACCAGCAGCCAGCGCTCGCCCGGCTTTGGTGACACCAATTTCTTGGTGAAGATCGCATTCTCCCAAGTGTTGCGGGAGTCACGTTCGAGGATTAGGCGCTCCTTCGGTATGCCGAGGTTCTCCAGGATCGGCGCGGAATAGTCGGCCTCCTTGGCCTCGGTCGAAACCAGGTTCGCTGTGCCTCCGGTGAAGACGATGCGCGCATTCGGAAAGCGGCGGGCAAGCTCGGCCGGCGCAAACAGACGATCGGCCGCGTGTGCGACGACCGGCGTGCGATGCGCCACCGACAGATCGGTGTCGACCGAGCCGCCGAGCACGATGATGCCGTCGGGCGCGCCGCGCGACGGATCCCACGCCGGGAAGCGCGACTCCAGCGGATAGATCAGAAAATTGCCGAGCGGCGAGAACGCAGCGAGCGCCAGCAGCACCAGCGTGGTCACGGCAAGCCTGCGGCCAAACGCGGCAAAGCGCGTCGCCATCAGCACGACAGACAGGATTCCGAGCTCGACCAGGAAATTGATCGGCAGCAGCGCGGTGCCCAGGGTCTTGGAAAGAACGAAAAACAGGGGAGCCTCGCTGAAATCATCTGGCCTGTCTGTCGGGGCTTGACCGGCCCCGCCATCTTCAGAAATCTTCTTGAAAGAGGATCGATCGCCGGGTCAAGCCCGCGCTGATAAACCGACCGGACGCGGCACATGACCCATCATCACCTGCATTCCAGCCCCGAAACCTGTCATTGGGGCTTCTTCGAAGCCGCGCTCAAGCCCGTCCTCACCATTGCCAGCGGCGACGAGGTGACGGTCGACACCATCAGCGGCGGTCCGGACATGCTGCCCGATCGCGGCAAATTTCACATTCCGCCCGAGATGCACGAGGTTCATGCCAAAAACGAGCGCATGCTGCCCGGCCACATCCTCACCGGCCCGATCGCGATCGAGGGGGCCGAGCCCGGTGACGTGCTCGCGGTCGAGATCCTCGACGTTCAGCTCCGGCAGGATTGGGGCTGGAACATGATCAAGCCGTTATCGGGCACCCTGCCGGACGATTTTCACGAGACACGCATCCTGAACATCCCGCTCGACCGGACGCGGATGGTCGGCCGCATGCCGTGGGGATTAGACCTGCCGCTCAAGCCGTTCTTCGGCGTAATGGGCCTATCGCCGCCACCGAGCTGGGGCCGCATCTCATCGCTGATCCCGCGCGCGATGGGCGGCAATCTCGACAACAAGGAGCTCGGCGCGGGAGCGACGCTGTACCTGCCGGTGTTCGTCCCGGGCGCGATGTTCTCCTGCGGCGACGGCCATGGCGTGCAGGGCGACGGCGAGGTCTGTGTCACCGCGATCGAGACCGCGCTGCAGGGCCGCTTCCGCCTGACGCTGCGCAAGGACCTCAGGCTCGACTATCCGCGCGCCGAGACGCCGACGCACTACATGACCATGGCGATGGACCCCGATCTCGACCAATGCGTCGTGCGTGCGCTGCGCGACATGATCGCGCTGCTCGGCGAGAGACGAAATCTGTCGCGCGAGGATGCCTACACGCTGTGCAGCCTGGCCGCCGATCTCAGGGTGACCCAGACCGTCAACGGCGCCAAAGGCATCCATTGCATGATCGAAAAGGCGATCGTGCACGGCTGAGCCGCCGAGCCCTTCCCAGACCTGCCGACATCGAGCCCGCCGCCCGGTCTTCCCCGCGGCGCGCCGCGGCGTGTCCGATTCCCAAGCGATTCCAATTAGGTGAGCTGCTGCTTTGGCGCTGATTTGACTTCCACCCCCAAACCTAAATAGAGTCTTAATCGTTACTTTTATGTACCCGAGTAAGAGGCTAGCGTTCGGGCCATGGCCACCGAAAAAGCCGAGACTGACCGCATTCCCGTAACCTTGGCGCTCTCGACCATCGCCTATCTGGAGAAGCTGGTGAGACAGGGCACCCACGGCACCAGCGTTCCCGGCGTCGCGCGGACACTGATTGAGGAGGGCATCCGTCTCGCCATCAAGGACGGGCTTCTGTCGATCCGCGACAATGGCAGGACGTGAGCGCACGCCGGACGTGAAGCGGACGGATTTCGAGAGGCGGATGGCCACATCTGCAACCTGGGACCGTTACACATGCCTGTTCTCTCACCCACCTGGACCGACGAACGTATTGAACTGTTGAAGCAGCATTTCGAGGCCGGCCTCTCCTGCAGTGAGATCGCCGCCGACATCGGCGTCAGCCGCAATGCCGTGATCGGCAAGCTGTCGCGGCTGAATCTGACGCGCGGCCGGACGGTCGACGACCGCAAGGCCCGGGACAGAGGCTTTGCGCCGGCGCGCGCGCCGAGAGCGGTCCCGCGACTGCAATACGAGATGCTCGCCACGATCTATGGCGAGACCGACGCGCCCGTGGTCGCAGGGCCGATCGACGAGGCCAATCGCTGCTCGCTGCTGGAGCTGTCCGAGAACCGCTGCCGATGGCCGATCTCGACGCCGGGCGAAGACGATTTCTGCTTCTGCGGCAACATTGCTCCCGACGGCCAGCCCTATTGCGCCGGTCACAGCCGCCTTGCCTACCGGCCGCATGCCCGCGCTCGCGTGATACGCGGCTGACGCTGCGCTATTCTAAAGCGTGATCGGAAAAGTGTGCGGCCGCGGCGGGTTCACCTCTCCCGCTTGCTGGAGAGGTCGGCATAGGCGGCCTCTGGCCGCCGTTCTGTAAGACGCCGATGCTTTGTATCGGCTATGGCGCCGGGTGAGGGCTTTCTCCTCTTGGGGATTGTCCCATTGCGGAAACACCCTCTCCCCGACCCTCTCCCGCAAGCGGGAGAGGGAGTGCACCTGCGTCGTTGCAGCGATCAAGCCTCATCTCATGCTGCTCTAGAAAAACAAAAAACCTCCGGCGGGGCATCACCGGAGGTTTCTGGAGGCTTAGCGTGAAGCTAAGAGCCGCAACTTTCGTATTTGGCTGAGGGACTATATAGCTTAGTAACTCAGGTAAGTAAATAAATTTGAGGCGATTGAATCGCATGGCTCGTCTTCGCCCTCCGCACAGGAATTTCCGATTTTTCGAATACCCTCTCATGGGAAAAGCCCCGGCGGTTTCCCGCCGGGGCTTCATCAAGGTTCGACGACCCAAAGCTTACCAGTTGCGCTGGGCGCGCAGCAGCAGGCTGTAGGTGTCCTGGTCCTTCAGCTCGTAGGTCGCCGCCGGCTTGGCGACGCCCGTCAGCGCACCGCTCGTGATCGTGCCCGAATACTTCTGGTCGAGGTGGCTGTAGGTGAAGTCGGCCGAGAAGGTCAGGTTCTTCACCGGCGTCCAGCGGGTGATGACGCCGACCTGGCCGATGTTGAAGTCCGGGTTGCAGGTGCCGGTCAGGGTGGCGAACGCCGCGCTGCCGCAGATCAGGCCCTTCGCCGTGCCGCTGTAGTTGACCGCAGCCCACGCGCCGTAGAGCGCAGTGTTCCAGTACGGGCTCCAGTTGTGGGTGTAGGCACCACGGAAGCCGTAGGTCTTGGTCAGCTCGAGCTGGCCGCCCGGGCCGAACACCGCGTCAGACACGCCGGCGAAGCCGATGCTCTGATGGGCGGCGTTCGAGCTTCCGAACATCGAGTAGCTGGTCGCGGCCAGCTCCTGGAAGTTGTAGCGGCTTGCACCCTCGGTGTAGACACCCGAGATGTTGATCACGTCGGCGGCGCCGGTCGGGATGTTCTTGATGCCCAACGCGAGCTGGACGGCCCAGCCCCACTTGTCTTCCGGATGACCGGTGGCTTCAGTGGCGCCGTAATAGGCGACATGGTTGTCGTGCGCGGCGACCGACGCCTGGAACAGGCCCCAGGCTTGATCGACGCGAACCATCGCGACGAGATCGGGCGAGCGGCTGCCGCCGAGGTCGTTCGAGCCGTACGCACCGCCGAGCACGCCCGTGGTCGACATGCCGGCCGTGTTCCAGATGTTGGTCTGGAAGACCTGCGTCTGGTCCTGCGCCGAGAACGAAGCCGTGATGCCCTGGCCGAAATCGGCAGTGTAGGTGAACTGCGCCACGCCGTTGGTGCTGCCGCTGCCGCCGACGAGCTGGTCGAAGTTGTTGCCGGGATAGTTGATCCAGGGGGCGTCGAACTGCGACACCGCCTTACCCATGGTGAAGCCGGCGAACTGGATGAAGGCATAGTAGACGCCGAGGGCGCCGCCGGAGATGCCGCCGTCGGTGCCGTTGACGGCGCCGCCGCTCGAGCCGGTGAGGCCGGTGCCGGCCGCGTTGAGGCCGATCGTGCCGCTGTACTGGGTCGCGCCCGTGGCCGAACCCGTCCCGCCATAGTTGCCGGTCGTCCAGGTGAAGACCGCGTCGAAATAGGTGCGGACGACGCCGTACTCGGTCGCGGTGCGGGTGTCGATGTTGAGATCTTCACGAGCGCGCATCGAGTAGTAGTTGGTCAGGCGGTTGTTGGCCGCGAACACGCCGTTGTACTGGGCGCTGTAATTGCCGCCGGCGTTGAGCGCCACTTCGGCACGCAGATAGCCGCCCAGCTTGATGCAGGTGTCGCTGCCCGGGATGTAGTAGAAGCCGGCGCCGTACAGCGTGCAGATCTTGACGTACTCGACCGCCTTGGCCTTGACCGGAAGATCGGCCGCCTGGGCTCCACCGACGGCGATCAGACCCGCCGCAGTGCCGAGCAAAAGGCTCTTCACCACTTTCATTTAAAACCTCCAAGTTGCTCATTTTACGGAGACCGGACCGTGAGGCCCCCCAAGATCCCCGTCTCTCAAATCCGCTCGGCCGCTTTGCGCTTTCGGCCACACCCGCATTCGAGGCGAGGGACGTGAGCGAACCACCTGCAACGGGACGATCGAGTACCCCCCACCGTCACGCATCAATATGCCTGCGCTGTTCCGCTAATCAAAATAGTTTATTAGCTCAGCTTATTGGTTTCACCAAACCTGTGCCTTGCGTGCAACACCCGGGCTCAGCCAATCTGCTGAGCTGATCATCTTTGTAGTTTTAGTGACGAAATTACCCTGCTCTGCACTTGCGTCAGAGCAGGCTTGCGTGGACTATGGCATTTCACGAACACCGACCTGAACAATCGGTTCACGGAGTGACGCTGTGTCCGCGACGAGGAAAGAAGGAGCGCGCCTGCGCGCCATCGGCAATCTGGATATCATCAGGCGCTTCACCTGGGAGATATCGTCGATCAACATGTATCTCGAGGAGCTGCGTCAGTTCTGGGCGAGAACGCTCGGCATCAGCGGGCCGCAATGGCTGATCCTGATGGCCATCTCCGACCTCGACAAGGACGACGGCATCCCGGTCAACGTCGTGTCCAAGCTCCTCCACGTCGATCCGTCCTTCGTCACCACCCAGTCCAAGCTGCTGGAGAAGAAGGGCCTGTTGCGCCGCCGCCCCTCGCCGACCGACGCCCGCGTGGTCCGGCTGTCCCTGACCGAGAAGACGCAGAAGCACCTGGCGAGCCTCAACGAACAGTACAAGACCATCAAGGAATTCGTCTTCCAGGAGTTCGACGAGGCCGAGCTGACGGAATTCACCACCAAGCTCGCGACACTGAAGACCCGTCTGGAAAAGGCCTGCGTCCGCCTCACGCTCGACTTCTGACGCGAGCAGCGCCGGACCAAGCGCCTAAAGCGGAATGCCGTTAGGTTGAAACAATTGCCGCGGCTCGTTCACCTCTCCCGCTTGCGGGAGAGGCGTAGGCCGCCTTCGGCGGCCGTCATAGGGACGCCGAGGCACAGCCTCAGCTATGGCGAAGCGCCGGGTGAGGGTTTTCTCCTCTAGGGAATTGTCCCATTGCGGAAGCACCCTCTCCCCAACCCTCTCCCGCAAGCGAGAGCTTTGCTTAATGGGATGTGAGCGAGTGGTTCCCGATGTCGGGCTTTTTTTGCGCGGCGTCGGACGGCGCGCGGCGTGGAATGGGTGCGTTTTCCGCGGCCGACCGCTGGCGTCGGGCGGCGGCGGTCATGCCGCAGCTCCCGCAGGAGACAGCACCGCCCATCGTTTGAGATTCATGGCGAGGCAGATCAGGCGCAGATGCGTCTGGTTGCGCGCCAAGCCCAGATAGCGGG
>NZ_AXAZ01000079.1 GCF_000473065.1 Bradyrhizobium sp. WSM1743
CCGGGGAGCGATGCACTATTGCCCCCGTTGCCTTGCGGATGACTGATGCGCGCGGTCCGGTCGGGCCGCTACATCACCACAAGACTTGGCGCACAGACCCCGGGCGCCAGGACCACACGATTTTGCCGTACGCGAACCGCACCTGTCGCTGGCGCGAGGTCTTCGCTCACGGTTGCCCGCCCTGCAAAAACCTTTCGCGCCGGTGTGGCCACGTCCACCGCCACCCGACCCGCGTTCGTGACGATCGCGATACGCCCCTCTTCGTTGGGCCGGGTTGCGGCGATACATACGCCATTTCCGAATTTCGGTAAAGTGGAATATTTTTGGCCGAGTGCGTTGACCTAGCACTCGCGTGTTTTGCCCATCGGGCAACACAAGGGATTGCGGCCGGGATGTTCGATGGTGCGGTCGGCTGCGCAAGCAGCAGGGCCGCTGACGCACGAAAGCCCACCATCCGTTGTGGACGGTGGGCTTCCAGTCAGGCGATCTTACCAGCGATAGCTGCCGGTCAGCGTGCCGTTGTTGTTGCCGCCAGGGCCGACATCGCCCTGCGTCGAGCTTGGGGTTGGATGGTTGGTGCCATTGAATGCGCCGTAGGGCCCCGCGACGTCAGGATAGTACGCGCGCGGTTGAACCGGTTCGTAAGTGCGGTCCCAGCCCACGCGCGGTCCGTTCCAATCGTAGCCCTGCGCCGAGGCGGCCGCAGTGCCCGCGACGAGCGATGCCGCGATCAGGCAGAGGAGTTTCGACTTGTTCTGCATTGGAGATGCTCCTTGCTTGTGTTGGGGGCCAACGGTTGCAATGCGGGAGCGTTCCGGGCGTGTGGGGCGGCGAGCGATCAACTCCGATCAACTGGATATGAAGCGCGGACCGCGGAACGAAGTGGCTGAAATGAGACGCGAATTCCGGGCGTTCTGCCGCACCCCGTTCCCAGTTAACCCCGTGCCTTAACCAATAATTAATTATACGTTTGCGGGTGGGCGACAGCCCGGCCTAGCCTCTCGCGGGGAGCCGCTTTCGCAAAGCCAAACGAGTGTGGTGCGTATCATGATTGCCAGATCACATGGGGCGTTGTTCGCCTCGCTCAGCGCAGCCGCGCTGCTCCTTAGCTCCGGCGACAGTTTTGCCAGACCCGCTGGCGCTGCGGCGCCCGGCGTCGTGACCGCTGTCGCCCCGCCGGCTGCAGCACGTCCGCCGATCGGGCCGGGCGCCCGGTTCCACCGTCGCAGCGCGCCGTGGGTCTATTGGCCGGGCGGCGGCGGCTTCTTCTACGACGGCGCCGGCTACAGCCAGCCCTTCGTCGATGCCGGCCAGCCGCTCTCCACCGACGTGCGCTACACCTACACCTATGATGTTCCCTGGGACTGGACGCATCGCTATCCGCCGAACGTCGTGCCGTCCGATCGCCCCTATGTACCAAGCTGCCCGACGGAGCAGGTGACGGTGCCCGGCCGTGGCGGCAGCGAGCACACCGTCAACATCATGCGCTGCTACTGAGCTAACCCAGCTCGAAGCTGGTGACGCCGAAGACGCGGTCGATGCGCAGCGGCGGGATCGGCCCCGTGTACATCCGCGCCGTCTCGAACACCGGCTTGAGGCCGAGCTCCTCGGCGAGCGCGATCGCCGCAGGATTGACGGCGGGGACATCGAGGAAGACCTCGCCACCGCCCGCGCTTCCCAGCAGTGCCTGCATGACCGCTTCCGCGGCCGCGCGATCGTCGGCGACGAGCGGGCCGATCTTGTAGCCCGTCCGGCACGGACGGATCACGCCCCATGCAGCGAGCCCGCCGTCGCGCAGCAATGCGCGGCCGACGTGGCCGGGTGTGTTGATCCAGGCCCGCAGGAAGGCGCTGCGCCGCGCCGGGAAGACGGTGGCGTCATCGGCTTCAACAATTGCAAACGGGATCTTGTCGAGGGCGACGACCTCGGCAGACGGTTTCGGTGGCGTGGTCACGACGCCGCCATAGCGGATATTGGCGTAAGCGAGCTGGAAGCCGGACTTTTTGTAGCTGTCCTGCTGCGCCACGACACCATCGAGCCCGATGATGCGGGTGCCCGCATGCGCGATCGCTGCGTTCCAGATGCGCAGGCCATGGCCCGCGCCGCGAAAGCGCTCGCGCACGATGTAGAAGCCGAGGAAGGCGAAGCGGTCGTCATAATTGACGCAGGAGACGGTCGCGACCGGCTCGCCGTCGATCTCGCCGACGAAGAAGCCTTGCACATCGGGGATTGCGAAGCAGGCGGCGTCGGCAAGGCCCGGATTCCAGCCCTCCGCCGCGGCCCAGTCGATGGCGATGATGATCTCCTCGGGGCGCAAATTGCGGATCTGCAAATCGCTCATGACGAACGCTCTCGACCATGGACCTGCCGACAGGTCTGGCTGTAGAAGGCCTCATGATAGGCCGAGCCTGCGGCTCGGCTCAACTCAAGGGATGATCGGTCATGGCAGCAGAAAAGGTGGCTCTCGTTACCGCCGGCGGCAGCGGGATGGGGGCGGGGGCTGCGCGGCGGCTGGCAGCGGACGGGTTTCGCGTCGCGATTCTGTCGTCCTCGGGCAAGGGCGAGGCGCTGGCTGCCGAGCTCGGCGGGCTCGGCATCACCGGCTCGAACCAGTCGACAGACGATCTGACGCGCCTCGTCGACGTTGCGATGGCGAAGTGGGGACGGATCGACGTGCTCGTCAACAGCGCCGGCCACGGGCCGCGTGCGCCCATCACCGAGATCACCGACGAGCAGTGGCATACCGGCCTCGACACGTATCTGCTGAACGTGATCCGTCCGACGCGGCTGGTGACGCCGCTGATGCAGGCGCAGAAGGGCGGCGCCATCATCAACATCTCGACGGCCTGGGCGTTCGAGCCGAGCGCGATGTTCCCGACCTCGGCGGTGTTCCGCGCCGGCCTTGCCGCCTCACCAAGATCTTCACCGACACTTACGCCGCGGACAACATTCGCATGAACAACGTCCTGCCGGGCTGGATCGACAGCCTGCCGCAGCTGGACGCGCGCCGCGACAGCGTGCCGATGAAGCGATACGGCAAGGTCGAGGAGATCGCCGCGACGATTTCGTTCCTGGCCTCTGACGGCGCAGCCTACATCACCGGCCAGAACATCCGCGTCGATGGCGGCCTGACGCGCTCGGTCTGAGGCGCTCGCGTCAATGCGATGAGACGAGCCGCGCCAGCGCGGGCAGGATCCTGTAGCGCGCAATCTCGTGCGGATATTCGCCGCGATTGGCGAGCAGGACGATGCCGATCCGCCGCGCCGGCACGAGGCCGATATAGCCGGAAGCATTATTGAGGCCGCCAGGCTTGTCGACGACAGTGACGCCTGGCAGATGCACGGTCTCCCAGGCCAAGCCCTGGCCAAATCTGTCGTCGACGCGGAAGGCCTCACGCTGCGTCAGCCGCAGTGCTTCGCGCAGATGCGGATCGATCGCCCGGCCGTCGACGCAGGCCGCTACGAACGTCGCGAGCTCACGCGCCGAGGAAAACATCTGCCCGGTGCCGGGAAAGTCGAAATAGCTCTGCTGGTCGCCGATCGGGCCGATCGCTATGCCCTGATCCGAATAGCCCTGGACGGAGCGTTGCATCCAGGCCGCGTCCATGATGGCGCGATTGTCTTCACCGCGTTCGGGGACGCAGGTCGCGGTCATGCCGAGTGGCCCAAGGATGCGTTGCTCGAATAGGGTCGCGATCGGCAGGCCGTAACGGCGTTCGAGCACGAGCTGAAGCAGCACGTATCCGGCATGGGTGTAGATGCGCTGTCGGCCGGGGGCGACGCCGGGGGCCGGCGCGAAGGCGTTGAGCATCCCGATGAACTGCTCGCGATTGTACTGCTCGTTCGGCCATGGCGGATGGTCGGTCGGCAGCAGCAGCCCCGTGGTGTGCGTGACGAGCTCGCCGACGGTGACGCGGCAGATGTAGTCGCCGTTGAGCTCCGGAAGGTATTTTTGCAGACGATCGTCGAGCCGCAGTTCGCCGCGTAGTGTGCCGAGCGCCACAAGCGTGGCCTCGAATGGTTTTCGCAACGATGCGAGGCTGAACAGCGTGTCCGGCGTCACCTTCCGTCTGGTGGCATCATCGGCAAAACCATAGGTGAAGAACTCGACATGGCGACCGGCATAGAGCGCGGCGGCGAGCCCGCCTGCATGGTCCGGCGTTGCGGTCGGCGCCAGCTCGCTCGCGACGATGTCTCGCATCTGCGCGATCATGTCGGAATCCGCCGAGGCACGGCGCGGCCGGACCAACGCGATCGCGAATGGAACGAGCGCAGCCCGGGCGAGAGCCCGCCTTGTGAGATATGATGGAATGACAATAGGCGGCACGTGTCCCGACGAACGATGATGCGCCCCAAGTCTGCTTTTTAGCGGAAAATGCCCCGAGCCCCAATTCACGATCGCGCGTTGTAGGTTCCGCAGCGCGGACTGCGATCAGATTGCTTAGCTTGGAAGCTAACAATTGTTGACAACTCGCCATTCCGGTCTATAGTTAGCTTCATGGCTAACCAATTGAATCAGCTCGATCAGATCTTCGCAGCGCTTGCCGATCCCACACGGCGGGCGATCGTGATGCGGTTGTGCGCCGGCGAGGCTTCGGTCGGCGAGCTCGCGGATCCCTTCGACATGGCGCTGCCGAGTTTCATGAAACACATCCACGTGCTGGAGGTGAGCGGACTGGTTCAGTCGGAGAAATCCGGACGCGTGCGCACCTGCCGGCTCAGTCCGGATGCGCTCCTCGGCGCCGAGGACTGGTTCCAGCAGCAGCGCGCGATCTGGGAGGCGCGGCTCGACCGGTTCGAGGCCTATGTGATGAAGCTCAAGAAGGAGAGGGCGGGCGCCAAGCGGCCGTCCCGAACAACCAAACGGAAAGGTTCCTGATAATGACGAGTTCTGCCAATCCCGCTCTGTCGCAATGGTCGCTCGACCGCGAGATCGTGATGTCGCGCGTGATCGACGCGCCGCGCGATCTGGTGTTCGAGGCGTGGTCCGATCCGAAGCATCTGCCGCAATGGTTCGGGCCGAAGGAATTCAAGATCGAGACCTTCGAGATCGACGTGCGCGTCGGCGGTGTCTGGCGCTTCAACATGATCGGGCCCGACGGCACCGTCTATCCGAACCGGATGCGCTTCCGCCGCATCGAGCGGCCGTCGCTGATGGAGATGGATCACGGCGTCGACCAGGATGACGATCCCGGCATGTTCCGCTTTACCCTCACCTTTGCCGAGCAGAGCAACGGCAAGACCGTGCTGATGATGCGCCAGCTTGCCTCGAGCACCGAGCAGCGCGACGGCATGATCGGCTTCGGCGCCGTCGAATACGGCTACCAGACGCTGGACAAGCTGGCGGCCTATGTGGCGGGGATGAAGAAATAGAGTTGCGGCGTTCTCCCGGGGGCCTCGAGAAGGCCCCGGGGAACGAGCTCGGAAACGCGCTGGGAGAGCTGCCGCCTTCGCGAATATGACAGCGCGAAGGTCAATTATGACAGCGACATAACGCAGATTTTTGTCGCGCCTTGCTGCCGAATTATGACAGAATTGCTATCGCTAGATGTCACATCGATTACAGCGGAGCGAATTCATGTTGCAGTGGCAGGCGCGGTCAAATCCCCTCGCGTGGTGGTGGGGGTCGCTGACGCTTGTGAGCAGCGCCAATATCCTGGTCTGGTTCATGCTGTACCGCGAGTTCTACCCGACGGTCGCGGGCAGCCTCGGTGGCGGCTCGGATATCGGGCTGATGTTGCTGCTGTGCGCCGGCTATGTGTTCGGCTGCGCCTTCCGTTCGGTGCTGCCGCGCGCCGACGTGCAGCGCATCTGCCTGTTCGACACCTGGCTCTCCAGCGTCTTCGTAGGACGCTCGGTTGCGACCGTGGCCGAACTCTGCTTCGCCGCACAATGGGCCATCATCCTGCATCAGCTCGGCACCATGACCGGCGCCGAGACGGCGGTGAACATCGCGTGGGTGATTGTCCCGGTGATCATCATCGCCGAGTGCTTCTCCTGGTACGCGGTGGTCACCACCAATTATCTCTACAACGCGATCGAGAATTCGCTGTGGGCGGTGACCTTCTTCCTCGCCGGCATCGCGCTGTGCCGCCTGATGCCGGAATTCCAGGGCGTGGTGCGCTGGGCGCTGATGTCAGGCATCGTCGGCATCGCCTGCTTCCTCGCCTTCCTCGTCACCGTCGATGTGCCGATGTATCTCAGCCGCTGGCGGGCCGGGCACGCCGAGGGCGGCAGGTTCTTGGGCCTGCTCGAAGGCCTGCATGATGTCGCGACGCGCTGGGTGGTGACCCACGACGTCGCGCATTGGAAGGGCGAGCTGACCTGGATGTTCCTGTATTTCAGCGCCGCCGTCTGGTCGAGCCTCGCGCTCTGCGCGCTCTACGCGATGGAAGGCTATCTGGCGCGTTATCTCGCCTGAGCGATCACGCTTCGCCCAGATCGACCTGCGTCAGCAATCCCTGGCGCAGCGCCAGCCGGACCAGCTCGATGTCGGAGCCGACGCCGAGCTTGTCCTTGATCAGGGAATGCAGGTTCGCCACCGTCTTCGGGCTGACATGCAGCGTCTCGGCGATCTCCTCCGTCGTGTTCTCGGCGAGCAGCAGCCGCAGCACCTCGAATTCGCGCGGCGTCAGCACGTCGGCGGCCGAGCTCTCGCCGCTGATGCGGCTGAGCGCAAGCTCGTGGTCGATGTCGGGGCTGATGGCGATCTTGCCGGCGAGCACGTCCTTGACCGCGCGCACCAATGTCTCGGGCGGACTGGTCTTGGTGACGTAGCCCCTCGCACCGGCGCGGATCGCCTGCACGGCAAAGCCGGCATTCTCGTGCATGGTGAAGACGAGGATCCGTGCCGCCTTGTCCCACTGCCTGATCCGCCTGACGGCCTCGATGCCGCCGATGCCGGGCATGCTGAGGTCCATGATGACGAGGTCGGGCGTCTCGGATTTGTACAGGCGATAGGCTTCCGCTCCGTCGGACGCCTCGGCGACGACACGCAATCCGGGCTGTTTCTGGAGCACGGAGCGATAGCCCTCGCGGACGACGGAATGGTCGTCGACCAGCAGAATGGTCGCTTCAGTCGCACTCATGCCGCGTGCTCCAGCGCCTGCCGATCGGCGGCCGCAAGCGGAATGAATACGCGCAGCGCCGAGCCGTTAGGGCCGGTCTCAAAGCTCAGCCGGCCGCGAAGCGCGGCGACGCGCTCGCGCATGCCGAGCAGGCCCATGCCGGATTTGACGGCAGCCTCGTTCGGCCGGCCATCGTCCTCGACCGCGAGCGCGATCTCGCTTTCGGCCGTCGTCAGATGCAGGCTGACCCGCGTGGCGCCGGCGTGCTTGGCCGCGTTGGTGAGCGCCTCCTGCACGATGCGGTAGAGATTGGCGCTGACGGAGGCGGGCACGCTCTCGAAGGCACCGTCGAACCGGATATCGAAACGGGTCTGGCCGCGGCTGCGGCCGTTCCATCCCGACACCAGGCCTCCGAGGCTGGCGACGAGGCCGAGCTCATCGACATCGGGCGGCCGCAACCGGAACAGCGCACCGCGCAGCGTCTCCATCATGTCGGTCGCGGTCCGGGCAATGCTGTCGCACTCTCCGAGCAATGCGGGACAGTCCTGTGCCGCAGTCTGGCGGGCGGATGCGGCCAGCGCGCGGATCGCAGCGAGCGACTGGCCGAACTCGTCGTGCAGCTCGCGCGCGAGATGGCGTCGCTCCTCGTCCTGGAGCGCAATCAATTTACGCGTCAACTCGTTGCGTTCCGCAAGCGCGGTGTCGAGGCTTTCAGCGAGGTGGTTGAAGACGTCGCGGATGGCGGAGAGCTCGGCCAGATCGAACGGCGGCAGTCGCGTCGTGAGGTCACCGGCGGCGATGCGTTCGAGGCCGTTGCCGATCATGCGGGTGGGGCGCAGGGCGCGGGCCAGTGCGGCATAGACCAGCGCGCAGAGCAGCGGCAGCGCGATCGCAAGCGCGATCATCAGGCGGCCAGCCTCGTGCCAGGCCTCGGCCGTCTGCACGGCCGGATCGACCGAGACCACGGTCTCGCCGAGCTTGGTTCCGCGCACGATCACGGGCCGCGCCGCCTCGCGGCCCGGGTCGAACAGGCTGCGATAGAAGGCGGCGAAGGCTTGCGGCGGCGGGCTCGCCGGGGCAGGCGCGCCACTACAGAAACGCTGCAGCATCTCGCCGCTCGCGCTACGGAATCCAAGACACAGGCCCGGCGTCATCACATGGGCCGAAACCGGGTCGAGGTTCGGAAAGTCCGAGCGGGGGCTCGCCACCCACTGGATCTTGCCCTGTTGCAGCTCCAGGGTCTTCGCCACGATGGCCGCGATACCGTCGATGCGCGCATGCGCCGCGCTGTCGGCCGTAACAAGGAAGTAGGCGGAGATCGCGGCGAAGCAGGCGGCCGAGATCGCGGCCACGTGCAGTGTCAGACGGACCTTGAGATCGAACCTCGGGCGATTCCACATCGGCTTGCACCTGGTGCGAACGGGTTTGTCGCGCCCTCATTAAACGGCAGAACGGCAGCGGCGGGAAGCGTTCCCGCTTTACCGCAGTGCAACGTCGTGAAATTTTCCCGGCGTTCGTCGGGACGGTCACGGCTGCACGGCGTCAGGCGACCCGTCCAGATTTGGGGGCCGCTCCATCCCACGAGGTCCGTATGCGCCGCTCCCAGTTGATTCTCTCTGCTTTGCTCCTCTTCGTTTTCTCTTCGCCGGCCGATGCCGCGGCCGCCATTGGCGTTGCCATGGACGATTTCAGCTATACCGATACGTCGGCCGAGCCGACCAACCAGACCGCCGCCCACGAGCGGCGGCTGGCGGCGTTCATGGCCGCGCTTCGACGGGACATCGGCGCGGACCCGCGTTATCGGCTGGTGCCGTCGGCCCAGGACGGAGCGGCGTTCAAGGTGATCGGCGGCATCCAGAAGACGAGCACGCTGGTGCAATGGGCGAAGGTCGCCGTGATCGATGTTGGCGCCAAAAGGCTCGTGCTGGACAAGCTCTACAGCTTCCGCGGTGACAACGACGAAGCATGGGAGCGCGCCGAGGTCTTCGTGTCCCGCGAGGTTATGGCTGCACTCGGCACGCCTGCGCCAATCGCGCTTGCCGTGTTCGATTTCGAGCTTGAGGACATGACGGCCGCTTCCGCGGGCGCGCCAGCCGGTTCGGACGCCTCGTACCTGGCCGAGGTCACCGGCGGTGTGCGTGAGGCTCTCGGCCAATCCGGCCGCTACCGGATCGTCGATGTCGGCGGAGAGGCGGGGAGGACGGGCGCTTTGCGGGATTGCGGCGGTTGCGAGGCCTCCATTGCGCAAAAGCTCGGTGCGGACCAGTCGCTGATCGGCGTGGTGCGCCGCGTCAGCCGCACCGAATACACGCTCGGCTTCCAGGTCCGCGATGCCAGGACCAGCGCGGTGCTGGCGCGCGGCGACAGCGGCTTGCGCCTCGGCGCGGACTATTCCTGGAAGCGCGGAGCCGTACGGCTGGTCAGGGACCGGCTGATCGAGAGCCAGCAGGCCACCGACGCGGTTAGAAAGTAAGCTGCACCTTCATCGACTGCGAGCGGTCGCTGGCGAGCTCGAAGGCGGCGACCGCGTTCTCGAACGGCATGGTGGCCGTGATCAGCGGCTTGACGTCGATCAGGCCTTCGCCCATCAGCCGCACCGCCAGCTCGAACTCGGGATCGAAGCGGAAGGTGCCGCGGAGCTGCAGTTCTTTTGCGACGATGGAATTGATCGGCAGCGTCATCTCGCCGCCGAGGCCGAGCTGCACCAGCGTGGCGCCGGGCCTGAGCACGTCGAGTGCGGTGCGCAGTGCAGCCTGGTTGCCCGAGGCTTCGAACAGCGTGTCGAACACGCCCTTGCCGGCGCGCCAGGGATCAAGGGCAGTGGCATTGGTCGCGACATTGATGGCGTGGGTGGCGCCGAGCTTTTTGGCGACCGCGAGCGGTGCGTCCGCGACATCGGTCACCACGATCTCGGCGGCGCCGCCGAAGCGCGCGACCAAAATCATCAGCGCGCCGATTGGGCCGCAGCCGGTGATCAGCACGCGCTTGCCGAGCAGGGGACCGGCCTGCTTGCCGGCGTGCAGGCACACCGCCAGCGGTTCGGCGACCGCGGCTTCCGCCAGCGACAGCTTGTCCGCGATCGGCACCGCCTGGGTCGCATCGACCGTGATGAATTCGCGAAAGCCGCCCTGCACATGGGGAAAGCGCATCGCGCTGCCTAGGAAGCGCATGTCGAGGCACTGGTTGCGCATGCCCTCCTGGCAATGCAGGCACACCCCGCAGGGTTTGCTCGGATTGACCGCGACACGCGTGCCGGCCTTCACGCTAGTGACGCCGTCACCGACCGCGGCGACGACGCCGGCGATCTCATGTCCCAGCGCCATCGGTTGCTGGATGCGCACGACGCCGAAGCCGCCGTGATGGTAGTAGTGCAGGTCCGAGCCGCAGATGCCGCCATTGGCGATCTTGACGCGGACCTCGCCCGGGCCGGGCGCCGGGTCGGGGTAGTTGTCGATCCGCAGGTCCTTCGGGGCGTGAATGACGACAGCGCGCATGGGTTGGTTCCTTGTTCGCGATTACATCGCGGCGATCATGCCGCCATCGACATAGATGATCTGGCCGTTGACGTAGGTGGAGGCGTCCGACGCCAGGAAGATCGCGGCGCCCACCAGCTCGTCCGGCTTGCCCCAGCGCTTGGAGGGAATGCGGCCCATCAGCCAGTTGTTGAAATCGGCGTTGTTGACCAGCGCCTCGTTCATGTCGGTCAGCATGTAGCCGGGGCCGATCGCATTGGCCTGGATGCCGTGCTGGGCCCATTCCACCGCCATCGAGCGGGTCAGGTTCTTGATGCCGCCTTTGGCCGCGGTGTAGGGCGCGATGGTGGGGCGCGCGAGCTCGCTGCCGAGCGAGCCGATATTGATGATCTTGCCGTGCTTGCGCGGGATCATGCGCTTGGCCGCCTCGCGGCCGATCACGAAGGCGCTGGTGAGGTTGGTCTCGATCACCTTGCGCCATTCGTCGGTGGTGAACTCGACCAGCGGCTTGCGGTGCTGGATGCCGGCATTGTTGACGACGATGTCGACCGCGAGCCCTTCGCGATCGAAGCGCTCGAAGGCGGCGACGATCGCGGGCTCGTCGGTGACGTTGAACGCCGCGCCTTCAGCCTGGTAGCCCGCGCTACGAAACTCAGCGACCGCCTGCTCGACGCGCTTGGCATCGACGCCGTTGATGATGATTCCGGCGCCGGCCTTGGCCATGCCCTCGGCAATGGCACGGCCGAGGCCGCGGGAGGAGCCGGTCACGAGCGCTGTGCGGCCGGAAAGGTCGAAGAGGGAGGTGCTCATCTCGAGGAATCCTTAAGTGTTGGAACGGCGCACGGTGAGATCGGAGCGCTCGAATACGGCGGGCAGAAGATCGACGCCAAGGCCGGCGCCTTCCATCGGGAAGACATAGCCGTCTTTAATCGTCGGCATAGTGGTCACGAGCTCATTGTACCAGCCCTTGTAGAAGGCGCGCACCGATTCCTGGATCAGTGTGTTGGGCTGGCTGAACGACATGTGGATGGCGGCGATGAAGCCGATCGGGCCGATGCAATCGTGCGGTGCGAACGGCCGGTGATAGGTCTCGGCCATCGCCGCGATCTTGCGGCCCTCGGTGAGGCCGCCGGTCCAGCACAGGTCCGCCATCACCACATGCATGGCGTCGCGGTCGAGCATGTCCTTGTACGGGAAGCGCGAGCCCAGCGTCTCGCTGGCGCAGACCCAGACGTCGGTCGAGCGGGCATATTCGGCCAGCGCCTGCGGCGAGTTCATCCGGATCGGGTCCTCGTACCAGGTCGGCTTGTAAGGCTCGAGCGCGCGGGCGATCTGCTTGGCGGTCGGCAGATTCCACAGCGAGTGGAGCTCGACCATGATCTCCATCTTGTCGCCGACGGCTTTGCGGATCTTCTCGAACGGCTCGATCGCCTGCTTCATCTGCGCCGCGGTGATGTAGAGACCCTTGTTCTCCTGCGCCGCCGGATCGAACGGCCAGATCTTCATCGCGGAGATGCCGCTCTCCAAGAGGCTTTCGGCGAGCGCATCGGCGCGATGCATGAAGCCGTCGAGGTCTTCATAGGGACCTTTGGAGGCTCCGAGATTCCAGTTCGCGACCGGGCTGATATTGGTTGAGCGGACATATTGCGTGCCGGCGCAGGTGTTATAGATGCGCTGCTTGTCGCGGCAGAGGCCGCCGAGCATCTGGTGCACCGGCTGGCCGCAGACCTTGCCGAATAAATCCCACAGCGCGATGTCGATCGCGGAGGCCGCGCGATACTCGACGCCGGTGGACGACTGCGCCATCGGCAGATTCAGCATGTCGCGATGGATCGCTTCGATGTGCAGGGGATTGCGGCCGAGCAGGCGGCCGGCAAAGGTGTCGTGGATCTGCGCCTCGACCGCACCCGCGCCGTAGAAGGTCTCGCCGAGACCGATCAGACCAGAGTCGGTGTGAATGCGCACCCAGATGACGT
This sequence comes from Bradyrhizobium sp. WSM1743, assembly GCF_000473065.1. GTDB lineage: Bacteria > Pseudomonadota > Alphaproteobacteria > Rhizobiales > Xanthobacteraceae > Bradyrhizobium. The sequence continues at coordinate 12,516 of NZ_AXAZ01000079.1, forward strand.
TGGAGAATTCCTCGGTACGCAGTGTCTCGATCGACGTGATCTTCACGGCAACTCTCCTCCCATCACAAGCGCGTCGCGCCCGACGTCTCATTTTGCGCTGCAACATGTTGCAGGTCGTGTGGACGTCTTACGCCTGCTTGTAATATATCACAACATGTTTTAAGGGTGCCACAACCAAGGCGCCACCCTGCAACGAGAGCGCGGGCTTGACAGGAGAGGACGACATGGCACGGCGCAAGCGCGCGCTCGAGGTGGTGAGAAACGAAGACGACGGCGGAGGCAGGCCCTCCAGGAGCAACCGTCTCAACTTTTTCGAGTTGGCCTATCAGAGGATCGAAGAGCTTCTGGTTCATTGCGAGCTCAAGCCCGGCCAGTTCATGACGATGCTGGAATTGCAGCAGATCACCGGCTTCGGGCGCACACCGGTGCATCACGCCGTCAATCGTCTCTCCGCCGATACGCTCATCATCATCCGTCCGCGTCACGGCCTGCACATCGCACCGATCGATCTGGCGCGCGAGCGCATGCTGCTCGGCCTGCGCCGTGACATGGAGCGCTTCGTGATCCGCCTTGCGGCCGATCGCGCCAGCCTCTCGCATCGCAATCAGGCGCTGCACATAGAGCGGCTGCTGCGCGACCGTCGCGCCAGCCTGACGCTCGACGAATTCAACAGCCTCGACCGTCGCATCGATGCGTTGGTGCTGGAGGCAGCCGGCGAGCCATTCCTGGTGCATACGCTGCGGCCGCTGCACACGCTGTACCGGCGCATCGGCTACATCCACCACCGCTTCATGCCGGGGCAGGCTGATCTGTCCGGCACGATCGATCATCATCTCGCCATTCTCGCAGCCGTCGCCAACCGCCGCGTCGATGACGCGGTGAAGGCCAGCGATGCCCTGATCGACTACATGGGCGAGATATTCACGGGCATGGAGGCGGGGATCGATCCGCGCCTGCTCGATTGCAGCATCGAGCCGCTGCTCGGCGCGTAGAGCATGATCCGGACCCGAAGGGCCGCGTTAGCGCAAAGTGTGCAGCGGTTTTCCGAAGAGATCATGCTCAAAACAATAAGCTAAAGCGCGATGACGAGTCATCCTGATCTCATCGTGCTTTAGAGAGTTCTGAAGAAAGGAAGAAGCATGTCAACGATGGCGATGCCACAACCGACCGCGAGCGAAGCCGCGGTCCGCTACCTCATCACCAACTACAGCCCCAAGGGCAACAAGGTCGGCTGGCTGATGATGGCCTCGATCCTGGTCGAGGCGTGGGACCTCTATTCGATCGCCTTCGTGCTGATCTTCATCAAGGAGCAGTACAATCCCGATCCGCTGATGCTCGGCCTTGCCGCGGCCGGAACGCAGGGCGGCGCCCTGATCGGCGCGTTGCTCGGCGGCTGGCTCTCCGACAAGATCGGGCGCCGCGTCATGTTCCTGGCGACGATGGTGCTGTTCATCGTGCTGGCGCTGGCGCAGGCCTTCGTGCCAAACGTTGCCTGGCTCGTCGTGATCCGCTTTCTGCTCGGCATCCCGCTCGGCTCCGACATCTCGACCGGCTACACCTACATCATGGAATCCATGGCCAAGGGCGAGCGCGAGGTCATGGGCAACCGCTGGCAGTTCATGTTCGCCGTCGGTGAAGTCCTCACCATCGGCGTCATCGTGATCTTTCTCCTGATCGACATGAACCATGAGATGCTGTGGCGCGTCACGCTCGGCCTCGGCGCGGTGCCGGCGCTGATCATCCTGATCATGCGCCACGACGTGCCGGAAACCGCGGTGTGGCTGGTGCAGAAGGGGCGTTACCGCGAGGCCAAGCAGGTCGCGCGCGAGATGTTCAACGACAATCTCGACATGCTGCCGGACCATGACGTCAAGGTGCCGAAGGTCAGCACGCGCGCGTTTCTCGCCGATCTGAAGAAGGACCCGATCCGCTGGCGCGCGACGGTGTACGGCTGGATCGCCTGCTTCATGCAAGCAAGCGAGTTCTCGACCTTCGCGTTCTACCTGCCGGTGCTGTTCGCGATGGTCGGCGTTTCGTCAATTCTCGGCAACAACCTGGTGACGATGGCGCTGTTTGCCTTCGCGGGGCTGTCGGGCTGGGTCGGACCCTTGCTGACGCCGAAGATCGGCCATCGTGGCATCTCGATCGCCGGTTTCTCGATCGTGCTGGTAGCGCTGCTGGTCGCGGCCTTCGCGCTCTACACCGACAACAAGATGCTGCTGCCGTTCGCCGCCGCCGCGATGCTGTGGGGCCATTACTGGGACGCCTCGAACTGCATGACGATCCCGACCATGGTCGCCAAGCCGAAATATCGCGGCACCGCCAGCGGCTTCGCCTACATGTTCGTGAAGCTGCCGTCGTTCCTGGCGATCTTCCTGTTCCCCTCGCTGTTCGCCGCGATCGGGCAGGCCAACGCCACGCTGTTCGTCGCGATCTTCCCGCTGATCGGATTGCTTGCCGCAATCTTCATCCTGCCGGAAGTCTACGGCTACGAGAACGACTAAAGCGCGATAAGATTTGGATGACGTCATCGCGCTTTAGGTTGTTGTTTACGCATGATCTTTCCGGAAAACCGCTTCGCACTTTGCGCTAACGCGGCCCTTCGGATCCGGATCATGCTTTAGGAGAGAATGCTACCTGATCGCGGCCGCCAAGGCCGCGATCAGGGCAGGCGGCGTCACCAGCAGACCGAGCTTGAGGAACGGCCAGGCACCGACCTCGATCTTCTCACGCCGGAGCGCGACCAGCCAAAGGATGGTGGCGAGCGAGCCGGTCACCGACAGATTGGGGCCGAGATCGACGCCGATCAGGATGGCGCTGACGACCTGGGCGGGCAGATGATCGTTGGCGGCGACCGAGCCGGCGACGAGGCCGACCGGAAGATTGTTGGCGATGTTGTCGGCGAGCGCGGTGGCGATGCCGACGCTCCAGGCGGCCTCCGTCACGGATTGCGCCACAGCTTGGTGCAGCAGCGTGCTCAGCTGCGCGATCACGCCGGTCTTCACCAGCGCCTCCACCATGACGAAAAGCCCGCCGACCAGCGGCAGCACGCTCCAGGAGACGCCGTGCAGCACGGGCAAAGGCGATTGCCGGTTGATCAGCAGCACGATCGCTGCCGTCGTGGTCCCGCAGATGAACGTCGGCAGACCCAATTGCAGATCGAGGGCCGAGGCCCAGATCAGCACGATGCCGATGGCGCCGATGCCATAGGCCGTCAACAGGCCACCGCGGCTGAGTTTGGGATGGGGCACCCGCGCTTCGATGGTTTCGTCCTTCAGCTCGCGACGCAAGGCAAGGCGTAGTGCGATATAGGTGAGAACAATCGAGGCAAGCGACGGCAGAGCGAATTGGCGCAGCCAGGTCCCCAGATGCGGCATGTTCTTGCCGAACACGACGAGGTTGGCCGGATTGGAGATCGGCAGCACGAAGCTCGCGGCATTGGCAATGAAGGCACAGACGAAGAGGTAAGGGAGCGGCTTGGCGCCGGCCGCGCGCGTCGCGGCGTAGACCGCAGGCGTCAACACGATCGCGGTTGCGTCGTTCGAGAGCAGCACCGTCACCAATGTCCCGACCAGGTAGATCAGCAGAAACAGCCGCTGCGGCGAGCCGCGTGCATGCTCGACCGCGAACGCGGCCAGATAATCGAACAGGCCCTCGAGCCGCGCCAGCTCGGCGATCAGCATCATGCCGATCAGGAAGAGGTAGACATCGACGCCTTTCTCGATGCCTGTCAGCGCATCCTGCCACGGCAGCAGACCAAGCAGCACCAGCGTTGCTGCACCGATCACAGCCCAGATCGCCTCCGGCATGCGAAACGGGCGGATGATGACGCCTGCAGTCGCGGCTACGATGATGCTCCAGGCCCAGATGGCGTCAGACGGCACGTTCAGTCCTCAATGTGGAACGGGATCATTCGGCAGCGATAGCCGATGCTGGAGGCGCTGTCTTCCCCTGCGGTCGCAAGGCGCCATGTCGCGTCTCGGGCAAGGCGAGCAGGCAGATGAGGGCGCCGATCGCCGCGACCGCGCCGAGCGTGATGAAGGCCGCGCTGTAGCCCGCCCCGACCACGACGAAGCCCGCAAGCGTTGTCGAGAGCGCGGCTCCAATGCTCTGGGCGGTGATGACTGCGCCCTGCGCGATATTGAAACGACCGGTGTTGCGCATGAGGTCGGCCACGATGACGGGGAAGATCGCGCCGAAGATGCCGGCGCCGACGCCGTCGAGAAGCTGCACGCCGACCAGCCAGAACGGATTGTCGGATAGTGTGTAGAGCGCCCCCCGGATGGGCAGGATCAGCAATGCGGCGAGGAAGAAGCGCTTGTGACCCCAACTGTCGGCCCTGGCGCCGACCAGCATCGCGAACGGCACCATGACCAATTGCGCTGCGACGATGCAGGCCGACATCAGGCTGGTGCCCATGTTCTTGTCCTCAAGTGCGAGCTTTTGCCCGACCAGCGGCAGCATGGCTGCGTTGGAGAGGTGGAAGAGCAGAACGCAAATCGCAAAGGCAAGCAGGGGGCGGCAGGTGAACAGCACGGCGAAGCTCGAAGGTGTGTCGCGCTGGCTTTCCGCGTCGGCATCGTGCAACCCGCGGGCGAGATCGTGGTCGATGGCGCGAGCCGGGATCGCAAGGATGCTGACGAGGCTTGCGATTGCCATCGCGGCGAGAAGATAGAAGACGACGGTCGGGCCGAACCAATAGGCGGAGATGCCCGCGAGCCCGGCCGCGACCGCATTGCCGGCGTGATTGAACGTCTCGTTGCGGCCGATTCGCCGGGTAAAGGCGGCATGGCCGAAGATGCCGAGCGAGACGGCGGCGATTGCCGGCGGAAAGATCACGGCGGCGGCCTGCGCGACGCCTTGCGAGATCGCAACCGGCAGAAAACCTGGAAACAACGGCAACGACAGCGAGGCGAGAGTGACCATGATGGCGGCGACTATCATCACCCTCCGCTTCGCCCGCGTGGCATCGACCAGCGCACCGGCCGGCGTCTGCGCCACGATGCCGGCGATCGTTGCGATCGACATCACGAGCCCGATGCGTGCTTCGTCCCACTGCTGTTCGATGAGGAGATAGACCGCGAGATAGGGCCCGAGCCCGTCGCGGACGTCCGCAAGAAAGAAATTGGCCGCATCCAGCGCGCGGCCGGCTCGCCTCGTCTGGTCGGGGTCTTGGCTCGACATCGGACTCTCGATCGAGGCTTCAAATGGTCCCGGCTGCAACCTTCATGACGTCCGCCTGGTTCCGCCGATCACGCCGTGCTCCTCAAAACTTGACCGCCAGCAGCACCGCGCCGGCACCGATCATGGCGATGCCGGCCCAGCCCTGCGCCGTCGGCCGCTCACCGAGAAAGGCGAATGCGAACAGGGCGACCAGCACGACGCTGAGCTTGTCGATCGGCGCCACCAGCGTCGCCGGGCCGAGCTTCAGCGCACGGAAATAGCAGAGCCACGAAGCCCCGGTCGCTAGGCCCGACAAAGCCAGGAACAGCCAGGTTCGCGGCGAGACCGCCGAGGGCACGGTGAATTGTCCGGTGAAGAACAGCAGCACCGAGAAGGCGAGCAGCACCACGATGGTGCGGATGAAGGTGGCAAGGTCCGGATTGATGTTCTCGACGCCGACCTTGGCGAAGATCGCGGTCAGCGCCGCAAAGCAGGCAGAGAGCAGCGCCCAGATCTGCCAGGCGGAGAGGAGGGCGGGTTTCATGTTATCGATATCCGTTGCTTCAGGACGGCGTTTGTGGCCACATTCGTGGGCTAGCACACTCACCTTGCCCCGGACAGCTTCTCCGAGATCGCCTTGCGCAGGATGCGCGAGAGCGATTCCACAGAATACGGCTTCTGGATAAGCTCGAAGCCGCGATGGGCGCTTTCGGCGAGCACGTTGCTGTAGCCGCTGGTGAGCACCACGGGCAGGCCCGGATAGCGCTCGCGGATGACGCCGGCAAGCTCGACGCCGTTCATTCCGGGCATAATGACGTCGGAGAAGACGAGGTCGACGGCAAATTCGTTCTCGCGGAGGATCGCGAGCGCCGCATTGGCGTTGGCGACGCGGCGGACGACGTAGCCGAGATCTTCCAGAAGCTCGGTCGAGAACTGGCCGACATCGTCATTGTCCTCGACCACGAGCACGCGGTAGCCGCGCCCGGTGGTCGCTGCCTCGCTGGTCAGCGCCGCCGCCTCCTTCTCGGTGGCGGGACTTTGAGCCTGCGGCAGGTAGATGGTGAAGGTCGCGCCTTGACCTTGCGTGCTCGTCACCGCTATGTCGCCCTCGGACTGCTTTGCGAAGCCGAACGCCTGGCTGAGGCCGAGGCCGGTGCCCTTGCCGACCTCCTTGGTGGTGAAGAACGGCTCGAAGATCAGGTCGAGATGTTCCGGCGCGATGCCGCTGCCGGTATCCGCGACCGAGATCGCGACATAATCGCCGCCGCGCGCCGATTGCGCGCGCAGGCGCGGGATGCCCTGCACCTTGCGCACTGCAATGGTGAGGCGGCCTTCGTCCTCCATGGCGTCGCGCGCGTTGATGGCGAGGTTGATCAGGGCGGTCTCGAACTGTGCGACGTCGGCGACAGTGAAGCAATCCGCGTCCTGAATCTCGACGCTGATCTCGATGCGGCCGCCGACCAGCGGCCGGACCAGCTGCGCCACGCCTTCGACCTGGCTGCCGACATTGAACATCTGTGGCTTCAGCGGCTGCCGGCGGGCGAAGGCCAGAAGCTGCGCGGTCAGTTTCGAGGCGCGCTCGACGGTGTCGGAGATGGCGTCGACATAGCGGCGGCGCCGCTCTTCCGGTAGCTCGCGCCGGCGCAGGAAGTCCGTTGCCGAACGGATGATGGTGAGGAGGTTGTTGAAGTCGTGCGCGACGCCGCCGGTGAGCTGCCCGATCGCCTCCATCTTCTGCGACTGCCGCAGCGCCTCTTCGCCGAGACGGCGCTCGGTGATGTCGACGGCTTCGGGCACGGCGCCGGTGATGTTGCCGTGGCGGTCGAGCACGGGCCGCATGCCGAAGTCGAAGTCACGTTCGCCGATCGGCAGGCGCAGCCGCATCTCCAGTCGTACCGCTTCGCCCTTCAGGACGGTGTCGAAGGCTTCGCGTACGGCGGCGCTCATACCGTGGGTGCCGGCGAACCAGGGCGTCTCCCAGAATGGCTTCCCGATCACGTCCGCAGAGCTCGCCTTGATGCCGTCGAGCGCGGTCTTGTTGGCGTAAACCAGCTCGCCCTTGAGATTGACCAGTCCTTGATACTGGTTGCTGGTCTCCAGGATCGCGCGCAGCCGCGCCTGGTTGGCTTCGAGCTCGGCGGTGCGCTCGGCGATACGCTGTTCCAGCGTCTCGTTGAGCTGCCTGAGCTCGATCTCGGCCTGCTTGGCGACGGTGATGTCGTGGGCGACGCCGATGAAGCCGATATGCTTGCCGGTCGGGTCCCAGCGCGGCTGCGATTCCGAGCGCAGCCAGCGCCATTCGCCGCTGGCGTTCCTGTAGCGCGCTTCCAGCACGAACGGCTTTAGCGACGCCTCACCCTGGACGGATTGTTGCAGCACATGTGGCAGGTCGTCCGGATGTAGCACCTTACGCCAGTCGAAATCGATCGCTTGGTCGTAGGGCAGCCCGACGAAATCGACATAGGCCTGGTTGGCGAAGGACCGCTTGCGGTCGAGCTTGGTCACCCAGATCGGCACAGGCGCACTGTCGGCGATCAGCCGGAAGCGCTCCTCGCTTTCGCGCAGCGTCTCGCGCGCCAGCGCCTGGTCGGTGATGTCGATATGGGCGCCGACGAGGCGGATCGCCCGGCCGTCCTTGTCGCGCTCGATCTTGGCGACGACCCGGATCCAGCGGGTCTCGCCGTCGCTCGGACGGATGATGCGGTATTCGGCGGTGTAATCCTCGCTGGTCCCGGAAAGCGCCTCGAAGAAGTGTTTCACTGCCGCGTCGCGGTCGTCAGGATGGATACGGTTGACCCAGTCCTCGTGCGACTCGTCGACGGCCTCCGGCGGCAGGCCATGGATCATCAGGTATTCCGGCGAGCGGCGGTTCTTGAACCCTTCGCGGAAGTTGACCTCGAGGCCGCCGACCTTGCCGATGCGCTGGATGCGCGCGAGCTCGGCCTCGCGCTCCTGGAGCGCGCGGTAGGCGTTGTCGCGCTCGCGCGCGACGTCTTCGAGGTGCTGGCGCAGCCTTTCGGCGGCGATTGTCTCGGGCAAAGGATCGTTCAAGGCGTCGGCCGTTGTCATGCGGGTGCGCACGTGCCGGACTGATATTCACACAGACGGAGCGCGATGGCCATTGCCTAGAGGAGATAGACTGTCTGGAAGGACCCGCGGCCAGCCAGAACGGGTGAAAGTGCGGTCAAGCAACGCCCGGTCTGGCAATTTGTTCCTGATCTTGGAACGATGCGGCCGCGGACGCGTCTTCGCGAGGCGCCACTACTCTCATTCATGGGACTCCCTTTCGGAGAGGCCAGATCTTGAAGCTCTTTGTCTGTCAGTCCTGTGGCAACGTCCTCTATTTCGAGAACCGCACCTGCGAGCGTTGCGGTCACCGCGTCGCCTTCCTCCCGGAGAAGGAGACGATGTCGGCGCTCGAGCCTGAGGGTGAGGCTCAAAGCGGAGCTTGGACGACCCTGGCCGACGCGGGCAGGGGACGCATGCTGTGCCGCAATGCCGAGTACGATGCCTGCAACTGGCTGACGGACACCGGCGAGAGCAGCGGCTATTGCCGTGCGTGCCGCCACAACGGGATGGTGCCGGACCTGTCGGAGCCCGCGCAGCTCGCCGGATGGCGCGAGCTGGAGGTGGCAAAACACCGGCTGTTCTATTCCCTGATCCGCTGGAAGCTGCCGCTGCAGAACCGGCAGGACAATGCCGAGCATGGCCTGATCTTCAACTTCCTCGCCGACGATCCGCACAGCGGCACGAGGATCATGACCGGCCACGACAATGGCCTGATCACGATCGCGCTGACCGAGGCCGACGACATCGAGCGCGAGCGGCGCCGGCGCGAGATGGGCGAGCCTTACCGGACGCTGCTCGGACATTTCCGGCACGAGGTCGGCCACTATTTCTGGGACGTGCTGGTGCGCGACGGCGGCAAGCTCGACGAATGCCGCGCGGTGTTCGGTGACGATGCGGCCGATTACGGTCAGGCCTTGCAACGCCACTACGCGGACGGCGCGCCGCCGGACTGGCAGCAGAACTACGTCTCGGCCTATGCCACGATGCATCCCTGGGAAGACTTCGCCGAAACCTGGGCGCACTATCTCCACATCGTCGACACCCTGGAGATGGCCTCCGAGTTCGGCATGGAGGTGCGCCCCAAGGTTGACCGCGACGGGGAGTTGACGGCGCGTATCCGTTTCAACCCGTACGAGGCAAGGGACGTCCAGGCGCTCGTCGACGCATGGCTGCCCTTCACCTTCGCCATGAACAGCGTCAACCGGGCCATGGGCCTGCGCGACCTCTATCCCTTCATCCTGTCGCCCGCTGTGGTCGCCAAGCTCGGCTTCATTCACGGCCTGGTCCGGGACGCGGCCAAGGCTGGTAGGCCTCGGGAAGCTGCACGGCGTCCCTAGGGCTCGCCGCGCCCATTTCGGTCTTGCGCTGGTACGCCAGAAGCCCGGATTTAGACCGTTGCCTCCGGCCCATTTTGCTGTACCACGGGAGCCACACGGCCCGTCCCATAGGCCCAAACGGCCAGGGAAGGGTCCCGCCCAAGGTCGAGACTCAAGAAAAGCATGTTCAAACGCATTCTGATCGCCAATCGCGGCGAAATCGCCTGCCGGGTCATCAAGACTGCCCGCAAGATGGGAATTCAGACGGTTGCGGTCTATTCCGAGGCCGACCGCGATGCCCTCCATGTCGAGATGGCCGACGAGGCCGTGCTGATCGGCCCGCCGGCTGCGGCCGAGAGCTATCTGGTGATCGAGAAGATCGTGGAGGCCTGCCGCAAGACGGGCGCCGAGGCCGTGCATCCCGGCTACGGTTTCCTGTCCGAGCGCGAGGCGTTTCCGCGCGCGCTGGAAGCCGCCGGCATCGTCTTCATCGGCCCGAACCCGGGCGCGATCGCGGCGATGGGCGACAAGATCGAATCCAAGAAGGCCGCCGCCAAGGCCAAGGTCTCGACCGTGCCCGGCTATCTCGGCGTCATCGAGGACGACAAGCACGCGGTGCGTATCGCCGACGAGATCGGCTACCCCGTGATGATCAAGGCTTCCGCCGGCGGTGGCGGCAAGGGCATGCGCATCGCGCATTCCAAGGCCGAGGTCGCTGAAGGCTTCAATCTCGCCAAGGCCGAGGCCAAGGCCTCGTTCGGCGACGACCGCGTCTTCGTCGAGAAGTTCATCGTCGATCCCCGCCACATCGAGATCCAGGTGCTCGGCGACAAGCACGGCAACGTCATTCATCTCGGCGAGCGCGAATGCTCGATCCAGCGGCGCAACCAGAAGGTCATCGAGGAAGCGCCGTCGCCGCTGCTCGACGAGGAAACCCGCCGCAAGATGGGCGAGCAGGCGGTCGCGCTGGCCAAGGCCGTGCACTACGATTCCGCCGGTACCGTCGAATTCGTCGCCGGGCAGGACAAGAGCTTCTACTTCCTGGAGATGAACACACGTCTCCAGGTCGAGCATCCCGTCACCGAGCTCGTCACCGGCGTCGACCTCGTCGAGCAGATGATCCGCGTCGCCGCCGGTGAGAAGCTCGCCATCGCGCAGAAGGACGTCACGCTGACGGGCTGGGCGGTGGAATCCCGCCTCTATGCCGAAGATCCGTTCCGCAATTTCCTGCCCTCGATCGGGCGGCTCGTGAAGTATCGCCCGCCGGCGGAAGCCAGCAAGGACGGCATCACCGTGCGCAATGACACCGGCGTGCAGGAGGGCGGCGAGATCTCGATCCATTACGATCCGATGATCGCCAAGCTCGTCACCCACGCGCCGTCGCGCGCGGCCGCGATCGAGGCGCAGTCGACCGCGCTGGATTCGTTCTACGTTGACGGCATCCGCCACAACATCCCGTTCCTGTCGGCGCTGATGCATCATCCGCGCTGGCGCGAGGGACGGCTCTCGACCGGCTTCATCGCCGAGGAGTTTCCCAAGGGCTTTGCCGTGCGCGTGCCGGAAGGCGAAGTCGCCCGGCGGATCGCCGCCGTCGGCGCCGCCATCGATCACGTGCTCGGGGAGCGCAAGCGGCAGATCTCGGGACAGATGGGCGGCCGCGTCGTGCAGCGCGAACGCCGCCGCGCGGTGTGGCTCGACCGTCAGGAGATCCTGCTCGAGGTCGCACGCGAGGGCGAGGCGATCGCGATCCGTTTCATCGATGCCGACGGCAAGGCCGGCAATGCGCATCTGTTGCAGTCGCCGTGGAAGCCGGGCGATCCGGTCTGGCAGGGCACGATCGACGGGCACTTCATTGCGGTGCAGGCGCGGCCGATCGCCAACGGCATTCGTCTTGCGCACCAGGGCGTCGAGGTGCCGGTCTATGTCTGGACCGAGACGGAAGCGACGTCTGCCCGGCTGATGCCGGTGACGACGGCCTCCGACACCGGCAAGAAGCTGCTCTGTCCGATGCCGGGCCTCGTGGTCTCGATCGCGGTGACCGAGGGACAGGAGGTCAAGGCCGGCGAGACGCTGGCGGTGGTCGAAGCCATGAAGATGCAGAACGTGCTGCGCGCCGAGCAGGACGGCACCGTGAAGAAGATCCACGCGAGCGCCGGCGCGACGCTCGCGGTGGACGCGCTGATCTTGGAGTTCGCGTAAGAGTGTGAGTGAGGCAGGCGATCTGCCCACGAGCACAGTCATTGCGAGGAGCGTTTAGCGACGAAGCAATCCAGTCTGTCTCCGTGGATGCATTCCTGGATTGCTTCGCTACGGTCGCAATGACGGAGTATGTTGCGGCTGCGTCGCAATAAATTGAGAGGGCAACCATGGCCTTTCGTTCCCGCCGCGAGAAACTGCGATCGATCCTGTCGGGCGGGACTTGCGTCCATCCCGGCTCGGTCTACGACGCCATCTCGATCCGTATCGCGGAGGACCTCGGTTTCCCGCTCGGCATGTTCGGGGGATCAGTGGCCTCGCTCGCCGTGCTCGGCGATCCCGATGTCACGCTGATCACGCTCACCGAGCTTGCCGAGCAGATGCGGCGGATGTCGCGCGCCTCCGCGCTCCCGGTCCTGGTCGACGCCGACCACGGCTATGGCAATGCGCTGAACGTGTGCCGCACGGTGCAAGAGCTGGAGACGGCGGGGGCTGCCGGCCTCACCATCGAGGACACGCTGCTGCCGGCTGCGTTCGGGGAGACGAAGACGCAGCTGATCTCGGTCGAGGAAGGGATCGGCAAGATGAAGGCCGCGCTTGGCGGCCGCAGCGATCCGTCGCTGGTGATCATAGGCCGCACGGGCGCTGCCGCGATCACCTCGATCGACGATGCGATCCGCCGTGCCAGGGCCTATGAAGCGACGGGGGTCGATGCGCTGTTCTTCACGGGAATCAAGTCGCGCGCCGAGCTCGAGGCCATCGCATCCGCCACGCGCCTGCCGATCGTGCTCGGCGGCGCGTCCGAGGAATTGAACGCGCTCGATTATCTTACGAGCCAGCGCGTGCGCATCGCGCTCCAGGGCCATACGCCGATCGCCGCCGCGACGCAGGCGGTCTACGAGACGCAGAAGGCGTTGCGCGAGGGCATGTCGCCGAAAAGTCTGAAGGGTTTGGCATCGTCGGAGCTGATGGCCCGTGTCATGCGCGAGAGCGACGTCAAGACGCGCAGCGCCGATCTCCTGGGACCGAAAAAATGAGCCGGGCGATTCTCCAGGTCATGATCCGCGGCCGCGTCCAGGGCGTCGGCTATCGCGCCTGGGTCGAGTACCAGGCGACAACGAGCGGCCTCGAAGGCTGGGTCCGCAACCGCCGCGACGGCAGCGTGGAAGCGCTGTTCGCCGGCGCGCCGAAGCATGTTGCCGACATGGTCGCGCTGTGCCGCCACGGGCCGCCGTCCTCGCGCGTCGACAGTGTCACCAGTGAAACGGCAGGTGTGGACGAGCTGAATCTGCGCCGGGCGGGGGAAGCGTTCTCGGTGCTGCCGACGGTGTGAGCTGATGCGGTGAGGTCGAACAATCGCCGCAGCGGCGGCGGGCTCCCTCGCCCCGTTCTTGCGGGATCGCGACGAGCTTCGCTCGCGCTGAGAGGGTTGGGGTGAGGGGCTCTCTCCACACGCGAGATTGCGGAGGGACCTGTACCCCCTCACCCGAATTCGATCTGCGATCGAATTCGACCTCTCCCCGCAAGCGGGGAGAGGTGAAGAAGGACGTCACCTCGGCAATTTGGCGATTGCCTCGCTCAGCTCATGGATCTCGTAGGGCTTGCGCAGGATCGGGAAATCGCCGCGCACGCCGGCGGCGACCTCGCTGTAACCGGTGGCAAGCAGGATCGGCAGACCGGGGCGGATCTGGCGGAGATGATGGGCGAGGCTGAGCCCGTCCATCTTGCCGGGCATGACGATGTCCGAGAACACGAAGTCGACGCCGTTGCTCTCGATCTCAAGCAATGCCGCTTCGGCATCGGCGACCCGGCGCACGTGATAGCCGAGCTGCTCCAGAAGACCGGTGCTGACGGATGCGACGTCGGGATTGTCCTCGACCAGCAGCACCGTGCCGCTGCCGCGAAACGGCGCTCCCGATGTCTCGCGCGACGGCGCATCCGTGCCGCGCGGCAGGATGATGGTGAACGTCGTGCCCTTGCCGAGCTCGCTTGCGACCTTCACCGTGCCGCCGGCCTGGTGGGCGAAGCCGTGCACCTGCGAAAGGCCGAGGCCCGTGCCTTTTCCGATCGGCTTGGTCGTGAAGAACGGCTCAAAGATCTTGTCGAGAACGTCGGAGGGGATTCCGAGCCCGGTATCGGTGACGTCGATTGCGACGAAGTCGCCGGCGAGGGGTGGCTCGTTCAGCACGAGATTGCGCGCCCCGATCGTCACCGTGCCACCGTCCGGCATCGCGTCGCGGGCGTTGATGACGAGGTTGAGCAGCGCGGTCTCGAACTCGGAGACGTCGGCCTTGATCGGCCAGGTGTCGGAGTGGATGTCGAAGGCGAGACGCACGGAACTGCCAACGCCGGCGTCGAGCACCTCGCGGATGGCCGCGACGCGCTCGGCAAAATCGATCGCCTGCGGGTTGACGCTCTGCCGCCGCGCGAAGGTGAGCAGCTGGTTCGTCAGCGCGGCGCCGCGTCTGGTCGCGGTCTCGATCGCGGAGATAGCGCGCTCGAGCTTGGGGTCGTTGGCGGCGCTCTTCTTCAGGATGTGAAGGCTGCCGCTGATGATCATCAGAAGATTGTTGAAGTCGTGGGCAACCCCGCCGGTGAGCTGTCCGAGCGCATCGAATTTCTGCGACTCGGCCAGCTGCTTCTGCATCGCCTCGAGCTGGAGCTGGGAATTGCGGCGCTCTGTGATGTCGCGCGTGATCTTGGCGAAGCCGATCAGCGCGCCGTCCTCGTAGATCGGGTCGATCACCACGCTGGCCCAGAAGAACGTACCATCCTTTCGGACGCGCCAGCCTTCCTCCTCGTATCGGCCCTTTTCCCGCGCAATACCGAGCGCCCGCGCCGGCTTGCCATTGGCCCGGTCGGTCTCGGTGTAGAAACGGGAAAAATGTTGGCCGAGGATCTCGTCAGGCGAATAGCCCTTGATGCGTTCGCCGCCGATGTTCCAGCTGGTGATGATCCCCTTGGGGTCAAGCATGTAGAGGGCGTAGTCGGCAACCCCCTCAACCAACAGCCGGAAACTGCGCTCGCTCTCGAACAAGTCTCTCTGTTGACTGAACTTTTTGGCCATTCCGAACCCCGCCTCGACGGGGACAAACGCCGCAGCCGGAGGATTTGTTCCGCTCTATGGGACATTTTTAGGCAAGTGTCATGGCGGTGTGCAGGGCTTCTTGACACGAAGCGGAATTCGTCAGATATTTCTGTCATGACAGAAATAACCGGAAAAAAGAAACTGCCAGCCGCCGTCGAGCGCTTCATCCTGCATTGGGGCGACATGGGGGACGAGTGGGGGGTCAACCGCTCGGTCAGCCAGATCCACGGGCTGCTCTATCTGGCCGAGGCGCCGATGACGGCCGAGGACATCGCCGATACGCTCGGCATGGCGCGCTCCAATGTCTCCAACTCGCTGAAGGAGCTGCTCGCCTGGAACCTGATCCGGCGCGTGCCGATCTTGGGCGACCGCCGCGACCATTACGAGGCCGAGACCGACATCTGGGAGGTCGCGGCTCGAATCGCGGCGCGGCGCAAGGAGCGGGAGATTGATCCGGCGATCGCAGCGCTCCGGGCCTGCGTGTCCGATGCCACTGACGATCCCGCTATCAGTGCGGTCGCAGCCAAGCGCCTGAAGGAGATGCTCGCGTTCACCGAGCTCGCCGACCACTGGTTCATGCAGATGCTGAAAGTGCCGCGGCCGCGGCTGGTCGCCTTGATGCGGCTTGGCGAGAAGATCGCCAACCTGCTGCCGATGGGCAAGGTCAAATAGCTTTGAGGGGGATGCGATGACGTCTGCAAGATTATCAGGCTCCAGCGCATCGATCTCCGCTCACACAAGACTGCTCGATGACCGCCGCTTCCGTGCGCTGCTGTCGGATGAGGACTGGGGCCGCCTGCCGCTCGCGACCTGGCGGCGCTTCTCCAAACGCGTCGCCGACGGCGACAGCGTGGTCTATGTCGGAATCGTCGACGAGCTCGCCTTCAGCGACATCGGCTGGTGGTTCGCGCAGGCCGCGCGCCTGATCGGTGGCCCATTGCCGACCGGACGCGACACCGGCGTGCCCATGATCGTCACGGTCACCGAGGACGCTGCGACCGGCGGCCAGACCTGGACGCGCATCTGCGCGCGCAAGCGCGGCTTTCCGCAAGTGATCCATTCCGCCAAACGTTTCGCCGGCCCGACCGGGCTGGAAGAGTATGTCGGCTTCGGCGTCTCGATGGCGCTGCGCATCGCGGTCGAGGGCCAGGCGCTGACCTTCCGTAGCGCCGGTTACGGCCTGCAGCTCGGACGTCTGTGGATCCCGCTGCCGCAATGGCTCACGCCGGGTGACCTCACCGTGACGCACCGCGACCTCGGCGAGGGCGTCTTCCGCTTCACTCTCGATGTCATTCATCCGCGTTACGGCGCGCTGATCCATCAGTCCGCCTTGTTCAGGGAGGCCGTGTCATGACGCCGCTGTTGTGGACGCTTATCGGCATCCAGATCGCGATGGGCGTGTTCGATACCTTCTATCACCACGAATTCATCGAGCGCCTGGCCTGGCGGCCGTCGCAGCGTTTCGAATTGAAGCTGCACGGCATCCGCAACATGCTCTATGCGCTGCTGTTCCTGCTGCTCGGCTGGCTCGAGGTCTATGGCGTGCTGGCGCTCTTGATCGTCGCCGTGCTGGTTGCCGAGATCGTCATCACGCTGATGGATTTCGTCGAGGAGGATCTGAGCCGGAAGCTGCCACCGAGCGAACGCATCAACCACACGCTGCTGGCGATCAACTACGGTGCCATCCTGGTGCTGTTGCTGCCGGTGCTGATTGAGTGGGCGATGCAGCCCTTCGGCGTGACGGTCGTGTATCAGAGCCTGCTCAGCATCGCCGCGACCGCTTGCGCGATCGGCGCGGCTCTGTGCGGTGTCAGGGATTTTGCCACGATGCGTCGGCTCGGCCGCATGCGCAGCGTGCCGGCGGCCGAACTTGTCGAAAAGCTGCCCGGCCGCAAGACCGTGCTGATATCAGGCGCCACCGGCTTCATCGGCAGCCGGCTTGCGGCAAGCCTCAGCGGGGCAGGGCATCACGTCATCGCGCTGATCCGCAATCCCGCGAAGGCCGAGATGCTGCCACCGCCGGTGACGCTCATCACCAGCCTCGACCAGCTCGCCGCGAATACGCAGATCGACGCCATGGTCAATCTCGCCGGCGAGCCGATCGGCAACGGCCTCTGGACCGAAGCGAAGCGCGCGAAGATCATCAACTCCCGCATCGACATGACCGGCGAGGTCGTCAAACTGATCGCGCGGCTCGAGCGCAAGCCCGAGGTGCTGGTCAGCGGCTCGGCGATCGGCTGGTACGGATTGTGGGCCGACCAGGTACTGACGGAATCGGCAAAGTCGCATGCCTGCTTCAGCCACGAGCTGTGCGCGGCCTGGGAGAAGGCGGCGCGGCCGGCTGAGGAACTCGGCGTGCGCGTGGTCTATTTGCGTATCGGCCTCGTGCTCGGCACCGAAGGCGGCTTCATCACGCGGATGCTGACGCCGTTCGAATTCGGCCTCGGCGGCCCGCTCGGCACCGGGCGGCAGTGGATGTCCTGGATCGAGCGCGACGATCTGATCCGGCTGATCGCCTAGGTGATCGCGACGCCGGATCTCACTGGGCCCGTCAACGCCACCGCGCCGATCCCCGTCACCAACGCAAAGTTCACCGAGGAGCTCGGCCGCCGCCTGCACCGGCCCGCATTGTTTCGCATTCCCGGCAGCCTGCTGCGTCGGATCGGCGGCGGCTTTGCCGACGAGCTCCTGCTCGGCGGCCAGCGCGTGCTGCCGAACAAGGCGCTGAGCCGCGGTTTCGTCTTTCGCCACGAGACGCTGCGCAGCGCGTTCGAGGCGATCCTGTGAGACTTCAGGTGGCGGCTACACTTCGAAACGTCGCCGCCACCGCGCGTAGCGCCGCGAGCTTGGCGGGATCGCTGACCTTCGAATGCAGCATCACCTTGGAGCTGCCGAGCTTCGGCAGCTTGTGTGCAGCTCCGATATCGACCAGCCCCGGAGGCGCAATCCGCCGCGCCAGCGGCGCGACCGCCAATCCGGCAAGCGCGGCTGCAATCACCGCGGTGGCGCCTCCGCCGACAAAACGCTCGCGCCAGGCGATGCCGGCCTTGTCGAGCGCGCGCACGGCTACGGCGCGGACGCCGCAGGGCGGGGCGAGGGTCGCGAGTGGCAGCGGCTGCCCCTTCGGAAAGGTGAAGCGTCGTGCGGCGAACCAGCAAAATTCGTCCTCGGCCAGCTTCTCGCCGCCGCGGCGGCTGCCTTCCTGGCGGACGATCACCGCATCCAGCTCGCCCGCGTCATAGGCATCCTGCATCTCGCGCGAGAAGCCGATCGTGACGGCGAGGGTGAGGCTTGAAGACATCGCGTGCAGGCGCTCGAGCAGCGGCACCAGTTCCGGGCCCGCCGCGTGATCGGAGATGCCGAGCGAGAGCGACTGCGCGGCTGAAGCGTCGCCCGACAGCGCGCGATCATGCGCCTCCATCAGCGCGCGGGCGCGATCGAGGAAGGCCGCGCCGTCGGCGGTGAGCCGGACCGCCCGCGGCGAGCGCTCCACGAGGCGTTTTCCCAGCAATGTCTCCAGCCGCTGCAGCTTCAGACTGACCGCCGCTTGCGTCGTGCCGAGCGCTTCGGCGGCACGCGTAAAGCTCTGGAGGTCGGCGACCAAAAGGAATGCCTGGACAGTGGCGATGTCGAGCGTAGCTGTCATTACAGATCGTTATCACTATTACAAGTATAGATAAGATACCAAAATGACGTTCGGGGGTCTAGCTTCTCACCAACGCCGCGCAAATCGCGCAGCATATCGAGGAGACGAAAATGCCCCTGATCACCGTGTCCTACAGCTCTTCCCGCCAGTCGCCCTCGCTGAAGGCCGACATCGCGAACGCCGTGTCCGAGCTCACCGCAAAAATCCTGCACAAGGACCCTGAGGTCACCGCCATCATCGTGAAATCGGTCGATGCGGGCGACTGGTTCGCCGGCGGCAAGTCGCTCGCCGAGCAAAGGCTCGCCAGCTACTGGATCGACATCCACGTCACCGAGGGCACCAACACCAAGGACGAGAAGGCGGCCTATCTCGCCGCCATGTTCCAGCGCATGGCCGAGATTTTGGGCCTGCTGCACCCCGAGACCTACCTGCATGTCGACGAGGTCAGGGGCGACGCCTACGGCTTTGGCGGACTCACCCAGGAGCGGCGCTACATCGCCGGCAAGCTCGACGTTGCGCTGAAGGCGGCGTGATGCTGCAGGCCGCGGGTGAACAACCCCACCCGCGGCCTGAATCGCTCAGCTCGCCACGCGGAACTGAACCTCGGCATTGCTGATGAAGCACGTTTTGTCGAACAGCTTCAGGTCCAGCGGGTTCGGCAACCTGACGTCGGCGAGGTCGGGGCAGGGCTTGACTGCGGGATCGTAGGATCGGTCGATCTGCGAGATGAGGACGACGATCAGCCCCTTGTCACGCGCGAATGATTTCAGCGCGCGCACCTGAACGGTGAGGTCGGGGTTTTCCCGCCTCTGGTCGAGCAGTTGCAGATAGTCGATCACCACGAATGTGCAGCGCGGCGCCGAAGCCATTTGTTTCACGACGTAGTCGGCGCTGATGGCGTCGGAGCAATCGACCTCGAACAGCTGGTCGAACTGCGCCGGCTCCGCCCCGATCGCCCGCAGGCGATCCAGCACGTCTTTCTGCGTATATTCGAGCGAGAAGAACGCGGCGCGATGGCCCGACTTCATGGCCTGCACGGCAAGTTCGAGGCTCATCAGGGTCTTGCCCTGGCCGGGACGCGCCCCGACCAGCACCAGATCGCCCGGCCGGAATTGCGGAAACAGTTTGTTGGCCGGCGTCACTGCCGCGGCTTTCGCCGCGAGCATGCTCCAGGCGGAAAACCCTTCCGCCGCAGCGATGCGGTCAAGCGCGTCGTGGAGCGGAATCCTGGCTTCGCGGGACAGGCGCTTCGCCTTGCGCTTCAGATGGTAGATGGGCGCAGACAATTTCATCGTAAAAACCTCCCATTGCGAGCATGGATCGCAACCCCTCCTTATGCCTGGCGCTCGAACAGTCGGCCGATGATCAACTCGCCCAGCATGAGGTCTGCTTTCCCGGCGGAGGGGGGGAGGCGTGGGCGGCACCTGAAGCAAGCGTAACCGATTCCGAGCCTGCAGAGAACGCGAGCTTTGCTTGTCCAAAAGGATGGGTCAGGCGACCGTTTCCGGCAGCAGCGCGCGGGTAGGCCCGAACAGCTCCTCGAATGCCTGGCGCAACGCGATATCGACATCGGCCATGGTCACGAGCTGGCCGAGATCGACCAGCGAGGTGACGCCGTACCGGGGATCGATGACCCCGCAGGGCACGATGCCGGCGAAATGCGACAGCTCCGGCTCGACATTGATGGCGATGCCGTGGAACGAGACCCAGCGTTTCAGGCGGACCCCGATCGCCGCGATCTTGTCCTCGTGCTCAGGTCCCTTGTCGGGCCGCTTCACCCAGACGCCAACCCGGTCCTCGCGCCGCTCGCCGCGGACGTTGAAGGCGGCGAGCGTGCGCAGGATCAATTCCTCGAGGCTCGCGACATAGGCCCGAACGTCCGGCCGGCGGCGCTTGAGGTCGAGCATCACATAGGCCACCCGCTGGCCAGGCCCGTGATAGGTGAGCTGCCCGCCGCGCCCGGAGGCAAAGGTCGGGAAGCGGGCATCGAGCAGGTCCGAATCCTTGCCCGAGGTACCGGAGGTGTAGAGCGGGGGGTGTTCGAGCAGCCAGACCAGCTCAGGAGCTTCGCCCGCCGCAATCGCCGCAACGCGTGCCTCCATGGCGGCCACCGCGTCCGGATAGGGTACCGGAGCGTCCGAGATTCGCCATTCGACGGGCGCGCCGCCTGAGGCGGAAAACGACCTCAAATCGAGGTCTTGACGCTGGTTTTGGCGGGGGTTTTGAGGCGAATTAACCATTGGCTAACCATAACGTGGTGATGATCGCAGGCGCAAATGCCAAGTCCTAGGTTGCGGCGGTCCTGACAGTGCCCACTCTCGATAAAGTCACCGTGGATCTCATGGTCGTCCTCGGGACGACCACGATGCCGATTCATCAAGTATTACGTCTTTCCCGCGGCGCCATCATCGAGCTGGACGCAACCGAGGCCGACGAGGTCAAGGTGCTCGCCAATAATCTGCCGGTCGCCTCCGGCGTCGTGCTGGTCGACCGCAACCGGATCGCGGTCGAGGTCAAGCAGATGCTGCCACGCTCGCCGGGGACCCGGTAGGGCCAGGGCACGCGGGAGCGGCCTGGGCACCCGGTAAGGCCGATCTTCGGGGGAGGGCGGCGTTTTTCCTGCCAAGCTTGTGGAATTCAGGCCCTTTGCAGGCTTGTATCCCCCTGATGGATTTGTTAGATCGGCGCCGCTGATCCGGCCGGCCTCAAAACCTCAAGCCGGCATCCCTTCGCGCTCGTGGCGGAACTGGTAGACGCGCTGCCTTGAGGTGGCAGTGGGTAACACCGTGGGGGTTCGAGTCCCTCCGAGCGCACCAAGGGCAATAAGCCTCTGTTGCGAAAGAGATTTCGTGGCTCCAAGCGAGGGTTCGCGGCGGCCAACGATGTCGAGACCGTTCGCTACGACTTCGATGGCGGATTCGGTCGTGGTGAAGGCAGCGGTCAACGCCATCTAAAGCGCGATCCTATTAGGATGAATCGTCATCGCGCTTTAGGTTATTGTTTGAGCATGATCTTTTCGGAAAACCGCTGCACACTTTTCCGGCTCATGCTCTAGACACCGCGGAGAAGAGCTGCGCCGACGAGCTCGGCCGGTTGCTCGACGCACATCTCGACTTGAATCGCGCCGACTGCATGCGGCTGCTGCTCGATCGCGGCGCTGACGTTTGCATCCGCGACCACAGCGACAACGCCTATCCCCTGCATTCCCCGGAATGTGTTGGCTCAAGACGTGCTCGGAAGGCCGGCGTTCGAAAAGCGCTAAGGCACGAACTGCGGCACACGTGGTGTAGATATTCTACGTCTTACCGCCTGCGTAGTGCTCGTACGGTGGTGTATCTGATCAACGGACCTTCTTCAGGATCATCACCGTCGAAATGGATGGCTGCGCCCGCTGGGATTTTGCGCGGATTTCCGAACTCCTTCACGGACGCCGTCTCGATCATTCGTAAGCTGGAATCTTCGGCGAACGCGGTCAGAGCGGCAAGCTCGGCGGTGCTCGCGCCGCCCGAGCGCCAGGACGCCTCAAATACTCCTGATCGCCACTGCCCGCGCCCGTCGGTGCCTTGCCGACATCGTAGTTACGACGTGAGGCCAAGAAGCCCCGATATTTGGTAGCATTGTGGTCGTATATTCGCGCTTGATCTACAGCGAGTCTCGCCTCTGTCTCCATGGGAAGACTGTCGAGGGCCGACCAGCCGCCGCGAACGCAAATGATGTGCGAGCCGCCATAGACCCGAAGTCCATGATTGTTGGTAACCGACCGTTGCGTGCCGTGATAGGCGATCGACCGGTCGCCGATTATCGTGCAACCGACGCTAATGGAATGGTCCGGCCGTGCTCCGGCCCTGCCAGTGCGAGAAGCTGGCAAGGGGCGCTCAAGACAAGGAGCACACCATGTCTCGGAAGCTCAATGCAGCGATCGCCGTGATCGGCATCGATATCGGCAAGAACTCGTTCCACCTCGTGGGTCATGATCACCGCGGTGCCATCGTGCTCCGGCAGAAG
>NZ_AXAZ01000080.1 GCF_000473065.1 Bradyrhizobium sp. WSM1743
TGACCGCCCATCTTGCCCGGCGCAACCGAGCCGGTCGCCCGCTGTCGCTGTGACCACTTCACCACTGACGAGACCGCAACACCAAACCGTTCCGCCACCGATCGGCAGCTCTCGCCCGCCAAAACCGACGCCACCACACGCTCGCGAAGATCCAGGGAAAGAGGTCGGGTCATGCGATGCTGGCCTCCAATCCAGTCAGCATCTTGAATCACAATCCGCCAAAAACCGGAATCCCTCCGATTCAATCAAGCGAGGAAATGCTCTAGTTGAGACGAAATTGTTTGTTTTGGAGTGAGGCGCCTGCGCCATGAAGCGTATGATCCTGACCAGTTCGGCGGGCGTCGGTCTTGCCCTCGCCGATCGCGCCGACGTGGTCGCGCCCTTCATCTATCGGTTTGTTTCAGGACCGCTTCCGTCGGCTGCCCACCTCGATCGCTATCTCGGCTGGCGCGAGTCCAAGTTTTATGACGAAATTCATTGGTCCAATTTCGTCCGTCGATCGCCCTTTGTCAGCGACGAAGTTCGGGCACGTCCGTTGCTCGGGGTCATCGAAACCTGCGGGGTCGATCTCATCGATCTGTGCTTCGACCCTGAACCAAACAGCCAATTGCAGTTAAGCTGGATCCTCGATTACCTGCGTTCCGAACCATCCATCACAGAGAATCTGAAATTGCGATATGTCGATTTCGACCTGCGCAGAGCAGATCCCGCAGAGCTTCGTCATCGTGATGTGCAGCAGTTCGATATCGCAGAAAGTGATTTTGGGATCGCCAACATGGCTTGGGAGGCCTATCGCGGGCCGACGCCCGAACTTTGCGCCGGCCTGCTGGACAGGCCGCTCGGCAAACTGTCTTTCTTCAAGCCCGCGCTGGAAGCCCTGCTCGCGGAGCTGCCGTCACCGACACGGGGCTGGGGGCGAGCGAGGCGCGACTTCTTGAACTGATCGCGAGTGGAAAGAGTCGTACCGATGACCTGTTTCACCCGGGCGCGCTGGGGACACGCGTGTTCGATCCGTGGGAGTTGGGCACGCTGCTCGAAGGACTCGCATTCGGCCCGGCGCCGGTCGTTGCGGGTCTGGACAGCAAGCTGGCGACACTCGATCCGGACAACGCGAGAAGTCGCAACGCGGCCTTTCGTCGGAGCCGGCTGTTGCTGACGGAGTTTGGCGAGGCGGTCCTGGCAGGCCGGGAAGATTTTCGCCGTCACAACCCGATCAAACGCTGGTGGGGCGGCACGCTTCTCACCAATGAGCGGCTGTGGCGGTGGGATCGCCAGCGCCGATTGTTGATCGCGCCCTAGCGGCGCGTTCGGTGCCGGGCCAAGGCGCGCGAGCGCCGGGCCCACCATGTTTTAGCGCGAGGGAAGGTGGTGGGCACGCTTCGCTTTGCCCACCCTACGAGACCTCCGTCGGCTCTTACTCCGCGGCTTCCGCGTAATCGCTGACCGGCGGGCAGGAGCACACCAGATTGCGGTCGCCGTAGACGTTGTCGACACGGCCGACCGGGCACCAGTATTTGTCGGTACGAGAGACGCCGTCGGGGAAGCAGCCCTCGCTGCGGGTGTAGGGGCGCTTCCAATCGTCGTCCGCGATGTCGTGCACGGTGTGCGGGGCGTGGCGCAAGGGCGAGGCTTCGATCTTGAAGCGGCCGGCTTCGACTTCTGCGATTTCTTTCCGGATCGCGATCATGGCATCGCAAAAACGATCCAGCTCGGCCTTGGATTCCGACTCGGTCGGCTCGATCATCAGCGTGCCCGGCACCGGGAAGCTCATGGTCGGGGCGTGGAAGCCGTAATCGATCAGGCGCTTTGCGATGTCGTCGACCGTGACGCCACTGGTCGTCTTGAGCGGACGGGGATCGACGATGCACTCATGGGCGACGCGGCCCTTCGCGTTCTTGTAGAGCACCGGGAAGTGCGGATCGAGGCGCGCTGCGATGTAATTGGCGTTGAGGATCGCGATCTCCGTGGCGCGCTTCAGGCCCTCGCCGCCCATCATCAGGATGTAGATGTAGGAGATGGTGAGGATCGAGGACGAGCCGAACGGCGCGGCCGAAACCGGGCGCACCGATGCGTCGGCTTGAGTCGCCGGATGGCCCGGCAAGAACGGGGCGAGATGCGCCTTGACGCCGATCGGGCCCATGCCGGGGCCGCCGCCGCCATGCGGGATGCAGAAGGTCTTGTGCAGATTGAGATGGCTGACATCGGCGCCGTAATCGCCGGGCCTGCTAAGGCCGACCTGCGCATTAAGGTTGGCGCCGTCCAGATAGACCTGGCCGCCATGGCCGTGCACGATGTCGCAGATCTCGCTTATGTGCTCCTCGAACACGCCGTGGGTCGAGGGATAGGTGATCATGACCGCGGCGAGATCGTTGGAATGCTTCTCCGCCTTGGCGCGGAGATCGTTGACGTCGACGTCGCCGTTCTTCTCGCAGGCGACCACCACCACCTCCATGCCGACCATCGCAGCCGAAGCCGGGTTGGTGCCGTGGGCGGAGGAGGGGATCAGGCAGATCTTGCGGTGGCTCTGTCCGCGCGCGGCGTGATAGCCGCGGATCGCAAGCAGCCCGGCATATTCGCCTTGCGCACCGGAGTTCGGCTGCAGCGAGATCGCGTCATAGCCGGTGATGTCGCACAGCCATTTTTCCAGCCGCGCGAACAGCGCGTGATAGCCGGCCGCCTGCTCGCGCGGAACGAACGGATGCAGCGAGCCGAATTCCGGCCAGGTCAGCGGCATCATCTCGGTGGTCGCGTTCAGCTTCATGGTGCAGGAGCCGAGCGGAATCATCGCGCGGTCGAGCGCGAGGTCGCGATCGCTGAGCTTGCGCATGTAGCGCAGCATCTCGGTCTCGGAGCGGTGCGCGTGGAACACCGGATGGGTCAGGAACGCGGTGGTGCGCTTCAAATCGTCGGGCAGCGCCTCGCGCGTCGCTGCATCGATCTCGGCATAGGCAAGCGTGCCGCCGAAGGCGCGCCAGACCGCTTCGACGGTCGCGGGCGTCGTGGTCTCGTCGAGCGCGATGCGGAGCGCGGTGTCACCGACGCCGAGATTGATCTTTTCTGCCCCAGCACGTGCAACGATTTCGGCGCGCTTGGCGCCGGCATCGACGCTGAGCGTGTCGAAGAAGGTTTCGCTACTCGGCGCAAAGCCGAGCTTGCGCAGGCCCGCCGCGAGCACAGCGGTGCGGCGATGCACGCTGCGCGCGATTTGCGTCAGCCCTTCCGGGCCGTGATAGACCGCGTACATCGCGGCGATCACGGCGAGCAGCACCTGCGCGGTGCAGATGTTGGACGTCGCCTTCTCGCGGCGGATGTGCTGCTCGCGGGTCTGCAGCGCGAGGCGATAGGCGGGCGCGCCGCGGGAGTCGACGGAGAGGCCGACGATGCGGCCGGGCAGCGAGCGCTTCAGCGCATCGCGCACCGCCATATAGGCCGCATGCGGTCCGCCATAGCCCATCGGCACGCCAAAGCGCTGCGCCGAGCCGATGGCGATGTCGGCGCCAAGCTCGCCGGGCGAGGCGAGCAGCGTCAGTGCCAGCAGGTCGGCGGCGACGATCGCAAGCGCACCCTTGGCTCTCAGCGCCGCGATCGCGGGCCTGAGGTCGCGCAATGCGCCGGAAGAACCGGGATATTGCAGCAGCGCGCCGAGCACGTCTGATTTGTCGAGATCGGTGAGGGGATCGCCGACGACCAAATTCCAGCCCAGCGGCTCGGCGCGGGTGCGCATCACAGCTAGCGTCTGCGGATGCACGTCCTTGTCGACGAAGAAGGCCTTTGCCTTGACCTGCGAGTGCCGCTCGGCGAGCGCCATGGCTTCGGCGGCCGCGGTGGCTTCATCGAGCAGCGAGGCGTTGGCGACGTCGAGCCCGGTGAGATCGCAGATCATGGTCTGGAAGTTGAACAGCGCCTCCAGCCGGCCCTGGCTGATCTCGGGCTGATAGGGTGTATACGCCGTGTACCAGGCCGGGTTTTCCAGGATGTTGCGCTGGATCACCGCGGGCAAAATCGTGCCGGAGTAGCCCTGGCCGATCAGCGAGGTGAAGACCTGGTTCTGGCGCGCCAGCTCGGTCATATGCGCAATCGCCTCGGTCTCGCTCAGCGGCTTGCCGAGATCGAGCGGAGATGCCTGCCGGATCGAGGCCGGCAGCGTCTCCGCCATCAACGCGTCGACGCTCTTCGCGCCGACGGCCTCGAGCATTGCGGTGACGTCGCGCGCCGACGGGCCGATGTGGCGGCGGACGAAGGCGGCGGTGTCGCCATTGGATTTGCGGTGCGCGGTCATCATGGGTCCTCGCTAGATGTTGCTGTCATGCCCCGCGAAGGCGGGGCATCCAGTAAACGCAGGCGTTTCGGCTCGGGCCGATGGGCCGCGGCGTACTGGATCACCCGTCTTTCCGGGTGATGACAGTGAGAATGAGGTTAGAGTTCTCGTCATCTCACGCCGTATGTGCCTTGTAGGCGGCTTCATCCATGAGGCCGCCGAGTTCGCTTTTGTCGGCAATCTTGATCTTGAAGAACCACGCCTTGCCCTGCGCGTCCGAGTTCACCAGCGCCGGCTCGGCGGCGAGCGCATCGTTGGTCGCGAGCACTTCGCCCGAGATAGGCGCGTAGACGTCGGAGGCGGCCTTCACCGATTCCACGACGGCGGCGGCTTCCGCCTTCTTCAGGCTGCGGCCGACCTTGGGCAGTTCGACGAACACGACGTCGCCGAGCTGCTGCTGGGCGTAATCGGTGATGCCGACCGTGGCGGTATCGCCGTCGATGGCGAGCCATTCATGGTCGGAAGTGTACAGCGTCGTGGTCATTGGCTTGTCCTCAGCGTTTGTAGGTGTTTTTCACGAAAGGCATGGCGGCGACTGCGAGCGGCAGTCGCTGGCCGCGCACTTCGGCGAAGAGCTTTGTGCCGAGCGCGCTCAGGTTCGTGGGCACGTAGCCCATCGCGACCGGCGCGCTCAGGCTCGGGCCGAAGCCGCCCGATGTGACTTGTCCGATCGGCGCGCCGCCCGTGTCGTGCGCAAACAGCAGCGCGCCCTCGCGCACCGGGGCGCGGCCCTCGGCACGCAGGCCGACGCGGCGGCGGGATGCGCCGTTGTCGAAATGGGTGAGGATCTTGTCCGCGCCGGGAAAACCGCCGGCACGGGCGCCGCCGCTGCGGCGGCTCTTCTGCACCGACCATTCCAGCGCGGCCTCGACCGGCGTGGTGGTGGTGTCGATGTCGTGGCCGTAGAGGCAGAGCCCGGCTTCCAGCCGCAGGCTGTCGCGGGCCCCTAAGCCGATCGGCAGCACGTCCGGATTGTCCAGCAGCATTTTCGCGAGGCGCTCGGCATCGCTAGAGGGAACCGAAATCTCAAAGCCGTCCTCGCCGGTGTAGCCGGAGCGCGAGACGAAGCACTGGATGCCGGCGACCTCATGCGGGCCGGCGTCCATGAATTTCATGGCCGGCGCCTCCGCACAGAATTTCGCCAGCACCGCCTCCGCCTTCGGGCCCTGCAGCGCGATCAGCGCGCGGCCTTCCAGCGATTCGATGGCGCAGTCGCCGGACAGGTTCGCGCGCAGATGCGCCTCGTCGGCGTCCTTGCAGGCGGCGTTGACGACCAGGAACAGGTGATCGCCGAAATTGGCGACCATCAGGTCGTCCAGAATCCCGCCATCCGCATTGGTGAACTGGGCGTAGCGCTGCCGCCCCGGCGCGATCGCCACGATATCCTGCGGCACCAGCCGTTCCAGCGCGCCGGCGGCGTCCTCGATCCTCCCCGACTTCGGCCAAAGCGCGATCTGGCCCATATGGGAGACGTCGAACAGGCCGGCGGAGGCTCGGGTCTGGAGGTGCTCCTTCAGCACGCCCGCGGGGTACTGCACGGGCATGTCATAGCCCGCGAACGGCACCATCTTGCCGCCCAGGGACACATGGAGGCTGTGGAGGGGCGTACGTTTCAGGGAGTCTTGGTCGTGCGCTAGCATCTAAGGGGCCCTCGGCGGTTCCCCGGGGAGGATTCCCCGACGGACACCAGTCGAAGCCCCATCTGTCGCTGTGCCTGAGAGTATTATCCCGTCGGCGGACGCAGTCCGGGTCTTAAGCCCGTCGGCGCCTCTTTCCAGATGCTGTCAAAGCCACGCGGTCCTTTTGCCTGAGAGTTTCCGGGGCGGTTGCTCCTTCGGCGCCGGCTGCCTAAAGCCGGTCTCTCCCGACGTGGCCGTACGATACAGATGGGTAGAGACCACAGGGCTGCCAAGCCTGTCAACGCGACCTTTGCGTCTTTCAACGGGATTGCGCGCCTGCGGCAACCCTCTGATCTCCCTGCACAGTTTCTGGACAGCGAAGCTGGCCTTGTCTAAAAGCGCTTTGGCCCGCAGATATCAGCCTTAATTTCCGGTTTGGACGGCAGCAAGCGGGCCCAAGCATACCCGATTGGATGAACATGAGCGGCGTCAACGAGATCAGGTCGACCTTTCTGAACTTCTTTGCCGAGAACGGCCACGAGGTCGTGCCGTCCTCGCCACTCGTGCCGCGCAACGACCCCACGTTGATGTTCACCAATGCCGGCATGGTGCAGTTCAAGAACGTCTTCACCGGCGTCGAGAAGCGTCCCTATCAGCGCGCCACCACCTCGCAGAAATGCGTGCGCGCCGGCGGCAAGCACAATGACCTCGACAATGTCGGCTACACCGCGCGCCATCTCACCTTCTTCGAGATGCTCGGCAACTTCTCGTTCGGCGATTACTTCAAGGAGCGCGCGATCGAGCTCGCCTGGAAGCTGATCACCAAGGAGTTCGGGCTGAAGAAGGACAATCTGCTCGTCACGGTCTATCACACCGACGACGAGGCGGCGGGCCTGTGGAAGAAGATCGCCGGCTTCTCCGACGACCGCATCATCCGCATCCCGACCTCGGACAATTTCTGGGCGATGGGCGACACCGGCCCGTGCGGCCCGTGCTCGGAGATCTTCATCGACCGCGGCGAGCACATCTGGGGCGGGCCTCCGGGCTCGCCGGAGGAGGACGGCGACCGCTTCCTCGAATTCTGGAATCTCGTGTTCATGCAATACGAGCAGGTGACGAAGGAGGAGCGCGTGGATCTGCCGCGTCCCTCGATCGACACCGGCATGGGCCTGGAGCGCATGGCCTGCATCCTCCAGGGCGTCGAGAGCGTGTTCGAGACCGACCTGTTTCGCAACCTGATCGAGGCCACGGCGTCCGCGCTCGGCACCGGGCCGAACGAACAGACCGTCGCCTCGTTCCGCGTCATCGCCGACCATCTGCGCTCCTCCGCCTTCCTCGTCTCCGACGGCGTGCTGCCCTCGAACGAGGGCCGCGGCTATGTGCTGCGCCGGATCATGCGCCGCGCGATGCGCCATGCGCAGCTGCTGGGGGCGAAAGAGCCCTTGATGCATCGGCTGGTCTGGGCGCTGGTGCGCGAGATGGGCCAAGCCTATCCGGAATTGATGCGCGCGGAAAAGCTGATCGAGGAGACGCTGCGGCTGGAAGAGACCCGCTTCCGCAAGACTCTTTCACGCGGCTTGGCCATTCTCGACGAGAAGAGCGCCGGTCTGAAGAAGGGCGACATGTTCGACGGCGACGTCGCCTTCACGCTGTACGACACCTACGGCTTCCCGCTCGACCTGACGCAGGATGCGCTGAAGTCGCGCGGCATCGGCGTCGACCAGGCTTCGTTCAACGACGCGATGGAGCGCCAGAAGGCCAAGGCGCGCGAATCCTGGAAGGGCTCGGGCGAAGCTGCCTCCGAGGCGATCTGGTTCCCGCTGCGCGAGAAGCTCGGCGCCACCGAATTCCTCGGCTATGAGACCGAGAGCGCCGAGGGAGTGGTCTCCGCGCTGGTGAAGGATGGCCAGGAAGTCGCCAGCCTCAAGACCGGCGAGACGGGCGCGATCGTGTTGAACCAGACGCCGTTCTATGCGGAGTCCGGTGGCCAGGTCGGCGACACCGGCGTGCTGACCGGCGAGGGCGGCATCAAGGTCCGCGTCACCGATACGCAGAAGAAGCTCGGCGATCTCTTCGTTCACATCGGTACGGTGGAGAGTGGGGAGCTGAAGCTCGGCGCTGCGCTGCAGCTCGAGGTCGATCATTCGCGCCGCTCCTCGATCCGCGCGCATCACTCGGCGACGCATCTCATTCACGAGGCGCTGCGCCAGGTGCTCGGCGACCACATCGCCCAGCGCGGCTCGCTGGTCGCGCCGGATCGTTTGAGGTTCGACTTCGTGCATCCGAAGCCGATCACGGCCGAGGAGCTCGCCCGTGTCGAGGACATCGCCAATGACGTGGTGCTGGAGAACGACGAGGTCACCACGCGTATCATGGGCGTCGACGAAGCCCGCGAGGCCGGCGCCCGTGCGCTGTTCGGCGAGAAATATGGCGACGAGGTCCGCGTCGTCTCGATGGGCAGGACCGCGCGCGAGCGCGGCGCCAACGCGCTCGGCTGGTCGGTCGAGCTCTGCGGCGGCACGCATGTCAAGCGCACCGGCGATATCGGCCTGATCACGCTCACGAGCGAAAGCGCAGTCGCTTCCGGCGTGCGCCGCATCGAGGCGCTGACTGGCAATTACGCGCGCAAGCACGCCAACGAGACCATGGCACTAGCGAAGACCGCGGCGAACGAGCTGCGCACCTCGCTCGACGACGTGCCGGCACGCATCGCCGCGCTGATGGAGGAGCGCAAGAAGCTCGAGCGCGAGCTCTCCGACGCCCGCAAGAAGCTGGCGATGGGCGGCGGCGCCTCCGCCGGCAACGGCGCAGCGTCGGGCGTGCGCGAGGTCGGCGACGTCAAGCTGATGGCGCGCGCGGTCGAGGGCATCGAGATGAAGGATCTCAAGGGCCTTGCCGACGACGGCAAGAAGCAGATCGGCTCGGGCGTCGTCGCCATCGTCGGCGTCACCGAGGACGGCAAGGCCGGTGTCGTGGTCGGCGTCACGCAAGACCTCACCGCGCGCTTCAACGCCGTGAACCTCGTGCGCATCGCCTCCGAGGCGCTCGGCGGCAAGGGCGGCGGCGGCCGGCCCGACATGGCGCAGGCCGGCGGCCCCGATGGTGCCAGGGCGACCGAGGCGCTGGCGGCGATCGAAAAAGCGATGGCAGGCGCTTAAAGATCATGTCCCCCGTTCCGCGAGGACGTGGGCTTTCCGATCCGAACTTACGGGATCGCCTCTACGAATTGCTGGAGCACGATCCCTTGGCCTATTCGGTCGGGTCGCGCTTCATCCAGCTGATCATCGGCGTCATCGTGCTCAATGTGGCCGCGATGATCCTCGCCTCGGTGCCGGAGCTCGACGCGCGCTTCGGCATGCTGTTCGCGGGCGTCTCCATCCTGTCGGTGATCCTGTTCGCGCTGGAATATGCCGCGCGGCTGTGGACCGTGGCGGGACATACGCCGCGCAAGGGCTCCGCGCTCGCCGACCGGCTGGGCTATGTCTTCTCAGCGCTCGGCATCATCGACCTCATGGCGTTCCTGCCCGCGGCAATCGTGCTTGTGACCGGCCGGCACGCGACGCTGGCGGCCCTCGGCGTGCTGCCGTTCTTCAAGCTGATCCGCTATTCGCCGGCGATGCGCTCGCTGCTCGCCGCCGTCCATGCCGAGCGGCGGGCACTGATCGGCTGTATCGTCATCCTGATCGGCGTGGTCTTGACCTTCGCCTCGCTGCTCTACGCCATCGAGCGCGACGTGCAGCCCGACAAGCTCGGCACCATTCCGCAGGCGATGTGGTGGGCGATCGTCACGCTTGGCACCGTCGGCTATGGCGACGTCGTGCCGGTGACGCCGCTCGGCAAGTTCATCTCCACCTTCGCCATCATCTCGGGCTTTGCCATGATCGCGCTGCCGGTCGCGATCATCTCCACGGCCTTTGCGGAAGAGGTGAAGCGGCGCGATTTCGTCGTCACCTGGGGCATGCTGGCGCGGGTGCCGCTGTTCTCGCACCTCTCCGCCGCGGAGATCGCCGATATCATGCGCCTCCTGCGGGCACGCACCATCGAGCAGGGCGAAATCCTGGTGCGACGGGGCGATGCGGCCTCGTCGATGTATTTCATCACCGCCGGCGAGGTCGAGATCGCGCTGCCGAGCCAGCAAGTGCACCTTGCCGACGGCACCTTCTTCGGCGAGATCGCGCTGCTGCACAAAACAAAACGCAGCGGCACGGTGACGGCGACGCGCAAGACGCGCCTGCTGGTGCTCGATGCCCAGGATTTTCACGCCCTGATCGCGCGCATGCCGACGCTCGCCGCCCACGTCCACAACACCGCCAAGGCAAGGCTTGCCGATAGCGGCGATCTCGCGCTGGCCGAGCTGGCGCAGGCGGAGAAGGAAGGCACCGACCGCTAAGCGGCCTGAAAAGCAAACGGGCCGCGCATGCCGCGCGGCCCGTGATGATGTCTGGCCCGGTCGAGCGAAATTGCGGTCGGCTTACGCCGCCATCGCCTTGACCAGGTTCTCGGCGACCTTGTCGAGGAAGCCGGTGGTCGAGAGCCAGCGCTGGTCGGCGCCGACCAGGAGCGCGAGGTCCTTGGTCATGTAACCGGCCTCGACGGTGTCGACGCAGACCTTCTCCAGCGTGGCCGCGAACTTGGCGAGCTCGGCGTTGTTGTCGAGCTTGGCACGGTGGGCGAGGCCACGGGTCCAGGCGAAGATCGACGCGATCGAGTTGGTCGAGGTCTCCTTGCCCTTCTGGTGCTCGCGGTAGTGGCGGGTCACCGTGCCGTGGGCGGCTTCGGCCTCGACGGTCTTGCCGTCGGGGGTGAGCAGCACCGAGGTCATCAGGCCGAGCGAACCGTAACCTTGCGCGACCGTGTCGGACTGCACGTCGCCGTCGTAGTTCTTGCAGGCCCAGACATAGCCGCCGGACCATTTCAGCGCCGAGGCCACCATGTCGTCGATCAGGCGGTGCTCGTAGGTCAGGCCCTTGGCGTCGAACTCCTTCTTGAACTCGCGGTCGAAGATGTCCTGGAAGATGTCCTTGAAGCGGCCGTCATAGACCTTGAGGATCGTGTTCTTGGTCGACAGATACACTGGGTAATTACGGAGCAGGCCGTAGTTGAAGGAGGCGCGGGCGAAATCGATGATGGAGTCGTCGAGATTGTACATCTCCATGGCGACGCCGGCGCCGGGCGCCTTGAACACTTCCTTCTCGATCACGGTGCCGTCCTCGCCGACGAACTTCAGCGAGAGCGTGCCCTTGCCCGGGAACTTGATGTCGGTGGCGCGGTACTGATCGCCATAGGCATGGCGGCCGATGATGATCGGCTTGGTCCAGCCGGGAACCAGGCGCGGCACGTTCTTGCAGATGATCGGCTCGCGGAAGATCACGCCGCCGAGGATGTTGCGGATGGTGCCGTTCGGCGACTTCCACATCTGCTTGAGGTTGAACTCCTTCACCCGGGCTTCATCGGGGGTGATGGTGGCGCACTTGACGCCGACGCCGACCTTTTTGATCGCCTCGGCGGCGTCGATGGTGACCTGATCGTTGGTGTGGTCGCGGTACTCCATGCCCAGGTCGAAATAGAGCAGCTCGACATCCAGGAACGGGTTGATCAGCTTGTCCTTGATGTACTGCCAGATGATCCGGGTCATCTCGTCGCCATCGAGCTCGACGACGGGATTGGATACCTTGATTTTTGCCATGATCGGGGAAGCCTCTTGGGAACGGCGCTGATGGTGCGCCACGGGAATATCCGCCGCCTCTTAGCACCTGATAGCAGCGGGCGAAAGCCAAGGGATTATGCACTTTTAGCTCACCCAGCTTCCCCAGATGGGGAGCGGCCGGCCGGCCCGCAGCCGGGTCCGGGCTCACGTTCCCAGCGAGATTCAAAAGTCGAATCCAACCCGTTATTTCCCTTGAGAATTTCGTCAGGACAGGCAAACGACAGACCGCGAGGGCGGCCCGGTCCTGGGGACCGCTTGAATCAATTCCTCAGACGGCCTTGCCAAGGCCTTGAGAGACAGTGTGAAAGCGAAGCGAGATGTCAGGGACTGACAAGAGCAAGGCGGGTCTTTCCCTCGATGGTCCCATCGTGATCCTGGTCGAGCCGCAGCTCGGCGAGAACATCGGCATGGCCGCGCGCGCCATGGGCAATTTCGCGCTTAGCGCCCTGCGCATCGTCAACCCTCGGGACGGCTGGCCCAACATCGCCGCCCAGCGCGCCGCTGCCGGCGCCGACCACATCCTGCAAAAGGTCGAGTTGTTCGGCACGGTGGAAGAGGCGGTCGCCGACCTCGACCTGCTTTTCGCCACCACGGCGCGTCCCCACGACCAGGCCAAGCCCGTGGTCGGGCCGGAGGCCGCAGCCAGCGAGATCGCCAGGCACGTCGCGACCGGCGGCAGGTGCGGCATCCTGTTCGGCCGCGAGCGCTGGGGCCTGACCAATGAGGAGGTCGGGCTCTCCAACCGCATCATCACCTTCCCGGTCAATCCGGGCTTTGCCTCGCTCAACCTCGCCCAGGCCGTGCTGCTGGTGGGCTATGAATGGTTCAAGCTGGCGACCTCTGGCGCGCTGCCGCACGCCATGCCGGAGCGCTCCGAGCGCGCCTCGCAGCACCAGATGCAGGCCTTCTTCGACAACCTCGTGCGCGAGCTCGACAAGGTCGAATTCCTGCGCCCGGCCGAGAAGCGCGACACCATGCTGGTGAACCTGCGCAACATCTTCAGCCGGATGGAGCCGACCAAGCAGGACATGCACACGCTGCACGGTGTGATCATGGCGATCGCGGAAGGGCGCAAGGGTCCGGCCAAGGGCGGCGTGCTCGACGGCGCGCAGGCGACGCGCCTGCGCGCGCTCCTCGCCGAACACGGGCAGGGCGGCGGCGTGTCCGACAGCGGCTCCACCGTGCGCGGCCTTGCCCGCCTGCTCCGCCGCAACCCGACGGATGCCGAACGCCTGCTCTGGCAGGCGCTGACGCGTGACCGCCGCTTCGCCGGCCAGTTCAAGCGCCAGACCCCGGTGGGGCGCCACATCCCGGACTTCGTCTCCTTCCCGCACCGGATCGCGATCGAGCTGGTCAACCCGGGCGAGGGCGAGGCGATCGCGGCCGACCGCGCGGGACGGCGGACGTGGCTCGAGGCGCGGGATTATCGGGTGCTCGACATCCGCGCGGCGGATGTCGAGCGCGATCTCGAGGCAGAGCTGGTGCGGCTGCAGGGGATGATGGCGGACAGCGCGTAGGTTCGGCTTGCCGGCGCGTCATCCGGAATTGCGGCAACCAAGGGATGTGCAGACGCGCAAATGGTTGCTATGACGGTCTCCGGGAATTGAATGGGGACTGCATGTTTGGAATGCCAAGCCGCGCACCCGTTGGTGCGGCAGCAGGCGTGGGTGCGTTGGCGCTGACGGCCTTGCTCGGAATATCAGGCGCTCACGCGGAAATGCCTTTGAGCGCCAAGTGCAACGCCGTCGGAAACTTCAGCGTTGATGACCGCATCGCGGGCTGCACCGCTGTTATCCAGTCGGCAACTGGCATCCAGCACGGAGCGATCATGGCGCGCTTCCGCCGCGCCATGTTCTACCGCCAGAAGGGCGAGATCGACCTTGCGATAGCGGACTACAACGAGATCATTGAGCGCGATCCGGGCAATCTGAACACCCGCATCGCGAGGGCCTCTGCGTTCATCCAAAAGCGAGAGCCCGAGGCTGCGCTGCCTGACTACGCCAAGGTGATCGAGCTCGATCCGAAGAATACCTACGCCTACATCGGACGTGCTCACGTCTATTCGGCGAGACGCGACTTCGTCCGTGCCATCGCCGATTATGATCAGGCCCTTCTGATCCATCCGGACAATGTCATAGCGCATGTCGAACGAGGCCTCTCTTACGTCCGGAATGGGGATCCGGATCGGGCCATGGCTGACTGCGATCGTGCCGTCGAGATCAGCCCGCAAACCGGCGGCGGCCAATTGTGCCGCGGTCGAGTTTACTTCGCAAAGGGTAAGAGAGAGCTCGCATTAGCCGCACTCGATCAAACCATCCAGATCAAACCCAAAAACGAGAATTTTTACTACTTCCGAGCCGAATCCTTTTCTCAGCTGGGTGAACTCGACCGCGCTATCGCCGACTATGACCGGATCATCGAGCTGAACCCACAAAGCCGGTCTGCCTATGGCTGCCGGGGCGTCGCCTATGCTCAAAAGGGCGATTACGATCGTGCCATTGCCGATTTCGACCGGGTGATCCAGCTGGCACATCAGGGTCAAGGAAGCTCCGCCGACCGGCAGACTCCGCTCCAAAGTCAGGACGCCGACCCCATTTCTGCGTCCGTCGCGGGTGAATCAAACGTACTCGCTTCCGGCGATGGCCCTGCGCTCCGCGCTCGGGGAGTGGCCTACGTCGCGAAGGGGGACTTTGATCCCGCAATCGCAGATTTTGATGAAGCGATCCGGCTCAATCCCAAGGACAAGGAAGCAATATCGAATCCCGGCAACGCATACAGAATAAAGGGGGATTTTGGCCGCGCGATCGCGGACTATGATCAAGTCGTGCAGCTCGATGCCAAGGATGCGCGCGCCTACTTCCATCGTGCGAGGTTCTATTGGCAGAGTGCTTCATTCACCAAGTCGCTGTCCGATCTGGATCAGGCGATCCTGCTCAATCCGAAGGATGCCTATCCGGTCGTATGGCGCGAGATTGTTGCAAAGCGTACGGACCAACCGAGCCGCTTGAGCGAGTCCGCAAAGCAGCTCGACGCGATGAAATGGCCCGCGCCGATCGTCAATCTCTTCCTTGGCACGATGACAGCGGAGCAAGTGCTCAGCGCCGCGGAGGATGCCGACCCCACGAAGAAGAAGGCGCAGGTCTGCGAGGCGAATTTCTATATTGCAGAGCGCGCATTGCAGAGCGGCTCGAAAGAAGAGGCCTTGAAGCTGTTCGAGCAGGCGGCGGCCAATTGCCCGAAGACCTTTATTGAGAAGCAGGCCGCGGATGTTGAGCTTGGCGCGCTGCGAGCGAGCCGCTGATCGAGCGGCCGCCGTCTCGTAGCTCTCGTAGGGTGGGCAAAGCGGCTTGTCCGCCGTAGCTCGAAGAGCGAAGGCGGAAGCGTGCCCACCATGACGATCGACGTAGTTGATACAGGTGAGCACGGCGCTGTGCGCCTTTTGCCCACCCTACGAAACTGCTCGATTGGGTCAGCGCAAGCATCATGAGCGGATCAGCGCGCTTACGATTGCTTTATTGACAAGGTTCGCTCGGATTGCAATCCGTTTCGACATTTATTACAGATTGCGTTAAGAGGGCATTTTCACTTGCACGTCACGCCGGTCCGAGCATGCCGAAAACACGCATTATGTATATCGAGGACAAATCCAGCTCGCTGAGCGGACCGGCGCGGATTGGACGCGTCACTTTCTCGAAGACGGGCAAGTCCATCAGCTATGGAGGACGCACTTTCCAAAGCTTGAAGGGCAGCGGCTTCAAGGCAAACTACTTCGACGTCGAAACCGGAGAACGGTTCTGGATCTCAGGTCCGCGAAAAGATGGCAAGGATCGCCTCCACCCTGAAAGCTCCGCTCCAATCGAAATCGACGCCGACGTCGCAGAAGAATATTGGCGTGAAATCAGAGGAGAGCGGTTTCGCCACGCCGCCGAGAAATAGGTGAGTTACGCGTCAAGGGTCGTCCTCCGACTGCCGCTATCGAACGAGGACTTGTTGGCTGCGTTCGTTGAGCAGTGCCTTTGCGATAACGTTGCTCTTATCGCAGTCGCCGGAGAAGGCGCGGCGCGGATAGAAGACATCATCGACGAACTCGTCGTAGGCGACGGGTCGGACGACGCGCGCTTTGTTGTGACTACCTCACACCCGAATGAGACAGTGGAGGAGGTTTTGGAGTTTGCCGGCTTTTGGAATGACGAGCGAAATCAGCCCGTCCAGATCGTAAATCTATAAGGCGCAACGATTTCCCCTCCGCGTTAACGAGCATCGTAGCCCGGATGAGCGAAGCGATATCCGGGGCAAGGTCCCGCATGTCGCTGCGCTCATGCGGGCTACGGGACCGGCGCGCTCACACCGCCTCGAGCTGATCCGCCGCGCGCTTCTTCTTCGCCTTGCCCTGGCCGAGCAGGGGGCCAGCCGTGAGCGCGGCTGTATCCGCGACGCCCGGATCGCGCGAGATCATCGCGGCGACTATGGCGCCGTCGATGAGGAGGCCGAGCTGATGCGCGAGCACCGCGGGCTCGGCTGAGCCGAGCTCGCCGGCGAGCTTCTCGATGTGGCCGAGCACGATCTTCTTGTGCTTCAGCGCGATGTTGCGGAACTGCTTGGCGTCCTTGTCGTGCTCGCCGACGGCGTTGATGAAGGGGCAGCCGTAGAAGCGCTCTTCGGCGAACCAGCTCTTCAGTGCCGGGAAGATGCGCGTGAGTTTTGTCTGCGCATCGCCGCCTCCCGCTTCCATGGCGCCGATGAACCATTCGCGCCACTGCTTGCCTTCGCTCTCCAGCACGGCGTTGACGAGATTGGTCTTGGAGCCGAACAGCTTGTAGAGCGTCGTCTTCGCCGTGCCGGCTTCCTCGATGATCGCATCGATGCCGGTGGCGTTGATGCCGTTCTTGCAGAACAGATGCGTCGCCGCGTTGAGAAGGCGACCGCGTGCGGACTCGTCCTCGGCGGCGGCAGCGTGGGGCGAATTCTTCTTCGATGACGTCTTTGCCATGGACTCAAACTTACCCGCAGCCGTGCCGCATCAGCAAGCCGCATCTGTTTCGCGCTGAAAAGATTCGCAAAGCCTGGCCGGTCTGCATGGGGTTTGAGCAAGGACCGGCTGATCAATCCGCAGGCAGGACGCTTAAGCGGCTCCAAAGCCTCGCCTTTTGTTTTTCGCGGGCTCTGGCACGCTCCATGCAAGGAAACAGACCGTTCGGTATCCTGCCGATTTCCACTTCTGCCAGGGAGAAGACTGATGACTGCCGTCGTTCAGAAGACAGTGCTGACGGGCTGCCTCGCGCCCATCGACAAGAACGGGCTCGAGCAACTGATTGCCAACGGCAAGGCAAATCCGAAGGTCATCAAGACCTTGAAGTGCAAGACGGTCGCGGAAGGCAAATTCCGCCACGCCAACTATATCCGCAACCTGCCGCCCTACATCGTCGACGAGCCGCCGGGTCTGTTGGGTGACGACACCGCGCCCAATCCGTCGGAAGCCTCGCTGGCCGCGCTCGGCTCGTGCCTTGCGGTCGGCCTGCATGCCAACGCCGTGCACCGCGGCTGGATCGTCAACAAGCTCGAGCTGGAGCTCGAAGGCGATCTCAACATCACCGCGGTCTGGGGCACCGGCGACACCTCCGACAAGCCGGTCGGATTCACCGATGTCCGCGTCAAGGTCGACATGGAATGCGAGGGCATCTCGCCGGACGAGATCAACGCGCTGGTCGCCCATGTGAAGAAATGGTCGCCGGTCGCCAACACCTTCACCCGCCCGGTCAATCTCGAGGTCGGCATCTAGCTGATAGCAATCAGGACAAGGTGCGGGAGACGATCATGGGTTCACTGGCTTTATCGCGGGCCGAAGTTCTGGATCAGCCCGCACCGTCTATTGCGGACGAGGTGGCGCGGATCGCGCGCGAGCAGCTCGCGCCGCTCGCCACCGGCATCGATGACGGCTCGGTCTATCCGGCCGAGGTGTTGCGCAAGCTCGGTGCGGTCGGGGCGTGGGGCAGCCACGTGCCTCACGAAGGCCCGGCCGATCTGCGCTGCGCGATCCAGGCAATGGCGGCGATTGGGGAGGTCTGCGGGGCGACGGCCTTCATGGCCTGGTGCCAGAACACGCTGGTCTGGTACGCGGCGAACTCGACCAATCTGAAGCTGGCCAAGCGTTTTGGAGATGCGTTCTCGACCGGCCGGATGCTCGGCGGCACCGGCTTGTCCAACCCGATGAAGAGCTTCTTTGGCATCGAGAAATTGAAGCTTAGGGGGCGCAAGGTCGAGGGCGGCTATGTCGTGCGCGGCGCGCTGCCCTGGGTCTCCAATCTCGGCCCCGACCATTATTTCGGCACCATCTTTGAACGCGAGGACGAGCCGGGCATCGCAAGTGGCGAGCCCGGCACCGTGATGTTCCTGGCCGATTGCTCGGACCCTGCGATCACGCTGACGCCGTGCAAACCGTTCCTCGCCATGGACGGCACCGGCACCTATGGCGTGCAGTTCCGCGACGTCTTTGTCCCCGATGAGCTGATCCTCGCCGATCCCGCCGGACCCTTCGTCAAGAAGATCCGCGCCGGCTTCATCCTGCTCCAGGCCGGGATGGCGCTCGGCCTGATCAAGGACTGCATCAACATCATGGACGAGGTCGACAATCCCCTCGGCCATATCAACCGCTATCTGCCGCAGCAGCCGGTACATTTCCGCGATCTCGCCGCCGAGCTCGAGGCCGAGACCATGGCGCTGGCACGCGATCCCTACAACGAGGAGGAGACTTACTGGCGCAAGGGGATTGCGCTGCGGCTTCGCGCGGGCGAAGCCAGCGTCGCGGCGGCGCATGCGGCGATGCTGCATTGTGGCGCGCGCGGCTACCTCAAAAGCCACCGCGCGCAGCGGCGCCTGCGCGAGGCCTATTTCGTCGCGATCGTCACGCCTGCCACCAAGCAGCTGCGCAAGATGCTCGCCGAGTCCTGAGTTTCACGAGTCCACCCCAGAAGACCACCCAACCTCAACGGAGAGGCTGCCAATGACGGACGTTCTGATCTCTGCCAGCGAACTTGCCGATCTCTTGAAGCTAGAGCCGTGTGTCGTCAT
Organism: Bradyrhizobium sp. WSM1743; assembly: GCF_000473065.1. Lineage (GTDB taxonomy): Bacteria > Pseudomonadota > Alphaproteobacteria > Rhizobiales > Xanthobacteraceae > Bradyrhizobium. The sequence continues at coordinate 18,713 of NZ_AXAZ01000080.1, forward strand.
CGACACCCGCAATCCCGACGCCTACGCCGCCGGCCATCTGCCCAATGCCGTCAACGTGCACGAGATTTTCACGTTCCTGGCGACCTCCACGCCCGAGGGCATGGCCGAGCTGAAGACGAAGTTCGCCGATGCCTTCGGCAGCGCCGGTCTTTCCGGCAAGGAGACGGCCGTGATCTATGAGCAGTCGATGAACTCCGGCTTCGGCCAGTCCTGTCGCGGCTATTATCTGCTCACCATGCTCGGCTATCCCAGGGTGAAGGTGCTGCACGGCGGCTTCGACGCCTGGGCGGCGGCGGGTCTTCTCGTGACGAAGGATGTGCCGACGCCGACCAAGGCCTCGTTCGCGATCGTGCCGGAAGCCGGCGAGATCCTGATCGACGCCAAGACCATGCTCGCCGCGGTCGGCAAGCCCGGCATCGCCATCCTCGACGTGCGCGACGTCGACGAGTGGATCGGTGACAGCTCGTCGCCCTACGGCAAGGATTTCTGTCCGCGCAAGGGCCGCATCCCCGGCGCGGTGTGGCTGGAATGGTACCGCATGATGAAGCCGACTGCCGAAGGCCCGCGCTTCAAGTCCAAGGACGAGATTTTGGCCGAATGCGCCACGGTCGGCATCTCGCAGACGACGCCGGTCTATCTCTACTGCTTCAAGGGCGCGCGGGCCTCGAACACGTTCCTGGCGCTGAAGAACGCCGGCGTGAACGACGTGCGGATGTATTTCGGCTCCTGGAACGAATGGTCGCGCGATCCCTCGCTGCCGATCGAGCAGGGGCTGCCGATTGCATCGGGGGTGACGACCAAGGCGGCGTGAGTGCACGCCTCGTCCTTCGAGACGACCGCTTCGCGGTCTCCTCAGGATGAGGCCAAGCGGCATCGGTGCCTTTTGAAACTGCTGCCCGCACTCCGCCCTCATCCTGAGGAGCCCGCCTAAAGCGGGCGTCTCGAAGGATGTGCCGCTTGCGGACGAGGCGCGATCCCCAGCGCCTTGATCCGCGAGGCGAGCGTGGTCGGCTTGATGTCCAGCATCTCGGCTGCGCCGCCGGGGCCGAAGACTTTTCCGGCACAGGCCTCGAGCGCGGCCAGGATGTTGGCGCGCTCGTGGTCACGCATTTCGGACGATGTCATGATGGCGGGGCGGGCGTCGGCCTTCTGGCGGGCGGCGCCGCTAGGCGCTTGCGCGCCGGAGGCATCAGGCAGATCGATGCGCAGGCGGCCGTTCTGCGACAGGATCGCGGCGCGCTCGATCACATTCTGCAATTCGCGCACATTGCCGGGCCAGTCGTAGCGGGTCAGCCGTCGCGCATCGCCCTCCGACAGGCGCAGGTTCGATTTCAGCGCCTTGCTTTCGCGCGTCAAAAAATGCTGGGCGAGCAGCGGAATATCCTCGCGCCGTTCGCGCAAGGGCACCGTCTCGATCGGGAACACGTTGAGGCGGAAATAGAGGTCCTCGCGGAAACGGCCGCGCTGGACCTCCTGCTTGAGATTGCGATTGGTCGCGGCGATGAGACGAACGTCGACCGCGCGGGTGCGCGCCTCGCCGACGCGCTCGAAATGGCCCTCCTGCAACACGCGCAGCAGCTTGCCCTGCAGTTCGAGCGGGATCTCGCCGACCTCGTCGAGGAACAGCGTGCCGCCATCGGCGAGCTCGAAGCGGCCGATGCGGTCGCGGGTTGCACCGGTGAAGGCGCCGCGGACATGGCCGAAGAACTCGCTCTCGAACAACTCGCGCGGGATCGCGGCGCAGTTGACGCGGATCAGCGGCCGGTCGCTGCGGGTGGAGTCCTCATGGATGGCGCGCGCGATCAGCTCCTTGCCGGTGCCGGATTCGCCGTTGATGATCACCGCCGCCGTCGTCGGCGCCACCAGCTTGACCTGGCGCAGCGTCTTCTGGATCGCGTCGCTCTGGCCGATGATGCCGCGCGGATTGGTCTCGATGCGGATTTCTTCCTGGAGATAGGCGTTTTCCAGCTCCAGCCGCTCGCGCAGACGGTCGACCTCGGCAAGCGCTGCGTGCAGCTTCTCGTCGGCCTCGCGGCGCTGGCTGACGTCGCGAAACACCACGACGGCGCCAACGACGACGCCGCGATCGCGGATCGGAGTCGAGGTGTATTCGACCCAGGCGGGCGAGCCGTCCTTGCGCCAAAACACCTCGCCGTCGACCTGATGCACGGCGCCGTCGCGGAAGGCCGCATAGATCGGGCAGTCATGGTTGTGATAGTGGCGGCCGTCGTGATGGGTGTGGTGGACGATCGGATGGATCTCCTTGCCGACCAGCTCCTCGGCGGTCCAGCCCAGCATCCGTTCCGCCGCGGGGTTCACGAACGTGGTTTTTCCTTCCGCGTTGACGCCATAGATGCCTTCGCCGGCGGCGCGCAGGATCAGCTGGTTCTCGCGCTCGATGTCCTGAAACACGCGCTCGACCCGCTGCCAGGTCGAAATGCCGCCGCGCATATGGTCTTCGGCGGCGGCATCGACATTGCGCCGGCGTCGCGCTTCGAGATCGGTCAGCGTCAGCAGCAGCAGCGTGCGGCCGTCATGCGGCAGCAGGCAGCCGGCATATTCGAGCTGGAGATTTTGCCCCGTCGCATGGCGGGGATTGAGCGCCGTGGTCCAGTAGGCGCCCTTGTGCAGCACGGCCTGGGTGAAGACGGTGAGGGCGGCAAGCTCGCCGGCGTGGAGCGTGCTGGGCCTGATCTGCCGCAGCAGGGCGCGGTCGTAGCCGAGCAGGGCGCAGGCGGCGGGATTGGCATCGACGATCTGGTCGCTGAAGGGGTCGACCAGAAGCGTCGCCTCGACGGAGGATTCGAACGCCGCGATGCGCGGGTCGATGGCGGGAGCCACATCACCGTGGATGGGCATTGGCGTCGTTGGCCATTGCGAAATCTCGTAATTGAACTACGAAAACTCGTTTATCACGAGTTTTCGTAGTGGCCAAGCGCGAGCGAAAGTGTTGCGTCATCAAGGCTCTGCCCGCTTCCAGGGCCGTGGCATGCTCCTTGCGTAATTCCTCTCCGCAATGACGCGCAGGAGGGCCGATGTCCACGTTCGACAATCCGTTTGATCCCGATCGCAACCTTCGACCCGGCTGTGCCTGTGGCCAGCATCGTTCTGCGGAAGAGCACGAGCAGGCCGCGGGGCTGGGCTGTGAGCCCGTCGAGAGCGAGGAGAAGCGCTACGAGAGCGTCGTCGCTTCCGCGGTGATGCGCGCGATGTTTCCGCAGGATGTGGCGCGGCGCGCGTTCCTGAAGTCGGTCGGCGCATCGACTGCGCTCGCGGCACTCTCGCAGTTCTTCCCGCTCAAGACGGCGACTGAAGTGTTTGCGCAGGCCGGCGCGCCCGAGAAGAAGGACCTCAAGGTCGGCTTCATCCCGATCACCTGCGCAACGCCGATCATCATGGCGGCGCCGCTGGGCTTCTATGCCAAGCACGGCCTCAATGTCGAAGTGGTCAAGACCGCCGGCTGGGCGGTGATCCGCGACAAGACCATCAACAAGGAATACGACGCAGCCCACATGCTGGCGCCGATGCCGATCGCGATCTCGCTCGGCTTAGGTGCCAATGCCATTCCCTTCGCCGTGCCTGCAATCGAGAACATCAACGGGCAGGGCATCGTGCTGGCGACCAAGCACAAGGACAAGCGCGATCCGAAGGACTGGAAGGGCCTGAAATTCGCCATCCCATTCGACTATTCCATGCACAACTATTTGCTGCGCTATTATCTCGCGGAAGCCGGCCTCGACCCCGACACCGACGTGCAGCTGCGCTCGGTGCCGCCGCCGGAGATGGTCGCGAACCTCCGCGCCGACAATATCGACGGCTTCCTTGCGCCCGACAACATCTGCCAGCGCGCGATCTATGACGGCGTCGGCTTCATGCATCTGCTCTCCAAGGAGATCTGGGACGGCCATCCCTGCTGCAGCTTTGCCGCCAGCCGCGAATTCATCACCACCGCACCAAACAGCTTTGCGGCGCTGACGCGGGCCATCGTCGATGCCACCGCCTACGCGTCGAAGGCAGAGAACCGCAAGCAGATCGCGGAGGCCATCGCGCCGGCCAACTACATCAACGCGCCGGTGACGGTGCTGGAGCAGGTCTTGACCGGCACCTATGCCGACGGCCTCGGCGGGGTGAAGACCGATGCCAAGCGCGTCGATTTCGATCCGTTCCCCTGGCAGTCCTTCGCGGTCTGGATGCTGACGCAGATGAAGCGCTGGGGCCAGATCAAGGGCGACGTCGACTACAAGGCGGTTGCCGAGCAGGTGTATCTGGCGACCGACACCAAGAAGCTGATGACCGAGATGGGGCTCACGCCGCCCAGCAGCGCGTACAAATCGTTCGCGGTCATGGGCAAGACCTTCGACCCGGCCAAGCCGGAGGACTATCTGGCGAGCTTCAAGATCAGGAAGGCGTCGTGAAGAGGTGCGCTCTTGTGTCCCGGACGCGATGCAGCACGCAGTGCTGCTTCGCAGAGCCGGGACCCAGTCGTGCCGCATGGGTCCCGGTTCTGCGTCGCATCGCTTCGCGCTGCGCCGCGTCCGGGACACGATACCGGGGATATGCATGATGACCACATCCTCCCTCCGCCTCCGCGCCGGCCTCGTCTCGATCGCGCTGCTGGCTGCCTTCCTCGGCATCTGGCATCTCGCGACGCGCTCCACTGCGCCCGTAGCAACGATGAGTCCGGAATACGCCAAGCTGATGGGCCTCACGGCCACGCAGGGCAAATCCGCGATGCCCGGGCCGCTCGATGTTGGCGCCAAGCTCTGGCAGCATCTGAAGCGTCCGTTCTACGATAACGGGCCGAACGACAAGGGGCTCGGCATCCAGCTCGCTTATTCCATCGCGCGCGTCGGCACCGGCTATCTGCTGGCCGTGCTCGTCGCCATTCCTCTCGGCTTTCTGATCGGCATGTCGCCGCTGCTGAGCAAGGCGCTCGATCCCTTCATCCAGGTCTTGAAGCCGATCTCGCCGCTGGCCTGGATGCCGCTCGCGCTCTACACCATCAAGGATTCCTCGATCTCGGCGATCTTCGTCATCTTCATCTGCTCGATCTGGCCGATGCTGCTCAACACGGTGTTCGGCGTCGCCAGCGTGCGCAAGGAGTGGGTCAACGTGGCGCGAACGCTGGAGGTCGGCACCGTCAGGCGCGCCTTCACCGTGATCCTGCCGGCCGCGGCGCCGACGATCCTGACCGGCATGCGCATCTCGATCGGCATCGCCTGGCTCGTGATCGTCGCGGCCGAGATGCTCGTCGGTGGCACCGGCGTCGGCTACTTCGTCTGGAACGAGTGGAACAACCTCTCGATCACCAACGTCATCATCGCGATCCTCTTGATCGGGATCGTCGGCATGCTGCTGGACCAGATCCTGGCGCGCTTCACGCGCATGGTCACGTTTCCGGAGTAAAGGTTGTGACCGACAAATTCATCTCCATCGAAGCCATCGCAAAACGTTATCCGGGCGCCGGCGGCGCGACGACCACCGTGTTCGAGAACCTCTGGCTCTCGATGGCGCGCGGCGAGTTTTGTTGCGTGATCGGCCATTCCGGCTGCGGCAAGACCACGGTGCTCAACATCCTCGCCGGCCTCGATGCGCCGAGCGAGGGCGCCGTCATCGTCGACGGGCAGGCGATCTCGGGCACCAGCCTCGACCGCGCGGTGATCTTCCAGAGCCATGCGCTGCTGCCCTGGCGCACGGTGCTCGGCAACGTCGCCTATGCCGTCAGCTCGAAATGGCGGAACTGGGATCGCGTCAAGGTGAGGGCGCATGCGCAGACCTTCATCGATCTCGTCGGGCTCACCGGCTCAGAGCACAAGCATCCGTCGGAGCTCTCGGGCGGCATGAAGCAGCGCGTCGGCATCGCGCGGGCGCTGTCGATCACGCCGAAGATGATGTTGATGGACGAGCCGTTCTCGGCGCTGGATGCGCTGACGCGCGGCACGCTGCAGGACGAGGTGCGGCGCATCTGCCTCGAGACCGGGCAGACCGCGTTCATGATCACCCATGACGTCGACGAGGCGATCTATCTCGCCGACAAGATTTTCCTGATGACCAACGGTCCCGGCGCGGTGCTGGCGGAGGTGGTCGAAAACCCGCTGCCGCGGGACCGCGGCCGCACCGACCTGCACCGCCATCCGCTCTACTATGCCTTGCGCAACCACATCATCGATTTCCTGGTGACGCGCAGCAAGACCTTTGCCGCCGAGACGCCCGGTCACGATCCACGCAACGTGCCCCTGGTGCACATCGGCAAGCCCGGACTTTCGATCGCGTCCAACGAAGAGCAACGACAGACCTGGATATCCGGGACCAGCCCCGGACTGACGGCTTAAAAAGGAGACCCTGACATGAAACGCGAAGACCTCACCGAGAAGCTGCTCGACATCAAGCGCGAGAAGGGCTGGAGCTGGAAGCACATCTGCGAAAAGATCGGCGGCTATTCCGAAGTGCTGATCGTGGGCGCGATCATGGGTCAGATGAAATTGACCAAGCCGCAGGCCGCCAATGCCGGCGAGCTGTTCGGCCTGTCGAAGGCGGAGGTTGCGATGCTCAACGAGGTGCCGATGCGCGGCACCGGCACGCCGATGCCGCCGACCGATCCCCTGATCTACCGTTTCTACGAGATGGTGATGGTGAACGGTCCAGCCTGGAAAGCGCTGATCGAGGAAGAGTTCGGCGACGGCATCATGTCGGCGATCGATTTCGACATGGCGCTCGAACGTGTCGCCAATCCGAAGGGCGACCGCGTCAAGATCACCATGAGCGGCAAATTCCTACCGTACAAATATTACGGCGCCAGCGGCAACGTGCCGGAGTACGGCTTCAAGGAGGGCTGAGGTTTGGTGTCATTCCGGGGCGGTCCGCAGGACCGAACCCGGAATCTCGAGATTCCGGGTTCGCGCTTACGCGCGCCCCCGGAATGACTGTGTGTGTGTGGATGCTCTGCGCGCTACTTCCCGGCCTTCACCTCGGCGGCCGCGACCGCGAGCAGCTCGCTCATCTTGGCGCGAATCGCCTGCTCGGTGACGGCGACGCTCTTGGCGGCGAAATCGGCCGTGATCTTGCGCAGGACGTCGGCATCGCCGGCCTCCTCGAAATCGGCCGCGACCACCTCCTTGGCATAGGCGGTGGCGGCGTCACCGGTAATGCCGAGCTTTTCGGCTGCCCACAGGCCGAGCAGCCGGTTGCGGCGGGCCTCCGCCTTGAATTTCTGCTCCTCGTCGAGAGCGTACTTCTTCTCGAAACCTTCCTGGCGCTTGTCGAACTCGCTCATGCCTGTTCCAAATCTCCTGCTGAATGGCGCGGGAGCCGTCCGTTGCGGCGACCCGGCTGCATGCCTAGATAGATAGCACGAATCGGCAAAACAACGGGCCGTTAAGCCGCAGGGCAAGACGGTATAAGTTGGCGCCGGACGGCCGGATCGATTGTGCTCGGACAGCCAATCGGATAGGTTGCCTGAAGGTTTGGTTCCCGTTCTGTTTCCAAGGGTTATGAATGGGTTCCCAGCCGTTCACGGCAGCTCCGCTGTGGGTCGTAATCCTAGTCAACCGGAGCACACCAATTTCATGGATTTCAACAAAACACGGTACATCCCCATGAGCCGTCGGCGTCGCATTTATGAAGGCAAGGCAAAGGTTCTCTACGAAGGCCCCGAGCCCGGTACCCTGATCCAGCACTTCAAGGACGACGCCACCGCGTTCAATGCGAAAAAGCATCAGGTGATCGAGGGCAAGGGTGTCCTCAACAACCGGATCTCGGAGTACCTGTTTCAGCACCTCAACGACATCGGGGTGCCGACTCATTTCATCCGCCGTCTCAACATGCGCGAGCAGTTGATTCGCGAGGTCGAGATCGTGCCGCTGGAAGTGGTGGTGCGGAACGTGGCCGCCGGCTCGCTGTCGCAGCGTCTCGGCATCGAGGAGGGCACGCAGCTGCCCCGCTCGATCATCGAATTCTACTACAAGAACGACCAGCTCAACGACCCCATGGTGTCGGAAGAGCACATCACCGCCTTCGGCTGGGCGACGCCGCAGGAGATCGACGACATCATGGCGCTCGCCATCCGCGTCAACGACTTCCTCACCGGCCTCTTCCTCGGCATCGGCATCCGTCTCGTCGACTTCAAGATGGAGTGCGGCCGCCTGTTCGAGAACGAGATGATGCGGATCATCGTCGCCGACGAGATCTCGCCGGACAGCTGCCGTCTGTGGGACATCAAGTCGAACGAGAAGCTCGACAAGGACCGCTTCCGCAGGGACCTCGGCGGCCTGCTCGAGGCCTATACCGAAGTCGCAAAACGTCTCGGCATCCTCATGGAGAACGAGCGTCCGGCGGGCTCCGGCCCGGTCCTGGTGAAGAGCTAAAGGGGTTTTTGACGTGAAGGCACGTGTCACCGTTACCTTGAAGACGGGCATCCTCGATCCGCAGGGCAAGGCCATCGAAGGCGCGCTGAAGTCGCTCGGCGTCGACGGCGTCGCCAGCGTCCGCCAGGGCAAGGTGTTCGACATCGAGCTCGCCGGCGCCGACAAGGCCAAGGCCGAGGCCGCGCTGAAGGAAGCCGCTGACAAGCTGCTGGCGAACACCGTGATCGAGAATTATCGGGTCGAAATCGTCTGAGTTTGTAGCCCGGATGGAGCGAAGCGCAGTCCGGGATGCTATCCGCGCGTGACGCTATCCCGGATTGCGCTTCGCTCCATCCGGGCTACGAAGCAATTTGCTTACAGCCACCCGGCGCGGCGAAACCGCCAATACAGCGCGCCGCAGGCCGTCAGCATCACGCCGAGCAGCATGTAATAGCCGTACTCCCATTCCAGCTCCGGCATGTGCTTGAAGTTCATGCCGTAGATGCCGGCGAGCGCGGTCGGGATGGCGATGATCGCGAGCCAGGAGGCGAGCTTCTTGGACACCGCGGTCTCGTGAGCCTGGCCGACCAGCAGGCTCGCCTCGAAGGCGAAGGCCAGCACCTCGCGCATGGAATCGATGCGCTCCTGGATGTTGCGGACATGGTCGGTGACGTCGCGGAACAGGGGCTGCATCGTCGCGCGCACCATCGACAGCTCATCGTGCTCGAGACGGCGGCAGACCTCCACCAGCGGTCCGATTGCGTTGCGGAGCCGTAACAGGTCACGCCGCAGCATGTAGAGCCGCTCGATCTGCGTCTTGGTGATCGCGTGCGCGAGCACGTCGTCCTCGATCTCCTCGATCTCCTCGTGAATGCTTTCCAGCACGGGCGAGTAATTGTCGACGATGAAATCGAGGATGGCATAGAGGATGTAGTCCTCGCCGCGGGCGAGCGCCCGCGGGCAGCTTTCGCAGCGCTCGCGCACCGGCGTGTAGGACGTCGAAGCTCCGTGGCGCACCGAGACAAGATAGCCGTCGCCGACGAAAATGTGGGTCTCGCCGAAGGCGATCCGGCCCTCGATCAATTGGGCCGTGCGCGCGACGATGAACAGGGCCTCGCCATATTGCTCGATCTTCGGCCGCTGGTGGGCGTGGTTGGCGTCCTCGATGGCGAGCTCGTGCAGATCGAACTGCTTCTGCACCGCGCCGAGCAGCGCCATGTCGGGCTCGCGCAGCCCGATCCAGACCACGTGGCCGGGCTTGGCCCGCCAGCTCGAGGCCTCGCTGATGGCGATGTTGGCGACGCGGCGGCCGTCGACATAGGCGCCGGCGGCGACGACGCCCTCGGTGGACACCGGTTCGGAAGCGGATGCGGGCAGCGACGGGATGTTCATGGCTTCTATCCCGGGCAATTCGGGCGGCCAAATCCGACTGGCAATGGCCTGTGTACAAGGGCGTTCCGCAACGCTAGCACTGGTAAAATTCCCGTCAAATGGTTATGTCTCTTCACGAATTGGCCCTTTGGCCAGCCTTCATTCCCACCACCATCGGAACCCTGCCATGAAAGCCGCCATCCTCGTCTTTCCCGGAATCAACCGCGAGCGCGACATGGCGCGTGCCTTGAGGCTGATCTCCGGCAGCGAGCCGGCGATGGTCTGGCACGCCGAGACGTCATTGCCTGCGGGCACGGATCTCGTGGTGGTGCCGGGCGGCTTCTCCTACGGCGATTACCTGCGCTGCGGCGCGATTGCGGCACGCGCGCCAGTGATGGACGCGGTGCGCGACTATGCGGCCAAGGGCGGGCTCGTGCTCGGCGTCTGCAACGGTTTTCAGATCCTCTGCGAGTCCGGCCTGCTGCCGGGTGTCCTGATGCGCAACGCGCGGCTGAAGTTCATCTGCCGCGACGTGCATCTTCGCATCGAGCGGTCCGACACGCCGTTCACCCGCGGCTACAATGCCGGACAGGTGATCCGCGTGCCGGTCGCCCATGGCGAGGGCAATTACGAGGCGGATGAGGAGACCATCAAGCGGCTCGAAGGCGAGGGACGGGTGCTCTATCGCTACTGCTCCGCTGCCGGCGAAGTCGACGATTTCAACAACATCAACGGCGCGGCGCATTCGATCGCCGGCATCGTCAACGACAAGGGCAACGTGCTCGGCATGATGCCGCATCCCGAAAACCACGTCGAAGACATCATGGGCTGCACTGACGGCCGCGGCCTGTTCGCTGGCCTCGCCCAGCATCTGGAAAACGCCGCGTGATCTCGTTCGTGGTGAAGCGTGCTCTCGCCGCGGTCGCGGCGCTGGCGTTCGCAACAGGCGCATTCGCTCAGGACTATCCCAAGCGTCCGATCACCATGATCGTGCCGTTCGCGGCCGGCGGCACTTCGGACGTGATCGCACGTGCGGTGGCCGAGCAGATGGGGATTGCGCTCGGCCAGACCATCGTGATCGAGAACGTTGCCGGCGCCGGCGGCTCGACCGGGCTGGCGCGAGCCTCTCGCGCCGAGCCCGACGGTTATACCATCGCGATCGGCAATGCCGGCACCAATGCCGCGACCTACACGATCTACCCAAAACTGCCGTTCACGCCGGATTCGTTCGTTCCGATCGCCATGGTGGCGAAGACGTTCGGCATCATCGCGCTGCGCAAGGACTTTCCGGCGAAGGACCTCAAGGAGTTCATCGCCTACGTTAAGGCCAATCCGGGCAAGATCAATCTCGGCCATGCCGGCGTCGGCTCGTCGAACTATCTGATTTGCAAGAGCTTCGTCAGCGCCGCGGCGATCGACGCGACGCTGGTCGGCTATCGCGGCGCCGCGCCCGCGCTGACCGACGCAGTCGGCAGCCAGATCGACGGCGTCTGCGATGCCGCGGCCTCCGTCTCGCAGGCGATCAACGAGAAGCTGGTGAGGGGGCTCGTGGTCGGCTCGACCGTGCGGCTCGCCACGCTGCCGGACCTGCCGACATCGTCTGAAGCCGGCCTGCCCGAGTTCGAGGCGCAGGGCTGGAACGGCCTGTTCGCGCCCAAGGGCACGCCGCCGGCCGTGATCGCCAAGCTGAACGCAGCGGCGCGCACCGCGGTCGAGACCGAAGCGGTGAAGAAGCGGTTTGCCGATCTGTCGACCGTTGCGCCCGATGCCGACGAGCACGCGCCGGAGCTGCTGCAGCAGCTCGTGACGCGCGATGTCGAAAAATACCGGAAGATGCTCGCGGACGACGCCAAGTAGTCGCAAGCCTTCGGTTCACGATCGATCATTCCTTTCCCGCCTTTCTTGCGGCGCCGGCGATCGTGGTGCCCATCGGTGGCGGCTGACCGGAAAGCTCGCTCAATCAGGAGTAGCCGGGTTCGTCCATGTACAAAAATGGTCGCAATCTGCGCGTAAACATCGTGGCGGCTGGAGAGGTGACATCACTGGACATCGCGGAGGCACCCTCATGCACTTCGGCTCAGCCTGGCGTTGGAAGTTCTCCCACGCCGTTGATGACGCGTTCGCACTGACCGAAGATCAGGCGCGAGCCGATCAGGTCGCTACCGACGTCCTGTCGCTGGACGTGCTGGCAAATGATCGCGGGGGCCATGCCGCGGGGCTGTATTCGATCGACGACGGCAATCGGGGTGGCAACTGGGAGCTGTTGGCTCGGGACGTCGGTTGCGACGGGACCTCGCCCTGGGAAGCGACCGACAACGGCAACCTGATCCGCATCAATCATGGCCAAATCGAGCTCGATCTCAGCCATTCCCTCTCTGTGCTCGCCGCGACTGATTTCAATTCCATGGCGGCCGGGGACGTCATCGACGACGAGTTCGTGTATGCGATCCGATTGGGGCACGACAGGCTCAGCGAAGCCCGTGTCCGCGTGCATATCGACGGAGTGAACGATCCTGCCACGATCAGCGGTACTTCGACGGGAACGGTCACGGAGGACAGCGCGGTCCAGACCGCGGGCGGCACGCTGACCGTCACCGATCCCGACCACGGCCAGAGTGATTTCCAGCCGCCTGCCTCGCTGGCCGGCACATACGGTACCTTTGCGTTTGACCCGGCGACCGGCGTCTGGGGCTACACGCTCGACAACAGCGCGGCCAGTGTCCAGGCGCTGACCGCCAACGATGTCAGGCACGACCTGCTGACGATTACCTCCGCGGACGGCACCGCGCATCAAGCCATCGACGTGACCATCCATGGCGCCGACGAACCGAGACGCCTGGATCTCGTGGTGGGAGCGGAATTCACGGACATCGCGACGGACTCAGGCTCGCTGGCCGTTGTGCTGCATGATGACGTCGACGGATTTCGCGCTCCGGCCCTCTATCACAACGGCACAAGCTACTATAACGGCACGCTTGAATACACGACCGCGATCGGCATCGCCGATTTCAATGGCGACGGCCTGGCGGATATTGCGACCGCCGGCCTTGCTGGCCTCGGCACGAACTCGAGCGCCAGCGTCGGGGTGCTGCTCGGGAACGGCGACGGCAGCTTCGGCGCGGCATCCGCCTATCACAACGGCACCTCGTGGGGACCGAACCACGAATACACTTACGCGCTCGATATCGCCGACTTCAACGGGGACGGCGTGCTCGACATCGCGACTGCGGGGGTCAGCGGTGACCTCACCGCCGGCAGCGTAGGCGTGCTGCTCGGAAACGGTGACGGCACGTTCCAGGCAGGCAAGCCCTACAGCACCGGAACCGTGTACGCCAGTCTGTCGCAGATCACCTACGCGCTGGCCAGCGGCGATTTCAACGGAGACGGCAAGCTCGATATCGTGAGCGTCGGCGCGGCTGGTCCGGTGGCCCCTCAACCGAGAGTGTCAGCATGCTGCTCGGGAACGGTGACGGCAGCTTTGGGGCGCCCACGACCTATGCGACGGGAAACCTCGTCGTCGAGCACGAATTGACAGAAGCGGTTGTCGTCGGTGACGTGAATGGTGACGGCAAGCTCGACGCCGTCACCGGGGGATATGACGACAACTATCTCGCGACGGGCAAGATCGCCCACTCCATGAGCGTGCTGCTGGGCAACGGCGACGGCACCTTGCAAGCGGCGCTGCCGCTCTCCAGTGGCATTCCGCTAAACTCGATTTCCTATCAGTCGGAGGAAACCACGGTCCTGGCCGACCTGAATGGCGATGGCAGGCTCGACATCGTCGGCGCGACACACAGCGCGGAGAGCAGCGTCTTCACCATGCTGGGCAATGGAGACGGGACCTTCCAGCCGGCGTCCAAATGGTCAAACGGTTCCTCGCCGGATGGTGATGAAACGACCGCGTCGATCTCGGTCGGTGATATCGATGGCGACGGTCGTCTCGATATTGCTGCGCTCGACAGCGGCGGTTCCGTCGGCGTGCTCTATGGAAACGGTGTCGGCAGCTTTCAGCCAGCTGAGGTCGTGCAGACCGGGATTCACGACGCCCTGGCCATCCAGCTCGGCTACCTCATATCGGCCTGAAACGCGCTTGCTGACGGCCGGCGCTACGCCGCCGAGAAAGCTTTACTCGGCCGCAGGAATTCGGGCGATGACCTTGATCTCGAAGTCAAACCCCGCAAGCCAATTCACACCAACCGCGGTCCAATTCGGATAGGGGGCGTCACCGATTTCCGTGGCGCGAATGGCCATCACCGTCTCGATCTGCGTGGCGGGATCGGTGTGGAACGTGGTGACGTCGACGACATCATCCAACGTGCATCCGCCGGCCGCGAGCACGGCGCGCAAATTGGCGAACGCGCGCCGGACCTGGTCCTCGAACACTGGCTCGGGTGAGCCGTCCTCGCGGCTGCCGACTTGCCCCGAGACGAAGAGCAGGTCGCCGGAGCGGATCGCCGCAGAGTACCGATGCGCTTGATACAGCGCGTGGCGGTTCGCAGGGAAGATTGCCTCTCGCTGGGTCATGGCAGGAGCCTTTCAATCGAGCAGGGGAGTGGCGGCACGTGGGCGTGCCACCGGGTGGCCATTTATGCATAGTTCATATACGCTTCGTATGTGAGATATGACTCACATACGAGACGTATGTCAATAGGAACGAGGTATGGCAAAGGGGAAGCGCGCCGCGGCCATGGCGGAAAATCGGGGCAAGCTCATCCGCGCCGCGCGCGAGGCATTTGCCACACAAGGTTACGCAGACGCGTCGATGGACGAGCTGACGGCCTCCGTCGGGCTGACGCGGGGCGCGCTGTATCACAATTTCGAAGACAAGAAGGGGCTGCTCTGGGCCGTCGTCGAGCAAATCGACGGCGAAATGGCGGAGCGGCTCCGCATCATTCGCGAGCAAGCGCCCACCTTGTGGCAAGGCCTGCTCGCGGAGGGGAGCGCCTATATCGAAATGGCGCTCGATCCCGAGATCCAGCGCATCATGCTTCTGGATGGACCTGCCGTGCTCGGTGATCCCTCCAAGTGGCCCGGCGAGAACGCTTGTCTCGACATTACCACGCGAACGATCCGCGCGCTGATCGATGAAGGGGTCGTGAAGCCGGTCGACGTCGAAGCGGCGGGGCGGTTGCTGAACGGCGCTGCGCTCAGCGCGGCATTATGGGTCGCGGCAGCCGACGATCCCAAGAGCGTGCTGAACAAGGCCGTTGATGCGTTTCGAGAGCTTGCAAGCGGATTGCTGCGCAAGGCGGTCTGACCGTGCGTGATGGAGATGCACTCGATAGCTGCTTTTGCAGCGTGTGGGACCGCGATGGATGAGCCATGTCTTGGCAGCCTTGGGCCGAGGCTCATGAACCTGCATCGCGTTTGAGACGACAGACTCCTCGTCGCCATCAAGGCGGGCGTCCGGGTTCACTGATTTTTGCGAGCGGAAGCAACT
Source organism: Bradyrhizobium sp. WSM1743 (assembly GCF_000473065.1). Classification (GTDB taxonomy): domain Bacteria; phylum Pseudomonadota; class Alphaproteobacteria; order Rhizobiales; family Xanthobacteraceae; genus Bradyrhizobium. The sequence goes on from NZ_AXAZ01000080.1 coordinate 33,866, forward strand.
CAAAGTTGTTTCATCGCTTCAGTTGCGATATCAGGAGGCCGACGCTGTCGTTGTGCTTTCCGGATGTCACATGCCCGTCGCTTTGGTCGTTCTGCTGCTCGATATCACGCTGATCTATCACGCCTCGCGAACCGGGCGGCTGCGGCCCTGGGCCTTCATCATCCTGATGGTGCCGTTGATGGGCGCGCTCGCCTATATCGCGGTCGAGCTCATTCCGGAATGGTTTTCCAGCCCCGGCGCACGTCAGGCGCGCCAGCGTGTCGCCAATCGCCTCGATCCCGAGAAACGCTATCGCGAGCTATCGGACCGGCTGGCTGGCACCGACACCATCGCCAACCGCGCGGCACTGGCGGAAGAGTGTGTAAATATCGGTCGGTTCGCCGAAGCGGAAGCGCATTATGATCACATCCTGAAGCTGCCCATGGGCCACGATCCCGCCTATGCGTTTCGCAAGGCGCAGGCCGAGTTTGCCGCCAAGCGCCCCGCCGATGCGCTTGCGACGCTGGACGATCTCCAGAAGCAATGGCCGGACTTCGATTCCGCCGATGCGCATCTCTTGTACGCTCGGGCGCTTGCGGAGGTCGGACGCTTCGACGAGGCCCTCGAGGAATATCACGCGCTCGCCGGCTACTTTCCCGGCGCCGAAGCGCGGGTGCGCTACGGCATGCTGCTGCAAACGGTCGGCCGCAGCGCCGAGGCGCGCATGGTTTTCAACGAGCTGCTGATCCAGATGCGGCGCGCGCCGAAATATCTCCGCAAGGCGCAGGCCGAATGGCTGTCGATCGCGGAGAAGCAGATTTCGGCGTGAGTGGTTGAATCACTCGAGCAGCCGCGGGCTCCCTTAACCTCTCCCGCTTGCGAGAGCTTTGCTTAATGGGATGTGAGCGAGTGGTTCCCGATGTCGGGCTTTTTTTGCGCGGCGTCGGACGGCGCGCGGCGTGGAATGGGTGCGTTTTCCGCGGCCGACCGCTGGCGTCGGGCGGCGGCGGTCATGCCGCAGCTCCCGCAGGAGACAGCACCGCCCATCGTTTGAGATTCATGGCGAGGCAGATCAGGCGCAGATGCGTCTGGTTGCGCGCCAAGCCCAGATAGCGGGCGCGCGCCCAGCGGTA
>NZ_AXAZ01000081.1 GCF_000473065.1 Bradyrhizobium sp. WSM1743
AGCTCGTGCTTCATGTTGATGATCTGGTCCAGCCTGGCCCGGAACAGATCGCCCGATCCCGTCGCTTTGGGCTTCTTCGGTCGCATCGCCACCTCCGATGCGAGGACGGAATCATGACTGGCGATTCGATGGAATCCTCAAAACGAAATTGCAGGGTTCCGATGCCCGAAGCATCAAAACCCTGCAATCCCAAAACAGGCCACAACGAACAATGCGATCCCAGCTCAATCGCTTAGCCGCTCTTCACGGACGACTACGAAGAGCCGGCAATCGGCCGAACGCTGCCCGCGTCCCGGAAGCAAGCAGCCCGTCGGTGGTGCCGGCGCGAGCAGAAGAGAGACGCAAGGTGACTTGACCAGCCCCGCCGCTGCCGATTTCAGCCTCGCCTAATCTTGCCGCCGGCACCTCTCGATTTTCCTGGTACCCTGACCGCCTCCGACGCTGTGCTTTCGGCGCGTTTCCTGGCTTGGAGCGTCTGACGGCGGCACCGCGTTTGGTGGACGCCGCCTCGCGAGCCAAGCGTTCCGCCTTCAGGCGCTCCCGGTTTGCGTGGAATGCCTGCTGGGCACGTTCATACTCCGACACCGGCACCTTGGCATCTGCGTCTCTAAAGACCTTTCGCGCTTCCCGTTCGGCCGCGGTCAGTACCCTTCGGTCCTCCGATCTGCGATTGCTCATTGCTCGCTCCTCCGGGCGTAAACGGTCCTTGCGCTTAGTCGCATTAGGCCGCCAACTAGTGGGTAGGTTTTCCCCCGGCGGGGCTTTAAGGGGGCGGTGCCGGGGACAGGGATTCGACGCCCGATGAAGCCGTTCGTTCCATTGCGGTCGCCTCGAGATCAGGCAGCCTTCCGGTGCGTTGCCGGCGATCGGCATCAGCATCTCCTTGTGTCCAGCCGCCGTTTTGCGCGGCGTCTTCGGATTGGCCGTCCTCGCCGGCGCGGCCTCCTGACCGACGTTCCGCCGTAGTGCCTTCATCAGGTCGACGTTGCCTGCCCGCGGCCGCACCTTCGGCGTGATTGGCTTGCCGGCAACGCTTCTGAATGAGGTCGATCAGAGCGGCTTCGTAGTCGTCTCGAACTTCTCCGGCTCGAAGCGGCCCGCCTTCTGATTGACGATGTGCTTGGCGAGATCCAGCATGACCTTCGCGTCCTGAATCGCCTCGAATTCAATTGCCGACAGCTACTGTGTAATCCGCGAAGTACATATGGCTATCGGCCTTCGACCAGAGCCCAATCCGACCGGACACCGGTTGTGCCAGCGTGTGCTCCAGATACAGCTTTCCGTCGAGATAGCCTTCCACCTTGGTGCCGCTGATGCGGACCTTGAGGTCATGCCACTGCCGAGTCGCAGTCGGTGTATTGCGGACCCATTTGACCGAAGAGCGCTTGCCGTTCTCAAACTTCCACAGCACGATGTTGTTCTCCAGACAGTTCGCGCGGACTGTCAGGTAATCCCCGTTGGACTTGAGGTTGAACAGGATGCCGGCGCCCTGGTCGATGCGGCCGGACAAGCCTTCAAAGCGCACCGAGATCTCGCCATCGCTGAAATTGTCGATCTTGGGCGCGACCGCGTAGGGATAGTAGGCGTACGCCTGTACACGATCGAGAAACTCAGCGTAGCGTTCCCCGTAGAGAGCCCGTGCCTTGTCGGCAATCCCTGCCGACGACTGCCCTTCCTTCCACTGGCGACCATCGACCGTGATCACCTTCTTGCCCCCCTCCTCCGCGATCCTCCAGAACCCAACCACTGGCACCAGTGATTTTGGCTCCGCGCCGACCGTTTCATTCGACAGGTCAATTTTGATTGGGTCTGCGGTCAAGCCTGGCAAGGCCAGTGCCACAACACCAATAGCCGCGAGGATGACCACTCCGATTGTCTTGCCGGCACTCATGGCTTATCTCCTTGATGAACGAGAGAGCCCTTGTCTGGGGGGGCGCCGCGAATCCGTCGCCACGCGAGCGCGATCAGGACCGGCAATCCGCCGAAGAACCACAGCAGCGCCGCGTCCGCGCTAATGACCAAGGGATAGCCGGGGTAATCCTCGCCTACGCTTGATGTCGGCGGCTGCACGCCTGCGAGCGCATACAGCAGCGGCAGTATCTCCCGCGGGCTGGTGGAGCGGCTTACGTCGGTTCGATCATCGTAGACATATTCGATCTGGCCATAGTCGTCTGAGGGATCGGCAACATTCGGCCGCTCGCTCGCGAGAACGATGGTAACATCAGGCATGACGCGCTCAAGCTTCGCGAGCACATTGCGTCGAAGATCGATATAGCGGGGATCCTCGGCAGCGAGATTGACCCTGATGACCAAGGGACGCCGAAGCGTCGCGAGCAAACGTTCATCGGCGCGCGAAAAGGAGTTGCGACGATCCTCGCTGAGATCCACGGATGCCCTGATCTGTGTCGCGACACCGAGTCCCGCCGCGATCACCAGCACGCTGGAGACAGAACGGATGATTTTCGCTCTCACGGGAGTACCAGGCGGGAGCCAGACGATTGTCATCGCAATGAGCCCGCCAATGACGGCAGCTATGCCGAGCACCAGGCCGGCCGAGAGAAGCCCCTGCTCAAAGGGACGAAGCGTCTGGGTTAGCGACAACTCCGCAAGCCAGGCCGACAGGCCCGAGCGGCCCGCGAACGCGAAGTCCAGCACCCACGATCCGATCGTGACTGCAAGCGCGATGATGGCGGCAGTGGCCGAATTGTCGGAGATCACAGCGGCAAACAAGCCAATGGCGCCGGCCAGCAGGCCGTAGAGCAAGTGACCAAACAGAAGGTTCAGCGTTTCCGGTGCAGCCAGATGGCCGCCCAGTATGGCCCACACGAAAAGCGCGGAAAGCGCAGGAATGCTCACCATGACCCACGCTGCCAGCACGGCACACAATTTTGCGGCGATCAGCGTCGAAGTCCGGTACGGCAATTGAACCAGCAGGCGTAGCGCGCCACTTTCCTTCTCCTGGCCCAGCACACGGATCGCCACGAAGGGAAACAACAACGTCACCGCCACGTAGAATGATCCGAATGTCGGAACGAGGATTCCATCGAGCGGCGAAAGGCTCCTCGCGAGAACTGGCGACTGCAGGGCCGCGGCACTAGATGCGCTGTACAGCGAGACCGCCTGGACGAAGCTGTATCCGACGAGCGGACAGACCAGCAGCAACATGGTCCAAAGCGCTCGCCCGGCCGTGATCTCGCGAAGCTCCTTTGCGAGCAGCGGAATGATCGGGGCGGTCGGCCGCACGTATGCCTCACGTGAGGGCAAGGAAGATATCCTCCAGGCAGCCGTTCCGCAGTCCCGCCTGTGCACGCAACTCCGCGAGTCCTCCGGACCCGCGCACCTGCCCTGCCGAGAGCAGGATGAAGCGGTCGCAGACCCGTTCGGCGTCCGGCAACTGATGAATGGAGAGAATCAGTGTACGTCCTCCTGCTGTCTGGTGACGCAATAGGTCCATGACGTCGCGCGTCTGCCGCAAATCAAATCCATCAAATGGCTCGTCCATCAGCAACAGGTCATGCGGTGCAAGCAGCCCAATGGTGAGCATCAGGCGGCGGGCATAGCCTTTTGAAAGAGCGTGCACGCGTTTTCGAAGCACCGGCTGTAGCCCGAGCGCTTCGATCGTCGACGTGATGTCTTCTTTTGATCGTCGAAAGACGCTACCGACAAACGCCACGACCTGCTGCGCCGATTGGTCCTGATATGGACGGACGCCATCAGGCAGGTAGAAAAGGACGTCGCGTCGACGATCTGCGTGCAACGGCTCTCCGCGCCAAAAGACGTCGCCTGAGTTTACCGGTAGAAGTCCGGCAACGGCTTCCAGCAGCGTCGTCTTGCCGGCGCCATTTGGACCAATAATGCCGAGGATTTCGCCTGCGACAGCAGAGAAGGTCACCGAGTCGATGGCGGTGCCGTCGCTTCCATAGCGCTTGGTCAAGTTCCTCACGCCCAGCAAAGGCGCCGAACGATCTGGCGAAGACCTGTTGTTGACGGTTGACATGCTGCGTCCTTCTCAGAAATCCGGACGCGATGCTTGGGCATGTCGCCTCATGGGGAGATCGCCATCCCCAGGCCCGCGACTTTGTCAAAGCGAAATCTCTTGTCAATCAGAAACCAGCAGAAGCGAGACCAGCAAACTTGGCGGCTTATTCACTTCAGCTTGATTAAGTCCCCCTGCTGATAGCTGCTGTGGCGCAATTTGCGGGCTCGCGGGCTGCTCTCCTAAAGCCACCCTTCCGCCAATTTCAGCGGCTCTCGTCACGTTCAGGATGCGCGCGCCAGTCTCTACCCACAGTTTGATGGTCCTCGTCGGTTTTGCCTGCAGATTTCTCGCGATAGGTGGCACTTCCGTTGGTATTTTCTTGAGCCTTCCAATCGCGTTCGATCTGAACGCTCTCACCGCGCGCCCGCTCTTGGTCGCGAGATTGGTCCGATTGCTGCGGTGTGCGGTCTGGCTGCACCGGAGCCGATTGCCCCTGCTTATAGGACTTGGATAACTCAGAGTCGTCAGCGGATGCGGGAACCAACACAAAGGACAACGATAGTGCCGTTGCTGCTGCGAGAATACGCATGATCTCTCCTCCTTCGTTCGATGAGGCTAACGGCTCGGACCAATTTTTGTTCGGAGAGGACATCGCGCCAATACACGTCCGCTCTAATGCGCCGCGTCGAGATTCAGCCTGGGCTACCGTGCACCGAGCACCATCTCCCTGATCCATCGGACGAGGAGTGACGTGTAGGCTTGCCGGCTGCGTTCATCGGACAAAGCGTGATCGGCGGCGTCGATGACCCTGTATGTCAGAGAATGGGCCTTCCTGAAGGCCGCTATGTAGTTAACGACGGTCGGATGTGGGATGTAGTCGTCGCGTTCGGATTCGACCAGCAAGACGTCGCCGGCAAATTTGGCACAAGCATCCAGCGCATTGTTGTCGCTGCTGTCGATTCTCTGCTGCCGATAGAGCGTGAGGTCGAGCCGGTCGAGTTTCCCTTTTGGGGACGTCCAGTGCGCGTCGCGATAAATCGCTGGCGCACGGAGCGAGAGCCACTTGACCGGCCTGATCGAAGTGAGGATTGCGGCCAGATAAGCGCCATAGCTACTGCCGATCACGGCGATGGCAGACTTGTCCACCATGGGCTTGGAGATCAGGGTGTCGTAGGCGGCCAGCACATCCTGCAAATTGTGTCCGGGCGTAATCGAAGGCCGCAAATGCTCTGTCCCAGCATGGCCACGGAGATCGAATGTCAGGCAGGCGCAGCCGAGCGCCGCGATTTCCCGAGCCCGCACCAAATCGTTTTCCTGGCTTCCCGACCAGCCGTGCACGAACAAAATTCCCGGTATGCCGGTTTCCGGGACGGAAAAAGTGCCGTGTATGTGCTGCTGCTCCACCGCAATCGTGATTGAATCAGAACGCATCGCATTGCCTCTCGATCCGGGCATATTTAGTGAGGGGGCCGACGCATGGGTCGTCGCCCTGGAAATAGACCACAGCGTCGTCAGGGATCTTGGCGGTGCTGCCATAGACTTCGACGCAGGCGGCGCAGACTCCATTCAGGGCGGGATTGGCCTTCAACGCTTCGAGAGCGAGGATTTCTGCGCCGCTCGCGCCGCCGAGCCGCCACGATTGTTCAAGCACGCCAGTTCGCCATTGCCCGGCGTCGTTGCGCCCCTGTAGGACGTCGTAATTGCGGCGCGACCCGATCAGCTCGGGAAAGCAACGATAGGCGGCGAGATCATAGCGATGCGCGTATTTTACCGCTTCCTGCGCCGGACATGGCAGCTCGACACGAAGCAACTCGTCAAATCCGCCGCGGACCACGAAGAGTGTGGAACCGCCATAAGCCGGCCTGCCTTCGTTGTCTTGCGTGAGGTGTTGCGTACCGCAATAGGCCGCGGAAAGGTCGCCGATGATGACCTGCCCGATGCTCCGCGTGCTGACGTCCAGCAGATCTTCCTCAATGACAACGCCGCAGCGTCCGAGATCAGCCGGATCCACGGTTTCGATGGCTGCATCGAGCTCTGAACTCCGCGCTACGACGACCTGCCCTCGCCCACCATCTCCCGCGCCGGGTTTGAGCCGGATCGGGCCGCGCTCCAGCGCCAGAAAGCCGGCCTGCCGCGCATCAGTTCGGCAGAACGCGGTAAAGCCGAACAGCACGATCTCCCTGACCTCATGGGGGAAGTCATGTGACCAGCCTTGCGGCGCCTCCCGGTCCCTCGCGATCAGCGGATGGGTAATCGCCTTGGTCGCGACGAAGTCGTGCGGTACAACGCCACCGAAGAGATCATGCTCGGTTTCAATCCCGAGTTTTCGCGCTTGGTCTCCAACCAGAGCGTAGGCTGGCACAAAATAGAGCTTGCCCGGCGGCACGCGCGAGCTGTCGTAGCATCCGGCGAACTCGACTTCCCTGAGTGCAGCAATCCGGCGGGCGAGTTCGAATCCCGTCAAATCCCTGTGCCCCGTGCCAACGGTTCGGCTCGAAGATGGGAGGTAAATGACTCCCAGAGGCCGCTGGCTTGTAGGGCGGTCACGAACCTGCGTGGCCAGCATGCCTGCTCACCGCGTTTGTTGAGCTCGTTATTAAAACAAGGGCGTGCTCGGCCGGTTCCCAGCGCCAGGACACAGACCCGCAAGCAAGACAATCCGTGATGGAAGCGCGCTGCCCGGTGCCCACTGGTAACGCGCTGGCACCGCTTGGAAATGATTTTCTGGGCAAGCCAGCAAGTTCGGTGATTTGCGGCAAGGGCTAATTGAGGGCCAAAGCGCTCGGCCAGCCCTCGATACTTTCGCCCTTGAACGTTATTCCCCGCGCTTAGCAGTCAGTCGCCTTTTTCTGCGACGGTGCGGGCTCGGCCGCACCGGCCGTCGCCTTCTTTGATTGCTCGGTAGGCGCGGGACGCGTCTGCTCGACCGTGCCAGCCGTCTTATCAGGCTGCTGTGCGGAGGGTGCAGGCTTGGTCGCTCCTGATTGCTCGGCCGCGGTCGGCTGGCTCTGCATCTGGCGCTGCGCGTCTTCAGATGACGTTGCGATGTGCTCTGAGGCTTTGCTCATCGAAGATGTCGGCGGATGCTGCGTGGAATCGGTTGCGGCGGAGCCAGTTGTTTGTCCGGTATAGCCCGGCACATTCCCTGATCCTGCATCGCGGCTGGCCGTATCGCAGGGACCGGCATAAATGGAACTGGTGCTGAAGGCGAGCACCGCGCCCACGATCATAAGTCTGTTAGTAATCATGGCCCTTCTCCTTTGTTGGACCTCGACGATTGAACAAAAGTATGGGGCCTTCTGTTCCGGTCGTGTGAGAGCACCCCAATATTGACGAGGGGCGCGAGCTCTCCGGCTCTAAGATCGCAGAGCGTCAACTCACAGGAGCGGGTACGACAGTTTCGTCATTACCGCGGCTTCGTCTTCGAGGTCCCGACGAGCGATTTGAGCTGACGCAGGTCGTTTGACGCCTCCGCCAGCAGCCAATCACGAAAGGTCACGCTGGGGATCCTATACTCCGTCACAACCATCTCCGGACCGCCATACTGGTCTTCGAAGTTCCTCCTTCGCTTCGGCTGCATTAGAGCATCATACGTTGAGGACGTGACCGCCTTTGCGGCTGACCGGCCGCACGGTTCCCACGTCGTACACGCATCTTTGTCGACCTGTCCAGAATCAGGACCTCTCTAGCGGACCTTGGCGAATACGCGCGGCCAGCTGGTGGCGCACCTCGGTGCCAACGTCTTGAAAGCTCCCCATAATCTCACATAGAGTGCTTCCAAGGGGACGAGCAGGCTCCCCGTGAGACTTCGGTCCAAGCTCTGCGCAGCACCCAAAACGTGGAGTTCGCGCATGACCGAACGTCGATCTTCTTCCCTACGTTCCGTGGCCATTCTCTCGCGCGGCGACGCTGCCACCCGCCGCAATGCGACCCCGCAGAACAGCCGCTTCGTCCAAGTCTTCGAAGAACTCGCCGCCGTCGGCGTCGAAGCCCACCCAGCGATCTACGATGAAAGCTTCGCCGACGAGGTTCGCGAACAGTTGCTCGCGGTCGACGGCGTGCTCGTTTGGGTCAACCCGATCCAAGACGGTCGAAATCGCAGCAGTCTCGACGCCCTGCTGCGCGAAGTTGCCGGACGAGGTGTGTGGGTCAGTGCGCATCCGGACATCATCCTCAAGATGGGCACCAAGGAGGTACTCTATCGTACCCGTTCGATGGGGTGGGGAAGCGACACAGCACTCTATCAAACTGCAGAAGCGATGCGCGCCGAGTTGCCGGCACGGCTCGCCACTGGTCCGCGCGTGATCAAGCGCAGCCGGGGTAACGGTGGCCAAGGCGTCTGGAAGGTCGAGAAATTGCCGACTTCCCCCATGATAAGGGTGCTGGACGCGACCAAGGACGCGTCAGAGGAATTGACGCTGGATGATTTTCTCCGTCGCTGCGCGGATTATTTCGAAGACGGCAGCGTGATCGATCAACCATACCAGGCTCGCCTGGGCGAAGGGGTCGTGCGCTGCTACATGGCAGGCGATCGCTGCGCCGGCTTCGGCCACCACAAAGTCAAGGCCCTGGTCGACTCGCCGGCTGCACGTTCCGAGGCCGGGCCACGGCGGTACTCATCCAACGCAGACCCGCGCTTCCAGCGGCTGCGTCGGTTGATGGAAGACGAGTGGACGCCGCAGTTAACCTCGTTGTTGAATATCGCGCGAGGCGACCTGCCTATGATTTGGGACGCCGACTTCATGCTCGGCCCAGTGCAAACGGACGGCAGCGACAGCTACGTGCTCGGCGAGATCAATGTCAGCTCGGTGCATCCTTACCCAGACGAGGCACCGGCAGAAATTGCCAAGCGGATTGTCGATCGGCTGCAACGTAAGCTTTGAAACATGCTGACGGTCCACGCGCTCAAGCGCTTGCACATCTCCGCTTCATTCGACTTGCAGGACGGCGAATGCGTCGCCCTGCAGGGCCCCTCCGGCGTCGGGAAGACCTTGCTGCTTCGCGCCATCGCAGATCTTGATCCCAACGAAGGAACGGTCAAGCTGGACGGAACGCTTAGGGAGGCGATGCCTGCCCCCGCCTGGCGAAAGCGGGTGACTTACCTCGCTGCCGAGCCGGGCTGGTGGTCCGACAACGTGCAAGAGCACTTCGAGGGCTGGGAGGATGCATTACCGCTGGCCACACGGTTGGGACTACCGTCCCACTGCGGATCTTGGCCGATTCAGAGACTTTCGTCCGGCGAGAGACAACGCTTGGGGCTTGTGCGTGCGCTCATGCTGCGATCGCGGGTGCTTCTGCTGGACGAGCCAACCTCGGCGCTCGACTCGGCATCCGCTGCTGCCGTGGAATCCTTGATCGCCGAACGGGTCTCGGATGGAACGGGCGTCGTTTGGAGCACCCACGATGATGCCCAGGCGCGCCGCGTCGGGTCGCGGGTTTTTGTGATGAGTGCCGATGGTCGCATCGAGGAAAAACGGCCGTGACCTACATCCAATTGGCGTACGGCGATTTGATCCTCCCCGCGCTCCTGGTCGTCATGGATGGCGCTCTCTCGCTTGTTCTCCGCCTTAAGCTTGAAAAACAGCTGGCCATCGCGACCGTGCGGATGGTGCTTCAGCTCGTCCTTGTTGGATACGTATTGACGTTCCTGTTTTCGGCGGTCTCGTTGCTCTGGACCACCCTCGCTGCCTTCATCATGGTTCTCTTCGCCTCACGGGAAATCGTCTCGCGACAGAAGCGGCGCCTGCCCGGCATTTGGAGCTACGGCTTGGGCGCCACATGCACGCTGCTCGCCGCCGGTACCGTTACGATGTTTGCGCTCCTGACGGAGCTAGGTCCCGATCCATGGTATCACCCGCGCTATGCGCTGCCTTTGCTGGGCATGATCCTCGGCAACACCATGACGGGGATAAGCCTGGGCTTGGATGTGCTGACAAATGGCTTGGTACGTGAAAGGGCCGCCGTAGAAGCTTGTCTTGCGCTTGGCGGTACCCGCTATCAGGCGCTGTTGCCGGTCCTGAGGGATGCAATGCGGAGCGGACTGATGCCAACCATCAATGCGATGGCAGCGATTGGTCTTGTCTCTTTGCCAGGAATGATGACGGGTCAAATCCTCGCCGGCGTCGAACCGATAGACGCGGTTAAATATCAACTTCTGATCATGTTCTTGATCGCCGGTGGGACAGGTTTGGGAACTTTAGCTGCTGTGATCGGAGGCGCTCGCCTGCTCACCGACCATCGGCATCGATTACGCCTCGATCGAATGCTCGCCGAAAAGACCACATAAAAGCTGCCAGCGCGGGCGCCGCCGTTCGAGCCAGCGTGCAACTCACCCTGCGGATCTGGATGGCAAGTAAGGCTTGGCTCCGCGCTCTTAGGGGTTATCCCCTCCCAGGGGATAGGACATATTCATGACGCAGCACGTCCACAAAAGTCATCCAGAGATCGTCAAGCGGCTGAAGCGCGCCGAAGGCCATCTGCGCAGGGTCATCGCAATGTTCGACGACGGCCGCTCCTGCCTGGATCTCGCCCAGCAGCTCCACGCCGTCAAGAAGGCGATCTCCGAGGCCAAGAAGGCCCTCATCCACGATCACGTCGACCACTGCCTGGACTTGACCGCGAACGGCGGTTCCGGAAAATCGACGAAAAGCGTGCTCGCCGAGTTCAAGGCGATCTCGCGATATCCCTAGCGCGGAGTTTCTCGATGTTTTCGGCCAACCGTCCGGCCGCCGCGATCCTTTCGGTCTTGCTCGCCCTCGCGGGCCTCACCTCGCCGGGGGCCGCCCAGTCGCGACCAGCGAGGACCAATGGCACGCCGGCCGTGATCGTCATGGACGAGGAGCGCGTCAAGCTCGCCGAGATAGAGCTGCGCCAGGCAGGTCCCGCCGCCCGTTTGACTTCTCGATGATCTTGTTGATGAGCCGGTTGAGATTGGTGTGGGATAGGTGGTTCTCCGGCTCCTCCATAAGGATGATGTCGCACTTTTCGGACGCTTCCATCGCCAGCTTCACCTTGACGGCGTTCTGCTCGCCCTTCCCCACCAAAGTCAGCGGGATGTTGTCGAGGTGAGGAAGGACGCCGGATTCCCAACCCGCCTTGGATGTCATGTCCATGGCAACAGACAGCGTCTTGTCGGAGACGACCCCGGTCTTGGACGCCAAATCCTTGTTGATGGCAGCAATTCGCTCGTCGCTGACAAAGTCGTCACGCATCTTGCGATAAGACAACGCAAGGTCAACAGCTTGTGCCTTGTCGAGATAGTCTCTCACGATCTCGAGGATGTAGCGATTGGCAGCGTTCGTGTTTGAAATGGAGCTTGGATCAATCAGAACCGATTTGAGCGGGATCGCACGAGCCTGGAGCGGATGACCGGAAAAGCTCTGCCAGACGATTTCGTAGTACTCGATCGGAACGCCGTTGAGGGCGTCAGGATCGGCGATGTATTCGCGATACTCCTCCTTAAAATTTTCGTCGAGCCGAATGGAGAGGCTGATGCCTGGCTGGTCCACCATCATGCTATTGATGGAGCCTTGGAGATCGGCAAGCCCATCGTCCTCTTTCAGATAGAGCTCGATAAAGATTTCCGGTGGGGGTTGGGGCTTCTTGGCCCGGTGGCTTGCAACGAATTCGGCCACAACCTCGGCATTGAAAAGAAACGGGTGCATTTCATAGGCGGCTGGTCGCCGGCCTAACTGGCACTTGAGGGCCAAATTGATCGCCTCCAACAACGTGGACTTACCAGTCTCGTTGCTGCCGACGATGATGTTGGTGGCGGGCCCAAATGTGACATCTACGTTCCTCAAAGCTCGGTAGTTGCGAACGATAACCCTCTCGATAGACACGAATCGCCCCCTCCTTAGTGCAACCCACAGGGGCGTTCGTGACGAGAGGTTTCAAGAATCATATCGCCCGCTTCCTTGCGGTGGCACGCAAGGATTCGATTGCGGCGAGCCGGCACCTCGGCGGCGCGAGAGTACCGATAGCGCGCGAAATCTAATCCTTGAGCCGTTCCCAGATTGGCCGGTTCAGCGGAGCTTGCGTGACCCATGCGTGACCCAAAGTGGCCGACGAACCGCAGATCGCCAGAGGGACGTTGCAAGCTACTGAATTATCGGAAGATTTGGTGGGCGCACCAGGGCTCGAACCTGGGACCCGCTGATTAAGAGACACGCCGCAAGCGTTGATTTCTCGAGCGATTTTTTCCAACTGAGCCAAAATCCGATCATTAGCGATCAATGGCTTACAGCGGAAACTCCAACCACAAGAACGCGTCGGCAGACTAACTTCGGTGCGCGATCAATCGCCGCCCGAAATACATGACTCTCGCAGAGCCTGAGTTAGGCGCCGACTATGTCGCACATTTTCTCAACAAGAGTTCGGTGACAGTTCAGTCCGAAGCGATATCCTACCTAGCCTATCGACTAAGACATCACGTACAACGCCCGCACCCTACAGCTTGATTATTTGCGCCGCGTTTCGCAGTACCCTTTATCTATGCGCGCATGACCACCAAGTGCCGCGAATATCTGTTCGGCACAAAGATACGCATGTCGGCTGAATGCGCCAAGGAAGCGCGCAAGCAAGCCGACAAACTGGCCTGCGAAGCATGGAACGCAAGGATGCTTGGCTACAAAGGACCCGCCCAGCCATCGCCGACGATCGGCGACGCAATCAATGCCGGTTACCTGTACTTGGAAGCTCGATGCCTTGGGTGTGATACAAACCAAACCGTAGCGCTCGATATCATTCGGCGTGCCAAGACCACGCCTGTGCATGAGCTTGAACGCTACATGCGTTGCAAGGACTACTCGCAGGTGCGAGGCTATTTTCCGGTCTTTGATCGAAGCTATCGTGGTCCTGCCACGCAAGGTATCCGAGCGATATCACTTCTGCCATGGTCGAGGCTTATCGGAAAACGGCTGCCGCCAAGTGAGATGGCAGAAATACTTTGATCGCGTGGCAATCAGCGAAATAGTGGCATATGAAATCGGTCCTGCCCGGACTGGGTTCGCATTGACTTATGCTCGCATGTCCACTTGGTGCTTCAATGCCAATCAGCGCAAGAACCCGTTTTGGAAAGGAACTGTTCGAATGAGACCGACTGTTGTTGCCTTACTGGCGATCGTGATCGGGACCGCACCAGCAGCAGCAATTGACCTCACCTGTAGCGGCGTTCTCCACACATACAAGCCACGGCATACTGAAGCCACGGTCGCGCCACAAGCCGCAGTTGTTGATCTAGATCGTCGGGTTATTAGCACTCCCGTTGGCAGGTTTGACATCAATAAGATTGCAGACGATACGATCTCCTTTGGTGGCGAAAGTCCAAGTTATTCCGGCCTAACCATCTTTGGCACGCTCGACCGCTTGACTGGTCTGATGACCGTCATCGGGCAGAAGCCCGGCAATACCGCACAAGCCGAGATGTACTCAGAGCTAAATTGCTCGAAGGCAAAGCGACTATTCTAGATGCTCCAAAGACAAGCCGCGCAGATCATTTTGAGCGGCTGCCATCCATCTTCGCCCAATTAGGTACGGAACTTAGCGACCTGAATGGTCGGGCCAGTACAAGCACCCCCTCGCTTAGTGCCGTCAGAATCAGCGACGAGGCGGCGGAGGAGGAGGGAAGAAGGCCATTATCACAGGCACCAACATCACGGCGACACAAAGTAAGAGCGTGAGCCAGAATGGCACGCCGATCCAAAGTAACACCCCGCCAATGATGACAATGCCCATAGCACCATCGCCACCGCCGCCTCCACGACGGCGTGACCCGATGCGGGTGGAATAAGAAAAGCCGCCTCCCAGGCGAGTACCCCATCGCAAGCCCATGATAAGTCCTCACGTACTTCACAAGTAAAAATCGATTACCGCCAAGCCATCGCTCATGCTGCCTCGGCGGGTTTCGCGATTAGACCATCATCCGCAGATCATCTTAAGACGGACCCCTGTGTGCTGGTTCGTTCGCCACGTCTCACCGCCATGCTTGTGCGAATGGCTTTGTAGCCGCGCCCTAAGCTGCAGCGATAATCGAACGCCGCAACCATGACCAAACAACCTGCAAGTGGCAGTCCTTCCTAACACGCTTGCCAATACGGATATGGCTGCGCAAACAAAGAAGAGCTTGGACCCGAGTCGCGCGCGGAACTCAATATCGACTATTGTGGGGCCTAGCAAAGCGTCATTGACCGAGCAGAAGGTCCGAGGATTGACAAGGCTGGCGCGGCAGGGACTTGGCGCCTCAAAGATAGCCGCGGAGCTGGGCCGCCACGCCGGATCAGTCAGACGAGCGGCAAAATGCATTTCCCGTACTTGTACGGGCATTGCGCGCGAAATATTTGGCGTCTACTCTTGATTGAATTTTATAACGAACTGATTTCCGGATGTAGGCCCATGAGCGTTAAAGCCATGATGGCGACGATCCTTGAGAACCAATTGGCTTTGCGCGGCGTGCATTCCCTCACGCCATCTGACTACGAAGAAATTGTAGAACACTTGCTCGAACAGCTCAGAGAGCTGGAGCTTAGCTTGGCCGCTCGCGAATTCGATGGCAGGCAAGAGCCGAAGTAACTTCATAGCGAAGGCCAAGGCGCCCACTTGGTTGGTCAGCTACGGCTATTCAATGTATCCCTCGCCACTATGAAATACACATCTGCGCGCCCCTTAGCCGACCCTGAGACCGCCGCCCGAAAGCTGGTCGAGATCGCCAGCGGCATTCAACCCGTGCAGGACGGACGCGTCTTCATCGAACTGATCAATGTGCCCTTCCTGAAACAGGGCGGCACGGGCGAGCAATTCAGCGCCGCAGTCGCGTTGGCGCAGAAGCGCGGCTGGCTCGAACTGCACGAGAGCGGGACCTATGTCCGGCTCCTCAACGGCGGCGAGATAATGTAACATGCGCGGACGTCCAAGCGACGCGGGCGCACGGGACTGATCCATGGCGAAGGAAATTAAACAGTTGCGCAAGCAAGCTGAAAAAGCCGTGCGCGCCGCAAAGGCAGCCGCAGATGCCGAGGTGTCCGAACAATTGCAGGCCCTAGCGCGCGCCTTCCAAAGCCAAGCCGACGTTCTGAAATCGAAAAAGAAAAAGACAGCGCCGCCGCCCTGTCGGCTCTTCGCTCCGATCCATCACGTGCAACGCGAACAGCGCATAGGCAGTTTCCTCGAATGTGGACGCGCGACCGGCGCCCCAGCCGCCGTCGTCGCGCTGCGCCTGCAGCAGCGCCGCCAGCGCGCGCTCGTCGCGCCACCGGGGCTTGCCTTGCGCCAATGCTGCGAACGCATGCGCGGTGGGATACAGCCACGAAACGTGCCATTTTTCGTTGTCCCAGAGACCGTGCGGGTTGCGATTGGCCTCGACGTAGGCGCTGGTGCCGGCGGCGGGCTTTCCCAACAGGCGCAACGCATGCAGGGCATGGATGTTGGTCGACACCGAGGCATTGCGCTCGCCGGGGAAGGTGACGAACAGCTCGCCGATTCCGAAATGGCGCAACGCGTCGACCGCCCGGTCGCGGCCTGCGAAGCGAAGGACGCACAACGCAACGGCGGTGTCGTCCGCATCGGCCGCGAAGTGCAAGGCCGGACCCAGACCGCGCACGCCCAGGCGGGCATCGAGCTGCGCGACGATCACGCGCACCGCCTCTGCTAGCGCGGGATGCGCGAACAGCCCGGCCAGATGCAGGGTGTACAGCGACCAGCATGGCTCGAATACATTGATTGGCCAGACGTTGGGAACGACACCTTCGATGCCGCTACGCGTCGCCCGCGATGCCGCCTGCAGATACGCGTCAGCACGCCCGACCTGCGGCGTGCTGCCCTGCGTCACGGCGTGCGCACGCCACGCGCCGGTGGCCGCCGGACTGATGCCGATGCTGCCGTCGTCATCCCGGCATACGGTGGTCGGCGACGTCCCCCATGCTTCCCAGGAGTGCAGCAACGGATGGCCGCTCGGCAACGTCGCCATCGCTCCCAGTTTGGCCAGGCACGCTTGCCGCAACGGCAATAGCGCCAGGTGGCGCGGAAACGCCACGCCGCCCGGCAAGGATGCGGACTCGTAGCAAAGCCGCGGCAGGATCAGCTCCGCGCCGATCGGCGCGTCGTCCGGCACCGCATGCGCATAGGGATCGGGCTGGCGCTGGAGGAACCGCGTTGCAGCCTGGACAGCATCGGCGGCGCCGGGAAGAGAGTCGACACGCTGCAATGCCAGCAACGCCGCCCATATCGGCGCATGACGGAACAGCGGGAAGTCGACGCTTCCCCATCCGCCATCGGCCTGTTGCTGCGCGATGAGCCACGCGTATGCGTCCTGCCGACCGGTGACGTTGCCGTGGAACTGCAGAGCTCGCGCCGTGTCGTAGACGGATGGACCGACGCTGCCGCCATCGCTCATCTGGCTCAGCAGGTGGCGCAATTCGGAAAGGATCTGTTCGGACAGCGCGTTCACGCGGGATGTTCCTTTTGCAGACGATTGACGAGAACCGGGATCGGGCAGACGCCGCGCATGTCGCCGCAGGCCCGGCATAGGCAGCGCCGGACGGCCGCCCTGCTCCGGCGCGGCGACGCGCCCTGATGCTGGCGCCGGTCCGCCGCATAGGCTTGCGCGCAGCGCGCCGCGCGCCGCGGCGGGCAACCGCTGCAATCGCGGACTCGGACACAGTGCAGCATGCACCGCTGCCGCCGGCCGATCGCAGCGGCACAGGGACGACGCCATGCGGATGGGCTCGCTCATGCGCATGGCGCGTGCTTGAGCAGATACGCGTTGGCCCGCTGTAGGAGTTGCGACAACCGTTCCGCACGCGGCCCCAGCGGCGCGATGGCCTCCCCCGCATCGCGCAACAGATCCAGCGCGAACTGGCGTGCTGCCTGCAGTCCCATGATCGACGCGCAGGTCGGCTTCCGCGCCGCCGCGTCCTTGCCGGGGGTCTTGCCCAGCGTCGCGGTATCCGCTGTCGCGTCGAGAATGTCGTCGATCACCTGCAACGCCAGGCCGAAACAGGCGCTGTAGCGATCGAGCGCACAGTACAGCGCAGCGTGCGCGGCATCCTCCGCGATGCCGCATAGCGCGCCCATGCGAACGGATGCGCGCACTAGCGCTCCGCACTTCATCCGGTGCATCACCAGAATCCTGTCCAGCTCGACGTGCTTTCCGACCAGCGACAGATCCATGGCCTGCCCGCCCGCGGCACCCTCGGCGGACACCGCCTGCGCCAGTTCGCGCACGAGCGCGATACGGTTGTCGCCCGGCGCATCGAGGCTCGCCAGGGTCAGGAAGGCGTGCGCCTGCAGCGCATCGCCGACCAGGATCGCGGTGGCTTCGCCGAACTTGACGTGCACGGTCGGAAAGCCGCGGCGAAGCACGTCGTTGTCCATCGCGGGCAGATCGTCGTGGACCAAAGGTACAGGCGTGCATCATCTCGATGGCGGCGCCGACGTCGTCGAGCATGTGCGCCGGCGTGTCGGCCAGTGCGCCGGCACCCAAACAGAGCAAGGCGCGCGTGCGCTTGCCGCCATGCAAGGTGGCGTAGCGCATCGCCGCCATAAGCTCGGTCTCACCGTCGTCTTCGGCGCAGAGAAGACGCGCCAGCGTCTGTTCGACCCGTTTTGCGCCGTCCTGCATCCAGATCTCCGGCAGCAGCCTCCCGGATGCGCCGCGCGCCTGCGCGCCCAATCCGCCGTTCGCGGAAACGCCAGCTCGGTCGTCGTGTGGCGTGGAACCGGTCTGCATGTTGTTCATGTCCTTGTACCTGCCAGGAGACGGCCAGGGCCAGCGGCGAGCCGCCGCGGTGTTGTCGGCCTCGCACCGTGCGCGCGCGCCGAGTGCAGCAATGCCGCGCGTCGCCGGCGCCGCTGCCTCGCCACAGGGACATGCGATGCCAGCTCATGAGAATCCGATGCGGATTGTCACGACCTTAGCTCCGAAATCGCCCATCGGGCTCCTTCGCCGGTTCCGAAAACAGCCTTAGCTGGCTTGCTCCACGCTGGGAGCCACCATGTGCTTTTCGAACGCGCCGATTGTGGACCTTCAATGGCGAGAAGTTCCGCTTCAACCAGCTGCGTGCGCTCAGTCGAAGCCGACATCAGCCTCTCAGTCGGATCTGCAGTGCCTGCCGATCAATGACCAGGTCGTCGAGACTCAGGTCTGCTTGCCGCCTTCCCGCGAGCCGCTTGACCAGCGCCCGCGTACCGTCCACGACGAAGACGCCGCAGTCATAGCTGTTCCTCTGCTGGCTTATCGGCGCATCTTGCAGATGGGCTCCTATCCGCGCTGCGAGCATTGCTGCAGGTCTGGCATTGTGCCCCTGGGCGGAGTCGTAGTGATAGGCAACCGGCCTGTCGCGATCGCGGCGGTCCACCAGCAGAAACGACCAATGGGAGCCGACGCCCGCGCGGTCCCTGACGCTGGCATCATTACGCTGCAGGGACTGTAAGTATCTCTCCTGGTCCTGCGCGGTGCTATCGTTTATCGGCAAGAAGAGGAAGTCGGCTGCATCATTACCATTTCGATCATAGACAATGCGTTGGAATTCGCGGAGCGCCCGGTCATCGGTACCTTCTCGTATCATACTGGCAATAAGAGGATCCACGAACCTGGTTCGGGCGGCGAGATTTGGATTGGTTCGCTGCAGCTCCTGCGACAGGAGCTCGTAGTCTCGATGGATATGCTCGTCGCCAAGCCATTGCCTGGCTCCGAGCACTCGTCCGCTGCGGTCGTGGTCGCCGGCAGAGGCACTCGCAGTCGAAGCAACGATCCGGGTATCAGGAGCCGAGGATGGGCCAGGGTGATGGATCAGCTGAGCGTCACGACGTCCACGCGGCCCCAGTGTAATGGAATAGGTCTCACCATGGACGGCGACCGGCTGGGGGGCGTATTGCGAGTTCGGCAACAACATTTTGTTGTCCAGCACATCGAGCAGGAATTCCGGCACCGGCTGCGAGCCATGCTGCCAATCGTCGCCGACGAGATGTCCGATATCCTCCAGCTCTTGCGGCGCGCCTGACGGCCCGATGAAGAACGGCGGCCTGCCCGCTGGGCTGAGCACCGGCCTTGACTGGGCATCGTCACGCATCGACCCCGGCGTGGACGGCAGATCAGTAAAAGAAGAGAGACCGCGGTAAACGTCAGAGGACCGAGCTGGCTCGCCCTCCAGGATTCGAAAGTCGAAATAGGACGGCGGATGTGGAGACCAGGTTGAGCTCGACCCTGCCGGTAACTGCAAGCCAGTCTCGCCAAGCGGGCCTAGCAGCGGCGGCCACTGACTTTCGGACGGCGGCGCCGGCAACTCCCGCATCCAGGTAGGCATCGAGATCGCATCAGCCGCCTGCTCAGGAATGTTTATACCCAGCGCTCTGTTTGCCTCGATCATCTGCACATATTGCGCAAGCCTCTTAAAGCCAATGCCAACATTGCCTTTGGCTCTCGTGAACTCCTGGTAATCTTCTTCCAATGACTTGCGCTGATGCCAATCGCCGTTGATCCTGCTCGCGATGCTCTCCCTGCCCGTTGTTCGGAGCCAATCGCTGAACTTTCGTTGCCCCGAAGCAGTATTGCGGACGGTCTTGGCAGTGCGGCCGGATCCGAGCCTGCTCAACTCTTCCTCGAACAAGCCATCGATGATGTTGCGGTCGTCGTCATAAGGCTGCAGCCCGTGCTGGAGTTCGTCACTCGCTGGATGCCGAAGCTTTTTGATATCCAACCCGATGTACGATTGACCTATGGCTCGCTTGAACTCCGAAATATCTTTCTGCAGCTCCTTCTTCTGCTGCTCACTGCCGTCGATTCGACTGGCTATGCTCTCCTTGCCCTCACTTTTCAGCCACTCACTAAGCTTGCGCTGATTGCTCGCGATCCTGAGGATGGGCGCCCTCTCTTTGGCAGTCGCTGCCGGTCCGAGCTTGCGCAAGGCTTCGTTGGTCGCTTCATCGATCATGTCGGCGTCGCTCTCATAGGCGCTCAAAGTACGACGCCCCATGACGCGAGGCCCGGGTCCGAGCGCCTCGAACCCCTCGCCGTCGGGCTGGAGCCTTCGGAGATGATTGATGGCTGTAAAGAGGCGGCCCTTGGGGTCATTTTCCTCGCCGAATGCCATGATGTCCTCGGCTATTTCTTCGCTTCGAAACCGAGACGTCAGCGGTGGCTTTTGGTTGGCCGTGAGCCACTTGGAAAAGCTATTAAGAATCTCCGTATGAGACCTGAAAGTTTCGTTCGGCACCTCATGTGCCCGGGCTGCTGCCGCAAACTGGTGAATGAGTAGCGCGTCTCCGGTAGGAGCCGGCGGCTGAGCACGAGGAGGTGGCGCAGGAAGCGGAGGAGCCAACTCTCCGGCGCGGAACTTGCGAAGCGCTTCCAATGCCGCATACACCCGCTTGATGCCGCCCGCGTTCACAAATTCATCCGCATGGGCTTTCAACTGCTCAGGGCTTTCAACCAGACCAGCCAGTGTCAAATTTTGGGAGTTGAGAAATTCGCTGAATCGGCTCAAATGCTCCCCCATCTTCTGAAGGCTGGAGGACGCATAACTTCCTGTGGCCCCGCGCGCGAACTCGGAAATAAGAACCTTATCCTCTTCGGACGCACGGCTGCGCTTATAGGCGTAGATACGAAGCTCTGATTTGGCCGCATCGGGCCTTGAGCCGCTCAGCGACCTTTCACCGCGACTTCCTCCAAACACTTTGCCAAGCCCCGACTTAACCCGAGAAAGCAGTCCATCGCTTTTTCTATCCTTCGTGTGCGCCGTAGGCTGCGCTTCTGCTGTGTAGCGCATGCTGCTGATTGGCTCACCCCCCAAGTCGGACCGCAAATCGTCTGCATCCGAGCCGAAATAACCGCGCGGAACATGGACACTGTACCGCGTTCCGCTGAACGAATTGTCCCGCAGATTGGGTCTAGGCGGCATCCCCATCGAACCACCAACGTCGGTACGCCGGATGTTTTCAGGCGCCTCTGAGGCGCGAGTGTCGGGCGAACTCAGCTCGGCAGAGCTCTCCTCAGAGGAATCACGCTCTGACTCGCTCACCTGCTGTTCAAAGCGAGCTTGATCCGCAGGCGCGTTCTCTGACTCTTGTTGCGCACGCTGCAGCTCCTGCAGCTCGGCGTACCAACGCGTCCAATAGTTCGGATCGTTATAGCCCGGTTCCATGCCACTCTCCCTAGATGAGATAACTCTTCATAGCGGCCCCAGAGCTAAACTCAGGTGCACCGACCCACACCGACTCCAGCTTCAGAAAGCCGATTGCCAAGACCGGCAACCCAATAGGACACTCGTCCGCTCCGCTCCGACTTCGCGCAATACTCACGCCAGCCCAGCCCTTGCCGCCGCACACGAACTCGCCAGTCGCCCGGGCAGCAGGCGACTGAGCGCCAAAAGCGCAGCAGCAACGCGACGATCCCCATTTATGGCCTGGACTCGTTTTGCGATTCTAACTTGGAACAATTTCGGGACTCGCGAAATGGCAGACATTTGCTCCACCGAGAAGCAATAGGGTTGGTACCCTCCTACGGACAACGCCGCATGCGGCACATCGGCGACTTCGGCGGTCCGGTTGACCAAAGGAAAGAGCCCGGTTTGGTCTCATCCTGCACGTCCTGATGCAGCTTTGATTCTTCTATTTGACGCTCCAACGTTCGCTCGCGCGCGAGTTCGAGTCGCCTGTACAGGCACATAGTTCCACGCACCTTCGACCTTCGGACATTGAAGCGCATCCTTGTGATCATGAAGCTTCTGAGTCGAAGCCGCCTGTATGATTCAGAGTCTACAACCTGACGCTACGTAAATTTCAAGCCTTTCTTGTCGCCGTCGCGACTAGGCTGATTGGGTTTCATGCGCGTTTCAGATCCCGAGAATTCTTCCCATGGGGTGGTCTCTTGCCGCCTTAAGCGCCTGAATGCGCGAGGAGCCGCCATGACGACGTATTTGGCAGCGAGCGTGCCTTGGCGCGTTTAGTCGAGTACGATCGAACGGCTTGCGCCTCGAGATTATTAATAGCTCACGAGCACTCGTCGCAGCGATACAGCTGCTCTTGTTGGCGGCAGATTCTACAGCTTCGTCAGGTTCTGTACTCCTAAATAGCTTGGTCGCGAGAGTGACTCACTCCGCACGGATTTCAGAGTGAGGTGACGCGACTTGTCCCGAGCGACGGAGAATGGGCTTCGATCATACCTTTGCTGCCGACGAAGTCACGCCGTCGCGCAAGCAGACGACCAGCGGGTCCTCATGGTGGGAATTTGCGGCACGCGGCGGACTCGACGGCCGGCAATTCGCCTGGGGCGGCGCGCTGACGCCAGACGGCCGGCACATGGCGAACACCTGGCAGGGCAATTTCCCGATCGAGAATCTCAACGAGGACGGTTACGAGCCTACCTCGCCGGTGACGGCGTTTCTGCCCAACGGCTACGGCGTCCAGGACATAATCGGCAATATCTGGGAATGGACTGCCGATTGGTGGTCTATCAAGCACGAGGCCGACACCGCGAAAGCCTGTTGTGTTCCGCAGAACCCGCGCGGCGGGACCAAGGCCGCCAGCCTTGATCCATGTCAACCCAACATCCGCATTCCCCGAAAAGTCTTGAAGGGCGGCTCGCATCTCTGCGCCCCGAACTATTGCCGCCGTTCCCGCCGCCCGGCATGCCGAACCCATCGATACCTCGACCAGTCATGTTGGCTTCCACTGTGTAGTGCGGCCAGCTGCTTCGACTGCCAGACTTGAAAGGAATTTTCTACGGTCAGGGAGAGTCGAGATGAGCGACGAAATGAAGAAGGATATCGATCGCCGTAATCTCTTGCTGGGCACCTCCACCCTCATTACAGCAGCAACGCTGACATCGAGTGCGCTGGTGCAAGCCCAAAAGGCCGCGCCGGCTATTGCCGCCGCGCCGACGGCTCCATCTGGCCGCAAGCCGAACATCCTCGTCATCTTCGGCGACGACATCGGCCAGACCAATATCAGCGCCTATTCGTTCGCGTTGACGGGCTATCGCACGCCAAACATCGACCGGATCGCCAAAGAAGGCATGATGTTCACCGACTACTAGGCCGAGCATAGCTGCACGGCCGGCCGTCCTTCATCACAGGACAGTGCACGTTGCGCAACGGCCTCTCCAAGTCGGAATTCCCGGCGCAACCCTCGGATGGCAGGCGCGCGACGCCACCATCGCGGAACTGCAAGCCCATGGGCTACGCCACCGGCCAGTTCGGCAAGAACCACCTTGGCGACCGCAACGAATACTTGCCGACGGTGCACGGCTTCGACGAGTTCTTCGGCAATCTCTATCATCTCAACGCCGAGGAGGACCCAGAGTCCTTCACCTACCCGCAGGATCCCGCCGTCAAGGCACAGATCGGGCCGCGCGGCGCGCTTCGCTGCAAGGCCTCCGATCGCGACGATCCGACCGAGCATCCACGATGGGGCAAGGTCGGGAGGCAAACGATCGAAGATACCGGGCCGCTGACGAGATGGAGACCATCGACGACGAGACTTCGGCGGCTGCGACCGACTTCATCAAGCGCCAGGCACAAGTCAACACGCCATTCTTCTGCTGGCACAACACGACACTTATCCATTTCCGCACGCATGTGCGCGCGGAGCAAAAATAACGTTCGGCATTATAAAGGCTGATCGACCAGAAGCCGTCGCTGCGACGGCAAGATGCCACCACCGGTCGATGATACGGCATCGCTGACCGGCAACATCAACACGGTCTGGCAAACCGCCCTGGAAGACGTCGGCATTCTCGGCCTCGACAAGGGCGCAGGCGGCAAGTTTGTAGTCGTGCCGCCGGGCTACAAGGATGCCATCCCGAGCGCCTATACCGTTCTGCCTTCCGACACCGTAGCGGGCTATGCGTAGCTGTGCCAGCCGGCGACCACGGCCTCGACCGCCCGGCTCCGCTTCAGCCGGCGCTGTGGCCGGTCACGCTGCATAGCCTCAGCCGTGAAGGCAAGCTTACGGTGAGGTCCTCCAAGCTTGTCCTTGGGACGCCCGAACTCGTGAACCAGAATGAGTTCATCTGCGACGTGCCTGATGGCGCAAAGTTTATCTGGTGAACGAAAAGCACTGCGCCGCAAGGCTTGCGGGTCGAGACATTTGTCCTTTATTCGGTTTACAGCTTCGCAAGCCATGGCACGATAGTCTCGACCGTGACGACGGCCAGATAGTTTCTGGCTGTCTTTCGCCTATGGTCTTTCGAGTTGCACGAAGTTGCGGCAGTTCGTTCGAGGCGCCGCATGAGGGCCGAGCCTGAGGTTTGTGATCGGCAGATCGGCAGTCACGGCTATCCTCGTATGGTCAGGAGTCTCTCATTAAAACGCAAAGAAGTCGCCGAAGTACGTTCGCATTTCTTGTCCGCGACTTGATCGGACATGCCTTCCGTTCCGGTCAATGCGCTAGCCTACGATGGTTCGCGCTCGGTTCTCAACCGAGCCATCGTGTGTAGCGCGTGCCCATCTTGTATTCCGACGCCTCTCGGATCTGTCTGTAGAGCGCCGTGCTGCCGAATGCGTATCTGATGGTACATCCTGCTTGAGATCATCTCGGGACTGGCAAAATCGGATTTGGTCACGGCCAAGTATGATTGAAGCGCGGTTTTACAAAGATCTGACGTGGTTTCATCGGCCGCGTGAGCGGTTGTGCGAAAGTGCCGACCTCATTCAGCCAATGTGCGGCCGGTGGAAGAGAAGAATGTGGCCTCCCGGCAGGCTTTCCGCCGTGTAGGGCTGACCGTGGATCCAAAAACGGGTCATTGGGATATCCTGGCTCGGCAGAAGACCCAGGTTTTGCAGCATGTCAATGACGATAGGTGAAGCTTCTCGGGAGCCGTGTCTCCAGGAGTCGCCGAACAACTCGCCGAGCTCAGGCACTTGCGGGGGTGGCTGATGGCCTGATGCAAGTGCGACAGACGGCAGGGCAACGTTTGGAGCCAACGCCGAAGGAGCGTCCTCGCGCCATTCAACGGGGGCCGGCGAGTCAAACCTTAGCGCAAGACCGCCGTAGATATTTGAGGAAGCCCTCAGCGCCGCAGGCACGGCTTCATCCAGCAAGGTGGGCCGCGGGCGATGAACGAGTTGAACGTCGTTGGGTCCTCTCGGTCCCAACATGGCTGTGTAGCGTTCGCAACTCGGTCTCACCGTCGTCTTCAGCGCAGAGAAGACGCGCCAGCGTCTGTTCTACCCGTTTTGCGCCGTCCTGCATCCAGATCTCCGGCAGCAGCCTGCCGGATGCGCCGCGCGCCTGCGCGTCCAATCCACCGAGCGCGGATTCACCAGTTCTGTCGTCCTGTGGCGTGGAACCTCTCTGCATGTTGTTCATGTCCTTGTCCCTGACAGGCGAGCCGCCGCGGTGTTGTCGGCGTCGCACCTGCGCGCGCGCCGAGTGCAGCAATGCCGCGCGTCGCCGGCGCCGCGGCCTCACCACACGGGGCATGCGATGCCAGCTCATGAGAATCCGATGCGGATAGTCATGGACGGATGTGCGGTCGGGTAATAGCGCCGGCCTTTTTCGACGCCGCTCAGCAACCGCGGCCGCACCCCGGCCTCGTGCATGGTCAGCGCCAAGGCGATACAGAACTGCACCAGTTCCAGCCATGCCAGGTGGTAGCCCATGCAGACGTGTGGGCCGGTACCGAACTGCAGCATGTCAACCGGCCGGATCGGCTCGGTGCGTTGCAGCCACCGCGCCAGCCGAAACTGATCAGGCGCCTCGTGCAGCAGCGCCGAGGTCGAGAAATGTAGCAGCGGGATGCACAGATCGGTGCCCGCAGGAATGCGCCGTTGGCCGAATCGAAATTCACCCAGTGCGCGACGCACTAGGAGCGGCGTCGCCGGATGCACGCGCAGCGTCTCGCGGAACAGCGCCTCGGCGACCGGACACTGCGCCAGGTCCGCGTGCCGGGTCGGCACCGCGCCTACGCGTTGCGCCTCCTCGACCAGGGCGTCCCACAACCCAGGCTGCCGCGCTAGCTCGATCACCATCCAGGCCATCGTCGAGGCGGTGGTGTCGTGACCACCAAGCAACAGTAAGCGGATATTGGCGACCAGGACGTCATCGGAAAGCGCATCGTCGCTGCGATCGAAGGCGCTCACCATGTCGCTGATCAACCCGGTGCGCGAGGCATGTTCGCGCGCGGCGCGGACGAACTCGCGCAACCGCGCATCGATCCAGTCGCGGGCGGCGCGGCCGCGCCGCAAGGGCAGTCCGGGCAGGTCGACCGGGGGCGCGACGATCAACTGCAGTAGCTGCCGGTACTTGCGATGCCAGCCCGGCAGGTCCTGCGCGGGGATTCCCATGAGACTGAAGATGAGCTTGAGCATCAGATCGCCGGTTTCGCGCAGGATGGTGACGTCGCCCCGGTCGCGCCACCTCTGCACGCGGGCTCGGATGACGGGCGCGAACAGCTCGCCGATGCCGGCCTGGGTCAGCCCCTTGGGCAGAAGCGCCGCCTGGATCGCATCGCGCGCCTTCCGGTGCGCGATGCCGTCCTGGGCGACCAACGTTCCGCCAAACAATTCGGGCGCGATGTCTTCGATCAGCGCCGAGGACACATCCTTGTGCCGGAGCAGTGTGAGAGCATCCGGATCCAGACTGGTCATCAGGTGTCCGGCAGGGCCGAAATCTAGCCAGAAGTGGCTGCCCAGCGTCCGTTCCGCGCGCCGCAGCAGGCGCGGCAGGTCGCAGACGACGGCGGGAAGATGCCCGACCAAGGGAAAAGCGCCGGGCACGACCGGGATGTCGTGCCGCAGCCGATGCCGACGGTTCAGCGGGTTGAGCAGCATGTCCATCAGCAGCGCGGCGCCGCGTCCGCTTCGGCGGTCTCGCCGGCAGGCCGCGCGGCGCGGCTGTTGCCACCGTCGGCGTATGTCGGCACATGCGCCAGCATGCCGCCGTCGATGCACACGACCTGGCCGGTGATGAACGCAGCATCGTCGGAGAGCAGGAACGCCACCAGCGCGGCCACGTCGTCGGGGCGGCCGACGCGCGGCAGGAGCTGGTGCCGGCGCAGATGGGTTTGCATGCACGCGTCCAGCTTGGCGAGAAGACGCTCGGTCATGATGAGACCGGGCGCAACCGCATTGCAGCGGATCTGCGCATGACCGTACTGGGTGGCGAGCGAGGCCGACAGCATGTTCATCGCCGCCTTCGACGCGGCGTAGGATGTCAGCGCGGTGTCACCGCTGAGCCCCTGGCACGACGACATGTTGACGATCGCGCCACCGCCGCGGGCGATCATCCGTGGCATGGCCTGCCGGCAGCAGAGCAGCGTGCCACGCAGATTGGTCGCCATGGTCTGATCCCAGACCGCAAGGTCCAGCTCGAGGATCGCGCGGTCGCGCGGGGTCAGATGCATCGCGCTCGCGTTGTTCACCAACAGGTCGACCCCACCGAAGTGCCGCTCCGCCGTCTCGAACAGCGCTGCCACCGCCTGCGCATCGGCGATGTCGATCGCCAGGGCGAGCGCGTGGCCCGCCTCGGCCGCGATCTGCGCGGTGCAGGCGATAGCCGCCGAGCCATCAATGTCGGCCACCACCACTCTGCCGCCCTCGCGCGCGATGGCGAGGGCGCATGCCTTGCCGATCCCGGCGCCGGCGCCGGTCACCACGGCCACTTTGCCTTCAAACCGTCCCATCGTGTCATCCTAGATTGTGTTGGTCTTTCGCGGCATGCCGCCGGCTTTCGCTGGAGAAGCCGCAGAGTCGGCGCCGGCGCGCTCGGCATCGCCAGCGTCGCTTTCGATGACCCGAATGGCGGCGACGGGGCACTGGCTTGCCGCGAGCCTCACGGCGGCGTGCAGCGCCTGCGGGACTGTCGCCACGCACACTTCGGCCACGCCGTCGGGTTCGCGCTGGCGAAAGGTGCCCGGCAGCGTCAGCACGCACTGCCCGCTGGTTCCGCACAGATCCTGGTCGACCATGACGCGCATCTCAGCTCCCTCGCGCATGCAGCCGCACCGGCAGCGCGCGGAACGTCCGAAGGAACGCCGAGGGCTCCCGGGTCGGCTGCTCGGCCAATTCCAGCGTGGGGAAGCGGGCCTGGATCTGCGGCAGGCTCTCGGCCAACTGCACCCGGGCCAGTTGCGCACCGAGGCAGAAGTGAATGCCGTGGCCGAAGCTCAGCATGATCTTCCCGTCGGTCGACATGCCTGGACTGGTGCCGTAGAACCGCGCGGGATCGAAACGATCGGGATCGGCGAAGGCGTCTGGGTCGCGATTGCCGGACGCGATCAGCACGCGCACGTCCGCGTTTTTCGGGATCACCACGCCGCCCAGTTCGATGTCGCGCTGGGCGATACGCGGAATGGAGCTGAACATCGCGGGCGCGTCGCAGCGCAGGACTTCTTCGACGAATGCCTTCACCACGGCGTCTCCCTGCAGCCAGTGCCGCTGTTGGGGATAAGCCAGCATCGCCAGGACCGCATGGTCGATGGTCGCAGCAGTGGTGGCGAAGCCGCCCAGCAGCATGCCCCACAACATGCTGATCAACTCGACATCCGACAGCGTGTCGACATCATCGTCATGTGCGCCGACCAGCATCGACACGATATCGTGGCGGGGATCGGTGCGCTTGCGCTGTATGAGGCAGCTGAAGTAGGCCTGCACTCTGGCGCTGGCCGCGTCCGCCGCGGCGAGCTGGGGATCGCTGGCGTGCGGGCTCAGGCCTTCCAGAATGCCGCCGATACCGGTGGCGAGCCCCAAAATGTCGTCCTGGGGCATGCCAAACAGTTCGGCGAAGACCAGCATGGGCAAGGTCAGCGCGAATTCCCGATGCAGGTCCACCGCCTCCCCGCGCTCCAGCGCGGGCGCCATGCCGTCCAGTCGCGCTGCGACGATGCGCGCGATGCTCGGCCGCAGGTTGTCGATCTGGCGCATGGTGAAATCGCGCGAGATCAGCCGGCGCAGACGCGTATGCGCCGGTGGGTCCTTCATCGCCAGTGTGGACGCCAGCAGATTGAGCGACAGGCTTCTCGCCGCACGCGGGAAATAGCGCGCCAGTTCGCCCGGCGCCGGTCCCCGAAATGCATCGCCCGTGGCCTTGAACGCCCAGGAGATGTCGGCGTGGCGGCTCAACAGAAAGAGGCCCGACGCCGCGCGATGCACCGGATCGTGCTCGCGCAACCACCGCATGAACGGATACGGGTCGTGGATGCAGGTTGGCGACGCCAGTTCGGCGAACGCGTCCCGGCATGCTGCCATGGTTTCTTGCACGTCCATCCTCGTTACCTGTTGGCTGGCTGATCCGACCGGCGCGCGCCATGCCCGCCTGCAAAATTGCGGAGAAGATCGCGATTCCCGGCGGCGTCCGCCACATCGGCAGAGCACCGGAAACTCCTCGAACCCGCCAGGACGATCGCCTTGCGCAACTTCAGTTCTTCGAGCGCCACGGCCAGGCGGAGCGCGGGAAAGCGCTGGAAGATCGAACCGAACACCGCCTTGAGCTCCAGCTTGGTCGGCGCCGTGCCCGTCCCGATGACCATCGCACTGCGATTGGTGATGATGCGTGAACAGAGCAAATCGCGTGCCGAAGTGAATTCGCAGGCTCAGCAGGCACTCCGTAGCGGCGCGTAGTGTCAGGTTTCTGGCATTGAGTCTCAATGCCGACAACCGGCGCAACAAGTGCCCGACAAAGGCCCGCTCTCGCGCTGAATGTGCGGGGCAGCCCAAGCGATATTTCAAGCATCCGGATTGGCTGCAACCGGTGTGGTTCGCAGGAAACACCCGATGTCGGCGGTAGCTATCCGGAAAACGAAGCTCGCCTCTCCGACATTCCGCTGAGTTGGATGGCGCATGCGGCCGAGAGCTTTCCCGACGGCAAGACGCCCGACGGCTTCGGCATCAAGGTAGACGATACATTCCTAAAGCTGACTCCGGATCCGCTTGGTCCGTAGCACGAGGAGTGCGACCCGGTCGCTTGGGGGGGCAAGCCAAGTGGACCCCAAGGGTTACGTCAAGTGCAGAGCTAGGCAGTCCTTCATCCGGCGATACTTGAGCAATTCGCCGCGAAGCGGGGCGTGCAGCATTACTAGGAATACGGTGCCTATACGTCAAACACCCTCATGGTTTGGCTTCGCGCGCTGCGCACTCTGCGCATTGCGTTCGTTGTGATGCCGATCATCTTCGGCGTGCTTCCCAAGCTGGGAAATCTTAAAAGTCGACAACAAGTACGAACACCTCACGGCTACCATGGCGCTGGTCGCCGGCATCGTGCCGGCGGTTTACGCGGCGTTGAAGCTGGATGAGCATCTGCCGACGGCCATGCGGCTCGCTGGTGAATACAAGAACCTATCCTTTTCGGGGACCTCGCCGCAAAGGCCCTTACAAGCCATTCGACGTGTTCGAGGCCGAACACAAGAAAGCCCGGGCTCGATTAGAGAATGCCAACAAGGAGGCGTATACTCCGCCGGGGTGGTGCTTCAAGCGCGCCAGGGCGAAATCCGAGCCGGGCACTAACGTTCGGGGACGATCCGCCGAGATAAGGAAAGGCGTCCTCACGGTCTGGGCCGCGAGATCGATTGATTTCACCAGCGACAAGCTGACTGGCAACAATCCGCCACAAACCGATCAACGATTCTAAGTTCCGTAAAGGAGGCTCCACGAACCACGATTCGATGACTGGGTGAGGAACTCCCGGCCTGATCCGCGGTAGATCCTTGGTGTCGATCGAAAGGAGAGCGTGTCCCCACGAGTGACTATTTGGTCGTCGTGCCAACGGTAGTCGTGCAGCATCTACTTGTGAAAACGGACGGTCGGTGCTTCTTCGTAGACTGAATGGGTAATCCACGGACGGAATTGGCCGAGCGCCTGCTGCTTGCTGAGAAGACAATCTTTACTCAGCTTGGTCGCCGGCGACGCCTGAGGCGACTGCGGCGGCGCCAAGCGTCCTATGCTGCTCGGTCGAGGCGTTATCGATCACATAGGACGAGCGGGATCCGGTGCGCGAGACCGTCACGGAGGGAAATCAGGTTCGCTGACCAGTCCTTGTTACCGTCTCGGAACGGCCTTGAACTCGGCACTAAACGAGTTGCGGACGTAGGGCTTGCCAGATCGGCGAGGTTTTTCGAGGCAACCGAAAGCGTTCATGACGAAGCTTTGGATATCGAATACGTCCGACCAGCGGGATGGGCCTCATTCTCAAGACTCTGTCGGAAGACCAGCCCTGTGCTTCGGACCAGCCCTCAGCGAACACTCGGAGCAACCGAGCCTGTATTCGTGTAGCCGCGACAACTTCTGCGCGTCGAAGTCGAGCCTCCCGCCGCCATCCGCAGGCTCGTTTCGCAATGAGGTTGATCGACCGGCTCGAACTTGAACACGATCTGGCCATCGGGCGAAGTCATCATCGCTCCTGCGGCGACCGTCGCCAGCAGATTATATTGAGGTCGTGCGCGACGCCGGCTGTGCTACGAGGGCACAAGGTTAACTCTACCCATAATGAAGGAAATGCGTTTTTTTGATCTCATCGGGCGTTTGGCGGCCGCAATGCTCTTTCTAACGCGCGGAGTGTTGATTCTTTCTCCCAAAATTTGTCATTTTCATTCCTTTTGCAATGCAGATCAGCATGTTAGCACTCATCGGCCTGCTCCGGTCCTCCATCTTCGAAAGTGAGTACAGATGAACTTCGTCTCGATGAATCAGGTGGGACAACAAACCAATGGCGTGGACGCGCAAGATGCCTCTCCGGCTGACTCATCGGCAGAGGCGGCGGCTTTTCAGCGGCAGCTGGGCGAGATCGTTGTCCCGTCGGCTCCCGTGCTCATCCAGGTCCGCGCCCATCAAGCGGATGCATCGCGATCTGAGGCCCATGCCGGAGAGGATGAGGCGGTGCTGGGCGCCTCAGCGCTGGAGACCGCTCAGTCAAATTGGGTCTTGGTAGGCCGCAGCAAGGAGCCGCTTTATGCTACGGATGCGCGCCTTATTTCCGGTCTTAAGCAGGCGCTCCTCAGGGGCGGAGCCGCCGAGAGCACCGCCACGAGCAACGTCGGTTATCTGCTCAGCTTGAGCCGCTGGCTCTTTGCAAAGGACAAGCCGGGTATCGCTGATCGGCTTCATGACGAGTCGATGGACAAGGATGTCGAGGAGTTCATAACCAAAGGTGGGACGGCGAACGTCCGTTGGGCACTAGCTCATCTGCGGACCTCTCAATTGACGGGGGGAGTCGTACCGATCGCAGGCCGCCCTGACCTGACTCCTTATCCCAAGGACGGAACTCTCATCAAAGAATACAGACAGCAAGCAGTGGCGGCCGGAACTTCAAGTACCGCCAAAACCTATGCATCCATTCTCACGGATTTCAGCCACTACCTTCGTGCAAACAACAAGCCTGGCATTGCTGCTCGGCTTCAGGACGAGACATGGAACGAGGACGAAGCGCTGAATGAAGAGATCAAGCGCTACAAGGACGCCGGGGGTAACAAAAGTATCGGCGCGGCACTTGATCATCTCCGTAACGGAGCGAGAAAATTCAACGGTCCCCCTTTTCATTCCGAAGACGCGCCTTTGATTTCCGGACTTCAAGAAGCACTCGTTAAGGCTGGGTACGAGGAGATCACCGCTAAGACGAATTATGTTCGTCCTCTTCGCAGATTCAGCCGGTGGCTCTTCGAACAAAACAAGCCGGGAGTGGCTGCTCGGCTTAACGACGAATCGCTGAGCAGCGACGCTACGATCTTCGATCAAAGTCGCAGGAACCTCGTTCTTACTGCACTAGATCGTCTCCGCGCCTCTCAGTCGCCGGGCGGAGTCGCGTCAATCACTGGCCGGACAGGGGGCATTGCCGCGGCTAAGCAGGGCGAGTCGCAGCCCGCCTTCAGTTGGCCAGCGGCACTCGCTGAGGGGGATGATCAAGATTTATTCTTTGGGACGGTCGACGAAGCCGGTGCATCGTCGTGTCTTCAGCCACCGCGGCACGGCCTGGCATTGAATCCTACAGAGTCCCCTCATCCCGTGAACTGGCGCCATCAGGACGACGAGCTGACGGATGAACGTTACCGCAACATCCTCATGCCAGGCGAGCAGATTCCCATCATGCGGGCGAGTGGGCACCCATCTACGCCGCCTCCGCACGGTCAAGGCGGCGGAACGATGCTGAATGCCTCGGGCCATGCAAAATTGGTTTTCGCAGGTAGCAGCCTAAATCCTGTTTATTGCGAAGATGCCTCTCTTATTGAGGGGCTGAGGCCCGCACTCATCAAAGCTGGAGCCTCCGAGAGCACGGTCGGTCGCAATCTACGTGGTCTTCTCAGCTTGGGGCATTGGCTCGTGAAGAACGACAAGCCGGGCATTGCTTCCCGGCTTTTCGACAAGTCGCTGGACAAGGATGCCCAGGAGTTCGCCGAGCAGGAGGGGCAGGCCATCGCTACCCCACTGGATCATCTTCGAGCCTCCCAATCGCCGGGCGGCATCATGCCGTTTGCAAGCCGGGTTGAGCGGAATCCCTATCCCCAG
This sequence comes from Bradyrhizobium sp. WSM1743, assembly GCF_000473065.1. Classification (GTDB taxonomy): domain Bacteria; phylum Pseudomonadota; class Alphaproteobacteria; order Rhizobiales; family Xanthobacteraceae; genus Bradyrhizobium. Next base: position 33,403 of record NZ_AXAZ01000081.1, read on the forward strand.
GATGCGGATCTCATCAAAAGGTACAAGGAAGAAGCACCCCCGAGCACCGCCAACACCGCCAGGAGCTATGCAACTCTTCTTATCGATTTCAGTGATTACCTCCGTGAAAACGATAAGCCCGGCATTGCTGCTCGGCTTGGCCACGGCTCGCTGGATGAAGATGTCAATCGGTATAAGGAGGCGGACCCCCATGGCCGCAGTAAAGCCGGAGCCGCACTGGCTCATCTCCTGAAGTCGCCGGCGGGTGCTACAGCGATCGAACTCCTGCGTCATATTTGCCCCCTGCCTGATCTCGAAGACGCGGTTCGCGCCGAGATGAAGCCGACCCTCTCCGCGACTGCGCAGCACAGCGGGTCGAACGGAGCTGTCAGCTGGCCGGAGATTCTGCCTGCGAACCAGCAGGATCTGCCTTTAAAGACGATGGACGGACCCAGCTCCTCGCCGCCTCCGCAGGGCGACGCGGTTGAGCGGCCGCTGATGCAGATCCCATACCATCAACTGGCGACGTCACCAGCGCAGAGACAAGCTCCGGTGTCGTCGCCGGACGAGCTGATCGGCGAGCAGCTTCCGGCCGAAGACGCGGAGCTCTTGACGAGGTTTCGCGTGCACGCCGAGCGGCGCAAGCTTACCCCAGGGGCCATCAACAACAATGTTTCCGGACTTGGGACTTTTGTCCGCTGGGTCAACGCAAGTCATCGGGGCCCTGTAGCTTCTCGGCTGCGAGACGGTTCATCGCTCGATGAGGAAATAGCGAAGTACAGGAGCTTGGGCCGTGACCCCCAGAACCGCATTAGATCGGCTGTGGACGTTCTCCGGCGGCTGCTGCGTGGGGGGGGGAAGAAGTCGAAGCACCCGAACCCCGCGTCCTTGGTGCCCCCCGTCGCCTAGTTCCTCATCCAGAAGATGCGCCCCTCATCGAGGGCGCGCTGAGCCAAGCTCTGAAGGATCTTAAAAATCCGACTGCGAAGCTGAGGCAGTCTGCGCAACAGCGGGCGAGGCGTCTTCGTGCGCTTAGTGCGTGGCTTAGCGTGAATCGCACAGCGAGCATCATCGGGCGGCTAAACGGCTCGAGCAGGGAGCAGGTATCCCTCGACAATGACGTGGTAGCATTCCAACGGGCCGGAGGCAGAGTACACGGTCCCGATTTGTCGCATCTTCGAAGCTACTTGAACCTCACCGCGGCGAACCGAGAGCTGGGGCTGCCAGGGCCCGAGCAGCCGAACTCGCCGGCCGCGCAGGGCGATAGGCACTCCGGCTCGGCGAAGGATGTTCCCTCAACGCCGGCCAGCCCGAGCGCCGGAGCTTGGGTTTGGTTGGGTGAACAGCTGCAAGAACGAGCATCACCATCCATGCCCTCGTCACATGCTAAGGGCAGGCTTGAGCCATCTGTTGGTCTGATTGCGTCGACGCCGTCCGAGTTGCACGATGATGCTGGCTTTGCGCCGTCGCATCCTGCCAGGGATCGCTCAAACACCTACGCTGGTCTTGAGCCATTTGTTGATCTGAATGCGCCAACGCCCTCCGACTTGCGGGATGATGCTCAGTTTGCGCCAGCCGATCCTGCC
>NZ_AXAZ01000082.1 GCF_000473065.1 Bradyrhizobium sp. WSM1743
TGCTAGCGGCTTGAGCTTGCGGGGGCCAGGTTTGGGTCCGGGCTTCCGGTTCAAACCGTCCGGCCCATCGGCGTTCCAGGCTTTGATCCAGTCATGAAGAATCTTGCGGGATATCCCAAGCTCGCGGGCCACAGGAAGGACGCCTTCGCCCCGCTCAACCCGCTTGATCGCCTTCAATTTGTAAGTCGTCGGAAACTGACGCTTCTTTCCTGGTCCTGCCACAGGTCATCCTCGAAATGCCTGTCACTGTAATTATCGTGTCTCACTTCAGGGGTGCAGTCCAGTGCACTCAATTGACGCTTTACGCCAAAGTGGATCGAGGCCGCAGAGCGAGCAGGTCGCCAGGTCAATTTAGCTCGTAGGATGGGTCTCGTAGGATGGGTCTCGTAGGATGGGTAGAGCACTTGCGAAACCCATCATGTTTCGTCACGCAACAAAGGCCTCGATGGGTTTCGCTTCGCTCTACCCATCCTACGAGCTGTCACCGCAATACCAGATGATCTCACACACGACATAACAACAATTTCCTCGATCGCCTCATCGCTGGTAGCGGCTCACTGCGGTACGGTCATGAGTTCTAGCACGTGGCCGTCAGGGTCGCGAAAATAGACGCCGCGGCCGCCGTTCCAGTCATTGAGCTTACCGTCGTCGAGGCTCCACGGTGCGCTGCCATAGGCGAGATTCGCCTCGCGAATGCGGCCGAAGATGGCATCGAACTCGGCATCGCTGACGTGGAAGGCGTAGTGGTGGCTCTCGAACGCCTCGTCGTCGTCGAAGAGCAGCGTGAGCGTGTCGTTAATACGTACCGGCGCGAAATGGCCGTCTTTCGGATCGGCATGGAGGCCAAAAATGCGCGCAAAAAATTGCGCCGCTGCCCTCTTGTCGCGGGCCGGAACGATGGTGTGGTTGAGGGTGATAGTCATCGAAAGACCTCTCGCTATCTGCTGACCCCTGTGCGCTCGGTCGGCCTGAGACGCCTTATTCCTCGGGCGGTTGCAGACCCGACGACGTCAGCCATTCATCTATATGAGAAGCGGTTTCGAGCTGGCGCAGTTTGCTTTCTAGAAGATCACGCCGTGGTCCTGGCTGCGTATTTTCCAGTTCCGCTATGATCCGGGCACGTTCCGCGTTCAGGTTGTCGTCAATGTGGGATTCTGAGTGTCTTCCCATGGCACTCTCCTTTCCCTGCGTGAATTGGGAGGGAGCGCAAACCGGCGTTCTCATCACCGATCAAAGCACAGCGCCGTGCGGTGTTAGAACGAGTGTGCACCCGGAACCGGCGCGACACCAGAACAAAAGTCGACCCAGCGAACGTCTGCTGGATGTCAATCGCGTCGGTTGGACCCTGCAGTTATGACTTCCGGTCGGCCTCGCTGAGCGGACTGTCCTCAGCACGGTCGAAGGTCTCACACGGGCCAATAACGGACTCCGTACCGCCGCATCAAATGGCATCATCAATAACCCTCGTCAGCACGTAGCAAGAAGGGCTCGGGAATGGTTAGGCCAACAGCCTTCGCACTCGCCGGGCGTCATCGAAGCTGGTGACAGGGAGGTCACCAGTCCTGAGCGAATTCCCCTCACCACCGGAATTGGCCAACTGCCGGCGTTAGATGGCCCCCTCGGTCTGCGCGTCGAAAACGTGAAGCCTGGAAGGCCGCATGGCAACGCGCAGCTTATCGCCCACCCTCACCCTCGCGGTCGGCTCGATGCTCGCCACCATGATGCTCTCGCCGACCTTCATATCGAGCAGGATTTCCGAGCCGAGTTGCTCGACCACCTCAATCACAGCATCGAAGCATGGGTGGCCGAGATCAACGCTACCCGCCACGGTGAGGTCCTCCGGCCGCACGCCGAGCATGACCTCGCGTCCGATATGGCCGCGCAGCCGCTGCGCGGTCTCGTCCGGTAGCTTGATGCGCAGGCCAGAGTTCTCGGCGATCAGCGATCCGTTCGCCTCGGTCACCGTAACGGCGGCGAAATTCATGGCCGGGGAGCCGATGAAGCCGGCGACGAACTTGTTGGCGGGCTGATTGTACAGCTCTAGCGGCTCCCCCACCTGCTGCACCACGCCGTCTTTCATGACCACGACCCGGTCACCCAGCGTCATGGCTTCGACCTGATCATGAGTAACGTAAATGGCTGTAGTGCCGAGTCGCAGATGCAACTTCTTCAGCTCAACGCGCATCTGCACCCGCAGCTTGGCATCGAGGTTCGACAGCGGCTCGTCGAACAGGAACACGCGAGGGTGGCGCACGATAGCACGGCCTAACGCCACGCGCTGGCGCTGGCCGCCTGAGAGCTGGCGTGGCCTGCGCTTTAGCAGTTCGCCGATGCCAAGGATGTCAGCCGCCTCCAGCACGCGCTTGTCTATCTCGGACTTTTCGAATTTGCGCATCTTCAGGCCGAACGCCATGTTGTCGTACACGCTCATGTGCGGGTACAGTGCGTAGTTCTGGAACACCATGGCGATGTCGCGGTCCATGGGCGCCAATTCATTGACCACGTTGCCGTCGATGGAAATGTCGCCGGAACTGATCGCTTCAAGCCCGGCGATCATCCTGAGCGTCGTCGTCTTGCCACAGCCGGAGGGGCCGACGAACACCACGAACTCCTTATCGCGGATCTGCAGATTGACGTCTTTGACAGCGTGCACGCTGTCAAAGAACTTGTTGATCCCCTTGAGGACGACCTGGCCCATTCACTTTCACCTGCCTCCCAACGACCTGTGCGCAATCTGGGTTCGCGCCTTCGAATCCCTATGATCCGTCGTGCTGTCAGCCCTTCACCGATCCGGTCAATCCTGCGACGTAGTGCTCGACGAAAAACGAATACGCGATAGCAACCGGTATCGATCCAAGCAGGGCCCCAGCCATCAGCGGTCCCCAGTAGAATACATCGCCACGGATCAGCTCCGATGTGACGCCGACCGGCACAGTCTTCTGCTCAGGCGAGGACAGGAAGACAAGCGCATAGATGAACTCGTTCCACGACAGCGTGAAAGCGAAGATGCCGGCCGAGAGGATGCCCGGGATCGCCACCGGGATGACGATGTAGAGCATAGCCTGCCAGCGCGAGGCGCCATCAATGCGCGCGCATTCCTCGAGCTCCTTGGGTACCGCCTTGAAGTAGCCCATCATGAGCCAGGTGCAGAACGGAATAAGAAAGGTCGGATAGGTCAGAATCAGTGACCAAGGCGTGTCACCCAGCCGATAGTTGCGTATGATCTCTGCCAGCGGAATGAACAGCAGCGTTTGCGGTACCAGATAAGTGATGAAGATGCCGGTGCCCAGGCTGCCGGCAAATGGAAAGTTCAGCCGCGACAGAGCATAGCCGGCGAACACGCCGCACACGAGCGAGATAGCGGTTGACGCGAGCGCGATGAACGTCGTGTTCCACAGCCATGATGCGAACAGCGTTTCCTCGAACAAGTAGCTGACATGGTCCCAGGTCGGTTTCCAAGTCCAGAACGGATTGTAGTTGATCGAATTCCAAGGCCGGTAAAGCTCGCCGTCCGGCCGCACCGAAGTAATCACCATCCAGTAGAACGGGAACAGCAGGAAAAGCAGGAACAGCGCCATGGGGACGTAGAAGAATATCCACTTTCGCCACCTTGCGCCTTCGATCATGGCTCAGCGGACCTCCACGCGGCGGATGTAGAGAAGTTGGATGATGACGACCAGAAACAGGACCGGAAACATTGCGAGCGATATTGCGGCGCCCTCGCTCAAGAGGCCGGTGCCGATACCAATCTGATAGGCGTAGGTGGCAAACAGGTGCGTTGCGTTGGCTGGTCCGCCGCCCGTCATCACATAGACGATCTGGAAGTCGGCGAACGTCTGAATCACTGAGAACAGCACCACGACCATGGTCACGGGCAGCAGCAGCGGCCAGGTGATGTGCCAGAACCGCTGCCACGGCTTGGCGCCGTCGATGGCGGCGGCCTCGTTGAGTTCGGGACTGATAGTCTGCAAGCCTGCGAGCAGGCTGATGGCAAAGAACGGCACCCCGCGCCAGATGTTGACGATGATAATCGAGATCATGGCGAGGTCCGGATCGCCCAGCCAATTGATCCGACCGGTGATCAAGCCGAAATGGTAGAGGAGCCAATTGAGAACGCTGAACGTCGGGTCGAACATCCACTTCCAGGCGAAAGTCGAGAGCACGGTCGGGATAATGAAAGGCAGCAGGATGAAAGCACGGGTAAAGGCCTTGCCGCGGAAATTACGGTTGAGCAGCATGGCCAGCCACAGCCCGAGCGCCAGCTTGAAGACGGTGGTCACGCCCGTATAGAGGAAGGTGTTGTAAACGGAGGTGCGAAAGATTCCGTCATTGAAGATCTTGTAGAAGTTAGCGAGGCCGACGAAGTCGCCGGGCATACCGACGCGCGAGTTGGTGACCGACAGCAATATCCCTCGAATGAAGGGATAGGCAATGAACATGCCGAGCAGCGCGATGGTCGGCACCAGCAGCACGAATGCCAACCAGCGCTCGTCCTCGAGCAACCGCTGTCGCCGCGGAGGGGGCACCTCGCGGAGCGTGGTGGCGGAAACCGCGCTTATCGCCATGTTCGATCCTCGTCGGCCGGAAGATTCCCTTCCCCAACGAAAATGGGAGAGGGACGGCTTAACCTCGGACGTAGACCTTCTTGAGCTCGGCCTCTGCCCACTTCACCGCATCCTCGGCGGGCATGCCTTGGACTGCCTTTGCGTACATATCAATGATGATGTACTTGGTAACGACCTCGGCTGCCTTGCGCGTAGAGGGGCCTTGGTAGCCAGCGAAGCGCCCTGTGCGCGCCGCTTGCTTGTAGGGCAGCATGATCGGGTCGTCGCCCCACAGCTTGTGCTTTTCCCAATCCGTGGTCGGGCCGACCGAGAAGCCCTTCTGGGAGACGAACCACTTGTCGTAGACGTCCTTGGAGTGAATCCAGCCAAGGAATTTCTTCGCCGCATCCTGGTTCTTCGAATAACCCATCAGGAGGTTCGAGAACGGGACGTGATAGCTGAACTGCCCGCCGGGACCTTTGGGCAGCGCGGCGTGCAGGATGTCGTCCTTCAATTGCCCGCCTGCCTCCGTCTTGTAGGTATCCGGCTTACGCAGAGCCTCGATGTAGATCGAGGCGCCGTTGAGCGTGGCGCTGCACGTCCCGGACAGAAAAGCGCGGTTGTTGTTGGAATCGTCCCAGGCGAGCCCGCCTTCATCGTGGGCGTCCTTCCAGAAGGCCACCATGAACTTTACCGACTCGACTGTCGCTGGGCTATTCAGCACAACCGTCTTGCCGTCTGCTTCGACCTCTTTGCCGCCCCAGGACCACAGGTAGGGGTAAGCGAAGGCGGGCGCATCGCCGAACGTGTGACCCAGCGTTTGGCCGATCGGCCGTCCCTTTGCCTTCAGCTTCTTGCCGGCCTCGCGGTACTCTTCCCAAGTCTGGGGAAATTTTCCATCCGTGTAGCCGATCTCGGCAAACCAGGACTTTCGGTATGCGATCTGCAGACCGACGATGCACCACGGCACTGCGATCCATTTTTTTCCGTCATTGGCGACCGCGCGGGATGTTTCGTAGAAGCCGCCCTGGCTCTTGCCGAGTGCCTCGGCGAGGTCGCTGACATCCGCGACGCTCTCGCCGTAAAGTTGCCCCCAATTGTTGAGGACACAGACGACGTCCGGGCCTGACCCCGACTGGATAGCCGAGGTGACGCGGGCCTGGATATCGTTGGCGTTGATGGTCTCGATATTGAGCTTTATGCCGAGCGCCTTCTCGCCCTCCTTGGCGATCTCGTTGCGCAGAAGCTGATCTGACGCCGGAACGAAGTCGGTCCAGCGCAGCCAGTGCACCGTAGTGGCTTGCGCATAGGCGGGCGCCCTGCCGGTCGCCAAGATGCTGGCCATGCCGCCCACAACCGCGGCACCGCCCTTGAGGACGTTACGTCGGGTTACCGTTGTCATGCATCCCTCCCTCGGTGTGTCTGAGCTGATGCCATTCGGCCGGTCTTACGCCGGCTTGGACTCCCTTTCAGCCTATCGCGCCTCCGTGGCTCAACGCATGCCCACGCGCGCAATACGCTGGCTCGATGATCTTTGTAGGTGTTCCACTTGCAGCGCCGTGGTGGCGAGTTCGCCGCGAAACATGGTGAATTCTTCGCAGAGCAGCGGCGCGACCACGTCGTTCCCAATCGTAGCGGCGATACGCCCGGCGGCCCGGATCGTGTCGGCGCTGCAGCATGAACCGCGCAGTCATAACGGTCCCTCCCGCGCAGCGACGGTATTGCCGTGGCCAAGCGGGTTTTCCCCGTCTTATATGAAGTTCAGTACCGGAAGCTGGCGTGACCTCATTGTCGCCCGTCGCAGCAGGAAATCAAGTGCTAGCTTTGACGCGCCGGCCATGGTCTCACTTCGGCTCTCTTTGCGGGTTCGCGGCCAATTGACGAGTCTCCTTTGGGGCAATCGCGCCAGGTCGCCGGCAGGTCCAAAGGGCCGCTTCGCACCCTTCATTCCTTTCTTCTGGAGATCTGGTCCTTCACCAAGAGCAAGCCGACGGCAAAGAGCCTGCTGGCGCACCTGTCGCAGCCGAAGGCAATCGAAAGGATGGTGGCCGCGAGCGAAGGCCACCTTCCGGCCTTCGACAACCTGACGACGCTGGGCCGACGAAGGACCGCCGAAGGGCACGCTCTACCACTACCCGAATCCCCACAACCACCAGATCCTATCGATTGCCGCGCAGCCAACACCGCTCAAGATCGCAGTGCAGATCTATTCCTAGGGCCTCATGGCCCAGATGACAGTCCGCCACATGCAGGGCGAGCAGCTGGAGAAGACGCTCGCCTGGGCTGCGGGCGAGGTTGAAGGCTACTTGCGCATGTGAAGTCGCAGGTCACGTCGTTGCCCAACGAGCAGACTTTTGTCGGCCTCGCTTGCAGGTCCCTTCGGTGCAGATAGTGCATCAATCGAATCGGGCGGTTATCGATGGCCACGGTCGAGGGTCCTGCCGACGTCTCATATGGGTCACAATCCGAAGTGCCGCAATTTGCCGGCTTGGTCTGCTTTGCCTCCATAAGCGGATGTTGAGTTAATACAGGCACCAGAAAGCCAGCTTCCGCTCACCCCATCACCCCGCCGCGCCTGATCAGCTCCTTCCCCAAGGCCGCGAGGTGCACCTGGTCCGGCCCGTCGCCGATGCGGATGAAGCGGGCGTAGACATAGGCGCGGGCCAGGAACGTGTCCTGCGACACGCCGGCGGCGCCGTGGATCTGGATGGCGCGGTCGATGACGCGGGCCGCCATGCTGGGGACCACGATCTTGGCGGCCGCGATCAGGTCGCGTGCGGCCTTGTTACCTTCGCGGTCCATCTTGTCGGCGGCCTGCAGCGTGAGGAGGCGCGCCTGCGCGATCTCGCAGAAGGAGTTTGCGATGTCCTCGCGCACCGAACCCTGCTCGGCCAGCGGCTTGCCGAAGGCAACGCGCGAGACCGCGCGCTGGCACATCAATTCCAGCGCGCGCTGGGCGCAGCCGATCAGCCGCATGCAATGGTGGATGCGGCCGGGGCCGAGCCGGCCTTGCGCGATCTCGAAGCCGCGGCCTTCGCCGAGCAGGATGTTCTCGGCGGGCACGCGGACGTTGTCGTAGACGATCTCGGGGTGGCCAACCGGGGCATCGTCGTAGCCGAAGGTGAGCATGTCGCGGACAATGCGCACGCCGGGCGTGTTCTTGGGCACCAGGATCATGGATTGTTGACGGTGGCGATCGGGATGGTCGGGCGCGGTCTTGCCCATCACGATCAGGATCTCGCAGTCCTCGTTCATCGCGCCTGAGGTGAACCATTTGCGGCCGTTGATGACGTAGTCGCCGCCGTCGCGCCGGATCTCACACTGGATGTTGGTGGCATCGCTGGAGGCGACCTGCGGCTCCGTCATCGAGAAGCCGGAGCGGATCCGCCCTTCCAGCAGCGGTGTCAGCCAGCGCTCCTGCTGCGCCTTGGTGCCGTAATTGGCGAGCACCTCCATATTGCCGACGTCGGGGGCCGAGCAGTTGAAGATTTCGGGCGCCCACAGGATGCGGCCCATGATCTCCTTCACGGGGGCGTATTCGAGATTGGAAAGACCCGGGCCGTGCTCGCCTGACAGGAACAGATTCCAGAGCCCCTGCTCCCGCGCCAGCCGCTTCAGGTCCTGCAAAACGGCAGGCGTTCTGTAACGCGTGGCCTCCGGCTTCACCTGCTCGTAATAGAGCTCTTCGACCGGCTCGACATGGGTGCGCATGAACTGGCGGACGCGGTCCTGAAGCTCCAGCGAACGGGCGGAGTGTTGAAAGTGCATGGTGTTCTCCTCTTCGCCGACGGATCGCCCTCGGGCTGCGTGAGCGCACGCCTCGCCCTTCGAGACGACCGCTGCGCGGTCTCCTCAGGGTGAGGCTAAGCGGCACCTGTGCCTGTTGAAACTGCCGCCGGACATTCCGTCCTCATCCTGAGGAGCCCGCCAAAAGCGGGCGTCTCGAAGGATGGCCGCACGGAAACCGCTTCTCAAACGTGGTTGCCTGCCGTTACTCGCGCAGTCACGTGCCGCGCAAGAGCTCGCTGGCCACGACCCAGTCGTTGCCGTCGAACTGGAGCATGTAGCCGTCCTTGATCGGGCGGAAATCCTGCGGCGTGGTGTTGAGGGTGATGCCGGGCATCAGCAGCGATAACGGCACCTTCTTCAAGTTGGTGGCCTGCGCCATGATGTTCTCGCGCGTCAGATTGTCCTTGCACTGCTTCAGCAAGACCACCAGCGCCTCGGCGACGGTGTAGCCGTAGAGCCCGGCGACGTTGTTGACGTCGGCATTGGGCAGGCGGCGCTTCATGAAATCGATATAGGCCGTCATCGCCGGATCGTCCTTGGGCTCGGCGACGAACGGCTTGAGCGCGCCGAGCGACAGCACGCCCTTGCCCGCATCGAGCCCGGCCGGCACCATCACGGTGGCCTTGTTGGCACAGCCGCTGGCGAGGAAGCGCGTCGGCTGCCAGCCGACCTCATGCGCCTTGCGGATCGCCTGCGCGCAGGCGCGCGGCGTCACCGAATAGATCATGAAGACGTCGGCCTTGGTGTTGGCGAGCGTCAGCACCTGGGAATCGACGGTGGGATCGGCGACCTCGAAGCTCGAGGCCATCGCGATCGCCTTGTCAGCGTCGGCGCCGAGCGCCTCCCTGACACCGCGCAGATATTCCTTGCCGGCGTCGTCGTTTTGATAGAGCACCGCAAAGCGTGCATTCGGGTTCTTGGCGCGGGCATAGGCGACGTCGATCGCGGCCTCGCTGGTGTAGTTCGGCGCCCAGGGCAGCGCCATCGACCACGGCATGTTGGCAGGGTCGTTCCACTTCGAGGCCGAGCTGATCAAAAAGAGCTGCGGCACCTTGTTGCTGTTGAGGTACTTTGCGATCGCCGAGCTCGGCGCGGTGCCCATGGTCGCGAAGATGAAGGCGACGCCCTCGCCCTCGACCAGCCGACGCGCGGCCTCCATGGTCTTGGGCGGCGAGAAGGCATCATCCAGCGAGATCAGATTGAGCTTGCGGCCGTTGACGCCGCCCTTCTCGTTGATTTCGTCGAAATAAGCGGAGATCACCCGGCCGGTGATGCTGAGCGGCGAGGCCGGCCCGCTATAGGGCATGGTGTTGCCGATCTTGATCTCGGTGTCGGTAACGCCGGGACCGTAGGATTTTTGCGCGACGGCGGGCATGGACAGACAAGCGGCAGCCAGCGCTGCGGCCAGGACCCAAGCGGCGTTCATGGCTTCTCCCCAATGATCTTTCGCCCGCTCCAAACGAACGCGCGGCGTGCTGCCTTTTGTCAGCATGTCAGATCAGCGGAGTTCCGCCAGACGGTCTTGCGTCGAGTTGCTGATGGCCGTGAGTGCCCCCTCAGCGCCTGTAGCGTGATGGAGTTGCGGTCAAGCTCGATGATTGGCTTCAGGGGCGCGAGCGCTCCATCTCGAGCTCGGCCTTGAGATTGTCGAGATCGCGGTAAATTGAAGCGACAGCAAGCACGCGCCCGGCCTTGCGATATTTCAACAAGCAGTCCTTGCCGGAAATGCTGCCGTCGATCGCGATATCGTCGAAGCTCTCGGCGTGACCGACATAGTTGATCGGAACGTCGTAATGCTGGGACCAGAAGAACGGCACCGCGTCGAAGCGTTCGCGCCTGCCGAGCATGTTGCGCGCCGCGGTCTGGCCTTGCCGCTCCGCCACCACCCAATGCTCGACGCGGATGGTCTGCCGCGAATGCGGATCAGGCCAGCGCGCGATGTCGCCGGCGGCAAAGATGCCGGCGACGCTGGTTTCGAGATATTCAGTCACGCTGACGCCGCGATCGGCGGCAAGGCCGGCCTGCTCGGCCAGCGCAAGGCGCGGTCTGACGCCGATGCCGACCACGACCAGGTCTGCCTCGATGACCGCGCCGCCCTTCAGCGTGGCGCGGGTGCCCTCGAGCTTCGCCACCGTATCCTTGAGATGGAAGGTGACGCCGTTCTCCTCATGCAGCGCGCGGATGAAGTCGCCCATCTCGGGCCCGAGCACCTTCTGCATCGGTCGTTCTTCCGGCGCGACGACATGCACCTCGAGCTTGCGCGCTCGCAGGGACGCTGCGACTTCGAGGCCGATAAAGCTGGCGCCGATCACCAGGGCGCGCGTCGCGCTGGCAGCCGCCTTGATGATGGCGCGGCTGTCGGCAACGGAGCGCAAGGTGTGAACGTGCGGCTGGTCCGCGCCCGGAATCTGGAGCTTTACCGGCTCGGCGCCGGTGGCGAGCAACAGCCGGTCGAACCGGAGCTTGTCACCATTGCCCAGCGTCACGCTGCGCGTCTTCGGATCGATCGCCGAAACGTTGGTGTTCAGCCTGAGCTCGATGCCGGCGTCCTGATAATAGTCTTCGCCTCGCAGCGGCAGCCAGTCCTCCGGCGCATTGCCGGCGAGGTAGTCCTTGGAAAGGTTGGGCCGGTCGACCGGCATCGCGCCGTCATCGCTGAGCATGGTGATGGCGCCGGCAAAGCCCTCGCGCCGGAGCGTCTCGACCGCCGCAAAGCCGGCCGCGCCGCCGCCGACGATCACGAAATTTTCCGGCGACGGCGCGCTACGATGAGCCGTTGACGGCCTTGGTGCCTCGCGCTTGCGCTGAACGACGATCCTATCGCCGTCGCGCGCAAGGCTCCACACCGCCAGCGCATTCAGCGCCGGCGGCCGGGTCGCCTCGCCCGAGCGCAAGGAGAAGCAGGCGTGATGCCAGGGACAGCGGATGGTGTCGCCGACCACGAGCCCCTCGGCGAGCGGGCCGTGGTAATGGCTGCAAGCCGGCTCGATAGCAAAAATCTCACCGCCGGCCTGCACCAGGAGGACGTCCTCCTCGCCGACATGGCCGAGCAATTTGCCGTCCTTGAATTCGGTCAGCGACACGCCCCTGGTCAGGTCGGGCCCACGCGGCTTGTTGTCCTCGGTCATGGCGTCGTCTCCTCGCGCTGTCGCGGATCAATCGTCCGCATGGGCCAGCCCCAGCAGTTCCTGGCGGGTCAGCGCATTGTCGCGGAACACACCCAGCATGCGGCTGGTGACGAGATCGGTCCCGGGCTTGTGCGCACCGCGCGTGGTCATGCAGTGATGCGTCGCCTTGATGATGACTCCGACCCCTTGAGGCTTCAGCACGTCGCTGATCGTGTTGGCGATCTGGGCGGTCATCTTCTCCTGGATCTGGAGCCGCTTGGCGTAGATATCGACCACGCGCGCCAGCTTGCTGATGCCGACCACGCGCCCTTGCGGGATATAGGCGACCCAGGCACGGCCGACGATGGGCGCGATATGGTGCTCGCAATGGCTTTCGAAGCGAACGCCGCGCAGGACGATCATTTCGTCATAGCCTTCGATCTCCTCGAAGGTCTTTTGCAGGATTTCCGTCGGATCCTGCGCATAACCGGTAAAATATTCCTCGAAGGCGCGCGCAACCCGACCCGGCGTGTCGCGCAGACCGTCGCGCGTGGGATCGTCGCCGGCCCAGCGGATCATGGTGCGGACCGCCTGCTCGACCTCCCGCCTGTCGGGCCGATCGCTCGGCGCCTGCGCGACCGCGACACGCTCAAGCTTGCGCGCTTGTGACTTCATCAATGGCCTCCCTTCCGACGGACCGGATACAGCAGCGGTCCTTCAGCTTGGACGGCTCCGATCGGAAAAGGTTCCCGAGATGAGGAAAAATCGGAGGCCGGCGGGCATGCGAAGCCCGGGGGCACGCGTCATCAAGATCGAATGCGGCGGTTTGCTTGCAGATCAGTCAGGGATGCCGAAATAGAACGCCGCGCCCTTGCCGACCTCGGCATTGGCCCAGATGCGTCCGCCGTGGCGCTGCACGATGCGCGATGCGATCGAAAGGCCGATCCCCGTACCCTCGTACTGATCGGGGTCGTGAAATCGCTGAAACGCAGCGAACAACTTGTCGGCCTGCTGCAGGTCGAAGCCGGCTCCATTGTCGCGCACGCAATAGATTTTTTCGCCGGCTTCGGTCCAGCCGATCACGGTGACCAGCGGCTTCTCGCGCGCGCGGGTGAACTTGAAGGCGTTGGAGACCAGGTTGACGAGCACTTGCCGCAGCAGCGCCCGGTCGCCGACGCAATCGGGAATGTCGCCGACATGGACGACGATCTCGCGACCCGCGTGCTGCCGGCGCAGTTCATCCACGACCTCGCGGACCAGTGCTCCGACCTCGACCGGCCCTTTCGACAGCGGTTGGCGGCCGAGCTTCGACAGCCGCAGCAGCCCCTCGATCAGGCGCTGCATGTGCTCGCCGCTGGCCATGATGGCGCCGACCAGCTCCCGCGGCTTGTCCGGCCACTCCGCGGAATGATCCTCGACCAGCGTCTCCGCATATCCGATCACGACCGAGAGCGGTCCGCGCAGATCGTGCGCGACGGAATAGGAGAATGCCTCGAGCTCCCGGTTCGCCGCCTCGAGCTCCAGGGTGCGCTCGCGCACCCGCTGCGCCAATTCGGCGTTCTCGAGGCGAAGGCGCCGTACCGCCAGCGCGCGCTCCAGCACGGGAATGACGACGCTGAGCCTGAACGGCTTGAGAATGTAGTCGAGCGCGCCCGCTTTCATGGCCTCGACCGCGGTGGCGATGGTTCCGTCGCCGGTCATGATGATGCCGACGAGATCGGGATCGATCTCCTGCGCGGCCTGCAGCAGCTCGATGCCGCCCATCCCCGGCATCATCAGGTCGGCGAGCAGCAGGTCACATCTGGCGCGCCGCAACTCCGCCAGAGCGGATGGCCCATCCGAGAAGCCGACCGGCTCGTAGTCCGCACCCGGCAGCGTGTCGCACAGCGCCTTCATCTGTGCCACTTCGTCGTCGACCACGAGAATGCGGGCCTTCGCGCCTTTCGTCGGCATGTTGCTCTACCCTGCCCTCATGGACCTCACGCGCTGGCGGGCCCGCAGCATCGTACCAGCGCCTCGCGCAATTCGCGAAGCTTCGGCGGCTTGCTGAGGACGTAGTCGACATGCGGCGGAATGTCGTCTTCGGATGTGAGGCGCTTGCCCCAGCCGGTCAACATGATCACGGGTGTCGTGGACGAGAGGCTCTTGATGGCGTTCGCCACCTTGCGCCCGTCGACGTTCGGCATGCCGAGATCGGTGATGACGGCAGCGAAGGTCTCGCCACGCTCGGCGGCGGCGCAGAACGCCGCGATTCCGGCCGCGCCGTCATTTGCCGTCACGATGACGTGCCCCTCCGCCTCGAGCGTATTGCACAGTGACCGGAGCAGCATCGGGTCGTCGTCGACCAGCAGGAGGCGCAGGCGCGCCGGCCTCGCGGGTTCGGGCGCGTCGCGCAACGGCGCGCCGGACGGCGCTTCCGGCACCGGAAAGCTCAGCGCGACGACGGTGCCCCGGCCGACCGCACTGTCGATGTCGATATCGGCGTTGTGGCGCCTGGCGACGCCGTAGACCATGGCAAGGCCCAATCCGGTGCCGCGCTCTCCCTTCGTCGTGAAGAACGGCTCGAGGCAGCGCCGGCGGGTTTCCTCGCTCATGCCGACGCCGTCGTCGCCGACCTCGACCCGCACCTGGTCTTGCCCGTCCGCACTGCGCAGGAGCCGCGTGCGCAGCGTCAGTGTGCCACCGGCGGGCAGCGCATCGACCGCATTGAAGATGAGATTGATCAATGCTTCGCGAATCTCGCTCTCGACGCCCGAGACCGCCGGCAATCGTTCGGCAAGCTCGCTGCGCAACGAGATCACGTTGCCGCGTAGCTGCGGCATGTCGCTCCAGCGCGCCCGCGTCAAGTCGATGACCTGCTGCACCAGCTCGTTGAGCCGGACCGGCATCAGCGTCAGCTGCGGCTCGCGCTGACGGTAGAATTCGCGCATGCGCGTGACCGTGTGTGCGACGTCTTCGACCGCCCGCTGGATCGTCTCCAGATATTCACGCGTGCGCGCGCTGAGATTCGGCTCCACCTCCAGCAGCGATTGGGTATAGAGCGCCACCGGCGACAGTGCGTTGTTGATGTCGTGCGCGATGCCGCTGGCCATCTGCCCGAGCGCGCGCAGCCGCTCCTGCTGCATCACGGCCTGCTGCGTCTGCCGCAGATCCTCGTAGGCCTGCTGAAGGGCGCCATGGAGCTGCGCCTGATGGGCGGCGAGCGCGACATGCTCGCTGAGCTGCCGCAGGAACTCGCACTCGCCGCTGCCGAAGCTCTGCTTCTCCTTGCGTGCGGCGACGAGCACGCCGAATACCCGGCTCTCGACCTGGAGCGGGGCCAGTACCATCGCATGCAACCCGCCGCGCGCGAGCCGCATCGGGAACGGAAACGGCGATTGCGCGATCTCCGGCTCGTAGACGAGCTGGCCCAGCACGCACCGGGAGAGACCGTTCTCGTCGATGGCGATCCGCGAACGCTCCGGCATCGCCAGTTCCAGCGCAACGGCACCGCTCCTGAGCCCGACGCATTCCACCGTCAACACATGATCGACCGTGTCGTGAAGGCACAGACAGGCGAAATCGACCGGCAACTGGTCCTCGATGCTGCGGATCGCCACCTGGAAGATGCTCTTGATATCCTGCCGTTCGCCGATCGCGCGGGTGATCTGATGTAACAGGCTCAGCCGGGCAAGCTGGGCCTGGGCCTTCTGCTCCGCGAGCCGGCGCACGCCGATCTCGGATTCCAGGGCGTGGTTGGCTGAGGCGAGCTGCACGGTCCGTTCCTCGACGCGTCGTTCCAGCTCCTCGTTCAAGCGCGCGAGCTGGGCCTCTGCCCGCATCCGCTCCAGCATGTCGGACGAGGCCATCTGCATGATCGAGAGCAGCAGGATGAGGCGCCCTGCCACCTTGCCGAGGT
Source organism: Bradyrhizobium sp. WSM1743 (assembly GCF_000473065.1). Taxonomy (GTDB): domain Bacteria; phylum Pseudomonadota; class Alphaproteobacteria; order Rhizobiales; family Xanthobacteraceae; genus Bradyrhizobium. The sequence goes on from NZ_AXAZ01000082.1 coordinate 15,339, forward strand.
GAGCGACCATCGCCTCGGTGTCGTGCGGCGCCTGCGAATACAACATCGCGACGTGGCCGAGCAGAACGACAGCGCCCATCAAGGCCAGCGGCCCGAAGATGCGGTCCGTCATTCGCAACCGCCAGCACAGGACGCAGGTGACCGCCCACAACGGCGGCGCCAGGATCAACACTGGTCGGGTGATATCCAGCAGGCCCGCAGGACGATACGCCGGAAGGCGCTGGAAGATCACGACCAGCAGCACGGCCACGGCTGCCATGAACAGCGCGAACGCCGGCACCCCGGCCCGGTGCCGACGCGACGACCAGATCGCGGTGAGGATCCCGATCGCGAGGATGTGGGCCGCCGGCGGCCAGGTCGCGGGCCGGAGAAATTCCCGCAGCTGCATGAGGAACGCCAGCGCCCCCGACCATTCGACGATCACCAGGACGTGGAGGAACTCGAGGGCGAAGGTGACACCGAAGGCGATTGCGAGCCGCACGAGGAGCGGCTGCCTGCTGCGTGCGCCCGTATCCCAGAGCAGCAGTGCCAGCAGGCCCGTGATGAGCGCTATGCTGGTGTCGAGAATGGTGTGGAGTTCTGGATAATCCCGTCGTCCAGCTGCAAGCAGCGCGGCGCTGCCGACGCCAAGGGCCGTCAGCACGCCGACGATGCTGAACGACAAATTCAGGGACCTGGTCGCCGTGCCCATGTCGCCACCGCAGGAAACATCGCCTCCAGGGGAGATGATGCAGAATCAAGCTCTGCGAGTTGTCTCCTTTTTCCGCATCGTATGCAATCTATACGTGCGGCGGGGACGGCCCGGCCAATTGCCGAGCATCCGGGATCCCCGGGGAGCAATGATGTGCGGACGGCTATTCCGCCGCCTTGCGCACATCGATCACGGCCTGCGCCCATTCGGCCGGCCGCTCCTGCGGCAGATTGTGACCAGCGCCGGCGAAGACGCGCCGTTCGAAGAAACCCTCGAACTTGGGCGCATGGTGGACGGTGCCGGGATTGACGCCGTCGCTGTCGCCGTCGATCGCGATGGTCGGGACGCGGATCGGCGGCTGTGCGGCGAGCTTTGCCTCGATCGCGGCATGAGCCCGATCTTATTTCTGCGGACCGGACAGCGAGATGTCGCGTTCGGCGCGAAACACGTTGCTGTAGAGGTTGGCGATCCATTGCCGGCCGATCTCGGTCTTGTTGAGATAGCCGATCTCGGTCTGGATGTGCGGTGCGACGCTGTTCCAATAGAATTGCGGATAGCGGTTCACGATGTCGGCCGGCGAATCGTAGCCGAGCTGACGATTGATGCCGACCTCCTCGAACTCGTAATAGAGCGCGTTGGCCTTGCGCAGATAGTTGGGATCGCCGAGCTGGCCGATGAAGTCGGCCGCGCGCAGGATCGAGGCTTCGTCGTCATATTCCTGCCCTTCCTGGGCCGGGAAACGGGTGCCTTCGATGGCACGCGCGATGCGCTCGCTGTCAAGACCGCGGATCGGCGGCAGCCGCCGCCGCACGAAGAGCTTCGAGCGGTCGACGTGATACATCATCAGACTGGCATCCGAAGCGCCCCGCGGAAGCGACACCTTGGTCCCGGCTTCGTCGATGATGAAACCATCTTCGTCATCTTCCGGAAACAGGCCGCGGACATAGCCGATGTCGTGCGCAAGGCAGGCGATCAGGACATGGAGGTAGTCCTCCGCCGCAAGATGCGTGTGGAGATTGCGCCCCATCAGGATTGCCTGGGCGGCCAGCGTCACCAGCATCGTATGTTCGATGTTGTGGTAGAGCGCGTCACTGTTGCCGATGCATTCCATCGCGGTGCGCGTGGAGCCTTCGACGACCCTGGCATAGGACTCGTCGTACCTGCGGCGCATGAACGAGCCCAGCAACTTCTCCAGGGTTTCAGCCGCCAGTCTCGGTAAGGTCATCATGGATGCAGCCCCGTCCGCCGCTGGTATCCCATGCCATCTCCCGACGTCTCATTCATGTCCTCGACGCAACGGGGAGCATAGCCCATCTTGGGCCGGGTAACCAAATTCCGGAGCGAAGATACGTAAATATCTTGCCGTCCCGCCGCGCAGCATCACGGTTGCCGCCACGTTTGACCACAACCCAAGGCAGCCGGAAAGCCTCTGCCGCGGCTACCGCTCGGGGCGCGACATCGCAGGGAATTGGCCGCGCGAGCCGGCTACTCCACCTGCAGCACGTCGACGGCAACGCCGAGCTTCTGCTTGGGCGAGCCGACGATGATGCCGTCGACCGGCGAGACGTCGGAAAAATCGCGCCCCATTGCAAGCACGATGTGATCGTTGCCAATCAGGAGATCGTTGGTCGGATCGAGATCGACCCAGCCAAGCTCCGCCCCGCACCAGAGCGACACCCAGGCGTGGGTGGCGTCGGCGCCCTGCAGACGCGGCTGGCCCGGCGGCGGAATGGTGCGCAGATATCCGCTGACATAGGCCGCCGGCAGGCCGAGCCCGCGCAGCCCGGCAATCATCACATGGGCAAAGTCCTGGCAGACGCCGTGGCGCTTCTCGAAGACCTCGTCGAGCGGCGTCGAGATCACCGTCGCCTTGGGGTCGTAGCGAAATTCACTGCGGATGCGATGCATCAGGTCGACTGCGCCGGTGAGGATGCTCGCGCCGGGCGGAAAGCTCATCCCCGCATAGGCGCTGGCCGAGCGCAGCACCGGCACCAGCGGACTGGCGAAGACATAGCCGACCGGCGAGGACGGTCCGAGGCTCGTCGCCTCGAAGGCAATGTCGCGAATGGTCTCCCATGGTGGGCTCGCGGCATCACGCGCCGGCGGCTGTCGCGAGACAGATACGCGGGAACGTGAATCGATCCGCAAGTTGCGATGCGCGGCTTCGATCACCACGCTCTCGGTCAGCGTGCCGAAGAAGTCGCGCCGGACATTGCGCTCGGCCGGACGTGGATGGATCTCGACATCGTGCGAGATCAGCTCCTGGCCGCCGCCGCTCCTCGGCTCCAGCCGCAGCGTGCAGCGGGCGAAGCTGACGGGATTCTCGTACTCGTAGGTGGTGACGTGACGGATGTCGTAGATCACGCCAGCCCCGTCAGCTTTTCCGGCCGGCTGGCATTGGGACCGTGCGGGAAGTAGTGCTGCCCGATCGCGTCGGCGAGGCTGAGCAGGTCCTGCTCCAGCGCGAACAGGGTCTTGACCTCGAGCTTCTCGGCCTCCGCGGTCGCGAGCATCGCCTGCATCGCCACCGCGAGCCGCTGCGGCTTCTCGATCAGGCCGTGCTCCTTCAGGCTCGGCAGCGCGGCGATGTGCTCGTTCAGCGTCGTCACCTGGAACGCCACCGACCGCGGATTGTAGGGATCGAGCACGGCGAGGTCGCGCACCGGCGCCAGGATCGGCGCCAGCAGATAACGCGAACGGTAGGTGATCTGACAATCCACCAGCGTCAAGAGGATGTCGAGGTCTTCGTCGCCGGCCTCATCATAGGCGAACTGGCGGGTGAAGCGCGTGGTGTTGATGGCGCGCTCGGTGCGCCGGCCGACGTCGAGGAAACGCCAGCCGGCGGCGCGGTTCATGTTCTCCTGCGCGAGGCCGGCGAAGCTCGCGAGCTCCTGCAAGGTCAGCTCGGCCGCGCTCAGCACGCTGTCGTCGTCCTCAACCTCATAGGCGAGGCGCTCGGCCATCTCGGTGATGACCTGCCAGGCATCGGGCGACAGCCGCTCGCGCAAGGAGGTCGCCGTGCGCTGGGCCGCGCGCACCAGCGACAGTGCCGAGCCGAAACGCGCCTCGCTCTGCAGCGCTTCGGCGACGATGCGTCCCGGCGCCGTGCGCGACGTTTGCGAGACCGCGCCCCAGGCCACCAGCATGCGCTGGATGCGTTCGGCCGATTGCACCGAGGCCGCGGTGCCCTTGTTGGGCCCGCTCGGCGAGCCTAAAGCGCGCACCAGCCGCAGCGTCGCCTCGGCGCGCTCGAGGTAGCGGCCGAGCCAGAACAGATTGTCGGCGGCGCGGCTCGGCAACACGCCGGCGATGCGGCGGATGCGCACCTTGTCGGTCGCCGGTAGCAGCGTCGCGGTCGGGACCTGCTTGTCGGAGACCACCCAGACGTCGGCGGCCCGCGCGCCGTCGCCCATCGACACCGCACGCGCGTCAGCCTGCTCGGCGATCCGGCAAAAGCCGCCGGGCATGATGGCCCAGCCGTCGGGCGTGGCGGCTGCGAACACGCGCAGCACGAAAGGGCGCGGCGTCAGCTGGCCCTGCTCCCACACCGGCATGGTCGAGAGCCGCACCACCTCCTGGCCGACGTAGTCCATGCCGCGCGCGCTGATGGCATCGACCAGGCGCTGCCGACCGCTCGCATCGAGCTCGCTCGCGAGCACCGGACCGCTGGAGTCGAAACCGGGGACGCCGCGCCGGTAGGCATCTTCGATCGCGACTTCGTCGAGCCGCGCCAGCACCTCCTCGCGCGCGGCGCGCTGGCCGCACCACCAGGTCGCGATGTGCGGCATCTTCAGGTCTTCGCCGAGCAGGCGGCGGCTGAGCGCCGGCAGGAAGCCGAGCAGCGCCCGCGCCTCCAGGACGCCCGAGCCCGGCATGTTGGCGACGACGACGCCGTCCTTGCGCAGCACATCGATCAGGCCGGGCACACCGAGCCGCGAGGAGGCATCGAGCTCGAGCGGGTCGAGCGAGTTGGAATCCACCCGGCGCAGCAGCACGTCGAGCCGCTTCAGGCCGGCAACGGTGCGAATGTGGATGCGGTTGTCGCTGACGGCGAGGTCGTCGCCCTCGACCAGGAGGAAGCCGAGATAGCGCGCCAGCGTCGCATGCTCGAAATAGGTCTCGCTGAAGCTTCCGGGCGTCAGCACACCGATTCGCGGCTCGTCGCGATCGGCACGCGCGCGAAGCGAGTCGCGGAAGGCCTCGAAGAACGGCGCGACGCGCGGCACGTTCATCGACTTGTAGAGATCGGAGAAGGCGCGCGAGAGCACGAGGCGGTTCTCCAGCGCGTAGCCCGCCCCCGAGGGCGCCTGGGTGCGGTCGCCGAGCACCCACCAGCGGCCGTCGGGGCCGCGGCCGACGTCGGCGGCATAGAGCGAAAGATAGCGCCCACCCGGCGGCGGCACGCCGCAGACGGCACGGAGATATTCGGGGCTGCCGGCGATCGCGGCCGCCGGCAGCGCGCCTTCGGTGACGAGCCGGCCCTCGCCATAGATGTCGCGCAGCACCCGCTCGAGCAGCTCGGCGCGCTGGGTGATGCCGGCGCAAAGCTGCTGCCAGTCGGCCTCGTCGATCAAAAGCGGCAGATGGCTGATCGACCAGGGCCGGTCGGCGCTGTCGCCGGGCGCGCGGTAGGTGACGCCGGCCTCGCGGAGATGGCGATCGGCCATGCCGAAGCGCCGCTCGATCTCGTCGGGGGCCAGCGCGCCGAAGGCGTCGAAGAAGCGGCTCCAGACCGCGCGCGGCGCACCGTCGGGCCCAAGGAACTCGTCGGGGATGCCGGGCAGGCGGCTATAGTCGCGGACCCATTGCGCGATCCGCTGCTGGGCTTGTGCCCTGCCCGCCTGGTCGTTGTCTTCGGCTGCGCCCTCGCCCATGCGCCTCTCCCTGCCCCAGCATGATACTCATTGCAGGAGCGGCGTCCGCAAGTCGAGGGTCAGCGGAAACTCATTTGTGCGTTCCTCGGGCGGCGGCTGCATCGGACCCGGGGTGTGGCCGTGGTCCTGGAAGCGGGCGAGCCGCCGCGCCTCGGCCTCATAGGTGTTGACCGGCTTGGTGTCGTAGTTGCGTCCGCCGGGATGGGCGACGTGGTAGACGCAGCCGCCGAGCGAGCGGCTGTTCCAGGTGTCGATCAGGTCGAAGGTCAGGGGTGCGTGGACGGGGATGGTGGGGTGCAGGCCGGAGGCCGGCTGCCAGGCCTTGAAGCGGACGCCGGCAACCGCCTCTCCCGAGCGTCCGGTCGGGGTCATCGGCAGGCGGCGGCCGTTGCAGGTGACGACGTGGCGGCCCTCGACGAAGCCCTCCGCCTTGACCTGGAGCCGCTCGACCGACGAGTCGACATAGCGCACGGTGCCGCCGGCCGAGCCCTCCTCGCCGAGGACGTGCCAGGGCTCCAGCGCCTGACGCAGTTCCAGCGTCACGCCGCCATGATGGACGCGGCCGAAGGCGGGAAAGCGGAATTCGAGCTGGGCCAGATACCATTCCGGCTCGAACGGATAGCCTGATTGCTTGAGCTCGGAGAGCACGTCCTGAAAATCTTCCCAGATGAAATGCGGCAGCATGAAGCGGTCGTGCAGCGCGGTGCCCCAGCGCACGAACTTGCCGGCCAGCGGCTCGCGCCAGAATTTTGCGATCAGCGCGCGGATCAGGAGCTGCTGCGCCAGCGACATGCGCGGATCGGGCGGCATTTCGAGCGCGCGGAATTCGACGAGGCCGAGCCGCCCTGTGGGCCCCTCTGGCGAATAGAGCTTGTCGATGCAGATCTCGGCACGGTGGGTGTTGCCGGTGATGTCGACGAGCAGATGCCGGAACAGCCGGTCCACCAGCCACAATGGCGTCTGGGTACCCGGCGGCGGAACGTGCGACAGCGCGATCTCGAGCTCGTAGATGCTGTCGTGACGCGCCTCGTCGATGCGCGGCGCCTGGCTGGTCGGGCCGATGAAGAGGCCGGAGAAGAAATAAGACAGCGACGGATGCCGCTGCCAATACAGCACGAGGCTTTTCAGGAGATCAGGCCGGCGCAGGAATGGCGAGTCCTGCGGGCTCGAGCCGCCGACCACGACGTGATTGCCGCCGCCGGTGCCGGTGTGACGGCCGTCGACCAGGAAGCGGTTGGCGCCGAGGCGGACTTTCGCCGCGTCTTCATAGAGGCCGGAGGTGATCTCGACCGCATCGCGCCAGCTCCTGGCCGGCTGGATGTTGATCTCGATGACTCCAGGATCGGGCGTCACCTTGATGACATCGATGCGCGGATCGAACGGCGGCGGGTAGCCCTCGACATGAACGGGGAGCTGCATCTCCTCGGCGGTGTCTTCCAGCGCCGAGATCAATTCGAGATAATCCTCGATGCGCTCGACCGGCGGCATGAAGGCGCAGATCACGCCGTCGCGGATCTCCACCGCCATCGCAGTACGCACGGGAATGGCCGTGTTGAGATGCTCGGGGGCCGTGCGCGGTGGCGATTGCGGGCGCGCCATGCGGGTGAACACCGGCAGCTTGCCACGCGGCTCCATTGGATCCTGCTCGACAATGTAGGGATATTGGTTGGGCGGGACATGGCCGAGCGAGCCGATCGGCAGGCGCAGGCCGAGCGGTGAATCGCCCGGCGTCAGAAACAGATGGTTGCGCCGGAGCGGCCAGCGCTCGCTGCGCCAGCGCGGCGGCGCATTCCAGCGCTGGATCGGCAGCACGAAACCGCGCGGCGTGGTCAGGCCCTGATCGAACACCCGCGCCATGCGTGCGCGTGCCTCCGGATCGGACAATTTGGAATCGGTGGGATCGACATTGACCGGAAGCTCGGCTTCCTTCTGCAGCCAATAGGCGGGATCCTCATAGGCCGGCATGATATAGCCGAGGTCGAGACCGAGGCGCGCGGCGGTACCTTCCATGAAGGCTTCGGCGTCCTTGACCTCCGGCCGCCTGGGGTTCTCGACCTTGGCGATGAGGTCAGCGTTCTTCCAGATCGGCACGCCGTCCTTGCGCCAGTAGAGGCCGAAGGCCCAGCGCGGCAGGCTCTCGCCCGGATACCATTTGCCCTGGCCGTAATGCAGAAGCCCGCCCGGCGCAAAGCGCGTGCGCAGGCGGCGGATCAGGTCGTCGCCGAGTGCGCGCTTGGTCGGACCGACGGCTTCCGTGTTCCACTCCCCTGCCTCGAGATCATCGACCGAGACGAAGGTCGGCTCGCCACCCATGGTGAGCCGCACGTCCTGGGCGGCGAGATCGCCGTCGACCTGCTCGCCGAGATCGTTGAGCCGCGCCCAGGATTCGTCGGAGAACGGCTTGGTGATGCGCGGCGCCTCGCGGATGCGCTTCACGCTCATGTCGAAGGCGAACTCGACCTCGGCAAAGCCGGCGCCGCCGGAGATCGGCGCCGCCGAGCGATAATGTGGCGTGGCGGCGACGGGGATGTGGCCCTCGCCCGCGAGCATGCCGGAGGTGGCGTCGAACCCGATCCAGCCGGCACCCGGCAGATAGACCTCGGCCCAGGCGTGCAGATCGGTGAAGTCATTCTCCACCTCCGGCGGTCCCTCGATCGGATCGATGTCGGGACGGATCTGGATCAGATAGCCGGAGACGAAACGTGCAGCGAGCCCGAGATGACGCAGCGTCTGGATCAGGAGCCAGGCGGAGTCGCGGCATGATCCTGCGCAGGAGGCAAGCGTCTCCTCCGGCGTCTGCACGCCCGGCTCCATGCGGATGATGTAGCGGATCTTCTTCTGGAGCTCACGATTGAGCTCGACCAGGAAGTTGACGGTGTTCGGGGCTTCGTGCGGGATGGAGTCGAGAAATTTGGCGAACAGGCGATCGGGCTTGATGGTCTCGAGATAAGGCGCAAGCTCCGTCTTCAGGTCCTTCGGATAGTCGAACGGGAAACTGTCGGCGTACGGCTCGACGAAGAAGTCGAACGGGTTGACCACGGTCATCTGGGTCGTGAAGTCGACCTCGAATTTCAGCTCGGTGGTCTTCTCTGGAAAGACGTAACGTGCAAGCCAGTTGCCCTGCGGGTCCTGCTGCCAGTTCACGAAATGATTTGATGGCGTGACCTTGAGCGAATAGCTCAGGATCGGCGTGCGCGTATGCGGCGCCGGCCGTAGACGGATGGTCTGCGGACCAAGGTCGATCGGGCGGTCGTATTTGTAGTGCGTGACGTGGTGTAGCGCGACGTAGATCGACACGGGGTGCGGTGCTCCAGCAGCTTTTTTGAGCAGAACACCGCTGGTGACATCGATCAAGCACTAACAAGTGGCATGAATTGCCCATTGCGGAAGCGCCAGATCTCCGGCCGTCATTCCGGGATGGTCCGAAGGACCAGACCTCAGGTGCGCAATTGCGCACCGGGGAATCTCGAGATTCTCAGGTGCGCCAGCGCGCACCGGAGTTCGATGCTTCGCATCGCCCCGGAATGACGGTTGTAGATCTCACATCGTCGCGCCCAGCACCCATGGCGCGAACTCGGCACCGCCGAAATCAAAGCTCTCGCTCTTGGTCGGCTGGCCCGAGGCGGTCTTGAGGATGAGATCGAAGATGCGCCGGCCGCATTGCTCGACGCTCTCCTCGCCTTCGAGGATGGTGCCGCAATTGACGTCCATGTCCTCTTCCATGCGCTTGTACATGGGCGTGTTGGTGGCGAGCTTGATCGAGGGCGCCGGTTTGCAGCCGAACACGCTGCCGCGGCCGGTGGTGAAGCAGACGAGGTTGGCGCCGCCGGCGACCTGTCCGGTCGCAGCCACGGGATCGTAGCCGGGCGTGTCCATGAACACAAAACCCTTCTTGGTGACGGGCTCGGCGTAGCGCAGCACCTCGACGAGATTGGTGGTCCCGGCCTTCGCCATCGCGCCGAGCGACTTTTCCAGGATGGTGGTGAGGCCGCCGGCCTTGTTGCCGGGACTCGGATTGGCGTTCATCTCCGCGCCCTCACGCGCGGTATATTCGTCCCACCAGCGCATGAGGTCGACCAGCTTCTCGCCGACCTCGCGGCTGACCGCGCGGCGCGTCAGCAGATGCTCGGCGCCGTAAGTCTCCGGCGTCTCCGACAGGATCACGGTGCCGCCGTGACGGACGATGAGATCGCTGGCCGCGCCGAGCGCAGGATTGGCCGAGACGCCGGAATAGCCGTCCGAGCCGCCGCATTGCAGGGCCACGGTGAGCTCGCTCGCCGGCACCGTCTCGCGCTTGACCTTGTCGGCGTCGGCGAGCGCCTCGCGCACGAAGGCGATGCCGGCTTCCACCGTCTTGCGGGTGCCGCCGACCTCCTGGATGTCCATCGCGCGCAGGCGGCCGGCGAGCTTCTGCTCTTCCATCAGGCCGCCGATCTGGTTCACCTCGCAGCCGAGGCCGAGCACGATGACGTGGGAGAAATTGACGTGCCGCGCATAGCCGCCGAGCGTGCGGCGAAGCAGTGCCAGCGGCTCGTTCTGCGTCATGCCGCAACCGGTCTTGTGGGTCAGCGCGACCACGCCGTCGACATTGGGGAAGTCAGCGAGCGGATTGTCGCCGGTGAAGGGGTTCTTCTTGAAGACGTCGGCAACGAGGCTTGCGACATGCGCGCTGCAATTCACCGAGGTGAGGATGCCGATATAGTTGCGCGTGGCGACGCGGCCGTCCGGGCGGCGGATGCCTTCGAAGGTCGCGGGCAGATCGAAGTTCGGCGTCGGCTTGACGTCGGCGCAATAGGCGTAGTCCTTGGCGAAGTCGCCCATGCCGCAGTTCTGCGTGTGCACGTGCTGGCCGGGCGCGATGGCCTGGGTGGCAAAGCCGATGATCTGGCCGTAGCGCTTGATCGGCTCGCCCATTGCGATCGGCTTGATCGCGACCTTGTGGCCGGAGGGAATGCGATCGACCGTGGTCACGCCGTCGGCGACCAATGTTCCCGGCGGCAGGCTCGCGCGCGCGATCACCACACCATCATCGGGATGCAGGCGGATGACGGGGCTGACGGTCATGGGAGGTCTCCTGTATCGAAATGATCGTGCCCCGGACGCTGCGCAGCGCGATAGCGGTGCGCTGCCGATCCGGGGTCCAGTGTTACGTCATGCGCGTCGCTTGCGACTGGGTCCCGGCTCTGCGGCGCAGCGCTACGCGCCGCACCGCGTCCGGGACACAGAGATCGATCAGGCCTTGCCGCCCGATTCCTTGCGGGTCGCATTCACCTGCATCTTGGCATAGGTCGTCATCAGACCGACTTCGTTGGACAGCGTCACCAGCTTGAATCCCATGTTGATGGCGCGCGCAGCGCCTTCGGCGCCGCTGCAATGGATGCCCGGGTTCAGGCCGCGCTTGCCGCATTCCTTGATGATCTTCTCGTAGATCGCGAGGATCTCGGGCTCGGTGCGGTCGAGCTTCGGCTCAAGGCCGTAGGAGAAGCCGAGATCGGACGGGCCGATATAGACGCCGTCGATGCCTTCGACGTCGAGGATCGCTTCCATGTTCTCGACCGCGGTCCTGGTCTCCATCATCGGCAGCAGCACGATCTCGTCGTTCGCGGTCTTCTGGTAGGAACCAGCGGTGCCGTACATGCCGGCGCGGATCGGACCATTGGAGCGCACGCCCTTCGGCGGATATTTCGCATAGGAGACCAGGTTCCGGGCTTCCTGCGGCGTGTTGACCATCGGGCAGATCACGCCATAGGCGCCGCCATCGAGCACCTTGCCGATGATGCCGGGCTCGTTCCAGGGCACGCGGACCATCGGCGTTACCGGATGCTTGTCCATGGCCTGGAAGCACTGCACCATCGAGAGATAATCCTGTACGCCGTGCTGCATGTCGACCGTGACGCTGTCGAAGCCGCATTGCGCGATCATCTCGGCCGAGAAACCGGAGGGAATTGCCAGCCACGCGTTGACGACGGCCTTGCCCGACTTCCAGATCTCTTTGACTTTGTTCGCCACGTTGCCTTTCCTTCCCTGTTGCTCTCACTCGCCGCGGATCGGGTTGGGCCGCACTTTGAGCGAAAAAAAGCGTGAATGTCCATGGCTCTCGCCGCGCACGCACGCATATCTGGTTTCACTCCCCGGCTATTGTCTCGTCCGCGCCTCCAAGCTCCCCAAGGCTCCGTTCGAGTTCGCCGAGCATCTCCTGCAATTCGGCGAGCTTGCGGGCGCCAAAGCGTCGCGTGATCTCGGCATAGATCGCCTCCGAGGTCGGCGCCACCGAGGCCATCAGCTTCACGCCCTCCTTCGAGATCGAGACCATGCTGCGGCGCTGGTCCGCTTTCGCCGTCTTGCGCTCGATCAGGTTGCGCGCCTCAAGGTCGCGCAGGATGCGCGACAGGCTCGGTCCGAGCAGGAACGCCATGCGCGCGAGTTCCGTGACCTCGGCGGCCTCGATGGAGGCGAGCGCGCGCAGGATGCGCCATTGCTGCTCAGTCAGGCCATGCTCGCGCAGCGAGGGACGGAACTGCCGCATCACCGCTTCGCGGGCCCGCAGCAGCGACATCGGCAGCGAGCGCGAGAAGTCGCGCATCGGCACCTGGCGCGCGGCAGGCGCGCTTCCGTTGGCGGGATCGGCGGTTTTCTTCGTCATGACGCCCCTTCAGGCCGTAAATGTTTGCGGTGCAGCAAGCCGAAATTGTGTTTGACGCATTAACTTAACATGTTAAGTATCTCCGGGCACCACGATTTGTAAGATGACGAATGGCGCTTTCCAACGACGATATCCAGGCTTGCGCGAGACGTCTGCACCAGGCGGAGAAGACCCGCACGCAGATTCGGCAGCTCTCGCAGGATTTCCCTGACATCAGCATCGCCGATGCCTACGCGATTCAGAAGGCCTGGGCCGACGTCAAGATCGCGGAGGGACGCGTCGTCAAGGGCCACAAGATCGGCCTGACCTCGAAGGCGATGCAGAGCGCGCTCAATATCGACGAGCCGGATTCCGGCGTGCTGCTCGACGACATGTTCTTTGCAGATGGCGGAATCATTCCGACCGAGCGTTTCATCGCAACGCGCGTCGAGGCCGAGCTCGCCTTCGTCATGAGCAAGCGGCTCGCCGGCCCCGACTGCACGATGTTCGACGTGCTCAAGGCCACCGACTTCGTCGTACCGGCCCTGGAGATTTTGGACACAAGGATCGAGCGCGTCGATCCCAAGACGAAAGCAACGCGAAAAATCTTCGACACCATCGCCGACAATGCCGCCAATGCCGGCATCGTGCTCGGCGGACGGCCGATCCGTCCGCTGGATGCAGACCTGCGCTGGATCGGCGCGCTCTGCTTCAAGAACGGCCAGCTGGAAGAGACAGGTCTTGCTGCCGGCGTGCTCAATCATCCTGCGACTGCGGTTGCATGGCTCGCCAACAAGATCGCGCCGCTTGGGCTCGCGCTGGAGGCGGGTCAGGTCGTGCTCGCCGGCTCCTTCATTCGTCCGATCGAGACCCGCAAGGGCGACACAATTCAGGCCGACTATGGCGCCTACGGCTCGGTGAGCTGCTACTTCGCTTAAGGCGAACAAGAAGACAGGGAGTGAAACCGCGATGCCGCATTTCACGATCGAATATTCGGCTAATCTCGACGGCCGCCTCGACATCGGCGCGGTGTGCGAGGTCGTGCGCAAGGCGGCGGTCGAGACCGGCATCTTCCCGCTCGGCGGCATCCGCGTTCGCGCGGTCAGGTGCGAGCACTATGCGATCGCTGACGCGCGGCCGGACTACGGCTTTCTCGACATGGTGCTGCGCATCGGCGAAGGCCGCGACCTGCCCACGCGCCAGAAAGCCGGCGAGCACGTCTTCCAGGCGCTCTCGAGGCATCTCGATCCCGTCTTCGCCGCCAGCAAGTTCGCTTTGTCCTTCGACATGCAGATCAACGACAAGGACGTGAGCTGGAAGCGCAATAACATCCACGACGCCCTGAAAGTGGAGGCCGCCCATGGATAAGCCCACCCCGAAAACCGACGTTTTTCAGGCCAACCGCGACCGCGTCGCGCCGCTGTTGAAACAACTGCGCGCGGACGGCATTGGCCACATGATCGACGGCAAGACCGTCGCCTCGATCTCCGGCGAGACGTTCGAGACCAGATCGCCGGTCGATGGCGCCGTGCTCGCCAGCGTCGCACGCGGCAATGCCGACGATATCGACGCGGCGGCAACGGCTGCGGCGATCGCCTTCAAATCCTGGCGCGACATGGGGCCGGCGATGCGGCGCAAGCTGCTGCATCGTGTCGCTGATGCGATCGAGGACAACGCCGAGGACATCGCGGTGCTCGAATGCGTCGACACCGGACAAGCCTATCGCTTCATGGCCAAGGCCGCGATCCGCGCCGCCGAGAATTTCCGCTTCTTCGCCGACAAATGCGCCGAGGCGCGTGACGGCCTCAACACGCCGAGCGACGAGCACTGGAACATCTCGACCCGCGTGCCGATCGGCCCCGTCGGCGTGATCACACCGTGGAACACGCCGTTCATGCTCTCGACCTGGAAGATCGCCCCGGCGCTGGCCGCCGGCTGCACCGTCGTACACAAGCCGGCGGAGTGGTCGCCGGTGACGGCCTCCATTCTGGGAAGGCTCGTCAAGGAAGCCGGCGTGCCCGACGGCGTGCTCAACACCGTGCATGGTTTTGGCGAGGAAGCCGGAAAGGCATTGACGGAGCATCCCGCCATCAAGGCGATCGGCTTCGTCGGCGAGAGCGCGACGGGATCGGCCATCATGGTTCAGGGTGCGCCGACCTTGAAGCGCGTGCATTTCGAGCTCGGTGGCAAGAACCCCGTGATCGTGTTCGACGATGCCGATCTCGACCGCGCGCTCGATGCCGTCGTGTTCATGATCTACTCGCTCAACGGCGAGCGCTGCACCTCGTCCAGCCGCCTGCTGATCCAGCAGAGCATTGCCGAGACATTCGTGGAGAAGCTGACCGCGCGCGTGAAGGCGCTCAGGATCGGCCATCCCCTCGATCCCGCCACCGAGATCGGGCCGCTGATCCACGAGCGGCATCTCGCCAAGGTCTGCTCCTATTTCGACGTCGCCCGGCAGGACGGCGCGACGATCGCAGTGGGCGGCAAGGCCTATGACGGGCCGGGCGGCGGACATTATGTTGAGCCCACCTTGGTGACCGGCGCGCACGGCAAGATGCGGGTGGCGCAGGAGGAGGTGTTCGGCCCGTTCCTCACCGTGCTGCCCTTCAAGAACGAGGCACAGGCGATCGAGATCGCCAACGACATCCGCTATGGTCTCACCGGCTATGTCTGGACCAACGACGTCGGCCGCGCACTGCGCGTCGCCGATGCGCTTGAGGCCGGCATGATCTGGCTGAACTCGGAAAACGTCCGCCACCTGCCGACACCGTTCGGCGGCATGAAGGCCTCAGGCATCGGCCGCGACGGCGGCGACTATTCGTTCGACTTCTACATGGAAACCAAGCACGTCTCGCTGGCGCGGGGCACGCATAAGATTCAGAAGCTGGGAATTTAACGCTTCGTCGTTTCGGGGCGCGAAGCGAACCCGGAACCTCGAGATTCCGGGTTCGGCTCTCCGAGCCGCCCCGGAATGACGACTGAGCCGAGGGGAAACGCACATGCCCGTACCGCAACACATCTTCGAGCCGCCGTTCAACATCATCCGCTCCAGCCATGTCGTGCTGGACGTGACCGACCTGAAGCTGAGCCGCGAGTTCTACGAGACCACCGTCGGCATGCATGTCGAGGATGCCGACGACAACGTCGTTTACCTTCGTGCGGCGGAAGAGCACCAGCATCATTCGCTGGTGCTGCGGAAGGCGGCAGCGCCCGCCTGCGCCCGGCTCGGCTTCAAGGTCGGCAACGACGGGGATCTCGACAAGGCCGCCGCATTCCTCTCCGAGAACGGCCTAGCTTACGCCTTCGCCGATCAGCCGTTCCAGGGCCGCACGCTGCAATTCACCGATCCTTTCGGCTTCCAGATCGAGCTCTATGCGACGATGGACCGCCGGCCGCATCTCTTGCGCCGCTACGATCTCTATCGCGGCTGCCATCCACAGCGGCTCGATCACTTCAACGTCTTCGCCGCCGAGGTGCAAGACACCGTCGATTTCTATGCGCGGCTCGGCTTCCGTCTCACCGAATATGCCGAGGAGGACGGGCCGAACGGGCGCATCGCCGCGGCCTGGATGCATCGCAAAGGCAATGTCCACGATTTTGCCATCACCAACGGCAAGGGCCCGCGCCTGCATCACTTCGCCTACTGGACGCCGACGGCGATGAACATCATCCATCTCTGCGACGTCATGGCTTCCCAAGGTTTTGTGAAGAACATCGAGCGCGGCCCGGGACGTCACGGCATTTCGAACGCGTTCTTTCTGTATGTCAGGGATCCCGACGGACACCGCCTCGAGCTTTACACCAGCGATTATTTCACCGGGGATCACGATCACGAGCCATTGCGCTGGTCCCTGCGCGATCCCCGCCGCCAGACGCTGTGGGGCGCACCGGCACCGCGCTCCTGGTTCGAGCAGGGCTCGCCGTTCACCGGGCAAGCGGTGCGTGAGCCGAAATTCGTGGCCGACGTCCTGGTGGCCGATTGATGATCCTGCCTCGCCTCGCCACCTATTCCGTCAAGGGTGTTACCCGCTACGGCGCCGTCGTGGACGGCGGCATCATTGATCTCTCGGCGCATTACGCCAAGAACTATCCGACCCTGAGCGAGGTGATCGCGGCCGGCAAGCTCGTGAGCCTTGCAGAGGAAGCCGCGGGCCGCGCACCGGATCATGCGCTTGGCGATATTACCTGGCTGCCACCGGTGCCGGCGCCGGAAAAGATCATCTGCATCGGCGTCAACTATCCTGACCGCAACGCCGAGTACAAGGACGGCCAGGACGCACCGAAATATCCGAGCATGTTCATGCGGAGCCCACGCTCCTTCGTCGGCCACGACACGCCGCTGGTGCGTCCGCGCGCCTCACACCAGCTCGACTACGAGGGCGAGATCGTGTTGGTGATCGGCAAG
Source organism: Bradyrhizobium sp. WSM1743 (assembly GCF_000473065.1). Classification (GTDB taxonomy): domain Bacteria; phylum Pseudomonadota; class Alphaproteobacteria; order Rhizobiales; family Xanthobacteraceae; genus Bradyrhizobium. Next base: position 31,934 of record NZ_AXAZ01000082.1, read on the forward strand.
CAGGGCCGGCACATTCCGGAAAGCGCCGCGCTCGACCACATCGCCGCGCTGACGCTGTGCAACGAGGGCTCGGTGCGCGACTGGCTGCGTCACGCCAAGTTCAACGTCACCCAGGGCAAGAATTTCGATTCCAGCGGCAGCCTTGGGCCGTGGCTCGTATCCTACACTTCGGAAACGCAGATCGCGGACATTCGTCTCACCACGCATGTCAACGGCGAGCTCAGGCAGGACGATCGCACCAGCCGGCTGATGTTTCCGTTCCGCTACCTCATCAGCTATATCTCGACCTTCGCAACGCTCGTCCCCGGCGACGTCATCGTCACGGGCACGCCGACCGGCGCGGGTGCGCGGTTTGATCCGCCGCGATACCTCAAGCCGGGCGATGTTATCGAGGTCGCGGCCGAGGGTATCGGACACTTGCGCAACGGCGTCGTCGACGAAGCCTGAACAATCATCGAAGTGGAATAGCCAAATGACCACCCTCACCGGCGGCGAAGCGATCGTAAGCGGACTTGTCGCCCACGGCGTGGACACCGTATTCGGCCTGCCCGGCGCGCAGGTCTACGGCCTGTTCGACGCTTTCCACCAAGCCCAGCTCAAGGTGATCGGCGCGCGGCATGAGCAGGCCTGCGGCTACATGGCATTCGGCTATGCGCGCTCGAGCGGCCGGCCCGGCGTGTTCAGCGTGGTGCCCGGTCCTGGCGTGCTCAATGCCAGCGCCGCACTGCTGACTGCGTTCGGCTGCAACGAGCCGGTGTTGTGCGTCACCGGCCAGGTGCCGACGCCGTTTCTCGGCAAGGGCCGCGGCCATCTGCACGAGATGCCGGACCAGCTCGCGACCTTGCGCACCTATGTAAAATGGGCCGAGCGCATCGAATATCCCGGCAACGCGCCGACGGTGGTGGCGCGCGCGTTCCAGGAGATGATGTCGGGACGGCGCGGCCCTGCCTCGGTCGAGATGCCCTGGGACGTCTTCACCCAGCGCGCGGATACGGCAGCCGCCCAGGTGCTGGAGCCGCTGCCCGCGCCGCTGCCCGATCCAGATATGATCAAGCAGGCGGCAGCGCTCATCAAGACCGCCAAGGCGCCGATGATCTTCGTCGGCAGCGGCGCGATCGACGCGCGCGAGGAGATCCTCGAGCTCGCCGAGATGATCGATGCGCCCGTCGTCGCCTTCCGCAGCGGCCGCGGCGTCGTCTCCAATGCGCATGAGCTCGGCTTGACCATGGCCGCCGCCTACAAGCTGTGGCCGAACACCGATCTCATGATCGGCATCGGCACGCGGCTGGAGCTGCCGACGATGTCGCGCTGGCCGTATCAGCCCGCTGGCCTGAAGAGCATCCGCATCGACATCGATCCGGTCGAGATGCGGCGGTTCTCGTCCGACACCGCGATCGTCGCCGATGCCAAGGCCGCGACTGCCGACCTCGCCGCCGCCGTCACCAAGGTGGGTTACAGCAAGACCGCCGGCCGGCGCGGCGCGATCCGCGAAGCCACCGCCGCGGCGCAAGCCGAGATCCAGCGCATCCAGCCGCAGATGGCGTATCTGAACATCCTGCGCGAAGTGCTGCCGGCGAATGCGATCGTCACCGATGAACTGTCCCAGGTCGGCTTTGCCTCCTGGTACGGCTTTCCGATCTACCAGCCGCGCACCTTCATCACCTCGGGCTACCAGGGCACGCTCGGCTCGGGCTTTCCGACCGCCCTTGGCGCCAAGGTCGCGAACCCCGATAAGCCGGTGGTCGCCATCGCTGGCGACGGCGGCTTCATGTTCGGCGTGCAGGAGCTCGCCACCGCCGTGCAGTTCAACATCGGCGTGGTGACACTGGTGTTCAACAACAACGCCTATGGCAATGTCCGCCGCGACCAGCGCGAACGTTTCGACGGCCGCGTGGTTGCATCGGACCTCGTCAATCCGGATTTCGTCAAGCTCGCGGAGTCCTTCGGCGTTGCGGCTGCGCGCGTCACGACGCCGGATCAGTTCAAGGCGGCGATGGAGAAGGCGCTTGGCCACAGCGGGCCGTATCTGATTTCGGTCGAGGTGACCAGGGATTCCGAGGTCAGCCCGTGGGCGTTCATTCACCCGCCGAAGCCGTAATCGAGACATCGTCGATCCGGCCTCTTCCCTTCTCCCCTTGTGGGAGAAGGTGGATCGCTGACGCGAAGCGGCAGCGAGACGAATGAGGGGTCTGTCTCCGCGGATAGAGACCCCTCATCCGCCTTCCCTTCGGGAATGTCCAGCGGATGGAAGGGTAACAAAACAGCCCGGATGGATAGGTAACAATCGTTCATGGTTCGGTCCGCTGCGGCGCTGCGCTAGCGCAGCGCCGCAGCGTCGATGTTTTCTGATCGATGATGCCGATCGGCACGTTGAAGAAGCGCACTTGCCATTGCCCATCGGCGGTTTCCTCTACGGCGACTGTTTCACCAGCGAGAGCGCTGCAAAGGTGGATGAGCTCGCCACGCCATTTGATCTCGCCGTTGGAGCGGAC
>NZ_AXAZ01000083.1 GCF_000473065.1 Bradyrhizobium sp. WSM1743
CCCACGCGGCTGTCGATCTCAACCCTCTTTCACCCAGACAATAGGCCAGCATCAGCCGAAGTAACGACACCGCATCTGGAATTTGGCGCCGCCGCACGAAAGCCTTCGTCTGGCGCGCACTTATTTCAAGCTGCGCAGCCCCGCCGAGCTGCGCAACCACTCTCGTCCAGTCCTCGTTCAGAAGCGATTCGTCTGCCATCCCGCCTTGGAATCACGTGTGATTCCAACACTCAAGAATAAACTTAACGCCTATGCGGCCTTCCCTGCGCCCTCTTCACAGAAGAGGGACAAGGAAACCAGCAAAACTCGGGCGTTTCGGGCCGCGAGAATGCTGAGCCATGTGTGGAACACTGGTGCTGTTGAGACGACCGAGCTTTCTCGCCTCGCCGGTATCGCTTGTGTGTCAGCGGCGGGCGGCGATCGCCGTCAGCTCCAGCCTGACGCCGGACCGAGATCCGCAACGCCAATGGCGGCACGCGCCGGCAGCTGGTCCGCGGTGAAATAGCGCTTCCACACCTGGTTGAGCGCCGCCTTGTCGGCGAGATCAGTCAAAAAGATCGTCGCTTGCAGAACGCAGGAGAGATCGGAGCCGGCCCCATCAAGCAGGGTCTTCAACTGGCGCAGCACATCGTCGGCCTGGCCTGCCATGTCGAGCCCCGCATCCTCGGGAACGATGCCGCCGAGATAGAGCACGCCATTATGCTCGACGATCTCGTGGAGCAGTCCTTCATAGGGCAGGGAACGTGCGATCACGATCGCATCCGTGGGTGTTGCGGGCTCGCTGCCGGGCGGAGGGCTCGCGTCGATGAGGAAAGCTGGTGCTGCCAGACAGGATTGAACTGTCGACCTCTCCATTACCAATGGAGTGCTCTACCACTGAGCTACGGCAGCATGTGCTGGGATCAGAATCGGCCGCTAAAGGGGCCTACCAAGCGGGCCGATATCTGCCACAAGCCCCCCTCCTGTGCAAGCTTGCAAGCCCCGTCAAAGCGAGAAAATCGGGCCGATATCGGGGCCAAAATGCCCGTTTTCGCACGAAACGACCGACTTTCCCCCGACTCGGGGGCCGAGATCCCCGCCCAACTGGCCAGTTGGCCCAGGGCCCAGATTCGATCCATTTCGAGTTTCGCACGATCGGATCGCGCCGGCCTCTTGAGCTGCCATGTTCGTTGGGCATGTTATGGCCGATCGCTGCGATGGACCTTTGATGACTGACCGGAACGACAAGAATTCGAAACAGGATCGGGCGTCCCGGGACGACCGGCTGAAATCGGCGCTGCGCGAAAACCTGAAGCGGCGGAAGCTGCAGGCGCGCGAGCGCGCCGCGATCACCGAGCCCTCGCAGAACGACGATGGTTCCCTAAATGAGGGGACCGCCGGCAAGTCCGGCGATTGAAGATCGGCAGCTAGACTTTTGGAATGAGTGGGAATGACGATGGCCCAGGACGAGGTGCAACGAACCGACAGGGAGGCGCTGATGGCGCAGTTCACGCGTCCCGAGCAAACCTTTCCGACGCTGACACAAGTCGAGATCGAGCGCCTGCGCCATTTCGGCGAGCTCAGGCACTATAAGGACGGCGAGTTGCTGTTCGAGACCGGCAAGCCCGGGCCCGGCATGTTCGTGGTGCTAGTGGGCCACGTCGCCATCACCCAGCGCGATGGGCTCGGTCACGTCACCCCGGTGATCGACCAGGGGCCGGGGCAATTCCTGGCCGAGCTCGGCCAGCTCTCCGGCCGGCCGGCGCTGGTCGACGGCCGCGCCGAGGGCGATGTCGAGGTGCTCCTCGTCCCGCCGGACCGGCTGCGTGCGCTGCTGGTGGCCGAAGCCGAGCTTGGCGAGCGCATCATGCGCGCGCTGATCCTGCGCCGGGTCAATCTGATCCAGGGCGGCATCGGTGGTCCCGTGCTGATCGGGCCGTCGAACGCCGCCGGCGTGGTGCGCCTGCAGGGCTTTCTCACCCGCAACGGCCAGCCGCATCATCTGCTCGATCCCAACAGCGAGCATGACGCCGCCGAATTGATCGCGCGCTATTCGCCGAAGCCGGAGGATTGGCCGCTCGTCGTCACGGCCGGCGGCACGGTGCTGCGCAATCCCAGCGAGACCGAGCTTGGCCGCGCCATCGGCATGATCGGCGGAGCCAAGGACAACCGCATCTACGACGTCGCCATCGTCGGCTGCGGACCCGCAGGGCTCGCGACCGCGGTCTACGCGGCCTCCGAAGGTCTCTCGGTTGCCGTGCTCGACACTCGCGCCTTCGGCGGACAGGCCGGCGCCAGTGCGCGCATCGAGAATTATCTGGGTTTTCCGACCGGCATCTCCGGCCAGGCGCTCGCGGGCCGCGCCTTCACCCAGGCGCAAAAGTTCGGCGCCGACATCATGATTCCGATGTCGGTGAGCTCGCTGGATTGCTCGCGCGCCAACGGCACCTTCGCCCTGGCGCTGGATTGCGGCGACACCTTGCGCTCGCGCGCGGTGGTGGTCGCGAGCGGCGCGCGCTATCGCCGACCCGAGATCGAAAACCTCGACAAGTTCGAGGGCCGCGGCGTCTGGTACTGGGCCTCGCCCGTGGAGGCGCGGCTCTGCGCCGGCGAGGAGGTGGCTCTCGTCGGTGCCGGCAATTCGGCAGGGCAGGCCGCGGTGTTCCTGTCGGGCCACGCGAAAAAGGTGCTGATGATCATCCGCGGCGGTGGCCTCGGGGCCAGCATGTCGCGCTATCTCATCGAGCGCATCGAAGCGACGCCGAACATCGAATTGATGTTCAACACCGAGGTCACGGCGCTCGAAGGCGACGAGACCTCGCTGCTGCGGCGCATCCGCTGGAAGAGCCGGCTGTCCGATGACGAGGATTCCGCCGACATCCGCAACCTCTTCCTGTTTGTCGGTGCCGATCCGGCCACCTCATGGCTCGACGGCTGCGGCGTCACGCTCGATCGCGGCGGCTTCGTCGTCACAGGCGCGCAGTCCGAGCAGAACCAGGGCAAGCTGGTGGCGCCGCTGGAAACCTCGGTGCCCGGCGTCTACGCCGTCGGCGACGTCCGCTCCGGCTCGGTCAAGCGCGTCGGCGGCGCTATCGGCGAGGGCGCACAGGTCGTGGCCTCCCTGCACGGCTATCTCGGCGACGCCGCAAAACCGGCGCTTTAGGCAAGCAGAAGCCAAGGGAATGGCAAGTCGAATGAGGCTTGCCATCGCGCCGGCAACTACAGACTATCCCTCATCCTGAGGAGCCGCGACAGCGGCGTCTCGAAGGAGAGGCCCAGCTGCCAAAGCCGGCCCTGCATGGTTCGAGACGGCGCTTGCGCGCCTCCTCACCATGAGGGTCAACATAGAACAAGATTCAAACGGGAGGACTAAATGGCTGAAGTCGTCGTGCTCTACAAGACACCCAAGGATGCTGCCGCCTTCGACAAGTACTATGCCGAGACGCACATTCCGCTGGCCAAGAAGCTTCCCGGCCTGAAGAAATACGCCGTCAGCAGGGGGCCGGTCGCATCTCCCGCAGGTCCTTCCGGAATCCATCTCGTCGCCATTCTCACCTTCGACAGCGTGGCCGACGTTCAGACAGCGTTCGCCAGTCCAGAAGGCAAGGCGACCGGCGCCGACGTGCCGAAATTCGCCAGCGGCGGTGCCGACATCCTGATCTTCGACACCAAGGACGTGTGAAGGATCGCTTCAACTTTCGTCGAAAGCCTGAATGCCCGTAGCCCGGATGGAGCGCAGCGTAATCCGGAGCCGCTATTGCTTGTGGCACGTTTCCCGGATTTCGCTTCGCTCCATCCGGGCTACAAACTAACAACTGCTGTCGTTTGCGACAGCGCTGCAAAAAATTCAGCTATGCGTTTGTCGATTCGCACGACGACGCGTGGCTGCGCTCCTGCATGTGACGACAACGCAGGTGGCAATCCCATGGGGACCGTAATACTACTCTCATCATCTCAATGCGGAGAGTAGGAGAGATGTCATGGTGCTTGGGTTGAGCCTGCCCGCCTTCACGTTGGTCCATGTCATCATCAGCCTGATCGCCATCGTCGCCGGCCTCGTCGTGATGTTCGGCCTGCTCGGCTCGAAGCCGATGCCCGGCCTCACTGCGATCTTCCTGCAGCGCCACCGGCTTCCTGTTTCCTTTCAAGGAGCTGCTGCCTTCGCACATCATCGGCATCATCTCGCTGGTGCTGCTCGCGATCGCCTGCTTTGCGCTGTACGGCATGAAGCTCGCCGGGGTCTGGCGTCCGATCTACATCGTGACCGCGATGATCTCGCTCTATTTCAACGTCTTCGTGCTGGTGATCCAGTCGTTCCTGAAGGTGCCTGCGCTCGCCGCACTCGCGCCCGCCGTGCCGCCGGCGCCGCCATCGGGTCCGGTGTTCGCCGTGGTGCAGGGCATCGTGCTGGTGTTTTTCGTGGTGCTGACGATCGGCGCCTGGCGCCGCTTCAGGCCGATGTCGTTTGCCTGATCGCACGATTCTCAACGTTCGCAGGTGATGCGAGGCATCGCATTCGGGACGTCGCATTACCATCTGCACATCGTCGGCGCGTGCCTGTTTGCGCGCACCAATTTCACCGAAAGAGAGTCATACATGCCCACCATCACCACCAAAGACGGCGTCGAGATCTTCTACAAGGACTGGGGGGCGGGCCAGCCGATCGTGTTCAGCCATGGCTGGCCGCTGTCGTCGGACGATTGGGACGCGCAGATGATGTTCTTCGTCACCCGTGGCTACCGCGTCATCGCCCATGACCGCCGCGGTCACGGCCGCTCGGCGCAGGTCGCCGACGGCCACGACATGGATCACTATGCCGACGATCTCGCCGCGCTCACCGCGCATCTCGACCTCAAGAACGCCATTCATGTCGGGCATTCCACCGGCGGCGGCGAGGTCGTGCACTACATCGCGCGCCATGGCGAGAGCCGGGTGGCGAAAGCTGCGATCCTCTCCGCGGTGCCGCCGCTGATGGTGCAGACGCCGGCCAATCCCGGCGGGCTCCCGAAGAGCGTGTTCGACGATCTCCAGAAGCAGCTCGCCGCCAGCCGCACGCAATTCTATCGCGACCTCCCCGCGGGCCCGTTCTACGGCTACAACCGCCCCGGCGCAAAACCGTCGGAAGCTGTGATCGAGAACTGGTGGCGCCAGGGCATGATGGGCGGCGCGAAAGCGCACTACGACGGCATCGTCGCGTTCTCGCAAACCGATTTCACCGAGGACCTGAAGAAGATCAACGTGCCCGTGCTGGTGATGCACGGCGACGACGACCAGATCGTGCCCTATGCCGACTCGGCGCCGCTGTCGGCCAAGCTGCTCAAGAAGGGCATCCTGAAAACGTACAAGGGATTCCCTCACGGCATGCCGACAACGCACGCCGAAACGATCAACGCCGACCTGCTGGCGTTTTTCAGGGAGTGAGGCTCCTACCCTCCCCTGGAGGGGGAGGGTCGATCGCGCGCAGCGCGAGCGGGGTGGGGTGACGGTCCCTCCGCGACGAACAGTGCCCGAGTGGAGAGATCACCCCACCCCGTCACGAGATCTCGCTTCGCTCGATCACGTGCCGACCCTCCCCCTCCAGGGGAGGGTAAGCCAGCTCACTTCAATATCGCCCTGATCGCATCGAAGGTGCGCTTCACGAAGGCCTCCGGCTTTTCGCGCGCGCCTTCGCCGATCCAGCTCTCGCCGCCGACGCGCATGGCGCCGGTGGCGATCATGGCGACGAGCCGGGCCTTCGATCGGTCCGATTTGGTGCGGGCGCGCTGTGCCAGCCCCTCGGCCAGCGCGCGCTCGAGCTTTTCGTATTTGAGCTGGTCGCGCGCCTGCAGCGCGGGATTGTCGCGCTTGAGTCGCGACATCGCTGCAGCTTCCGCCGGGTCGAGCCGTTTGACCGCCGCCGCGATCGCATTCTCCGCTGCCGTCAGCATGGATTCGTCCGCGGGCCGGGCGACGATCTCGGCGACCAGCGCACTTGCCGCGCCCTCCTGCCAGGCGGCGACCACGTCCTCCTTCGACGCGAAATAATGGAAGAAGCTGCGCCGCGACACGTTCGCCGCCGCCGCGATGTCGTCGATGGTCGTGGCCTCGAAGCCGCGCTCCAGGAACAGGGTCATCGCCGCGCGGGTCAGCCGCTCGCGGGTCTCTTGCCGCTTGCGCTCGCGCAGGCCGGTGGCGAGAGATTTTCCTTCCGCGGACAATGACTTGACGCTTATTCCGGCGACCTTCGAAGCCTTCAAATCATTTCACCTCTTGCAAACTTGCACTCAGTGCACATTTAGACCGGTCGCGGGCCCTTTCCCACCCCTGAAAGCCGCGGAGACATGGCATGACCGACTGGACCACGGCAGACATCCCCTCACTCAGCGGCAAGACCGTCGTCGTGACCGGGGCGACGGGCGGGCTCGGCTACGAGACGGCGATGGCGCTGGCGGGCGCCGGTGCCATTGTCATACTCACCGGACGCGACGACGCAAAGGGCTTGCGGGCGATCGAAGGCATTTGCGAGCGGTTTCCCGACGCGCTGATCGCCTATGAGCATCTCGACCTCGCAAGCCTTGCCTCCGTCGCCGATTTTGCCCGGCGCTTCGCCGCCGATAACGAACGGCTCGATCTCCTCGTCAACAATGCCGGCGTGATGGCGCTGCCGAAGCGGCAGCAGACGGAGGATGGCTTCGAGATGCAGCTCGGCACCAACTATCTCGGTCACTACGCCTTGACGGCGCGGCTGTTGCCGCAGCTTCGCCGCGGCAAGGCGTCCCGCATCGTCAATCTCTCGAGCCTTGCTCACCGCTCCGGTGCGATCAATTTCGACGATCTGCAAAGCAAGCATTCCTATCGTCCGTGGCGCGCCTACTGCCAATCCAAGCTGGCGATGCTGATGTTTGCGCTGGAGTTGCAACGCCGCAGCCTCGCCGCCGGCTGGGGCCTGATGAGCCTTGCCGCCCATCCCGGCTACGCGCGGACCGACCTCATTGCGAACGGCCCCGGCGCCAACACGTTGCAGTGGCGGGTCGGCCGGCTGTTGCAGCCGTTGATCAGCCAGTCGGCAGCCGAAGGCGCGCTGCCCACGCTGTTTGCGGCGACCTCTCCGGACGCCGAGCCGGGCGGCTATTACGGTCCAAACGGGTTTTACGAATTGAAGGGATCACCCGGGCCGGCGAAGATCGCGGCGCGGGCGAAGGATCTCGCTGCGGCGGCCATGCTGTGGGATGCCTCCGCAACGCTGACCGGTGTATCCTTCGACGAGATCGCGGCCGCCGCATGAGTCGCGAGGCCGTTGGGGACATCAATAGCCTCTAACCGGCCGTTAGTTTGTGCGGAAATTTCACGGCCCGCGCGCGTTGAGCCCTGTCCACTGCGAAGGAGAAGCGTCGGCGATGTCGCCCCAGCTCAAACTGATCGCGCTCGACGCCGACGATCTCGCCGTGATCTCGACCCATGTCCAGGACGCCCGGGTCCAGACGTCTGACATCATCTGGCGCCAGAGCGAGAAGCGGCTTGTGGTCGGAATGAGCCGGCTGGACTGGGAGCAGACGCTGGAGGGCGAGACCGAGCCGCGCCGGCTGGTTGCCGCGCTCCGTTTCGACCGTGTGCTCGCCTGCAAGTCGCGCAACATCGACCTCGCCGCGCCGGACAAGGTGCTGGATCTCGTCGGCATTGAATTTCATCCCCAGGACGGGCGCCATGAGGAGCCCGGCGGCAGCGCCCTGCTTTTGTTCGCCCGGGGCGGCGCCATCCGCCTGGACGTCGAGTGCCTGGAATGCGAACTGACCGACCTCGGGGCCGACGCGCTGGGAACGGGACCGGGCATCGAGGAATGAGGCGGTATACCAGCGCCCAGCAAACCGGTGTCGTCCCGGCGAACGCCGGGATCCATAGCCACCGGGGGTCATTATTGAGCACAATCGGGGCCCCATCTCGTTTCGACAACAAGGCCCTGGGGTTATGGGTCGCGGCGTCCGCCGGGACGACATCTCGCAAGGGTTGACGGCGGGTGGCCGCCGCGCCATTGAGCAGGGGACCTGGTGCGCCCGATCCGCCCCTCAAGACCAGCCAGAAGCCAAGCGAAACATGCCCGTTCGCCTCGACCGCAGCAGCGCCGATTTTGACCAGCGATTCGCCGCCTTCCTCGCCGCCAAGCGCGAGGCGTCGGCCGATGTCGAGGCCGCCGCGCGCGCGATCGTCGACGACGTGGCCAGGCGTGGCGATGCCGCCCTGCTCGAAGCCACGGCAAAGTTCGACCGGCTGAGGCTGGATGCTTCGTCCTTGCGCGTCTCCGCCGCCGAGATCGAGGCCGCCGTGAAGGCCTGTGAGCCTGCGACGCTTGATGCACTCAAGCTGGCGCGGGACCGCATCGAGACTTATCACCGCCGCCAGCTGCCGAAGGACGAGCGCTTCACCGACCCGCTCGGTGTCGAGCTCGGCTGGCGCTACACCGCGATCGAATCCGCCGGCCTCTACGTGCCCGGCGGCACTGCTGCCTATCCGTCATCAGTGCTGATGAACGCCGTGCCGGCGAAAGTTGCCGGCGTTGCGCGCCTCGTGATGGTGGTGCCCTCGCCCGACGGCAAGCTCAATCCGCTGGTGCTGGCGGCGGCGCATCTCGGTGGCGTCACCGAGATCTACCGTGTCGGCGGCGCGCAGGCGGTGGCTGCGCTCGCGCACGGCACCGCGACCATCGCGCCGGTCGCCAAGATCGTCGGCCCCGGCAACGCCTATGTCGCCGCGGCCAAGCGGCTGGTGTTCGGCAAGGTCGGCATCGACATGATCGCCGGCCCCTCGGAGGTGCTCGTCATCGCCGATGACACCGGCAATGCCGACTGGATCGCCGCTGATCTGTTGGCGCAAGCCGAGCACGATGCGAGCGCGCAGTCGATCCTGATCACGGACTCGGCGCGCCTTGCCGCCGATGTTGAAAAAGCCGTGGTGACGCAGCTGAAGACGCTGCCGCGCGCCGCGATCGCAGGCAGCTCCTGGGCCGATTTCGGCGCCGTCATCATGGTGAAGAACCTCGACGACGCGATCCCGCTCGCGGACGCCATCGCTGCCGAGCATCTCGAGATCATGACCGTCGATCCCGACGCGCTCGCCGCAAAGATCCGCAATGCCGGCGCGGTGTTCCTCGGGCCGCATACGCCTGAGGCAATCGGCGACTATGTCGGCGGCTCCAATCACGTGCTGCCGACGGCGCGCTCGGCGCGATTTTCCTCGGGGCTCGGGGTCGCCGACTTCATGAAGCGCACCTCGATCCTGAAATGCGGACCCGATCAATTGCGTGCGCTGGGTCCGGCCGCAATGACGCTCGGCAAGGCGGAGGGGCTGGACGCCCATTCGCGCTCGATTGGATTGCGCCTCAATCTGTCATGACAAAGCCGCCCGAACAGGACGACTCCAACAATCGCATCGTCGGCGTCACGCTCGACGAGGACTCGATCGGCCGCTCCGGGCCGGACATCGAGCACGAGCGTGCGATCGCGATCTACGATCTGATCGAGCAGAACCTGTTCGCGCCCGACGGCGCGGAGGGGAAGGGGCCGTTCACGCTGCATATCGGCATCACCGGCAACCGGTTGATGTTCGACATCCGCCACGAGGACGGCACGCCCGTTGTCGCGCATCTGTTGTCGCTGACGCCGTTCCGGCGGATCGTGAAGGACTATTTCATGATCTGCGACAGCTACTACCAGGCGATCCGCACCGCGACCCCTGATAAGATCGAGGCCATCGACATGGGCCGCCGCGGCATCCACGACGAGGGATCGCGCACGCTCCAGGAGCGGCTGAAGGGCAAGGTGCGGGTCGATTTCGAGACCTCGCGCCGGCTGTTCACGCTCATAACCGTCCTTCATTGGAAGGGGTGAGCGCGATGGCGGGTCCGCCACGCGCACGCGATCCGCAATCGGTGCTGTTCGCCTGCGCGATGAACAGCGTGCGCTCGCCGATGGCCGAGAGCCTGTTGCAGCACATGTTTCCGCAAGGCCTCTACGTGAAGTCGGCCGGCACCAGGAAGGGCGAGCTCGATCCATTCGCAGTGGCCGTGATGGCCGAGCTCGGCCAGGACATCTCGGCGCACAAGCCGCAGACCTTCGAGGAGCTGGAGGACTGGGAGGGGCTGAATTTCGACCTCATCGTCACGCTCTCGCCCGAGGCGCATCACAAGGCGCTGGAGCTGACGCGGACACTCGCGGCCGAGGTCGAATACTGGCCGACGCAGGATCCCACCACCATCGAAGGCAGCCGCGACCAGAAGCTCGCTGCCTATCGCGAAGTCTGCGACCAACTGCTGATGCGCATCCGCCGGCGCTTCGCCAAGGTGGGCGCGGCGTCAGGCTGATCTCGTGCCCCGGACGCAGCGCCTCTTCTCCCTCGCCCCGCTTGCCGGGGAAGAGGGTCGGGGTGAGGGGAGTCTCCGCAAGGACGGTGATAGTGAGAATCGTGGAGAGTCCCCCTCACCCGGAATTCAAGCACGCTTGAATTCCGGCCTCTCCCCGCGTGCCGGGAGAGGCGAAGAAGGCGTAACACCCGCGTCACAGAGCGTAGGCACATGCGTGCTGGGGAAGCCTCGAATCACCAAACCTCCGGTTCCCGGGTTGTGAAACCGGCCCCCTTCCGATAGGTTCCGCGCGCAATTCACCCCGCTTCATCCCCCAAATCACCCGATGCTTGGCCGCCCCAAATTCGTACTTGCCTCCGGTTCGCCGCGTCGGCTGTCGCTGCTCAACCAGGCCGGCATCGAGCCGGACGCGCTCCGGCCGGCCGACGTCGACGAGACGCCGAGGCGGGGCGAGCTGCCGCGCGCCTGCGCCAATCGTCTCGCGAGGGCCAAAGCTGACGCCGCGCTGAAATCGGTGCAGCTCGACGACGAGCTGCGCGGCGCCTTCATCCTCGCGGCAGACACGGTGGTGGCGGTCGGTCGCCGCATCCTGCCCAAGGCCAACCTGGTCGATGAGGCCGCGCAGTGCCTGCGGCTGCTGTCGGGCCGCAATCACCGCGTCTACACCGCGATCTGCCTCGTCACGCCACGCGAAGCCTTCCGCCAGCGCCTGGTCGAGACCCGCGTGCGCTTCAAGCGTCTGTCGGAGGACGACATCCAGGCCTATATCGGCTCCGGCGAATGGCGCGGCAAAGCCGGCGGCTACGCCGTGCAAGGCATCGCCGGCTCCTTCGTGGTGAAGATGGTGGGATCCTACACCAACGTCGTCGGCCTGCCGCTCTACGAAACCACGGTGCTGCTCGGCGGCGAAGGTTTTCCGATCCGCTTCGGCTGGCTCAACGCGATCGCGGTGTGAGTGCGGCGGCTCCGCCGCCCGCTTCGGAGGCCTGCGGAATGCACGCGTTGCCGTCTACGGAACCCGTTTGCCGACCAACGCTTGAACTCCTTCACCCCATGTAAGCTGCCGACGTCATGGACGACGAAGTCAAAAAGCCCGCCAGCCCGCTCAAGACCTGCCCGATCTGCGGCAAGCCACAGGCGCAGGCCACCCGCCCGTTCTGCTCCTCGCGCTGCCGCGACGTCGATTTGAACCGGTGGCTGAAAGGCTCCTACGTCATCCCTGGTCGCGATGACGAGGTGGACGACGTCGAATAACTAAGTAAAATCAATTCATTACACGTGCGGTCAATGCGCCGCGCGTAAGCCCTGGCAGGAAGGTCCGACCTTGTGCACAGCCGGGCCCTGCCCCACGAAGCCAAAGGCGAAGCGTGGGTGGACAGGCCGCTTCTAGCCCACTATAAACCGCCCGCTCGATGGGCTTTGGCCCCTCTCTTGGAGCACGCCCAGGTAGCTCAGTTGGTAGAGCATGCGACTGAAAATCGCAGTGTCGGTGGTTCGATTCCGCCCCTGGGCACCATTTTCCCACCATTCAGTATAAAACCGCGAGCCATTGCAGAGCGGCGGTGTCGTCGCCGACGCCTCAGCGGATAGCAGCCTGCCGCTCCGCTCCGTGTCGCCTGGGCGCCACTTCGACCGCCGAAGCCAAAAGGCTCGGCTGGAGCAAGACGGTGAACTCTTCGAGCGATAGCGGCGGAGAGAAAATATAACCTTGCGCCATGGTCGCGCCGTTTTCGGCCGCGAACCGAAGGTCTTCGGCCGTTTCGATGCCTTCTACGACCGTTTCGAACCCCAATTCGTCCGCAAGTCCGAGCGCCAGGCGAAGGATCGTCTGCTTCTCGCGGTCTTCCGCGACACCCGCGACGAGTGTGCGATCGAGCTTCACGGCGTCGAAGGGGAGCCTCGCCATCGTCGAAAGATTCGAATAGCCGGCTCCGAAATCGTCCATTGCGAAGCGTATGCCCAATTGCCTGAGCAGGCTTATTCTCTCGCGCACGACATCAGGATTGCGCATCGCGACCGACTCTGTGACCTCGATCTCGAGGTGTGGCGGCGGGAAGTCGGCCTCGCGAACGGTCGTGACGATATCCTTGATGAACAACGGGTCCTCGATTTCCGTCGCCGCGACATTTACGGCGAGCACGAGGTTTGAGCCGGCCCGGATCAGGCCCCCGATTTCGGCGAGCGCGCGCCTGAGCACAAAGCGGTCGATCTCCATGATGAGACCGATCTCTTCCGCGATCTTGATGAAGCGCTGAGGAGGAATGTTGCCCTCCTTCGGATGATGCCAGCGCGCCAGCGCCTCCACCCCCACGATGCGGCCATCCACGCAGGACACCTTGGGCTGGTAATGGACGACGAGCTCTTCATTGCGGATCGCCAAGGCGAGATCGGTTTCGAGCGCATGCCGGGCACACGCGACCTCTGCGAGATCCGGAGTGAAGAACGCGTGGGTGTTGCGTCCCGAGCTCTTCGCGACGTACATCGCAAGGTCGGCGCGGATCAGGAGATCGTCATAGGTTGTGCCGTGGGTGGGCCAGATCGCAACGCCGATGCTGACGCCGATGGTCGCATGGTTGCTCTGGAGCTTGAAGGAAACCTGCAGCGTCTCGATCATCTCGCGGGCACAGAGGCTCGCGGCCTCGACCGTCTTCACCCCAGCGATGATGGCGACGAACTCGTCGCCCCCGACCCGGGCGAGCAGACTTTTGCCGGCAGCGACCTTGGAGGTCAGCAAATTGCTCAAGCGCTCGGCCACCATCTTGAGCAGCTCGTCGCCAGCCTTGTGCCCGAAAGTGTCGTTGATGGATTTGAAGCCATCGAGGTCGAGGAAGAACAGCGCTCCGCCTTCTTCAGCGTCGATGAGCGCCGGCGCATCGACGCGCATCTTCTCCCGATTGGGAATGCGGCTCACCGTATCGTAGAAAGCGAGCTGACGAATTCTTCGCGTGCTGGCCCGCAAATGCGTCAGCATTCGCTCGAATGCGAGGCCGAGGCCGCGAACCTCGCCGATGCCCGTTGCACGGAACGGAACGTCGAGATTGCCTCCCGCGATTTCCTGGGCGGTCTTGGCGAGCGCCGAAAGTCCTTTCGTGAGGTGCCTTACGGCGGCCAATAGCGCGACGACCAAGGCACCGAGCGCCAGCGCCGCGGATGCCAGGAACTGCCACATCAGCGAACGGGTATGGGCGGCGCCGATCTGGAACATCTGATCGCGTGTCGTCGTCACGAGCGATGCGCTCGCGAACGTACACACCTTGAGCGTCGCCTCATATTCGACACAGCGCGCGACGTAGTTGCCGTCATCCGAGCGCTGCAGCCCGCCCAAACGCGTCCTGGCGCTGCTGAATTTCACCCCTTCAGGCCCCGCGGAAGACACGATCTCGTTGTCACCCATGATGATGACCACGCCGGCATTCGCCAGCGAAGTGAAGTTCTCGAGAGTCCGCTCCGTGCGCCCGAGCGGTCGGATGGCGACAAGCGCGCCGATGAGGTCGCCGAAGTCGTCGAACACGGGCTCGATTGCGGTGTGCGCTATAGTGCGGCGCTGCGGCAGGTCAAGCGCTGACAATTCACCCAATTTGAGCTCATAGGTGCCTTCCTCACCCCGCGGGTGCGAGCGGCTATTGTCCTTGAGGATCGCCCTGAGATTGACAGAGAGGTCGGTCCCCTCGATCGCCACGTTCAGAGCGAGGAGGTCGAGGGGCGTGTTGGCACCGATCACGCGACCGGTTTCGTCGAAGGCGATCAGCCTTTCGAAGCCGGAGGTCGAAGCAACGATGCTGAGCAGCTCGCGGATAGTCACATCGTTGTTCGAGGCGACCGCCTTGGCGACATCGGCGCGCTGCGCGATCTGACGCAGGCGTGATGCGGTTTCCGCGCCGAGGACCTCGATTCGCGCTCGCGCCAACTGCGCCTCGCCGTCGAGGCGATGAGCGAGCTGGTCTTCTGAGAGTTCACCCAGTGCCGCAGCCTGCTGCCTCAGTTGCTGCTGCAGGCGTAGCGCCGTCAAGCCACCGATGAGGCCGAGCCCGAGCACGCCGGTCGCGAGCACGACGGCAACAAGGCGCATGGCGATAGACGAGGGGAAACCTGGCCCCCCGGACGGAACGGCCCAACGACGCCAGCGGGGCGGCGCCCTCGATGCCTTCGCCATATCGGTGTCAATCGCCACCACTGCCAGCACCCTGAACTTGCGGGGACCGATCAATGTCGCTCCTGAGGCCCCACTGACTTGTCTTCCAGGCGCCGAATTTAGGCGAGTGAAACCCTCTAAATCGTCTATTTGTCGTCTATTTGTGGCTGGTTGATTACCAATTGGTTTTTCGAAACCATCAGATTGTGTGCTTTCACTTTCTGTTCGCCACACTGATGATTCCAAAAGGCACGGTTTTGCGACAACAGAAGGTTTAGGTTTCTTTGCCAGATTGTGCACCTCGTGGTTCGAAGGGGTCTGCAATGGCATTTTCGAGGATAGTGGCAGCCCTTTTGGGCCTTTGCCTTGCGGTGGTGAATGCCGCTGGCGCCGAAACACGCAAGCTCGACATCGTCGGGACCGGAGACGGCATCGATGTCCTGCGCGCCATCGCCGCGAGCTTCATGCAGCAGGAAGGAGCGGCACGGGTCGACGTCCCGCCGAGCATCGGTTCCGGCGGAGGCATCGCGGCCGTGGGGTCCGGTAAGGCGATCTTAGGGCGCGTCGCCCGCCGCCTGACCGACGCCGAAGCGGCTTCCGGCATCGTCTACAAGGCGATCGCCCGCCTGCCCTCGGCTTTCATCGTCCACCCCGGCTGCGGAGTGAGTGCCGTGACCAGTGCTCAGCTCGTTGCGATCTATTCGGGCCGCCTTGCGAATTGGAAGGAGCTGGGCGGCGCCGATATGCGCATCCGCGTCGTGCGGCGCGAGGACCAGGACAGCACTCTCACCGTGCTGCGGGCCAGCATGCCCGGCTGGCATGATCTCGAGATCACCGATAAATCGAAGATAGCGACGACCACGCAGGAAGCGATCGAGACGGTTCGCGAAGTTCAAGGCGCGATCGGCTTCGGTCCTTTCTCACGGCCGTTGGAACAGGGGCTCACGGTGCTTCGCGTGGACGGCCACTACCCGACGGACGCGGATTATCCCTCGAGCGTGGTGCTGGCGCTGATCTATTTAAATACGTTGCAGGATCCGGACGCCCTGGCTTTTCTGCGCTTTGCCGATGCGCAGAAGGCAGCCGACGTCATCACCAGCCTCGGTAGTCTGCCCGTCAAGCCGTGAGGCGCGGCGGCTCGGCGGTCGCCGGTGCTGCTGAACTCGGCATCGGCTCACAGACCGGGGCGATGAGGCTGCTCCCGGCTTCGCCATAGACGGGTGACTTTGTCCATCAGCGATGGGGTTTGAGAGCTCGGCAGGAAAGGATCGGCGTAGCATTGCGCATTGGCCGAGCGGGCCTTGTTCTTCACGATCTCGACGAGGCCAACGGGGCCGGCGACGTAGACCGTATCTTCCAGCCCAAGCAGAGGCAGGTAGTGCGATGGGCGCCCAGGCCTGATCGGCAGGGTAGACCCGACCTCCGTCGTCGCAATGACGTCGCGGACACCGTCGTCGATCAGCCACTGCAACGAGGGGAGCATATAGAGATTATCGACATCCCGGCTGCCGGCGACGATCGCCATCTCGCGGTTGCGCTGGGTCGAGCGCGCCGAGCGGGCGAGCGCCCAGATCGGGGCCCAGCCTGCTCCGCCGGCGACCAGCACCAGCGGCCCCTGGCCCTGTCGTAGATAGGCTTGTCCGAAGGGGCCTTGCACATGCGCCGCATGGCCGGGCCTGATGGCTTTGCCGAGCTGCCCCGACACGGTGCCGTCAGGCAGGCACCGGATGTGGAAGACGAGTTCGGCTTGCTTGAAGGAACCATCGAGCCTGAAGGTTGGGCTGAACTCGCGCGCAGGATAGCCGGAAAACTTGACGCGCACATATTGTCCCGGCCGAAACTCGAGCGGCGCTGAGGTCGTCAGCACGACTTCGGCGATCTCCGACGAGAGCTGGTTGATCTCGGTGACGGCGCCCGCCCGCTTCACCGGTAGCGGCAATTCTTCGAATTCGATCTCAGCATCGCCTGCGACCGCTGCCTGGCAGGCGAGCACAGTGCGGCCATGGCCCGAGCCGCCATCATCGACCGAGCCCGAAACGACCGTCACCCGGCAGCTCTGACATTGTCCCGATCTGCAGTCGTGTGGAACGAGAATTGAGCCGCCGAGCGCCGCGTCGATCAGGCTTTCGCCGGCGCGGGCTTCGACGAGCTTGCCGTTGATGACGAGCCGACAATGCCGCTTCATCGCGACGCCTCTAGGAGGGGCCTCCGGTCGAGCCCGTCGCCCGTCATGAGACGCCTATTTCTGCGACACGACACGCACCGGACGGTTATGGCTCGCATGCCGCGTCTGTGCGTGGTCGAAGACAGCGACCCACATGTAGAGATCGCGGCCTGGCACGAAGGCTTTATCATATCTGCCATCGCTTTTCATGTTGCGCGTCAGCTCGAGCGTCCAATGTCCGTTGCTCCATTTTGAAACCCCGGCGACATTGGCTCGCTCTCCTTCGGTGTCGCCGGCAATAATCACGCCGGGCAGGATCGTGCCAACGGGAATCCTCGCGTCGGCCTCTGGCGTGTAGGGTTCGCTCTCCCAGTCGAACATGTACCAGCGGCCGTTCTCGTCGTCGCTGCTGTTGGGATCAAGATCGAATTTGCCGAGGGCTGCGACTTGCGCCTTCAAGTCCTTGGGCAGCCGCAGAACCGTGACGGGCCCTTTGTCGTCCCGGTGGATGAACTTGAAGTTATACGAATAAAGAGAGCGGCCAGGCTTGTTCCAATAGCCGCCCTGATAGCGGGCATGGTAATTCTGCTCGTCCAGGGTCGGGGCGTAGGGCGGGCCGATATATTGGCTGTCGACGCGCCCGAGCATGCCCCCGCGCGACGCCTTCCACTGCCACATGTCTATGTAGCTGCCATCCGTCGTGTAGTGGAAGCCCCGGCCGTTGATCGGCATCGGTTTGCCGGGCAGCGGGTTGGCGCCGAGATCCGTCGCGCCTGCGCCGCCGAGCGATGGATTATCCGAGAAAATGACCGCCAGTTTATCCTCGTAGAAGTCGGTGGCGTCCTGCAGACCCGCACGCTCGTCGAGGGCGTGCCAGCCATCCTCTTGCTTGATGATCGGAATGCGGCGGAGGGAGCGCGTGGGATCCTCCCAGCGGAAGGCAAAATAGATTTTCTGCCCGTCGTGCAGGGCGCGCACCTCCACGAGCGATTCGCCCGATCCGCCGAGATTGGCACCTTGCTGCGTGCGAATGAAGACGGGGAGCGCGCGAGACCAGGCGGGATCTCCCATGGCCCCGTCGAGCTTGGGCGCGGCGCTCACCCGCGCGACGACGAGCGTATCGCGCGTCGCCCAATCGAGTCCGGCGACGCCGCACGCGACTGCCACCCCGATTGCAGCGGCGACAAGAAGAGGCCTCGGCCGCACGGCCTTCGTGATCGCGAGCGCCGTCGGCCGAAACACGCGGAAAATCTGCTGCCAGCCGCCATAGAGATAATGCGCGCCGACATGCGCGAAGATATAGACGAGCCCGACGAAGGCGGCGGTCGAGTGGAGATAAGCCCACCAGCCGCCATAGCCGAGATACATCATGACGCCTGTCCCCGTGAGGAGGATCACGAGCGCATAGACGAACCAGTGCAGGAAGACGTTGACGGCTCCCCACTTGAGGCGAGCCGGGGCGCGCATCGCGAGGATCCGCGTCTTCTTGGGACTGTTGCGCTCGACGAGGCCGCTGCGCGCAAGGTAGGCGACGTAGGCCGACCCGCAGAAGAAGACGGCGAGCCCCGCGAGGAAATGCCAGGAAAAGACCTCGCCCTGCGGCAGGACCGGAGCGAGCCATTTCGAGAAGGGGGCATGGAGCGCGTCCGCTGCGATGCGTATGCCGGTAACGAGGCTTACGACGAACGCGAGCGCGGTCGCCCAATGAAGGATTATCGTCCCGACATCGGTGCGTGGCGGGCTTTCTCGAGTCTTTGTTTGAGCGAGGCGTCTTTCGGTCAAGGCATCAGCGTTCGTTCGAGCGGTGACATCGTTCATCGCACAAAGGCTACCCACGGTAAACCAGCAGTTGCAACAGAAAGGCTGCGAAGCATTGGGGATTTTGCGAGATGACGTGTCGCCGAAGAAGCCAAGGCGACCGGCAACGATCATTATCCCAATCAAAGTGGTGGGCCAACAAGCCGCCCTCGGGGCATACGCCAGTCTCGAAGTCTGGTCTCCAATCCTGCTTAGCTCCGGTGCTGTGGCAGCTCAGAGCGCGGCCGTTGCGCCAGTGTCCATCATAAACTCGGCGGAAACGGTTGGGGGGCGTAGGTGGCCGATGTCCCCATGCAGCATGAATTTATATAGCAATTTCAATTACATACGAGTTCGTGGTTTTGTTCTGACTGGCGCACCAAATCTACGCTTTTCTACGCTGGAGCACGATCTTGTACGATGGCGCCTCGCCAGATGATCGGCGCGAGGCGCGCTCGCGTATTTCTCTTCCTAGGGCTCGCTAAGTCTACGTACGTCAAATCCAGCGTTCACGACCACGCTTCCGCACGCCTTTCCACGCCGGCCTCCGCGATCGACACTATCTGTTGACCGTCGACCAGCTCGAAACGGCATCGTACCGGCGCCTTCAGAGCAGCGCACGCGTGGAAGAGGCATTTGGAAAATCCGGCCCGCGGCGGTGTCTGGAATCAAGGCATCTAAGTCGTTCGGCAGGGCTTGGCCGAGCGTCTAGGCTCCCGCCACAAAGGCCGCGCAATCCCGCGTGGCTCCCGCAGGAGCGCAACAATGAAGCAACTCAAGGAGATTGCCATCGAAGCTCATGGAGGCCTCGATCGATGGCGGCAGTTCGAGCAGGTGTCGGCCGATCTTGTGCAGGGCGGCGTACTGTGGCCCTTGAAGGGACAGGCTGTCACCCTCGAGCGGACCAACTTCACCGTGGGTCTGAAGAGGCAGTGGGCGTCACACGCTCCGTTCGGCGCTGACAATCGGCGCTCGCGCTTTGAGCCGAGCCGGGTGGCTCTGGAAGCAGACAACGGGCGTTCAACAATCTCGGCATCGGCACCTCGAGCGGCCGGACGCCCGACACGGTGGAGCAGATGGCCTCGGATGCCGAGACGTTCATACGAGGCCTTGGCTCTCCAAAGGTTGACCTCCTCGGCTTCTCCCTCGGCGGCATGCTCACCCAGGTGCTTGCCGTGCAGCACCCCGGTTTGATCCGCAGGCTCATTATCGCCGGCGCCGCACCGCGCGGGGGCGAGGAACATCTGCTCGCCGTAGTCGACGAAGCCTTCGCCCGAGGCGCGACGGATGTGCGGTTGCCCCTGTTCTTCACACCCTCCGAAGAAAGTCAGCGCGCCGGCCGCGCCTTCGTCGCCCGCGCAACGATGCGCAAGGAGAATCGTGATCCGGACAGCGGTGAGGATGTCAGCAATGCGCAGGCGAAGGCAATCATTGGGTGGTGCGCCAGGAAGCATGAAGGCGAGGCGACGCTCCGCGCCATCTCGCAGCCTACGCTCATCGTGCACGGCAGCGACGACACGATGTTTCCGAGCATCAACACCTACAACATGTTCAAGGCGATGAGGAACGCCCAGCTCGTTCTCTATCCGGACTCCGGCCACGGGGCGCTGTTCCAGTATCCAGCGAGGTTCGTTGCCCACTGCCGAACCTTCCTGGACGAGTGAGGGAAGAGACAGATGCGTGATCTTCAGCAGCAGGCAATCGAGGCCCATGGCGGCCTCGTTGGCGTCGACATCACGGACTATCGCTTCGAGTGAGGTCGGCTATAGCGAACTCCCGCCGCCGTGCCAGCGCTCACGCCACCATACCAAGGACAAACAGTGGTTCCTCCTGTCGGTGGTTGCGTATGATTCCCTCCCTGGGCACCATGTCCGCCTGAGACGAGCCCAGTGCTCCCCGCTGCGCCTCAACCCCCGTACAGATAGTTCGGCAACCACAGCGTCATGCCCGGCCAGAGATACATGATCACCATGCACAGGATCACGATCAGCATGTAGGGCATCATGCCGGCGAAGATCTGGTTCAGCGTGACGTGCTTCGGGGAGACGCCCTTGAGATAGAACGCCGACATCGCGACCGGCGGCGACAGGAACGCGGCCTGCAAGTTCACGAACACCAGCGTGCCCCAAAGGATCGGATCGATGTTGAAGTGCTTCAGCATCGGCAGGAAGATCGGTACGAAGATGATGATAATCTCGGTCCATTCGAGCGGCCAGCCCAGCACGAAGATGATCGCCTGCGACAAGATCATGAACTGCACCGGCGTCATGTTGAGCGACAGCACCCAGCTTTCCAGCAGCGCCTGACCGCCGAGAATGGCGAACACCGCCGAGAACAGCGCCGAGCCGACGAACAGCCAGCACACCATCGCGGTCGTCTTTGCGGTCAGGAACACCGCTTCCTTGGTGCGCTTCCAGTCGAGCGTGCGGGCGTGGAAAGCGAGGATGAAGGCGCCGGCGGCGCCGACGCCGGCGGACTCGGTCGCGGTCGTGATGCCGAACAGGATCACCCCCAGCACCACGACGGTGAGGATGCCGAGCGGCATCACCGACGACGTCAGGAGCTTCAACACTTCGAAGCGTTCGCCGTCCATGCGCAAGTAAGAGCGCGCTGTCCACGCCGCCATCACCGCGGCCGATATCGCGAACCAGATGTAGAACTGGGTGTCCGGGCCCTTTTCGGCGGGCGACAGCTCCTTCGGCTCGACCGGACTGCCGAGCTGCTGCAGGCCTTCGACGGCTGCGCTCGCGGCGCCGGCCTGCTGGTGGATCACGACGTACCACCAGACCGTGCCGAGCACGGCTGCGGTCATCAGGAACGGCACCAGCGAAATGAGGAAGTGCTGCACGATCGCGCCATAGCCCATCGGCTTGCCGTCGATCACGAGCGCCTTCGCTTTCGTCGGCGACAAAAGCGCCTTGGACAGCCCGACGAACAGGTTCGGTGAGTAGAGGGTCGAGAACTTCGTGATCCATTCCGGCACGTTGACGCGGGTCTGTTCCTCCGGCAGCGGCGGGGCGATCTTCGGGTTGATCATCGCCCAGCCCACGACATAAACGAGGTAGAGGAACGCCAGGAAGAAGCCGGGAAGCATCGCCGCCGCATAGAGCTTCACCACGGACTGGCCGGCGACCGCGGCATAGACGATGATCATCACCGAAGGCGGGATCAGGATGCCGAGCGTGCCGCCCGCGGTGATGACGCCGGAGGCGAGCTTGACGTCGTAGCCGGCGCGCAGCATCGGGTTGAAGGCGATCACGCCCATCAGCACCACCACGGCGCCGACGAGCCCGCTGGCGATGCCCCAGAAGGTGCAGACAATCAGCGTCGCGACCGCGAGTGAAGCAGGCAGGCGGCGGAAGGCGAGCTGGATCGAATAGAACATCTTGTCGACGAGGGCGCCGCGTTCCATCACGTAGCCCATCAGCACGAACAACGGGATGGAGATCAGCACGTCGTTGGTCATCGCCCCGTAGGTGCGCTGGACCATCAGGTCGAAAACCTTGTTGTGAGTCCAGCTCTGCGACGGGTCGTAGAAGGCGATGAAGCCGAAGAACATGCCAAGGCCCATCAGAGTGAAGGCCGTGGCGAAGCCCATCATGATGACGACGACGATGAGCGTCAGCATCAACAGGCCGAGTGCCGGATCGCTCATGTGTTCAGGTCCCCGCCCATGCCGCGCTGCCGCGCCATTTCATCGATGCGTTGCGCGCCCTCGATGGCGAGCTTGCGCGATTCCTCGTCCACGTATTCGGAGTGCGCGAGCTGCTCCTCGATGACGTCGGTCTCGGCGACGTCGGCAAGCCGGCTCGGCCATTCGCCGGTCTTCAGGCACACGACGCAGCGGATGATCTCGGCGATCCCCTGCAGCATGATCAGCGCACCCGCGATCGGGATGACGGTCTTGAAGTGGTAGACGGGCGGGCCCTCGGCCGTGACGTTGGAATGCTCGTTGATGGCCCAGGAATCCGCGGCGTAGAAATAGCCGGCATAGATCAGCGCGGCGATGCCTGGGATGAAGAACACGAAGTAGAGAACGAGGTCGAGCGCGGCCTGCGTGCGCGGGCGCATCGAGGAATACAGGAAGTCGCCGCGGACATGGGCGTTCTGCGCCAGCGTGTAGGCGCCGGCCAGCATGAACAGCGACCCGTACATCATGTTCTCGGCGTCGAAGATCCACGCCGTCGGCATGTTCACGGCATAGCGCTTGAACACTTCGATGCAGACCACGCTCATCAGCAGGATCATCAGCCAGGCGGTCGCCTTGCCGACCCAGGTGGAGATGCTGTCGATCGTGCGCAGTAAACGCCGTACACTCATGTGATAAGGTTCGGCAATTAAATATGACCCCAACATAGCACAAGGCCCCATCCGGCGGGTGGTCCGGACGGTGCCTTGCCCGTTTTATTTTCAGCGTCAGATCTTTTTGGCCGCGGCGTTAGCGCCGAAATAGTGGTCGTAGGCCATGCGGCGGCTTACCACTGTGTCCTGCTCCCACTGCGTCGCCCGCTGCGCGAATGCGATTTGCGACTGCAGGATCTCCTTGAACAGCGGATTTTCCGCAGACTTCTTCTTCGCGACATCGTCATAGATCTCGAGTTGTCGCTTCAGGATAGAGTCCGGCGTCTTGTAGAACTTGACGTTGTCCTTGGTCTGCAGCTCCGCATAGTCCTTGGAGTAGCGGTCGATCGCCTTCCAGGACATATCTGCCGAAGCTGCGTCCACCGCGTTGGCGATGATCGCCTTCATCTTATCCGGCAGCGCGTTGTACTTGTCCTTGTTGAAGGTGATCTCGAACTGCTCCGCGTTCTGGTGATAGCTCTGCAGCATGCAGACCTTGGAAACGTCGGGGAAGCCGAGCACACGGTCGGAGGTGGCGTTGTTGAACTCTGCCGCATCGAGCAGGCCGCGGTCCATGGCGGAAACGATTTCGCCTCCGGGCAGCGCGTTCACCGCCGCGCCCATTCCCGCATACACGTCAATGGAGATGCCGACCGTCCGGAACTTGAGGCCCTTCATATCGTCAACTTTCGTGACCGGCTTCTTGAACCAGCCGAACGGCTGGGTCGGCATCGGCCCGTACGGGAACGACACCACGTTGGCGCCGATCGATTCATAGAGCTTGGCGAGCAGCTCCTTGCCGCCGCCATAGCGGTGCCAGGCCAGCAGCATGTTGGCGTCCATCGCAAAGCCTGGTCCCGAGCCCCAGAGCGCCAGCGCGGTCTGCTTGCCGTAGTGATAGACCAGCACGCCATGGCCGCCGTCGAGCACGCCCTTGGACACGGCATCGAGCAGGCCGAAGGCGGGCACGACAGCGCCTGCCGGCAGCACTTCGATCTTGAGCTCGCCGCCGGTCATGTCGTTGACCTTCTTGGCGTAGTCGAGGGCGTATTCGTGGAAAATGTCCTTTGACGGCCAGGTGCTTTGCCAGCGCATGCTGATCGGCCCCTGGGCGCTGACGACGCTCGGCGCGGCTACCGTCGCGGCGGCCCCCGCAGCAGCGACCTTGAGAAAGCCGCGGCGGCTCGAAGTGCTGCCCTTGCGTGATTTGGTCATGGCTGCCTCCTCCCCTGGAAGAGCGATCCCTTTGCGGATCAGCTCCTTTTTTAATTGGAACCAAGTCAAAGTCCTGCGCAGGGGTTTGGCAAGAATGTTCGGGGTGATGCGACGCTACGACGCGGACTACGGTGACGATGCGCCGCACCAGGACCAGACCACGGAAGCGTAGCCCGCCTTTCCCATGAAAACCCGCTCGCCGCCGAGTGCGGCGAAGCCGAACTGCGGTGACACTGCACTCGATGCACGCTCGCGAGGACTCCGCGACCGCGAGGGGTCTGCGAGCGATCCGACCAAGGTCCGGATCGAGCCGATGTTGCCTCAATGGTGGGCCGACACGCCCTTGACGCACTGGGTCAACAGATCAGCGGTGGCGGATTGCCCGACATCACCCAGGCTGATCATGCCGACCATCCGCTTGCTCTTGTTGATCACAGGCAGCCTGCGGATCTTCAGCGTCTCCATGTGGTGCACGGCTTTCGCCAGATCGTCGTCTTCCCGGCAGCAATGGATGCCTTCAGTCATCACGTCCCGCGCTGTCATGCCTGCGGCGTTGAAGTCCTTGCGCGCAAGGCCTTTGCAGACGATGTCGCGATCAGTCACCATCCCGATCAAATGGTCGTCTTCGCCGATCGGAATGCAGCCGATGTCGTGCCCTTGCATCAACTTCGCGATCTCGGTGATCGGGGTGTCGGGGCTGACCCAATCGACGCCCTTGTGCATCACGTCCTTGACTTTCATGGAGGACCTCCGTTGCGAACGCAGCCCCCGCGACTTGACTATACAACGAATCGCGCGCAACCGCACGCGTCGCCGCGACGGGCGTGCCTGGAATCATCCTGCTGTCATGCCGCGTCAGTCGTGCACACTGAAGCGTCCATGCGGTGCACTGGCCGTCAGGCGTGCGAACTGCGCATGGGTGAGCTGAAGCAGCGTCTCGTGATCGCCGGCTTCGATATAGACCTCAGGCTGGGCCTGGATGCTGTCGTCGACGATGAGGTCGAGGCCGTAGCACCGGCCGACCGCCGGAACGGCTCCGGGCGCGCAGTCCGCGAACAGCCGGCTGATCTCGCTTTCGTTGGCCATGGCGAGATCCTCGCCAAGCCTCTCCTTCAGGTCCGGCAGGTTGAGATGGTGCGATGCCGGCACGACCGCGAGCATGTAGCCGCCGTCATGCCGCAGCACCACGGCCTTGGCGAGGTGATCGCCCGAGACGTGACAGGCTTGGGCCGTGCGCGCGGATGACATGGTGAGGGGGTGTGGGATCTCGGCATAGTCGATGTTCTCGGCAGCCAGATACCGGTGCAATGTGGGGGCAATGGTCATGGCGTAGCCTTTCGGATGGGTGTGCGAGCCATCCACCGTGAGGCTGCCCCGCCGCACGATGGGCGGCCGCGTGATTGCCGGACTGCAGCATAGGCCTTACCCTCGAAGGCCGCAATCAGAGCGTTTGTCCAGCGAAGTTGACCGGCGGTAGGCTGGTGGCTCAATTGTATCGATATTTCAAATGTATAGGGTTCGTAGCTTTGTTTGGAATGGGTCGCCATGTCCCTCACGTCGGACATCCCCGAGATGTGGCTGCTCCTGAGCCACTACCCCCGTTCGCTATACGTGCCCGGCTGCCGCTGATATGATCCTGGAACGGTAAACGGCAGCTCGCCGCCATACTTTTTCTGCGATGCCGGCCTTCTGATCGGACTCGATCCCGCTCGCGCCATTTCGCATTGCCTCGACAAGAACGCTGAACAAATTCGTCAACGGCTGCCGTGTCCCCGTTCACATTGGGAGATGTGCCATGGCTGCATCGGACTGGCGTCTCGAAGGCGAATGGATGAAGAATTGCAATTGCGCGTTTGGCTGCCCCTGCGATTTCAACGCTCTACCGACCCATGGCTATTGCAAAGGCATGGTCGGCATGCGGATCACGAGGGGGCATTTTGAGGGCGTCAAGCTCGACGGCCTTTGTTTTGCGGTCGTGGTGGATTTCCCCGGCGCACTGCATCAAGGCAACGGCACGATGCAGCCCATCGTCGACCAGCGCGCCACGCCGGAGCAACGACAGGCGCTGTTCAACATTCTGTCGGGCAAGCATTCGGCCGAGGGCACGCTGTTCCATATCTTCAGCCTGATCGTGACGACCATTCGCGACCCGGTTTTCGCGCCGTTCGAATTTTCCTTCGACAAGAATGGCCGTGTCGCAAAACTCGTTGCCGGCGATGTGCTCGAGACCGAGGTGGAGCCGATCAAGAATCCCGTGACCGGCACTCCCCATCGCGTTCAGGTGGTCATGCCCGAGGGCTTCGAGCACAGGGCTGCCGAGGTCGCCTCCGCCAATATCCGCTCGACCGGTGCGATCTCGTTCGAGACCCAGGGCACGCACAGCTCGCTCGCCAATGTCGTGCAGACGCCCGAAGGAGTTGCGGCGTGATGCGGCGCTGACACCGAGACAACATCTCGGTGTCAGCGCCTCATCGCCATCCTGGACAAGTCGATGCAGGGGCGGCTGATGTTGGAACACCTGCTCCACCGTGACCGGCTGATCGTTGCGATCGGGACCGCCGCGGTGGTGGCGCTCGCCTGGGCCTATCTCGCTGCGGGCGCCGGCATGGATACCGAGATGATGGCCGACATGCCGGACATGGCGCCGATGCCATGGACGCCGCTCTATGCAGTGCTGCTGCTCGTGATGTGGTGGGTGATGATGATCGCGATGATGGCGCCGAGTGCGGCGCCCACCGTTCTCTTGTATGCGACCGTCAAGCGCAAGCAGGAGACTGCCTCCCGCGCCGCGATCGATACCTGGATCTTTCTCGCCGGCTATCTCGCGGCGTGGGCGGGGTTCAGTCTCGCTGCGGTCCTGATGCAAGGAGCGTTCGAGCGCTTCGGGTTGCTGTCGATGGCGATGGCCAGCACCAGCGCGGTTCTGGGCGGCAGCGCTCTGATTGCCGCGGGGCTTTATCAGTTCACGCCGCTCAAACAGGCCTGCTTGCGCTACTGCGAGAGCCCGCTGCTGTTTCTCAGCAGGCATTGGCGGCCCGGCACGCGAGGGGCATTCCGCATGGGGCTGCGCCACGGCAGCTACTGCGTGGGCTGCTGTTGGTTTCTGATGATATTGCTGTTCGTCGGCGGCGTGATGAACTTGGTCTGGATCATCGGCATCGCGCTCTATGTCGCCGCGGAGAAGCTGCTGCCGTTCGGCCGAAGATTGAGCTATGCGGCAGGCGCGCTCCTCATCCTGTCCGGCACGATCGTTCTTGCGCGCGCGATGTGAAAAGCCGGTTCAATGACGGCTAAAGTGTGCCGCTTTCGACATGCCAATGCGCGTGATTGCTCAAAACCAGCGGACCTCCGTGATGATACGGATGTTATAAGCTGAAGAATTGCGCTTTATCCAAACAGAAACTTAAGGCTGTTCCACCTAACTTTGCGCTGTGAACAGCACCCGCGCGCCGCTTTCTGCCGCGGGTGTCCCTGTGCAGTCGAGGCGGAGACAAGGCGATGCCATCACTGGGGGCGAGCGCAGTTCTGCCCTGGCGGCCGAAGCGAGGGCGCGCGTCGTGATTTCCGCAGGGGCAGTCCGCAAAGCCGGAAGAACGATCCTGCGGAATGGTCCGCTGCAGATCGCATTGTTCTTCCTGCCCCTGGTCTGGATCGGCTATTTCGCAATCACCTCGTCCGAGCGGACGGACGCGATCCAGCAAGCGCGGTCGCACGGCAACAGCGTCGCCGAATTGTTCGAGGAAAACACCGAGCGCATCTTCGAGCGCGTCGATCAGTCGCTGCTGGTGGTGCGCGCACTTTACGCCCAGGATCCGCTGACCTTCAGCCTGAAGTTCTGGTCGGACAAGGCCCGCATCGCGACCGGCGACGTGGTTCAGTTCGCACTGATCGGGCTGGACGGCTACATGCTCGATACGACCACGGGCTATTCCGGCCCGCCGCTCTATCTCGGCGATCGCGAGCACTTCATCAACGTCATGGCGCAAACCGATGACCGCCTTTACGTTGCCAAGCCAGTACTGGGGCGGGCGTCGCACAAATGGACCATCCAGCTCGCGCGAAAGCTGTTCGACCTCGCCAGAAATCCGGTCGGCGTGGTCGTCGGCTCGATCAGCGTCGACGTCGTCGGCAGGTTCTACGACACCGCAAAGCTCGGCGCCGGAGGAACGCTAGTGCTCAGAAATGCGAACCACGTCGTGCTGGCCGCCCGGGGCGTGGACCAGGGCTCCGTGCTGGGACAACGCGCCGAACCGCGTCGAGGGCGAGCTGGGGGACGGCTTCTACGCGCAATATTGGAACGAGAACCGACCGAACCGCAGCGACCGGCTGATCACCGCGCGCAGGTCGCGCGCGTTTCCGCTCATCTTCACCGTCGGCATTTCGGAGCAGGAGATTTATTCCCGCGCCGCCTTCAGGCAGAAGGTCTATCTCGGCGGCGCGCTGCTGCTTACGTTCATCATTCTGGCCGCGACGACATTTCATTGGCGGCGGCAGCAGGCGCTGGATCGCGCCCACCGTGAGCTGCGCGATTTTGTCAGCAAGTTCGAGGATGCGCTCAGAAATCTTCCCCAGGGCCTGAGCATGTTCGACGGTCGTGACCGCCTGATCGCGTTCAACCGGCAATGGCTCGAACTCTACGGACTCATACCGGAAGACATCCGGATCGGCATGGACTTCCGGGAGGTGTTCGCGAAGCAGACCGCCGTGCTCGATGTTGAGGCGTACCTCGTCGATTTGAAGAACCGGCTCGCCCCAGTCGGAGCAGATCTCCAACACCGTGCAGTTTCCGGATGGACGGGTCGTCTACATCTCCTACGGCCGGCGCGAGGGCGGCGGCTGGGTTGCCACTCATGAGGACATCACCGAGCGCAAGGCGTCGGCGGACCGCATCGAGCGGCTGGCGCATTATGACAGCCTGACCGGCCTTGCCAATCGCAACCTGTTCAAGGAGCGCATCGACGCGGCGCTGGCCCGCTCGCGCCGGCTGGAGCCCGCCTTCGCGGTACTCCTGCTCGATCTCGACAAGTTCAAGTCCGTCAATGATGCGCTCGGCCACCAATGCGGCGACGCGCTGCTGAAGCAGGTTGCCGACCGGATCAAGTCGCAGATTCGTGACGCCGATACGGCGGCGCGAATCGGCGGCGACGAGTTTGCCGTGATCGTGGCACCTAGCCGGGTCGCGATGTGCGACGCGGCTGCGAGCCTGGCGGCGCGGCTGGTCCAGGCCATTGCCGAGCCCTATCACATCGATGGCCATCCCGTCGTGATCGGCTGTAGCATTGGCCTTGCACTCGTGCCCGAGCACGGCACGCGGGTCGACGAGGTCCTTCGCAACGCCGATCTTGCGCTCTACAGGTCCAAGAATGCCGGCCGAAGCTGTTTCCACATCTATTCAGCGGAGCTCAAGGCCGAAGCGGATCAGCGCAACGTGCTCGAGATCGAGCTGCGTGAAGCGATCTGGCGCGAGGAGATCGAGGTATTTTATCAGCCCGTAATCGAGCTCGGCACCGGTCGGGTAAAATCGGTCGAGGCCCTGGCGCGCTGGCATCACAGCATCAGGGGCTACATTCCGCCGGCAGAGTTCATTGCCGTTGCGGAGGCGGGGGGCCTGATCGTCGAGCTCGGCAATCAGGTGCTCGCCAGGGCCTGTCGCGATGCGACGAGCATGCCCGCCGACGTTAAGGTCGCTGTCAACCTCTCCGCCCTGCAATTTGCCGGCACCAATCTCGTCGACACCGTGACGTTTGCGTTGGCGCAGAGCGGCCTTCCGCAACCCCGCCTCGAGCTCGAGATCACCGAGAGCGTATTTCTCGCCGACAGCGAGGAAAATCTCAAGACGCTCCAGCGCCTCAAGGCGCTCGGCGTCTCCATTGCCCTCGACGATTTCGGTGTCGGCTACTCGTCATTGTCCTATCTGACCGCGTTTCCGTTCGACAAGGTCAAGATCGACAAGTCATTCATCGACCGGATCGATCGCAGCGAGACCGTTGCCGTGCTGAAGTCCATCGTGCAGCTCGCGAAGACGTTGAAGCTGTCGATCGTCGCCGAGGGGGTCGAGTCCTCCGAACAGGTGAGACGGCTCCAATCACTCGGCATCCCGCTCGGCCAGGGATTTCACTTCAGCAAGCCCGTGCCGCTCGCCGGCCTCTCCTGGCAAGCCCCCACGGCGCGCCGGAAACGCCGGGCGGCGTGAGCTGAATGCCTTCCGCGCTTGTCATCATGTCGCTGCAGCCCTTGCGTCCAAGAGTGAGAAGCTGAGCAGGTGAACTTCCTTCGTCTAAATTGCCTCGCATTATTAATAGCTTAGACGATGAGGCTTGGTCGGCCCCCTTGAGACGTTCGGCTTCCGCCGAGAGCCGAAGCAGCGCGCCGCGGAGCCAATTCCCGGGCCGGTCGCATCCGCCCATTCCTGGCACTCTGCTTGCTCAGCCAGGACCAATTCCAGGCCTCGGCGGAGAGGCCGTTTCAGGTTGAGGCAAGCGATGCAAGAAGTGTCCCGTTCTGGTGCTGCTGATGAACTCCGGCTCGACGCGTTGATCGCGGATTTGTGGTGGCGCGTTCGGCTGATTAACACCGACATTCTCGAGGAAGAGGCCCGCGCCGGGGTGTTCGATGCGCACCAGCCGACCTATCCGCTTCTCGCGCTCAACCTTCGCGCTCGACGCGATAACCTGGTCGCGACGATCGGCATGCTCGAGCAGCGTGCGAGATCAACGTCGGAAGCGGCTTGAGAGCAGCTCGCGGCTTACACCGGCAACGTCAGCAACCGCGCCAGCCGGCTGGCTGTCGCTGCGAGGACGGGACCGGATGCAACGAGCATCATCGCATGCCTCGAATGCTTGTCGGGGGCATGAGTTGAATTCACGCCACGCCTGCCTGTGATATTGCTGGTCTCGCCAATCCCGCGAGGCCTCCATGCTCCCCATTCCCGCCGATATCTTCACCGAGCCCAAGGACATCTCGCCCGACGGACTTGCCAATCTCGGCCCGCTCCATCGTCTCGCCGGCGTCTGGCAGGCGGACAAGGGCATCGACATCAATCCAAAGGCGGAAGGGCCGGAGCGGCGGACGTTCATTGAGCGCATCCGCATGGATCCGATCGATCCGCAGGCCAACGGGCCGCAGCTCTTCTACGGGCTGCGCTATCACATCCACATCAACACGCCCGAGGAAGACATCACCTTCCACGACCAGGTCGGCTACTGGCTGTGGGAGCCGGCGACTGGCCTGATTATGCAAACGCTGGCGATCCCGCGCGGGCAGGTGCTGCTGGCCTCGGGTAAGGCCGGGCCGGATGACAGGACAATCTCGGTCGCGGCCAAGCGCGGCGACACCGCCTACGGGATCTGCTCGACCGATTTTCTGGAACAAGCGTTCCGCACCGATGCTTACCGCTGCGACATCACCTTCAACGACGACGGCAGCTGGACCTATCTGATCCAGACCGAGTTGTTCGTGCGCGGCGCGCCGTTCAATCATCGCGACACCAACACGCTCCGGCTCGTCGCGCCGCCAAAGCTCAATCCGCTGGCGGTGATCGTGAACGATCGCGCCAAGGAGAATGCGGGTGGCGATGGATCGGCGGCCTGAGCGCTGCTCGGAGGATTGCATGAAGCCTTACGTCATCTGCCTGATGCACTCCAGCCTCGACGGCCGCACGCATCCCAGCCGCTGGCGTCCGAAGGGGGCCGGGACGGACTGGTTCGAGAAGATCCATGATGAGCTCGGCGGCGATGCCTGGGTGATCGGCCGCGTCACCGGGTCGGAGTTCGCCAAGGGCAAGCCCTATCCCGCGACGGACGCAACGTTCCCGCGCGAAAACTGGTTCGCCCGGCGCGATGCGAAGACCTATGGCGTCGTGCTCGATGCGCAGGGCAAGATCGGCTGGGGGCGCGCGGACATCGGCGGCGATGCGATCGTCGTCGTGCTGACCGAGAGCGTCCCGGATTCGCATCTCGCTGGTCTCCGCAGCGAGGGCGTGTCCTACATCTTTGCCGGCAAATCCGAGATCGACCTGGCCCTGACGCTGGACATTCTCAGCCATGAACTCGGCGTGAAGCGTCTGCTGGTCGAGGGCGGTGGCGTCGCCAACGGCGCGTTCCTGCGCGCCGGCCTCATCGACGAATACAATCTGATCCTCAGTCCCGCAATCGACGGTGCAAAAGGCGCCCCCTTGGTGTTCGATTCGACGGAGGCGGACAGCGACCGGCGCGCGCCGATCACCGCGATGACGCTGGAGAGCACGCGCCAGCTCGGCGGCGGTGTCCTGCTGCTGCGATATCTGATCAATAACGATCCGCAAGCCGCGAGCCGGTAGGGCGCGGCCATGTCCGATAGTTCCGAGCACATCGTCATCGTCGGTGCCGGCGCGGCCGGCCTGATGGCGGCGCGCGAGCTGGTGCGCGCCGGCCGGAAAGTGACGATCCTGGAGGCGCGCCAGCGCTGTGGCGGCCGCATCCATCCGCTGCCGGCTTCGGAGTTCGGCTATCCCGCCGATGGCGGCGCTGAGTTCGTTCATGGCGAGGCGCCGGTCACGCGCGCACTCCTGCGCGAGGCCGGGCTGTCCCTCCAGGAGATCGAAGGCGAGCAGTGGAGCTTTGACGGGACCAAGCTCTCCCGCGAGGAGCGCCTCGATCCCCATGAGGCGGAGCTTCAAGCCGTGCTGCGGGACTTGAAGGACGACCTCACGGTCGCCGACTTCCTGCGCCGGCATTTCGCCGGGGACGACTATGCGCCGATGCGCCATTCGATCGAGCGGATGGTCGAGGGTTATGACGCGGCCGATCCTGAGCGCGCGTCCACGCTGGCGCTGCGCGCGGAATGGATGGACGGCGGACACGCTCCGCAGGCGCGCATCGATGGCGGATACGGTGCGATGATCGAGGTGCTGGCCGCCGACTGCCGCAGGTACGGCGCCACAATCCGTCTCGGCAGCGTCGTGTCGGCCATTACGGAGGAGGGCGGCGCGGTGGCCGTTCGCTGCGCCGACGGCGATGTGCACGCCTCCGATCGCGTCATCCTCACCGTGCCGCTGCCGCTGCTGCGCGAGATCGCGCTGCCGGCGCAGGCGCGCGCGAAGCTTGCTGCTGCCGACGACATCGGCTTTGGCAACGTCATCAAGATCGTGCTGCGCTTCGCGCGGCCATGGTGGCGCGAGCGCAACGACAATCTCGCGGACATGACTTTCCTCTTGTCCGACCTGGCGATTCCGGTGTGGTGGACGCAATATCCGAGCCAGCATGCCGTGCTCACGGGCTGGTTCGGCGGCCCGCGCACGACGGAGCTGGAAAGCCTCGACCCGCAAGGACTGATCGATGCCGGGCTCGGCTCGCTCGCCGCCGTCTTCGGCCTGCCGCGCGATAACATAGCGCGCGAACTGGTGGCGGCGGCTGCGACCAACTGGGCGCATGATCGCTTCGCGCGCGGCGCCTATTCGTGGGCGACGCCGCGGACGCGGGAGGCACAAGCGATCCTCGCGCGTGCCGACGGGCGGGTGCTGTTTTCCGGCGAAGCACTCTATGGCGGCCGCGACATGGGCACGGTCGAGGCGGCGCTCGCGAGTGGCCTCGAGACGGCAGGGAAGATCTTGCAGGGATAATCGGGATAGGGGGAAGCCTCGCGGCTTCTCCCCTCCCACACCACCGGACATACGGGTCCGTATCCGGCGGTTCGGTAGATTATGCTGGTTGCTGTGCCGCGACGGAAGCCAAGCCGAGTGCCCTGAAGAACGCGATTGGCATGGCGATGGTGAGCGCGGGGCTGTTCGCGAGCCGCCAAGGGCCATGTGGGTTGCCGACGGTTTGTGCCGCCAGATTCCGGCCGACGCCGCGACGTCGCAACTCGGCGAAGC
>NZ_AXAZ01000084.1 GCF_000473065.1 Bradyrhizobium sp. WSM1743
AGCACACGCAGGAAGAACCGCACAGCAGCATACAGGTGGTGCCAATCACTCGGCCTTCCCTGCGCGATGGTCGGACGGCTTATGCCGTGCTCTCCCGGGAGCCGAGTTCCTTCTGGCCTCCCTCACTCCCGCGAAAGTCACCGGCACCCGCGCCGGTTGACGCGACTGCCGCCTCCGCAAGAGCTTGACCGTAGCAACGACGGCCAGGACCACACGGTTTTGCCGTACGCACGGCCCGCCATTTCGCCGCAGTTTTCCCGGCCCTGTCGACGGAGCCGGAAACTTACAAACGAGACGAAGCCTAGCAGCGCCGTTCGTCCGCACGCGGCCGCGAGCTCACAGGGACTACCCGCCCGGCCCGCACCTCTCATGCCGACGCTGCCGCGTCCACCGCAAGCCCGGCTCGCGACAATGACGACCACATGATCGCCCCTCAAGACTGAGCCGGGATGGGCGCTACATACGACAAATCCGAATTTCGGTAAAGCGGAATATTTTTATGCGATGGGATTGACAGAGGGCGACACAGGGCACGATGGCGTAGCCCGGATGGAGCGCAGCGCAATCCGGGACAGTGCGAGATGCCGGGCAACCGGTCCCGGATTACGCTTTCGCTCCATCCGGGCTACGGGAGGCTACGAACAGCGCTGCGCAGTAACGTTCATCCAATAAAAAAAGACCCGGCGGTTTCCCGCCGGGTGTTCGTTCGCGTGCTTCGACGGATCTTACCAGTTGCGCTGAGCGCGGAGGATCATGGCGATCGAGTCCTGATCCTTCAGCTGGTAGATCGCGGCCGGCTTGGCGGTCGCGCCGGACGGGGCGACGGCAACCGTGCCAGAATACTTCTGGTCGAGGTGCGTCCAGGAGAGGTCGGCCGAGAACGTCAGGTTCTTGACCGGGGTCCAGCGGGTGACGATACCGAGCTGGCCGATCGCGAAGTCAGGGTTACAACCCGTGACACCGGCGAGGCCGCCGAACACGCCGCCCGCACCACCGGCGCCGCAGAGCGCGGTCTTGGCAAGCGTGCCGAACTGGGCCTGAGCGTAGGCACCGTAGAGCGCGCTGTTCCAGTTGGGATCCCAGTTGTGGGTGTAAGCGCCACGGAAGCCCCAGGTCTTGACCGTCTCCTGCTGCGAGCCGGTGATGAACACCGTGTCAGGAGCGTTGGCGAAGCCGATGCTGCCATAGGCACCCGCAAGGCTCGAGCTGCCGAACAGCGAGTAGGTGCTGCCCGACAGGTTCTGGAAATTGTAGCGGGTCGCACCGTCGGTGTAGACGCCCTGGATGTTGATCGTGTCACCCGCGCCGGTCGGGATATTCTTGATCGACAGAGCGAGCTGAACCGCCCAGCCCCACTTGTCGTCGGGGTGACCGGTCGCCTCGGTCGCACCGTAATAGGCAACGTGGTTGTCATGCGCAGCGACCGACGCCTGGAACAGACCCCAGGCCTGGTCGACACGGACCTGAGCGACGAGGTTCGGCGAACGCGAACCGCCGATGGCGTTGGAGCCGTACGAGCCGCCGATCATGCCGCCCGCGGTCGCGCCGGTCATGTTGAGGTTGCCCGCCTGATAGTAAGCCGTGGCGTCTTCCGCCGAGAACGAGGCCGTCACGCCCTGGCCGAAATCGGCGGTGTAGGTGAACTGGGTGACGCCAGTGACGGTGCCGCTGCCGCCGACGAGATTGTCGGTGAGGTTGCCGGGATAGTTGGTCCAGGGCGCGTCGAACTGCGACACGGCCTTACCCATGGTGAAGCCGGCGAACTGGATGAAGGCATAGTACACGCCGAGCGCACCGCCCGAGGTGCCACCGTCGGTCGGGTTGATCGACGAACCGACCAGCGCCGGGGTCGCACCCGAGGTGTTGAGCGCAAGCGTGCTGCTGTAGGCAGTGGCGCCGGTCGCGCTGCCGGTGCCGGAATAGTTGCCGGTGGTCCAGGTGAAGACCGCATCGAAATAGGTGCGGACCACGCCGTACTCGGTCGCGGTGCGGGTGTCGATGTTCAGGTCTTCACGAGCGCGGAAGGTGTAGTAGTTCGCGAGGCGGTTGCGGGCGCCGGCAACACCGCTCTGGTTCGGGTTGAAGTCCGAGTTGGTGTTGAGGTTCGCGTCGGCGCGCAGATAGCCGCCCAGCTTGATGCAGGTGTCGGTGCCCGGGATGTAGTAGAAGCCGGCACCGTACAGCGAGCAGATTTTCACATATTCGACCGCCTTGGCCTTCACGGGAAGATCGGCTGCGAACGCACCGGAGACGGCCATCAGGCCGGCTGCCGAGCCGAGAAAGAGCGTCTTCGTCAACTTCATTAGTAAACCTCCAGGTCGGTTCAGGGGGCTCGGCTCCTCGTAGGACCGCCGCTTTACCCACTATCATTTCCGTTCAATTCAGGTCCGCACTGAAGGTCCGGACTGAAACGACAGCGAGGTGCCCCCCCTCCGTCGTTCCTCACATATAGTTTATAAAAACAACCGCCTCAATTTGTTGATTTGGTGAATTGTCGTTTCCCGGAGCGAATGTGGCCCGAAGGCAACAGACTGCGCTGTTGGATGCGGAAAACAAACGAAAAAGCCCTCAGGGGGCATCCCGAGGGCTTTCTTGGAGGTCTCACATCGCTGACCATCGACAAGGTCAAGAGCCGCAAAGAGTGAGCGGCCGACACGTAGTTTAATTAATTGATTTTTGCAAGCACTGAAGGTTCCCTCGCTTTCTAATATGCAGCATTTGCACCGCCAAATCGTGCGCGACAGGCGAGACGGCTGCTCAATTTTCCGTTACTCTCCGCAAAAAGATCAAAGAAATCGAACGGGGGGCCACGTGCTCGAGAAGAAGCTCGACAGGGCGATTACGGATTTCATCTGGAACGTCATGGAAATTCATTCCCAGCTGGAGGACATCCACACCAGCTGGGCTGGACTATTGGGCATCACCGAGCCGCAATGGCTGATCCTGATGGCCATCACCGAACTAGACGAGGGGCGCGGCGTCGCCGGCATCGACATCGCGAACAAGTTGCGGGTCCACCCGGCGTTCGTGACCAACCAGACCAAGACGCTCGAAAAGGCCGGGTTTCTGTCGCGGCGACCGGCGGCCGATGATGCCCGGTTCGTTCTGATGTCGCTCACGGCAAAGGCGACAACGGAGATCGAGAAATTGTCCAAGCGAAAGCTCGCGCTCAATTCGACTATGTTCAACGAGCTCGACGAGAAGACCCTGACCGGACTGAATGCCGCGCTCGCTACGATCGCCAAGAATGCCCGGCTCGCGGCACGATTACTGGCGATCGACGCTTCATGATCCGCTGGGCCCGGCGCTTTCCGGCCCGGATCATGCGCTAGAGGTAGGTCACGGGATCGAACTGCCGGACCGCTCCGAGCTTGCCGTCGAGCCATTGGACGATGAAATCGTCGACCGCGATGAAATTCTCGACTCCGCCCAGAGGGTGTGGAACGCGGTTCGGCACGACGACCGAGCAATCGGCGCCAACCCGCCGATAGCTGGCCTGCAATTCGAGAGCCTCCTGCTCCCGCAGCATCGAGCGGCTCCCGACCACCATGAGAAGCGGGCAAGCGATTCGATGCGACGGCTGCAACGACACTGTCGAGGCTGTCTCATCGAGGCCGGTCATCCAATGGACCGAGGCGCGACGCGTGACTGACGTCAACAGGCCGGCGTCGCACACCGCCGCCGCTATCCTGCGGTCGGACACAGCGAGGCGGGAGGCATAACTGGCGCCCGTCCCTTCGCCATAGACCGCGATCTGCTGCGGATCGACATCCTCGCGGGCCTCCAGATAGTCCAGCCAGCACTGAAACATGTGCTCCGGCTTGACTCGGCGACGAACGGTTGAAGCGCCGGCACCGACGAAGAGCAGCGATGCGGTCCCGCCGCGTGTGGCCGGCAACAGCCTGCTCACCATCGAGTCCAGCATGATGCCCTCGTCACCGATGCAGATCACTGCGGGGGCCCTAGGCCCGCGACGGGAAGCCGGCACAAAGAAGCCGGTCAGCGATCCCTGATCGAAGCCATCGATCTCGACGCGCTCGATCACCGGACCAGCACCATCCACAAGTCCTTTGAGATTGGCGCCGACCTTGCCTGCGAGGTCGGCAAACGCGGGATCCTCCGGACAGGACAAGCTCCGCGCGACTTCGAGCGCCGTCAGCGAGCACAGCCCCGCTTCACCCCGGGCCGGACCATCTTCTTCGCGCGCGGACGTGGCAGACAGCCGGTAATCGTCTGCGATCCGCAACCAGTCCGCAACCCACCGCTGCCTGTGCGTCTCCCTCGCCAGTTCTGCGACCGACAGACTCTCGAAAAATTCGGACGCGCGGTTGCGCAAGCGCGACAGATTGCGACCGGCGCCGTCGCGCGAGCCGTGAGGCCAGTTATCACCTTCCATGTCTATTCCCCGAACGGAGCCCTCAGCGGCTGCCCAGACATGGATGGCCGGGACGCAGCGAAAAATCCGCACGGCGTGCGTTCGCTGGCGTCTTTGGCGGGGCGGCTTCCATCCCGACGATCGTTTCGTCTCTCCATCGCGCAGCGAAGCTGCCAGACAAAACGCTCCATCGTTCAAGCGAGCCGGTCTCGATACGACGTCCCCGCCGGCTCAACTCAGTCGTCACACCTCAGTCCGTTGCTGATCCTCAGTTTGTGCCCCGCACCACTCTGCCATTTTTTTGCGCTCGCCGGTTGTTAGTTTTTTTCGCGACCGGCGCCCAAAATATAGATGGCCTTGATGACAGAAGAGGCTGCGGCGATTCAGCGGCAGTTGTGGCGGATTGTCACCTGGTCACCGCCGGCACGCGAAACGTAGCCGCACGGTTTGCCTGTCCTGGCGGGCCGGAAAGCCATCGCGGTTGAGAGTGGACTTCTGCGGCGCATCCTTCGAGACGCCTGCCTCTGGCAGGGCCTTCAGGATGAGGCTGGAGCGCGAGGAGCAGCTTTGACGGCCCCAAAGGCCGCCAAATTGCGAACGACGCGGGAATTTCGACGCCGCCTTGTATGCATTATCCCAGTTGCCATTGCCGCGTAGTTCGCCTTACATGCCGGCAACTCGCCCTTGGACCACGGCCGGGGCACCAAGAATCATCAACAATCACATGACATCTCCAGGGGACGAAACATGGCGCGCAACATATTGATTCTCGGGGCTTCTTACGGCTCGCTGCTGGGCACGAAGCTGCTGATGGCCGGGCACAACGTGACCCTGGTCTGCCGCGCCAAGACCGCAGAGCTGATCAATCGCGACGGTACCGAGGTGCGCATCAAGTTGCGCGACGAGGCGGTGCATCGGGCCATCTTCTCGCGCGACCTTCCCGGCAAGCTCGATGCGGTGACGCCCGCCAATGTCGATCTTTCCCGCTACGATCTGGTCGGCCTTGCGATGCAGGAGCCGCAATACACCAACCACACGGTGCGCGTTCTCATGGTCAAGATCGCCGCGGCGAAGCTGCCGTGCCTCTCGATCATGAACATGCCGCCGCTGCCCTATCTGAAGCGGATTCCGGCGCTCGCCGACATGGATCTCGAGGAGGCCTACACCAATGCGCAGGTGTGGGAGCGGTTCGAGCCGGGCCTGGTGACGCTGTGCTCGCCCGACCCGCAAGCGTTCCGTCCGCCGGAAGAGGCCGCCAACGTGCTTCACGTCGGCCTTCCCACCAACTTCAAGGCATCGGTCTTTGCCGACGAGAAGCACAACAAGCTGCTGCGCGAGCTAGAGGCCGACATCGACGCGGTGACGCTCGACGGCCACGACGTGCCGGTGAAGCTGAAAGTGTTCGACTCATTGTTCGTGCCGCTGGCGAAATGGTCGATGTTGCTCACCGGCAATTACCGCTGCATCACGCCCAATGAGCCGCAGTCGATCCGCGACGCCGTGCATGGCGATCTCAACCGCTCGCAGACGATCTACGATCATGTCGACGCGATCGCCCGCCGCCTCGGCGCCGATCCGCAGGACCAGGTGCCGTTCGCGAAATATGCCAAAGCCGCCGAGAGCCTGCTCAAGCCGTCCTCGGCCGCGCGCGCGGTCGCGAGCGGCGCGCCCTTCATCGAGCGCGTCGACCTCCTGGTGAAGCTGATCTCGCATCAGCTCGGCGTGCCCAACGCCGAGATCGACCGCACCGTCGACACCGTGGACCAGAAGCTGAACGAGAAGATCGTGCAGGGCGGATCCGGCGCGCAGTGACTTCGCGCCACGCGCTCGGAGATGATTGAAGCCAGACCAGGCCGGTCGCCGCGACCGCGCCGGTGCGCGTGACCAGGTCGCGATGTCCGAGCCGACGTGCGTCATTGTTCCCGGTGTGGCGCAAACTCAACGATAGTCCTCAGGTCCACGCGATCGGGTCGCCCTCACATCGCGCTCACGCGCGAACCACTGATATCACGAACGCGTGAGACGACCGCATGCCGTTCGTCATATCCCGGCACTTCGCGGGCAAAGCAAGCCGATTTCGGCGCGAAATGAGCTCCTTCACGTGCAGGTCCTTCATTCGCGCAAACGTTGCATGCGCGCAGAACGGGTACGGCTTCTTGCCCAGCCACAAAGAGACGAGCACCATACCTTCCTAAATCAGGTTTCTGAGACCTGTTTGCCGGTCTGTTGTCCGGCGCGATCGCAATTGCACGGCTAAGAGAACAAGAACAACAAAAATGGATCAGGCGATGCAGAGCGTCGTCCGCGCGGTCGAGGCAGGCGCGACGACGATGAAGGGCGTGATCGACGCCACCGGACTATCCCGTCTCAAGATCGAACGTGCGCTGACCGCGCTGGAGAAGCAGAAGCTCCTGGTCCGCGACGGCCAGGGCTTTCGCGCGACCGGCCTGCCGAAGGCGGCGCGTCCCGCCCGGCAGTGCGGCTCATGCAACGCCTGCTGCGATATCCTCGAAGTGGCCGCCGTCGACAAGCCGGTGAACCAGCTTTGCCGGCATTGGCAGAAAGGGACCGGATGCACCATTTACGACCGCCGCCCGCAGATG
Organism: Bradyrhizobium sp. WSM1743; assembly: GCF_000473065.1. Taxonomy (GTDB): domain Bacteria; phylum Pseudomonadota; class Alphaproteobacteria; order Rhizobiales; family Xanthobacteraceae; genus Bradyrhizobium. The sequence goes on from NZ_AXAZ01000084.1 coordinate 6,979, forward strand.
TGCCGATCGTTCGCCTGCGCCTGGCTGCAGGGCCATCTCGATGACGAGTGGTTTCCCGAGAAAGCCGGCCTCGTGGTGCATTTCAGCCAGGACGCCGTCAATGTCACCGTCGACGACGATTGCCCGGAGCGCTGGCGCGAGGAGCCGTATTTCAGCAAGCTCGCCGAATGGTCGCTGAACGGCATCAGACGGATCGGAAACCGGGGCTATGGCACTCTCGTCGTCTCCGGCACCGAGCGCTTCCTGTTGCTTGGACGTACCATCGTTCCCGAGCCGACGCCGTTCGGCACCGCGTTCCTGCCGCTCACGACCGACACTTTCCGATTCTGGAAGGCGACGTCGCCGGAGCATCTGCAGCGGTTGCACGAGCGAATCGCCGAGATTGAGCGGATCCGGCAGGAATTCGGCTCCTGCGCGATCCCCGAGAACGAGGACGACGATCCGCAAGCGCCCTATCGGCCCGCACTTCTACGGCAATCCAATCACGCCTGAACGCGTCCGTGGGCAACACGGCACGATTCGTCCCTAGCCCGCTCGACGCGCCGCGGCGGGATTGATAAGCCCCTGTCCGCCAATGATGGGGACTTGAGTCGGGGACATGACGGTTGCGATCGAGATAGGGCAGACCACGGCAGGCGCCGCGGCCGCCATGGACCTCGAGGAACTGCTGGCGACCCGCCTCCTGGTGCAGGGCAATTCGGGCTCCGGCAAATCGCACCTGTTGCGGCGGCTCTTGGAGCAGAGCGCGCCCTGGGTACAGCAGGCCATCATCGACCCCGAAGGCGACTTCGTGACGCTCGCCGAGCGCTTCGGCCATCTGGTGATCGAGGCCGAGGACCACACCGAGCGCGGCCTTCAGGTCGCCGGCGAGCGCGCGCGGCTGCATCGCGTCTCCACCGTGCTCAATCTCGAAGGCCTCGACGCCGAGAACCAGATGCGCCGCGCCGCGGCGTTCCTCGGCGGCCTGTTCGACGTCGACCGCGACCATTGGTATCCGATGCTCGTCGTCGTCGACGAAGCGCAGCTGTTCGCGCCGGCGGTGGCCGGCGAAGTCTCGGACGAGGCGCGCAAGCTGTCGCTCGGCGCGATGACCAATCTGATGTGCCGCGGCCGCAAGCGCGGCCTTGCCGGCATCATCGCGACCCAGCGCCTGGCGAAGCTTGCCAAGAACGTGGCGGCGGAAGCCTCCAACTTCCTGATGGGCCGCACCTTCCTCGACATCGACATGGCGCGTGCCGCCGATCTGCTCGGCATGGAGCGGCGGCAGGCGGAAGCCTTTCGCGATCTCGAGCGCGGCCAGTTCATGGCGCTGGGACCTGCGCTGTCGCGCCGGCCGCTGCGTCTGAACATCGGGCCGACCGACACCAGCCCGCGCAATTCCACGCCCCGGCTGATGCCGCTGCCGGAGGCGACGCTGGAGGATGCGCGCGCCGTGATCCTGGCGGCTCCGCCGCCGGATGCCAGCCGACCGCAGCGCCGGCCCGCGCCGGATCTGCTGGAGCAGCTCCGGGCGGCGAAAGCCGCCGCCACGCCGGAGATCCGGCCCGAGCTGGTCGAGGTGCCGGTCAGCGCCGAAGAGCTCGCGGAGCGGCGCGAACGTGTCGACCGCACGTTGCGCGCCGTGCTGGCCGAGCCCGACGCCGGCTTCCGCGCCATCGGCGTGCTCTATCAGGAATTCGTGGTCCGCTGCCGCATCGAGGGGCTCGGCGCGGCGGTGCCTGATCTCAACGAATTCCGCCGCATGCTGACGCATGCGCGCGCCGGTCTCGGCACTGATCTCACTGAAGACGACGCCTGGCAGGACGTCTCGCTGCGCGCCTCGATCCTGCCCGACGACATGCAGGGCGTGTTCATGATGATCGCGCGCGCGGCGAAAGAAGGCTGGCCGTGCCCAGGCGATGCCGCGATCGCGCGCGCCTATGGCTCGCATTCGCTGCGCCGCGCGCAGCGGCTGCTCAGCTATATGGAGGAGCAGGGCCTGATCGTCTGTCAGCTCGACGGCGGCGGACGCCGGATCGTGACGCTGGTGGAGCTCGCCTGGGCGACGGCGCCGGGCGATCCCAATGGCGATGATTTGCCGGTGGAGCAGGTAGCGAGCGCGGCTTCGCTCTGAGCTGCGGATTCAGAGGCGTCCCATCCTCACGCCGCCTCGGTCGCACCGAATCCGCGGCCTGCATCGGACGAACGACGCGCCTCATCAGCGAACATGCGGCGATAGAGCAGGACCGAGACGAGCCATGCGATCGCGAACAGCGCGATCACGACGAAGCCGACATTCGCCAGCGACTCGTTGAGGCCGTCGACCACCGCCCACATGCCGCCAGAGAGGCCGAGCCGGTCCGCAATCAGGCCGAACGCCTCGACGCCGCCGATGAACAGCGCCACCGCGACCGAGGCGGCCGTGATCGTGAGATTGTACCAGAGCTTCCGGAGGGGATCGACGAAGGCCCAGCGATAGGCGCTGACCATCAGCGCGGAATCGGCAGTGTCGACCAGCGCCATGCCTGACGCAAAGAGCGCGGGAAAGACCAGGACATCGGCGAGCGAAGCGCCGCGCGCGGCTTCGCTGGCGGAGATGCTGAGCAGGCCGATCTCCGTTGCGGTGTCGAAGCCGAGCCCGAACAGCAATCCAAGCGGATACATATGCCACGGCTTCGTCACCAGGCGGAACATCGGGCCGAGCAGCCGCGCCAGCAACCCGCGGCTGGCAAGCAGCGCGTCAAGCTGCGCAGCGTCGTGAACGCCCTGCTCCCGCGCCGCACGAAACGTCCGCCACAGGCCGGCAAAGATGGCGAGATTGATGGCCGCGATCACGAGCAGGAAGAGCGCCGACACCGACGTGCCGATGAAGCCGCCGATCTCCTTGAGCAGGCTGTCGCCGCCGAGGCTGACCACGCCGAGGGCCAGCAGCATGGTCGCGACCACGACCACGGTGGAATGGCCGAGCGCGAAATAGAGGCCGACGCTGCGCGGCGCGCCACCCGCCTGCATCAGCTTGCGCACGACGTTGTCGATGGCGGCGACGTGGTCGGCATCGACGGCATGACGCAGACCGAACACCCAGGCCAGCAACGCCGTCGCCATCACCGTCGGCCGGTCGCCGAACAGCGCGAAGGCCCAGGCCCACGCGGCAATATTGGCGGCGACGAGCCCGCCGAACAGCAACGCCACGCCGGGCTCGACCGCCCGCAAAGACCATCTCGTCACGACAACCATTCCGTCCGTTGCACGCCTCGTCGCGTCACCGGTAAGATCTTTTCACAGGATGGTCATACTGACCAGTGCAATTCCAGACATCCCAAACACGTCTTCCGCAAAGCTAGGCCGCCTCGGAACCACCCAAATAGGCATCGCGCACCCGTGGATCGTCCTTCAGCGCGCGCGCCGGGCCTGACAGCACGATCCTGCCGGTCTGGAGCACATAGGCTTCATGCGCGATCTCGAGCGCGAGGCTGGCGTTCTGCTCGACCATGAACACCGACACGCCCTCCTGATTGATGGTGCGGATCAGCTCCAGCACGCGATCGACATAGAGCGGTGACAGGCCCATGGTCGGCTCGTCCATCACGATCATGCGGGGCCGGCTCATCAGCGCGCGCGCCATCGCGACCATCTGCTGCTCGCCGCCGGACAAGGACCCGGCGCGCTGCGCCAGCCGCTGGCCAAGCTTCGGAAACAGCGTCAGCATCCTGTCGAGATCCTGCGCCACCGCATCGCGGTCGTTGCGCACGAAGGCGCCCATCAAAATGTTCTCGCGCACGCTCATGTCCGCGAACAGCCGCCGCGCCTCCGGCACCGAGGCGATGCCGCGGCGGACGATCTGCGGCGTGGAGAGCCCGATCAGCGAGGCGCCGTCGAACGTCACCTCGCCCGAGCGCGGCTTTACGAGGCCAAGGATGATCTTCATCGTCGTCGACTTGCCGCTGGCGTTGCCGCCGAGCAGGCAGACGATGTGGCCGCGCGCGACCGTGATCGACAGGTCGAAATGCACCTGGGCCTGGCCGTAGAAGGTGTTGACGTTGGACAGCGCCAGCAGCGGCTCGGGCGAAGAATTCGTCATGCCGCGCTCTCCTGCTCCGCCGTTCCGGTGAGGCCGTGACCGAGATAGGCCTCGATCACCTTGGGATCGCTCCGCACCTCTTCGCCCCGCCCTTCCGCGATCTTCTTGCCCTCGTCCATGACGATGACGCGGTCGGACAGGCGCATCACCATTTCCAGCTTGTGCTCGATCAGGAGGATGGTCAGCCCTTTCGCCTTCAATTCAGCGACGAGCGCCTGCATCTCCGCGGTCTCGGTCGGGTTCATGCCGGCGGTCGGTTCATCCAGCAGCAATAGGCGCGGCTTCAGCGCGAGCGCACGCGCGATCTCGACGCGGCGGCGGTTGGCGTAGGACAGGCTATAGGCGGGCTGGTCGATCCGCGGCAGCAGCCGTTCGCCGAATCTTGCGAGGATCGCCTTCACCTCCTCACGCAGCCGCTCCTCCTCCGCCTTGACGCTCGAGGGACGAAGCAGTGCCAGGCCCAGTTCGAGCAGCGGGCCGATCACCGGCACCGCGGGCTTCACCGCCCGCAGCCGCGTATGCGCGCCGATCAGGACGTTGTCCATGACGCTGAGATTGCCGAAGACGCGGCCGAGCTGGAAGGTGCGCGCGATGCCTTCGGCCGCGAGCCGCTCCGGCGACAGCCCCGTGATGTCCTGGCCTTCGAAACGAACCGTGCCGGCGTCGGGGCGATCGAGCCCGGTGACGAGATTGAACAGCGTCGTCTTGCCGGCGCCGTTCGGGCCGATGATGCTGATGAGCTCGCCCTTGGCGAGGTCGAGGTCGATGGCATCGACCGCGGTGAGGCCGCCGAAGCGGCGCGTCAGCCCGCGCAGGGACAGCATGGAGTCAAGGTGCTCCCCCATCAGATCGTCCCCAACAGGCCCTGCGGCCTGAACCGCACCAGCAGCAGCAGCACGATGCCGTAGATCAGGATGCGATACTCCGCCGCGATCCGAAAGACCTCTGGCAGGCCGACCAGCGCGACAGATCCGACGATCGCTCCGACCACATTGCCGAGGCCGCCGAGGATGACGACCGTCAGCGCCAGGATGGATTGCTGCGTGTTGAAGGTCTCGTGGTTGATGTAGGAGTAGAGATGCGCGGCGATGCCGCCGCTGACGCCGGCGGCGAAGCCGCCGAAGATGAAGGCGAGCGACTTGTATCGGTTCAGGCTGAGGCCATAGGCGCGCGCGGCGATATCGTCGTCGCGGATGGCACGAAAGCTGCGGCCGAGATGCGAGGTGAGCAGCCGCCCCTGCAGCAGCGCCAGCACGACAATCACCGCAAGGCTGAACCAGTAGACCGAGGATGGGCTGATCAGGTCGTAGCCGAACAGCGACAGCGGCGGGATGCCGGAGATGCCGATCGGGCCGCGGGTGACGCTCTCCCAGTTCAGGATCACCAGCGACACGATCTCGCCGATCGCCAGGGTCGCGATCGATACATAGTGCCCGCGCAGCCGGAAGGACGGCGAGATCAGCAGCGTGCCGAGCGCCGCGCTCATCAGGCCGCCACCGATCACGGCGAGGCCGACAGGGACGGAGAGCGCCAGCGACAGCAGCGCCGACGTATATGCGCCGATCGCGAGCAGCGCGGCGTGTCCAAGCGAGACCTGCCCTATCGTGCCCGCGACCAGCGTCAGGCTGAGGGCGAGCATGCCGAGCAACCAGGCATTGATCAGGGTCTGCAGCACGTAGAAGGACACAGGGAACAACGGCAGGATCGCGAAGCCAGCGGCAGCGACAGCCAACGCCCAACGCGGAATGCGCACCGGGCGGCTCGGCGCGATGAAGGTGCCGGTGAGCGGCTCGGGCGGCGCCTGCCGGGCGCTGGCGAATAGGCCGTTTGGGCGCAGCACCAGCACGACGACGAGAAGCAGGAAGGCGAACAGATTGCGGTAGCTGGTGCCGAACACGGCGACGCCGTAGCTCTCCACTAATCCGAGCAGCAGGCTGCCGATCACCGCGCCCGGCACATTGCCGGCGCCGCCGACGACTTCCGCGACGACGCCCTTCAGCGTCGCCTGAAGGCTCATCGCCGTGTCGATCTGGTTGTAGTACATGCCGACCAGCATGCCGGAGACGCCGCCGAGCGCCGCCGCGATGCCGAAGACGGCCTGATTGACGCGGTTGACATCGACACCCATCTGCATCGCGGCGTCGCGATCCTGCGAGGCGGCGCGCACGGCCCAGCCGAGCTTGCTGTAGCGCAGGAACACGAACAGCAACAGCGCGCTGGTGATGCCGACACCGGCGATGAGCAGATCAAGCGGCCCGATCGTGCCGCCGCCGAGCTGGAAGCGCACGTCGGGCAATTGGCTCGGCAGCGCGCGCGGGTTGGGCGAGAAGGTCAGCATCACCAGCTGATCGAGCACGAAGCTGATGCCGATCGTCGCGAGCAGCGGCGCGATGCGAACCGAATTCTGCAGCGGACGCAGGCCGAACCGCTCGATGATCAATCCGACCAGCGCGGCGGCGGCCGCGACCACGATGATGGTGAGCGGCAGCGGCGTATGCAGCTGCACCACCGCGACCCAGCCGATATAGGCACCGACCAGATAGATCGAGCCTTGCGCGAAGTTGATCAGCCGGCTGACGCCGAAGATCAACGCGAGCCCGACTGCGACGAGGGCATAGACATTGCCGACGATCAGCCCGTTGATCGTGTAGTCAAGCCAGGAAGACAAGCGATGATCCCCGCGTAAGAAGGAAAGCGGCCGGAGCGAGCGCTCCGGCTATCAGGTCAGGTCGGCTTGCCGTCCCAGAGCGCGAACTGGCCCTTGCGCACGACGAGCTCGGCGTTCATCGCGCCCTTGACGCGGCGGCTCTCGACGTCGAACGTCGCCTGGCCGAAGATGACGCTGGAGACGTCCTTCACCTTGGCAAAGGCGTCGCGGATGGTGCGGCGGTCGATGCCGCCGATCTTGAGGACGGCAGCGGCCATGTTCATCGCGTCATAGGAATAGGCGTTGAAGGCGTCGGGCTCCTGCCCGTTGTACTTGGCCTTGAAGCCCGCGATGAACTTCTTCACTTCGGGCCGCGGATCTTCCGGGAAATAGCGCGTGCCGAGATGGACGTCCTCGACTGCCTCGCCGCCGAGCTCCAGGAATTTCGGCGAGTACACCGAGCTTGCGGCGCAGATGGTCTGCTTCAGCCCGACCTGGCGGGCCTGGCGCGCGATCAGCGCGCCGTCCGAATAATAGGAGATCAGGATCAGCCCGTCGGGATTGGCATCGCGCACGCGCACCAACGTGGAGCGGAAGTCGCGTTCCTCCGCGATGTAGCCCTCGGTGACAGCGATCTCGGCGCCGTATTCCTTCGCCGCCTTGACGAAATGGTCGCGACTGGTGCGCCCCCAATCGGTGTTGAGGTGCAGCACCGCGAGCTTCTTCAGGCCGAGCCGCTTCACGGCATAGGACGCCAGCAGCGGCTGCTCGTCGGCCTGGCTTACGGACGTGCTCCACATGAAGTCGCCGCCCTTGGTGAAATCAGGATGCGAATTGGTGAAGCCGAACTGCACGAGGCCGCCGCGCTGATAGATCGGCGAAGCCGCCATCGAGGCGGGACTGGAGAAGTCGCCAAGCTCCATGACGATGCGGGGATCGGAGACGAATTTCTGCGCGATCGCCACTGACTGGCGCGGATCGCTTTGGCTGTCCTCGAATTGGTACGCGAGCTTGCGGCCATTGATGCCGCCGGCGGCGTGGATCTCGTCGAGCGCGAGATCAAAACCCTGCTTCCACTGGGCGCCATATTGCGCGTTCGGTCCCGTGAGGGGTCCGCTGACGCCGAGCAGGATCGGCTCGGACGATTGCGCGAAGGCGGCGCGCGAGAAGGCCGCTCCGGCCATCATGGCGGCGAGCGAGCCTTTGACCAGGGTACGGCGATCGATGTTGCTCATGCACGGCTCCATCCACTTTAGTTGATACAAGCAGCAATTCTTGTGCCGGTGAGATTGCCTATTTCGAGGGCTCGCCGAGCGACAGCATCAGCCGGTTCGCCCAGTTGAAGAACGAGGCGCCGTTGATGACGTCGACGATCTCGGCATCGTCGAGACCGGCGCGGCGCAGCTCCGCGATATTGTCAGGCCCGAACGCGATCGGCGTTGCGGCCAATGCGACCGAGGCCTTGACCACCGCATTCCAGCGCTCGCCGAGATCGGCATCGACGCCCTCGTCGAGCAGGCGCTGCACGTCGTCGCGGCGCTTGGAATAGGTGCTGGCAAAGCGCGCATGCACGGAGGCGCAATAGATGCAGCCGTTGTAACGCGAGGTCGCAGCCGCTGCGAGCTCGCGCTCGGCGCGCGGCAGGCCGTCGGCGGTGTTGTAGAAGATGTCCTTGTCGGTCTTGGTGCGGGCTTCCAGCACCTCGGGGTCGCGCACCAGAAGGCGGAAATATTCCGACTTGGCGCGGGCGCGATCGACGAGACCTGCGAAGTGCCGTTCCGTCAGCTCGGCCTCGGGCAGCGGGTCGATCCACGACACCCAGCCAAGCTCGTCCTGGGTGAAAACGACAGGCGGATTGACGGTGCTCATGATGCGACCTCCTGCGCGCTTGCCGCGGCGAGCGTGCGCAAGCCGCTCACGACGCGCACCTGAAACGACAGGAACGCAACGAGCTGGGAGAACGTGACGATGCCGGTGGTCGACCAGCCGGCGGCCAGCAGCGCCTTCATGTCGGCGGACGCGGCATCGCGCGGGTGGAAGACCAGCAGATGCGCATGTTCGAGCGCGGCAATCAGCCTAGGGCCGAGGACGGGCTTGCGCTCCGCGCTCACCCGATAGATCAGCCCGGCCTCGTTATCGACCGACAGCGGTCCGGCCGGAAAGGCGCCGTATGGGCCCGACGTCTTGCCGCGCTCGATCTCGGACTTGATCGGCTCGACCAGCGCCGCGGCATCCGCGCTCGCTGCAAGCTTCTCGCCATAGAAGGCGGCGACGGGGGACACGCCATGGAGCCCGGTCACGAAGGCCGCGACCGCGGCGCGTTCGGCGAGCGAAAAATCGCCGGCGTCGGTCGGCTCGAACAGGGCGAGATAGCTCTTCTGCGCGTTCTCGCGCGCCTGCGGGCGGCGCCCGCGGATGGCATCGAGAGCCGAGCCCGGCGCGATCCCGGCGAGCGTGTCGATAATGTCTTGTGTACTCATCATTCAGCCTCATCCAATTCCGTAAAATCGCGGCTAGCCCGCCAGCGCCACGTTGGGCACCGTCCGGGTCCAGCCCAGCGCCGGCGCGACCTTGTCGGCGACCAGCTCGATCGAGCGCAGTACATAAGGATGCGGCGCATCGACCGAATGCACCTGGAACACGAGATCCGTCACCCGTTCCAGTGTGGCATCGGTGCGAAGCGAGGCGATGACTTCATCGGCGCCGCCGACATGGGTGTCGAACGCCGTGATCATCTCCTCCAGCGTCTCGCCCGGGGGAAGGTGTCCGCCCTTCATGAATTGCGGCAGCGCGCGGCGCAGTCCGATGTCGGCGAGGCGCATTGCCTCGCGATGGTCGTCGGCGACGAAGACGCTGCGCGAGGCCATGATACGTGGCTCGCAGCCCGGCGGCAGCGCTGCGAGATAGGCATCGATGATCGGGTTCTGGATCTCGGCGAGCGTGGCCTTCGGCGCCTCCTTGGCCCGCGGCTGGGTGCGCGAGAGCAGGAGGCCATCGCCGGCCTTGCCGGCCCGGGCGCCGCCGGCAACCGAGAATGTCGCCTGCCAGATCCGCTTGTCCAATTGCGGCCGCTGCGGATAGAGCGTGTCGCCGCCGTCGAGCGGCTTGCCGGTCAGCGCCTTGCGGACGATTTCCAGATTGCGCGCAAAGATCTCATTGCGTTGGGCGCTGTCGAGGCCGAAGGCGGCGAAGGCCGACGGATTGCCGCCGGTGCCGACGCCGAGCTCGAAACGACCGTTGCAGATGAGATCGAGCACCGCGGCATCCTCCGCCACCCTCACCGCGTTCTCCAGCGGCAGGGTGACGATGCCGGTGCCGAGGCGGATGCGCGAGGTTTGGGCTGTGACGTAACCCAGGAAGGTGAACGGCGACGGCAGGCCGCCCTCGCGCTCGTGGAAATGATGCTGCGCGATCCACGCGGAATCGAGGCCCGCCTTTTCGGCGCGGACGATCTGCTCGGCCGCGAAGCGATATCGCTCGGAGGCCGGGGCCTCGTCGAGCAGCCGCGTGAAGAAGCCCAGGCGTTTCAGGTTTGCAAAGCGTTTCATACGACCCCTGTCGGCGAGGATGGGCCCCGATGATGTCGGTTGCCGCAGCTCCAGACAAGCGGGCATTGCGCAAGGCTCATACGCAAGGCTGCCCGCCGGATCGCCCTTACATGGACTTTACGCGGGCAGACTGCCTACCAGCTCGGCAGCACCGCGCCCTTGAACTTGGTCAAGACGAACTCCTTGACCTCGGGCGTGTGGTAGCTGTCCACGAGGATCTTGACCCAGGGCTTGTCCTTGTCGGCGGTGCGCACGGCGATCAGGTTGACGTAGGGACCCTTCGGATCCTCGCGCAGGATGGGATCCTTGACCGGATCGAGGCCGGCTTGAGTTGCATAATTGGTGTTGATCGCGGCGGCGTCGACGTCGTCGAGCGCGCGCGGGGCCTGCGCAGCGTCGACCTCGATGAATTTCAGCTTCCTGGGGTTTTCGGTGATGTCGAGCACCGTCGGCTTGAAGCCCGTGCCGTCCTTCAGCTTGATCACGCCCTTGTCGCGGAGCAGCAGCAGCACGCGACCGCCATTGGTTGGGTCGTTCGGGATCGAGACCTTGCCGCCCTCGGGGATATCGGCGAAGGCCTTGTGCTTCTTCGAATACACGCCGATCGGGAAGTTCACGGTCAGGCCGACGGCCTCGATCTTGTAGCCGCGGTCGGCCTTCTGGTTGTCGAGATAGGGCTGGTTCTGGAACGAATTGGCCTGGATCTCGCCGGCATCGAGCGCGGCGTTCGGCACCACGTAATCGGAGAACTCGAGCAGCTGGATGTCGAGCCCCTGCTTGGCGGCGATCGGCTTCACGGCCTCGAGGATCTGCGCGTGCGGTCCTGGCGTCACGCCGATCTTGATGGTCTCGGCTGAAGCTCCGGCCGACCACGCGGCGAGCACGGCGGAGAGAATCAGGGGGAGGCGAAACGACATCTTGGTCTCCATGGAGTCTGCGGCAACGGAACCGTATTCCCTTTTCTGCGCTGCGAAATCAATGAAATGGAAATCCATATTGGCTGGCCGTCGCGGGCAACCCTTCTCCAATCGACCTCAATTGCGAAACGAATGCGGAGCGGCGGCAACGTGCCCCCCGAAGCGTGACGGCATCGCGGCAAAGCGGCGCAGCCCCTGCGCAACCGTGGCGGAGCGTCCGCCCCCTCTTTGACTCCACCACGCCGGACGTGCTGAGTTAGCGCGCACTGAGCCGGTGACGACGTGGTGGAGGTCATCCGATGAACGAGAACGAGATCCGCAATCTGGTCGCGGAGGTGAAGCAAGGCAAATTGTCGCGACGCTCGTTCATCAGAACCATGGCCGCAGTCGGAATCACAGCACCGATCGCCAGCCAGATCCTGGTCTGGCACGACGTGGCGATGGCGGACGCCACGCTGCCGTACAAGCCGACCAAGGCCGGCGGCGGCGGCACGCTCAAGCTCCTGCTCTGGCAGGCGCCCACCCTGCTCAATCCGCATTTCGCGCTCGGCACCAAGGACCAGATCGCATCGCGCGTCTTCTTCGAGCCGCTCGCCGGCTGGGACAAGGACGGCAATCTCATCCCCTGCCTTGCCGCCGAGGCTCCGACCAAGGCGAACGGCGGCCTTGCGGCCGACGGCATGAGCGTGATCTGGAAGCTGAAGCGGGGTGTGACATGGCATGACGGCAAGCCCTTCACCGCCGACGACGTCGTCTTCACCTGGCAGTATGCCGCCGACCTCGCCACCGCGGCCTACACCACGGGGTCCTACAAGGACATCAAGGTCGAGAAGATCGACGATCACGCCGTCAAGGTGATCTTCCGGGCGCCGACGCCGTTCTGGGCCGACCCGTTCGTCGGCTCGGTCGGGATGATCCTGCCAAAGCATCATTTCGGCGACTATGTCGGCGCCAAGTCGCGCGAGGCGCCGGGCAATCTGAAGCCGGTCGGCACCGGCCCGTACAAATTCGTCGAGTTCAAGCCGGGCGACCTGATCCGCGCCGAGCGCAATCCCGACTATCACATCAAGAACCAGCCGCATTTCGACACGCTCGAGGTCAAGGGCGGCGGCGACGCGGTGTCTGCGGCGCGCGCCGTGCTGCAGACCGGCGAATACGACTTTGCCTGGAACATGCAGGTGGAGGAGGAGGTGCTCAAGCGCATGGAGGCGGGCGGCAAAGGCAAGCTCGACATCACGCCTTCCGGCAATGTCGAGTTCATCATCCTCAACACGACGGACCCCTGGACCGAGGTCGACGGCGAGCGTTCGAGCGTAAAGACCAAGCATCCGACGCTGTCCGATCCCGCCGTTCGCCGCGCGATCAATCTGTTGATCGACCGCGATTCGATCCAGAAATTCATCTACGGCCGCGGCGCCCTCGCAACCGCGAGCTTCGTCAACGCGCCCAAACAGTTCAAGTCGCCGAAGCTGAAATACGAGTTCGACATCGACAAGGCCAACAAGATCCTCGACGAGGCCGGCTGGACCAGGGGCGCCGACGGCATCCGCGAGAAGGACGGCAAGAAGCTCAAATACGTGTTCCAGACCTCGACCAACGCCCCGCGGCAGAAGACCCAGGCCATCATCAAGCAGGCCTGCCAGAAGGCCGGCATCGAGATCGAGATCAAGGCGGTCACCGCATCGGTGTTCTTCTCCTCCGATGTCGGCAATCCCGACACCTATTCGAAATTCTATGCCGACATGGAGATGTATAACACGACGCAGCCGCAGCCCGATCCGGAGCGCTTGCTGAACCAGTGCGTGTCCTGGGAGATCGCCACCAAGGACAATAAATGGCTCGGCCGCAACAATTCGCGCTATTCCGATCCCGAAGCCGACAAGGCCTACAAGGCGGCGCAGAACGAGCTCGATCCGGTCAAGCGCGCCGCGCTGCTGATGAAGGTGGACGAGATCTTCTGCGAGGCCCACGTGTTCCTGCCGCTGCTCTCGCGCCACATCGTCAACGCCGGCGCCAACAATCTGATGATCGACATCTCGGGCTGGGACACCATTACCTGGAATCTGGCGGCGTGGTATCGGAGCTGAGGGGAGCTCGGCGAGAATTCTCGTATCCAGCTCGCATAGCGTGGAATCCCTTCCACTGTGTGCTCCAGATCACAGCAGAATCACGTGCCTTCCCTTACAAAAATCGGGCATGGCCGCAAACAAGGTAACGGCGGTACGCACGAGGCTGGGAAGACGATCAACAGCTACGGACTATGCGACGCCGCCAGGGTGAAGAACCCGGCGGCTTTTCTTTTTGCAGGCTCGGTAGGATGGGTAGAGCAAAGCGAAACCCATCCATATATTTCGAATGCGGACGCATGATGGGTTTCGCAAGGGCTCTACCCATCCTACGCACCACCATTTCGAGCCGGCGCGGCTAGTGCCACGTCGTATCCGCTTCGACGATCACCACTCTGATTTCAGGATCTTCGGCCGTGTTGCAGGCGCAGGGCATGCCCTCGCCGCAGCGGCAGCCGCCCAGCTTCTCGCTCCAGACCCGGAGCGGATGGTTTTCGCAGACCCATCCAAGACCCTGGCAGAACGGGCAAGTCTTGTCGGTCACAGCGTATCCGGCGTCCGCATCGTGTTCGACTTGTCCTCGTTGCGCAGCTCCTGCTCGGCCGCGTGCCAAAACTCCTCCTCGCGGCCTTCGGGCTTGCCGGCCTGCTCCCACAATTGGTGCGCGCGTTCTCGGATGGCTTGCTCGGTCGGCTCGGACAATTGCACCTCCTGCGTTGGAAGCACGGCCCCACCCTGGGGGTACGGGGGGCTTGGAGGGGGGCCGTGCAGGCCAGCCATCGGCGGCGACGCTGGCCCGCGGAGTCAATCTTCGACCATAGGCAAGGGTTCCTGCGCGCCTGCGCCGCCGGGCGGAATTCATTATGACCGGCGAACCTGCGGCTGGCCTCGGCTCCCCTTCGACGGCACCGGCGTCCCATCCGCCATTGTCGTCACGCCCGTCCGCTCGACGATCATCCCATAGGCCTTCGGCTGGCGGTGGACGTCGAAATTGAAGCTCGTAGGATGGGTAGAGCGAAGCGAAACCCATCGATGCTACCCGAACGTAGAGCGTGATGGGTTTCGCAAAAGCTCTACCCATCCTACGGACTATCCCGATAAACGCCCTGCTCGGGGAAAACGCCTATTGACCTGAATCAAGATATACTACGGGACTTAGGCTTCCGCGACGCGGGTTCGGCCAAGCGTGTCCAAGCGCAGACCCAGGCGAAAGACTTGTCGAACATCAATCTCAAGCTTCTCCATACCTTCCTGCTCGCAGCTGAGCACGAAAGCTTCCGGAAAGCGGCGGACGAATCCAACCGATCGCCGTCTGCGGTTAGCATGCAGATCCGCGACCTGGAGGAGCAGATCGGCGTCCTGCTTTTTCGCAGGACGCCGCAGAAGGTGCTGCTCACGCCTGAGGGGCGAATTCTGTTCGAGCAGGCGAAGCGCGCCCTCCAGGAAGTTCAGTCCGGGCTCGATCTGCTGAGCGAGTCAGCGCAGTCCCGCAGCCGTCACATTCGCATGGCCTGCGTTCCGACGCTCGCATCCGGATGGCTGCCCAACATCCTGGCGACATTCAAGGTCCGCTATCCGCGGAGCCAGGTGCAGCTCATGGAGCTCTCCACGACGCCCATGCTTGAATTGCTCAAGCGGCAGGATGTCGAGTTCGGTATTGGTCCAGAAGTTCCCGACATGGGGGACTATGAGTTCGAGCCGATCCTCGAGGATCCGCTGTTTGCCTGCGTACCGCCGGTGTTCGACGAGGGGCAATCGAGCGTCAGCTTCGCCGATCTCGTCGAAAAGCCGGCCATCCTGCTGTCGAAGACGACTGCAGTCCGAGGGCTGATCGATGAGACGCTGGAGACGCTTGCCGTCCGCCTCGACGTGCAGTTCGAAGTCCAGGCCGCCACGACGGCGGTGGCACTGGCCGCCTCCGGCCTCGGTATCGCGATCGTGCCACGGGTCGCACTGGTGCAGGCCGGCGTGCAGCGGTTTCGTGTGGTCCCGATCTCCGATCAAATCAAGCTTCGCCGAATCGGCTTGATCACCACCCGCAGCTCGGTCAGGCGCCCGAACACCGAGCAGCTGATCTCGTTGATCCGCGCAAGTCTTTCCCAGCTGCGCTGACGCCTCACGCTCAGAGCAGCTTCAGGAGCGCATCGACGACCTGGCTGGTCGTCGCATTGCCGCCGATGTCGCGCGTCCTCAGCGCTGCATCCTCCAGCCCAGCGCGTACGGCCCCCTCGATCCTGTCGGCACCAAGCCGGAGCCGATTGTCCCGATGGCGCTGATCCAGACGCCGCAGCATCAGGATCGACGCCAGGATCGTTCCATAGGGATTGGCGAGTCCCTTCCCCGCGATATCGGGCGCCGAGCCATGCGAGGCCTGGAAGAAGCCGACCCCGTCACCGACCTCTTCCGACGGAGACATGCCCATGCCGCCGACCGTCGCGGCACCGAGATCCGAAATGATGTCTCCGAACATGTTCTCGGTGACGATGACATCGAAATGCGAGGGCCTGTTGACGAGATGAACCGTCATCGCATCAACAAGGACGTGCTCGGCTTCGATGTCGGGATACTCCTTGGCCACCTCATCGAAGACGGAACGGAAGAATGCATAGGTACGCAGGACGTTGGCCTTGTCGCAGCAGGTGACCCGGCGCCGTCCGTCTTTTGGCGAACCGTTCCGCGACCTGGCGAGGTCGAACGCGAACCGGACGATACGCTCGATACCCTTTCTGGTCTGGACCAGCGTGTCGACTGCGACTTCCTCCCTCAGCAGCGCACCCGCGCCGCGCGCGGCGTAGAGCCCCTCGCTGTTCTCCCTGACGATGACGTAATCGATGGACCCCGGACGCCCGAGCGGAGACGGCACGCCCTTGTAGAGCCTGATGGGCCGCACGTTGGCATAAAGATCGAGCTTGAAGCGAAGCGATAGCGTGAAATCAAGTCCGGCTTCCGTTCCGTCACGGTGAACCACTCCGGGAATGCCGGCTGCGCCATGGAGAATGGCGTCAGCCGCGCGACAGCCCTCGAACGAGCTTGCGGGAAACGAGTCCCCCGTTTCAAGAAAGTGAGTCGCGCCCGCCGGATACTCCAAAAATTGGAGCGTGCCGGTCTGGACACCGGCCTGCAGCACCGCAACCGCCGCACGAGCGACTTCCGGTCCGATCCCATCTCCGTGCACGACCGCAATTTTGTAATTGTCCTTCATGATGCTCGCTCGGTGAGTTGAATGTTGTCGTGGCCACATCTGTTCCGTCGCAGCGGTGAATGCGCGAGATTGCGCATCGGCGCGCCGCCGTCCGATGAGATGGTCGATGAGGTGCTTATCGTCGCGACTGGCGGCGAAGCCGACAGAATGATCGGGTCAGTCCAGCTTGATCCAGACCCCCTTGGTGTTCAGATATTCGTCGAGCTGCTCCGTGCCGCCTTCGCGGCCATATCCGCTCATTTTGTAACCGCCGAAGGGCAATGCGGGATCAATCGCATGATAGGTGTTCACCCAAACCGACCCGGCACGCAGACTGCGCGAGAGGATGTGGGCCTTGCTCACGTCGCGCGTGAAGACACCCGCGGCGAGCCCGTACGGCGTCGCGTTGGCTCGCTCCACGGCCTCATCGAGCGTGTCGAAGGGCAGCGCCGAAATCACCGGACCAAAGATTTCATCTCGGGCGATCTGCATGTTGTCGGAGACACCGGCGAACACTGTGGGCTCCACGAAATTTCCCCTCGCGAAAGCGCCTTCCCTCAGCCTCCGGCCTCCGGTCACGACCTTCGCGCCCTCGTCGCGCCCGCTCCGCAAGAAGCCTTCGACCTTGTCGAGCTGTCGCTCGGAAACGAGGGGACCAATCTCCGTCGCGGGATCCGCGCCATCTCCGATCTTCAGGGCCGAGGCAAACTTCCCGAGCCGTTCGACCAATTCGTCGTGGATCGACCGTTCAACGAACAAGCGGGATCCGGCGATGCAGATCTGGCCCGAGTTTGCAAACGCCGCCATTGCCGCAATCGGGACTGCCTTGTCGAGGTCCGCATCGGCACAGACGATCACGGGCGACTTGCCGCCAAGCTCGAGAGACACCCGCTTGAGGTTACCGGCAGAGGCGCGGATGATGGCCTGCCCGGTCGCCGTGGATCCCGTGAAGACGATCTTGTCGACGCCGGGATGTTCGGCCAAAGGCGCACCCGCCTCCGTCCCGGTCCCGGTCACGACGTTGACGACACCGGGCGGCACGCCTGCCTCATTCATCAAATCTGCGATCAGGAGCGGCGTCAGCGGCGCCTCTTCGGAGGGCTTGAGCACGATCGTGCAGCCGGTCGCAAGCGCCGGCCCGATCTTCCACACCGACGCCGCCGTGGGCGCGTTCCATGGAATAATCGCGCCGACCACGCCGACGGGCTCCTTTCGCGTGAACGAGACGATGTCGCCGGGAAGCGAATTGTCGATCGTCTGGCCGTGAATCGCGGTCGCCATGCCGGCGTAATATCTGAGCATGCCGAGCACGCGAAGCTTGTTGGCTCGCGTCCTCACGATCGGCATGCCCATGTCCGCCGTGTCGGACTGGCTGATCTCCTCCCAGTGCTTGTCGAAGAGATCTGCGATACGCAGGAGCAGAGCCTGTCGCTCGAACGGCTTGAAGCGGCTCCACGGTCCCACGAAGGCACGGCGGGCGGCGGTGACGGCGATGTCGATGTCGCCGGCATCTCCACGCGGGACACGACCGATCACTTCGCCAGTCGCAGGGTTGCGCGTCTCGAACACTTTCCCCGAGCGGGCCTCAACCCACGCGCCATCGACGAACATCTTGCGCGTACGGCCGTCTACGGGAAATCGGATATCGGTCTTTGTCATTGGGTCGTTCGTCCCTGTCTCAACACTGATTCTCGGTCTAGGCTGCTGACTTCGTCTTGCGAAGGAGCCGCGCCAGGTCGGATATATAGGCTTGGCCGTGGCCGCTCTCGACCACAGCCGCGATGGCAGCGCCAACACCGTCGGCGATCGCCTTGGATGCTCCGGAGTGGCTCGCCATCGTCTGGTAGTAGGAGATGTCCTTTAGCGCATTGCCGATGAAGAATGGAACGGCGCCGCCGTCGCCGGTCACGATCGCCGGCGCCATGCGCTGGAGCGCAACGCCCGCGCCGCCTCCCTTGGCGAGAACATCGACGAAGATCGCCGGATCGACGCCTGCCTCGGCGGCCTGCGCCGCAGCCTCGCCAAGCAGCGCCATGAAGCCGATCGACACGTAGTTGTGGAGCAGCTTGAGCCGGTGGCCAAAGCTCACCGGACCGACATGCTCGACACGTTCGGTGAAAGACGCGAGGACCGCACGGACGCTGCGAAGGTCGGCTTCGTCGCCGCCAATCAGCAGGTTCAGCGTACCTTCTTCCGCGTGCCTGGCGGTGCGTGTCATGGGCGCATCGAGAAAGCGTCCGCCCGCCGCTTCAACGGCGGCAGCCATCCGCAATGTCGATTCCGGCAGCGCCGTCGAACAATCGACAATGATGGTTCCTTTGGCGAGACGAGACAGAACGCCGGCCTCGCCCGTGAGGATTGCTTCGACCTGAGGTGAGCCCGTTACGCAAAGGATGATCATATCCGATGTGTCCGCGATCTCGCCGGGAGTCTTGCAGGCCGCAGCGCCGAGGCCGATGAGATCGTCCACGGGCTGATTTCCGGGATGATCGAGAAAAGCCAGAGGAAAACCGCCCCGCACCAGGACGTTCTTCGCGATTCCATGGCCCATCAGGCCGACACCGATAATTCCGACTCTCATCACGGCAATCCCAGACCTAAAGGCGCGACGGAGTCGTGATCTCGCGCTGGAAGGACCCTCGCAACCGTCGTTTCCTCGCCTGCAACAGGCTTTCTTCTTGCTGGCACGAGATGAGCGGCGCCTCCTTGCTTCATGCAAGGCGCTTTTTCTGACCCCCTGTTTGGTTTTTCTGATCTACCGGCGCGGGGCGGTCTGGTGCGATCGGCAAGAAGGCCTTCTGACGCGCCAAACCTTTCAACGCGAACGCGAGGAGAGGACGTCACACCCGGTGACGTCTTCTCATCGTCGGGGCACATTTGACTAGACCTGCACCGACGTCAGCTTCTTCAGGCAGCGCAGCGCAAACGACGATCGGCTGTGGCGGATGCCTGGGATACGGTAGAGCTTTTCGCGCAGGAAGCGTTCGTAGCCAGCGGTGCTCTCGACCGCGACCTTCACGACATAATCGTAATCGCCCGTGGTGAGATAGGCTTCGATCACCTCCGGCAAGTTCGTAAGCAGCTGGCCGAAACGTTCGAGCATCTCCTCGTCATGGCGATCGAGCGTCAGCTCTATGATGACCGTTTCAGGCAGGCCGAGCTTGTCCTGATTAAGCAGGGCAACGTAGCCATCGATGTAGCCCTGCGTCTCCAGGCGCTTCAGCCTGTTCCAGCACGGCGTGGTGGAGAGCCCGATCTTGTCGGCGAGTTGCGCCGTCGTCAGGCGCGCATCCTGCTGCAAGGCGCGCAGGATCTTGCGATCGATTTCGTCGAGCCGAAGCGCATCCTTGCGCGGTGCCTTGACCGGCCCTGTGGCACGTCCGACCGGCGCCATACCAAGAACTCCATTCTGGGATCACGGTCGATACTTAGAAAATTCATACGGCAAAACCAAGCTACACCCAGATTAAAGGAACAACAATCCTGACCTTTGCCAGTACGATATGCCAGCAAAACGAGACATATGCGGTGTTTCTTCTCGAACTTCAGACCAGCGATATGCACGCCGCACTCGGCCGCCTGCTCGACCAGACGCGCGTCGCGGGGCTTCGGCTTGCTGCCGTCAGCGCACGAGCGGACGCGAGCGAATGCCGCATCTCGGCTTCCATAGACATCGATGACCGCGACATCATCGACCGGCTCGTTCGCCGCGTTGGCGCGTTGTTCTGCATTGATGCGATCGAGGTGAGGGGTGAATGCCAATGCCCGACCAAGACCTCACACATGACACCATGAGCTCGCGGCGCGAAGCAGTTCGGTCGCCGGAGCCTGCGCCCCTGAAGCTTCACGTGCCGGAACCGGCGGTGCGCCCGGGCGGCACGCCAGATTTCTCGAACATCCGCATCCCACGCGCGGGCCAGGTCGATCGCCCCAACGTCGACGTGGACGCCGAGGCCATACGCGATCTCGCCTTTTCCGTGATTCGTGTGCTCAATCGCGACGGCGAGGCCGTCGGTCCCTGGGCCGGCGCGCTCTCGGACAGCGAATTGCTCGAGGGCTTGCGTCACATGATGACGCTGCGCGCGTTCGATGCGCGCATGCAGATGGCGCAGCGCCAGGGCAAGACGTCGTTCTATATGCAGCATATGGGCGAAGAGGCCGTGAGCTGCGCCTTCCGCAAGGCGCTCGCACCTGGCGACATGAATTTTCCGACCTATCGTCAGGCAGGACTTCTCATCGCCGGCGGCTATTCGCTGGTCGAGATGGCCTGCCAGATCTACTCCAACACGCACGATCCCCTGAAGGGACGCCAGCTGCCCGTGATGTATTCCTCCCGGGAGCACGGCTTCTTCTCAATCTCCGGCAATCTCGCCACCCAATATATCCAGGCGGTCGGCTGGGCGATGGCATCTGCGATCAAGAACGACACCAAGATCGCGATTGCCTGGATCGGCGATGGCGCAACCGCCGAATCCGACTTCCATGCCGCCCTCGTGTTTGCCTCGACCTATCGCGCGCCGGTCGTGCTCAACATCGTCAACAATCAATGGGCCATCTCGACCTTCCAGGGCATCGCGCGCGGCGGCTCCGGCACGTTCGCGGCGCGCGGTCTCGGCTTCGGCATTCCGGCGCTGCGCGTCGACGGCAACGATTACCTCGCGGTCCACGCGGTGGCGAAATGGGCCTGCGAGCGCGCGCGCCGCAATCTCGGCCCGACCCTGATCGAGCACGTGACCTATCGCGTCGGTGCGCATTCCACCTCGGACGATCCTGCAGGCTATCGGCCGAAGACGGAATCCGAGGCATGGCCGCTGGGAGATCCCGTCATCAGGCTGAAGAACCATCTGATCGTGCGCGGCGCCTGGTCGGAGGAGCGGCACAAGCAGGCCGAGGCCGAGATCCTCGACACCGTGATCTCGGCGCAGAAGGAAGCCGAGAGCTACGGCACGCTCCATTCCGAGCAGCGGCCATCGGCGCGCGACATGTTCGAGGGTGTGTTCGCCGAAATGCCGCCACATCTGCGTCGCCAGCGCCAGGAAGCCGGAGTCTGAGCCATGACACGGCGGACCATGATCGAAGCGATCCGCGACGCCATGGATGTGATGATGTCGCGCGATGACGATGTCGTGGTGTTCGGCGAGGACGTCGGCTATTTCGGCGGCGTGTTTCGCGCAACCCAGGGCCTGCAAGCGAAGTACGGAACGAGCCGTTGCTTTGATACGCCGATCAGCGAGCTCGGCATTGTCGGCGTCGCGGTCGGCATGGCGGCCTACGGCCTGAAACCCTGTGTCGAGATCCAGTTCGCCGATTACATGTATCCGGCCTATGACCAGATCGTCTCGGAGGCTGCGCGGCTGCGCTATCGCTCCAACGGCCAGTTCACCTGCCCGCTCGTGGTGCGCATGCCGACCGGCGGTGGCATCTTTGGCGGGCAGACGCACAGCCAGAGCCCGGAAGCGCTGTTCACCCATGTCTGCGGTATCAAGACGGTCGTGCCGTCGAATCCGCGCGATGCCAAGGGCCTGCTGATTTCGGCGATCGAGGACCCCGATCCTGTGATCTTTCTCGAACCGAAGCGACTCTATAACGGCCCGTTCGACGGCCATCATGACCGTCCGGTGACACCATGGTCGAAGCATGATCTCGGCGAGGTCGACGACGGACATTTTGCAATTCCGCTCGGCAGCGCTGCGATCCGCAGGCAAGGCAAGGCCGTCACCATCCTTGCCTACGGCACGATGGTTCATGTCGCCGAGACGGCCGCGGCGGAAACCGATATCGACGCCGAGATCATCGATCTGCGCACCCTGCTGCCGCTCGATCTCGACACCATCGAAGCCTCGGTCAAGAAGACCGGACGCTGCGTGATCGTGCATGAGGCAACGCTTACATCCGGCTTTGGCGCCGAGCTCTGCGCGCTGGTCCAGACGCGGTGCTTCTATCACCTGGAGGCACCGATTGTTCGCGTTGCCGGCTGGGATACGCCCTACCCGCATGCGCAGGAATGGGACTACTTCCCGGGGCCGGCGCGGATCGGCCGCGCGCTGATCGAAACGCTGGAGGCCTGAGATGGCCGAGCGCGTGGTCAGGCTGCCCGACGTCGGCGAAGGCATAGCGGAAGCCGAGCTCGTGGAATGGCACGTGAAGGTCGGAGATGTCGTACGTGAGGACGCCGTGCTCGGCGCTGTCATGACCGACAAGGCGACCGTCGAAATCCCTTCGCCGACGGACGGACGCGTCACCTGGCTGGCCGGCAATGTCGGCGACCTTCTCGCCATCGGCTCGGATTTCGTTCGGCTGGAGATCGACGGCAAGAGCGAGCAGGCGACGGAGGCGGCCAACCTCGCATCGCCCGCGGCAGGCGCTGCGGCCAAGAGGGTTGATCACGGCGCAACCGCCCCGCGCGGGCCGGCGAGCGAGCCGCCCGACGCACGGAGGTCGCAGCGCTCCGCTTCGCCCCTCCACCACGCAGCCGAACGGCCTTTGGCCGCTCCCGCCGTCCGGCTCCGTGCGCGGGAAGCAGGCGTCGACCTGCGGCAGATTCGCGGCACGGGTCCGGCTGGGCGGATCACTCACGATGATCTCGACGCCCATCTCGCGCGCGACCGCACCGGACCGACAGCGACGCCGCATCCGGCACAAACTGCAGTCACCGACATCAAGATCGTCGGCTTGCGCCGCAAGATCGCCGAGAAGATGTCGATTGCGAACTCGCGCATCCCGCACATCACCTATGTCGAAGAGATCGATGTCACGGCGCTCGAGGATTTGCGCGCGAAGGTCAACGGCCAGAAGCGGCCGGACGAGCCGAAGCTGACATTGTTGCCGTTCCTGATGCGCGCCATGGTGCGCGCGATCGCCGAGCTGCCGCATCTCAATGCCCATTTCAACGATGAGGCCGGGATCGTGCACCAGCACGCCGGCGTTCACATCGGGATCGCCACCCAGACCCCGACCGGTCTGGTGGTACCCGTCGTCCGGCATGCGGAAGCGCGCGACCTCTGGGATTGCGCCGCTGAGGTCGCGCGGCTCGCCGAAGCAGCTCGAAATGGCAACGCCACCCGCGACGAACTCACCGGCTCAACCATCACCATCACGTCGCTCGGCGCGCTCGGCGGGCTCGCGACGACCCCCATCATCAATCACCCGGAGGTCGCGATCGTCGGCGTCAACCGGATCGCCATCCGACCGCATTGGGACGGCACGGCCTTCGTGCCGCGCCAGATGATGAACCTGTCATCCAGCTTCGATCATCGCGTGATCGATGGTTTTGATGCCGCCCAATTCGTGCAACACATCAAGCTGCTGCTGGAAACGCCGGCCATGATCTTCATTGATTGATAGTGCGATGGCTGAAATTACCTGCAAGCTCCTTGTCATCGGCGCTGGTCCCGGCGGCTATACCTGCGCGATCCGCGCCGGCCAGCTCGGCATCGATACGATCATCGTCGAAGCCGAAAAGCCGGGCGGCACCTGTCTCAATGTCGGCTGCATTCCCTCCAAGGCTCTGATCCATGCGGCCGGCGAGTATGAAACGATCGCAGCTGCCGCCGAGGACAAGAATGCGCTCGGAATTTCCACGGCAAAGCCGTCGCTCGATTTCGCCAGGACCATCGCCTGGAAGGACGGGATCGTCCGGCGCCTCAATGGCGGCGTGGCCGGCCTCCTGAAGAAAGCGGGTGTCAGGCTCATAGCCGGACATGCTCGTTTTCGCGATGGCAAGTCCGTCGAGGTCGGAACACAATCCGGGGCGCAGATGATCCATGCCGAAACGGTGGTGATCGCGACCGGCTCCGAGCCCGTCGCGCTTCCGCACATGCCATTCGGAGGCCGCGTGATCTCGTCGACCGAGGCGCTGGCGCTCACCGAGATCCCGAACAAGCTGGTCGTGGTCGGCGGCGGCTACATTGGCCTCGAGCTCGGCACGGCCTTTGCGAAATTGGGCGCGGCCGTCACGGTCGTCGAGGCCGAGCCACGCATTCTGCCGCAATATGATGGCGAGCTGAGCGCGCCGGTCGAAAGGCGCCTGAGCGCGCTCGGAGTCATCGTCCTGACAGGCGCGAAGGCGAAAACGCTGATCGCGGACGGGACCGCGCTCACGATCGAGACCGCCAGCGGTGAGCAGAGGACGCTGGATGCCGACAAGCTCCTCGTTACGGTCGGCCGAAGGCCGGCGACATCCGGCTTTGGCCTCGAGGCTCTCGATCTCGACATGACCGGACCTTTCATCCGGATCGACGACCGATGCCGCAGCTCGATGCACGGCATCTTCGCGATCGGCGACGTCACGGGAGAGCCGATGCTGGCGCATCGTGCCATGGCACATGGCGAAATGGTCGCAGAGATCGTCGCCGGTCGCCGCCGCGCCTGGGACCGGGTTTCGATCCCGGCGATCTGCTTCACCGATCCCGAGATCGTCACCGTCGGCCTGTCGCCGAGCGAGGCAAGCGGCAAGGGCTTCGATGTCAAGACGGATCTCTTTCCGTTCAAGGCCAACGGTCGCGCACTGACGCTGGAGCGCGAGGACGGCTTCATCCGGACCGTTGCGCGGGCTGACAACCATCTTCTGCTTGGTATCCAGGGCGTCGGAGCCGGCATCGCCGAACTTTCAGCGGCGTTCAGCCTTGCGCTGGAGATGGGTGCACGCCTCGAGGACATTGCGATGACCATCCACGCGCATCCGACCCAAAGCGAAGCGTTTCACGAGGCATCGCTGAAATCGCTGGGACACGCAATTCATATCTAAAACATTGGGGAAACCATGAGCCAGACCACGATCATCGCCAGTCCCGCAAACGGGCGAAAACGGCAATCGAGGCCTCGACCATCCGCGCCATCTCCTGGCGTCTGATCCCGTTCCTGGTGCTGGCCTACTTCTTCTCCTATCTCGACCGCGTCAATCTCGGCTTCGCCGCGCTGACCATGAATGCCGAGCTGAAGTTCACGCCGCTGATCTTCTCCTGGGGCGCCGGCATCTTCTTCATCGGCTACTTCATCTTCGAGGTGCCGAGCAATCTCGCGCTGGANAAATTCGGCGCCAGCCGCTGGATCGCCCGCATCATGGTGACCTGGGGCATCATCTCGGCACTGATGGCGGTGGTCAGCGGCGTCACGAGCTTCTACGTCCTGCGCTTCCTGCTCGGCGTTGCCGAAGCCGGCTTCTTTCCCGGCATCATCCTCTATCTCACCTATTGGTACCC
>NZ_AXAZ01000085.1 GCF_000473065.1 Bradyrhizobium sp. WSM1743
GAAGCGTGGGAGCACCCGCTTCGCCGAGTTGCGACGTCGCGGCGTCGGCCGGAATCTGGCGGCACAAACCGTCGGCAACCCACATGGCCCTTGGCGGCTCGCGAACAGCCCCGCGCTCACCATCGCCATGCCAATCGCGTTCTTCAGGGCACTCGGCTTGGCTTCCGTCGCGGCACAGCAACCAGCATAATCTACCGAACCGCCGGATACGGACCCGTATGTCCGGTGGTGTGGGAGGGGAGAAGCCGCGAGGCTTCCCCCTATCCCGATTCTGGCTGTCTCTGTTGATCTAGGCGTGAGCAGCTTGGCAATGTTTGGGGATACAAGCTCGGACAGGATCAGTACACGCGAGTTGAACCGTGTCGAAGCTTCGCGGGATGGTCATTCTGCGGACCGAAGAGCAACCGAGCGCGTCATGGCCGCTACGCTTTCTTCGTCCGGTAGTCTTGTTCGGCTCTCATCGCCTAAGAAGATAGCAGTACGCGAAAATAAATAGAATTAAATACAGTGGAAGTCGGCCTTGCGCACTCATGTGGGCTTGCCGGGCCTTTAAGTGAACGATTTCTGTGGGCTGAGGTCGTGTCGCAATAGAGGCGTGTTGTGTCTCTCTGTCTGGCATGACATCAGCCAAATTGGCGACGGTTTAATCGAGGAAAATCGCGTGATTATTGCGCTGCCGGGAGTTGGCGTGTTGGTTAAAAAACCTCAGCCCGGCCCCCATCTGGTCCCAAAAAAGCCCCTGGCGGCCGGCACGTGAGGCCGCGCGATTAACCATGAGTGGGTGGATACGGATCGCCACGTGGGAGAGCAGATGAGATGGCAGGATGGCCATCATGTCACTCTGGTAGCAACGGGCGGCACGCTCAAGTTGCCCAGGCTCGGTGCGCAAGATCGGCCTGACTTCTACTTGGCGTAACAGTAGCTCGACGACTAGGAAATCAAACTCGGGATTGCCTTTGGGGATCTACTTGGGGATCGTCACATAAGGCACGGTTCAAGGGCGGGAGCCATGACAAACTTTGAACGGTGGGGGGTAATCCTCCTTCCACCAAGCCGTTATCGGATTCAACTTTCACATTTGACGAGACTCGGGGCCGTAGTAAGACAGTGGGCGGAAGAGGCCGAACTGCGGACGCAAGGGCCGGTCGTCTGGGCAAAGCACCTCGTCGAAGTTTTGCGACGACGACTGTTCTCCCGTCTTCCGCGGCCGGCTAGCGACTATGAGGAGCCGCAATCGGAGATGTCGGCATTCCTGCGGTCTTGCCGCAGGATATTCTGGGCGCTCGCGGCCTTCAGCGGGATGAGCAATCTCCTCATGCTCACCGGCTCGTTCTTCATGCTGCAAGTCTATGATCGGGTGCTGCCCGGGCGCAGCATACCGACTTTGGTCGCCTTGATGGTTTTGGCTACGGTCCTGTACCTGTTTCAGGGTGGGCTGGACTTCGTCAGGAGCAGGATCAGCGCGCGGGTCGGCCGGTATTTTGATGAAAGGCTCGGCCTTCGCATCTTCGAGGCGCTTGTTCGCCTGCCTTTGAAGACCAGGGCTGATGGCGACGGCTTGCAGCCGGTGCGGGATCTCGATCAGGTCCGCAGCTTCCTGTCGAGCGGCGGGCCGACTGCACTCTTCGATTTGCCCTGGATGCCGATCTATCTCGGCGTTTGCTTTCTCTTTCACTTTTGGATCGGCGTCACCGCGCTGGCAGGTGCGCTGGTGCTTGTCGGTATTACAGCGCTCACGGAAAGCCGGACGCGGGGGCCGGCAAAGGCGTCCTCGCGCCTCGCAGTCTCGCGAACGGCACTCGCGCTCGAGGGCCGACGAAATGCCGAGGTTCTGCAGGCCATGGGCATGCGGCAGCAGGCGGCGCTGCGGTGGCGC
This sequence comes from Bradyrhizobium sp. WSM1743, assembly GCF_000473065.1. Lineage (GTDB taxonomy): Bacteria > Pseudomonadota > Alphaproteobacteria > Rhizobiales > Xanthobacteraceae > Bradyrhizobium. The sequence continues at coordinate 1,877 of NZ_AXAZ01000085.1, forward strand.
GATGTCAACGCGAAGTACCTCGCGGCTCATGAGCGGGCCAGCGATGTAGCAAACAGCCTTGGAGGCGCGTCCAAGATCTTCCGGGCAATTCTGCAGTCGCTGGTTCTTGCCGTCGGCGCGGTGCTTGTCATCAACCAGGAATCGACGGCCGGCATCATCATCGCCGGATCGATTCTCAGCGCGCGGGCCTTGGCGCCCGTCGAACTGGCCATTGCGAACTGGAAAGGGTTCGTCGCTGCGCGACAATCAGGACAACGGCTTGATGCCTTGCTGAAGCTGCTGCCCGGCGAGGAGGAGCGGCTGGCATTGCCTCCTCCTACTGAAACCCTCACCGTCGAGCATCTCTATATTGGTGCTCCAAACTCGGAGAGGCCCACTGTCAACGAAGTCTCGTTCCAACTGCGGAGCGGGCAGGCGGTTGGAATCATTGGGCCGAGCGGATCCGGAAAATCGACACTGGCACGAGCGCTGGTGGGGGTATGGCCGTGCATTCGAGGCCGGATACGGCTGGACAACGCCGCACTCGAGCACTGGTCTTCTGACGCCCTCGGCAAGCATATCGGTTATCTGCCGCAGGATGTCGAATTGTTCGACGGCAGCATTGCGATGAACATCGCGCGGTTCGATCCGCAGGCGACGGCCGCCGGCGTGCTGGAGGCCGCGCATGCCGCGGGTGCGCACGATCTCATCCTTTCCCTTCCGGACGGCTATAGTACGAAAATTGGCGCGGGAGGATTGGCGCTGTCGGCGGGGCAGCGGCAGCGTATCGGGCTCGCACGTGCCTTCTACGGCAAACCGTTCCTGGTCGTGCTCGACGAGCCTTCCTCCAATCTCGATGCCGAGGGCGAGGAGGCGCTGACAGAGGCGATCCTGAACGTGCGTCGCCGCGGCGGGATTGTCGTCGTTGTCGCCCATCGTCCGAAGGCGCTTGAAGCCGTCGATCATGTCTTGTGCCTTGGGGAAGGCAGGGTTCAGTCCTTCGGCAAGAGGGAGGAAGTGCTCAAGAAGGTCTTGCGAAATCCCGTGCCGCTCAAGGTGGTCGGGGAAGCTCAAGGAGGCAATCGATGAACGGCCAGGTGGCGCCGGCGATGCAATCCATCCAGCGTTACATGATCGTCGGTATGATCATGTTGGGTCTGGTGACTTTTGGGATCGGCGGTTGGGCGACAACGAGCCAATTGTCGGGCGCGGTGATCGCTCAGGGCGTGGTCGTGGTGGATTCGAGCGTCAAGAAGGTTCAGCACGCCACTGGCGGAATCGTGGGCGAGTTGCGCGTGCGCCAGGGCGATCGGGTCAATGCAGGCGACATTTTGATCCGCCTCGACGAGACGCAGACGCTCGCGAACGCGACGATCGTCACGAACAGCATCGATGAGTTGCTGGCGCGGCAGGCTCGTCTCGAGGCCGAGCGCGATGGTGCCGAGCAGGTCGTGTTTCCCAAGGTGCTGCTCGACCGGGCCAAGGAGAGCAACTCCGAGGCGAACCGTGCGATCACTGCAGAGCGGAAGCTGTTCGACCTTCGCCGTCAGGCAAGGAGCGGCCAAAAAGCCCAGTTGCAGGAGAAGAGCGCGCAGCTGGAAAACGAGATCAAGGGCTATATGGGGCAGACCGAGGCCAAGCAGAAGGAAGTCGAATTCATCCGCCAGGAGCTGGAGGGCGTGCGCAGCCTCTGGCAGAAGAACCTGGTGCCGATCACGCGGCTCAATTCCCTCGAGCGCGACTCCGCCCGCATTGAAGGGGAGCGCAGCCAGCTCGCAGGCATGATTGCTCAGTCGAAGGGCAAGATCTCCGAAATCGGACTTCAGATCATTCAGATCGACCAGGATCTGCGCACGGAGGTCGGCAAGGACCTGATCGAGACGCGCTCGAAACTCTCCGAGCTGGGCGAGCGCAAGACCGCAGCGCTCGATCAGTTGAATCGGGTCGATATCAGGGCGCCACAATCCGGCCGCGTCCACGAGCTCAGCGTTCACACCGTCGGGGGTGTAATCTCACCCGGCGAGCAGATCATGCTGATCGTGCCCGACGCGGACTCGCTTGCGGTCGAAGTCAAGATCGCACCGAAGGATATCGACCAGGTCTATGTGGGACAGATCGCGACGATGCGCTTCGCAGCGTTCAACCAGAAGACCACGCCCGAAATCGACGGCGAGGTCAGCATGGTCTCGGCCGACATCACGCAGGATCAGCGCGCCGGCACGAGTTACTACACGGGCCGCGTCCTGCTGAAGCCGGACGAGCTGGCGAAGCTCGGCTCGGCGAAGCTGATGCCTGGCATGCCGGTCGAGGTCTTCATCAAGACGGCAGGTCGGACCGCGCTTTCATACCTGCTCAAACCGCTGCAGGATCAGGCCGGGCGGGCGTTCAAGGAGCGCTGAGTTGGTGCAAGCTGGGAGCAGCGCTCGACTGCATGTCTTCGGGACTGACGCCCTTTCCCTGGGCGTCGGTGTTGCGACCGGCCCCTGGATGCCTGTTTTCTCTGGGCGGGACGATGGCGTGCTCGAACGATCGTCCGCTCAGTACGTCCATTCGCCTGGCATGCAGGCTCATTGCGGCCACGAAGCCGAGTATTGAAGCTTCAGCTCCCAGAATAACGAGTAGCTCGACTGGCATGTGAAAACAGGTCCTGCCCGAGAATGCCTGTTTGGCGGTTCTGGCTCCAGTGAATATTTAAATCAACGATAAAGTTATATGGTGGGGAATAATTGGCCGCCACGGCGCGGAGCGCGACCCGCTTCGACGCCTTCCAGCGAGAACAAACGGCGGCGATCGAGACCGTCTCGCTCCATCCCTTCGATTTCATCCCTACTCCTCCTTTCAGGCGCTTCCGGCGGCGCTGTCGTGCCCTTCGCGGTGTCGATTTAATATTTATTGCCATTTAAGAATGATTTAATCATAAATAATGTATTAAATTGCTCGTGTGGGCCAGCGCGCTCCGGCGGGAGCCGACACTGTTTGGTGTGCGGAGGGGATCGGAAGATGCATCGAACCTCGGGCCCGGTCATCGCGGCAGCCATAGCGATCGTGATCGTAGGCGTTCAGTGGGCGCGTGCGGCATTGCTGGTCACGCCAAGGGCCCCCCAAGCGGACCTTGCGCACATCGAGCTGGGGCGCCCTGCTCTTCCGCCCCTCACTTACACGGTGTTTTGCCTGCGCTATCAGGCCGAATGTCGCCCGCGACGCTCCTTCCGCGGCGGGCCGATCCGGTTGACTGAGAAACGGTGGGCGGACCTGCGGGAGATCAATCGTGCGGTCAATCTGGCGATAGAGCCGGTTCGCAACGAGCTCGGCCTCGCGGGCGAGGCGTGGACCATCAACCCCGCACATGGCGATTGCAACGATTACGCGGTGAGCAAGCGGCACGAGCTGCTTCGGCGCGGCTGGCCGGCGCGCGTCCTCCTATTGGGCGAAGTCGTCGTCAATTCCGGTGAACATCATCTGGTGCTTCTCGTACGTACCAGGGGCGGCGATCTCGTCCTCGACAATCTCACGCCACAGATCAAGCCGTGGTTGCGGACGCCCTATCGCTGGGTTCGCGTGCAGAGCCCGGGCCGTGACGGGCTGTGGGCCACGGTTGGACGGGAAGGGGTGTGAGGGCGCCCGCATCGCCCTGCACAAATCCGTGTAAGTGGTCTCCGGGCTTGAGGGCCGGCGGACGCAGTATGGCGGACCTGTCGCAGCTCGTGGAGCTCGCTGACATAGCTCCTTTGCAACGGACAGCGGTGAGATCCGCACGTCCGACCACCACGCCCTATCGTTGCCATGCAGTCCTCTCTTTTGCGGGCTGTTCAACTGAATGAGGGCGACATTGGCCGGCCGCGCCGAGGCGCGTCCCGCAAGCACAATTGCCGGCGATGGGCACGACTTTACATTTGTAATCTGAGGCTTTGTTATACTGTAGTTGATCATTCCAGCGATGAAGCAATTGCGGAAAATGGCTTCCATGCACGGTCCCAGAATGTCCGATGAGCGCGTAGACCGATGGCTCACATTTGCGCGCGAGTTCTTGCGGGCTCTCGCAGTTCGCAAAAGAAAGCAGTTCGATCGGCGAGTGCCGATCGGGGACCTTCTCACCGAGCGCGACGACAACGCCGCGGCATATGGCTTTGGAGAGGGCAGCACGATGTACGACAACGTGCTTGTACTGGGATCTGTGAAGGTCGGACGAAATACCTGGATCGGACAGGGATGCATTCTGGATGGATCAGGTGGAGATTTGCAGATTGGCGATTGGTGCTCCATCTCCGCGGGCGTTCAGATCTACACGCATCACACTGTGAATCGTTCAATATCGCTCGGAAGGGAGCCAATTGATTGCGCTCCCACTCGGATCGGTGATGGTGTATACATCGGGCCGAACTCGGTGGTTTAGATGGGTGTGATGATCGGCAATCAGGCCATTACAGGGACTAACTCTTTCGTCAATAGGGATATTCCTGCCGGTGCCAAGGCATTCGGGTGCCCCGCGCTAGCGAGGCGAGCTTCATCAGCGTTCGCAGTCGAACAGGCGATAAGCTCGGCCTGCGAAGCGCCCTCATATCCGCATCGCTAGATCGCAATTGCGCGCCCATCGTTCGGCTCCCGGTCATTGATCGATCCTGCTGTTGCCGCTGAAAGACGCCGGCTTCATGACGCTTTCGACCGGTGCGCCCGGGATATCCGATCACGTGCTGCCCGGAGCACGTTGTAGAGCGGGTCGGGTATGAGCGCGCGAAGGTGATCCTGCCAGCTCATTCGCTCGATCCATCGATCCTCGCCGGGCCGCGCGGCCCAATACCGGACACGGCGTTCGCCCGATGCGGCGATGCGGCGCGTCGTGGTGTAGTAATAGGATGCGACGGAAAGGCGCATTCGACCAGGCGGGCAGGTGACCGGATCTGGAAGTCCGTGGAGGGTGGCACCGTGCGTCTCCCAGAGGATCATGGTGTTGAACCGCGGGAAGATGCGGCATCCGAGCGCCGACATGTCTGCAGGCCACAATTCGAGGCTGCCGCCGTAAGCATCGGGCCAATCCCGGTTGAGATAGATGAGTACATTGACCCGGTGGAATAACCCGGTCGTCGGATGGACCTCGAAATCGTGATGAATCTTCGTAAAGCCTCCTGGGGGCGTTCGATGCACTCCCGCAAATTTGTGCGTCGGATCGGAAAGAAGATCGCGAACGCCAGTGACTGCCGACACGAACTCTCGGAAGCGAGTACTATCCAGGAGGCTCAGCAGATGCTGGGTGGCTGGCCCCAACCCATCCGACACCTCCTGCTTCACAAGGCGGTCGGTATGCGTGGTGATCAGGCGGGCCTCGGGGAGGGCCGTGCATTCGGCCGCGACCATGTCCAGTAACTTTTCAGGAAACGCATCATTGACGACGATGTGAGGCCAAGGTTTCGCGCCGGCGTATTCGTTGCGCAGGGAGTCGGCTCGGGCAAAGAGGCCGCTCAACGAGTGAAGCTGGAAATCAACGTGCAATTCCGCAGACTCCGGTTGCAGTGCTTGGAACTACGATCTCACGCCTGCACATTAAATCGTATTATTAATTTGCCGTTGATTAAATGTCAAAATAAATAATGTGGCAAGATTGTGGCGCTTGAGGCCTTGGCGCGGCAGGAATATTGACCGGCTGCACGTGTCGTAAGCCATATCCAAATCGCGATCTCCAGTGATAAAATTAAATCTTACGAATTAGCATATTTAACTTGAGGTGCGATAATAGTGGTTTATTTTGGGAAGACGGGCTTGGATTGGAACAGGATGTGCCGATGACCCATCTCGACGAAGAAGGCGACGATCGCCGTGAATTCTTGAAGAACTGCGGGAAATTTGCCGCCGTTACCCCTCCGACTGTGACGCTGTTGCTCTCGACGTCCCTGACCTCGGGCGCGATAGCCAGTTCAGGCGGCCGCACTGTGGGCGGCAACAACGGCTTCGGCAATGGCGGCGGTGACGGCAGTCCTAACGGGAAACCGGACCGCGATCGATAATCCTGCGGGGCGACGTGGCAGCGCGGGTATGTAGCGGGGCCGGGGCTCAGCCGGTCCGGCGGCGCCTTTGTGCGGACGAGCGATCGATGAGGAGATCGTTTAGCTTCTTACCGGCTCGAAGCTGGGCTTTCAGCCATCGGGGCTGCTTACCGCGACCGGACCAGGTTTCGGACGGATTCTTCGGGTTCTGATATTTCGGCAGCACCGGGGGGTAGGGGCGGCGAGGACGTTCCTCGTTCTGGGCAGGAGCGGCCGTCCCCTCAATCCTGCGAAGCCGCTCTTCGAGCTTGGCTTTTTCCGCGGTCATCCTGCGACCAAGAACAGCCGTGACCTCATCGTAGAGTCGCCACAGCTCGGCTGTGGTCATGGATGCCCAGTCCTCGTTCCCCATGGAAGCCGTCCCCAACTACCTCCGAACCCAAACAGGAGGGGGGATTATCAGGTCAAACCGGGGTCCGGCAAGCACGATCCACTCGCGCAGCTGCGCCAGTGTATAACGTGGTCGTCGGAGTTACCGGCTGGGTCCGTGCCTCCGAACGAGCGGTCGCTTGGCAAGCGCCCTTCGCCTGTGGGCTCGTCGTCTGGGCGCAAGCAATCGCTGCTCGGCCTTCAACACGCGACTACGTAAGTTCTGCAATTCAGTGAATTGAACGATGAGAGCCTGATGAGTTTGACGCAAAACAGCCGAAGAATACATGTGACCACCTACTCATTGCCAACGATGCTCCCGTGACCGCTCATTGAAGTTGCTGAATTGACGAAGATGCAGCTCCAACTTGGGTGACCGGTTTTCATCGGTGCTACACAGGCTGCGATCAGACGCAGCCATTTTCGTTCGCTTTGATGAATAGTATTACTTTTCCCCCTTCAGAGGCGAGGCTTCCTTGAATGGCCCCGCGTTTGCCGAAACTTCGTCGAATGTTAGATTTGAATCGTGAATGTCCCAATATATCGTTCGTAATAACGGCGCCAACGAGGTTAATTGGATGTTGACCATAATAACAAGGCAGCCGATCAGTGCGCCGGTGACATTCTAAGGGAATCTGCCGATCGAATCTATCAGGCGTTGTTCTTTCGTTTGGGAATTTGTAGCGTGGTGCACCGCATTCTTACGGTGCTGCGCCCATTTGCTGCTCAAGTTACGGTAGCGCAGCCATCGACGTTGCCGGGCAGTCCAAGACTTAAGACGGTGCGACGTTATGGCCGGGCGGACTGGGTAACGTCGCGCGTTTTAAAAAGGGATTGTTGGATTAAGCGGCTGCACGGGGGGTTGTTAGCAATAGGCAGGGGAAGCATGCGCCGCATCAGAATTGTCATCGCGGATCGACACCCGATCGTCTTGCAAGGAATCAGGAGCGTTCTTGCGACGCAGCGCGATTTTACGATCGTTGCGTCCTGCAGCGATGGCGCGAGCTGCATTGAGGCAATCCGCTTTCTTGCGCCGGACGTCGCGCTTGTCGATGCTGCACTGCCCGATGTCCGTCGACAGCAGATCCTCGCTCCTGCAAATGCTGCAGGCCAAGGTGCCGCGGTAGTCTTCTTCGCCGGTATCGCGGCCGATTGTGAGTTGCAAAGGCTGGCCTTGGGCGGCGCCTGCATCGTCCTCTCGAAGGATTCGGATGCCGAGATGCTGGTCGCAACCCTGCGGAAGGCCGCCCAGGGCCAAGCTGCGGCCTCGCCGAGCACCGGGCAGGCCGACGAGGAGCCCCGCGCCGATGAGAAGCCCCTGACACAGTTGACGGAGCGGGAGCGGCAGATCATGCGGCTCGTGTCGGAGGGGCTGTCGAACAAGGAGATTGGACGTCGGTTGAACCTTGCCGACGGTACGATCAAGGTCCACCTTCATCACATCTTCCAGAAGCTGGATATCAGCAATCGTACGGTTCTGGCGGCATTGGCGATTTCGCGAAACGAGCTGCATGCCGCGCCACGTGAGCTGGATCCCCCTGATCTGTTGCATCAGGACCCGGCCAGCGCGAAATGACGAGAGCGTCTGGTATCTTTCGGAGCGTACGCGGGGGCGGGCTATTGTGGCGCCAAATGCTCAGCCATGTCGCGGCAGGCCCCTTCGGCCTCGGCTAACGTTCGAAAGGGCGAGCCGCCAATCTTGATTGCGGCTTGGTTTTTGTGAAGCGGACGCCAACTCGCCAGATAGCCGGAGCGTCCGTGAAAGCCCGGACCTCCGGGGCTTCCGAAACTGATCACGAACGAGAAGCCCTCGCTGGTCGCGCTCCAGATCTCCATGTCCCGGACCGACCGGTGGAATTGCAGTGGCATCGCAATGATCCATTATAGCCGAGCCTGTGCTCGATCCTGTTAAATACAAATTAACCATATTAAATGGCGAGCGCAACTAGAAACCGTATGCGAGCGGTGGTGATGCGCCAGGAAATGGAGGGAAGAGCACGGAAATCGCCGACGATCTGCCGACGGCGCACGTTAAGCAACTCAAGCGAGGCAAAGAAAATTCTTGGTTGAAAGTCGATTTAATATATAATACCGTAAATAAAATTTTAAATCGAGAGAGCGCATCGTGACCCGGGACGGCAACGAAGATGACGACCGGCGGGCGTTTTTGAAAACCTGCGGCAGATTTGCGGCCGTGACACCCCCAGTGATGACCCTGCTTCTATCCACTTCCCTGACCTCGAGAGCCATTGCAAGTTCTGGCGGCCTGCATGGAGTGACGCGGAACGACAGGGGTCAGTCGTTCTTCGATAACGATCGGTCGTCCGCGGCCGGGCCGGGGAGCTCCAGCGGCGGGTCATCAGGAGGTGGGGGAGGCGGAGCACCTAGCAGTCGCTCGGCTGGATCATCTCGCGCCGGAGGGACATCCGGCGGTAGCGGCGGGTCTGGTGGTGGCGGAGGCAGTGCCAAAGGACCTTTCGCAACCGGCGGCGGCTCTGGAATTCCAAGCGCAGATGGTGGGCTCGATTGCGCAGACGATGAGAATGAGGAGAAGCGCAAGGCCGATTGCCCCGGAGCTAGCACTCGGATTTCGAGCACGACCGAAACGAGCCGATAGGAGCTTTCCTCGATCCATGCGGAGTCTGTGGGCCGCGGTACGGCTTGGTTAGGCCCTTGCTCCGACAACTAAATGTCGGCCGAGCAACCCATTGATGCACCGCCGCAACGCTTTTTTGGACGCAACATGCCAAATGTTAGTGCGATTGTCCGAGGATTGCATAGTTTTCCCGACTCTCAAGAGTAGGCGGCTTCTCCCTAAGACCTCGATCAGGAGGCGTGTCATGAATACCCGCGTTCGAGCGGAGAATCCTGCGGCTGTGCTTCAAGAGCGTCTCGAGGCACTGGTCACCCAGCTCGCCGAGCTTGAGAAGCTCAGAGAGCGGGTAGGTCGAGAAGAGAATCGTCAGCGCAAGCTGCGCAAGGCGGGCAGTCCCCATAGCCGAGTTCGGATCTGCGAGCGGCCGTTCCAGCTTCGCACCGGCAAAGCTCATGCCCGTGCTGCTTGCTCGCAATAAGTCGGGCTATCGTAACGAGCATCCCAAAGCGAATGGATGACGGGATCGCGAAAGCGAACCGGCTCTACGAGCCTGTCCCGGCTATTCGGCTACCAGGCGAGCGGGAGCCGCTCCGCGCCGGAGCCCCATGAACGAGCCCGACCGCGCCGTGCGAGACTATCCGATCGATTCTGCGGCTCATGATTTTGTAGCACTCGCATGCCACGGCTTCGAGCCGTGGCCGATCAATCTCAAGCTGGCCGCGTCGATTGGATTTCAGCGCTCTTGATGCCCGCATCGTGCTCACAACATGTGTGACGGTGGTGCGGCGGACGCCCAGCAATTCCGACAAGGTTTCCTGGGTCATCGGGAGGAGATCGCTGCCATTTGCCCGATCGTGAATGTGAAGCAGCCAGCACGCCAGGCGGGCTTCGACGGAATGTAGTGCATTGCAGGCCGCCACGTGCTGAAGTTGCGTCAACAACGATCTCGTGAAGACCTGCACCATTGATGCGATTGGAGGGCTGCGATGTTGCGCTGTCAGGAATTGCGCAGGCGAGATCTGCAGCGCGGCCCCTGAGATGCGAACGACCGCCGTCGCGGGCGAGTGGGATGCGCCAAGCGCCGACGTCAGACCCACAGCCCCCTCATTGCCGATGATCGCCGTGGCAACTGTCTGCCCGTTCGGCAGCTCGACGATAGTGGCGATCGCGCCGCTGAGGGGGAAGAGAAGATGTTCGATCCGATCGCCCGATCGGACGAGCACGGAATCGCGTTCGATCACGACCTTCCGCAGATGAGGCGCAAGCAAAGCAAAATCTGCTGGCGGCAACGCTGCTAGCAACCGATTACCAACTCTGGTTGCGTGGTCCATCATGGGATTGACCCCCGACGGATGCCCGGCGCTCGAACGCATGCCGGTGTCGAGCTGTTCTGCAGACTCCCAACTCAACAGCAAGCCAACTGGCTACCACAGATATGGTTCCCATGATGGACCGTGAGCATGGCGAGGCACGACAGGCTCACGTTGTGACGGAGATCCTGTGCCTCGGCCTCCAGCTGGCGCTCGGCAAGACCGCAACGGATCGCATCAGCTTGTCGCGAGCAGGCTGCGCGAGGGCTGAAGAGCGTCCTTGGCAGGGACCGCTCTCTCTTCGGCCGCGACCCGTTGCGATTCCGCCGCTCCTCGCGTTTGCCATGCGTCCGCTGCCGCTTCCTCTGTGAGAAGGACTCGGATCGTCTAATTGGCGTACAGACCCTGTCCCCAGGAACACTTTCAGCGGCGCTCCGTTAGCGCAGCAGACACCGGGAGTTATCCATGACCGACTATCCGAAGCCGCCTTATCCTGCGCAGCGGCAACCGATGCCCGGCTCGACCCGGGCGATGCAGCCGCGGCCCGATCATGGCGAGGACAGTTACAAAGGCGCCGGCCGTCTTGCGGGAAAGAAGGCGATCATCACGGGCGGCGACAGCGGCATCGGCCGCGCGGTGGCGATCGCCTATGCGCGTGAAGGCGCTGATATCGTCATCTCCTATTTGAACGAGGACGAGGATGCAGCCGAGGTCAAGGCGCTGGTGGAGCGTGAGGGACGCAGGGTCGTCCTGATTCCCGGCGATATCAGCAATCCCGATCATTGCCGCACCATCGTGCGTCGCACCGTCGAGGAGCTCGGCGGAATCGATATCCTCGTCAACAACGCGGCGCATCAGGCCACGTTCAAGGACATCGCCGACATCAGCGACGAAGAGTGGCAGCGGACGTTCGAAACCAACATCCACGCCATGTTCTATCTGGCCAAGGCCGCCGTCCCTCACATGCGGCCGGGAGCCGTGATCATCAACACGGCCTCGGTGAACTCCGACATGCCGAACCCGATCCTGCTGGCTTATGCCACGACCAAGGGAGCCATTCAGAATTTTACCGGCGGGCTCGCCCAGATGCTGGCCAGCAAGGGCATTCGGGTCAACGCAGTTGCCCCGGGTCCGATATGGACGCCGCTGATCCCATCGACCATGCCGGAGGAATCCGTCAAGAATTTCGGCAAGCAGGTGCCGATGCAGCGTGCGGGCCAGCCGGCCGAGCTCGCGACGGCCTATGTCATGCTGGCCGATCCGCTCTCGAGCTACACCTCGGGGGCAACGCTGCCCGTCACAGGTGGCAAGCCGTTCATCTGATCGCGTGTGCGTCGGCTGCCTTGATCAGGCCGTCGATGGCTGGACAATGCGTGCCACTCGGCTCCTTGCCGAGCTTCGCGAAGATCTTGCCGAGAAGATCTTGCCGAGGCGCTCGACCCGCTTGTTGATCTCTCCACAATGATGGCAGTGGAACGCCGTGCGGCCGCCGCTGTTCCATTCCCGTGCAGATCAGGAGAGCCGAATGAGCGATGGAGTGGATCATCTTGCGGGCCTGCTCGGACGTGCGGCGATGGAGGTGTGGGGCGACATGCCTCGCGACATCCAGGAAGCGCTGTTCGAGACCGCCATGAAGGGACGCGCAACGGAGCGTGAGGAGCTCGCGCGGTTGCTGCACGAGCGGCATCCGCGCACGCTGCATCCGGCCCGGCCAGGATGACGCAGCCGGCGGGAACGATCGCACGAGCTCCTGATTGGTGAATCGTCTCGCGCGCTGTCGAACGGCCCAATGAGGCCGCAGCGGGCGCATCGCCCAACCGTAGTCAAATCTGTGAGCCGACCGACGTGACTGAGATGAATATCGGAAAATGGTACGACCCGATCTCTGAGCGGTGGATCGTGCCTCGCGAAACACCCACCATCGATGCGTGTGATCGGCCAAGCGCGGAGAAGGTGCCGGAGACCCGCAAGAGGGAAGCGGCGCAGCGGATCTGGGAGCTGTTGGTCGATTCCTGTGCGAGTGGATGATGCCGAACTCCGGCGATCGCCGCACCCCTGACATGATCGTCGGCGGCCGCAGTTGACCGCAAGCCAAGGCTGGCATTGCGCGGGGCAGCCCAGCGTTTCCGTCAACGCTGATCTCGACGACGTCCCGAGCGGATCGGTATATTACCGCTCTACTGCCGACGCCGCCGGAACAAGGATCAGATGATGGACGATACGATTGGCTTCCCCGACCCTGGTCTCGACCTGTCTGACGGCTTCAAGCCGCACACCTCGCATTGGGGCGTGTTCTCCGCGCGTCAGGGCGTGGCCGGGCTCGAGGTCAGGGCCTATGCGGGCGACCCCGATCCGAACGGCATCATCAACAATTTTCCCGGCGCGCTGCGGCACCAGGCGCGGATCGCCCAGCCGGCGGTCCGCCGCGGATGGCTCGAGCGTGGGCCGGGCCCCGACGATCGCCGCGGCCGCGACGAGTTCGTCTCCGTCAGCTGGGAGAAGGCGCTCGACCTGCTCGGTGACGAGCTGACGCGCATCCGTGACACGCGTGGTCCCGGCGCCGTGTTCGGCGGCTCCTACGGCTGGTCGAGTGCCGGCCGCTTCCATCACGCCCAGAGCCAGGTGCACCGCTTCCTCAACATCGCGATGGGCGGCTACGTGCGCTCGGTCAACACCTATTCCTCGGGCGCGTCCTCGGTGCTGCTGCCGCAGATCCTCTGCGGTTACGAAGACATCACCAAGCGCAACGTCACCTGGGAGCAGATCGCTGATCACACCGAGATCGTGCTGGCATTCGGCGGCATGGCGCTGAAGAACTCCATGGTGGCCGGCGGCTCGATCAGCAAGCATGTCGAGCGCGGCGCTATGGCAGCGGCGCGCCGGCGCGGCTGCGAGTTCATCCTGGTCAGCCCCCTGCGCGATGATCTGCCGGTCGAGGCCGGCGCCGAATGGATGACGTGCGTTCCCGGCACCGATACTGCGCTGATGCTCGGCATCGTCCATACGCTGGTCAGTGAGAACCTGCACGACCGGGCCTTCCTCGATCGCTACACCGAGGGCTGGCCGGTCTTCCTGCGCTATCTCACCGGCGAGAGCGACGGGCAAACAAAGCACGCCGAATGGGCCGCCGCGATCTGCGGCGTCGGGGCGGATGCGATCCGCAAGCTGGCGCGGCGCCTTGCCGGAAAGCGCGCGCTCATCACAGTCTCCCATTCGCTGCAGCGCGCCGAGCATGGCGAGCAGCCGGTGTGGATGGGCATGGTGCTGGCGGCAGCGCTCGGCCAGATCGGCCTTCCCGGCGGCGGCTACGCCTATTCGCTGGGTGCGATCGGCTATTACGGCCGCCGTGTCAACGACGTGCCGGGGCCGACGCTGGGACAGGGCCGCAACGGTGTTGCCGATTTCATTCCGGTGGCGCGCATCGCCGACATGCTGCTCAATCCCGGCACCACCTATCGCTATAACGGCGAGACGCGCACCTATCCGGACATTCGTCTGGTCTACTGGGCCGGCGGCAATCCCTTTCATCACCACCAGGACATCAACCGCCTGCGCAAGGCATTCGCGCAAGTCGACACATTCGTCGTGCACGAGCTCGCCTGGACCGCCACCGCTCGTCACGCCGACATCGTGCTGCCCTCGACGATGACGCTGGAACGTGAGGATATCGGCTATTCCAGCAACGATCCCCTCATGGTGGCCATGCACCGGATCGCCGAGCCGTTCGGGCTCGCGCGAGACGACTACGAGATCTTCGCCGATCTCGCCGAACGTCTCGGGGCCCGCGAACCCTTCACCGAGGGACGCACGTCGCGGCAGTGGCTGGAGCATCTCTATGAGCCGACCCGCGCCTCGCTTGCCAAGCGTGGCCTGAAGGCGCCGAGTTTCGACGAGTTCTGGGCGCGTGGCAGCCTGGTCGTGCCGCAGCAACCCGATGACGGCGGCCGGCTGCGCCGCTTCCGCGAGGATCCGGTCAATCACGCCCTGCCGACGCCGAGCGGACGGATCGAAATTTATTCGGCAAAGATCGCGGCCCATGGCGATACGGATTGTCCCGGCCATCCGGTCTGGCTCGACAAGACCGATATGCCCAAGCCCGGGGCACCGTGCTTCCTCGTCGCCAACCAGCCGGTGACGCGCCTGCACAGCCAGCTCGATTTCGGCGGACATTCGCTTGGCTCAAAGCATCGCGGCCGCGAGGTCGCGCGCATGAACCCGGTCGATGCGGCCGCGCGCGGCATCGAGGATGGCGACATCATCCGTCTGTTCAACGAGCGCGGTGCGTGCCTCGCCGCGGTCCACGTCACCGACGGCATCGCGCCCGGCGTGGTCCAGCTTCCGACCGGCGCCTGGTACGATCCGATGGATCCCGAGGACGAGGCGCCACTCTGCGTTCACGGCAATCCGAACGTGCTCACCCGCGACTTCGGCACCTCATCCCTGGCGCAGGGCTGCACCGGTCAGTTGACGAGTGTCGAGGTGGAGAAATTCACTGGCAATCTGCCGCCGATCCGCGCCTTCGATCCGGTGTAGGATTTGGCTCAAGAGGCGACGAGGCAAAGCTCGGGTGAAATCACCCGCGAGGATGCGAAGTCGTGCCTGCGGCTACACATTTTGCTGTCATCGCCCGGCTTGACCGGGCGATCCAGTACTCCGAGATGGCTGTGGTCCAATCGATAAGCCGCGGCGTACTGGATTCCCCGCTTTCGCGGGGAATGACAGTGGTGTTTGGACAACGAAGGCCATGCCTCAATGACGAGGTGGGAGAAGCGCGCCTCAATCCTCGATGCATGCCCCGGACGCAGCGCAGCGTCTCCTCGACGGTGCGCTGCAGAGCCGGGGCCCATCTCACCGCACGCTACCGTGTCGCCTTCGGGGTCCCGGCTCTGCCGGACGAAGCTACGCGGCTGCGCTGGCGATCCAATCGCGGTCCGGAAGCGCACGCCGCCTCGGCCGCGCTTCCGCTTCGAGCTGTCCGCCCGCATTGGCGAGGCGCCAGCGCGCCGGAGATTGACCGCTGATGCGCTTGAACACGGTCGAAAAATGCGCCTGCGTGCTGAAGCCAACGGCAAGCGCGATCTCCGCCAATGGCTGCTCGGTGGTCGCGAGCAGCGCCTTCGCATGCTCGACCCGCTGCGTGAGGAGATATTCGCGCGGACGGTAACCGGTCGCGGCGCGGAATTGTGCCGCAAAGTGCATTCTGGACAGGCCGGCGACATTGGCGAGCTCGGACAGGCTGATGCAGCGGTCGAAATGATCGGCGATGTACTGCTCGACGCGCCGCAGCCGCCATTTCGGCAAGGCATTGACCTTGACGCGCGGCAGCTCGATCCGGGTGAGATGCATCGCCAGGGTCTGGCCGATGCAGCGCGTGAACTGCCGGTCCGTGGCGTCACCAAGTTCGATCAGCGCCTTGGCGAGCTCCGCAGCGAGCGGATCGCGCAACAGCACGAGGTCATTCAATCCGTCGGCATGCGGAAGATGATCCCTGGAGATGTGGACGTGCAGGAAGGCACACGGCGCCTGGAATTGTGCGCTGAGAGGCTGCGACGGCGCGGTGACATACAGCGATCCCGCCGGCATGGTGCCTTCGAAGATGATCCGGCCGTTTCGTGTCAGCTTCGCGCGCGTGGTCTTCAGGGCAATGCCGACGAAATAGCGATCCTCCGGCGTCGTCATCTCGTGCGACGAGGTGCTCCGCAGGTCGTCCCATCGCGAGATCGTGATGCCCTCACTTGCCTGCTCCGGCGTGCGATCGATCCGACGCCATTGGCTCTCCCGGGGAATCGCCTGTGTTGCACGAATCTCGTGATCCCGCGAGTCAACTGGAAAATCAGTCCAGGCATGTGCCGCGTGCAAGTTGCTCGACATCGTTCGTCCTCTCCGGGTTTCGCTGCCGTTTGCAACGACCGGCAAACGCGCAAACCCCAATGCTTTCCATGCTGAGAGGATAGACGTGAGCTGGCCAGCACGCCCGTTAGTGGTGATTAGGATCTGTTAGATTTTGTGCGCGTGCGTCGGGTGTGACAGCTCGTCGCAGACGGTTTGATTAAAACCAATTTGTCAAGCATTTGCGCAGACGAGACCGGACTGAGGGGCGCGCAGCGCATCGCATGGCGATCGATGCGCCGTGAGATCGGTGTGGTGCCTTCACTGGACCTCGCGGCGGCGCCTTGTATAGTCGCGCCGCGTTTCGATGAGGCATCTGCCAAGATGAGCGGGATGTGACCGAGCTTTCGGCAGGACATGGCCCGCATCGCGGCGGCACGGGGCCGGTCGTTGATCTCGATGCCGTCTCGTTCGGGCCGTTTTCGCTGCGCTCGCGGCTGCTGGAGAAGGACGGCGTGCCGGTCAAGCTCGGCAGCCGGGCGATCGACATCTTGCGCCTGCTCGTCAGCCGCGCCGGCGAGGTGGTGCCGAAGAGCGAGATCCTCGGCTACGCGTGGTCCGGCCTCTCTGTCGAGGAGATCAGCCTGCGGGTCCATGTCGCGGAGCTGCGCAAGGCGCTCGGCGACGGCAAGGAGGGCGCCCGCTACATCACCAACATCCCTGGCCGGGGCTATTGCTTCGTCGCGCCTGTGCGGCGTGGCGAACCTGCCGAGCCGCCTGCGACCGCGGCGCGGTCGCTCGAAACGTCAGCCCTGCCACCGTCTCTGCCGCGCCGCCTGGACCGGATGGTCGGGCGGGACGATGTCGTGGCC
Organism: Bradyrhizobium sp. WSM1743; assembly: GCF_000473065.1. Classification (GTDB taxonomy): domain Bacteria; phylum Pseudomonadota; class Alphaproteobacteria; order Rhizobiales; family Xanthobacteraceae; genus Bradyrhizobium. The sequence goes on from NZ_AXAZ01000085.1 coordinate 18,870, forward strand.
GAGCTGGCGGCGCGTCTGCTCCGCGATCGCTTCGTCACGCTGCGAGGGCCGGGCGGCATCGGCAAGACCACCATTGCGGCCGCGCTCGCGCGCGACATGTGCGGCAGGTTCGAGGACAACGTCCATTTCCTCGAATTCGGTCCGCTGCAGGACGCCGCGCTGGTCGCGGGCACGGTCGCTGCCGCGTTGGGCCTCGTCGTGCATCACGACGATCCCGCAGGGAGCGTCGTCAATTTTCTGCGCGGCCGGCGGCTGCTTCTCGTTCTCGACAGCTGCGAGCACGTCATCGACGAGGTCGCGCGTCTCGCAGAAGGCATCTACCGTGAGGCGCCTGGCGTCGCAATCCTCGCAACCAGCCGCGAGTCGCTGCTGGTGGAAGGGGAGCAGATCTTCGAGCTCGCTCCTCTGCCTGGTCCGCCGCAGGATGCCCGCCTCAGCGCCGGCGAGGTGCTGAATTATCCGGCTGCGCGTCTGTTCGTGGACCGCGCCGTCGCGGCGGGCCATCGGGACGACATCACCGACGAGGATGCGGAGGTCCTGGCTCAAATCTGCGGCAAGCTCGACGGCATCGCGCTCGCGATCGAGCTTGCCGCCGCGCGTGTCGGTCTCTACGGACTGCGCGAGATGGCGGCGCTGCTCGCATCTACAGCTCGAATGGCGCGGGCGGCGAACGGCGCCGCCGCGCCAGCAGACGCTCAGCGCCACGCTCGATTGGAGCTTTGGCCTGATCGGCGAGAGCGAGCGCATCGTGTTTCAGCGTCTCGCCGTCTTCGCGGGTCCCTTCACGTTGCAGGGCGCGATAGCGGTGGCGACTGATGCGGCGACCGCGGAGGATCGCGTCGTGCATGCGCTGGAGCAACTCGTCGCCAAGTCGCTGGTGTCGACGCAACCGGACGGCGCGTCGCGGCGCTATCGCCTGCTGGATGCAACGCGTGCCTATGCCATGCAGAAGCTGCCCGATGGCGGCCAGGCGGATACGATCGCGCGGCGTCATGCCCTCTATGTTCAGCGCACGCTCGAAGCCGCCATGACCGAGCCGGGCAGCCCCGACCAGGCGGCTCGCGCGCAGGAGCGGTCAGGCCTGCTCGCCGATGCCCGCGCGGCGCTGGCATGGAGCTACGCCAGCGCTGACGGCGCGGGCCTGCGCGTGCCGCTCGCAGGCAGCTGCACGAGGCTGTTCGTCGAGCTCAGTCTGCTGAACGAAGCGCGCGTTTGGTCCGATCGCGCGCTCGCGACGCTAGACGGCGCCGAGCGCGGCAGCAAATGGGAGCTCGAGCTGCAATCGACGCTCGGTCATGCCTTCATGTTCACCGAGCGCAACAGCGAGCAGGCGGAAGCGGCGCTCAGGCGCGGGCTTGAGATTGCGGAAGCGCTTGGCGACCATGCAAACACATTCCGGCTGCTGTCGCGGCTGAACATGTTCTACCGCCGGACCGGCGGCTATCGGCATCTGGTGCCGACCGCGCGTCACGCCGAGCGGATTGCCCGCCTGATCGGCGATACCGCAGGCGTTGCCTGCAGCAAGGCGCTGCTCGGCGTGTCCTATCACCTCGCCGGGGATCAGGTCGAGGCGCAAGCCCATCTCGACGAGGGCCTGCGCGACGATGCTGCGCTCCGTGGCACGCGGCCGGGACATTTCGCCTATTCGCGCACGCCGCAGATTCCGCTCGCGCGCGTGCTGTGGCTGCGCGGCTTTCCCGATCATGCGCTCGAATGCATCCGCCCGCTCATAGGTGCCGCAGCGCCGCGCGACGTGGTCATGCATTGTATCGCGCTGTGCTGGTCCGCCTCGGTGTTCGGCTGGGTTGGCGACTGGACCTCCGTCGAGACCATGACCGCCCGCCTCACCGCGCACGCGAGCCTGCACGGGCTCGCGCCTTACGAAGCCGTCGCCGCCGGTTTTCGGGCGCAGACCATGATCGCCCGCGGCGAGATCGCCGGCGGCATCGACCTGTTGCGGACCGCGCTTCCGCGGCTGCACGCGGATCGCTACGAGCTCTATGCATCGTCGTTCGCCGCCGATCTGTCCCAGGGATTGGCGGCGCTCGGACGGCTGCCGGAAGCGCAACAGGTCCTGCACGAGACCATTGCGCGGGTCGAGCAGGAAGGTGGCGCCTTCGACATGCCGGAGCTGCTCCGTCTGCGGGGAGAGCTCGAGGCGCATAGCGGAAATCTCGACGCTGCCGAGGCAAGTCTGCTCGCCTCGGCGACGCTCGCCGAGCACCAGGGCGCATTGTCCTGGCAGTTGCGAACCGAAATGTCGCTGGCGCGGCTGCGCGACCGGCAGGGGGGGGCCAAATCCGCTCGAGCGGCTCGCCAGCACCTACGCCCGATTCTCCGAGGGGTTCGAGACCGCCGATCTCAAGGCAGCGCGGGTGATGCTGAATCAGGCGGCGGCCTGAACAGCGCCGGGCCACGCTAAACGTGTCAACTCGTGGTCGCCACGTCTAGGATCGCGTCGGCAGACACCTTCGGCGCCTCCTGCGGCAGATTGTGCCCGATGCCGCCAAGGCGTCTGTTGGCTCGTTATGCATTGTGTTGAGAGTCAGTGGTTGCCGCTCTCGCGGGTCCTCGTCCCTACTCGAAGACGGCGTCGAAGATCTCGACATCCATCAACACGGGCTTGGCGATCACCGTTCCGTCCGGCTGCAGCGTCTGCGCGCGTCGGAGTGTCGGCACAACGATGCCTCCGAACCTGTCATGAGCCCAGGAGTAGTGTGCGACCTTGATCCCGAAGAGATCATGGTCCGTCCGCCGTTGCAGGGCGCTCTCGTCGAAATAGAAGATCTGTTCAGGTGCGAGCGTAATGAGGTGCGAGGGGAATTGCGCCCGCAGCCGCCGCCACGTCTCTGTGCCCTCACGCCAGGGCGGCAGCTCCTCCACCATGACATCGGGATGGGCGAGCAGGAATGGATTGGTCAGATAGTTCCAGATCGCAACGCCGCAGAAGAAGACGAGATGCAGTTCGTCCGCAAGCGCGGGGACGCCGACCTCGGCAAACGCGAGGCTCGGGTTGCGCCAGGTCCGCAGGACTTCACCATCCAGGCTCTCGATCGTGATCGCGTCGGGTTGAAAGGAGCCGGAGTGTTCGCCTCCGGTGATGCCCGTGAACCGGAGCGACTGCGTGCGGGTCGAGCCTTCCGCGGTCACGTCTTTGAATTCCCGGGCATGTCCGGCGCTGGAGAACAGCGATCCGCCGACGGACAGGTGGAGCGTAAACCGTTTCAAGCTGTTCCAGCGGGCCAAGCCGCCGCTGGCATCGATTACATCGTCAAGAAGCGCCATGTCCCGCCATATCCACCATGAAGTGTCGCCACCATGGCGGGGCGTATGCGGCTTGGCGTGTTAGAAGTTGTTAGGAGTTGCGAGTGGGCACTTAGGCGGTATCCCGTTGAAGATACTGTCAATTCAGGGTGCCCAGCAGCTCCCTTGCGGCGACCAGATCGCGCGTCTCTAGCCCCTCTTGGTAGCGCGCGACGAGCGGAGCGAGCAGATCGCGTGCGTCGGCGGCTTTTCCGGCCTGGCGCCAGATGCGGCCAAGGCTGATCGCGCCGCGGAGCTCCCAGCCAACCGCGTATTGTCGCTGCGACAGGTCGAGCGATTTGCGCAAGCAGCTCTCGGCGTCCACAGCGTTGCCCGACCGGGCGAGGATGTCGCCCTTGACCCTGAGCATCTCCGGCATGTCAAAGGATTCCCCATGATCGGGAATCTGGCCAATCGCCTCGTTGATCGTCTGCAACGCCTCGTCGGGCTGATTCTGCGAAGCGAGACCCTCCGCGAGCGCCGTCGCAAAGACGGTCGTCATGATCCGGTGCCGTGTCGCGTATAACGTGGCCTGACTGCGGCGAAGGTGCTCGATGCCCCCGGCAACGTCACCGCGGCGCAGCAGGAGCTCGCCTTTCTGGCCGATGCCGACCGCGTGATAGGGGCCGAGGAAGTGCCGCGCCGAATGATCGATCAGCCGCTCGATCAGAAGTTCGGCGTTGTCCCAGTCGCCGACCCAGAGGAACACGTAAATCGTCCAGATCAGGGAGATGCCGAGGGTGAGCGGCTGTTCGAGCAGCTCAGCCTCGCGAACCGTGTATTTCGCCACCTCGATCGCCCGCTCGGGCCGGCCGGTGAGCCAGAGCCCGCGCGCCAGCGCCACCAGCGCGACGATGCGGTCGTCATACCCGAGATGCCCGATGTTGAGCCGTTGCGAGCCGGGATTGTGCACCATCGCGCTCTCGCAGAACCGAACCGCCTTGTCCTGGTTGCCGATCAAATGATGCGCTACGCCAAGCATCCATTCGACGTTCAGCGCGGCAGCGGGATCGTTCAGCTTTCGCGCGACGCTCTCGCCCTGTTCGCCGGTTCCGAGCGCGCCGTGAAAGTCTCCGACCCTGGTCAGATAGATGTGCAATCCGCGCAGCAACCAGAGCTGCCAGTGCAGGTCCTCGAGCTCCCGGGCCAGCTGGAGACTGCGCGTGAACGCCGACCGGACTGCTTCGGTATTGCCCTGCGTGAACATCACGGAGACGCCGAGCGCAGCCTGCAAGGTCATCTCCTTCCGGCTGTCCACGGCGCTCGTATCGAGTGACGCCAGCGCCTGCTGGGTCCAGCGGTAGCATTCCGTCAGCAAGGTCAGTTCGAGGAAGAACTGCGCCCCCGAGGCCGCCAGATCCACGCCGATCGTCCGATCGCCGCGCTCGGAAAAGCTGAAGGTCAACGCGGCCCTGACATTCGGCAAATGGTCGGCATAGGGGAGGAAGCCGCCGGCGCTTTGCATGCCCGTGGACTTGAGGGCAATGTCGTGCAGGAAGTCGCGGAAATATTCGGCGTGGGCGCGCGCGACGCGGTCCGCTTCCCCGTTCTCGACGAGCTTGTCGCCAACGAAAGCGCGGGTGGTGTCGAGCAGACGATAGCGCAGCCGCCGCTCCGCAGGCGACGTCGCGATCAGGGATTTGGAGAGCAGGTTCGAGATCGCCTCGACCGCTTCGGGCTCGCTGATCCCCTGGCAGGACGCGACGGCCAGCGCGCCCTCCAGCGTGAACGGCCCGACAAACACCGACAATCCGCGCAGCGTCGCGCTTTCGGTCGGCGGCAGCAGGTCGTAGCTCCAGGCCAGCGCCGCGCTCAAGGTCTGGTGCCGCGGAATCGCGGTGCGCCGTCCCCGCCACAGCAGCGAGAAGCGGCTGTCAAGCAACGAGGCGGTCCCGGCAATGCCATAGGCGTTGACCCGCCCGGCCGCGAGTTCGATCGCGAGCGCAATGCCGTCCAGTCGCCGGCAGATCTCGGCGACGAGCGGGGCATCCTCCTCGCGGAGCTCGAATTCGCTCAAAGTTTCGGCAATGCGCTCCACGAAGAGCTGGGTTGCGGGATAGGCAAGGATGTCGGCGATGCCGAGCCCCTCGCGCTGCGGCGGGCAATCCAGCGGAAACAGCCGATGCACGCGCTCGCCTTCGGCGCGAAAGGATTCGCGGCTGGTGGCCAAGATATGCAGCTGCGGCGCCTCGCGGACGAGGCGCTCGGCCACAGGCGCGAGTTCGTCGAGCATATGCTCGCAACTGTCGAACACCAGCAGCATCCGCCGGCTGCGCAGGACCGTCAGCAGGCCCGGTATCGGGTCCTCGGAATTGACGGTGAGGCCCAGCGCGGCGGCAATCGTCCCGGGGACGAGCCGGGCATCGGTCAGCGCGCCGAAATCGACGAAACACACCTGGCCGTCGAAGGCCGCGAGCTCGCCCTGCGCGACGGCGAGCGCGACCGAGGTCTTGCCGATCCCGCCGGGGCCGACGATCGTGACGAAGCGATGCTCGGCAAGCTCGGTGGAAATCCTTTCGACCGCATCGTCCCGGCCGATCATCTTCGCGAGCGGCGACGGCAGCGAGCGCGGCGAAGCGGCGGGCGGGCTGGTCCGGCTCTCCGATGCTGCAGGCCGGAGCAGCGGAGCCGCGAAACAATAGCCGCGTCCCGGGACGTTGACGACGTAGCGGGAGCCTTCGCCGGCATCGCCCAAAGCCTTGCGCAGCGTCGTGATGTGGAAGCGCAGGCTGCCTTCGTCGACGTTCACGTCGGCCCAGATGCGCTTGATCAGCTCCCGCTTGTCGACGACCTCGCCGGCGCGCTCGGCGAGAAAAATGAGGATGTCGAGCGCACGGCCGCCGAGGTGAAGTGGGGCGCCGTCCTTCTCGAGCAGCCGCGATTTCGCGAACAAGCGGAACGGCCCGAAGGCAATGACCGAATCCTGCTCGTTTATGTCCGGCACAGGCGAATGATTCCAGTGAATGAGCTGAAGTCTGCAGTTTGATCTACCAGACCGAGACCTCCAGTAAACTGGCCGAAAGTGGCGAAATCGCGTGGCGGTCGCCGAGCGCACCGGGATAGTCTGTTGCAAATTTGCTTAAACGCGAGCGGTTTACAGGCGGCCGCGACAATTCGTCAGCGTGCCTGACCGTGAGGCGATGAAGTCCGCCGCAGGATTTGCGGGGCGCCGCCGATCATAACAGAATCTTGCAACGTCTAACGGGCAAAACGCGCGCGCCGCATCCAGTATAGCCTTCGAGTTAGATCCTATTTTTACGGGGAGGCTATGATGTCCGGTATCGGCGCTCGACCGAACGACCATGTCGCTCGACCTCAGTTCGTTGCCAGTCTGGATGACCAGTCGCGTGATTGGGAGCTCGTGCTGCGGGAGTCCCACCACCGCATGAAGAACACACTGACGCTGTTGGGTGCGTCAGTCCGCCGCGACTTCACGCGCGCAGCTACGCGGGACGTGTCGCTGGCGGTGGACCGGCTCGAGCGGCGCATCGTCGCCTTCGGCCGGCTCTATCAGCTCCTGTCCGACAACGACGATCCATCGGCCGTCGCTGTGGAGCCCTTCTTTGAAAACCTGTGCGGGGCCCTCTCCGAAGCGGTGCTGGAGCCGGCAGGCATCCGCTGCGAGGCCGCGGTCGAGAGCGGCAGGCTGCCGGCTGCGCAATGTCATCGCCTCGCCCTGATGCTGACCGAGCTGGTCACGAACGCGGCAAAGCAAGCCTTCCCGAACAAGAGCGGCGCGCTGATTCGCATCGAATTGGCGAGCCGCGACGGCGCCTGGCTCTGCACGGTCGCGGATAACGGCATTGGTGCGACCGGTCCGCTTCAGGGCACCGGCAGCCGTATCCTCGAAGGGCTCGCACGCAGCATCCACGCGCGGTTGCACGGCGAGGCGGGGCAGGGCGGCACGCGCGTGACCATCGTGATGCCGGCCGTCGCATGAAGGACAGCCTCAACTCACACCACGGGAGCTCGACATGACCACCATCGAAATCGATCGCGATACCGGCACCAGGCCCTCGACATCGCGCAGCGTTGACATGAAGCTTGAAGTCGTCGTCATTCCGGTGTCCGACGTCGACCGTGCCAAGGCGTTCTACGCGCGCCTCGGCTGGCGGCTCGACGCCGATTTCGCCTCGGGCGACGACTGGCGCGTGATCCAGTTCACGCCGCCGGGCTCGGCCTGCTCGGTGATCTTCGGCAGGAACGTGACCGCCGCAGCGCCCGGCTCGGCGCGAGGCCTGTACCTGATCGTCTCCAATCTGGAGGCGGCCCGGCAGGACCTGCTCGATCGTGGCGTCGAAGTCAGTGCGCCATTCCACGGTGCCGGCGACGTTCATGCCGGGTCCGACGAGCCCTATCTGTTCGGCAGCGTTCGGGTTGGCGGCGTCGACCCGAAACGCGGCAGCTACAGCTCATTCGCCTCATTCAGCGATCCCGACGGCAATGGCTGGCTGTTCCAGGAGGTCACGACACGGTTGCCCGGGCGCATCGCCGGCGGCGGCGCGACATTCGCGTCGGCGGCCGATCTGGCGGCGGCGCTGCGCCGTGCAGCGATCGCGCATGGCGAGCACGAGACTCGGACCGGCGCACACGACGAGAACTGGCCGGATTGGTATGCCGACTATATCGTCCGCGAGCAGGCCGGCCTGCCGCTGGCGTCGTGAGTTGCAGTCAATGCAGCTCCTGCCGATACGGCGCGCGATGACTGACGTCCTCGCGCCGTGCCACATCGGCATCATCGCGTGCTCTGGTTCATCGCGCGGACTCGCAAGGGCTAACGCGGTCTAACAAGCCATAACGGGCAAATCGAAAGCGCCTGCGCCAAGCTCTCTGCATGACGAACCGACGTTTCGATTTCGAACTCGGTCGATGACGCCGATCAAAGCAAGGGAGATCCAACATGACCACGCAAGCCCGCACCGACATCCTCAACCCCGACCGCCGTCAATTGCTGAGCCAGGCAGCGATGGGCGCAGTTGCCGCCAGCGTGTCGAGCCTGCTACCACTGCATCCGGCGGCTGCGAGCGGTGCGATCCGCCCGTTCCACGTCAGCGTGCCCGAGGCGGACTTGCTCGACCTCCGTCGTCGTCTCGCGGCCACGCGCTGGCCGGATCGCGAGATCGTCACCGATCAATCGCAGGGCGTGCAGCTGAGGACGGTGCAGGAGCTCGTGCGCTACTGGCAGAGCGACTATGACTGGCGCAAGATCGAAGCGCGGCTGAACGCATTGCCGCAATTCGTCACCGAGATCGACGGCGCCGACATCCATTTCATTCACGTCCGCTCGCGGCACGAGAATGCACTGCCGATGATCGTCACGCATGGCTGGCCCGGCTCGATCATCGAGCAGATGAAGATCATCGGCCCGCTCACCGATCCGACCGCGCATGGCGCCAGGGCCATGGACGCGTTCGATCTGGTGATCCCTTCGCTCCCTGGGCACGGCTTCTCGGGCAAGCCGACGGAGCTCGGCTGGGATCCCCAGCGCATCGCGCGGGCCTGGATCGAGCTGATGAAGCGGCTTGGCTATAACCGCTACGTCGCGCAAGGCGGTGACTGGGGCAACGCCGTGACGGAACAGATGGCGCTGATCGCGCCGCCGGAGCTGCTCGGCATCCACACCAACATGCCGGCGACCGTGCCCGACGACATCGCCAGGGCGCTTCAGCCCGGTGGAGTGCGGCCGTCGAATCTCTCGACTGACGAGCGCACCGCCTACGACCAGCTCGACGATTTCTACAAGCACGGCCTCGGCTACGCGATCGAGATGTCGAACCGGCCGCAGACGCTTCTTGGCCTCGTGGATTCGCCGGCGGGCCTTGCGTCCTGGATGCTCGACCACGATGCGCGCAGCGCCGCGATGATCGCGCGGGTGTTCGACGGCAAGCCCGAAGGCCTGTCGCGCGACGATGTCATCGACAACATCACCCTCTACTGGCTCACCGACACAGCGGTGTCGTCGGCGCGGCTGTACTGGGAGAACAAGCTGGTGTTCTTCGCGCCGAAGCACGTCGAGATCCCGGTCGCCGTCAGCGTCTTCCCGGACGAGATCTACGCCGCACCGCGCAGCTGGACCGAGAAGGCCTATCCGAAGCTGATGCACTACAACCGCCTGGACAGGGGCGGCCACTTTGCGGCCTGGGAGCAGCCCGCGCTGTTCTGTGCGGAGGTGCGCACCGCGTTCCGCCCGCTGCGGCAGTCGATCTGAAACGCGAATACATCCATCAGGGAGTGCAAGAGATGAATCGTCCCGAACGCACCTTCACCACCGCAGACATCCGTCTGGAGCGTCGCCTGCCGTCATACTGGCGTGTCACCTTCGACATGCCGCCGGTGAACATCTTTGGCCCGAAGCACCTGCCGCTGCTGAATGACATGATCACCGAGATCGAGACCGATCCGGATGTGAAGGTCGTGGTGTTCGACAGCGCCGTCGAGGGCTTCTTCATCACCCATTACGACTTCCTTGTGCCGCTGGAAGACTCCCTCAAGGTGCCGCCCGGGCCGACCGGCCTCCCGGCGTTGCCCGACATGCTGGTGCGCCTCAGCCGTGCGCCTGTGGTCTCCATCGCCTCGATCCGGGGCCGCGCCATCGGCGTCGGCAGCGAGCTCGCGCTCGCCAGTGACATGCGCTTTGCCAGCCGCGAGAAGGCGATCCTGTCGCAATGGGAGGTTGGCGCCGGTCTCGTGCCCGGCGGCGGGCCGATGGCGCGGCTGCCCCGTCTGATCGGCCGCGGCCGTGCGCTCGAAGTGCTGCTCAGTGCCGACGACATCCACGGCGATCTCGCCGAGCGCTATGGCTACGTCAACCGATCGTTGCCGGATGCCGAGCTCGACGGCTTCGTCGAGGCGCTCGCCATGCGGATCGCGTCCTTCGACAAGGAGGCCATCGCCGAGACCAAGCGGCTCGTCGATGTCGCAAGCCTGCCGCCTGATGCCGAGATCAAGCCGGAATGGGATGCGTTTCTGGCCGCGCTCGGCCGCCCGGCGAGCCAGAAGCGCATCAAGGCGCTGATGGCGCGCGGCTTCCATCGCGCCGGCGACGTCGAGAACCGGCTCGGCTTCCATGTTGGTCAACTCGGTAGCTAACGGAACCGCTGCAGCGCTCGATCGGTTGGGAGGGCAGGCGGCCACGCCAATGTCGCCTTTTACCGGTACGGAGCGCCGGTGCTTGAAGACAAACAAAACCAAACAAAACAAGGAGAATTGAGATGATCCGCAAGGCAACGGCAGTCTGGAAAGGCACCGGTCGCGATGGCACCGGTCATCTCTCGAGCGAATCCGGCGTGCTCGCGCAGACGCCCTATTCGTTCAAGACCCGCTTCGAGAACGAGAAAGGGACCAATCCCGAGGAGTTGATTGCGGCGGCGCACGCCGGCTGCTTCACCATGGCGTTGGCCTTCGGCCTTCAGATGGCAGGATTCACGCCGGATGAGCTCTCGACGGAAGCAGCCGTCACGCTCGAGCCCGAGGGCAAGGGCTTCAAGATCAGCAAATCCGCGCTGATCTTGCGTGCAAAAGTGCCGAACCTCGACGAGGCCGGCTTTGCGAAGATCGCCGGCGAGGCCGAGAAGAACTGCCCGGTCTCGAAGGTGCTCAACGCCGCGATCACGCTCGACGCCAAGCTGGTTTAGAGGCGGGCGTTTGCTTTGGGTCCATCCGGTTCTCGGAACCGGGTGGACCCGCCTGCAATGCGTGGCTTTCGGCCGGGCCGCCGAAAGCCTATATGATGCGGTAGCTGCAGAACGGGCAGAGCGATCAGTTGGGAGCACATCACATGACGACAGAACGCGCAGTTTTGGCCGGAGGCTGCTTCTGGGGCATGCAGGATCTCATCCGCAAGCAGCCGGGCGTGATCTCCACCCGCGTCGGCTACACCGGTGGGCACGTGAAGAACGCCACCTACCGCAATCATGAAGGCCATGCCGAAGCGATCGAGATCATGTTCGATCCCGCCAAGACCAGCTACCGCACCATGTTGGAGTTCTTCTTCCAGATCCATGATCCCACCACGCTCAATCGCCAAGGCAATGATCGGGGCACCAGCTACCGCTCGGCGATCTTCTACACGAGCGAGGAGCAGAAGCGGATTGCCGAAGACACCATTGCCGACGTCGAGGCGTCTGGCCTGTGGCCCGGCAAAGTGGTGACCGAGGTCGCGCCCGCAGCTGAGTTTTGGGAAGCTGAGCCGGAGCATCAGGATTATCTCGAACGTTATCCTGACGGCTACACCTGCCACTTCATCCGGCCCGGCTGGAAGCTGCCGCGGCGCGCGGCTGCGGTGGGAGGCTGAACCGTGATGAGATAAGGCTTCATTGCTGCAACGATGGAGGTGCGCTCCCTCTCCCGCTTGCGGGAGAGGGTTGGGGAGAGGGTGCTTCCGCAACGGGACAATCCCCAAGGGGAGAAAGCCCTCACCCGGCGCTTCGCCATAGCCGAGGCTTTGCCTCGGCGTCTCTTGAAATGACGGCCGCCGAAGGCGGCCTGTACCTCTCCCGCAAGCGAGAGCTTTGCTTAATGGGATGTGAGCGAGTGGTTCCCGATGTCGGGCTTTTTTTGCGCGGCGTCGGACGGCGCGCGGCGTGGAATGGGTGCGTTTTCCGCGGCCGACCGCTGGCGTCGGGCGGCGGCGGTCATGCCGCAGCTCCCGCAGGAGACAGCACCGCCCATCGTTTGAGATTCATGGCGAGGCAGATCAGGCGCAGATGCGTCTGGTTGCGCGCCAAGCCCAGATAGCGGGCGC
>NZ_AXAZ01000011.1 GCF_000473065.1 Bradyrhizobium sp. WSM1743
TCGCTGATCCGCCTCAGCACCGGATTGCCTTTTCCACGCCGCGACGACGCCAGCGCGTCCGCAAAGCTCGGTTGCCCCACCTGCCGATATGCCATTCCCATCCCCTCCAATCCGTCTAGGGAATCGCAGATTCGCGAATAATGCAAAGCTCTCGCTTGCGGGAGAGGTCGGCGCGAAGCGCCGGGTGAGGGCTTTCTCCTCTGGGGGGTTCTCGCTTGTGGAGACACCCTCTCCCCAGCCCTCCCCCGCAAGCGGGGGAGGGAGCGCAGCTACGTTGGAGTTGCAGCTTGCTCTCACAGCTCTAGCCTTGCTCGCCGGCTTTCGGTTTCCGCAGCAGATATGTGCCGTGCATCGGTGCATGGTAATCGGCCGAGACCAGCGTGAAGCCGACGTCGGTCAGCATCCGCTCCATCACCCAGCCGAAGGTGGAATATTCGTCGCGCATGTGCGTCACAACGCCCTCGCGCGAGAAATCGTGATTCTTGATCTGGAAGTCGGCCCATTGCTCGACGTCACGCTCGACGGCGTCAGGCATCGACGCGTAGACGATATCGCGCAAGTAAAAGCTCGCGCCCGGCTTCAGCGCGCGATAGATCCGCGACATCGCCACCGCCTTCCAGAAATCCGGCAGATGGTGCAGCGTGAACTCGCTGACGATCAGGTCATAGGACTCCGGCCGGTAGGCGAAGCTGAGCAGGCCGGCGGACTGGGTGCGAACCGGCGCCTTGCGGTCGCGGGCGTAGATCTCGGCGAGCGCCAGCATCGCCGGCGAGATGTCGATGGCGTCGACCTCGGCGCCCATCAGCGCGGCTTCCGTGGCGAGCACGCCGTTGCCGCAGCCGATATCGGCGATGCGCCAGCCGCGCTGCACACCGAGCATCTTCAGCGCGGCGCGCGCCCGCAGATCGGCATCGTCATGGTTGTCGTAGATCGACGCCACCGCGGGCTCGATCCCCATCCGGTTCCGCTCGTTATAGTACCAGTCGCGCGCCAGCATGGCTCACATCCCTTCAGGCCCACGGCCGATCGCGGCAACGCCGGTGCGCGACACCTCGACAAGGCCGAGCGGGCGCATCAAATCGATAAATTGATTGATCTTGTCGGTATTGCCTGTGATCTCGAACACAAAGCTCTCGGTGGTGGCGTCGATCACCCGGGCACGGAACGCGTCCGCCAGCCTGAGCGCCTCGACGCGGTGCTCGCCCTGTCCCCGCACCTTCACCATCGCCAGCTCGCGCTCGATCGAGCGCTTGGTCTGGGTCATGTCAACGACGCGGTAGACCGGGATCATGCGGTCGAGCTGGTGCTTGATCTGCTCGATCACCATCGGCGTGCCCGTGGTGACGATGGTGATGCGCGACAGATGCTTCTGGGCCTCGGTCTCCGAGACCGTGAGGCTCTCGATGTTGTAGCCACGCCCCGAGAACAGGCCGATGACGCGCGCGAGCACGCCCGGCTCGTTCTGCACGAGCACCGCGAGCGTATGCGTCTCGTTGGGATCGTGACGGTCCTCGATGAAATAGGCGGATGCGGGCTGGTTCATGTCGTCCCCTCTTGTCTCTCCGTCACGCCATCGCTGGCGCATCCGTCCCGGCCCAACGGCGGAACAGATCGAAATCAATGTTGCCCCCGGACAGCACGAGACCGACGCGCTTGCCCTTCAGCTTGCTCTTCTCTTGCAGCGCGGCGGCGAGCGCAGCTGCACCCGCGCCTTCGGCGAGATTGTGGGTGTCTGTCCAATAGGCACGGATCGCGGCGGCGACCTCGTCGTCGGTGACCTCTACGATGCGCGAGGCGCCCTTGCGAATGAGCGCGAACGCATCCTCGTCAGGGATACGCGTCGCCATGCCATCGGCGCGCGTGTTGCTGGTCTCGGTCGTCACGATCTTGCCGGCCGCGAATGACAGCGCGTAGGAAGGCGCTTCCGTCGACTGCACGCCGACGATCTCGGTCTTCAGGCCGAGCAGGTCGCGCGCCATGATGCAGCCGCAGATGCCGGAGCCCTGCCCAATCGGCACGTAGAGGATGTCGAGATCGGGCGCGGACCTGAACAACTCGAGCGCGTAGGTGGCGACGCCGAGCACGAGATCGGGATGGAACGACGGCACCATGTGCAGGCCGGTAAACTGGGCGCGCCGCTGGGCCTCTTCGGCCGCCGCCTGAAAGTCCTCGCCGTGCTCGACCAGCTCAGCGCCAAAGGCCCTCATCGCGCGGTTCTTCTCGACCGAGTTGCCGCGCGGCACATAGATCACCGCGGGCACGCCGTGGCGCCCCGCGGCAAAGGCCAGGCTCTGACCGTGGTTGCCGCGCGTCGCCGAGATGATGCCTGATGTGTTCGGCCGCTCGCGCTTCAGCCGTTCGAGATAGACGAGCCCGCCGCGCACCTTGAAGGCGCCGATCGGCGTGTGGTTCTCGTGCTTGACCACGACCTCGGTGCCGAGGCGCTCGGCGAGCAGCGGCCAGGCATGCGCCGGCGTTGCCGGCACCGCCTGCCCCACGATCGCATGTGCGCGCTCGAGCTCTCCGAGATCAAACATAGAGGCGCCCCTCGATCCGCGCGGACGGTGAGCTCCCTCGCCCCGCCCTTCGCGAGAAGAGGGTGGGGGTGAGGGGCTGCTTCCGCACAGACGGTGACAGTGAGACTCGCGATGGCTCTCCCTCACCCGGATTGCGCTCGCGCGCAATCCGGCCTCTCCCCGCGAGCGGGGAGAGGCAAAGGAAGATTGTTCGTCGCTGTTGTGCCATCCCACTCACACCAGCGCCTTGCCGGCGGCGAACGCCTTGGCCGTCGCTTCGTCGTTGGCCTGCTCCGGCAGCAGCATCTCGTTATGCGCCTTGCCGGAGGGGATCATCGGGAAGCAGTTTTCGAGTGCCGCGACGCGGCAGTCGAACAGCACCGGGCGCTTGACCGAGATCATCTCCTTGATGGCGCCATCGAGATCGCCCGGCTTGTGCACCTGGAGGCCAACGGCGCCATAGGCTTCGGCGAGCTTGACGAAGTCCGGCAGCGCTTCGGAGTAGGAATGCGACAGGCGGTTGCCATGCAGCAGCTGCTGCCACTGGCGCACCATGCCCATGTACTGGTTGTTGAGGATGAAGATCTTGATCGGCAGCTCGTACTGCACCGCCGTCGACATCTCCTGCATGGTCATCTGCACCGAGGCGTCGCCCGCAATGTCGATCACGAGGCTGTCTGGATGCGCCACCTGCACGCCGACCGCGGCCGGCAGGCCGTAGCCCATGGTGCCGAGCCCGCCCGACGTCATCCAGCGATGCGGCTCCTCGAAGCCGTAGAACTGCGCCGCCCACATCTGATGCTGGCCGACCTCGGTCGTGATGTACGTGTCCTTGCCGCGCGTCGCCTCGAACAGGCTCTGGATCGCGTGCTGCGGCAGGATGACGTCGTTGCTCTTCTTGTAGTAGAGCGAGTTGCGGGCGCGCCATTGCGCGATCTGCTGCCACCACGACTTGATGTCGGGCTTCTTCGCCTCCGACTTGAACACCTGGAGGATGTCGCCGAGGACGTTGCCGCAATCGCCGATGATCGGCACGTCGACCCGGATGTTCTTGTTGATCGAGGACGGATCGATGTCGATGTGGATCTTCTTCGAGCCGGGCGAGAATGCATCGACGCGGCCGGTGATGCGGTCGTCGAAGCGCGCGCCGACGCACAGCATGACGTCGCAGTCATGCATGGTCATGTTGGCCTCGTAGGTGCCGTGCATGCCGAGCATGCCGAGCCAGTTCTTGCCCGAGGCCGGATAGGCGCCGAGGCCCATCAGCGTGGAGGTGATCGGAAAACCGGTGACCTCGACCAGCTCGCGCAAGAGGTTGGTCGCCTCCGGGCCGGAATTGATCACGCCGCCGCCGCTGTAGATCACGGGACGCTTGGCGTTCGCGAGCAGCGAGACGGCCTTGCGGATCTGCGTCGCATCGCCCTTCACGCGCGGCGCGTAGGAGCGGTGCACGTCGGACTTGCGCGGCGGATGATAGGTGCCGGTCGCGAACTGCACGTCCTTGGGCACGTCGACCAGCACCGGGCCCGGCCGGCCCGAAGTCGCGACATAGAAGGCTTCGTGCAGCACTTTCGCTAGATCGTTGACGTCGCGCACCAGCCAATTGTGCTTGGTGCAGGGGCGCGTGATGCCGACGGTGTCGCATTCCTGGAAGGCATCGTTGCCGATCAGATGCGTCGGCACCTGGCCGGAGATGCAGACCAGCGGAATGGAGTCCATCAGCGCGTCGGTCAGCGGCGTCACCATGTTGGTGGCGCCGGGACCGGAGGTCACCAGCGCAACACCCGGCTTGCCGGTCGAACGCGCATAGCCCTCGGCGGCATGGCCCGCGCCCTGCTCGTGGCGGACCAGGATGTGCTGAACCTGGCTCTGCTGGAAGATTTCGTCATAGATCGGAAGCACCGCGCCGCCGGGATAGCCGAAAATGTCGGTCACGCCATGATCGATGAGCGCACGGACGATCATTGCGGCGCCGGTCATCTGGTTCGGATCGTGGCTCTTGTCGCTCATTGGCTTGCTCCGGATGCGCTGTTGTTAGCGGCTTCATTCGTGTCGGGTTCGGGAAATAAAAAAGGCCCCGAAGAGGGCCCGCGCACACCGCCTGTCTTGTGGATGGCAGCTAGCCACCCCCGGCGGTGTGCCTGGGTACGACGGCGATAAGGAGGATGGTAATAATGTTACGCATGGCAGGCGCTCGGCTTCCCAAAGGTTGCGCGAAACATAGCGGCCAAACCTTGGATGTCAAGGCAATGCGGCCGTTCCCGCGCGATTTCGGCAGTGTAGCGGTGTTCCCCGGGTTCGGCGAGAGGTAAATTCGGGAACCCGGGGCACAAAAGCGTGTCAGCCAGGGTCCTCAGTTGCGCTCACGATCGCGGCCAGCCACCCCCTCGCCTCGTCCGGCCTCATCCATTCGAAGTCCGGCAATTGGTGCCGGAACCAGGTGAACTGGCGCTTGGCATAATGGCGGGTATCGGCGCGGCCGATTCCGGCGGCCTCCTCCAGGCTCAGCTCGCCCCGCAGATGCCGGATCAAGGCCGGCACGCCATGGGCTTTCATCGCCGGCAGCAGCGGATCGAGGTGTCTGGCGGCGAGCCGCTCGACTTCCCTCAGCGCACCGGCACCCAGCATGGCATCGAAGCGGGCATCGATGCGGGCATACAGCTCGTCGCGCTCGGGGGCGAGAAACACCGCGCGAAAACTGTCCTTGGGCAGCAGCGGTGGCTGCCCCTCCCGGTGCCAGTCGAGCAGCGACCGCCCGGTTGCCTCCATCACCTCGAGTGCGCGCGCAATCCGGGTGCGGTCGCGCAGGTTCAATCGCTCGGCCGCGCGCGGATCGCGGCGCGCGAGTTCCGCGTGCAGCGCCTCGACGCCGTTCCGTTCCAACCGCGCGCGTACATCGTCGCGCACCTCGGCAGGGATCGGCGGCACCACGGAGAGGCCGGCCGTCAGCGCCTTGAAATAGAGCCCGGTGCCGCCGATGAAGATCGGCAGACGTCCCAGAGCCCTTGCTTCATCGAGCGCCCTCGCTGCGTCACTTACCCAGGCACCAGCCGAGAAGTTCACGGCAGCATCGACATGGCCATAGAGACGATGCGGCACGAGCGCCTCATCCGCCGCTGTCGGCCGCGCCGTGATAATGCGGAGGTCGCGGTAGACCTGCATGGAATCGGCATTGATGACGACACCGCCGGTGGCGAGCGCAAGCTCGAGCGCCAGCGCCGACTTGCCGCTGGCGGTCGGGCCTGCGATAAGCACGGCCTTGCTCGAATGCCCCTCGCTCACGAAAACCTCAAATGTCCCTCGTTGCCACGCTGATCTGCAACCCCGACAATCCCGCGCTCGACTCGACCATCGTCGACGGCGCCCGCGCCGTGCTGCCTCAGGCAGCTCCCGCGCACTGGCTGTTCGACGGGGTTGCGGTCGACATTCCCTTCGGCGCCGACAGTAACCTCGAAGGCGACCGCCACGCCATCGAGCGGCGGCTCCGCGAGCTCCGGGGCGACCTGCCGATCGACATCGTCGTGCAGCCAGTCGGCTTCCGGCGCAAGAAGCTTTTTCTCGCCGACATGGATTCCACCATGATCGGCCAGGAATGCATCGACGAGCTCGCCGATTTCGTCGGGGTGAAGGCGCATGTCGCTGCCATCACCGAGCGTGCGATGCGCGGCGAGATCGAGTTCGAGCCGGCGCTGCGCGAGCGCGTCGCGCTGCTCAAGGACCTGCCCGCGAGCGCGGTCGACGAGGTGCTGGCCAAGCGCATCACGCTGACGCCGGGCGGACGTGAACTGGTGGCGACCATGCGCGCCCACGGTGCCTACACCTGCCTCGTCTCCGGCGGCTTCACGCTGTTCACGCGTGCGGTCGCCGCCAAGCTCGGCTTCCAGGAGAACCGCGCCAACGAGCTCGTCGTGCGCGACGGCAAGTTCACCGGCGAGGTGAAGGAGCCGATCCTCGGCCGCGCCGCGAAGCTGGCGACGCTGGTGGATCTGATGGAGTCGTTCGATCTCGACGACATCGACTCGGTCGTGGTTGGCGACGGCGCCAATGATCTCGGGATGATCCAGGCGGCGGGGCTGGGTGTGGCCTATCACGCCAAGCCGGCCGTTGCGGCCGCCGCAGCAGCGCGGATCGACCACGGCGATCTCACCGCGTTGCTCTATGCGCAGGGGTATCGGCGCGACGAGTTCGTGGAGACGTAGCTTCCTCTCCGTCATTCCGGGGCGATGCGAAGCATCGAACCCGGAATCTCGAGATTCCGGGTCTGGTGCTTGCGCACCATCCCGGAATGACAGTGACTCCTACTGCACGCTCAGCGCCACAAACCGCAGCTCGCCATCGGCATTCGACACCAGCAGCAGCACCGACTTCTTGCCGTCCTTCTTGAGCTGGTCGACCCGCTTCTGGATGTCGGCACCGCTGGAGACGGCTTCCTGCGCCACCTCGACGATGACATCACCGGCGGACAGGCGCTTCTCGGCGGCGTCCGAATTGGCATCGACGTTGGTGACGACCACGCCCTTGACGCTGTCCTTGATCTTGTAGCGCGTGCGCAGATCCTTGTTCAGCGTTGCGAGATCAAGGCCGAGCGCCTTCTGCGTCACCGGCTTCTCCGGCGCCGGCTCCTCGGTCTTCACCGCAGCCTGCACCTTTTCCGGATCCTGCAGGCGGCCCAGCGTGACCTTCTTGGTTTCTTCCTGGCCCTTGCGGATGATGACGACGTCGACCTCCTTGCCGACCGCCGTATCGGCGACGACGCGAGACAGGTCCTTCGGGTCCTTGACGTCCTTGCCGTCGAACTTGACGACGACATCGCCGGGCTCGATGCCAGCGGGCTTGGCCGGGCCTTTGTCGTCGACGCCGGCGACCAGCGCACCGCGCGCGGGCTTGATGTTGAGACTCTCGGCGATCTCGTCGGTGACGCTCTGGATACGCACGCCAAGCCAGCCGCGGCGCAGCTCGCCGAACTGGCGGAGCTGGTCGACGACGCCCACCACCGTCTTCGACGGCACGGCGAAGCCGATGCCGATGGAGCCGCCGGAGGGGGAGATGATCAGCGTGTTGACGCCGATGACGTCGCCGTCGAGGTTGAACAACGGACCGCCGGAATTGCCGCGGTTGATGGAGGCGTCGGTCTGGATGTAGCTGTCGTATGGCCCGGAGGAGATGTCGCGGTTCTTGGCCGAGACGATGCCGGCGGTCACCGTGCCCCCGAGGCTGAAGGGGTTTCCGATCGCGACCACCCAGTCGCCGAGGCGCAGCTTGTCGGAGTCGCCGAACTTCACCGCGACCAGCGGCTTCGGCGGCTTGATCTTGAGCACGGCGAGATCGGTCTTCTTGTCGACGCCGACCAGCTCGGCCTTGATCTTGGTGCCGTCGTTGAGGATGACGTGGATCTCGTCGGCATCCGCAATGACGTGGTTGTTGGTGACAACGACGCCTGATGTGTCGATGATGAAGCCGCTTCCGAGCGAGTTGGTCTTGCGCGGCGGATTGTTGTCGCCGCGCTCGCCGCCCTTGCTGCCGCCACCGGGGCCCCGGCGGTTCTTGAAGAAGTCGTCGAAGAACTCCTCGAACGGCGAGCCGGGCGGCAGTTGCGGCATGGTGTTGCTGCCGCCGCCCTTGGCGTCGACGGTCTGCGAGGTCGAGATGTTCACGACCGCGTCGATCACCTTTTCGGCGACGTCGGCGATGCCATCCGGTCCGCGCGCATGAGCCGGCGTGCCGAACGCGCTGAAAGCAACGACGGCGAGCGCGGCCAGCCCAATTCGCACACCAAGTCGCACGCAACGGCGCGAGCGGGACGGGGCAGTGGTGGCAGCGGTCATTGTGATCTCCAGACAAAGGGATTCGGCGCCAGACTGCGCTCGAACGGGGGCACGGCGCAAGCGCGGAGCTTAACGGGCCTCAAGAGCCCGATAATAGGGCGAAAACCAGTCCGGCGCCTTCACTTTGGCGTTGGCCTGATACTTAAATCGGGCGCCGCATAACCCAGATCAGGACCAGGCCGGCCACGGCCGAGCCGATCCCGACCGCCCGCAGGATGTTGTCCGGCGTGGCGATGGCGCTCTTCATGGCTTTGCGCATCCAGTTGGGACTGGCCGCGAACATCAAGCCTTCCAGCACGAACAGGATGCCTAGGCCGATGAGGAAGTCGGCGAACGCAATGGACCTCATCGGAATGGAACCTCCCGTTATGCTGTTCTTGTCTGGGCAAAGGGCGGCCAGACCGGCCGCCCTTGTCTAGCTTACGGCTTCGCCGGCGTCTCGGTTGCCATCTTGCCGGACGGGTTACCGAAGTACCGGAAGAAATCCGAGTCCGGCCGCAGCAGGAAGCGGGTGTCGCTCGCACGCAGCCCGTTCTCATAGGCCGTCATAGAGCGGTAGAAGGCGAAGAAGTCGGCGTCCTTGCCGTAGGCCTCCGCAAACAGGCGGTTGCGCTCGGCATCGCCCGCGCCGCGGGTCTGCTCAGCCTGCGAATTGGCTTCCGCGATGATGACGGTCGCCTCGCGGTCGGCCTTGGACTTGATCTCCTGAGCCTTCTGTCCACCCTGCGCGCGGAACTCGGCCGCCTCGCGCTCACGCTCGGTCTTCATGCGCTGGTAGACCGCCTGGCTGTTCTGCTCCGGCAGGTCGGCGCGGCGGATCCGGACGTCGACGACCTGAATGCCGTAACCATCGGCCTCGCGGTCGAGCTGGTCGCGGATCCGCAGCATCAGCTTCTCGCGGTCGTCACGCACCACGTTGATGAAGGTGACCTCGCCGAGAACGCGGCGCAGCGCCGCGTTGAGGAGCGTGGTGAGCTGGATGTTGGCGGCCTGGATCGAGCCGACGCTCTGATAGAAGCGCAGCGCGTCCTTGATGCGGTAGCGCGCGAAGGCATCGACCACGAGCCGCTTCTGGTCGGATGCGATCGCTTCCTGCGACGGATTCTCCAGGTCGAGGATCCGCTTGTCGATGTTGATCACCGAATTCCACGGCGCCTTGAAGTGCATGCCGGGCGCGGTGACGACGTCGACGGGCCGGCCGAACTGGAGCACGATCGTCTGCTCGGTCTGCTGCACCGTGAACAGCGACATGTAGGCCACGATCAGGACCAGGAGCAGCCCGAGCAGCGTGACAAAACCTGTAACCGGAGACCTCATCGGCTGCCTCCGCTCGACTGCGGACCGGTCATAGGCGTCCGCTTGGGCGCGAGTTCGGGAAGCGGCAGATAGGGCACGACGCCTTGGCCTGAGGGGCCGCCGTCATAGACGAGCTTGTCGGCGCCGCCGAGCACGCGCTCCATCGTCTCCAGATAAATCCGTTCTCGCGTCACGTCGGGCGCCTTCTTGTATTCGTCGTACACTTTCAGGAAGCGCGCGCTCTGGCCCTTGGCCTCCGCGACCGCCTGCTCCTTGTAACCTTCGGCGTCCTGCAGGATCTTGGCCGCACGTCCACGCGCCTGCGGTACCACCTGGTTGGCGTAGGTCTGCGCTTCGTTCTGCAGCTGCTCGAGATTGGCGCGCGCAGCCTGCACGTCGCGGAAGGCGTCGATCACTTGCGCCGGCGGATCGACCTTCTGCATCTGCACCTGGGTGATCTGAATGCCCGCTCCGTAGCTGTCCAGCGTCTTCTGGATCAGCTCCTGCACGCCCTGTTCGGTGACATTGCGCGCCCCGGTCAGGATCGGCTGGATCTGCGAGCGGCCAATCACCTCGCGCATCGCGCTCTCGGCGACTGCCTTCACGGTGCCTTCCGGATTCTGGATGTTGAAGAGGAAGTCGCCGACGCCGTCCGGCTTGATGCGCCAGAGCACGGTGAAGTCGACGTCGACGATGTTTTCGTCGCCTGTCAGCATCAGGCTCTCTTCCGGGACGTCACGGATGGAGCGGCCGCGACGCGCCGGATCTTCGATCAGCGTCATGCCGATGGAGATGGTGTTGACGCGCAGCGCCTTGGGCAGCAGCACTGTCTCAATCGGATAAGGCAGATGATAGTTCAGGCCCGGCTGCACGGTGCGGACATGCTTGCCGAAGCGCAGCACGACGCCGAGCTCTTCGGACTGCACGCGGAAGAAGCCCGACAGCAGCCAGAATGCAACGATCAGCAGGATGATCAGCGTGATGCCGAGACCGGAGAAATAGCCACCCGGCATGATCTGCTGGAGGCGGTCCTGGCCGCGCCGCAGAAGATCCTCCAGATCCGGCGGCCTCGGCCCGACCGGTTGCGGGCCTGAGCCCCATGGTCCCTTTGGACCCGAGCCCCATGGGCCACCGCCCTGATTCTTCCACGGCATTCGACGCTCTCCTCGGCAGGGTGGAATTGCCCCCGCCCGCTTTGTCCGGTCCGGCTTTATAGGGGACAGGCAGGTCCCTTACAACGCAGCCTGGGCCATCTTCCGAGCTATGCTTGGGCACGAAAAAGTCAATGTAAACATTGACGAATGCGGTTAATGGCGGGGGCGCCGACGATATGTCACATAGGAGAAGTCGGCGCTGTCGTCGGGGCCGGCAGGATGGCGGATGCGTTCAACCTCGTCCCATTCCGCCTTGTCGATGTCGAAATGCGTGTCGCCTTGGGGGCGCGCGTGCACTTCGGTGATCTCGAGACGGTCGGCGCGACCGAGCCATTGCCGGAAGATCTCGGCGCCGCCGATCACCGCGACCTCAGTGACCGAACGCCGCAGGGCATCGCCACGCGCAACCGCGTCCGCATCCACCGCCGACGTGGTGACGATGGCACCTGCGGCGCGATAGGCCGCATCGCGCGTGATCACGATGTTGGTGCGGCCCGGCAGGGGACGGCGGGGCAGGGATTCGAAGGTCTTGCGGCCCATGATCACCGGCTTGCCGATCGTCAGCGCCTTGAAGCGCGCCATGTCGGACTTCAATCGCCACGGCATCGCATTGCCCGCGCCGATGACGCCGTTCTCCGCGATCGCGACGACGAAGACGATCTCCATCAGGCCGAGCTCCCGGCAAGTCGCGTCAGCGCAGGCCCGGTGACGCGGCACAGCGTCCAGTCGTCCATCATGATCGCGCCGAGCGATTTGTAGAACGCGATCGACGGTGCGTTCCAGTCCAGCACGGCCCATTGCAGGCGCGACCAGCCGTTCTCGACGCATTCCCTGGCGAGATACACCAGCAGCGCCTTGCCGAGGCCCCTGCCCCGATGCGACGGCCGCACGTAGAGATCTTCGAGATAGATGCCATGGCGGCCGCTGAAGGTGGAGAAATTCGCAAACCACACCGCGAAGCCGACCGGCTCGCCGTTCCACTCCGCGATCGCGCAATAGAGCTGCGGCCTCTCGCCGAACAGCGCATCGGCGATGTCAGCCTCGGTCGCCTCGACCTCGTGCGAAAGCTTTTCGTACTCGGCGAGCTCGCGAATGAAGGACAGAACGAGCCCGGCTTCTCCAGGCTGCGCACGGCGGACGTTGAGCGACATAGGGCGCTAGACCGCGACTTCCGCCTTGATGTGCGGATGCGGATCGTAGCCGACGAGCTCGAAGTCTTTGTAGCGGAAGGAGAAGATGTCCTTCACCTCAGGATTGATCCGCATCACCGGCAGCGCGCGCGGCGCGCGGGTGAGCTGGAGCCGCGCCTGCTCCAGATGGTTGGAGTAGAGATGAGTGTCGCCGAGCGAGTGCACGAAGTCGCCGGGCTTCAGGCCTGTGACCTGCGCGACCATCATGGTGAGCAGCGCGTAGGAGGCGATGTTGAAGGGCACGCCGAGAAAGACGTCGGCCGAGCGCTGATAGAGCTGGCACGACAGTTTGCCGTTCGCGACATAGAACTGGAACAGGAGGTGGCAGGGCGGCAGCGCCATCTTCTCGACGTCGGCCGGATTCCAGGCGGTGACGATCAGCCGGCGGGAATCGGGAGTGCGCTTGATCATGTCGATGACATTGGCGATCTGGTCGATGCTGCGCCCGTCGGCCGTGGGCCAGGAGCGCCATTGATGGCCGTACACCGGGCCGAGATCACCATTGGCATCCGCCCATTCGTCCCAAATGGTGACGCCGTTGTCGCGCAGATATTTGATGTTGGTGTCGCCCTTCAGGAACCAGAGCAGCTCGTGCACGATCGCCTTCAGCGGCAGCCGCTTGGTAGTCAGCATCGGGAAGCCGGCGGACAGATTGAAGCGCATCTGGTGGCCGAACACCGAGAGCGTGCCGGTGCCGGTCCGGTCGGTCTTCTCGGCGCCGTCTGAAAGAATCCGCTCGAGCAGGTCCTGATACTGGTGCATGTGCCAAAAACCTTAAGAAGACGGCAGCCTTTGGGGAGGCGGCGAACTTAACGGCCACCCCCGTGCTGCGACAGCGGCGATTCGCTGCTCCCATCGATTATACCCGGAAAAATGAGTGTCCCCGGCACAAACGACAAGGGCGGAACTGACGTCCCGCCCCTTCTGCCTATCAGCTTGATTGCATTGCCTAAGTCGCCGGCTTGAGCACCGGGGTCCACTTCCCGATCTCGTTCTTGACCAGGGTGGCCAGCGATTCCGGCGTCCGGTCGGCTGGGCCCGGAATGACGCTGCCGAGCTCGAGCAGGCGCTTGCGCACGGTCTCATCATCGAGCGCCTTGACGGCCGCTGCGTTCAGGGTCGCCACGATCGCAGGCGAGGTTCCCTTCGGGGCGAATATCGCGTTCCAGGCCTGGGCCTGGAACTTCGGCAAGCCGGCTTCCGCCGTCGTCGGCACGTTCGGCAGCGACGGATTGCGCTCCGGTGTTGCGATCGCATAGGCCTTGATCGTGCCGGCGTTGATCTGCGGCACGGCGTTGACGATCTGGTCACACATGTAATCGACCTGGCCCGCCACCAGCGCGTTCATCGCGGGGCCCGTGCCGTTGAAGGGCACGCCGACCGGCTTGATGTCGAGGATCGAGTGCAGGAGCTCGCAGGAGACGTGCGAGACCGAGCCGACGCCGGCATGCGCGGCATTCACCTTCTCGGCGTTCGCCTTCACATATGCGACGAACTCCGTCAGGTCTTTCGGTGGAAAGTCCTTGCGCGCGAGGATCAGGATCGGCGTACCCGCGAGCAGCGCGATCGGCTCGAAGTCCTTCTCGGGATGATATGCGAGCTTCGCATAGAGCGGCACCGATGCCGCATGCGTGCCCATGTGGCCGGTGATCAGCGTATAGCCGTCATTGGCCGCGCGCGCGGCGCGCGTGGTTGCGGTGGTGCCGCCGGCACCGACGACGTTCTCGATGATGATGCTTTGTCCCAGCGTCTGCGCCATGTGTGCGGTGACGATGCGCGCGACCACGTCGGTCGGGCCGCCGGCCGCAAACGGCACGATCATGGTGACGCTGCGCGTCGGATAGGTCTGCGCCTCAGCCGGCGCGATGAAGCTGCCCAGCGACGCGAGCGCTACGGCACATGCGCCCGTGAGCGCGCGAATGAAGGTCATGTCGATCCCCTTGGACACAAACAAAATGCCGGCCCAAAGGCCGGCATTTTCATTTCACGAAGCCGTCACACAAGTCGATTCGACTTCCGAATGCGGCGCGCCGACGCAGGGCGCGGCGCCGACGCAGGGCGCGGGCGACCTCAGTTCTCGGACTCGGTGAACACCTCGTCGCGCTTGGCGCGCAGCACCGGTAGCACCGTAAGGACAAGCAGGCTCGCCGCGACCGCAAGCAGCACCGCCGACAACGGACGCGTCAGGAACACGCTCCAGTCGCCGCGCGAGATCAGTAGCGCCCGACGCAGGTTCTCTTCCATCAGCGGTCCGAGCACCATGCCGAGCAGCAGCGGTGCCGGCTCGAAATCGTGCTTGATCAGCCAGTAGCCGACGAGGCCGAACACACCGGCGAGGATGACGTCGACCGGCGCGTTGTTCACCGAATAGATGCCGATCGCGCAGAAGATCACGATCGAGGGGAACATCAGCCGGTACGGCACGCGCAAGAGCCGCACCCAGATTCCGACCAGCGGCAGGTTGATGATGATCAGCATCAGATTGCCAATCCACATCGAGGCGATCATGCCCCAGACGAGATCCGGCTGCTTCTGCATCACCTGCGGACCAGGCACGATGCCATGGATGGTCATCGCACCTACCATCAGCGCCATCACCGCGTTCGGCGGGATGCCGAGGGTGAGCAGCGGGATGAACGAGGTCTGGGCCGCGGCATTGTTGGCACTCTCCGGCCCCGCCACGCCCTCGATCGCGCCGCGGCCGAACCGCGACGGATTCCTGGCGAGCTTCTTCTCGAGCGTATAGGCAGCGAACGACGCGATCACCGCGCCGCCGCCGGGCAGAATGCCGAGGATCGAGCCGAGCACGGTGCCGCGAAGGATCGGCGGCGTCGAGTCGGCGAGGTCCTTCCTGGTCGGCATCAGGCCGGTGATCTTCTGCTGCACGAGATCGCGGTTCATCTCGGCGCCATGGTCGAGATTGCGGATGATCTCGGCGAAACCGAACACGCCCATCGCCACCGTCGCGAAGCCGAGGCCGTCGGCGAGCTCCGGAATGTTGAAGGCCATGCGCGAGGCGCCGGTCTCGATGTCCGAGCCGACCATCGACAGCAAAAGGCCGAACACGATCATCGCGATCGCCTTCAGCACCGAGCCCTTGGCGAGCACGACCGCGAAGATCAGGCCGAGCACCATCAGCGAGAAATACTCGGCCGGGCCGAAGGCCAGCGCGAGTTTCGTGAGCGGCGCGCCGAGGATGGCAATCAAGACGGTCGCGACGCAGCCGGCGAAGAACGAGCCGATCGCGGCGATCGCCAGCGCCGGGCCGGCGCGGCCCTGCTTGGCCATCTGGTGACCGTCGATGGCGGTAACGACCGACGTCGCCTCACCGGGTATGTTGACCAGGATCGACGTGGTCGAGCCGCCATATTGGGCACCGTAATAAATGCCGGCGAGCATGATCAGCGCGCCGACCGGCGGCAGTCCGAACGTGATCGGCAGCAGCATCGCGACGGTCGCGATGGTGCCGATGCCCGGGAGAACGCCGACCAGCGTGCCGACGAGGGCGCCGATCAGGCACATCAGAAGGTTGATCGGGGAGAGCGCGACGGCGAAGCCGTGAGCGAGGTTGGCAAAGATATCCATCACGCCCTCACTGGTTCAGGAAACGCGGAAACATCGGCATCGGCAGCCCGAGCACGTAGGGGAACAGGATCGCGCAGCCGAGCGTCAGGCAGGCGCCGACGATGGCGGCCTCCAGCCAGCGCGTCTCGTGCGAGCCCGTCGCCGCGATCATGAAGCTGGCGAATGCCGTCACCACGAGGCCGAGCGGCCGGATCGCCAGCGCGAAGAAGAGGATCGCCGCCATCACGAACAGCGGTCCGCGCCAGGAATAATGGGCGAGCGCCGCTCCCTCCGTTATGAGGCCCGTCAGTGCGATGCCGGCAGACAGGGCAACCAGGAGCCCACCGAACATACGCGGCGCAGTGCCCGCGCCGAAGGAGAAGCCCCGCATGCCCTGCAAGTCGCTCCCTGCCCACAGCGCGAACAGGGCAACCGCCATCAGGACGACGCCTCCGACATAGTCCTGCGCCGACCGGATGGTCATGAACAGCGTGAGGATCGCCACCACGAGCAGCGGGTACGAATAGATCAGCGCGAGCAGCACCTCGGACGATGCCTTCTTGGTGCCTCCACCGAACGAACCGAATATGGCACTGGGCGCGCCGGCGAGCAGCGCCGTCGCGTGACTGGTGACGACCGCCGCCGGGCCGCGGCCGCTGCCCCAGCCGAAGATCGTTCCGATCGACCAGATCAATTCGAAAATCTGCGGCGCAATCGCCAGCAGACAAAAGCCGAGCGCCACCTGGGTGTTTCGGGTGGCTGTCGCTGAGTGGCCCATCGTGTCGGCCATGCCTGTCTCCTCCGCGACCCGTAAGTCACGAGCACTGTTGTTCTAAATCGGCTGGAAAGGGATCCCCCGCCCGGACCACTGCCTAGCGATTTTCATCACACAATGCCAGCAAAACCCAACACGCCTCCGGCGGGGAGGAGCGATCTGGTGCATCTCGGGCACCGCCGCCGCGGCTCCGCCGACGGCGAACAGCGACATCAGAGCGAAGGTGGAGATCAGCGCCGAGATCGGGCTGTGGCCGGTCATGCTGCTACTTTCCGCCGCAGGAAAAAAGCGGCGCCGATGCTGACTGGGATCGCGACCAGGACCCACCGAAACCGGCGAGCCGAAGACCAGAAACAGCGCGACCAGGCCGGGCGGCGCGGTGGCGAGAACCGGCTGTTGGAGCGCCGGTGCTGAATCCGAGGACATGTCAGGAGTTTAGAATAAGGGTGGCCGCCGCGGCCAAAACGGTCCGGAACCTATCCAAAGGGAACCACAGGATCGCGCTTCCAACCCTCTGTTTTTTGGGAGCTTTGCCCCCTATATTGGGGGTGCCGGTTCGCCGGCTATGGAAATAAACGGTCGTCGCAATAAACCATTCGGACCCGGGGGCGGTACCCGGCGCCTCCACCAAAGCCCACCATCGGGCAAGCCTGAAGCTGAGCTTTGGCGGGGGCGAAATAGGATCGACGAGGGCGTAAAGGGCGTACTTTTTCCCGGTATTGTTCCGCCGTTATCGGGCTACTGCAATAGTTGCCAACGACAACTTTGCTCCGGTTGCTCAGGCTGCGTAACGCAGTTTGAAAGACCATCTTAAAGTCCTAGCGGGTTAAGCTCCGCTAGGCGGGGTTCGGAGGCACCTGGCAACAGAAGCCTCCACTTTAACTCTTTGATTTCTTCCCGGGCGGGGACTCCTGCTCACCCGTCAGGCGCGGTACTATTGCGGCTTGGCGAGTCGGGCCGGCAGGGTCCGGCTTCGGGGATGCAACAGGACCACCATGGCGACCGATCATATCCGATACGATGTGCTGGCCCGCGATGCGCTGCGCGGCGTGCTGCGGAAGGTGCTGACCGATGCCGCGGCCCATGGCTTGCCGGGCGAGCACCATTTCTTCATCACCTTCGTATCGAAGGCCGAGGGCGTGAAGCTGTCGCCGCGGCTGCTGGCGCAATATCCGGACGAGATGACGATCATCCTCCAGCACCAGTTCTGGGACCTGACCGTGCTCGAGGACCGCTTCGAGGTCGGCCTGTCCTTTGGCGGCATTCCGGAGCGGCTGGTGGTGCCGTTCAGCGCCATCAAGAGTTTCCTCGATCCGTCCGTGAAATTCGGCCTCCAATTCGATACGTCCGATGTCGCTGAAGTGACGCCCGAGAATTTGCCGGCTGCGCCCGCGCCATCGGCCGTATCGGTCCCGGCACCTGCCACGGAAAAGGCAGAAGCTGCCGATGAACCGCCCCCACCGAGCCAGGGCGGCGCCGAAGTCGTACGGCTCGATCGTTTCCGGAAGAAATGATTAGGTTGGGCCCGAGCCCGTCGCACACGGCCAAACTGCCTATATAGAGAAGCACATGAAAAGGCCGTGCGGCGTTTCGCGCGGCGGAATGGATGTGCTCATGGCCAAAGCTTCCCGCTCGAAGACCGCCCGCCCCGCAGCCCGCACCGAGACCGACAGCTTTGGTCCCATCGAGGTCCCAGCCGACCGCTATTGGGGAGCCCAGACCGAGCGGTCGCGGCAGAATTTTCGCATTGGCACCGATCGCATGCCGATCTCGCTGGTGCATGCGCTCGGCATCGTCAAGCTCGCCGCCGCGCAGTCCAATCTCGAGCTCGGCCTGCTCGACCAGCGCCGTGCCAATGCCATCATCCGCGCCGCGCGCGAGGTGATCGAGGGCAAGCTGGACGACCATTTTCCGCTTGTCGTGTGGCAGACCGGCTCGGGCACGCAGAGCAACATGAACCTCAACGAGGTGATCGCCAACCGCGCCAATGAGCTGCTCGGCGGCGAGCTCGGCGCCAAGAAGCCGGTGCATCCCAACGACCAAGTCAACATGAGCCAGTCGTCGAACGACTCGTTTCCGACCGCGATGCACATCGCGGCGGCAAGCCGCATCAATGCCGATCTCGTCCCTGCCCTCGGCGAGTTGCTGCGCGCGCTGCGCAAGAAGGAGAAGGAGTTTTCGAAGATCGTGAAGATCGGCCGCACCCATACCCAGGATGCGACGCCGCTGACGCTGGGTCAGGAATTTTCCGGCTATGCCGCGCAGGTCGAAAGCGGCATCGCCCGCCTCAAGGTCGCGGTGAAGGACCTCTATCCGCTGGCGCAGGGCGGCACCGCGGTCGGCACCGGCCTCAACTCGAAGCCGCGCTTTGCAAAGCTGTTCGCCGAGCACGTTGCCGGAATCACCAAGCTCCCCTTCACCAGCGCCGCCAACAAATTCGAGGCACTGGCCTCGAACGACGCCTATGTGCTGGCGCACGGCGCCATCAATTCGGTCGCGACCGGCCTGTTCAAGATCGCCAATGACATCCGCCTGCTCGGATCGGGCCCCCGCTCGGGGCTCGGCGAATTGATCCTGCCGGAGAACGAGCCCGGCTCCTCGATCATGCCGGGCAAGGTCAATCCGACCCAATGCGAGGCGATGACCATGGTGTGCTGCCAGGTATTCGGCAATCACACCGCCATCACCGTCGCCGGCAGCCAGGGCCATTTCGAGCTCAACGTCTACAAGCCCGTGCTGGCCTACAACATGCTGCACTCGATCCGCCTGCTCGCGGATGCCGCCCGCTCCTTCACCGAGCATTGCGTCAGCGGCATCCGCGCCGACGAAAAGCGCATCAAGGAACTGATGGAGCGCTCCCTGATGCTGGTGACGGCGCTGGCCCCGAAGATCGGCTACGACAACGCTGCCAAGGTGGCCAAGACGGCGCATGCCAACGGCACCACGCTGAAGGAGGAGGCGCTGCGGCTCGGCTTCGTCTCGGCCGAGGAGTTCGACCGGCTGGTACGCCCCGAGAAGATGACCAGCCCGGGATAATTCCGAATTCCGATAGTCATCCGTAATGATACGGACGCTCGGCGCCCAAAAATATGCGGCTTTGCGGGCGGGATTTGATTACCGTCAATGTTGCGGTGGGGCGGCGTGTTACGCAGCCCCCTCTGCCCTCGAGCGGCGAAATCATCCTTTCATACCCCAAGGGGCCGATTGACGAGGACGAGCGAATGGCGATCAAGTCTTGTAGGGCGCAACGCGGCACCCTGTTTCTGAATGTTTCATCCTGCCTGAAGAGGAGCGGATGATGGAGACGCGGCATGGGGAACGTCATCAACCTGAATCGTTTCAGGAAGCGCGCCGAGCGGGAAGCCTCGGCGAAGCAGGCGGACGCCAACCGGGCGAAATTCGGGCGCACGAAGGCGGAACGGTCGGCGGAGGAGAAGCGGGCGGACCAGGCCAAGGAACATCTGGACCAGCACCGGATCGATCGCGAGGAGCAGCCATGAAGTCGCCGGTCGTGAAACGGTCGATCGTCGTCGCCGGTCACAAGACCAGCGTCAGCCTGGAAGAGGCGTTCTGGAACGGCATGAAGGAAATCTCCGGCCTGCGCAACATGACGTTGTCCGAGCTGGTCGGCGAGATCGACAACAACCGGCAGCAGGGCAATCTGTCGTCGGCGATCCGTCTCTTCGTCCTGGACTACTTCAAGAGCCGCGCCATGGCCGCCCAGCCGGACAAGGTCCCGGCCCAATAGCCACCGGGCGCCCTCGACGGAGCCCCGGCCCCTGCACTTTAAAATCACTCTAAGGTGCAGCTTCGACGGGCGCGTGCGCTTGACCTCAATGCCCTGCGTTGAAAATACAGGGCATGACCGACACCACTGACACGCGTTCGCACATGCCGCTGGGTCTGGCCCAGCGTGGCTATACCGGCGTCATCCAGCACCTTGCCGCCAAACAGGCGGGCTCGGCGCTCTCGGACGTCGAGCTCGAGAGCCGCCTGATCGAACTCGGCTTCGTCGAGGGCGCCCGGGTCGAGATCTTGCATGAGGGGCTGGTCGGGCGCGACCCGATCGCGGTGCGGGTCGACAACATCACCATCGCGGTGCGCCGTCGCGAAGCCATGGCCATCATCGTCGCCTAGATCGCGACGGGACGCCTCATTAAAGCTGTTTGCCGGGCCCTTGATCACATGGAATTACCCCTGCTGCATCTCGCCCTGGTGGGCACGCCAAACAGCGGCAAGACCTCGCTGTTCAACGCCCTGACCGGCAGCCGGCAGAAGGTCGCGAACTATCCCGGCGTCACCGTCGAGCGCAAGGAAGGCTTCTTCGTCACTCCCATGGGGCGCCAGGTCTCGGTGGTCGACCTGCCCGGCACCTACTCGCTGCGCGGCCGCAGCCCGGACGAGGAGATCACCCGCGACTTCGTGCTCGGCAAGGCCACCGGCGAGACGGTGCCCGATCTCGTGCTGTGCGTCGCCGATTCCACCAATCTGCGCCTGACCATCCGCCTGCTGCTCGAGCTCAAGCGCACCGGACGGCCGATGATCCTCGTGCTCAACATGTTCGACATCGCGAGCCGCCGCGGCATCACCGTCGACGTCGAGCGGCTCGCCAAGGAGCTCGGCGTGCCCGTGGTCACCTCGATCGCGGTGCGCAAGGGCGGCACGGCCGACCTGCTGGCGCTGACCGACGAGATCTCGGCCAAGCTTGCCACTGAGCCACAGGAGAACAGCTGGCGCGCGCTCAGCGTCAGCGAATTGCGCGCGACCCAGCGCGAGGCCGACCGCATCATCGCCGACTGCGTCAGCCTGCCTGCCAGCCCCGACACCTGGACCGCGCGGATCGACGCCGTGGTGCTGCATCCGGTCGGCGGCCTCATCGTGCTCACGCTGATCCTGTTCGTGATGTTCCAGGCGGTGTTCGCCTGGGCGCAGCCGGCGATGGAGCTGCTGAAGTCGGGCTTCGATGCGCTCGGCGAGCTGGTGCAGGCCACCCTGCCCGAAGGCTTGCTACAAAGCTTCCTGCAGAACGGCGTGATCTCCGGCGTCGGCAGTGTCATCGTGTTCCTGCCCCAGATCATCCTCATCTTCCTGTTCATCCTGCTCCTGGAAGATTTCGGCTACATGGCCCGCGCCGCGTTCCTGATGGACCGGATCATGGGCGGCGCAGGGCTGCACGGCCGCGCCTTCATTCCGCTCTTGTCGAGCTTTGCCTGCGCCATTCCCGGCATCATGGCGACGCGCGTGATTGACAACAAGCGCGACCGGCTGACCACGATCCTGATCGCGCCGCTGATGACCTGCTCGGCGCGCATTCCGGTCTACACGCTGATCATCTCCGCCTTTATCCCCGCGAAGGACGTCTGGGGCTTCATCAACCTCCAGGGCCTCGTGATGTTCGGCCTCTACGCCACCGGCATCGTCAGCGCGCTTGCCGTCTCCTTCGTGATCAAGTTCTTCATGATCCGCGACTATACGCCGGCGCCGTTCATGCTGGAGCTGCCGGACTACAAGATGCCGCGGCTGAAATCGATCGCGATCGGCATCTACACCCGCGCCAAGATGTTCTTGCAGCGCGCCGGCACCACGATCTTCTCGATGATGGTGCTGATCTGGTTCCTGGCCTCGTTCCCGCAGCCGCCGGCAGGCAGCACCGA
The DNA here is from genome assembly GCF_000473065.1 of Bradyrhizobium sp. WSM1743. Classification (GTDB taxonomy): domain Bacteria; phylum Pseudomonadota; class Alphaproteobacteria; order Rhizobiales; family Xanthobacteraceae; genus Bradyrhizobium. The sequence continues at coordinate 21,975 of NZ_AXAZ01000011.1, forward strand.
GCCCGCCATCGATTTCAGCCTGGCGGCGATGATCGGTAAGGCGCTCGCGCCGCTGCTCGCGCCGGTTGGGTTCAACTGGCAGATCGCGGTCGCGCTGATCCCCGGCATGGCGGCCCGCGAGGTCGCGGTTGCAGCCCTCGGCACCGTCTATGCGATCGAAGGCGGCAAGGAAGCGGCCGAGCAGATCGGCCAGGTGCTGGCGACGAAATGGTCGCTCGCGACCGCGCTGTCGATGCTGGCCTGGTACATCTTCGCCCCGCAATGCGCCTCCACGCTCGCCGTGATCCGGCGCGAGACCGGAAGCTGGGGATGGATGGGCGTGACCTTCACCTACATGCTGGTGCTGGCTTATGCGGCGAGCCTCCTGACGTACAACGTCGCGGTCGCGCTGGGCGCGGGATAGCGCCCTCTCAAAACGAAAACTGCGAAAACAACCCCATGCACAGTAGGCGGGGGCTGTGAAATCAATCGGTTACGGATTATCCTAAGCCCGCTTGCTCCGTCGGGCAAAACAGTGGCATCATGGCATCGTCGAGGATGGGCAAGGCTCATGCCTTGGCGGACACCGGATTGGTTCCCAGCGGAAGGATTCTGGATTGCTTCGCTTCGCTCGCAATGAGGGTGTTGATGCGGTCGTGAGGGACGAGCCCTACCTGAAATATCCCAGCACGAGATCCACGTCCGCGCTGCGCGCCACCGTGCCGTTCAGCTCGGCGTCGATGACGCGGCGACAGGCTTCGATCGCCGCTTGGTCGCCGAGGTCGTTGGCGGCTTCCAGCACGAGCCAGGCGGCGTCGACCGATGCCTTTTCCGGCGCACCGCCGCCGAGATCGGCGGCGGGGGCCTTGTTGATCTTCTTGCGAACGGCGGTGCCGAATTGAGGCAACATTGCAGACACTCCCCTCTCCTCAGTGGACCTGAAGCTCGGGCTGACGGCCCGCCTCGGCGCCCGCGCCGGTCTTGCGCGACTGGTAGAACTTCAAGATGCTGCGCGAGGTCTCGATCTTGAGCCGGCCGAACTCGCGCTCATTGTCCTGGAGGTCGCGCGCGGTGATCAGATGATCCTTGGCGCCGAGAAACAGGAGCGACATCGTCGTGTCCCAGGAGAAGTCGAGCGCCTTGCACAAGACCAGCAGCATCTCGCGATTGCGGTCCATCAGCGCGCGCTCGATTACGTCGACAGGCAGTGACGACAGCAGCGACAGGCCGATCTGCACCTCGTCGAAGCGGTGCTGGCGCGCATAGTTCGAGATGGAGTCCTGATTGAGGTTGCCCTGCCGGTACTGCGTCGTGACCACGCGCTTGGCGACGAAATAGCTGCGCGAGGACGGACCGAACTTGGACTGGAGATCGCCGGTGACCTCGGTCACCGAGCTCTGGATCTGCGCCATCATCTCGGGCCGCTCGGTCTCGAGGCGGCGGCGGACGTCTTCCGAGGCCTTCGAGATCAGCTGCTGGAAGATGTGGCGCGGCACGTCCTTGCGCAGGCCGAGCTTTTCAGCGAGAATCGAATCGCCCTCGGCACGGCGAACCATGTGCAACAGGCCCGAGCCCGAGAAGCGCGCGCCCTCGTTCTTGGCAACCGACGTCACGACCTCTTGGTTGCCGCGCTTGACCAGCACGTCGGTCACGGCTTCGCCGAGCGACTGGCGCTGGGAAATCGCAAGCAGATGCGCCTGGCCCTTGGTCATGGCGCTCTCGACCAGCATCTTTTCGTCGATACGGGTGGAGTCGCGCAGCACGGGGCCTGCGACCTCGATCTCATCGTCGAGGGCGAGCTTTTCGATGACGTTGAGCGGGGCGTGATCGCACGCCGACATGACTTCAGAGAGCTGCGCGCGCGCAGCAACCTCGATCTCGTCGGCGAGCCTGCCGATGACCTCGCCGAACATGCTGATCTCATCGTCGCTGTAGCGGCCGGTGATCAGAATATCGGTCGCATGCCACAAGGCCTTCGCCCTGCTTTCGTCGGTGCCGCGCGCGATCGCGTCGTCCAGATCCTGTAGAAGCGATTTCGCCCCGTTCATCTCGATCACCCCAGTTCTTGGTAGCCCTTTGGCGAACCATCCCGCGCCGCTCGCGGCGGGACGCCAAATTCCTCTGGGAACCGACACTAGAGATGAAACGCGAGAATTCAGTAAAATCGGCAAATCAGTTTTGCCGACGAAAATTCATTCAAATGCGAAGGAATGCGTTAACGGGCTGGCAAGGTGCTGCGGACGGCTCACCTCTCCCGCTTGCAAGCGGGAGAGGCGTAGGCCGCCTTCGGCGGCCGTCCCCTCAAAAAAGACGCCGAGGCAAAGCCTCGGCTATGGCGAAGCGCCGGGTGAGGGCTCTCTCCTCTTGGTGACTATCCCGTTGCGGAGACACCCCCCAACCCTCTCCCGCAAGCGGGAGAGGGAGCGCACCTCTCGCACAGCTCTCAATTGGCGCCAACCAAGCCGTTCACGGATTCTGCGGCGTCAGCACCAGCGGCGGCTTTGGCCTGGGCTTGGGAGGCGGCGGACCCGGGGCAGGCTTCACGTCGATCGGCGGCGGCAGGGGCGCGAGTTGCTGGCTCGCCAGCGGTGGGCTCGGCGCGGCGGGCGCGGCTTGCGGAGCCTTCGGGGTCGGCGCCACCTTAGGCTTTGCCGGCGCGCGGCGCGGATCCTGGCCCGGCAGCGGCACATTGGCGGGCGCCTGCTCGGGCGCAGCATCCGGAGAGACCAGCGTCGGCAGCGCGGCCGTTGCCGGCGGCGGCTCGCCGCGCTCGATGGCATCGAGCCGCCGCGTCTCGCGATCGATCGTGCGCACCGCGAGCCATGACGACAGCGGCGCGAGGTCGATGGTGCGGCTCAGCTTGTCGGGGGGGCCTGCCGCGAACAGCTGGATCTCCGGCGGGGCACCGGAGAGCCCGGTCATGATCGGCGTCAGGCTGGCGCGGATGTCGGCCTGGTCGGCGGGAATGTCGTAGCCGCCGGAGACGATGGCGCGGGCGTTCTTGGCTTCCAGCGGTGTTGCGCCGACCCGCAGGCGGCCGTCGCGGATCGTGAACGGGATCTGCGCTGAGGGCACCGCAATGCGACCCGCCGACAGCGCAGGCTCGACGAGCTGCCGCAGCCGGTTGTCGTCATTGACCTGGCCGCCGTCGCTGGCGCGGATGGCGATCTCGAACGCGCGGGGATTAAGGCCGGCGATCTCGGCGGATTCGAGCGTCACCGTGCCGTTGCCGGCGAGCGCACCGGTCAAGGCCGCGACGCTGCGGCCCTGGCTTGTCAGCGCCATCTGCACCGAGGCGCGGCCCTTGGGCAGCGCGAGGTCGCGATAGCGCAGCACTGTCGCATCGACATTGCTGAGCTCGATGCGCGCATTCAACGCAAGACCGCCCGCGCCATTGCGCGCGTCAACGCTCGCAGACATCTCGCCGCCCCCGACGCCGCTCTTGAGCGCATCGAGCGCGAGCGACTGCCCGTCACTCCGGAGCGTGCCGCCGAAGGGGCGCAGCTCGATTCCGCCAGGCAACGTTCCGCGCAAGGCCTGGAAGGCAATGCGACCGCGCCAGCTGTTGACGAGTCCTGCAGTGAGCGGCTCGCTCGCATCGCGTCCCGCCGCGCCGATCGCCATCGCGAGCGCGGGCCCAAGGTCGAGCGTATCGAGGCCCACCTCGCCGTCGACGCTCTTCTCCTGATCGAGCGTGACCGCGAGACGCCCGCGCAGATGCGAACCGGCCGCGCTGCCGTCGAGATCGTTGAAGGTCAGGCGGTTGCCGGAGAGCGTGAGGCGCGAGGACAGGCTGACGCTCTGCGCGGACTTGTCGGCCGGGCTGGTCCCGAACAGCGGCGCGAAATTGACGTTGCGCACGCGCAGATTCACGCTGCCTTTGGGCTCCGACAGTTCGGCGCTGCCCTGCGCATCTGCGTCCAGCCCGCCGCCGCTGATCTTCGCGTTCAATTGCAGTGGCCGCCGCCAGGCGCCGCTCAAGCGGCCTTCGAACTGCGAAGCGCCCTCGCCTGCGGCCACCACACGATCGAGCCCGAGCAGGGCCAGCAAGGTGCCGGCCTGCGGTGTCGACAATTTGGAGTCCAGCGTGAAGTCGCTGCTCTGCAATTTGTCGAGATCGATGCCATTGACGGCTGCCACCGGCGTCTGCGCGGCCAGCGTCGCATTGGCCTTGAGCTGCGGCGCGTCGAGATCGAGCACGGCGCGGGCATTGCTGCGATCGGCATGCTCGGCGTTCTTGTCGAGGCTGAGATCGAGCTTGAGACGGGTCGCGCCGGGCAATGACGGGAGGGCATCGAAGCGCGCGCGCACCGCGGGCGCGAACGGCTCGATCAGCGCGGTGAGCTCACGCAGCGAATTGGCCGAGGATTTCAGCGCGAGCTTGCCGGTGGCCTTGGTGCGGTCGAAGCTGCCGCTCGCCTCCGTGGTCACGCCGCTGGCCTGGCCGAAGCGCAACTGCTCCAGGGACAGCGATGCGGGGCTGTAAGCGAGTTTGGCCGCGAACGGCCGCAGCTCCTGGCCGGCGGAGATGGCGCGGCCGATATCGAGCGAGAGCTTTGCTTCCTCCGGCCATTCGCCCTGCGGCCCGGCCAGCGCGCGCACGAAGCTCGCGGCGGCATCGAGGTCGAGACGGTCGGCCCTGAGGTCCGCATCGATCCGCGAGCCCTTGCTCGCGCCTGCTCGCACGAAGGCGATGCGGCCCTCCACCGCGCCGCCTTCGATGTCGGCCTTCAGCCTGTCGATGGCGAGATGATTGGCAGCGATCGTCACGTCGCCGGCGAGGCGCAGCGGCCGCGTGCTGCGGCGGTTGATCTCGCTGCGGCCCTGCAGCCAGGCGACCAGCGTGTCGGGGTCTGAGGACTCGACGCTGAGACGGCCGCTGAAACTGTCGGCGCCGGGAGCCGCGCCATTGAGCGAGAGCTGCGTCATGCCAGGTGCGCGCAGCTCGAGCCGCCGGAAGGTCCAGGACCTGCCGTCAGTCGCGAGCTCGGTCGCGATGTTCTGGAGCGGTCGGCCACCGAGCATGATCTGATCGGCATTGAACTCGATCTGCGCCGGGATCGGCACCTGCGGGATCGCCGCCAGCCCTGCGCGTAGCGCCGGCATGACGCGCTGCGGATCAGCATCGTCCTTGGCGGTCAGCCTGTCGGCATCGACCTGCCGCGCCGACAGCACCGCGCGCAGCAGCGGCGAGGCGCCGAACCTGAGGTCTCCGACGCCGCCGAGCTTCAGCGCGGTGTCCTCCGTGCCGAAGCTCGCATCGATCTGATCGAATTTCGCGCCAGCCGGATCGGCCTTGAACCTGGTCGCGAGCTTCCAGGGCGTGGGCCCCGCCTCGCCCGCCTTCTTGGTCGCAGGCACGGCGAGCGTCAGCGCGCCGTCGAATTTCGGCTGGCGATTGTCGAATGCGAGCACGCCTTCGAGATCGGCGAGGAAGGCGCGCTCGCCGGGATCGATGTTGAGGTGGAGGCGGGTCGCGCTGCCGTCGGCGCTCGGGCCGGAGGAGATGCGGAACGGGTAGCGCACTCCGCTAGCGGTGAAACTGCCGTCGCCGCGCATCGAGCCTGCGAGCGAGCGCACGTCGCCGGAGAAGGCGATGTCGCTCAACTCCAGCGTCGAGCGGCTGGCGGCATCGTGCAAGGCGATGCGGCCGCTGAGGTTCAGCCGCTCGATGGCGAGGGACGCCAGATTGAAGGTGCCGCTCGCGCTGGAGGGCAAATCGACCCGCCCGCGCGCATCGAGGCCAACATCGACCGCCATGCCGCCTAGCGTGAGCTCGGTGGCGCGCCATTCGCCGCGCATCAGGGAGCCCAGGCTGAACTCGACGTCGAGCTTGTCGGCGCGCAGGCGGCCGAGATCGTTGTTGCTGCCGAAGGTGACCCGGCGCAGCCGCAGCGTCGGCGTCGGTAACAGCCGCGCATCGAGCTCGCCCGCCACCCGCACCGGCACGCCGATGATCTTGCTAGCCTCCGCCTCGAACTGGGGCCTGAACTGGTTCCAGTCGATGTAGTAAGGCCCGACCAGCGCGGCCAGCAGCGCAATGATGAAGGCAATCGCCAATCCGAGCAGCGTCGTCTGCACGGGTCTCCCCTCGGCCAAACCGGCCCGGGCCGAACCTGAGGGCCTCAGGCGCGCCGGAACAGCCCCTTATATAGGGGGAAGTGTGGCGAAGTCACAGCGACTGTTGCGCGCGGAGGTTAACGGGAAAGACCCTCATGGTGAGGAGGCGCGGAGCGCCGTCTCGAACCATCGAGGCCCGGCTGTCGCCCGCAACCATCCTTCGAGACGCCCGCTCCGCGGTCTCCTCAGGATGAGGAGCTGCGCTCGCGATGCCAACTCCTACCAGCTCGCCGGCAGCCGCTTCAGCCCGCGCAGCACGAAGGTCGGCCGCCATTCCGGGTTTGCGACGTCGTCGATGCGCAAGTCCGGCAGCCGCCGTAACAGCGTAGCGATGGCGATCTCGGCCTCGATGCGCGCCAATTGGGCCCCCAGGCAGAAATGGATGCCGCCGCCGAACGACAGCGGCTTGACGTTCGCCCGGGTGACGTCCAGCCGGTCGGGCCGATCAGGGTAGACCGCGGGGTCGCGGTTGGCCGAGCCGAGCAGGCACAGCACGGTCTCGCCCTTGGGAATTTTCACGCCGCCGAGATCGTCGATCTCCTCCAGCGTGACGCGCCCGGTCATCTGCACCGAGGAATCGTAGCGCAGGAATTCCTCGATCGCGCCCACCATCAGCTCGGGCCGCGCCTTGAGCAGCGCAAGCTGGTCCGGATTGCGGTGGAGCGCGAGCAGGCCGTTGCCGATCAGGTTGACGGTGGTCTCATGGCCGGCCCCGAACAAGAGGATGATGTTGGCGGTCAGCTCCTCATTGGTGAGCTTGTGGCCGTCCTCCTCGGCCTGCACCAGCTGGGTGATGAGGTCGTCCCCGGGACTACGGCGGCGCAGCTCGAACAATTGCTGGAAATACATCTGCGCCATCAGGTTGCGGGCGTTGCTTTGTCTGATCTCCTCTGGAGACAGGGGCACAGGGTCGAGCAGCCGCCCGCCATCGCGCGAGCTCTTGTAGAACACCTCGCGATGCTCCTCGGGGATGCCGAGCATGTCGCAGATGATGGTGACAGGCAGGCGGAAGGCGAAATCCTCGATCAGGTCCATGTGGCCGCGATCAATCACGGCATCGATCGTCTGGTCGACGATCTCCTGGATCCGCGGCCGCATGTCCTCGACGCGGCGGGCGGTGAAGGCCTTCACCACGAGGCCGCGCAGGCGGGTGTGGTCCGGCGGATCGGCTTGCAGCATCCAGTGGCTCATGCTGCGAAACACCGGCTCGTTCATGATCTCGGGACCGTAGCGCCGCGTGGTGCGCTCGACGAAGTCCTTGCCGAAGCGCTTGTCGCGCATCACGAGGCTCACCTCGACATGACGGCTGGTGACGAACTGGCCGAACGGCGTCACATGGATCGGATCGAGAGTGCGCAACCGTTCATAGTGCGGATAGGGATCGCGGATGAAATCCGGCGAGAGCGGGTTGAACAGCGGTCCGCCAACGGGTTGCGCTTGCTCGTTCATGGTGACCTCGGATCGGTTGCCGCATGACACGAATACGCAAGGCTGCCCCAATCGCCTGGCGTAACCATTCCCCGAAATAATCAACTCGATACATTGTTGTATTGAGTTGCAGTTTGCCCTAACTTGGGCCGATGTCAAGGGTGAGAACCAGACCGACCAGGGACGACACGCGCGACAAACTGTTCGAGGCGGCCGCGCGCGTGTTCGAACAGGACGGCATCGGCGGCGCCAGCATCGAGGCGATCGCGGCGGCGGCGGGCTTTACCCGCGGTGCGTTCTATTCGAACTTTGGGAGCAAGGACGAATTGATCATCGCCATGCTCGAGGACCATGTCGAGCAGTCGATCCGGCGCAATCTCGACATCCTCGCGCAGCACGACAATCTCGACGATTTCATCGCGGCGCTGAAGACGATGGATCACAGCCGGCAGGATCCGCTGGGACGCTCGCCCCTGCTCCACATGGAGATGATCCTGTTCGTCGCGCGCGCCGAGACGCGCCGGCCCGAGCTGGCCAAACGCCTGCGTGCGCGGCGCAAGCTGGTCGCCGACATCATCGAGGCGACGTTGAAGAGCAACGGCAAGAACAGCTCGCTGAACCCGCCCTGGATCGCCTCCATCGTGCTCGCGCTGGAGGACGGCTTTCGCCTGCACCGGCTGATCGATCCGGAGACGACGCCGGCCGACAGTTTCCTGCGCGCGATCAAGGATCTCAGACGCAGGACGGGGCTGGCCTCCGCCTAGCAAGCGAGCTGCGAGATTTGTCGCAGGATCGGACAAGGCAGGTCCGCTTTGGGAAAGACGCTTCGATCCGCGCTGCGCGACAAGCAACCCCCATCGTTCGAATCCAGGGTTCGGTCCTGCCAGAGTTCCCGAGCGGCGCAGCCACGCCGATGTCCCTTGTCGAGGCCCTGAGGGCGGTTGCCGGTCTTCCGCCAACGGCGCGGGCGAGCTTTTGCCGGGGCCGATGCGTTCGCGGCACCTACGCCCCCTCGGATCAGGCCAAGGAGATCACCAAGTCCCGCAGCTTCACCATGCCCTCCCGGGTGCTGGCGCGCTTCTCGGCGGAATGCGACAGCCCGAACGCGGTCGACACGCACGGGTGCTCGCTGCGCGGCTTCAGCTTCCGGCTCGGCAGCGGCCTTCACCGCTCCGAGATTCTCACCCAGAGCGCCCCGGTTCATTTCGCCAGAACGCCCGACCAGATGCTGGCTTTCCTGCAAGCGCGCATGCCGGGACCGGACGGCAAGCCGGACGTTGCGCAAGTCGCGACATTCTCCGCCGCCAATCCCGAAACGCTGCGTCAGGCAAGCTACCTTGCGGCAAATCCACCACCTGCAAGCCTTGCCTGCACGACCTATTGGGGCGTGCACGCCTTTCCCGCAACGAACGCAAAGGGAGAGACACGGTTCATCAAGTTCAAGGTGGTGCCGGTCGGCCCAGAACGCAGGCCGGCCGAGGACGCGGCCACGGCCACCGGCTTGTTGCGCGATCTCGAGTCCCGGATTGCGGCGCGCGATGTCAGGTTCAGCGTGATGGCGCTGCTGGACCGTCCCGGCGACCCCGTCATGGACGTGACCAACCGCTGGCCCGATGAGGATGGGCACGACGCGGTGCGCCTCGGAACGATCGTGATAACAGGATTCGATTCAAACGAAGCATGCGACGCGGCCGTGTTCAATCCAGCCAATCTTGCCGAAGGCATCGGCCATCCGCCGGACGAGATATTCGCGGCGCGGCGCGCCGCTTACGCCATCTCCCAGACCAGGCGACGCTGAGCGGAAAGCTCAGGTTTCGCTGTCCAGCACGCCCTGCGCCTCACGGCGCCACATTCCCGGGCTGATGCCGACCACCGAGGAGAACACCCGGGTGAAGTGGCTTTGATTGGCGAACCCGGCCGATATCGCAATCTCCGCCAGCGACAGCTCGCGCACCGTCATCAATTGCTTGGCCGTGTCCACGCGCTGGCGCAGCAACCATTGGTGCGGCGGCAGGCCGGTGGAGACGCGAAATGCGCGCGAAAAATGACTGAGGGAGAGATCGAACTCGGCTGCGATCTTCTCCAGCGAAAGCTTGCCGCGGAGATCGGACTCCAGCCTTTCGCAAGCCCGCCTCACCTGCCAGGGAGCAAGGCCGCCGCGCGCCGGCTCGGCGGCGCGCCGCAATCCGCCGTAGGTCGTCGCGACATGTGCGGTGAGCGCGAGCATCATGTGGTCGATGAAGAGCTGGTTGGCCTCTTCAGGCTGCCGCAACGCTGCCAGGAACGATGCGCCGAGATGGCGGATCGTCACATCGTCATGGCCGACGCCGGGCTGATAGGCGAGTTCACCGATGCGCGGCGCGCCGCTTTGTCTCGCCATGTCGTCCAACGCCGAACGGGGCAGATGGAAGAACAGGGAATGGAAGGGCTTGTCGATCACGTAGCGCGGATCGCGTTTCAGATCGTACAGATAAGTGGCGCCGGCATGGATATCGCTCTTGACCACGCATCGGCCGCGCTCCCAGCACTCGCAATCGGCGAAATCGCGGAATTTGAGGCTGACGAGATAGGCGTCCTCCGACGGCATCGACTCGGAAAGACGCGTGATGGGATGATCATCCCGGGTTTCGGTGACGGCGAGCTCGGCGCTGCGCAGCGAACGCGTGACCAGCGTTGGCGGCGCATCCTTCAAATGCAAAAATCGTTCGAGCTTCTGCGCGAAGGCGCCCGCCTGTGTCATGGGAGTGCATCTCGTATGTGCGGAGACTGGGGAGCGGAGGCGCCACCGCCAAATCACGTGCCATTATCCGACATCGGCAAACGACGGTCCAGACTTGCGCTTTGGAACGGCAGCCGTGTGACTCCTCGCCGCATCCATTGTCACAGAACGTTTTCACAAGAGATTTCAACGGATTTTGAGTCCGCTCGCGCGATCTCCGCTCAATGCCTCGACAACTCGTCGCTCGCGCATCGTGCGATTGTGAAAGCATGCGCCTCCGCGGAGCATTGCGCCTGCACCCATCTCCGCATCATGCTGAGCGACAGGAGCGATCCATGCCTCGGCGTCGCCTCGGCTCCCTCATTGCCCGCTCGGTGTCGGCTCCTCGCTACTTCTTCTTTGCGGGTCCGAAGTCCGGCTGCCAGACTGCTTCCTTGCGGGACGGGGCCGCGGCAATCACCTTGGCTTTGTCCTTCTTCGGCTTCTTGGCTTCGCGGTTGCCGCGTTGCTGGCCTTTAGCCATCTCGCTCTCCTTTGCTGGTTTGAGCTCGTCGAATTCATTCGGTTGCAGGACCCGGCCGCGCGGGGTGCAGACCCTGACGTCCATGTAGCCCTCGCGCAGCAGTTTTTCCGCAAGGCGTAGCGCGACCGTCGCAGTTCCGCGGCCGAGATTGGAGCTGCCGTATTCGTTGGTCCCGCTGACCAGATACTGCACGCGTGTTGTCCTAGCCATTGAGGACCGCGGCTCCGCATATGAGAAGCAGAAGAAACAGCGGAACGATCACCGGCGGCACGATCCATTCCGAAATGCGAACACGCGACATCGAACGCTCCTGCGCAGCCTTCGGCGGGAGCACACGTGCCCTCAGTCACCGGTCGAAGCCGTCGAGACGCGCGGTGATGGCAACGAGCCTACGCCCGCGCCGAACCAATAGCGAGCGCTAAGTGCCTCTTGCCGTCGCATCGCGACATTATCGTTTGCCGCCACGGAGACGATAGTGCTGGCTATTGCCGTGCCAAAGGCGCATGCTCGCAGCAGCCGGCACCGGTTGGGGCTTCACTTGCGAAAGGCAGGCGTGCATGACCATCCGCTCGCGGCGAAAATCCGTCTCGTTCAGGCAATACGTTCCGCATGAACTTTGTCGATCTTGCGAATGCGCAAGCTGCAGACGCGAGCATCGCCGATGACTGACCAGCCGGTCGATCTCGACAAGCACCGTGGCATGGCCGCACAAAAGGCCACCGACCTGCGCCGCGCGCTGGCCGAGGTCGAGGCCCATGTCCGAGAGCTGCGCGAGCGCGAGGCCGATCTCGAACATCGCATGATGACGGTGCCCGCTGCGTCCTGGCCGGAAGCCGCGGTGAAGGCGCGCCATCTGCTCAACCTCTATGCTGCGAGCCTGCCGGCCGAGGACACGCGCCACCGCGCGCTTGTGTCGGCGCTGTTCGACGATTTCGTCCGGCTGTCCGGGGACGGCTGAAGCGAGCGAGCTGCACTCTCAAAACGTGCATGCTCGGCGCGAGCCGGGAAGCGGGCGCGCGGTCAATGATTGGATGGCGCGAACTCGCCGAGAAGCGAACACGTAACGGAGTGAGCCATGACCCTGACCAGCGGCCGCTTTATTGGCCACGAATACGACCGGATGATCGTCCGGTTCTCGATGCATGACGGCGCCAGGGAGATTCCTTGCGCGATCTCGACCTCCGCGATGGACGATCTCGAGCAGGGCCCGCGAGTGAAGCCGGAGCAGCGGGAGGCCCAATTCGCCCGTCTACGGGATCGCATCGAAGCATGCGCCGCGAGCAAGTATCGCGCCACGGAGTTCGAAGGCACGCCGCCGGGCATCGTGCTCCGAGGCATCGATTTCAGGTAATCCGGACGTAGATCGTTTCTACTCCGCTCGTGCTTTGATCTCCGGCAAGGGCGGCTTGCGCTCGAAAGGCTTCTTTTTCGGTGGCGCGGGCAGCAATCCCTCCCTGATCGCCTGCTTCCGGGCGAGCTTGCGGGCGCGGCGAATGGCCTCGGATTTCTCGCGGGTCTTTCTCTCGGACGGCTTTTCGTAGGACCGGCGCTGCTTCATTTCCCGGAAGACGCCCTCGCGCTGCATCTTCTTCTTGAGAACGCGGAGCGCCTGCTCAACATTGTTGTCTCTGACGAGTACGTGCAATTGATCCTCCTGGCTCGGGCTGCGAATGCGAGACGTCCTGCAGGGCAGCCAATTGCGCAGGAGCTTCATTGCGATTGTTGAGGATAGCAGCGGCGACATTCGTCGCGGCTTCGGACGAGCCGATCTGCTTTGTCACAGCGAGCAGCTTGGTGACGTCAACGTGACCACTGTCGCGCAGCGCTGTCAATCGATAACGTCCTGCTTGCAGGTCGACGGATGCACGCAAAGCGCCTCGATCGGAACAGAAGAACTGTCTCGCGGAAAACAAACTGGCTTCGCTCCTTGCAAAACCGTGAAATTCATATATATTGGACTCGTTCGATTAGCCGCTGTGCCTTGTTGAATGCGCCCGCGGGCTCCTTTTCCAAAGACATCGACGAAGTTGAAGGTAACCGCGTGATTGTCGCGCGGGATGCGCTTGCGCGCTTTGGAGAAGAAAATGACGACAGGTACAGTCAAGTGGTTCAATGGCCAAAAGGGCTTCGGTTTCATTCAGCCGAGCGACGGCGGCAACGATGTGTTCGTTCACATCAGCGCCGTTGAAAGAGCTGGTCTCACCGGTCTCGGAGAGGGCCAAAAGGTCAATTTCGAGATCAAGACCGATAAGATGCGAGGCAAAGTCAGCGCTGAGAACCTCTCGCTGGCTTGATATCGTGGCGCCGTTTCACGGATGTACTGAAACGGTTGCTTTGCCCGCTCGATCCCGGGATTGAGCGGGTTTAGCCGTTGCGGATCCGGGTGAACGATGAGCACCAAGAAACCGGCAGAGCCGTCACCCGAAAGCATTGCGCGTTCCGATCGCAAGCGCCTGGCCGCTGAAGAGGGAGCGCGGGCATTGGCAGAGGTCGAAAGACAAGCCATCGAGGTTCGCAAGAACATGGCGCGGCTCCGGGAGGTACGCGAGGCGAGGGAAGCGGCTGATGAAGCTGTTCGAGCAGCTTTGCCAGCGCCTCCGCTCAAGAAGCGTTCAAGGAAGCCGGCGCGATAGTCGTCTTCGAGGCCGCCGGCAAAATCTGAAGTGCCGATCACATGCCGGAGAGTGCAGATCGTGCCTAGAATCAAGCCAGACCACGGAACCATCACCTTCTTTCTCGCGTCGGGCGCAAATCGGCAAATGTGCCGGCTTGCCACGACCTTCAACACGCAGAAGCAGGCCTTCAGCTATCTCCAGAAGCATCGAACGGAGTTCGAGCGTATGGCGCGAGCGCGTCTGGCCTCAGGCGAGCTCGAGGACGGCATTGTCGTGCTTTCGATGCTCTAGTCAGTGCGGACACGTGAGCGAGAGCACGTTTGGCGGTCTCAATCTGCCCGTTGAACTGTTTCGTAGACGAATGTCGCTCTCAAGACGGGGCCGCTCGCATCCCGAACGTTGATGGCGACGCCATCGCAGCTGGCGAGCGGCTCGAGCTGTTTGGCAATGTCGGCAAGAGACAGCGCCGCCTCGATCTCCGCGGCCCGCCGGCTGGCCAAATCCAGACCTTCTTCGTCTAAGACGAGCGCTTCACCATCCCAGATGTCAAAGTAGAATTGCGACACTAGGTCTTCCTCTCGGACTGGCTTCGTCGTTCAGCCTCCCTCGCCAGCCGTTCAGCCTTCAGTCGCTCCCGATTTGCGTGGAAAGCCTGTTCTGCTTTCTCGTAATCGGTCGGGGGCTTCGTCGCGGTCTGCTTGAAGAGCTTGTTCGCCTCCTTCGCTGCATGCGATTGGGAATGCCGTCTCATTGCTCGTCCTCCTGTCGACAGCCTGCCGCTCGGACGGTGGCGCTGCTTTCCGGTTTACGGGCCCATGCAGTTTGCAAACAGGACATGGCGCGGGGCCGCTCCGGCGGACGCCGAAGACCAAACCGCCGGTCGCCGATGCGTTCCTATCGGCCGGGAATATCGCTCAAAGGCGGCTACGCCGACCGCTTCACCGCAGCCCGCCCGCGGAAGCCAGGTCGAGCCGCCCCGGCATCGTTCTCGCCTGCTCGGCGCAGTGCTCGATCAGTCAGCGCTCGAAAGCTACGGGCGCGAGCGCAGGCGCGTCGCAGGCAATGCAGTGCGTCGGGAACTCACTGCGCAGTTCGGCGCTGGAGCTCGTGCAGCCGGCCAGCCACGGCCCGCACCTTGCCAGGCGCTGCCTGCCAGATCGCGAGCGCCGACAATCCGCTCACGACCATTGCGACGGCGAAAGCCAGCGTGTAGTCGCCGGCGCGATCATAGAGCAAGCCGGTTACCCACGGTCCGGCCGCACCACCCGCCAGCGCCGCCAGCATGATCGTGCCGAAGATGCTGCCCTGGTGCCTGCCCTGGAAAATCTCGAACACCACCGCGCCCATGATCGAGGTGAGGCCGTAGCCGAGCGCGCCTTGCGTGAACACCATGAGATAGACCAGCCAGAACGAAGATTGATACTTCAGCGCGATGAGCGCAGCGAAGCAGACGACAAAACCTGCGCAGCTGATCGCCCAGACCCATTCCCGGCCAATGCGGTCGGAGACATGGCCGAGCACGATCTGGCCGGGAATGCCGAGCAGGCTGACGATGCCGAGTGCGCACACCGCAACGCTGGGGCTGAAGCCAATGTCGAGCAGGAATTTGGTCTGGTGCACCTGCACCGCGTACCAAATGTAAAGGCCGCAGAAATAGCCCAGCGCGATCCACCAGAACCGCGCGGTCGCGATGGCGCGTTGCAGCGTCCATTCGGTGCCGGCCCAGGCGGGATCGACGATGTTGGAGACGGATTTTGCGGCGCCTGCGACCGGGGCGGCATCGCCGTCCGGCTGCAGGCCGATGTCCTCGGGGCGCTTGCGCAGCAACAGATTGATCGGCGCAAGCACGATCAGGACCAGCAGGCCCATCGCGGTGCAGGCGGTGCGCCAGCCGGTCTGTTCGATCATGTGCTGCACCCATGGCAGCAGCGTCACCGAGCCGATGCCGACGCCGGCGAAGGCGATACCGATGGCGAAGCCGCGCTTGCGGAGGAACCAGTTCGGCAGGAACAGCGACTGGCCGGAATAGCCGAGACAGACGCTGCCGGCGCCGACCATGACGCCGATGGTGACATAGAGGTGCCAGGGCGCGCTGGTCAGCGGTGCCAGCAGCAGCCCGCCGCCCATCAGCACGACACCGAGCTCCATCACGGCGCGCGGGCCGGCGCGATCCATCAGGCGGCCGATCAGCGGGCTGACCACGCCCGACACCACGAAGCCGAAGGAGAAGGCGCCCGCAGTGACACCGCGCTCCCAGCCGAACTCGGAGATGATGGGCGGAAAGAACAATGAAAAGGCGGTGCGCGCGTTGACGCCGATGGCCATGGTGACGAAGGTCACGGCGACCACGACCCAGCCGTAGAAGAACGGAAGCCGCATGGTGTGCTTATTTCATCCCTGGACGGTCCTTCGGACCATCCGGGGATGCTCTGGTCAAGCGCTTTTCGCGCATGCCCCTTAGGCGCGCTCAGGCGGCGTCGAGCTCTGAGGATTTGACCGGCACGTCGAACAGGATCCGCTCGATCGGCTGCGGCCGCCCGAACAGATAGCCTTGCGCAAAATTGACGCCGAGCGCCTTCAGCCGCTCGAATTCCTCGCGGGTCTCGACGCCCTCGGCTGTGACCGACATGTCCAGCCCGCGCGCCAGCGTCACGATCGAGGAGATGATGGCGGATGAGCGCGGTTGATGCGTGAGGTTGCGGATGAACGACTTGTCGATCTTGATCTTGTCGAACGGGAACGCGGTGAGATAGCTGAGCGACGAATAGCCGGTGCCGAAATCGTCGAGCGCAAGCTCGATGCCGAGGTGCTTCAGCCGCTCCATGAAGGCGTGATTCTCGCTGCCGCGCTCCAGCAGCACGGATTCGGTGATCTCGATCTCCAGCCGCTGCGGCGGCAGGCCGGAATCGGCGAGCGCCGCGCAGATCATTTCGAACAGCTCGGCTTCCTTGAACTGGATCGGCGACAAATTGACGGCGACCATGAGATCGGAAGGCCAGCCGGCGGCGTCCGCGCAGGCGCGCCGCAGCACGAATTCGCCGAGCGGCACGATCAGCCCGGTCCCCTCCGCGAGCGCGATGAACTGGTCCGGCGGGATCAGTCCGCGCGTCGGATGTCGCCAGCGCACCAACGCCTCGAAGCCGCGTCGTGCGCCGCTGAGGGCATCGACGAACGGCTGGTAGTGCACCTCCAGCTGGCAGCGCGCGATGGCGTCGCGCAGATCTCCTTCCAGCGTGTTGCGGGCCTCCAGCTCGGCCGACATCGCCTCGTCGTAGATGGTGAAGCAGTTGCGGCCGGCCGATTTCGAACGATAGAGCGCCAGATCCGCCTTCTTCAGGAGCTGCTCCTGGTCGCTGCCGTGATCCGGCGCGATCGCGATGCCGATGCTGGTGCCGATCTCGACGCGGTGCCCGGGCAGCAGGAACGGTTCGCTCACGAGCTTGGCGATCCGCGCCGCCAACTCGGTCGAGCAGGCGCGCTGATCCTCGCCGGCTTCCTGGATGATGGCGAACTCGTCGCCGCCGAGCCGCGCCAGCACGTGGTTCGCGCGCACAGCGGACTTCAGCCGCTGCGCCACCTGGCACAGCAGCGCATCGCCGGCTGCATGACCAAGGGAGTCGTTGACGTTCTTGAAGCGGTCGAGGTCGAGCATCAGGATCGAGAAGGGCAGGCCCCTCACGCTCAACTGGCTGTTCATCTCGTCGAGCCGCGTGAGGAAGAAGGCGCGGTTCGGCAATCCGGTGAGGATGTCGGTCTGGGCAAGCTCCAGCACCCGCCGGTTCGCCAGCGACAGCCGCCGCGAATTGCGGCTTGCGAGCATCAGATAGGTCGACAGTGACAGCGTCAGCAGCATGCCGACGGTGAGGACCGCGACGGCGCGATCGTAAGGCGTCGCCAGCGGGCCGCCGGCGGTAGGAGCCGCCCGCACCTGCCAATCAGTGTCCCCGATCCTGAGACTGCCCGACCAGTGCACGGCCCGTGCGATGTCGCGCATCGACTGCTGCGCCGTGGCGGCCGCCGAATAATCTGGCAGCATTTCCTCCAGGCTGACGATCTGCGCCGTGAAGGGCGGGAAGACGTTCATGCTGACCGCGGGGCTTGCTCCGGTGGTCACGCGAATGGACTGGATCAGCAGCGGCAGGTCGAAGATGCCGACCACGAAGCCGGTGAGATTGCGGCGCCGATCCGCGATCTCCTCGCGCGAGGTTCCCTTGGCGTAGACGGGAATGGCGACGAGGACGTCGGGCGACCGGCCGCCCTCCTTCGGCTCGAACAGGCGCGTGCGAATGGCCGCGACGCGATCGTTGTCGCGCGCGCGCTCCAGCACCGCCCGCCGCTCCGGAACTGTCGTGTAGTCCATGCCATAGACCGACGAGGTCTTCGGCTGAGTCGAGTAGAACACCGGAAAATATTCGTCGCTCTGCGGCGCGGTGACGAAATCCTCGCCCTGGAGCGACTTGATGCGATAGCTGGAAACGCCGTCCCTGATCACGGCGGTCTCGTATTCTGCGCGCTCCTTGCGGCTGACGCGCGGCAACCAGGCAATGCGCAGCATGCCGGGATGGCGCTCGAACAGGCGGGCGCTGAAGGTCTCGAATTCGCTGCGGGTGACTTCGTCGTTGGTCGACTCGAACAGCGTGCGCAACGCGAGAAGCCTCGAGATGTACTCGTTCATGCCGTTCTGCATGACGATGGCCCGGGTCTCGGCGACGTTCTCGAACTCGATCCTGTTGACGCGATCTTCCCATCGCGCCACGGCGGCAGCGCCCATGATCGAGAACAGTAGGCCGACGCCGACCGCGACGAGCGCAGGGCGATAGAGCCCGAGCAGCGGCGCGGCACGCCACCATCCGCCTCTACGCTTCCGATCCTGATCGTTCTGATCGCGACCGCCCATCTCGAAGCCGCCGTCCCTATCCCCACGAGCCGAACCTCTGGTTGAGGTGCCGGCGCCGCTATCGGAACAAGACTGCGGTTAAGAACTGCACAATTTCGGAACCCGACCGTTTTGCAATGCGGAAATTAGTTAACGAAGTCTGCGAACGAGCCAGCATTGTGGACACAAGTTACCGGTTTTACCCGGAGTATTACGGGCCTTCGACACAGTGCCGCTTAGCGAGCTGTTCAGGCTCGCGAGGGTACGTTGCTTGAAATTTCTTCCAACGATCCGGCAAAACATCCCGATGTATCGATTTCGAGCAGCGAGCTCCGTCGTCCTGACCATCGTGCTCCTGGCCGCGACCACGCTCGCGGCGAGGAGCGAGGAGGCCGGCGTCAGCGAGGATGCGATCCTGTTCGGCCAGGCCGCCGCGCTGGAAGGCCCCTCCTCCGCGCTCGGACAGCGTATGCGGCAAGGCATCGTCGCGGCGTTCACCGAGATCAACGCCAAGGGCGGCGTCCACGGCCGCAAGCTCCAGCTCATCAGCCGCGACGACGGCTACGATCCCGACCGTTCCGTGGTGCAGACGCTGCGCCTGATCGAGGACGACAAGGTGTTCGCGCTGATCGGCGCGGTGGGCACGCCGACCGCCATGGCGACGATTCCGATCACCAGTGCCAAGAACATTCCTTTCATCGGCCCCTTCAGCGGCGCCGAGTTCCTGCGCGACCTCGAACTTCCGAACGTCGTCAACATCCGCGCGAGCTACGGCGCGGAGGCGGAGGCCTGGATCAAGCATCTCACCGAGGATCGCAAGTTCACCCGCATCGGCATCTTCTACCAGGACGATTCCTTCGGCCGCGACGGTCTCCTTGGCGTGAAGCGCGCGCTCGCCAGGCGCGGCCTCGAGCTCGCCGCCGAAGGCACCTTGAACGCAACACCCGCGCGGTGGCCGCGGCCTGGCGGGTGATCAAACGCGCCGAACCAGAGGCCATCGTGATGGTCGGGACCTACGGGCCCTGTGCGGAGTTCATCAAGCTCGCGCACCGCGGCGGCTTCTATCCGACCTTCGTCAACGTCTCCTTCGTCGGCGCCAATGCACTCGCCACCGAACTCGGCCCTGAGGGCGAAGGCGTCATCGTCTCGCAGGTCGTGCCGTTTCCATGGGATCGCTCGCTCAAGCTCGTCGCCGACTACCAGGCGGCGCAGCAGGCGTTCGACCCGACGCTGACACCGGACTTCGTGTCGCTCGAAGGCTATCTCTCCGGCCGCCTCACCGCCGCGGCGCTGGAAAAGGCAGGACCGCAACCGACGCGCGCGAGCCTCCTTCGCGCCATCAACGAGATCGGCCGCTTCGACATCAGCGGCAGCATCGTCACGGTCGGCCTGCGCACGATCGACACGCCGCCGAAGGTGTTCTTGACGATGATCCAGAAGGACGGAACGTTCAAGGCGGTGGACCGGCTGTAGGGTCCCTTCACGGCCGGCGCGTCCAGCGGTCGGCATTGACGGCGCCTTGCGGGACCTCGCCCCGCACGATCGCTTCGACCTGGCGTACCGTTTCCAGCGACTGATATTCGATCGCCTGCGGCGTCAGGCCGCCGACATGCGGCGTGGCGATGACGTTGGGGAGTTTCGCCAGCTCCGGCGTCGGCATCTGGTCGGGTGCGCGGCCGACATCCATCGCCGCGCCCGCGATGCGGCCCTCGCGCAGCGCACGTGCCAGCGCGGCCTCGTCGACGAGATTGCCGCGCGAGAGATTGATGAAGACGGCATGTTTCTGCATGCGCGCCAGCGCCGCCTCTCCGATCAGGTTTTCAGTCTGCTCGTTGGCGATGGCGAGGCAGACGACATAGTCCGATGCGACGAGCAGCTCGTCGAGGCCGACTTGCCGGATCGCAGCATCGCTGACGGTCGCGAACGGATCGGCGACCAGCACCTCCATGCGCAGCACCTTTGCGATCTCGGCGAGATAGCGCCCGATGCTGCCATAGCCGATGATGCCGATCCGGCTGCCGGCGAGTTGGCGGCCCATCCGCGCCTCGGGCTTTCGCCCCGCCTGGTAATCCGCAGTGGTCCGCGACACGCCGCGGAAGAGATCGACCATGAACCCGAGCGCGAGCTCGGCCACCGCCTGCACGAAGCCGGGCCCGGCGCGGGTCACGAGCACGCCGGCTTGCGAGGCCGCATCCACATTTACGTTGCGGATGTCGACGGCGCAGCGGACGAAGGCCCGCAGACGCGGCAATTGCGCAAAGATCTCGCCGCGGCCTTCGGTCATGCGATCGGCGACGATGATGTCGACGTCTTTGGCGGCGCGCACGAGGCCGGCTGCATCCAGCGGGTCATCGCCCTCGTGCAGGATCACCTCGGCGGCCGCGCGCAGGCCGTTCAGGCTATGATCGCCGTAATAGTTGCGCCGCATCTCCGGGGTGTGCGCGAGCAGAACCTTCACGACAAGACTCCTTCAGTAACCGAATGCCCGCGGCAGCGCGGTGGAAAGCCACGGCACGAACGCGATGACGAGCAGGCAGAGGAACAGCAAGCCGAGATAGGCCATGATCGGCTTCACCGTCTGCTCGATCGGCACGTTGCCGATCAGGCAGGCGCCGTAGAGCCCGAGCCCGAGCGGCGGCGCGAACAGGCCGATGCCCATGGCAATGACGAGCACCACGCCGAAATGCAGGGGATCGATTCCGAGCTGCACGGCAACCGGCAACAGCAGCGGCCCGAAGATGATCAGCGCCGCGGCGCCTTCCAGCACCGAGCCCATCACGATCAGCACGGCGATCGCGAGCAGGATGAAGAGCCAGACGCCCGAGGTCTTGGACAATCCGAGCATGAAGTCGCCGACCGCATGCGGCACCTGCTGCAAGGTCAACGTGAACGCCAGCGACTGCGCGGCAGCGACGATGAACAGCACGAGGCCGGCGCGCGTCGCCGCCTGGACGAAACTGTGCGCGGCCGATTTGAAGCCGAGCTCGCGGAACACCACGCTGCCGACGACGAGCGCATAGGCCACGGCGAACGCCGAGATCTCGGTCGCGGTGGCAAAGCCGGTCTTGAAGCCGAAGAAGATCATGAAGATCAGGCCGAACGAGGCGATCGCACCGCTCCACAGACCCGACACCGGCATTTGCGGCTCGACATCCTCCGCCTCCGCCGGCCGCTTGCCGAAGATGATGGACACCGCGATCAGCACCAGCGCCATCAGCGCCGACGGCAAAAGACCCGCGACGAACAGGCCACCGATCGACAGGTTCGCGACGAAGCCAAGGATGATCAAATTGATGCAGGGCGGAATGGTCTCCGCCATCACCGCGGAGGCTGCGAGCAGCGCCACCGCGCCGCCCGGATTCTGCCTGGAGCGGCGTGCGGCCGGAATCAGCACGGAGCCGACCGCGGCGACGTCGGCCATCTTCGAGCCTGATATGCCCGAGAACAGCACCATGGAAGCGACCATCACCACATTGAGGCCGCCGCGCATACGCCCTACCGCGCGCTGCAGCAGCTCGATCAGCCGCACCGACATGCCGTTGGCTTCCATGAGATAGCCGACGAGGATGAAGAAGGGGATCGCAAGCAGGACGAAATTGTCGATGCCGCGCGCCATCTGCTGGGCGAAGATCACACCGGGCAGCGCGCCTTCCACCCAGATGAAGATCAGCGCGGCGAGCGCCAGCGCAAAGCCGATCGGCAGCCCGCCGAACAGCGTGGCGAAGAAGCCGATCAGCATAAAGGTGCCCGCCGACGGCACGGAGGATGGCGACAGATAATCCCAGGCAAGATAGAGGCCGGTCACGAGGATGACCGCAAAGAGGCCCCTGACGATATCAGGGAACGGCCGCGCGCAGAGATGGTCGATCGCGAACACCGTCATGAACAGCGCGCCGATGCCCATGGGGTAGAAGGTCAACTCCAGCGGCAGGCCGGAGCCGGTGGTCTGGCCCGCCGTCAGCGCCCCCAGCTTGATCGCGTGATAAGCAACATAGCCCGAGATCAGTACGACCAGCAGTGCGCTTGCGGCGTCGACCAGCGTGCGCAGCCGCAGCGGCAGCAGATCGCGGAAGAAGGACACGCCGACATTCTCGCCGCGCGCGAGCGCGCTGGCCGCACCAAAAAAGGCCGAGCCGACCATCAATCCGCGTGCGACGTCGTCGGACCATTCGACCGGCGCGTTGAAGAAGAAGCGCAGCAGCACGGAGGCGCACACCACCACGAGATCGGCGGCCAGCAGAATGGCCGCGATCGCGTCGCTGACGCGAAGCAGCAGGGTGATGCTTCCGTGGCGGCCGCCCGAGAGGGGCAGGACGGCTGACATTGCCACGTCAGATTTGGTCATCTCAGGCTTGCGTCGCGCGGATGATGTCGATGACGGGCTTGGATTCCGGCCGCGCCTTGATGAAATTCTCGGTCTGCGGTGCGACGCGCTTCTGGAAGGCTTCGCGGTCGCATTCGGCGACCGTCACGCCTTTCTCGGTCAAGGCCGCCAGGGCCTCCTTCTCGACGGCAAGGCCATGGGCACGCGTGTCGACCGCGGCCTTCTTGGCGGCATCGAGGAAGCCTTCGCGCAGCTTCGGGTCCATGCGGTTGTAGGTCATGTCGCTGAAATAGATCGCGAGCGGCGAGAAATTGTGCTGCGTCAGCGCATAGGATTTCGAAGTCTCGAAGAACTTGCTGGCGAGGATCGTCGGCGGATCGTGCTCGAGACCATCGAGCACGCCGGCCTGGAGCGCCGTGTAGATCTCGCCGAACGCGAGCGGCGTTGCAGCCGCGCCCATCAGGCGCAGGCATTCCGTGATCACCGGATTTGGCAGCGTCCTGATCTTGAGCCCGGCGAGATCCTCCGGCGTCTTCACCGGCTTCTTCGCCAGCACGCTGCGCGAGCCGAAATTATAGGCCCAGGCGATGATGCGGATGTTGCCGCCCTTGAGCAGGGCGTCCTCGATCGGTTTGGCGGCACCGGCGTCGAACGCCTTGGTCTGCTGCGGGAAGCTCGAGAACAGGAAGCCGAGGTCGAAGGTGCCAACCAGCGGCACCAGATTGGCCGAGATCGACGAGCCCGACACCATGAGATCGATGACCCCGAGCTTCACCGAATTGATGACGTCGATTTCCTGGCCGAGCTGGTTGTCGGGGAAGAAAGCGACCTCTACTTGCTCGCCCAGCCCGTTCGCCTTCAGGTTCTTGACGAGATTGTCATAGTAGACGCGGCCGTTGGCGTATTTGGGATCGTTCGGCAGCGAGGAGGAGCATTTCAGCTTCAGTGTGGCAGCTTCGGCGCGGCCGATGATCGCAGGAGAGAGCACGAGGCCGGCGGTGACCGCCGCTGATGACTTGATCAACGCGCGACGGTCCACGGGCACGATGGTCATGGTGCGATCTCTCCCTGATTCTTCTTGTTCGCCGCGGTCGTTGCGTGCGGCCTGTTGCGCGGACTGTATGGCCAAAGCGACGGCACAGGCAAGGTAGCCCACTGCCGTCGCAGAGTGTCGCGACGCGCATACCGGCCGTCCGCAAGCGCGGCGAAACGACCGTTATTCCCGGAGATTTGCCCCGAGGATCGGCCTGCGGCCCGATCTGCGCAAAGAACGCCGTCGCCCATTGTCATGGATCAATCCAATTGGAGCATGGATCAATGCGCAGTTGACATGGATGATGCCTGACCGATGCCTCGAGCTCCGGCAGACGGAATGCCCCATTTTGCCGCGGCTCCTGCGTGATCCAGCGCACAGACGGCCTCATGGTGCAGATGTAGAAAAAGTGACATCATCGCGCGCATTGCCGATGGAGGTGACATCATGCGCCGTCCAATCCTTTGCAATTTGTTGCTTGCGTCCGGTCTTCTCGCACTCACCCAATTGACGACGCCAACGGAGGCCGCCGCGGAAGCGCGGCTTGCACTGGTGATCGGCCAATCGGCCTATCGCACCGTGCCGGAGCTGCCCAACGCCGCCAACGACGCCAAGGGCATGACCGAGCTGCTCGGCAGTGCCGGCTTCACCGTCACCACGGCGGCCAACCTGGTGCAGACCGAGATGCGCGCGGCGATCTCGGATTTCGCCGGCAAGGTCAGCGCCAGCGGCGCCGACACCGTCGCGCTGGTGTTCTATGCCGGCCACGGCCTGCAGATCGACGGCGAGAACTATCTGGTGCCTGTCGATCTCGATCCCAAGCGCGAGGCCGACATTCCGCTCCAGGGCGTGCGGCTGAACGATCTGCTCAACACGCTCGGCGCGCTGCCGACGCGGGCGCGCATCTTCATGCTCGATGCCTGCCGCAACAATCCGTTCCCCGCACTCAGCGGCGCCGGCCACGGCCTTGCGATCGTCGACACCAAGGCCGGCGCGCCCGGCTCCTTCATCTCCTATTCGACCTCGCCCGGCGCCGAGGCCGAAGACGGCAACGGCATCGACAGCCCCTACACGACCGCCGCGCTGACCATCGCCAAGCAGCCCAATCTGCCGATCGAGGAAGTCTTCAAGCGCATCCGCGTCGCCGTGGCGCAATCGACCGACGGGCGGCAGATCCCCTGGGAGAGCTCGTCACTGACCACCGACTTCAAGTTCTTCGGCGAAAGCAGCGGCAGTCAGGCTGCTATTCCCGGCGCATCCGCGATGGCGCTCGCCAGCGGCACGCGCAGCGTCGCGGACTGGCGCAAGGATTTGCAAGGCAAGGATGCCAAGGCCGCCTACGAGCTCGTGATAGCGGATGATACCGTCGAAGCCTATCAGGCCTATATCGAGCTCTACGCGCAAGCTTCCTACACGCCACGCCTGCGCACGGTGCTGGAGCGCCGGCGCCAGATGCTGGCCTGGGAGCGCGCGGTCGCCATCAACACCCGCGCCTCGTTCGAGGCTTATCTGGCGAACTGGGACAACAGCGATCTCGCGGCAACCGCGCGCCGGCTGCTGCTGCGCGTGCAGAACCGCAACTACGCCGTGCCCGTGGCCGCCGCGGCGACGCCCGTCGCGGTCGCGATGGCGCCGACCTGCCCGTGCTCGGCGCCCGCGACACCGGCAACGCCGGTCAACCCGTCGGTCCCGCCCGTCATCAAGAAGCGCGTCGACGAGACCCCGCCGAAGCGCAAGGTGGTCGAGACGCCGCCCAAACGAAGACCGCCATCTGACCAAGTCGTCTACGAGCGCGCGCCGCCGCCGGATCGCGGCCCCCCGCCCGAGGCTGTCATGCAAGGCATCGGCATCGGTGTTGGCATCGGCCTCGGCGTGGGAATGGGCGGCCGCGGCGGAGACCATTATCGCGGCGACTACCGCAGATACTGAGCCTTGTCCGTCACAAGCACGGCATCCGCGCTCGCGCCAACCGCGCGAGCGCGGATTTACTGCGACAGGGCCGGGTAGTCCCGGAGCACGGCTTCGCGTATCCAGCCTGCCTGGATTGCACGCGACAATATCTGCGCGGTCTTGATGTCCTCAGCCTTCATGCAGAGATCGACGATGCGGCGCACCGCATCGTCGCGCATCAGATCGTCGGCGATCTTCATCGCGATCTCCATCGCGACGCGGGCCGCCCGTTCATAGCGCTCGCGCTCGCGCTTGCCGGCCCGCGTGGTACCTTCGACATTTTCGGCGCTCGCCCGCGCTGCCTGGCAGATGTTGCGGATCCGATCGGCCGCCTCGATGTCGCCGATCGGCCCCTGGATCGGCTCATCCCAGATGTCTGCCGGCTCTCGCCTTGCAAACCACTTCATTGCCCCACCCGTGGTCTTGGATTGCGCAGCGCGTTCAGGACATCCGGCGCGGCCCGATCGCCTCGAACTGCGCCTTCTGCTCGTCGTTCAGCGTTGCATAGAAATCATCGAGCGCCGCGCGCACCGACTTGATCCCGTCCAGCATCACGTCGAGTCGCTTACGGATCGCGGCCATGCGCGCCGGCGGTGTCATCACCTCATTGGGCTCGCAGGCCGCCTTGAGCGATGCGCTGACTTTGGCGCTGGTGTCCTGCAGCACCTGAAGCGCCGCGCGCTGGGTGTCGCTCGGACGAAGCCTCTCTTCGATCGTGGCGCCGGGCCAGTCGAACGCGGCGGACGCGCTGCAATTCTGCACCGACGATCCGCTCGCATTGTTCGATGCCGTGGCACGACGCTGATCGTCGGCCAGCGCGTTGAAACGTGCCTTCTGCTCGTCCGTCAGTGAACCATAGAAGGTGTCGAGCGCGGGCTGGACCAGATCGACCGCCTTCTCCATCGCCTCGACACGCTGCTGCATGGCCGCGAGCCGGCCGGGCGCCGTCGCTGCAGCCTGGGTCGGACAGGATGTGCGGATCAGCGCTGCCGCGTCGATCGAGGCGTTGCCGAGCGCATCGAGCGCGGCGCCTTGCGCATCCGTCGGCTGCACCGCGGCTGCAATCTGATCGATCGGCAGACCGACGATGGCACGGCGGTCGCTGCCGCAGAGCTGATCGAGCGGCGCGCTGCGCGCCCGCCGTCGTCCCTGCGGCTGCTGCGGCAGATAGGCTGATAGGCGATCATAACCATAGGGGCCGAAAATGCCGGCATAGATGTCCGGATAGCCGTAGCCCCAGAACCCGAGCCCATCGCCCCAGATCGTGTAGTCGTAGAGATCATTGTAGGCGAACGGCCAGAACAGCGGCCCGACCCAGCCATAGCCGCCGCCCGCATGCTGCCACCATCCGCTGCTTGCGCCGCTCCAGCCGGCGAGTGCGGCTGCGGCCGCAAGCTGCGCGCGAGCCGCCGGATTGCTGATCAGCCGGCCGTTCCGGAATGCGCTGGCGTTCAGCGCATTGCGGAAGTTCGCCGGCCGGATCGCGGCATTGCGGATCTGACCGAAGTTCGGGCCGCCACGTCGGGCGCCGGCTGTGAACCGCATCCCGCGATGATGCCCGCCGCCGTGCGCATGCCCGCCGCCGTGCCCATGGAAATGCCCGCCGCCGTGATGACCACCACCGTGCCCGCCTCCATGGCCACCGCCATGGCCGCCGCCATGTCCGCCCTTGGCCAGCGCCGCACCCGCCAGCATGCAGGCAAAGGCCACCGCGGCAATTCCAATGACCGGTCGCACCATCACACCCTCCCGCGCACAGCCCTGCCATTGAGGCATCGGAACTTGGCGGGAATTGGAACCGGCAAGATTACCTAAAGTTCCCGATCCCTGGGCGCAGGCCTTAGACCTCCGGCACGATCTTGCTGGGGTTGAAGATGTTGAGCGGATCGAGCGCCTTCTTCAGCGCCCGCATCGCATCGAGCGCTTCGGGGCCGAGCTCGGCCTTGAGATATTTCTGCTTGCCCTGGCCGATGCCGTGCTCGCCGGTGCAGGTGCCGTCCATCGCCTGGGCGCGCTCGACCAGGCGATGCATGAACTCCTCGCCGCGCGCCATCTCGGCGGCATCGTTGGTGTCGCAGACCAGCGAGCAGTGGAAATTGCCGTCGCCGACATGACCGACGATCGGCGACAGCAGGTTGAGGCGCTTGAGATCCTCCTCGGTCTCGCTGACACAATCGGCGAGCCGCGAGATCGGCACGCAGACGTCGGTTGCGACCACGCCGATGCTGTCGCCGGGCCGCAGCGCCTTCACTGACCAGTATGCGTCGTGCCGCGCCTGCCACAGTTTTGTGCGGTCCTCCGGCTTGGTGGTCCAGGAGAAGTCGCCGCCGCCGCACTCCTTTGCGATCTCGCCGAACGCCTTGGACTGCTCGGCGACCTCGATCTCGCTGCCGTGGAATTCCAGCAAAAGCAGCGGCGTCTCCGGCAGAGTCAGCTTCGAGTACGCGTTGCAGGCCTTCACCTGTGCGGCATTGAGCAGCTCGATGCGCGCCACGGGGATGCCGGTCTGGATCGCCAGGATGACGGCCTGACAGGCCCCGTGCACGGTCTCGAACGACACCGCGCCCGCCGCGATGGTCTCGGGAATGCCGCGCAGGCGAATGGTCAGCTCGGAGATGATGCCGAGCGTGCCCTCGGCGCCGACGAAGAGATGCGTGAGGTCATAGCCCGCAGCGGATTTCTTCGCGCGCGTGCCTGTGGTGATGATCTCGCCGTCGCCCCGCACCACCTTCAGCGCGAGCACGCTGTCGCGCATGGTGCCGTAGCGCACCGCATTGGTGCCGGAGGCGCGGGTCGAGGCCATGCCGCCGAGCGAAGCATCCGCGCCGGGATCGATCGGGAAGAACAATCCCTGGTCGCGCAGATGCTCGTTCAGCGCCTTGCGGGTGACGCCGGGCTGGATCACGCAGTCGAGATCCTCGGCATGCACCGCGAGCACCTTGTTCATGTCGCGCAGGTCGATCGAGATGCCGCCGGCGGGCGCGTTGACCTGGCCTTCCAGCGAGGTGCCGGTGCCGAAGGCGATGACGGGCACGCGGTTCTTGGCGCAGATCCGCACCACGTCCTGGATGTCGGCGGTCTCCTGCGCCATCACCACGCCATCCGGCGGCTGGTTGACGATCCACGTAGTGGTATGGCCGTGCTGCTCGCGGACGGCCTGCGAGGTGATGAGGCGGTTGCCGAAGCGTGCGGCAAGCTGCTCCAGCGCGCTCGCGAGGGCTTTCGGCTCCGGCCGCGGCGGATTATTGGTGATGGTCGTACCCACGGACATTCCTCCCGACAGAAGAACCGTGGCAAAGGACATAAAACCGGTCAAGTCAAGCGACCGGACGCATAGCTTGGGAAGGAAACATGCCGGAGACCGCCGCCTCAGCACCCAAAGCCGAGCCGTTCCGCGCCTCGATCATGCAGATCGAACCGCAATGGATCGACTATAACGGCCACCTCAACATGGCCTATTACAACGTGATGTTCGACCGCGCGATCGACCAGCTCTGGCTCGAGCTCGGGATGGGGCCGGCCTACATGAAGGAGCGAGGCGGCTCGAGCTTCACCGCCGAATGCCACGTCCGGTACTTGCGCGAGATCCACCTCGGCGATCCCGTGCAGATCTTCGTCTGGCTGCTGGAGGCCGACGACAAGCGGCTGCACACATTCGAGGAGATGCGGCACGCAAGCGAGGGCTGGCTGTCGGCAACGTCCGAGAACATGTCGCTGCACATGGACATGACCGCGCGGCGCGTCGCGCCGTTTCCGCCTGATATAAGCGAACGTATCGCTGCGGTCGCCAAGGCCCACCGCGCCATGGCGCGACCCGAGGGCATCGGCCGAAGCGTGGCGATGCCCTCGAAGCGGTAGGTTCAGGCGTGGGGCATCGTAACCGCGGTCTGAGCGCGCGCCTCGTCCTTCGAGACGACCGCTTCGCGGTCTCCTCAGGATGAGGCTAAGCAGCATCTGCGCCCGTCAAAACTGCTGCCGCACACTCCGCCCTCATCCTGAGGGCCCGCCGGAGGCGGGCGTCTCGAAGGATGGGCCGCAGGGAAGCACCTATATTCTGTTGCGGCGTGCCAATCCGACCACGGCCGAGACCAGGAACAGCACGACCGCGATGAAGAAGATGATCTTGGCGATCTCGATCGAAGCGCCGGCGATGCCGCCGAAGCCCAGGATGCCGGCGATCAGTGCGATAACCAGAAACGTCACAACCCAGCCAAGCATGGTCAAATCCTCGTCTTGATGTCTGCGTCGACGCGGCTGGCCGCGCCACCTGCCTGACAATCTCGACGCCGGAACGATAGTTCCGGCTCGCGCTGGAGCGAAATTCGCGGCCCTTGCTGGAACAAATCCGCCTGCCGCGCACGTGGAAAACCTGTCCCGGCGCCCCCATATAGGCACCAATCCCTGTTAAGAAGGCTCCCTCCCGTCACCCCGCGGTGCCATCGTGGGGCCCATGATTCGCATGACCGAGCCGAGCAAGATCACAGCCGTACCCGACCACCAGCCCCCAGCCGGCGGCATCGCCGCGCGTGCGCGCGCCTCGGTGGGCCCGAAATACCTCTCCGGGCTCAATCCGGAGCAGCGCGAGGCGGTGGAGACGCTGGATGGGCCGGTTCTCGTGCTCGCCGGCGCCGGCACCGGCAAGACGCGCGTCTTGACCACGCGCATCGCCCATATCCTGAGCCAGGGCCGCGCCCGCCCCGCCGAGATCCTGTCGGTGACCTTCACCAACAAGGCCGCGCGCGAGATGAAGCACCGGCTCGGTCAGATGCTCGGCCACGCGGTCGAGGGCATGCCGTGGCTCGGCACCTTCCACTCCATCGGCGGCCGCATCCTGCGCGTCCATGCCGAACTGGCCCAGCTCAAGTCGAACTTCACCGTGCTCGATGTCGACGACCAGGTCCGGCTGCTCAAGCAGCTGCTCCAGGCCGAGAACATCGACGACAAGCGCTGGCCAGCACGCATGCTGGCCGGCCTGATCGACGGCTGGAAGAACCGCGGTCTGATGCCGTCGCAGGTGCCGTCGGGCGAGGCCGCGATGTTTGCCAACGGCAAAGGCGGCAAGCTCTATGCGAGCTACCAGGAGCGGCTGAAGATCCTGAACGCGGCCGACTTCGGTGATCTCCTGCTGGAGAACATCCGCATCTTCCGCGAGCACCCTGACATTCTCAGGCAGTACCAGCAGCGCTTCAAGTTCATCCTGGTCGACGAGTACCAGGACACCAACGTCGCGCAATATTTGTGGCTGAGGCTCTTGTCGCAGGCGCCGGCGGCAACCAAGGCCGTCATTCCAGGGCAGCTCGAAGAGCCGAACCCGGAATCCAGAGATGAGTCCTCAGCTCGGGATTCCGGGTTCGATGCTGCGCATCGCCCCGGAATGACGGAGCGGGCGGCGCTGGCGGCTGCCCCTGCGGCCCCCACCAAAAACATCTGCTGCGTCGGCGACGACGACCAGTCGATCTATGGCTGGCGCGGCGCCGAGGTCGACAACATCCTGCGCTTCGAGCACGATTTCCCCGGTGCCAAGGTGATCCGCCTGGAGCGCAACTACCGCTCCACCGGCCACATCCTCGCCGCCGCCTCGCATCTGATCGCACACAATGAAGGCCGGCTCGGCAAGACGCTGCGCACCGAGGACCAGGACGGCGAGAAGGTCACGGTCACGGGCTCCTGGGATTCGGAAGAGGAAGCGCGCGGCATCGGCGAGGAAATCGAGCAGCTGCAGCGCCAGGGCGAGAAGCTCAACGAGATCGCCATCCTGGTACGCGCCTCCTACCAGATGCGCGAGTTCGAAGACCGTTTCGTCACGCTCGGCCTGCCCTACCGCGTCATCGGCGGCCCGCGCTTCTACGAGCGCGCCGAGATCCGCGACGCGCTGGCCTATTTGCGCGTCATCAATTCGCCGGCGGACGATCTCGCCTTCGAGCGTATCGTCAATACGCCGAAACGCGGGCTTGGCGACGCCACCGTGCAGATGCTGCACGACCACGCCCGCAAGCGTCGCATCCCCTTGTTCGAGGCGGCGCGCGCGGTGGTCGAGACCGACGAGCTGAAGCCGAAGGCGCGCGGCTCGCTGCGCGACCTCATCGCGCAGTTCGAGCGCTGGCGCGCCCAGTGCGAGGTCACCGCGCACACCGACCTGGCCCAGATCGTGCTCGATGAGAGCGGCTATACCGAGATGTGGCAGAAGGACCGCTCGGCGGACGCCGCCGGCCGGCTGGAGAACCTGAAAGAGCTCGTGCGCTCGATGGAGGAGTTCGAGAACCTGCAAGGATTCCTGGAGCACATCTCGCTGGTGATGGACCGCGAGGGCGGCGCCGAGGACGACGCGGTGTCGCTGATGACGCTGCATTCGGCCAAGGGGCTCGAATTCGACAACGTGTTCCTGCCGGGTTGGGAGGAAGGCCTGTTCCCGAGCCAGCGCACGCTGGACGAACAGGGCCGCGCTGGCCTGGAAGAAGAGCGCCGGCTCGGCCATGTCGGCCTGACACGCGCCCGACGCCGCGCAAAGATCTATTTTGCGACCAACCGGCGGATCCATGGCACCTGGTCGACCACGATCCCGTCGCGCTTCCTCGATGAATTGCCGGCGGCCAATGTCGAGATCACGGAATCCAAGGGCGGCTCGGCCTGGGGCGGCAGCGGCGGCTACGGCGCCTCGCGCTTCGACGACATGGAGGCGTTCGGCTCCAGCTATTCGACGCCGGGCTGGCAGCGCGCGCAGGCCAACCGAAATCGTGGCGGCGGCAGGAGCGGCGGCTTCGAGGAAGAAGCCGCGACGTTCTCATCCTCCTCATCGGCCGGCCCCGATTTCGGCAGCTTCTCCTCGCGCCGCCGCGGGCCCCTGACGATCGAGGGCGAGCTGGTGGCCAAATCGACCGGCACCACCTCGGAATTCGCGCTGTCCGACCGCGTCTTCCATCAGAAGTTCGGCTATGGCCGCGTCACCAAGATCGACGGCAACAAGCTCACCATCGCCTTCGACAAGGCCGGCGAGAAGAAGGTGGTGGACAGTTTTGTGCAGCGGGCGTGAGGCCCGATATGGCTCAGTACGTTGCCATCATCGAGGGCGCCGGCCCGGACGAGGCCGTCGGCTTGTGGTTTCCCGATCTGCCGGGTTGCATTTCCGGCGGCGACGATTTCGACGAGGCCCTGGAGAATGCGCCCGAGGCGCTCGCGCTCTATGCGCAGGAGCTGATCGCGGACGGTCGCCAGCTTCCGCCGCCACGGACATTGGACCAGCTCAAGGCCGACCCTGATGTGGCCGACGACCTCAGGAACCATACTGTCGCCCTGATCGACTGGCCGCCTCTCACTGAGGCCGAGTGAGGACTGTTCGCCGCACCTGTCGAACTCTCGACAGTTCTCGCCCGAACGCCCCTTGACCACCGCGAACTTCCCCGTATCAGATAAACCCATGGTCCGGGGCTCCATCACACTGATCGTGCTTGCATTGGGGATGCCGTCGCTTGCGGCGGCGGAGACCATGAGCTTTGGCGATTCGATCGGGAAGCTTGCGGCGAGCTGCGGCGCGGAAATCGTCGCCAATTGCCGCGGCGTCAACCCGGACTCGACCCGGCTGAAGGAGTGCCTGTCGCGCAACCGCGACGTGCTCTCCCCGCAATGCGCGAGCGACTATCTCGGCGTCTTCGACGCCATCCAGAAGCGCGTCGCCGCCCGTGTCACAGTGGCGAACGCCTGCCAGCGCGAGATCGTCAAGGTCTGCGGCGGCTCGACCAAGGAGACCAGCAAGTCGGTCCCCTGCCTGGTCTCGACGCCCAAGGGCATCAGCAACAACTGCCTGAAGGCCGTCGACGACGCGGGGTATCGCTGATGCGCGCGAAGGGTCTCGCCACCGCCGGACTAGGCATTGCGCTGGGCTTCGTCCTGCTCGCGGGCGCCGCCGGCGCGCAGACGGCGGCGCCGACCCGCGACGACATCGTCGGCAAGCTGAACCAGTTCGAGCAGGCCGCCGAGGTCGATCTGCCGGCGCTGAAGCAGCAGGTGATGGAGCGCGCCAAGACCAGGATCAAGAACGATCCGGGACCGGTGAACCGGCCGCTGATCGCGCCGGAACTTGCCAAGCTGCCGGCCTTCAATGCGCAGATCCAGTTCGACGCCGATACGCCGATCATCCAGCCGGCGTCCTACCAGAGCGTCGGCCGCATCGCGGACGCGTTGGTTCATTCCTCGCTGCTGCCCTACACCTTCCTGATCGTCGGCCACGTCGAATCCAATTCGAAGACGCGCGAGGCCAATGCAATCCTGAGCCAGCGCCGGGCAGATGCGATCCGCGACGTGCTGGTGAACACCTTCAAGATCTCGACCAAGCGGCTGCATCCGATCGGCCTCGGCGAGGAGCAGCTTCTCGACCGAGCCAAGCCGACCTCCGCCGTCAACGGCCAGTTGCAGATCCTGACCTATGCCAAGCTGCCGGAGGAGACGCCGCATCCGGCTGCGGCACCTGCGCCTGCGGCGAAAAAACCCGCCAAGAAGCGCTGAGCGGACGCGGCTTCGCGGCTGACGGAACCCTTTGAAGTGATAGCAATTTTGTGGCCTGTCCCGGGCGCGCCAAGACGGTTTCACGCGACAAAAGCGCCGGTTTGTGCACCGCCCGGTCCAGTGCTATAGCCTCTGTTCGCCCTTCCCGACCCTGTGCCGCATGAGACCGAAATGGGTGGCTTTTTTCAGCGCCAACTTGCCGTGTACGTCGAGTACCATCGCGATCCCCGGAATACGGCGATGCATGTGGTTGGCATTCTGCTGCTGTTCACGGGCGCTGTAATGCCGCTGACGCTGGTCAAGCTTCCGCTTGTCGGATTCGATGTCAGTCTTGCGGTGATCCTGGCGCTGCCGGTGCTGGTTTACTGGCTGCTGCTCGACGCGGCGCTCGGGCTCGGCATTCTGGCCGTTTCTGTCGTGCTGTTTTTGGTTGCGACGACCATTGCGGCGCAAGTCAGCACCGCGACGATGTGGGCGATCTTTGCCACGCTGGTGGTGCTCGGCCTCGCCGCGCAGGCCATCGGCCACAAGGTTTTTGAGGGGCGCGAGGCCTCGCTGTTCACCTTTCCCTCGCACCTTTTGCTTGGACCGATGTTCGTGATGGCAAAATTATTCATTGCATTGGGCTTCCGTCGCGACCTTGCCGCGATTCTGGGGCCTCTTCCGACCAACTCCCTTTCAACCCGATAGCTTCCAGAAGCGAAACAGCAAACCTTCTTCATGGCTCTCGTCCTGGTTACCGGTGGCAGTGGCTTCATCGGACATCACCTCGTAGAAGCACTCCGCACCCGTGGGCAGCGGGTCCGTGTTCTCGATGTCCGTACGCCGACCGCGGCGAACGCGGACGTCGAGCACGTCCACGGCTCGGTGCTGGACGGCGCCGCAGTCGATGCTGCGATCGCCGGTGTCGATCAGGTCTATCACCTCGCCGGCCTGCCCGGCATGTGGGTCGCCAACAAGCAGGACTTCCACGACGTCAATTGCCGCGGCACCGAAATCGTGCTGGCGGCGGCAATGAAGCGCGGCGTGTCGCGCTTCCTGCACTGCTCGACCGAATCGATCCTGTTCCCCTATTGCGACCTCAACGGCGTTCCCGCCGAGGAGGCGCTGCAGCCAGCCGACGCGATGCCCGGCGCCTATACGCGATCGAAATCGCTCGCCGAGCATCATGCCGCCAAGGCGGCGGCTGCAGGCTTCCCGCTCGTGATCGGCACGCCGACCATGCCGATCGGCGCTGCCGACCACAATCTGACGCCGCCGACCGCGATGCTCTGGTACTTCCTGCAGAAGAAGGTGCAGCCGCATCTCAACTTCCTGGTCAATCTCGTCGATGTCCGCGACGTCGCCACGGGCCTCGTGCTGACCATGGAACGCGGGCGCCTCGGCCAGCGCTACATTCTCGGCGGCGACTGCGTCCCGCTCGGCAACATCCTGCGCATGATGTCGGCGATGAGCGGCCGCCGGCAGTTTCCGGTCGTCGTGCCCGGAAAGATCGCCGAGCTCTCCGCCATCATGCTCGAATACATCGCCGATCATGTCACCCGCCGGCCGCCCAACGGCACCGCCGAGGGCGTGCGCATCGCGCTCGCCGCGAGCGACCTATCGATCGGCAAGGCGCGCACCGAGCTCGGCTATTCGCCGCGTCCGATCGAGCCGGTCTTGCGCGAAACCATCACCCATCTGCTCGCCCGCAATGGCCAGCAGCCCTCCGGCGCCATCGAGCATCACGCGCTCTCCTCGCGCGCGGGCTGAAGCCGCCGCCTAACGCAAAGAACCTTCATGTCCTTCGATTTCAGCAAGCTTCTCTCTGTCGCCTGGGGTGGCTGGACCACGACCTGGCCGACCGAACTTCTGGCTCTGCTCTGGCTTGCCTTTCTCGCCAGCTGGGTCGGCGCCTCGTTCTGGCAGGGGCGGACCAAGAAGCAGGTCATGACGCTGGAGTCGCAGCGCTATCGGCTGCCGATCCTGGTCGGCGGCATCCTGTACACGCCGTGGGTTGCGGAGATCCTCGGCTGGAAGCCGCTCTGGGTACTCGGCAACACAGGCATCGCCGTCGCGGCGGTCCTCTCGGCCGCTGGCATTGCCTTCGCCTGGTGGGGTCGGCTGCATCTCGGCAAATTCTGGTCCAACACCATCACCCACAAGGAAGACCATCGCGTCATCGACACCGGTCCCTACGGCATCGTGCGCCACCCCATCTACACGGGGCTGATCTTCGGCATGCTGGTGACCGGGGTTGCGATCGGCTTGGTGACGACGATCCTCGGTGCCATCCTGATCTCGCTCGGCATGTGGCAGAAGGGCCGGATGGAAGAGGTGTTCCTGTCGAAAGAGCTCGGCGAGGACGCCTACGGCGCCTATTGCCGCCGTGTTCCGATGATCATTCCGTTCACGTCGCCGCGGTGAGCGTCTTCGCTTTCTCGGCGTAACACTCCTGTTGGTCCCGTCATCCTGAGGTGCGAAGTTCGCGATGCTCATGCATCCCGAACCGAGCCTCGAAGGATGCACGGCCGCGATGCAGCCGGGCCGTCCATCCTTCGAGGCCTCAGCTACGCTCCGGCACCTCAGGATGACGGGGCGAGAGTTGGAACGCTAGCGTCACAAGGAACCGCCTCTCCCCATATCCGTTACCCCTCGACACCTGCACGACCCGCAGAGCATCGAGCCATGTCGGACGCCTACGATTATTTTCGCGCGCACGCGATTGCCGCAATCCGCAAGGCGCGAGCATTGCCGCGCGGCCCGATGCGGCAGAAGCAGCGCACGGTGGCGCGGGTCTATCATCTCCTGTCCAGGGAGGCCGCGCTGGCGCCGAATATCCATCACTTGGATGATTTTCGCGCGGCCCGGCGGCTAGAGCGGCAGGTCGGCCGCTGATCTTCTCTTCATGCAAATTTGAGCGGCTGCCATTCCACGGGAATAGGCCCCGGCGGCGTGCCGCACAGGTTGACGTGTGCTCCGTCAGCCAGTTGGATGCGCGCGCAAACAGGGGCTTCTCATGACCTTTTCCAGTATGTTCGCGCAATTCGTCGCATTCATCGGCGGCATCGCGCTGCAATGGCGCAAGCTGTCGGGCAGCGAGCCCGCGCCGGCATGGGGAGAGAAGCCGGCCATTCCCGAAGCCAAGCCGCAAGGCGCGATCCCGACGCTGAAGATGCCGAGCGCGCGCGGCTGGCGCGAGGGGCAGAAGCCGACGGTCGCGCCAGGGCTCAAGGTCAACGCGTTCGCGAGCGGCCTCGACCATCCGCGCTGGATCGAGGTGCTGCCCAATGGCGACGTGCTGATCGCGGAAGCAACGCAGATCGCAGGTCCCCCGCGCACCGTGTTCCACTACGCGATGCAGGCGACGATGCGGCGCGCCGCGGCGCTCGGCGTGTCCGCCAACCGCATCACGCTTTTGCGCGACAAGGACGGCGACGGCGTCGCCGAAGTGCGCGGCGCGTTCATGGAGAATCTCAGCCAGCCCTTCGGCATGGCGCTGGTCGGCGACACCTTTTACGTCGGCAACACCGACGGCGTGATGGCGTTTCCTTATGTCGCCAATGCCGACCGCATCACCGCGCCGGGCAAGCGGCTCACCACCTTCAAGCCGGGCGGACACTGGACACGCAGCCTGCTCGCCAGCCCCGATGGCAAGAAGCTCTATGCCGGCGTCGGTTCGCTCAGCAACATCGCCGAGATGGGCATGGAGGTCGAGGAAGGCCGCGCCGCGATTTACGAACTCGACCTCGTCGCCGGCACGCATCGCATTTTCGGCGCCGGCCTGCGCAATCCGGTTGGCCTTGCCTGGGAGCCGAACACGGGCGTGCTCTGGACCGTCGTCAACGAGCGCGATGGCCTCGGCGACGAGACGCCGCCGGATTATCTCACCTCGGTGCGCGACGGCGGCTTCTACGGCTGGCCCTATTGCTATTGGGGCAAGACCGTCGACGACCGCGTGCCGCAGGACCCGGCAATGGTCGCCAAGGCGCTTCAACCGGACTACGCGCTCGGCGGACACACCGCCTCGCTCGGCCTGTGTTGGATGCCCGCAGGCACCCTGCCCGGCTTCGGCGACGGCATGGT
Organism: Bradyrhizobium sp. WSM1743; assembly: GCF_000473065.1. Lineage (GTDB taxonomy): Bacteria > Pseudomonadota > Alphaproteobacteria > Rhizobiales > Xanthobacteraceae > Bradyrhizobium. The sequence goes on from NZ_AXAZ01000011.1 coordinate 60,106, forward strand.
GATCGGCCAGCACGGCTCCTGGAATCGAAGCAAGCTGTCGGGCTACAAGCTGGTGTTCGTCCCATTCGAGAACGGCAAGCCGTCCGGCCCCGGTCGCGACATCCTGTCTGGCTTCCTGTCGCCGGACGAGAAGGAATCCTACGGCCGTCCGGTCGGCGTCGTGATCGGCCCCGACAAGAAGTCGCTGCTGATGGCCGACGACGTCGGCAACGTGATCTGGCGCGTCACCGGCGCGTAAAGCGAAATTTGTTCAGGCCGGATCGGTCGCCGCGGGCACGGTCACCTCTCCCGCTTGCGGGAGAGGTCGGCGCAACGCGCCGGGTGAGGGTTCTTTCCTCTAGGGGAGTGCCCCATCGTAGAGACACCCTCTCCCGCAAGCGGGAGAGGGTGCGCACCGCCGTCCAGGCCAATTGAGTCTCAACCCATCACGTCCCCACGCACAGCGTGGCGCGCTGCTTGCGCAGCAGCGCGATCACCGAGAGTGCCGTGATCAGCCCGGTCTTGGGATTCTCGGACGGGATGTTCTCGATGCCCATCGAGAAGCGCGCCGAATCCGCCTCGACCTCGATGCGGTGAACGTTGCGCGTTACGGTGGGATCGGCCCAAACCTGGATCTGGGTGCGATCGGGCCCGATCCCGGCCAGCGACAGCGCAACGGCGACATTGACGTTCGCGGGAAAGCCTTTCGCCGCTTCGCGCGCGCTGCCCTCGAACAGTTTTAGCGGCTCGCGCAGATTGGCGATGTCGATGTTGTTCTGGACGATGAACGGCGCGCCCTTCAGCCCGTCGATCGGCTTGCGCGTCACCATCTTCACGGAATGGACGGTGCCGATCGCGGCGGCATTGACGGCGTCGAGCCCGATCAGCGCGCCGGTCGGCACCAGGATGCGGCCGCCATTGGCGCAGGCGAGATCGACCAGATCGAAATTGTCGAGCAGGCCGCCGACGCTGACCACGACCGCCGACTTGCCCCGCTTCACCGCGGGCTCGACGATCGCGCGCAGCTGGCTGCTCGGCGCACACTCGACGACGATGTCGGCGGCATCACCAAGCTGGCCGATCGGCAGGATTTGCGGCGGGTGGCGCAGGCCGGCCAGAAAGGCCTGATGCTTTGTGGGATCGCGCACCGCGATCGCCGACAGCGTCAGCCCTTCGATGCCCTGGTCGAGCGCAGTCGCGATCTTGGTGCCGATCGAGCCCAGCCCGGCGATGGCCACCCGCAATTCACCCGACGCATTCTGTTCAGTCATCGCATCCACCTTCTCTCCAGCTTAGGTCATAGCCGCTCAAGCCTCTCGCGCATAGCTGCGCAGGCGCGCTTCGAGCACCGCCAGCATGGCGTCACGCGCCGGATCGCGCGAGCCGCGCAGCCAGGCTGCGGCGAGCGGCAGCCGGCCGACCGGGCCGCTCTGCTTCGGCCGAAGCGGCACGAAGCGCACGCCCGAGACCGCCATCCGCGTGGTCCAGCGCGGCACGATCGCGACTCCGAGCTTCGTTGCCACCAGATTGATGATGGTCTGCTTCTCGTCGGCAACGTGCACGATGCGCGGTGTCAGGCCGGCCTGTTCGAACAGTTTTACCGTGAGGTCGTGGCTGTGCGGCCGCGAGCGGCGGCCCGGCACCAGCATCGCCTCGTCGGCGATATCCGCCAGCGTGATCGCTTTGCGCCCGGCCAGCGCGTGCCGCCGCGGGAACGCCACGATCGCACTCTCCTGGAGCAGGTCGCGGAATTCAAGCCGCTTGTCCGGCCGGTCCGGCGGACGGACGAAGGCGAGATCGAGCGCGCCGGTCAGAATTTTGGGCAAGAGCCGGACGGTCTTGTCTTCGAGGAGCTGCACGGCGATGTCAGGATGCCTGACGCGAAAGTCGCGCAGCAGCGGCGGCAGCAATCCCGCAGCCGCGCTGTCGATGGCGCCGACCCGGAGCCGCCGCGCGGCCCCCGCGCGCGAGCGGTTGCGCAGATTGTTCTCGACCGCCTCGACCTTGGCGAGGATGGCGCGGGCATCGCGCAGCAGCGTGGTGCCGTCCTCGGTCAGCGACACCGCGCGCGTGGTTCGCGCGAACAGACGCGTGCCGAGATCCTCCTCCAGCAGCCTGATCTGGCGCCCGAGCGCGGAGGGCAGCATCTGGAGTTGCTGCGCCGCGCGGCCGAAATGCAGCTGCTCGGCCGCCGCCACGAAGCATCGGAGCTGATGCAATTCCATCTGCCGTCCTCATCGTCATGCCCGGGCTTGCCCCGGGCACCCACGTTCTCCGTGCCGCGGGGCAAGGCGTGGATGGCCGGGTCAAGCCCGGCCATGACGTCGTGGCGGCGTTCCGAGGATTATATCATTTTTTTGTATAAACCAGCGCCAATTGAGTTCATCTCCTTCCCCCGCCTAGGCTCGCTGCCGCACAACGAAAAACCGGGAGGCCAGGGTGGCGAGCAAGATTCAGACGCGCGTGCTGCGCAAGATCACCTTGCGCATCGTTCCCTTCATCATGCTGCTGTACTTCGTGGCTTTCATCGACCGCGTCAACATCGGCTTCGCCTCGCTGACGATGAACAAGGACATCGGCCTGTCGCCGGTGGTCTACGGCTTCGGCGCCGGCATCTTCTTCTGGGGCTATTTCCTGTTCGAAGTACCCTCCAACGTTATCCTGCACAGGATCGGCGCCAGGATCTGGATCGCGCGGGTGATGATCACCTGGGGCCTGGTCTCGGCCGCCATGGCCTTCGTACAAGGGCCGACCAGCTTCTACATCCTGCGCTTCCTGCTCGGTGTCGCCGAGGCCGGCTTCTTTCCCGGCATCATCCTCTATCTCTCCTACTGGTTCCCGTCTCGGCAGCGCGCGGCGGTGACCGCGCTGTTCATGGCGGCCGCGCCGCTCTCGACCGTGCTGGGCTCGCCGATCTCCGGCGCGCTGCTGGAGATGGACGGCATGCTCGGCTTCAAGGGCTGGCAATGGCTGTTCGTGCTCGAGGCGTTGCCGGCCGTGCTGCTTGGCTTCGTCGTGCTGGGCTTTCTGACCGACCGCCCCGAGAAGGCGAGATGGCTCACTGATGACGAGCGGCGCTGGCTAGTCGAGACCATGAACGTGGAGACCACCAGCAAGGCTGCCACCGCCAGCCACAGCATCTGGCGCGGGCTTGCCGATCCGCGCGTGCTGGCGCTGTCGCTGATCTATTTCGGTACCTCGGCCGGGCTCTACACGCTCGGCGTCTGGGCACCGCAGATCATCAAGCAGTTCGGCCTGTCCTCGCTCCAGGTCGGCTTCCTCAATGCGCTGCCGGCAACCGCCGCGGTGGTCGCCATGATCCTGTGGGCGCGGCATTCGGACCGCACCGGCGAACGCACCTGGCACGTCGTGTGGGCCTGCCTGATCGCCGCGGCCGGGCTCGCTTATGCCGGGCTCGCGGTCGGCGTCGTCGCCGTGCTGGTCGCGCTGACGCTCGTCAACATCGGCATCTCCTCGGCCAAGCCGCCGCTGTGGAGCATGCCGACGCTGTTCCTGTCCGGCCCCGCGGCCGCAGCCGGGATCGCCACCATCAACTCGATCGGCAATCTCGGCGGCTTCGCAGGTCCCGCCATGATCGGCTGGATCAAGGACCAGACCGGCAGCTTTGTCGGCGGACTCTATTTCGTCAGCGGCCTGCTCGTTCTCTCCGCAGCCCTCACTTTGCTATTGTCGCGCGCAAAAACCGCGCCCGTCGAACCCGTACCGCAATCCCACTGATCTCTCAAACGGAGCCTTCCCATGCGCACCCATTCGATCGCAGCCATTCCCGCCGACGGCATCGGCCCCGAGGTGATCTCGGCCGGCGTCCGTGTGCTGGAGGCACTGGCCAAGCGCAGCGGCGATCTCGCCTTCAACGTGAAGACGTTCGACTGGGGCTCGGACTATTACAAGAAGCACGGCGTGATGATGCCGGCGGATGGTCTTGCTGAGCTGAAGAAGTTCGACGCGATCTATTTCGGCGCGGTCGGCGCCCCTGATGTGCCCGACCATATCACGCTGTGGGGCCTGCGGCTGCCGATCTGCCAGGGCTTTGACCAATACGCCAATGTGCGGCCGACCAAGATCCTGCCGGGCGTTGCCTCGCCGCTGCGCAATGTCGGCGTCGGCGATCTCGACTGGGTGATCGTGCGCGAGAATTCGGAAGGCGAATATGCCGGCATGGGCGGCCGCGCCCATAAGGGCCTGCCGGAGGAGGTCGGCACCGAAGTTGCCGTCTTCACCCGCGTCGGCGTCACCCGCATCATGCGCTACGCATTCCAGCTCGCGCAGTCGCGCCCGCGCAAGCTGCTGACCGTCGTGACCAAGTCGAATGCGCAGCGCCACGGCATGGTGATGTGGGACGAGATCGCCGCGGAGGTCGCGACCGAATTCCCCGACGTCACCTGGGACAAGATGCTGGTCGACGCCATGACCGTGCGCATGACGCTGTATCCGAAGAGCCTCGACACCATCGTTGCGACCAATCTGCACGCCGATATCCTTTCCGATCTCGCCGGCGCGCTGGCGGGAAGCCTTGGCGTCGCGCCGACCGGCAACATCGATCCGCAGCGGCGCTTCCCCTCGATGTTCGAGCCGATCCACGGCTCGGCCTTCGACATCACCGGCAAGGGCATCGCCAACCCGGTCGCGACGTTCTGGACCGGTGCGCAGATGCTCGAGCATCTCGGCGAGAAGGATGCGGCCTCAAGGCTGATGGCGGCCGTCGAGCGCGTCTGCGCGGCGGGCGTGCTGACGCCAGACGTTGGCGGCAAGGCGACGACGAAGGACGTGACGGATGCCGTGATCGACGCGATTCACGGGTCGAATGTGTAGCTGGTTAGGCAACACCGGCGCGGCGACGGACTCGCGGAGGCTCCCCTCACCCGGAATTTGCTCTCGCAAATTCCGGCCTCTCCCCGCACGCAGGGCGAAGAGCCCCTACTTCCGCGAAGTCGCCGGAACCGCCGGCGGTGTCGCCATCGCGGCTGCCGGCTCGGGCGGGGTCAGATGACGCGGGACGATGATGGTCTGGCCCGGGGTGAGCTGCGCGTTCTCGGGCAATGAATTGCTCTGCGCGAGCGTCCACAGCGGCACGCGGTTGGCGGCCGCGATGCTCTCCATGGTGTCGCCGCGGCGCACCGGCACCCGCACGCCGCTGTCCCACAATTCGACCAGCGTATCCGCAGGCACGAGGTAGCGCAGCGGCACGGCATCGGCCTGGATTTGCGGTGGAATGCGCGGGAGCTGCGTCACCATCTCGACGATCTGGCGGTGGATGTCGTCCGATTTCTCGATGTTGATGTGGCTGACGCGCGCGTTTTCCTTGAGGTCGTAGCTGGCGTAATGGCCGCGAAAGCCTGATGCGGCCACAACATCGCCGCCGCCGAGCACGCTGTCGGACAGGAAGATGTTGATGAAACGCTCGACATTGAGCGGCACGTCGCCGGTCGCATGTGCAGGATCGATGGCGATGACGAGGCTGATCGGGATGTTCTCCTTGGCAGCCATCTCCGAGATGACGATCGAGCACAGCCCGCCCATGGAGTGGCCGATCAGCACGATCGGCGCTGCCTTCTCCTTGTAGCTGGCGATGACGCGGTTGCCGATCAGCCGGCACAGGGTGAATTCATAGACGTCGGCCGAGAAGCCGGCCTGTGTCAGCTTCTCGCCGAGCCGGTCCATGCCGGTCGAGAAGATCGGGCCCATGGCGCCGCGAAACAGGTAGACCTTCGGCGGCGGCAATGGCTCGAATGGCGGGGGCGGCGGCGCGGCAGGGACGGCCGCGGCGGTCTTGGACTTGGGCGGAGAGGCAGCGGCCATGCCGCTGCTCAAGGCAAGCAGCATGAGTGCTGCCAGCGCGACTAGTCGCCTCGAATGAATCATCAGTCCAGCAGTCCCACCACGGGAGACAATGGCCTCCCCTGATGGGCTTAGTGACCACCGATTGGGTGGATTTTGGGGCACGGGAACCGGCTGGCTCCCCTCCGAAAACCCGTCCTGCCGCGCATCCACGGGGTCTTGCGACGATCGACCTCAGGCCGGCCTCGAGAATGACTAAAGCGGCAGCATCCGGTTCAAGAGGTCGAGCAGGGTGCGCTGCTCGGCCTCGGTGAGCGGGGCCAGCATCTTCCGATTATACGGTTCCGTCAGCCTTGCCCCCTCCTCAATGAGCTTTGCCCCCTTCGTCGTGAGCATCAGCTCGACCGCGCGGCGATCGGATTTCGAGCGGTTGCGCTTGATGAAGCCGGACGATTCGAGCTCGTTCAGGATCTTGATCAGGTTCGGCAGGCGCAGCCGGAGCAGGCTGGCAAGGCTGCTGGGGGGAACGCCCGGATTGTCGCGAATGACGGCGAAGATCGCATAGGTCGCCGGCGTCAGGCCCAAGGCGGCGAACTCCTCGTAAAAGCCTTCGAAGAACTTCAGCTGCGCGAGGCGCAGCATGAAGCCGGGCGTGCGTTGCAGCGCGCGCAGGTCCAGCGAACTTTCCGGCTGCGATGCGGACCTTGCTCCGGGTCTGACGGTTTTCGAGCTCATGTTCCTCAATCCGCGGCCAAAAGTCGGGCCGAATTGACACTCTCAAATATAGCTATAAAATATAGCTATTATTCAGCGGCACCAAGACCGCCCATCGGAGGGACACAATGAACCGCAAATTCCTGCATAAATTTATGCATGCTGGCGGCGGCGCTGACGGCGGCGCCGACGTTCGCGCAGAACGTGGTGAAGATCGGCATCCTGAACGACCAGTCCGGTCCGTTCGCCAGCTATCAGGGCATCGGCTCGGTCGTCGCCGCAAAAATGGCCGTCGAGGATTATGGTGGAAAGGCCGCCGGCAAGCCGGTCGAGGTCGTCGCGGCCGACCATCAGAACAAGACCGATATCGGAATCGGCATCGCCCGGCGCTGGTACGAGAACGAGAGCGTCGACGCGATCTTCGACATCCCGAACTCGTCGATCGCGCTCGCGGTGGCCGGCATGAGCGCCGAGAAGAACAAGGTCTTCGTCGGATCCGGCGCCGGCACGGTGCTGCTGACGGGCGAGAAATGCACGCCGAACACCGTGCACTGGACCTACGACACCTATGCTTACGGGCACGGCCTCGGCAAGGCGATCGTGCAGCAGGGCGGCAAGAAGTGGTTCTTCATCACCGCCGACTACGCCTTCGGTCACGATCTGGAAAAACAGGCCGCGGAAGCCGTGAAAGCGTCCGGCGGCGAGGTGCTCGGCAGCGTGCGGCATCCGCTGGGAACGGCCGATTACGCCTCGTTCCTGCTCCAGGCCCAGGCGTCAGGCGCGACCGTCATCGGCTTCGCCAATGCCGGGGACGACACCATCACCTCGATGAAGCAGGCCGCCGAGTTCGGGCTGACCAAGGATCACAAGCTGGTCGGGTTGATCCTGGGCATGAACGGACTGCCCGCGCTCGGCCTGAAGTTTGCGCAAGGCGCGCAGATCATGAACCCGTTCTACTGGGATTTGAACGACGGCACACGTGCGTTCGCCAAACGCTTCGCTGAACGCATGCCCTCGAAGGCCTATCCGAACGACATGCAGGCCGGCGTCTATGCCTCGGTCATTCACTACCTCAAGGCCGTCGACAAGGCCGGTAGCGCCAGGGACGGCAAGGCCGTGGTCGCGACGATGAAGGCGATGCCGACTGACGATCCGCTGTTCGGCAAGGGCTACATTCGCAAGGACGGACGCAAGATCCATCCGCTCTACCTGCTTCAGGTCAAGGCGCCGGAGGAATCGACCTCCGCCTGGGATCTGCTGAAGGTCGTCGCCACCATCAAGGGCGAGGACGCATTCCGCGCCGAGAGCGAAGGCCAGTGCCCGCCTAGCAAGCAATAGAGGCGGAGCTGACCATGAGCGGCATTGCATCCAGCCCGGTCGATCCGTTTGCGCCTGACTTCCTGCTGGACCCTTATCCTGCCTATGCGGCGCTGCGCGCACTCGGGCCTGTGTTCGAATTGGAGCGTTACGGCGTGTGGGCGATGGCCGGCTATGCCGAGGTCGAGCCGGCGCTGAAAGACTGGAAGACGCTCATCAGCGGCGAAGGCGTCGGCCTCCACGGCATGAACCCGGCGCTGCCAAAGCCGCTGACGCTACAGATCGATCCGCCTGACCATGACAAGGGCCGCAGGGTGCTCGGCCGCACGCTGTCTCCGGGCGTCGCAAGGAAGCTGCGCGAGACGTTCCAGCGCGAGGCGGAGACGAAGGTCTCGGAGCTGATCGACAAAGGCACGTTCGATGCAGTGAGCGATCTTGCGGAAGCGTTTCCGATGAAGGTGTTTCCCGACGCGATCGGCATCCGCCCGGACGGCCGCGAGAAGCTGCTCGCCTGGAGCACGTTCGTGTTCAACAGCTTCGGCCCGGAGAACGAGATACTCGCGGCCTCACGGAAGGAAGGTCTCGCGGCGCAGAGCTGGATCATGGAATGCTGCGCGCGCGATGCGCTGCGGCCCGACAGCCTCGGCATGATGATCTACCAGGCGGCCGATGAGGGCGAGATCACCGAGCACGAGGCAACGCATCTGGTGCGGCCGTTCCTGACCGCCGGGATCGACACCACCGTCAACGGCATCGGCAACACCCTGCTCGCGCTCGCCACGCATCCGGATGAATACCGCAAGCTGCACCACAAGCCGGAGCTGGCACGCAATGCGTTCGAGGAAGGCCTGCGCTACGATTCACCGGTGCAGACGTTCTTTCGCACCACCTCGCGCGACGTCGAGATCGGCGGTGGCGTGATCCCCGCCCACCGCAAGGTGCTGTTGTTCATGGCCTCCGCCAACCGCGATCCCGCGCGCTGGGCCAAGCCGGACCGGTTCGAGGTGGAGCGGGTTGCGACCGGGCATGTCGGCTTCGGCGCAGGCATCCACGCCTGCGTCGGTCAGATGATCGCGCGCCTGGAAGGCGAACTGATCCTCAGCGAGCTCGCAAGGCGCGTGAAGACCATCGAGCTCACGGCTCAGCCGAAACGCAGGCTCAACAATTCCCTGCGCGGCCTGGAGAGCATGCCGGTGCGTGTGACGGCGGCTTGAGCTCGATCGGCGGTGGGTGTTCACCTCTCCTTATGGGAGAGGTGAATTCTCGGCTCGCATCGCTTCAGCCAAGAGACATATCGCTTTTGGCTGTATCAGGAGACGAGTGTCGTCGCCGTCAGTTCCTCGCCGGAGCCGCGGCCGCCGCAGCGCGTGCGGGCCGCGGTGCGCCGGGTTCGGCAACGGGAGCCGCCGGTGCACGCGAGCGCATGATCGCGGCGTCGATCTCGGCGATGACGCGGCGCTGGATCGCCTCGTTCTTGTCGATCGAGATATGGCCGACGCCGGTGCCGCGGACGTCGACATTGTCGAGCTTGCCACGGAAGCCCGCCGCGGCCCGCACCGGCTCGCCGGGACCGTCGCCGATATAGATGTTGATGTAGCGTTCCGCGCCGGTCGAGAGCTTGGTCTTGAACACGGAGTCGAGGCCGATCGCGAGCTTCACGGGCACGCCGAGCTGGTTGAGCTTGGCGATCATGTCCGGCAGCGCGGTCGCGCCGGAGGAATGGCCAACCAGGATGATGGTTTTGAGGCGGCCAGCCTTGTAGGCGGTCGCCGCTTCATCCGCGAGTGAGGACCAGGAGACGAAGTTGGCGACGGTCACCGGGATGCCTTGCGCCTGGAGCCGAGCGCCGATCGTGTCGAGCCCGAGCGAGAAGATGTTGAGCACGCCACGGAGCAGGTAGACATGCGTGGTCGCCGCGGCCTGGCTCGGCGCGGCCGTGGCGGTGGTCGGGCTGATGGCAACAGCTGACAGCAGGAGCAGGCCTACCGCCCACATACGAAGGGCGGACAACTGGCTGGCGCCGGCGGTGTGACGGCCGTTCGGTCTCATCGATGTTTTCCCTGGAGACAATACGCTTCGCGATTGGCCGGAATCGTAGCCATGGCCCGCTCGCAGACGCAACAAAGAGCCGCGTGAGCGACAATCTTAGCCGCGAGCCGTGACCATCGCGCAACACTTGCCCGAAACATGCCACTGAAGTGCCTGTTTTGAGACCATTTTTCTCCGGGGAATTGCGGGCCGACAACAGCGTTCCTATTTCAGGGCTCCGCCGACCTGCCTTCCCGGATGGGTCCGGCCTTCCCCAGCAGCCCCCCAGCCATCATGTCCTCCATCATCTCCGTCGCCAATCTGTCGAAGACCTATGGGTCCGGCTTTAAGGCGCTCAAGAACGTCAATCTCGACATCAAGCGCGGCGAAATCTTCGCGCTGCTCGGCCCGAACGGTGCGGGCAAGACCACGCTGATCTCGATCATCTGCGGTATCGCCAACCCGAGCGAAGGCAAGGTTCTGGTCGGTGGCGAGGACATCCAGACCTCCTACCGCAAGGCGCGCTCGCTGATCGGCCTCGTGCCACAGGAATTGCACACCGACGCCTTCGAGAGCGTGTGGGCGACCGTGAGCTTCTCCCGCGGCTTGTTCGGCAAGCCGAAGAATCCCGATCACATCGAGAAGGTGCTCAAGGACCTCTCGCTGTGGGACAAGAAGGACAACAAGATCATCACGCTCTCGGGCGGCATGAAGCGCCGCGTAATGATCGCCAAAGCGCTGTCGCACGAGCCGCAGATCCTGTTCCTGGACGAGCCCACCGCCGGCGTCGATGTCGAGCTGCGCAAGGGCATGTGGGAAGTCGTGCGCGGCCTGCAGCAATCCGGCGTCACCATCATCCTCACCACGCATTACATCGAGGAGGCCGAGGAGATGGCCGACCGCATCGGCGTCATCAACAAGGGCGAGATCGTGCTGGTCGAAGACAAGACGACCTTGATGCAGAAGCTCGGCAAGAAACGGCTGACACTGCATTTGCAGGGCAAGATCGCCTCGCTGCCGGACAGCCTCGCGCACTACGAGCTCGAGCTCTGCGATGCCGGCGCCACGCTGGTCTACGACTACGACACCAAGGGCGAGCGCACCGGCATCACCAGCCTGCTCGGCGATCTCCGCACCGCGGGCATCCGCTTCAACGATCTCGACACGACGCAATCGTCGCTCGAGGACATCTTCGTCGACCTCGTGAGGACGTCATGAATCACCGCGCCATCCGTGCCATCTATCTGTTCGAAATGGCGCGCACCTGGCGCACGCTGCTGCAAAGCATCGTCTCGCCTGTGGTCTCCACCTCGCTCTATTTCGTGGTGTTCGGCGCCGCGATCGGCTCGCGCATCAGCCAGGTCGAGGGCGTCAGCTACGGCACCTTCATCGTGCCGGGCCTGATCATGCTCTCGGTGCTGACGCAGAGCATCGCCAACGCCTCGTTCGGCATCTACTTCCCGAAATTCACCGGCACGATCTACGAGATCCTGTCGGCGCCGATTTCTTACTTCGAGATCGTGCTCGGCTATGTCGGGGCCGCCGCGACCAAGTCGATCATCTTGGGCCTGATCATCCTGGCGACGGCCGGGCTGTTCGTGCCGCTGCATATCCACCATCCGGTCTGGATGCTGGCCTTCCTGGTGCTGACGGCGGTGACGTTCAGCCTATTCGGCTTCATCATCGGCATCTGGGCCGACGGCTTCGAGAAGCTGCAGATGATCCCGATGCTGGTGGTGACGCCGCTGACCTTCCTCGGCGGCAGCTTCTATTCCATCGACATGCTGCCGGCGGGCTGGCGCACGGTCGCGCTGCTCAATCCGGTCGTCTATCTGATCTCGGGCTTCCGCTGGAGTTTTTACGAGATCGCCGACGTCAGCGTGTCCGTCAGCATCGGCATGACGCTGGCGTTCCTGGTGATCTGCCTGGTCGTGATCTGGTGGATTTTCCGCACGGGGTATCGGCTGAAGAATTGATCTGTCATTCCGGGGCACGCGAAAGCGCGAGCTATGATGCGCAATTGCGCATCATAGAATCCATTCATCCACTGCCTCTGCCGCCTGATGGATTCCGGGCTCGCGCTTCGCGCGCCCCGGAATGACGACTGTGGACTCACCTGTAGCAGTGAAAGCGATGATAGCCGTCGTAATATCCGCGGCAGCGGTGACGATAGTGACGGTGGGGAATGCCGAGCACACCCTCGACTGCGCCGACGGCCCCTCCGACTCCGGCGCCGACGACGCCGCCTACCGCGCCGCCCACGGGTCCGGCGATGCGGTTGCCTTCATAAGAGCCTTCCTGCGCCCCGCGCACGATGCCCTGGGCATGACTTGCTTGCGGCAGCGACAACAGCGCCAGCAGGATGGCGAAGGCGGCGAACAGCAGGCGGATAGACAGACTGGCCGGCAATGGCGCGGCGGCGAGACGGACTTTGTTCATCTAGGTCCCCGGGGGCAGGAAAGGGGCAAACGACGGCAGGCACATCACCTGTCGAGAATGGCCATCATCAACGCGCCGCGCGGCGGAATGGTTGCGCCTTTGTGACGAATTGTCGCGTTGTGAACGCGCCTCCGCTCGCGAAAATGTCAGCGTCGCCGTGGCCTTCGCGGCACAAAGCGCCCTTGCTTACATCAGACGTCGCGTTAACGATGGGCCGGCAGCACGCTGGAACGAAAGCCGGATTGCAGGCATATTGCACGCCGGGGACGGTGAGCCGCAGCGCCTAGCGTGAACAGGCCGGAGGCCAGGATTCAAATGCGTTTCCAGATGCGTTCGTTTTTCATTGCTTTCACCTCATTTCTGCTCTTCGGCGCGGGCACCGCGCAGGCCAAGGTCGAGATCACCATCGACAAGGACAATCAGCAGATGACCGTCGCGGTGGACGGCGTCGCGCGCTATCACTGGCCGGTGTCGACAGGCATCCCCTCGCGCGAAACACCGAACGGCGCGTTCCGCGCCTTCCGCATGGAGGAGGATCACTTCTCCAAGGAATTCGACGACGCGCCGATGCCGCATTCGATCTTCTTCACCAAGGTCGGGCACGCTATCCACGGCACCGACTCGGTCAGCCGGCTCGGCTCACCGGCCTCGCATGGCTGCGTGCGGCTGTCGCGGCAGAACGCCTCGACGCTCTATGCGCTGGTGCAGCAGCAGGGCGTGCTCAACACCACGGTGACGCTGACCGGCTCGGCGCAGGTGGCGCTGGCGCGCAATCCGCGCGGCCGCAATGCCGTGGCCCGCGCACCGCAGCCGGCTGAAGAGCAATACGCGACCACAGGCGATCCCGTGAACCTGACGCCGCCGGCGCAGCCCGCGCGCCGCTACATGCCGCAGGACGACAACTACATCTATCCGGCCGACGGCAGCGACACCGGCGCGCGCTATCCCGCGCCGCGCTCGGCGAGCCGCCCGCTCTACGACGCGCAGGTCTATCAGCAGCAGCCGCAGCCATATTACAATCAGGGCTACGGCCAGCAGGGCTATTACTATCAGCCGCAGCCCCGGCAGTATTATCAGCCGCGCGGCTATTACTATCAGAACTGACGCGATCGCCATTAACAGCCCTCGCCGGCCGAGGCACCATGCCGTCATGTGCCAGGACCATTCTGACTGTGCTCTGGGTTCTGATCGCGGGACGGGCCATGGGAGCTGATGTGGCCTTCGACCTCGAGGCGCATCGCGGCGGGCGGGCGCTGTTGCCGGAAAACACCCTGCCCGCCTTCGCCAATACGCTGTCGATAGGCGTGGACACGCTGGAGCTCGACGTCGGCGTGACCGCCGATGGCGACGCCATCGTCTCGCATGAGCGCGCGCTCAATCCGGATCTCGCACGCAGGTCCGATGGGGTCTACATCACTTCGCCCGGCACGCCTTTCGTCAAATTGCGGCTCGACGAGGTCAGGAGCTATGACGTCGGCCAGATCCGGCCGGACAGCGCCTACGCGAAACAATTCCGACCAGCGTGCGGTGCCGGGGACGCGCATTCCCACCTTGCGCGAGCTGTTTGCGCTGGTGCGCAAGTCCGGCAACACGTAGGTGCGCCTCAACATCGAGACCAAGATCGATCCGAACCATCCAGATGAAGCGCCAGATCCGCAGGCCTTCGTCGCGAAGCTGCTCGGGGTGATCGAGGCCGAAGGATTTTCCGATCGCGTCATGGTCCAGTCGTTCGACTGGCGAGCCCTGCAGCTCGTCCAGCGGCAGGCGCCGAACATCCCAACCGTGTACCTGACGCTCCAGCGCGGCTCAGGCCAGACGATGGCGCTCGACAAGGCGACGAACTGGACTGCCGGCTTCAATCCGGCCGATCACGGCGGCTCGCTGCCGCGGACGGTCAAGGCTGCGGGCGGCGCGATCTGGTCGCCTTATTTCGGCGATGTGACCGCAGCGCTCGTCTCGGAGGCTCACGCGCTCGGCCTGCGCGTCGTGGTGTGGACGGTCAACAAGCGAGACGACATGACGCGGATCATCGAGTTCGGCGTCGATGGGATCATTTCGGACAGGCCGGACTTGCTGCGGCAGGTTGCCGGCGAGAAGGGGATCGCGTTGCCCGCGGGGACGCCGGTGGCGCCGTAAACCCATATCTCGTGTCCCGGACCCGGCGCCGCATGAAATGACGCGACGCAGAGCCGGGACCCAGAGTTCTGGGCCCCGGCTCTGCAGCGCACCGCTGAAGAAGCGCTGCGCTGCGTCCGGGGCACCGCACCCGCTCGTGCCGTAACGCCTCTATTCCCCATCCCGCAAACGCCGATACAGCGCGCCCAGGATATTCGAATAGTCGTCGGTCCAGACCCGTACCCTGTCATCGGCTTCGGTCTGCTCCCATTGCTTGGAGGACGCGAGCTTGCCGACATCTTCCTCCTCCCGCGCGGAGATGACGACGTCGGTCGAGAAGATGTAGTCGGAGTCGCGCCCGGAATCCTCGTTGAAGACCCAGCTCTTGAGATCGTTGGCATCGGCAATGCCGACCACGACGGTCTCGAGATCCAGATGCCGATTGGAGACGTGCATCACCACGGCGCCGTGCGGCGCGAGCTTGTCCTTGTAGATCTTCATCGCCTCTTCGGTCGCAAGGTGGATCGGGATCGCATCGGATGAGTAGGCGTCGACGATGATGAGATCATAGGCGCCATCGGGTTCCTTGGCGAAAGTGAGGCGCGCATCGCCGATCACGGGCTTCATGTCCGGCATGCAGCTCGAGATGTAGCGGAAATTCCTGGGGTCACGCGCCGCGTCGACCATGGACTGATCGATCTCGAAGAAGGTCCAGCTCTCGCCTCGCTCGGCAGCGCAGGCGAGCGTGCCCGAGCCGACCCCGATCGCGGCGACCTTGAGCGGCGCGCCCTTGCGCTCGCGGATCGCGCTGACAGCCTGACCGATGCCGCCGTCCCTGTGATAGTAGGTGATCGGCTCGGGCCGGCCTGCGACCGGCGTGCCGTCATTGTTGCGGAAGCGCTCGGCGCCATGAATGGTGGTGCCGTGCATCAGCACATGGAAATAGCCGCCCGGCGTCACCACGATCTTGTGCACGCCGAAGAAGCTGCGCACCGTCGTGACGCGGCCCTCGTCTGCGGGATAAACCCGGATCAACGCCAGTGCGAGCGCGACGGTGGCAAAGATCTTCCAGCGACCGGCATTGAGGATCAGCGCGAGCAGCGCGGCGAGCACGCCGACGGCGCCGGCGACCCAGACGCGATGATCCTCGAACCAGGTCGGGAGGTCCCCCGTCGTGTACGACGGCGCGACGAGCGCTACCGCGAGCGCGGCGAGCGCCAGCCAGTACCATTTGACGACGCCCGCCAGCCGCTCGTTCGCGGACGGACGGCACAGCGCGGCGAGCGCGATCAGGATCGGATATTCGGCGATCCATGTGAAGGTGAAGGGCGCAACGAGCCCTGCGAACAGGCCGCCGACCATGCCGCCAAACGACAGCGCGACATAGAAGCCGGTGAGATATTTTGCGGCCGGCCGGGTCCGCGCCAGTTCGCCGTGACAGGCGATGGCAATGACGAAGAAGCACAGTTGGTGTCCGCCGAGCGTGAGCAGCAGGTTCTGCTCGCCGCCAAAGGCCAGCAGCACGACGACGCCCGCGATCGCGACCGGCTGGAGCATCAGCATCCATTTGTGCGGCAATAACGGCCGCGACTGGAACACCACGACCCAGGTCAAAAGGTACAGCGACAGCGGCAGCACCCACAGCAGCGGCGCCGCCGCGACGTCGGTCGAAATGTGCGCGGTCACCGCGATGAGCAGGCCCGACGGCACTGCGGCGAGGAAGATCCAGCGCAGCCGCGTCAGCAGGCTGGGCGCGGGCGCATTCACGTCGTCGGTCCGCGCGTCGGCCACCGCCAGCTTCGGCGAACGCAACAACAGCACGGCGCAGGCGCCGATGAGAAGGATCAACAGGCCATAGCCGCCGGTCCAAAACCAGTTCTGCATCTGCAGCGTGAACATCGGCTCGAGCAGGAACGGATAGGACAACAGCGCGAGGAAGCTGCCGATGTTGGAGGAGGCATAGAGGAAATAGGGATCGTGGGCAGCGGGATGGCCGGTGCGGACGAACCAGGCCTGCAGCAGCGGATTGTTGGCCGCGAGCGCGAAGAACGGCAGCCCGATCGAGACCACGAACAGGCCGAGCAGCCAGAATGCATAGCCCGAAGCGGGCGGCTCGCCATAGGCGGTGGCGATGCCGAGCGGCAGCGCGGCGAAGGCCGCGATCAGCAGCGCCAGATGGACCGCTACCGGAACGATCCGGTTCCTCGCCTGCATCAACAGATGCGCGTAGGCATAGCCGGCCAGCAGCGAGGACTGGAAGAACACCATGGCCACCGACCACACCGCAGGCGAGCCGCCGAGCCGCGGCAGCACCATCTTCGTGAACAACGGCTGCACCGAGAACAGCAGCAGCGCGCTGACGAAGATCGCCGCGGTGTAGACCGTCAGCAGCATCCGGTTGCGCGAAAGAGACGACTGCTCCGTGGCGGCGGGTTGCACGATCGAATCCATGGAAGCTCCGGCAAACAGTCCCGGCGGGCGCCGGACGCGCGCAATGGAGCACAAGGCACCTGAACCGGCAATAAAGGGTGTCGTGATGTTGCAGCGGAAAATGCTTGATGTAGAGATGTCGTTCCGGGGCGCCTCGGAGAGGCGAACCCGGAACCTCGAGATTCCGGGTTCGATGCTGCGCATCGCCCCGGAATGACGCCAGGGAAATCATGAGCGAAACCGACGTCGTCATCATCGGCGCTGGCCATAACGGCCTTACCTGCGCGGCCTATCTCGCGATGGCGGGCCTGCGGGTGCGGGTGGTCGAGCGTCGCAAGGTGGTCGGCGGCGCCGCGGTCACGGAGGAGTTTCATCCGGGATACCGCAATTCGGTCGCGGCTTACACCGTGAGCCTGCTCAATCCGCAGGTGATCCGCGACCTCAAGCTCGCCGAGCAGGGCCTGCGGATCGTCGAGCGGCGCGCGCAGAATTTTCTGCCCGCGCCGGATGGAAGCTATCTCCTCACCGGCGAGGGGCGGACGAAAGCGTCGGTCGCGCGGCTCAGCGCGCATGATGCGGAGGCGCTCGATGGGTTCTCGCACGAGCTGGAAGACATCGCCGACGTGCTCAGGCAGTTCGTGCTGCGCGCGCCCCCGAACCTGGTCGACGGATTTGGCACGAACGCGATCCGCGAGGCCGTGAACGCGCTCCAGAGCGCCAATATTCTGCGCGGCCTCACGCTGGAACAGAGCCGCAGCCTGCTCGATCTCTTCACCCGTTCGGCCGGCGAAATGCTGGACGAACGTTTCGAACATGATCTGGTCAAGGCGCTGTTCGGCTTCGACGCCATCGTCGGGAACTATGCCAGTCCATACGCCGCCGGCTCGGCCTATGTGATGCTGCATCACGCCTTCGGCGAGGTGAACGGCAAGAAGGGCGTCTGGGGCCACGCCATCGGCGGCATGGGCGCGATCACGCAGGCGATGGCGCGCGCGGCACGCGACCGCGGCGTCGTGATCGAAACGGATGCCGGCGTCCGTGAGGTCATCGTCGAGCGCGACCGCGCCGTCGGGGTCGTGCTGGAGAACGGCTCAGCCATCCGCGCAAAGTATGTTGCGGCCAACGTCAATCCAAAGCTGCTCTACACGCGACTGATCGCGGCCGATGCTCTGCCTGCGAACTTCCTCGCTCGCATCCGGCACTGGAAGAACGGCTCCGGCACCTTCCGCATGAACGTGGCGCTGGACCGTCTGCCCTCCTTCACGGCGCTGCCGGGCGAAGGCGATCATCTCTCCTCCGGCATCATCCTCGCGCCGAGCCTCGACTATATGGACCGCGCCTATCTCGATGCGCGGGCGCAGGGCTGGAGCCGTGAGCCCGTGGTCGAGATGCTGATCCCCTCGACGCTGGACGACACGCTGGCGCCCGCCGGCAAGCACGTCGCGAGCCTGTTCTGCCAGCACGTCGCGCCGGAGCTTCCCGATGGAAGATCGTGGGACGACCATCGCGAGGAGGTCGCCGATCTCATGATCGCGACGGTGGACAAGTACGCGCCGGGTTTTGCGGCGAGCGTGCTCGGCCGTCAGATCCTGTCCCCGCTCGATCTCGAACGGCAATTCGGTCTGCTCGGAGGCGACATCTTCCACGGCGCGCTGACGTTGAACCAGCTGTTCTCGGCGCGGCCGATGCTGGGCCACGCCGATTATCGCGGGCCGTTGAGGGGCCTCTACCACTGTGGCTCCGGCGCCCATCCCGGCGGCGGCGTCACCGGGGCCCCCGGTCACAACGCGGCGCAGGTGATCCTGCGGGATCACCGGTCGCTGTTCGGAAGCCGTGGATAGGTCTGTGGATTGTCTGTGGAGAGACTGTCGAAAGGTCTGTGGTCGGGCAGAGGAAGCCTGGCCACGACCATCGGGGTGATCCTGGGGAAAGTCAGTGGAAAATCGTAGGGACAATTGCGGGAAAAACGGGTGGATAGGGTCCCGGCAAGCAGGCGGACAAGCTGTGAAGATCGCGAGAGAACACACGTGCCAAAACGACCTCGCCCGCCAGGGAAATCCCCCAGCGGGCGGTGATCAGGAACAGCCTCTGAAGAAAAATAGCCCCGCTGGGAAATGCAGGCGGAAATTACTTCAAGGAGGTGCTAATCGACGTGAACTTCTCGTTCATGGTGGTGCCCAGGCCGTTCACCACGGTGATGATCGCCAGGGCGATGCCCGCGGCAATCAGACCGTACTCGATCGCCGTTGCACCGGACTCGTCCGACCAGAACTTCTGAACCATGCGCTTCAAGACTCGCCTCCGTTTCAATTCCAAGCTGTGCTGCGTTGCTTCAACATCCGGAAATGTACGGTAGACAAGCTGCAGGCGAGTTAACCCGCAGTCGCAACTTATCCGGAAAATTGGCACCAAAAGCTCCAAAAATTGAGATCAACGGAACCCTGAATGCAGCCTTCCCCCACCCATCGCGCCAGCTTTTCGATCGGCAGCGAGGCCGACGCCAGGCGTGTCGTCGACGTGCTCACCGAGGTGTTTTTCGATGGCGATGCCGCGGTCGCCGCGTTCGAGCGGCCGGACGGACAATGGGACGTGACGCTCCATTTCGCCGAGGCGCCGGATCAGGCATGGCTGCGCGAACTCGTTGCAACTTCAGCAGGAAAGGAGATCGCCGCGACGCTCGCCTTCGACACGATCGAGGCCAAGGACTGGGTCAAGGCCAGCCTGGAGGATCTCGTCCCGGTCCCGGCCGGGCGCTTCGTCGTGCACGGCAGCCACGACCGTGACCGTGTGGCGCCAAACAAGCTCGCCATCGAGATCGAGGCGGCGCTGGCCTTCGGCACCGGTCACCACGGCACGACGCGCGGCTGTTTACTTCTGCTTGACCATGTCCTGAAGAGTTCCCCGCCGCGCAACGTGCTCGACCTCGGTACCGGGACCGGCGTGCTCGCGATCGCAGCCGCAAAGGCGTTGCAGCGCGCAGTGCTGGCCTCCGACATCGATCCGCCCTCGGTGCGGGTGGCGGCTGAGAACGCCGCACTCAATGAAGTTGGCAACCATGTGCGGGTGATCCGCGCCACCGGCTTTGCCGCACCGGATTTTGCCCGCGCGGGCCCGTTCGACCTGGTGCTCGCCAACATCCTTGCCAATCCGTTACGACAGCTGGCGAGCCCGATGGCGCGGCACCTCGCGCCTGGCGCCCACGTCATCCTCTCCGGCCTGCTGACGCACCAAGCCCCCGCCGTGATAGCCGCCTACCGCGCCCGCGGCCTCGTGCCCTTGCGGCACCTCAGGATCGAGGGCTGGAGCAGCTTGTTGCTGAGGAAGCTTTCGCAGGGTGGGTTAGCGTCAGCGTAACCCACCTCTCTCGCGCGGCGACGAAAGTGGTGGGTTACGCCTAGCGGACTGCGCTTTGCGCAGCCGCAAGGCTACCACCCTACGATCTAGACGCCACCCTATTCCGCCGGCTTGTCGTCCCGGGGCACGACGCGATCGTCCCGCAACGTCCGCCGCGCGCGGCGCTCGGCGAAACGGTCGATCATCTGGCTGATGAGGCCGCGCGGCTTCTTCGGTGCTGCCGCAGTCGGGGCGCGGCGCACCGGCGGCGAAATCTTCTCAAACGTGAACGCTGGCATCGTGTGTCCCCTCGGCGTTGAGATGAACCACCTGCTCGAATTTCCCTGTTATCCGGACGAAGCGCAACTGCCGCATCCTTTACTCCACTCAATTCGAATGGAACTATTTCAAGCACAGTCCATGCCAGATGCGACGCAAATGCGTCTAGATTGCGGACCGATGCCCATGATCCTAGAGTGATCCACATGTTCGAAGCGCACTTCCAGACATTCGAGGAGCCGGAGGCCGGCGTCGCATTGACGGCGCGGCTGGCGGCACTTCGCGAAGAACTTGCCCGTCGCAAACTGACCGGCTTCGTCGTTCCGCGCGCCGATCAGCAGCAGAACGAATATGTGCCGCCATCGGAAGAGCGGCTGGCCTGGCTGACCGGCTTTACGGGCTCGGCGGGAATGGCGGTGGTGCTGACGCAGGAAGCCGCGGTGTTCGTCGACGGCCGCTACACGCTTCAGGCCGCCAAGCAGGTCGACGCCAAGGCCTGGGTGGTGGAATCGCTGATCGACCCGCCGCCGGAGAGCTGGGTGGCGGAGCATCTGAAAGCCGGTGACCGCCTTGGATTTGATCCGTGGCTGCACACTTTTTCGGCAGCCGAACGCCTATCCGCCGCCTGCGCCAAGGCCGGCGCCAAGCTGGTCGCCGTCGACAACAATCCGATCGACGCGATCTGGCAGGACCGGCCGCAGCCGCCGCTCGCCCCCGTCGCCCTGCACAGCCTTCAGCATGCCGGCGTCGCTGAAGCCGAGAAGCTGACGCAGATCAGGACCGAGATCGCCAAGCTGGGCACCGATGCGCTGGTGCTGTCGGACAGCCACGCGGTGGCCTGGACCTTCAACATCCGCGGCGCCGATGTCGCCCATACGCCGCTGCCGCTGTCCTACGCGCTGGTGCCGAAGGACGGCCGGCCCACCATCTTCATCGACCACCGCAAGCTCTCCAATCTGACGCGCGACCATCTCGAGCAGTCCGCCGACGTGCGCGAGCCCGATGCGATGGCACCGACGCTGATGGCGCTGGCCAAAAGCGGTGCGGCGATCGCGCTCGACAACGCCACCGCGGCCGACGCCCTCAGCCGGCTGATCGCGGGCGCCGGTGGCAAGCCGGTGCGCGGCAGCGATCCGGTTGCTCTGCTCAAAGCGGTCAAGAACGCGACCGAGATCAGTGGCACCAAAACGGCCCATGTGCGCGACGCCGCAGCGCTGGCGCGCTTCCTCGCATGGATCGACCGCGAGGCGCCAAGCGGCAAGCTCACCGAGATCGACGCGGTCGAGGCGCTGGAGACGTTTCGCCGCGACACCGGCGCGCTCAAGGACGTGTCGTTCCCGACCATATCAGGCACCGGTCCGAACGGCGCCATCGTGCACTACCGCGTCACCCGCAAGAGCAACCGGCGGATCGCGCCTGGCGATCTCCTGCTGATCGATTCCGGCGCGCAATATGAGGACGGCACCACCGATGTCACGCGCACCATGGCAGTGGGCGAGCCGACGGATGAGATGCGCGACCGCTTCACCCGCGTGCTGCGCGGACACATCGCGATTGCGCGCGCGATCTTCCCCGACGGCACCACGGGCGCGCAACTCGACACGCTGGCGCGGCAATATCTCTGGTCGGCCGGCCTTGACTTCGAGCACGGCACCGGCCACGGCGTCGGCAGCTATCTCTCGGTGCACGAAGGGCCGGCGCGGATCTCCAAGCTCGGCACCACGCCGCTGAAGCGCGGCATGATCCTCTCCAACGAGCCCGGCTACTACAAGACCGACGGTTTCGGCATCCGCATCGAGAACCTCGAGCTGGTGGTCGCGGCCGACATCAAGGGCGCCGAGAAGCCGATGAACGCGTTCGAGACGCTGACCTTGGCGCCGATCGACCGCCGGCTGATCGAGGTGGCGATGCTGAGCCGCGACGAGCTCGACTGGCTGAACGCGTATCATGCGCGCGTGAGAGACGAAGTGCGGCCGGCGCTGGACGAGGCGACCAAGGCCTGGCTCGACCAGGCGACGGCGGAGCTGAAGGTGTAGGCTCGTGGTTGCGCATAGCGCTACGCGATTTGCGCAACGCTGCTTCCCCACCACAGGTGTCATGCCCCGCGAAGGCGGGGCATCCAGTATTCCAGAGACAGCAAACGCATGCGGAGAAGCCGCGGCGTACTGGATTCCCCGCTTTCGCGGGGAATGACATCGCATTTGTGGAGCGAGACGCGCGTCCAATCGGTCGCCATCGTGCTCTCATCATAACCATCCCGGAATCCGTATAGCCGCATTCCGAAACGCCGATATCCGTCTTGTGCGGCCACGCTACAGTCGATTCGAATTCTAGCGAGATCGACACGCATGCACGGCATGATCAGTAAGCCGCCGGGAGCGGCCACCAACATCGCGACATCGCGCGTGGTGTTGCTGCTGCTGGTCGTCATGACCGGCATCGCGCCGATCTCGCTCTACATGCTGGTTCCGGCGCTGCCGGTGCTGGCGACGAATTTCGGCAGCGACATCTCGATCGCGCAGATGACGGTGTCGCTCTACATGGTCGGCATCGCGCTGTCGCAGCTGATCATGGGTCCGCTATCGGACCGGTTCGGCCGGCGTCCGGTGCTGCTCGGCGGACTGGCGCTGATGGTGGCGGCCAGCGTCGCCTGCATCTTCGCGCAAAACCTGCCGCAGCTGATCGCAGCACGCTTCTTCCAGGCGCTGGGCGGCGCCGCCGGCATGGTGGTGAGCCGCGCCATCATCCGCGACATCTATGAGCGCGATCGCGTCGCCTCGATGATCAGCCTCGTGGTCGCGGCGCTGATGATCGGGCAGATGATCTCGCCGCTCACAGGCGGCCTGATCGAGACTGCATTCGGCTGGCGCGCGATCTTCTACGCCATCACGATCGGTGCGATCATTGTCGCCGTCGGCATTGCGGTGGCGCTGCCCGAGACGCGCCGCAGCCGCGCCGCCGGCAGCGGCTTCCGCGGCGACGTCGGCATGCTGATCCGCAATCGCGCCTTCGTCGGCTATGTGATGTGCCAGGTGCTGGCCTCGCAGATCATCTTCACCTTCGCAGGCGGCGGCCCATACATCGTGGTGACGCAGATGGGCCGCAGCAGCGCCGAATACGGCGCGTGGTTCGCGACCTCGGGCTTTGCGTTTCTCGTCGGCAATCTGCTCTGCGTGCGCTTTGCGCCGCGGCATTCGCTGGAGAAGCTGATCTGGTTCGGGCTCGCCCTGCAGCTCTGCGGCAGCGTTGCGAACTTGCTGTGGAGCTTGATCGGCTGGAACGAAGCCCCAGCCTGGCTGTTCGGCACGCAGATGATCGTGATGGCCGGCAATGCCTTCGTGATGGCGAATTCCGCCGCCGGCGCGATCAGCATCCGCCCGGAGGCGGCCGGCACCGCCTCAGGCGCGATGGGCTTCCTCCAGCAAGGCATTGGCGCGCTGATGTCGCAATTCGGCGCCTATCTCGGCGGCCACTCCGCCACGACACTGCCACTCACCGCCGCGGTGCTGGCGATCTCGCTGCTCTGCGCCTGCGTGATGATGTTCGTCGTGCCGCGGCGGGAGGTGGTGGTGAGCGAAGCGCTGATCGGGCAGGCGGAAGAGGAAGAGAGGGGGATGATGTGAGGAGCGGTGTGCGCGCCCCTCAACCTCGCTGTCACGCCCCGGCTTGACCGGGGCATCCAGTACGCCGCAGCCTCTCCGTATCCTCACGCTGTCTCTGGAATACTGGATCGCCCGGTCAAGCCGGGCGATGACAGCGGAGCGGGTGGCGCCAGTGTGCCCCTCACTCCCCGATCAGCTTCAGCCACTCGTCCTCGGTCAGCACCTTGACGCCGTGCTTGTTGGCGTCCGCGAGCTTCGAGCCCGCGCCGGGGCCGGCGACCACCAGATCGGTCTTCTTCGACACTGAGCCCGACACTTTCGCACCCAGCCGCTCCGCGGTCGCCTTGGCTTCATCCCGCGTCATCTTCTCCAGCGAGCCCGTGAACACCACGGTCTTGCCGGCGACGGCCGAATTGCTCTTCGGCTTCTCGGCGTCGATGATCTCGACCTCCTTGGTCAGCCGCTCGACGATGCCGCGGTTGTGGCTCTCGCCGAAATAATCGGCGATGCTCTTGATCACGGTGTCGCCGATCTGGTCGAGCGCATCCATGTCCGCGATCGCCTCCTCGTCGCCGTGAGCAACCTTGAGGCAGGCATCATGGAAGGCGTTCCACGAGCCGTAGCCGCGCGCTAGCGCCAGCGCCGTGGTCTCGCCGACATGGCGCATGCCGAGCGCATAGATGAAGCGCTCCAGCGCGATTTTTCGCCGGTTCTGGATGGCGCCGAACAGGTTGCGCACCGAGGTCGCGCCGTAGCCCTCGATCTCCTCGAGCTTGAGCTTCGCGTTGCGCCTCTCCAGCGTGAAGATGTCGGCGGGCTCCCTCACCCACCCTTCGTCGAAGAAGTGCTGGAGCTGCTTCTCGCCAAGGCCGTCGATGTCGAAGGCCCGCCGCGACACGAACAATTTGAGGTGCTCGATCTTCTGATAGGGACAGGCGAACTCGCCGGTACAGCGGGCGCGCGAGCCCTCCTCGCCCGTCGCCGTCTCCTCGCGCACGACATCGGTGTGCAGCGGACACGGGCACTTCTTCGGGAAGTGGAATTCCTTGGCAGTCTTCGGCCGCTTGTCGAGGACGACGTCGACCACCTGCGGGATGACGTCGCCGGCACGCTGGATCACGACGGTGTCGCCGATCCTGATGTCGCGCCCCTCGCGCAGCACCTCGCCCTTGTTGCCGATGCCTTTGATGTAGTCCTCGTTGTGCAGCGTGACGTTCTGCACGATCACGCCGCCGACGCCGACCGGCTCGAGCTTGCCGACCGGCGTGAACGAGCCGGTGCGCCCAACCTGGATCTCGATGTCGCGCAGCACCGTCATGGCACGCTCGGCCGGGAATTTGTGCGCAATGCCCCAGCGCGGCGTGCGAGAGACGAAGCCAAGCCGCTCCTGCCAGCCGATGCGATCGACCTTGTAGACGACACCGTCGATGTCGTAGTCGAGCCGTGCGCGCTGCTCCTCGATCGCATGATGAAACGCGAGCAGCTCCTCGACGGAGTGACAGAGCTTGGTCAGCGGATTGGTCTTGAAGCCGCAGCGCTCGAACCAGCCGATCATGCCGCTCTGCGTATCCTCCGGCATCGCGCTCATCTGCCCCCAGGCATAGGCGAAGAAGCCGAGGGGACGCGAGGCGGTGATGGTCGGGTCCTTCTGCCGGAGCGAGCCCGCCGCCGAATTGCGCGGATTGGCGAAGATGGTGCCGCCTTCCACCTTCTGCCGCTCGTTGAGCGCGAGGAACGCCTTCTTGGTCATGTAGACTTCGCCGCGCACCTCGCAGATGTCGGGGACGTTGCGGCCCTTCAGCTTCTGCGGCACGTCTTCGAGCGTGCGGATGTTGGCGGTGACGTCCTCCCCGACCGCACCGTCGCCGCGCGTCGCGGCGGTGACGAGCTCGCCGCCCTCGTAGCGCAGCGACATCGAAAGGCCGTCGATCTTCGGCTCGGCAGAGAAATTGACCTTGTCGTCGTCGAGCTTCAGGAACCGCACGATGCGGCCGACGAAGTCGCGCACGTCCTCTTCCGCAAAGGCGTTTTCGAGCGACAGCATGGGAAGGGCATGCCGGACCTTCTTGAAGCGGCCTGACGGCGCGGCGCCGACCTTCTGCGACGGCGACTCTGCGCTGACGAATTCAGGAAAGCGATTTTCGATCGCGTTGAGGCGCTGACGCAGGGCGTCGTACTCGGCATCGGTGATGGTGGGCGCGTCCTCCTGATAGTAGCGCTCGTTGTGCCCCTCGATCTCGAGCGCGAGCCGCATATGCTCGACCTTGGCCTGCGCCTTGGTGAGGTCGGCGATGTCGCGAAGCGGTGTTGCTTTGGATTTTGCTGCTCTGGCCATTATACTTAAGATTGCGATCGTCGTTCCGGGATGGTCCGAAGGACCAGACCCGGAACCTCGAGATTCCAGGTCGCACTTCGTGCGCCCCGGAATGACGGTTGGGAGGGGCTGGTGGCGTATTACGTCCATATTCTAGCAAGCCGGCGAGATGGGGCAATCTCGTCGGCATCACCAACGATCTCGTGCGTCGCGTCTATGAACATCGAATCAAGGCCGTGCCCGGCTTCACGACGAAGTACAACATCACGCGGCTTGTTTGGTTCGAGATTTAGGATGATCCAGTCTCGGCGATATCGCGAGAGAAAGAGCTGAAGAAATGGAAGCGGGCTTGGAAAATCCAGCTGATTGAGAAGAGCAATCCAAACTGGGACGATCTGTACGAGTCGATCTGCAATTGAGAACGTGATTCCGGGATGGTCCGAAGGACCAGACCCGGAATCTCGAGATTCCGGGTTCGATGCTCTGCATCGCCCCGGAATGACGGTGGAGGCCTAAGCCGTGGCCGACTTCAGCAATCTCTCCGCGGCCGCCCTCGCCTCGGCGGTGATCTCGGCGCCGGCGAGCATCCGGGCGATCTCCTCGCGGCGGTGATCGGCGGCGAGCGCATTGACGCGGGTGGCGACGCGCTTGCCCTTGTCGAGGGCGTCCTTGGAGATGAGCAGGTGCTGGTCGGCGCGGGCGGCGACCTGCGGGGCGTGGGTCACGGCCATGACCTGGACCTTGCCGGCAAGCCGCGCCAGGCGCCCGCCGATGGCGTCGGCAACCGCACCGCCGACGCCGGTATCGATTTCGTCGAACACGAGCGTCGGCGCCGAGCCGCGGTCGGACAGCACGACCTTGAGCGCCAGGAGGAAGCGCGACAACTCGCCGCCGGAGGCGACCTTCATCAGCGGACCCGGCTTGGTGCCCGGATTGGTCTGCACCCAGAACTCGACGCGATCGAAGCCTTGCGGTCCCGGCGCGGCCTCGTCGGTCTCGACCTGGGTCATGAACCTGGCGCGTTCGAGCTTGAGCGGCGCGAGCTCGGCATTGACCGCCTTGTTGAGCTTCTCCGCCGATTTCTGCCGCGCCAGTGACAGCTTCTTGGCGGCGGCGGCATAGCGGCTATCTGCCTCGATCGCGGCCTGCTCCAGCTTCTTGAGACGCGAGGCGCCGGCATCGATCAGGACGACGTCGGCGGCATATTTGGCGGCCAGCGCGGCGAGGCCATCGACCGGCGTCGAATATTTGCGAGACGCCGCACGCAAAGCAAAAAGCCGTTCCTCGATGCGTTCGAGCTCGGCCGGATCGAAATCGGTTGCGGCCAGCGCCGCCAGCAGATGCTGATCGGCTTCCTCCAGCGCGTTGATCGCAGCGTCGATCGCCTTCACCGCAGGCTCGACCAGCGCCGGCGAGTTGACGCCGCGGCGCTCCAGCCGACGCACCGCCGCCGAGAGCGCGGCGACCGGCGAATGATTGCCGCCGACCGCCTCCTGCGCCTCGCGCAGGTCCGAGGCGACCTTCTCGCCTTGCATCATGGTGGTGCGCCGCGAGGCCAGCGCGGTCTCCTCGCCGTCCTTGGGCGCGAGCTGCTTCAGCTCGTCGGAGGCGTGGCGCAGATAATCGGCCTCGCGGGCGGCATGCTCCATGGCGGCGCGATGTTGCTCCAGCGCGGTGTTGGCGGTGCGGCGCTCGTCCCAGAGCGATTCGACCGCCGCGACGTCTTTTTCAAGGCCGGCAAAGGCATCGAGCAGGCGGCGGTGTGTGGCGGCGTCGACCAGCGCGCGCTCGTCGTGCTGGCCGTGGATCTCGACCAGGGCGGCGCCGACTGCCTTCAGCGTCTGCACGCTGATCGACTGGTCGTTGATGAAGGCGCGGGTGCGGCCGTCGGCGAGCTGCACGCGGCGGAGAATCATCTCCCCGGTGTCGTCGAGGCCGTTCTCGGCCAGAATCTTGGTCGCAGGATGATTCTTCGGGACATCGAACACGGCGGTGACCTGCCCCTGCTCCGCGCCGTGGCGCACGAGGCCGGCGTCGCCGCGGCCGCCGAGCGCCAGTGCAAAGGCATCGAGCAGGATGGATTTGCCCGCACCGGTCTCGCCGGTCAAAACCGCAAGTCCGGTGGCGAATTCGATATCGAGCCGTTCGATCAGGACGATGTCACGGATCGACAGACGCGCCAGCATGGAACCCCAAAACTTCCTAGCCGAGGCCCATCTTCTTGAAGGTCCGGCTGATCCAGGACCCCTGATTCTCGCTCGGCTCGAGACCGCCGGATTTTACAAGATTATAGGCGTCCTTGTACCAGCGGCTGTCAGGAAAATTGTGCCCAAGCACGGCCGCCGCGGTCTGCGCCTCGCCGACGATGCCGATCGCCATATAGGCTTCGGTCAGCCGGAACAGCGCCTCCTCGACATGGCGGGTGGTCTGGTACTGGGTGACGACGGTCTTGTAACGGTTGATCGCGGCCGTGTAGTCACGCTTCTGGGCGTAGTAGCGGCCGACATTCATTTCCTTGCCGGCGAGCTGGTCGCGCGCGCCCTCGATCTTGGCCTTGGCCGAAGTCGCATATTCGGAAGTCGGATATTTGCGCACCACCTCTTCCAGCGCGGCGATCGCCTTTTCGGTGCGGGCCTGGTCGCGGCTGATGTCGGGAATCTGGTCGTAATGGGAGGCGGCAATCAGGTATTGCGCATAGGCCGCGTCCGGGCTGCCGGGATGCAGCGTGACGTAGCGGGTGGCGGCGCCGATACAGCCGTCATAGTCGCCGCCCTGGTAGGACGCATAGGCCGACATCAGCAGCGATTTACGGGCCCAGTCGGAATAAGGATGCTGGCGGTCGACCTCTTCGAACTTCTTGTTCGCCGCCTTCATGTCCTTCTTCTCGTTCATGAGGTACAGGCCCTCATTATAGATCTTGTCGGCGGGCTCCTCGACGAAGGTGTCGTCTTTGGCGGTGAACTTGTCCCAGAGCGAGCCGGTGCCGCAGCCGGCGAGCGGTAGCGCGAGCATGATGAAAGTGACAGCCTGAAGCAGCCCACGGGCTCGCGACGAGACCGAGAAAAATCCGCGCGTCATACGCTGTGCCGACATGAGTTTAAGCCCTGACGCCCTATGATGCGGTGTCCGCCAGCCCACGAACCCCATCATGGGCGCGAAATGGTGCCGTGGTGCCTGCCATGCGACCACGCCGATGTATCCAAAAACGATCGTTAAGCACCGGATAGGCATGCATTCCGCCCGGATTAAGGCGAACCTGCCGCAATGCTAGCCGATCATGGTTACCAGGAGTTTCCCGGGGAAGCCGCCAACCAAACGGCGACAGGTCTCTTCAGGACACATCCGGTCCGAATGCCGCGGCGATCCGGCCACCGACGATGCCGCGGCCGACTTCGCCCACGGGACGCGTGGTGCGGCGGGCAGCCTCGCCCTCGACCACCCGCCAGGCGGTCCGGTCGGCGAGCAGCGCGGTCAGAACTGCGTGGTTGAGCTTGTGGCCGCCACGCACCGAACGATAGGCGCCGAGCAGCGGCAGGCCGGCCAGCGAGAGGTCGCCGATCACATCCAGTACCTTGTGGCGGGCACATTCATCGGCGTAGCGCAGGCCCTCGGTATTGAGCAGCCGCTCGTCGTCGAACACGACGGTGTTGTCGAAGGAGGCGCCGAGGGCATAGCCCGCGCTCCAGAGCCGAGCGACATCGCACATCAGGCCGAAAGTCCGGGCCCGGCCGACTTCGCGGCGGAAACCTTCCGGGTTGAGGTCGAAGGCGTAGCTCTGCTGGCCGATGACGGGATTGGCGAAGTCGATCTCGACCTCGACGCGGAACCCGGTAGCATGGGGCCTGATCTCGCCGAAGGAGTCGCCGATCTTGACCGAGATCGGCTTCAAAACCTGAATGAAACGGCGCTGCGCCGGTTGGGTGACGATGCCGGCCTGGTCGATTGCCGCAATAAAGGCCGCGGCGCTGCCGTCCATGATCGGTACTTCGGGACCATCGATCTCGATTGTGGCGTTGTCGACGCCCATGCCCCGCAGTGCAGCAAGCACGTGCTCGGCGGTGGACACCAGCGGGCCATCATGATCGCCGAGAACAGTGGCGAATTCGGTCGCGATCACCTGCTCGGCGGTCGCCTGCACTTCGCGGTCACTTCCCTCAAGTCCGGTGCGGACAAAAATAAAACCCGCGTCGACAGGCGCAGGCCCAAGCGTGATAGTGACGGGAAGACCGGAATGAACGCCTACGCCTGCCACCGAGGCTTGCGCACGAAGCGTTGTTTGCCGGCTAAATTTCATCAGGAACCCGCCCCACTACGACCCACTGCGACTTATACGAGACCCACCTGGCCGGCCAGTGCCGACGTCCCGCGAATCCGTATCCCCAAGTCACGGCAAACCATAGTCACTGCCCCAAACAGCGCCAACTCACGCTTTTTTACCGATTGTTACCCCAAACCTGCCGTATTCGCGCCAAGGCTTAACCAAATTGCGCCGAGGTTCGAGGCCGCTACCGGCAGTTTTACTGAACCCCCGAATGTGTAATTAATGATTTAAAATCAGTTGCTTGGCGGCGCCATCCGGGTATGCACCGGACAAAAGGAAAGGTCCCGGCAAGCTTGTTGCCGGGACCTTTTTTCGTCTGCCTTGTTGTAACAATCCTCAGGTCGCCTGCCGCCGCAGGAAGGCCGGGATATCAAGATGGTCGTCACCCTGTGGCGCCGGCGCAACAGGCGCGGGGCGGCCATGCATGTCCAGGCCCTGCGGCGCGGGACGGCGGGCATACTCAGATACCGGCTCATTGGATGCGATCTGCTGCGCCACGGTCTTCTGCGGCCGGCGCTCAGGCAGCGGCGGCATCGCGGGACCGGAGGTCCGGGCCGCGACCGGCGGCTCACTTTCCTCGTCCCGACGGCCGAGGCCGACATTGGCGAGGCGTTGCAGCAGCGACAGGCGGGTCTTCTGCGGGGTCTCTTCTTCAACCTCGCCGCGGGCCTGACGAATCTCGGCCTGGGCCGGCATCGGCAGCTCGTCGATGCGCGGCATCCGCGGCGCGCGGGCCGGACGCTCTGCCTGCGGCGGGATGAAGGTTTCGGGCGTCATCGGCTCCTGCATCGCGACCGGGGCCATGTCCGGCTCTGGGAACAGGGTCGGCTTCTGCGCGATCGGACGCACGGTGACGTCGCCATAGGTCTGCGGCGCGGGCGCCTGCGGGGCTTCAGCAACCGCAGCGGCGATGGCGGCGAGCGCAGCACGCTCGACGTTCGGACGGGGCGCGGCAGCAGCCGGAGCCGGCGCGCCGACCGGGGTCTGGGCTTCCAGCTTCTGGGCGCGTTCGGCCAGACGCTGGTTGTCGGCACGGAGCCGCGCGGTGAGGTCGGCGAGACGGGTCTCGGCAGCGGCGGCCGGTGCGGCGGCCTGCTGCACCTGCGGGGCCGGGTTTGCGACGGGAGCGGAGGTCGCCTGGCTGTTGCGGGCGATCGCGGCCTGCTCGATGCCGGTGGCGACCACCGAGACGCGGATCAGGCCGTCGAGCGCCTCGTCGAAGGTCGCGCCGACGATGATGTTGGCGTCCTGGTCGACCTCCTCGCGGATGCGGGTCGCGGCCTCGTCGACCTCGAACAGCGTGAGGTCCTTACCGCCGGTGATGGAGATGAGGAGGCCCTTGGCGCCCTTCATCGAGCTGTCGTCGATCAGCGGGTTGGCGATCGCGGCTTCAGCGGCGGTCAACGCGCGCTTGTCGCCGGAGGCTTCGCCGGTGCCCATCATCGCCTTGCCCATCTCGCGCATGACGGCGCGGACGTCGGCGAAATCGAGGTTGATCAAGCCTTCCTTGACCATCAGGTCGGTGATGCAGGCGACGCCCGAGTAGAGCACCTGGTCGGCCATCGCGAAGGCGTCGGCGAAGGTGGTCTTTTCGTTGGCGACCCGGAACAGGTTCTGGTTCGGGATGATCAGGAGCGTATCCACGACCTTGTGCAGCTCGGCGATGCCGGCTTCAGCGGTGCGCATGCGGCGGCCGCCTTCGAAGTGGAACGGCTTGGTCACGACGCCGACGGTGAGGATGCCCATGTCGCGCGCGGTCTTGGCGATCACGGGCGCTGCACCGGTGCCGGTGCCGCCGCCCATGCCGGCGGTGACGAACACCATGTTGGCACCCGAGAGATGATCGCGCAGCTCGTCGATCACCTCCTCCGCCGCCGCCGCGCCGACGTTCGGCTGCGAACCTGCGCCGAGGCCTTGCGTGACCGCCGTGCCCATCTGCACGATGCGCTGCGCCTTCGACATCGTCAGCGCCTGCGCGTCGGTGTTGGCGACCACGAAGTCGACGCCCTGCAGGCCCGCCGTGATCATGTTGTTGACGGCGTTGCCACCGGCGCCGCCGACGCCGAACACGGTGATCCGGGGCTTCAGTTCGTGAATATCAGGAACATTGATGCTGATGGTCATGGTTGCCTCTCGATCACGCGCGCGTGGGTTCGCCCCGGCCGGCGGCCGCGGGAGTTGGTGAAAATGGGAGATTGCGGAAAGCAGTCATCAGAAGCCCTCGCGTAGCCATCGTCCGACCTTTCCGAAATATCCGCCGGTCCCTGTCTTGACCTGCTGCCGCGTATGCCGCGGTTCGACATGTTCGAGGTGAACATATTGCGGGTAGACGAGAAGTCCGGTCGGCACCGCGAACGCGGCGTTCTTCGCCTCGTTGGGCAGCCGGCCGAAACCGAGCGGACGGCCGACCCGCACGGGCCGGCCGAGAATCTGGGTGCCGAGCTCGACGAGACCGGTCAGCTGCGAGGCGCCGCCCGAAAGCACGACGCGGCCGTTGGGCTCTGAGGCGAAGGGCGAATCCTTCAGCTTGTCCCGAACCATTTCGAAGACTTCCTCGGCACGGTGCTTGACGATGTTCGCGATGGTGGCGCGGGAGACGATCTGCGGCAGATCCTGCTCGTCACCGGCTGTCGGCACAGACATCAGCTCACGCGAGTCCGATCCGCCGGTGATGACGGTCCCGTATAACGTCTTGATTCGCTCGGCATCGGCAATGGTCGCCGAGAGTCCGCGCGCAAGATCCATCGTGATGTGTTGCCCGCCGACCGCAAAACCCGCCGCATGCACGAAGCGGCCGCCTGAATAAACGGCAATCGTGGTGGTGCCGGCGCCCATCTCGACGACAGCGGCGCCGAGATCCGCCTCGTCGTCGGTCAGCACCGACAAGCCGGCGACATAGGGGCTCGCCGCCATGGCTTCGACATTGATGTGGCAGCGTTCCACCGCGAGCATCAGGTTCCGCGCCACGGTGGCGTCACAGGTGACGACGTTCATGTCGACGCCGAACTGGTGCGCGACCATGCCGCGGGGATCGCGAATGCCCTTGACGCCGTCGAGCGTGTAGCCGACCGGCAGCGCGTGCAGCACGGTGCGGCCTTCGCCGGTGGCGTGGCGCATGCCGGTGGAGGTGACGCGGCTGACATCGGCCGGCGTCACGGCGCCGCCGCGGATGTCGGCGGCGGCCTCGACCAGCTGACCGGCCGGCCGGCCGCCGGAGACCGACAGCAGCACCGACTCGACCCGCACCTTGGCCATCTTCTCCGCAAGCCCGACGGCCTGGCGCACCGCCTGCTCGCATTCGCCGAGATCGATCACCGCGCCGGCCTTCATGCCGCGCGACTGGATCTGGCTGTAGCCGATCAATTCCACCGCGTGGGTGCGGCCGCGCAACGCTTCGCTCGGCGGCGACGGCTTCAGCCGCGCGATCATGCAGGCGATCTTGCTGGTGCCGATATCGAGGCAGGCGACGATGCCGCCGCGCTTGTGCGGCATCGGGCGCGTCTTCGGCGTCTGGGTGCGATCGAGACCGGTCATGCGGAATCCCCGGCCTTCTTTTTCTTCTTGTCCTTGAACTGCTCCTCACGCGCCTTGGCGGCATCCTCGGAGAGCTGCACCACCAGCCGATCGGGCAGGCGCATGTCGACGGCGACGATATCGCGGGAGAACAGCCTGTCTTCTTTGTCGAGCTTGGACAGCATCGCGAGCGCGTTGCCGACGTCCTGCTCGGGCAGGCGGATGTCGAGGCCGTCCTTGAGCCTCAGGTTCCAGCGCCGCTCGCCGACATAGATCGCGGCTTTGGTGATCGAATTGACCTGCGGATAGCGCGCCAGGAGCGCCAGGAAATCGCGCGCCTGCGTATCGGCGCCCTTGCCGACCACCAGCGGCAGCATCAGGAAGCGGCGCGAGACATAGGGCTCGAGCACGGCGCCGTCATCGGCGATGACCGAAAGACGGCCGGCCTCCTGCCACAGCGCGAACGCCTTACGCTCGGTGAGCTCGATCATGAGCTGGCCCGGATAGAGCTTCAGCACGGTCGCATCCGCGATCCAGGGATTGGCCTTGAGCTTGTCGCGCACCGCGTCGGCGTCGAGGAACAGCAGCGAAGAACGGCCGCTGACGCCGCCGATCGCGAGGATCTCGTCCTGCGTCAACTGCTTGCGGCCGTTGATCACGACGGAGGTGATGCGGAAGCCGGCTGAATTGGCGAGCGCATTGCGGGCATCGCTGACCGCGGTGATGAAATCCTGGAGATGGCCGCCCTTGACGATGCCGAAGCCGCAGCTTCCGATCAGCAGCAGCACGGTCATGCTGATACCGACCCGGCGCGGCAGATAGCGTTCGACCAGCGCAACCACGCGCGGCGGCGGCTCGCGCTCGACGACGGCCTTGGTCTTGGCTTTGGCTTTGGCCTTGTCCTTGGCGGCAGCGCGCGCCTCAGCGTGCTTGTCCTGCACCCACTCGCGCAAAAGCACGACCGCTCCGATCGCGGCCGCCTTCAGGTCGGCTTGGGGCCTCAGCGATCTCAGAAGCGATCGGGTGAGGCTTCCTGCTCCATCCATTGCACGAGCTCGTCAACAGTTTGCCCGCGACATCGCGCGGATCCTGGCGAACATGACGTCTCGAACCTGCCGGGCCGGGTGCTGGTCTTCAGCAGAAGAAAACCTCTCCCCTTCAAAGCGTTCGCTGGAGGTGACATCACCCGCGACAGCTCACGCGCCGGCAGCCAAAGCGCCATATGCGCCGCCAGCGTTAACCTTCGGACGTCCTGGTAAACAAAAGGTAAAATTCGTTAACGACTTGCGCATTTTGCCCCGCTCTGTGAGGCATTTATGCCGCGATGTCCGGCATTTTACCGGTTTTAGGCGCCAAACCGGGCCGTTTCGGCGCTCCGGCCGTTAACCAGTCCTAATTATTTCCGCACGCCCTGCCCGGCGAGCTCCACCAGGCCGCGCAGGAAGTCGACGAATGCGATGCCCTCGGCCTTAAGCGCCTTGGGGTAGAGCGAGGACTTGGTCAGCCCGGGCAGCGTGTTGGTCTCGAGATAGACGAGGCCCTTGTCCGAGACGATGAAGTCCGACCGGGAATAGCCGGTGCAGGACATCGCGCGATGCGCCAGCATCGCCTGCTCCTTCAGCGCGGCAGTGATCTCGGGTGCGAAGCGGCCGGGGCAGATCTCCTGGGTCGACTTCAGCAGGTATTTTGCGGCGTAGTCGAAATTGCCCTCGCCCGGAATGATCTCGATCGGCGGCAGCGAGATGATCGAGCCATCGGTGCGCTCCAGCACGCCGCAGGTCGCCTCGACGCCGGCGATATAGGGCTCGATCACGTACTCTTCATGCTTCGCCGCATTGCGGACGGCGACCAGGTCCTGCTTGGCGTTCACGAAGATCAGGCCGTAGCTCGACCCATCCCGGGCCGGCTTCGCGATCAACCGGCCGTATTCGGCGAAGGCTTCGTCGATGTCATCAAGCGCAACGTTCGCCGGCGGCGTCACGCCGCCGAGCGTGGCAAACCGCTTGGCCGCGATCTTGTCGAAGGCAAGATGCGAGGACGCCGAGCCCGAGCCGGTGAAGGGCACGCCGCGCGCCTCGCACATCACCTGCAATTCGCCATTCTCCGCACGTCCGCCATGCAGGCCGAGCACCAGCACGCGGTCGTCGGCCTTGGCCTGGTCGAGCGCCTCTTCCAGCGGAATGCCACGCGTACCGGGCTTGAACTCGTCCTCGAACGGACGGGCGTGCTCGAGCAGTTGCTTGGACTGCACGACGTGCACCTTGTCCTCGATGTCCCACCACCACAGGTCAGCCTCGGGCAAGGCCTGATGCAGTGCCTGCGCCGAGGCAACTGAGACGAGACGCTCCCGGTTGGAGCCGCCGAAGAGGATTGTGATGCGCATTCGTGTCCTCATATTTAGTCATTCCGGGGCGCGTGAAGCGCGAACCCGGAATCTCGAGATTCCGGGTTCGATGGTAACGCATCGCCCCGGAATGACTGTTAAATCGGAATCCCGATCCGCTTGATTTCCCAGTGTAGCTCAATTCCGGAATTCGCCTTCACGCGTTCGCGCACGGTCTCGCCCAGCGTCTCGATATCGCGCGCGGTGGCATCGCCCGTGTTGATCAGGAAGTTGCAATGCATCTCCGAGACCTGCGCGCCGCCGACGCGCAGGCCGCGGCAGCCGGCGGCATCCACCAGCTTCCAGGCGGAGTGGCCCGGCGGGTTCTTGAAGGTCGAACCGCCGGTCTTCTCGCGGATCGGCTGCGCGGTCTCGCGATGCGTCTGCACCTCCGCCATACGCGCGCGGATCGCCTCCGCATCGCTGATCTCGCCGCGAAAGCGGGCGGAGGTGAAGATGATGGAGGGATCGACGCCGCTGTTGCGGTAAACGAACTTCATGTCGGCGTTGGAGAAGAGATGCTTCGTGCCGTCGCGCCCCACACCCCTCGCCTCGATCAACACATCCTTGGTCTCACCGCCATTGGCACCCGCATTCATGCGCAGCGCGCCGCCGATCGTGCCGGGAATGCCGAAATAGAATTCGAGCCCGCCGATATTGGCGGACGCCGCCACTTCCGCCACGCGCTTGTCGAGCGTGGCAGCGCCGGCGGTGACGATGTCGCCGCTCGCGGTGGCCTCGCCGAAGGCGCGCGGCGCAAGGCGGATCACCACGCCGGCAATGCCGCCGTCGCGCACGATCAGGTTGGAGCCGACGCCGACGACGTAGACCGGAATGTCGGAGGCAAGATGGGCGAGGAAATAAGCGAGATCGTCCTCATCCGCCGGCGTGAACAGCACCTGCGCGGGCCCGCCGACACGAAACCAGGTGAGCTCGGCGAGCGACTGGTTGGCGAGCAGCCGGCCGCGCAGCTCCGGCATCGCGGCTTTGAGAGAGGGGGTGATGTCGGGGAAGCTCACGACTTCACCCCAGCACCTTCAACTGGTCCGGCAAAGCATACGCCCATTGCGTGATGTTGCCGGCGCCCAGGCAGACGACGAGATCGCCGGACTTCGCCAGTCCCTTGACGATGCCGGCGAGCTCCGTCGCTGCCGGCAGCGGGATCACCTCGCGATGACCATGCGCGCGCAGGCCCGCAACGAAATGATCGCGGTCGATGCCGTCGATCGGCGCTTCGCCGGCGGCATAGACGTCGGCAACAACAACCGCGTCCGCATCGTTGAAGCAGGTGCAGAACTCCTCGAACAGCGATTGCAGGCGGGTGTAGCGATGCGGCTGCACCACGGCGATCACCTTGCCGGTGTAGGAATCGCGCGCCGCCTTCAGCACCGCCGCGATCTCCACGGGGTGATGGCCGTAATCGTCGATCACGGTGACGCCGTTCCATTCGCCGGTCTTGGTGAAGCGGCGCTTGACGCCGCCGAAGCCTGCAAGGGCACTGCGGATCTTGTCGTCGGAAACGCCAAGCGTGTGCGCGACCGCGATCGCGGCCGTCGCGTTCGATGCGTTGTGCCGGCCCGGCATCGGCAGCGCGAGGTCGGCGATCTCGTGCACAGCCCCACTCTTGCGGTCGCGGATCACGACCTTGAATTTCGAGCCGCCGCCGCCCGCAGTGAGATCGACCAGCCGCGCATCGGCCTGCGGATTCTCGCCATAGGTGATGATGCGGCGGTCTTCGATCCTGCCGACGAGGCTCTGCACCACGGGATGATCGATGCACATCACGGCAAAGCCGTAGAACGGCAGGTTCTCGACGAAATGACGGAAGGCGTCCTGCACCGCCTCGAAGGTCTTGAAGTGGTCGAGATGCTCGGGGTCGACATTGGTGACGATCGCGACATCGGTCGGCAGCTTCAGGAACGTGCCGTCGCTCTCATCGGCCTCCACCACCATCCAGTCGCCGGCCCCGAGCCGCGCGTTGGAGCCGTAGGCATTGATGATGCCGCCGTTGATGACGGTGGGATCGAGCCCGCCGGCATCGAGCAGCGTCGCGACCATCGTGGTCGTCGTGGTCTTGCCGTGCGTGCCGGCGATGGCGACGCAGCTCTTCAGCCGCATCAGCTCGGCCAGCATCTCGGCGCGGCGCACCACGGGAATGCGTTTCTCGCGCGCCGCCATCAATTCCGGATTGTCGCGCTTGATCGCGGAGGACACGACCACGACCTCGGCACCGTCGATATTCTCGGCCTTGTGGCCGACCGAGACTTTCGCGCCCTTCTTGCGCAGACGGTCGAGATTGTAATTGTCGGCGGCGTCGGAGCCCTGCACGGCGTAGCCGAGATTGACCAGCACCTCGGCGATGCCGCTCATGCCGATCCCGCCGATCCCGACGAAGTGGATAGGTCCGATCTCGCGCGGCAGTCTCATGGTCTATCCTGTCGTTCCGTCGTCATGCCCGGGCATAAGCGCGAAGCGCGTCTTTGCGCAAGGCGTCCCGGGCATCCACGAATCCTTACCACTTCTTGCAAGACGTCGATGGCCGGGACAAGCCCGGCCATGACGAGTAACAGGTCAAAATCGGCCCTTTCTCGTCATTCCGGGGCGCCCGAAGGGCGAACCCGGAATCTCGAGATTCCGGATCGCGCCGCCGCGCGCCCCGTCCGGAATGACGACTGCTAAAGTCCCGCGACCTTAACCACCAGATCCGCCAGCCGCTGGGCGGCATCGAGCCGCCCTGCCCCCTTCGCGGCGGCGGCCATGGCGGCAAGGCGTGCCGGTTCAGCTGCGAAAGCGGAGATTTCGGCGGCGAGACGATCGGAGGTGAACTCGGTCTGCGGGATGCGGATGGCGCCGTCGACCTTGGCCAGCACGCCGGCGTTGGCGAACTGGTCCTGGTCGATCGAGCCCGGCAGCGGCACCAGGATCGAGGGCCGGCCGATCGCGGCAAGCTCGGCGACGGTGCCGGCGCCGGAGCGCGACACCACCAGATGATTGGAGGCGAGCCGCGCCGGCAAGTCGGTGAAGAACGGCGCGAGCTCAAACTTGATCTTGAGCTTGCCGTACACTGCACGTACTCGCGCCATGTCTTCTTCGCGCACCTGCTGGGTGAGGACGAGGCGGCTCCACAGCGCAGGCTCGAGCCGCTCGATCGCGCCCGGCACGATGTCGGCCATGATGCGCGCGCCCTGGCTGCCGCCGACGACCAGCAGGCGCAGCGGACCGTTCGTTTCCGGCGCGGTGTATTGCACGGCAGCCGCCGCGAGGATCGCCGGACGCATCGGCGTGCCGACAGTCGTGGTTTTGCCTGCCAGCGCCGGATCGCGATCGAGCACGCCGGGCAAGGACGTCGCGATGGCGCGGACGCGGCTCGACAGGAACCGGTTGGCGCGGCCGAGCACGGCGTTGGCGTCGTGGATGATGCTAGGCACGCCGGCGAATTTCGCAGCGACAAGGGGGGGCAGCGTCGGATAGCCGCCGAAGCCGACGACGGCGACCGGCTTCAATCGCTTGATCAGGCCAAAGGCGGAGAGCGTGCCGGCGGCGAGCGTGAGGCCGGCATAGGCGAGCTGGAATGGATTGCGCCCGCGCGCGGTCTCGCTTCTGACGACGTCGATCATGTCCTTGCTGAACAGCCCGCTATAGCGCAGCGCGCGCTCGTCGGTGACGAGGCGGACGCGAAAGCCGCGCCGGATCAATTCGACGCCGAGCGCCTCGGCCGGGAACAGATGGCCGCCGGTGCCGCCCGCGGCGAGAAGAATCAAGGGGGACGTGTCCATGGTGAGGGAGTTTTACAGTGTCTCCTCCGTCATTGCGAGCGCAGCGAAGCAATCCAGACTGTGCCCGCGGAGGGATTCTGGGTTGCTTCGCTGCGCTCGCAATGACGAAGAACTACGCGTAACTGCGCATCGCCTCGGCGTGGCCGCTCGCTTCGACCTCGGTGCGCGGACGCAGCCGCGTCAGCGCCAGCATCATGCCGACGCCATAGGCGAGCGAGACGATCGAGGAGCCGCCATAGGAGATGAACGGCAGCGTCATGCCCTTGGCGGGGATGAGCTGCAGGTTCACCGACATGTTGATCGCGGCCTGCACGCCGAACAGGATCGCTAGGCCGGACGCCGCAAAGCGCGAGAACATGTCCTCGTTGGCATAGGCGCGCGACAGCGTGCGGATGACGACGAAGGCGAACAGCGCCAGCATGGCCAGGCACAGGATGATGCCGAACTCCTCGGCGGCGACCGCGAACACGAAGTCGGTGTGGCTGTCCGGCAGGCTGCGTTTTGCAATGCCTTCGCCGGGACCGAGCCCGAACCAGCCGCCGTTATAGAAGGCTTCCATGGCGGTATCGACCTGGAAGGTGTCGCCTGAAGCCGGATTCATGAAGCGCTTGATACGGCCGGCGACATGCGGAACGAACAAATAGGCGCTGAACAGGCCCGCAGCAGCGGCGCCCGCAAGACCGAACACCCAGATCATGCGCATCCCTGCGATGAAGAACAGCGAGCCCCACACCATCAGGATCAGCATGGTCTGGCCGAAATCCGGCTCCATCACCAGCAGCGAGACCAGCATCAACAGCAGCACCAGCGCCATCGAGGTTGCCGGCATCTCCGGCCGCTTGGTCGATTCCGCGAACAGCCAGGCCGCGATGACAACGAAGGACGGCTTTGCGATTTCGGAGGCCTGGATGTTGACGCCGAGCAGCGTGATCCAGCGCCGCGAGCCCTTCACCTCGGGGCCGATCGCGAGCGTGAGCACGATCAGAACGATGCTGACGGTGAAGATGATCAACGCCGAGCGGCGAATCGAGCGCGGCGACAGGAAGGACACCCCGAGCAGCACCAGGCAGGACGGGAGGAGGAACATCACGTGGCGGCTGAAGAAATGGAAGGGATCAAGCCCGATGCGGGTCGCAACCGGCGGGCTCGCCGCCAGCGACAGGATCACGCCGGTCAGCATCAGCGCCAAAATGGCGCCCATCAGCGGCTTGTCGACGGTCCACCACCACTCGGAAAAGGGGGTGCGTTCTTCACGGGAGAGCATGGGCGGGCCGCTTTCGGACGGAGGTCCGTCCATTGGTCGCCGAGGTTGGTTACCGGGGGGTTAATGAAGTGCGGATGTTTCGAGATGATCTCGGCTGCCGCCGCAAAACACACCGTCATGCCCCGGCTTGATCGGGGCATCCAATACGCCGCGGCCCGTCGGCTCAAGCACGGTCGCTGGAATACTGGATCGCCTGATCAAGTCGGGCGATGACAGCGGGGATGGTGGAGACGGGATGCCTCACACCACCGGCTTCACACACGGCAGCGCCTGCACCAGCTCGCGGAACCTGGTGCCGCGGATCTCGAAATTGCGGTACTGGTCGAAGGAGGCGCAGGCCGGCGACAGCAGCACGACGGCATCTGCGAGGCCTGAGGCCGCCGCATCGCGCGCGGCGTGCTCGACGGCGACGTCGAGCGTCTGGCTGATCTCGTGCGCCACCTGCGTGCCCAGCGTTCCCGAAAACTCCTGTGCGGCCTCGCCGATCAGATAGGCCTTGCGGATGCGCGGGAAGAAGCCGGTCAGGCTGGTAATGCCGCCCGCCTTCGGCTTGCCGCCGGCGATCCAGAAGATATCGGCGAAGGATGACAGCGCATGCGCGGTGGCATCCGCGTTGGTGCCCTTGGAGTCGTTGACGAACAGCACGTTGCCGCGGCGGCCGACCTGCTCCATGCGGTGCGCAAGGCCGGGAAAGCTGCGCAGGCCGTTCTGCAGCACGTCCAAGCCGATGCCCATCGCGAGCGCGGCTGCCGCCGCGCAGGCCGCGTTCTGGGCATTGTGCAGGCCGCGCAACGAGCCGATGCCGCCGAGGGCTGCGACCTCGCTCTTCGCGCCGCCCGAGGCGCGCACGATATTGCCATGCTCGACATAGATGCCGGTCGCCAGCGGATTCTTGACGGAGATCCGCACCACGTTCCTGCCGGCGCGATCGAGCCGGTCGGCGATATCGCGGCAAAGACCGTCGTCGACGCCGACGATCGCAGTGCCGCCTTCTTGCACGGCCCCGACGAGGCGCTCCTTCACCGCGGCGTAGTGCCCGAGCGTGCCGTGGCGGTCGATGTGGTCCTCGCTGACATTGAGCAGGATGCCGACGGAGGGATCGAGCGAGGGCGTGAGATCGATCTGGTAGGACGACATCTCGATGACGTGGACGCGGCCCATGCGCGGCGGCTCCAGCGACAGGATCGCGGTGCCGATATTGCCGCCCATCTGGGTGTCGTAGCCGGCGACCTTGGTCAGATGCGCGATCAGTGCCGTCGTGGTCGATTTGCCGTTGGTGCCGGTGATGGCGACGAACGGCGCATCCGGCGCGTGCCGCCGCCGCTCGCGGCAGAACAGCTCGATGTCGCCAATCACCTCGACGCCCGCTTCGCGCGCCTTCAGCACGCTCCAATGCGGCACCGGATGGGTCAGCGGTACGCCGGGCGCGAGCACGAGGGCTGCGAAATTCGCCCAGGACACGTTGCGCAAATCCGCAGTGACGAAACCGGCCTGCGCGGCCTTGGCGACGTTCTCGGCATTGTCGTCGGCCGCGACCACCTCGGCGCCGCCGGCTTTCAGCGCGTGGCAGGAGGCGAGCCCCGACCCGCCGAGGCCGAACACCGCGACCGTCTTGCCGGCGAAGGACGTGACCGGGATCATAATGACTTCATCTCCGTCGTTCCGGGGCTCGCAGAGCGAGAACCCGGAACCTCGAGATTCCGGATCGCCGCTTCGCGCCGTCCGGAATGACGATTCTGGAACACCATCATCACCGCAGCTTCAGCGTCGACAGGCCGGCGAGCGCCAGCATCACCGAGATGATCCAGAAGCGGATCACGATCTGCGGCTCGGTCCAGCCGAGCTGCTCGAAATGGTGATGGATCGGTGCCATGCGGAAGATGCGCTTGCCCGTGAGCTTGAACGACACCACCTGCACGATGACGGAGACCGCCTCCAGCACGAACAGGCCGCCGATCACCGCGAGCACGATCTCGTGCTTCACCGCGACCGCGATGGCACCGAGCATGCCGCCGAGCGCGAGCGAGCCGGTGTCGCCCATGAAGATCGAGGCCGGCGGCGCATTGAACCAGAGGAAGCCGAGGCCGGCACCCAGCAGCGCGCCGCAGAGCACCGCGAGCTCGCCGGTCCCTGCGACATATTTGATCTGGAGATATTCGGCGAACACGGCGTTGCCGGCGAGATAGGCGATCATCGCAAAGCTCGCGGTCGCGATCATCACGGGCACGATGGCGAGGCCGTCGAGACCGTCGGTGAGGTTCACGGCGTTGCCGGCGCCGACGATGACGAAGGCGCCGAAGACGACGAAGAACCAGCCGAAATGCAGCACTGTGTCCTTGAGGAAGGGAATCGTCAGCGCGGTCGACGCGGGATCGCGGTTCAG
This sequence comes from Bradyrhizobium sp. WSM1743, assembly GCF_000473065.1. Taxonomy (GTDB): domain Bacteria; phylum Pseudomonadota; class Alphaproteobacteria; order Rhizobiales; family Xanthobacteraceae; genus Bradyrhizobium. The sequence goes on from NZ_AXAZ01000011.1 coordinate 104,095, forward strand.
CCGTACCAGCGCGTAGCAGGCCACCAGCGCGATCACCGCCTCGATCAGCAGGCGAAGCTTGCTGCCGAACCCGGTCGTGGTCTGCTTGGTCACCTTGAGGTAATCGTCGTAGAAGCCGACGAAGCCGAAGCCGAGCGTCACCGCCAGCACGATCCAGACGTAGGGGTTGAGCGGATTGGCCCACAGCACCGTGCCGACCGTGAGCCCGGACAGGATCATCAGCCCGCCCATGGTGGGCGTGCCCTTCTTGGCGAGATGTGATTGCGGACCGTCGGTGCGGATCGGCTGGCCCTTGCCCTGACGGATGCGCAAGTGGTCGATGATCCAGGGCCCGAACAGGAACACGAACAGTGCGCCGGTGACGACGGCGCCGCCGGTGCGGAAGGTGATGTAGCGGAAGACGTTCAGGAAGGTGCGAATCGCACCGAAGCCCGGAAATGTGTTGGAGAGCTCGATCAGCCAGTAAAACATTCAGACGGTCCTATGGCGCCTTTGCACACGTGCCCTTGGCCTTGTTCCTGGCCTTTATCTTGGCCTCAACGTGCCTCACGCGCATTCGCTGGTCTTCATCATCGGGTCGGACGCGACCTCAGGGGAGACGGACGGCCTCGTGCCGCAAAAGTGGGATTCGGGAACAGCGCCTTCCAAGCAGTTTACGCCTTTGCCTGCAAGGCGGCCACCAGGCCCGGCACAAACTTGTTGACCCAGAACATCTTCTTGCTGCCCTTGACAACCACGACGTCGCCTGCCTTCAGCAGGCTCGCAACCTCGCTCGGCTTCAGCGTAGCGGGATCGTCGTGCCAGCCGAGGCCCTTTCCGGCCGGGAGCACATCGTAGAGGTGGCGCATCAGAGCGCCGACACAGTAGACCCCGTCGATCCCGTCCAGATGCTTGACGAGCGCGGTGTGGTAGTCTGGTGCATCATCGCCGAGCTCCAGCATGTCGCCGAGCACCGCAATGCGGCGGCCGCCGGTCATGTTGCGCGCCTGCAGGCTCTGCAGCGCGGCAGCAACGCTGGCCGGATTGCCGTTGAAACTGTCGTCGATCACGGTGACACCGCCGATCGACTGCTCGACGCCGCGGCCGCTCATGATGCCAACCCGATCGAGCTTGATCGCGAGCGTCGCCGGATCGAGATTGGCCGCACGGATCGCGGCCAGCGCGGCCAGCGCATTTTGCACGCGATGCGGCGCACCCGGCGTCAGGCTGAAGGCGAGCTCCTTCTTGCCGATCATGGCCACGATCTGCCAGCTCTCGCCATGCGGCGCGTGCGCGACCTCATGCACCTCGGCATGCTCGCCGAAGCGCACGACCTTGCCTTTCCATTCCGAGGCCTTGAGTCCAGCGGGCAGCACCAGCACCCCGTCCTCGGGCAAGCCGAGCGCAATCGACACCTTCTCGCGCCTGATGGCCTCGAGCGAGCCGAGCTTCTCCAGATGCACGGGCTGGACGTTGACGACGAGCGCCACCGTCGGCCGCGTCAACTCGCTGAGCCGCGCGATCTCGCCTCGCTGGTTCATGCCCATCTCGACGACCCAGAGGCTGGCGTCGGGCCGCGCATTGCACAGCGTCAGCGGCACGCCCCAGAAATTGTTGAAGCTCGAGGGGCTCGCATAGGCGTTCGGATAGGCTGCCAAAAATTCCTTGGTGCTGGTCTTGCCCGCGCTGCCGGTGAGCCCGATCACCGGACCGTTGAAGCGCGCGCGTGCGGCGCGTGCGAGACCCCAGAGGCCGTCGATCAGCGTATCCTTGACGACGATCTGCGGAATGCGCACGCCCGCGATCTCGTGCGGCACGATCATCGCGACCGCGCCTGCGGCTTCCGCCTTGTCCGCGAAGTCCCAGCCGTCGCGCGCGCTGGCGAAAGCGGAGACGAAGCCGCCGCTCGGCGTGCCGCTGAGCGCGACGAACAGGCTGCCCGGCTTCACCAGGCGGCTGTCCTGGGTGACGAAGTCGATTGCCGTGTCCGGGAATGATCCGGCAACACCAAGCGCACGCGCGACCTCGGCAACCGTCCATATTGGCGCGCTCATGCAACCCTCGACGCTAATGCGGCCGCAACCGCCTCGTGATCACTGAAGGGCAGCACCTCGCCGCCGACGATCTGTCCGGTCTCATGCCCCTTGCCGGCGATGAGCAGCGCATCGCCGTCTTCCAGCTCATCGATCGCCGCGCGGATCGCAGCGGCGCGGTCGCCGATCTCGCGAGCGCCTTTGGCGGTGGCGAGGATCGCGGCGCGGATCGCTTCCGGCCTCTCGCTGCGCGGATTGTCGTCGGTGATGATGACTCCGTCGGCGTTCTCGGCCGCGATCTCGCCCATGATCGGACGCTTGCCGGCATCGCGGTCGCCGCCGGCGCCGAACACGACGACCAGCCTGCGCTTGGCATAGGGGCGCAGCGCCTGCAGCGCTTTCGCCAGCGCGTCGGGCTTGTGGGCATAGTCGACGAAGATCGGCGCACCGTTGCGCTCGCCCACACGTTCGAGCCGGCCCTTGGCGCCTTCGAGATGCTCGAGGCTTGCGAACACGCCTTCGGCATCGCTGCCGGTGCCGATGGCAAGGCTGGCCGAGACCAGCGCATTCTCGATCTGGAATTCGCCGACCAGCGGCAATCGGATCGCGTAAGTCTTGCCGCGATGTTCGACGGTGAGCTTCTGCGCAAAACCTTCGACCACGGCCTCGGTGACGCGGATGCCCTCGCCTGCGCCATCGCCGTTGCGGCCGACGGCCATGACGCGCAGGCCGCGCGCCTTCGCTGCGTCGATCGCCTCCGCCGAGCAATCGTGATCGGCCGAGATCACTGCGGCTCCACCCGGCGGCACCAGCTCGCGGAACAGGCGGAGCTTTGCCGCGAGATAATGCGCAACGGTCGGATGGTAATCCATGTGGTCGCGCGAGAGATTGGTGAAGCCGCCGGCAGAGACGCGCACGCCATCGAGGCGGTACTGGTCGAGCCCATGCGAAGACGCCTCGAAGGCGAGATGCGTGACGCCTTCGCGCGCGATCTCATCGAGCTGCCGGTGCAGCGCGATCGGATCCGGCGTCGTCAGCGAGCCGTAGACCGTGCGTTTCGGCGAAACGAGACCGATGGTTCCGATGCTGGCCGAGGCATGCCCGAGCCGCTCCCAGATCTGGCGCGTGAAGGCGGCAACCGAGGTCTTGCCGCTGGTGCCGGTCACCGCGGCGATCGTCGCGGGCTGCGCCGGGAAAAATCTTGCCGCGGCCAATGCCAGCGCGCGGCGCGGATTGGCGACGGCGATGAACGGCACGTTGCAGGTCGCCGGTGCGTGGTCGCCGACGACGGCCACCGCGCCCACGGCAACCGCAGCATCGATGAAGCGGGCGCCGTCAGTCTTGCTGCCCGCGAGCGCGAAGAAGAGATCGCCCGGCTTAACCACGCGGCTGTCGAGCGCAACGCCGCTCACGTCGAGCGCCGCAACGGCGGGCTCGATCGCGGCATCATTGCCCAGAACATCCTGACCTAAGAGGTCGCGCAGCTTCATGGTCTTCCAGTCGACATGCCCTGCCAGAAAGCCGAATCCTTAGGGGATATCCCGACTCAGCACCGGCGATGGCCCACCCGGTTGATTACTGGGTTGTCCTGGATGCTGCAAGAATAAGGCGCTCGGACGGCGGCAGGTCGAACCGGGGCTCGACGCCCAGAAGCGGCGCGATCCGCTCGATCACCTTGCCGCCGGTCGGCACCGCGTTCCAGCCGGAGGTGATGAAACCCTTCGTCTCGGAAATCGCCTGAGGCTCGTCCAGCATGATCAGGATCTGATATTTCGGATCGTCGCAGGGCATGACGGCGGTGAACGAGTTGAGCACGCGCTTCTTGGCATAACGGCCGTTGATCACCTTTTCGGACGTGCCGGTCTTGCCGCCGACGTAGTAGCCCTTGATGTCCGCGGTCTTGGCGGTACCGATTTCGGCATTGAGCCGCATCAGGAACCGCATCTTGTCGCTGGTCTCCGGCTTGATGACGCGCTTGGCCATGGCCATAGCCTCGGATTCGCTGCGCTTCATGAATGTCGGCGGAATCAGATAGCCGCCGTTCACCAGCGCGTTGATGCCCATCACCGCCTGCAGTGGTGCCACCGACATGCCCTGGCCGAACGCGATGGTAACCGTGTTCAGCTCACCCCAGCGGCGCGGGATCAGCGGCGCCGCGCTCTCCGGCAATTCGGTGCGCAGCCGCGTCAACTGGCCCATCTTGGCGAGGAAGGCCTTGTGCGCCTCGACGCCCTGGCCGAGCGCGATCCGGGCCGCGCCGATGTTGGAGGAGTAGGTGAACACTTCCTTGGTGTTGATGAAACGCCCGAGCGGATGGCTGTCGTGGATGGTGAACTTGCCGTAGTGCAGGTTTCCGCGCGCATCCCACGACGAGTTCAAATTGATCTTGCCGGAATCGAGCGCCATCGCCAGCGTGAACGCCTTGAAGGTCGAGCCCATCTCGTAGACGCCGGTGGTCAGGCGGTTGATGCGGTCGGGGTCGTGCGCTTCCTTCGGATTGTTGGGATCGAAGTCCGGCAGCGAGACCATCGCCACGATCTCGCCGGTCTTGACGTTGGAGACGATGCCGGAAGCGGCCTTGGCGTGGAACTTGTCCTTGGCCTTCAAGAGCTCGTCGCGCAGCGCATGCTCGACGCGCAGATCGACCGAGAGCTCGATCGGCTTTTGCAGACGGTCGGTGGCAAAGCCGGCGCGGTGGAGATCGGCGAGCCCTTGATTGTCGAGCCACTTCTCCAGGCCTGCGATGCCCTGGTTGTCGATGTTGACGAGACCGATGAGGTGGGCGACCTCGTTGCCGGTCGGATAGACGCGCTTGTTCTCGCGCAAGAAGCCGATGCCGGGAATGCCGAGCTTGTGAATGGCCTGCTGCTGCGCCGGCGTGACCTCGCGCTTGAGCCAGGCGAAGCCCTTGCGCGACTTCAGGCGCTCGCGCACCTCGGCCTCGTCGAGGTCGGGAATGGTCGCGGTCAAGAGCTCGATCGCCTCGTCCTTGTCGATGATGCGGCGCGGCTCGCCGAACAGGCTCGCCGCCTTGACGTCGGTCGCAAGGATCGCGCCGTTGCGATCGACGATATCGGGCCGCGCGGTCGCAACCACCTCCTGCGCCGCAGCGCGGCGCGCGCTGTGGGCGTCGGCCCCGATCGCAAACATCACGAGCCGGCCGCCGATCAGGGCGTAGACCGAAGCGAAGGCGAGCATGGCAAGGCCGACGCGCGCGCGCGCCTTTGCGGCGCGATCGACATTGCGCCCGTAGAGCAGGCTTCGGATCAGCCGCTGCCGCCAGGGTTCGGTTGGTGTGGGCTTGGCCGGAGTCGGGGCGCTCATTGCTTGTCCTCGGGCTGAGGTACCGAACCCGTCACCGTGTCAGGGTCGCTCGCGGCTTCGATGGTCTTGAGCATGGCCCCGATCGGATCGGGCTCGCCCGGCCTGAACATCCGCGGCGGACGCTCCGGCAGGTTCTTCAGCGAATCATATTGCGTGCCGTTGACCGGCTTCAGCGACAGATGCCGGTCGGACAGGCCTTGCAGGCGCAAGGGCGCATCGAGCTTGGCCCATTCGGCGCGCAGCGAGGCGATCGCATCGCGCTGTTCGCGGATCTCCGCATGCAGCCGCAGCACTTTCTCGGTGCGCGCCGTGGAGTCCATCTTGATCCGGTAGACATAGGCCGCTGCGAAGATCAGCGCACCGATGACGAGAAGGTGGATGATGCGCATGCGCTAGCCGCCCCTCATCACGTCGGAGAGCTTTGGCCAGGGCGATGCCTCATCGGTCTCATGCGCCGCCGCCGAGGTGCGCTCGGCGGCGCGCAGCTTTGCCGAGCGCGCGCGCGGATTATGCGCAACTTCGTCCTCACCGGCGACGACCGGCCGCCGCGTCAGCAGCTGGAAGCTCGGCGCGACCTGGGCGACTTCCGGCAGATGCCGCGAACCGCCGCCCGTCTTGGACCGCTCGGAGAGGAAATTCTTGACGATGCGGTCTTCCAGCGAATGGAACGAGACGACGACGAGGCGGCCGCCGGGCTTGAGCACGCGCTCGGCCGCAGCGAGCGCCGTCTGGAGTTCCTCGAGCTCTTCGTTGACGAAGATGCGCAGCGCCTGGAACGTCCGCGTCGCCGGGTGAATGTCCCCGGGCTTTGATCGCACCACCCTGCCGACGAGATCGGCGAGCGCGCGCGTGGTGGTGAACGAGGTTTCCTGCCGGTCCGCCACGATGGCGCGGGCGATGCGGCGCGAATGCCGCTCCTCGCCGAAGAGATAGATGATGTCGGCAAGATCGCTTTCCGAGGCGCGCGCGACGACGTCCGCCGCAGTCGGGCCTGTCTGCCCCATCCGCATGTCGAGCGGACCGTCGAGGCGGAAGGAGAAGCCGCGGCCGGCCTGGTCGAGCTGCATCGAGGACACGCCGACATCCATCACGACGCCGTCAACGCCATCGACGCCTTGCGCCGCGCAGACCTCGGCAAGGTTGGAGAAGCGGTCCTCGACCAGCGTCAGCCGACCCGCGGAGCGTTCGACCAGCTCGGCGCCGCCGGCAATCGCGGTGCGGTCGCGATCAATGGCGATGAGCCGGGTTCCCGGCACCTCCAGGATCGCGCGGCTATAGCCGCCGGCACCAAAAGTGGCATCGACGTAAACGCCGCCCTCGCGCGGGGCGAGATGCGCGATGGCCTCACGGCCGAGAACGGGGATATGCGGAGCCGAGCTCATGCGCGACGCCTGCCGACCGCCCAGCCTGACATCCAAGCGAGATCGGGGTCGAACAAGCCCATAACGCCTCGAATCATTGCGCGTCGCGGCGGTTCCACGACAATGCCCCTGTCCAGCATGGTTACCGAGTCCAGTCGTCCCGGGCCACAAACCCAGTGTTCCCAGTGGAATTTGTCGGGCAGCCATGGGATTTCGAGCCAAAATACGCTTTGGCCGCCTCCGGACGCGGGTCGGCTCTTCATCCCTCAGTAACGGCCCTTAGCGTTAAGAAAGCGTTGCTCGGCTCGTGACAAGTGGAAAAGGTGACGAGGGGGTGATGCTTCATCCACACACATCGCCAAAATGCATCCGTTAACCGCGCGGCGCGATTGCGCGCGATGGAGCGTAAAGGAATAGTAAAGAGAAGGGCTTGCTCCACTCTCCGTCCGCTTGAGTTGTTTATGCCGTCCGGTTCGTCCACGCCGTCTGGATCTGATTCGAAGCGTCACCGTGTTCTCCCGGTTCCCAAGACCGTGGCGAGCCTGCGGACGTTCGAGCCCGATTCCTCGATCGTGTCGGACATCATTCCCTCGCCCAATTATGGCGAGCGCAGCAAGGGACGGCAGCCGGACATGATCGTGCTGCACTACACCGGCATGCCCGATGTCGAGGGCGCGCTGGCGCGCCTCTGCACGGCCGGCACCGAAGTCTCGGCGCATTATGTCGTGCTGGACGACGGCCGCATCGTGCAATGCGTGCCCGAGGCCAAGCGCGCCTGGCACGCGGGCGTCTCCTCCTGGGCCGGCGAGGACGACATCAACTCCTGCTCGATCGGCATTGAGATCGTCAATCGCGGCCATGACTGGGGCTATCCCGAGTTTCCACTGCGCCAGATCGCCGCCGTGATCGCGCTGTGCCGCGGCATCATGCTCCGCCGCAAGGTGCCGGCGCACCGGGTCCTCGGCCATTCCGACGTCGCGCCCGCCCGCAAGAAGGACCCCGGCGAAAAGTTTCCGTGGCATTCGCTGGCCAATTCCGGCGTCGGCCACTGGGTGACGCCCGCACCGATCGTTCGAGGCGAGACCCTGATGCTCGGCACCATCAGCGACGCGGTGCTGAGCATGCAGCAGGCGCTCGCAAGGTACGGTTATGGCGTGCCCCTGAACGGCAAATACGACGCTGCGACGATGGAGGTCGTCACCGCCTTCCAGCGCCATTTCCGTCCGGCACGGCTCGATGGTGTCGCGGATCATTCGACGCTGTCGACATTGCAGGCACTGCTGGCAAGCTTGCCCGCGGAAGGAACGACGGTGGCGTCGAAGTGACGGCGTAGCCGTAGGCGCGTCATTGCTCACTTCCGTGCCCCGGCTCTGCAGCGCACGAGAGCCCTTACCCCATCTCCCTCACCCTCCGCGCATAGAGCCTCCGCAGCGGCTCCAGCTGCGTCGCCTCTGTCGCGGCACGATACGCCTCGCGCGCCTCCTTCGTCCTGCCGAGCCGCCGCAACAAATCCGCGCGCACCGCGGGCAACAGCTCATAGCCGCGAAGCCCGCCGCGCGCGGTGATCGCATCGACGAGATCGAGCGCTCGTGCCGGCCCATCGACCATCGATATCGCCGCGGCTTGGTTGAGCTCGATCACCGGCGAAGGGCTGATGCGCAAGAGCACTTGGTAGAGCCCGGCAATTTGCGGCCAATCGGTCTCCTCGAAGCTCGGCGCACGCGCATGCAGCGCAGCGATCGCAGCCTGTACCGCATAGGGTCGCGGCCGGGCTGGCACGCGCAGCGCATCGTCGACCAGACGCAGGCCCTCGTCGATCTGCGCGCGATCCCACAGCGAGCGGTCCTGCTCTTCGAGCAGCACGATGTCGCCGGCCGGCGTCTCGCGCCCGGCGCGGCGCGCGTCGTGCAGCAGCATCAAGGCCAGCAGACCCTTGATGCCTGCGCGGTCGGGCATCAAGCGGTCCAGCAAGCGGCCAAGGCGGATGGCCTCGACGGCGAGATCGGGCCGCATCAGGTCCGTGCCCTCGGTCGCGACATAGCCCTCGGTGAAGACCAGATAGATCACGGCGAGCACGCCATCGAGCCGCGGCGCCAGCGCCTCGCGCTCCGGCACCTCGTAGGGGATGCCGGCAAGCCTGATCTTCTGCTTGGCGCGGACGAGCCGCTGTGCCATCGCCTCCTCACTAACGAGAAAGGCGCGCGCGACCTGCGCCGTCGACAGCCCGCAGACGGTGCGCAGTGTCAGCGCGACCTGGACCTCGGGCGCGAACGCGGGATGGCAGCAGGTGAAGATCAGCCGCAGCATGTCGTCGTCGAGCGTTGCCGGCGGTTCGTCGGCGGCTTGTGCGTTGAGCTCGAGCTCATGCACTAGCTCGCGCTGCTTGCCGCGGAAGACGGCCTGGCGGCGGATACGGTCGATCGCCTTGTGCTTGGCGACATTGACCAGCCAAGCGCGTGGACTGTCAGGGACCTCACACGCCGGCCAGCGCTCGAGCGCGACGGCAAAAGCATCCTGGAGCGCGTCCTCGGCGAGATCGAAATCGCCGATGAGGCGGATCAGCGTGGCCAGCGCCCGCCCCGCCTCGTCGCGGAAGATTTTGTCGATCTCGCTCGGGGTCATTGGATGATGCTTTGCACGTCATTCCGGGGCGTGCGCAGCACGAACCCGGAATCTCGAGGTTCTCTGGTGCGCAATTGCGCACCATAGTTCGGCCCTTCGGGCCGCCCCGGAACGACAGTGCTCACTTCTCATACACCCAGATCGGCCGCACCTCGATCGAGCCGATGCGCGCGCTGGGAATCCGCGCCGCGATCTCGATCGCCGCGTTCAGATCCTTCGCCTCGACCAAGTAGTAACCGCCGAGTTGCTCGCGTGTTTCCGCGAACGGACCATCGGTCGTCAGCGTCTTGCCCTCGCGCACACGCACTGTGGTCGCAGTGGTGGTCGGCTGCAAGCGGTCGCCGGCCTTGAAGTTGCCGCTCTGGATGATGGATTGCGTGAAGGCCTGGTATTCGGCCAACATCTTCTGGCTGGTCGCCGCGTCGTTCTTCGCGTACTCGACCTCATTCTGGTAGATCATCAGCAGATATTGCATGGCTTCACTCCTGTTGTTCGGCTCGCTCGCCGACAGCCAGTCGAACGGGGCACGCACCAAACGACATCTTCAGGATAAATTATTTCGGGCGGACCGTGCGTCGCGATATCGGCTTGACGGAACCGTCATAAATGCCCATGCGTAGTCCCGTCAGTCGGCTGGACGGCCGCTCCGGCAGGTGCCGAAAGGCCGCCGGGGAGGAAAGTCCGGGCTCCCTTGACATGCGGTGCCGGATAACGTCCGGCGGGGGCAACCCCAGGGAAAGTGCCACAGAGAACGAACCGCCCGCCGTCGCCCCTAACGGGGCTTTGGCGCGGCAAGCCCGCGGGCCTGCCGTGCCGTAGCAGCGCAAGCTGCGTAGGCAGGTAAGGGTGAAAAGGTGCGGTAAGAGCGCACCGCGGTTCCGGCAACGGAGCCGGCATGGCAAACCCCACCGGGAGCAAAACCGAATAGGGACGGCTTAAGCGGGCTGTTCGCGTAAGCGATAACACCGCGGGGCGATGTCAGGCCCGCCGTCCGGGTAGGTTGCTCGAGGCCATGTGCAAACATGGTTCCAGAGGAATGGCCGTCACGTATCGTTCGCGCAAGCGGACGGTGCCCTACAGAACCCGGCTTACAGGCCGGCTGATATTCTAAAGCGTTTTCGAGCGAATTGGGTTTCCGGTTCGCGTGAAGAAAACGCGTCTTGCTAAGGAAGCAACGAGGGGTTCGATGCTAGCGCATCGGACCCCTCACCATTTTTGCCGAGCCGCAACCATTCAAATGGTGTCATTCCGGGGCTCGCGAAGCGAGAACCTGGAATCTATCGGGCGGCAGAGACTGAGGAGAAATGGATTCCGGGTTCGTGCTGCGCACGCCCCGGAATGACGAGCGTGGGTGTGGCCGTCGGCGTTTCCATCGTTCTTGTTTGACGCGATGGAGTGTAGCGGCCGGATGCGCGATGTAAGCGCCGCGCTCGGTTCAGGCCGCGCGCGTGTCCGGCTTCACCAGTACCGCCGCAAGCTCGCCGGCCTCGCGCCGCAGCTTGCTCGCCTCGAAGCCGTGCATGCCGAGCTGCCATTGCAGCCCGACGATGGCGCCCTTGGTTGGTTGCAACAGCGCGAGCGCGGCGAACAGCGTCACCGGCAGCCACAGCGCGAGCTGCAGCCACACCGGCGGTGCGTAGGCGGTCTCGATCGCGAGGATCGCCGGCACCACGAGATGGCCGACCACGACCATCACGAGGTAGGCGGGAAAGTCGTCGGCGCGCTGGTGAAACAGCTCCTCGCCGCAATGATCGCAAGCGTCAGAGACTTTCAGGAAGCGGCCGAACATGTGCCCTTCCCCGCAATTGGGACATTTGCCGCTGAAGCCGCGCCACATCGCCTTTGCCAAAGAGACCATCGCCATGACCACACCTCTTCCATTCCAATGATCCATACAATAATATCTTGCATCCATACATTCAAAGGATATGGGCCTAAATTGCATGGACTGGACGCCTACAATCTCGGAGCTCTCCGGCCCCCGCTATCAGCGCATCGTCGAGGCCATGGAGGCCAATATTGCCGCAGGGAGGTTGGTGCGCGGTCAGCAGTTGCCGACGCAGCGGGCGCTCGCAAAAGCGCTCGGCATCGACCTCACCACAGTGACGCGCGCCTACACCGAAGCACAGCGCCGCGGTATCATGGAAGCCCGGGTCGGACAGGGCTCGTTCGTGTCGGAGACCAGCGCGCGCCGCGCCGTCGACCTGCCGCATCCGGTTGCGATCGACCTCTCGATGAACGTGCCGCCGCATCCGCTGGAAGCGCAGCTCGATGAGCGCATCATCGCCGGAATGGAAGCCATTCGCGCCCAATCGGGCCTGACGGCGTATCTCAACTATCAGCCGCCCGGCGGCAGCGCGCACGAGCGCGAGGTCGCGGCGCGCTGGATGCGCGCACCCTGGCCAAGCCGGCCGCCCATCATCTCTGGCTACGGTTGCCCGAGAGTCGCCCCGATGTCCCAGCGCATCTGCTGCGGAATGGACTCGCGATCGTGGCAGGCGATGCCTTCACCGTGGATGGAACATCGCCACATGCGGCACGCGTCTCGCTGGGCGCGGCGCGCAACAGATCGGAATTGACGGAAGCGCTGCGTATCCTGATGGGCGCGCTGCAGAAGCCCGCCGACACCAGGCAGATCGTCTAAAGCATGATGAGATTAGGTTTGATGCAGCAATGAAGGAGGTGCGCTCCCTCGCCCGCTTGCGGGAGAGGATTGAGGAGAGGGTATCTCCGCAATGGGACAGTCCCCAAGAGGAGAAAGCCCTCACCCGGCGCTTCGCATAGCCGAGGCTTTGCCTCGGCGTCTCTTGAAATGACGGCCGCCGAAGGCGGCCTATGCCTCTCCCGCAAGCGGGAGAGGTGAACGAGCCGCCGCGGGAATCGATTCAACCGAAAGCCATTCCGCTTTAGACTCTCTATTGATGATGACGACGGTGGCGTGGGCGAACGACTGGCGCAACGGCTGTCGGATAAGCCGCATAGGCCTCACTGGGCGCCACTGTCTCGCCACGGGCCGCGCGCCCTGCGGGAGTGAGCTGGCCGCCGTTCAGCACATCGCGGTCGGGATGCGCGGCCTGATAGGCTGCAGGCTCGGAAAACTGCGCTTGCGCCAATGTCGGGGTCAGGGCGGCGGCCGATAACAGCGCGGCCGCAACGGCAATGTTCATGCGGGTCATGATCATGCTCCATCATCTCATCAGGGACGGTGCGGCGTGACGCCCGGCAGGCCCCAAGGTCAAAGTACGAGCGTCATGTAGGCGCGTCTTCCGCGAATGCCCGCCCTCCGGGATCACGCTTGCGTGCGGTTTTGAAATTGACCTCGACGGCCGCGGCTGTGCTATGCGGGCAGTGGCGATCAACAGTTCGGGATCGCACATTGCAAGGACAGTCTGTTGGAAACGACCACCTACGCGCTGCTGCTGCTCGGTGCATTGGCCGGGGGCTTTGTCTCGGGCCTTGCCGGATTCGGCACCGCGCTGATGGCGCTCGGGATCTGGCTCTATGTCCTGCCGCCCTCGCTCGCGGTGCCGCTGGTGCTGATCTGTTCGGTGATCGCGCAGACCTCGACACTGCCGTCGATGTGGAAGAGTTTTGATCTCTCGCTGGTCTGGCCGTTCCTGATCGGAGGACTCATCGGCGTGCCGCTCGGGACCATGATGGTCGCATCGGCCGATCCAAACGTGTTCAAGCTGAGTGTCGGTGTGCTGATCCTGATCTTTTCGAGCGCACTGTACCTCAACAAGAGGCCGCTCGCCGTCAAGTTCGGCGGCCGGATCGCCGACGGCGCGATCGGCTTTGCCGGCGGCATTCTCGGCGGCCTCGCCGGACTGTCCGGGCCGCTGCCGATCCTGTGGGCGAACATCCGCGGCTGGAACAAGCACGAGCGGCGCGGCATCTTCCAGCTCTTCAATTTCACGGTGCTCGCCACCGCGCTGGTGCTGCAGACGGCATCGGGCCTCGTCGGGTTCAAGGTGGTCTGGCTCGCAGCTGTCGCCTTTCCCGGCACACTGATCGGTGCCTGGGCCGGGGCGCGCGTCTATCACGCGCTGAACGACAAGCACTTTGGCGATGTCGTGCTCGGCCTCTTGTTCCTGTCGGGCCTCACACTCGTCTGGAACAGCATTGGCGCGCATTAGCCCACGGCGCCGCCGATTGGCGGGAGCCGTGGGAAGGAAGTCACTGTCGCTACGCCGGCGCACGCGCGGGAGGCGTGACCGGCTCGGAGGCAACCTGCTCCGCGACCTTTTCCTTCGATGGCAACGCGAAGCGTTTCCTGAACTCGCGGCGCAGCAGCCACAGGCTCAAGCCCGCCTGCAACGTGGTCGCCGCGACCGAGAGGTACCAGACGTACTCCATGCGAAAGTCCGGCCGCGTCGAGAGCCAGATCGCCGGCAGGGAGTAGGTGAACACGCGCGTCGCCGAGCTCAGCAGCACCGGCTTGGTGTTGCCCAGGGCCTGGAACATGCTCGAGCAGGTGAAGATCAGCCCCTGCGCCACCATGTTGAGCGAGATGATCCGCAGGAACAGATAGGCGATCTCCATGGTCTCGCGGTCGTTCGAGAATCCGGCAAGCAGCAGCTCGGGCTTCACCTGCGCAAGGATCATGAAGCCGGCCATCACGATCGTGACGATCAAAGCGGCTTTGACGAAAGTTTCCCGCACGCGCCCAGCGTTGGCAGCGCCGACGTTCTGGCCGGCGATCGGCCCAGCCGCCAGCCCGACCGCAAGCGCAGGCATGTTGATCAGGCCGAGCACGCGCTGCCCGATGCCGAAGCCTGCCTGCGCCGCCGCACCGAAATCGCGCAGCACGTAATAGACCACTGCCATGAAGATGAACATCATTGCGAACTCGCCGCCGGCCGGCAGGCCGACATTGAGGATCCGCTTCAGATGGCGCGGCTGTGGACGCCACTGCGCCGGATTGAAGGCGACGTAGCGCTCGACCTTTCGGAAATAGACAAGCAGCATCAGGGCGCCGATCGCAACCGCGATCGAACTCGCCAGCCCGGCGCCGGCCACCCCGAGCGCATGGCCAGTGCCCCAGCCCGTGATCAGGACCGGCGCCAGCGCGATATTGATGGCCACGGCAAGCGCCTGCACCAGCATGGAGGGACGTACGATACCAGTGGCGCGCAGCGCAGATCCCATCACCTGGGTCGCGAACTGCAGCGCGAGCGCCGGCATGAACCACAGCAGATAAGTGGTCCCAGCCTCGATCGTGGCTTGATCCGCGGCGATCGAACGCATGTAGGCGCGCGACAGCGCGGCACCTGCGACCAGGGTCAACAGGCCAAACAGCGCCGACAGCGCGATCGCCTGGTTGAAGATCAGGTTGGCATCCGGCCGGTCCTTGCGTCCGACGGCATGCGCGATCAGCGCCACCGTTCCGACGCCGAGCACCTGCATCAGCCCGTTGACGAGAAAGCCGGCATTGCCGGCCGCGGCGACCCCCGCGACGGCGGCATCGCCCAGGCCCGACACGAAGTACAGATCGACCAGCTGGCAGACCATGATCGAGATCATGCCCGCCATGATGGGAGGAGCCATGGCCAGGATGTGGCTCACGATGGAGCCGTTCGTCAGATCCTTCATCTCATTCCATCCTCGGGCAGCGTGACAACGGGACGTTCGCCCCGCTGCCGCGTGCCTCACTCCGCTGCTGCGATATGGCCGAGCTCCACCACCTGGCGCTCGAACAGGCCGCGATAGATGCCGTCTGGCTTGCGCGCGAGCAGAGCATGCGTGCCTTGCTCGACGATCTCGCCGCGGTCGAACACCAGGATGCGATCGAGGCTCTTCACCGTCGACAGCCGATGTGCGATCACGATCGACGTGCGGCCCTTCATCAGCCGCTCCATCGCCTCCTGGATCAGCGCCTCCGATTCCGAATCGAGGCTCGAGGTCGCCTCGTCCAGGATCAGCACCGGCGCATCAGCCAGGAACGCACGCCCCAGCGCCACGCGCTGCCGCTCGCCGCCCGAGAGCTTGACCCCGCGCTCGCCGACCAGCGTGCCGTAGCCCTTCGGCAGGCGCAGGATGAAATCGTGCGCATTGGCGAGCCGCGCCGCCTGCTCGATCGCATCAAGGCTGGCGCCGGGCCGGCCATAGGCGATGTTCTCGGCAAGCGAGCGGTGAAACAGGATCGGCTCCTGCTGCACGATCGCGATCTGGCTGCGCAGCGATTGCTGCGTGGCGAGCGCGATGTCCTGCCCGTCGATCAGCACGCGGCCGCCGGTGACGTCGTAGAGCCGCTGCACCAGCTTGACGAAGGTGGTCTTGCCGGAGCCGGAGCGGCCGACGAGGCCGACCCGCTCGCCGGCACGGATCTTGACCGACAAGCCGTCATACAGCGGCGCGCGATGGCCGCCATAATGGAAGGTGACGTCGTCGAACACGATCTCGCCGCCTTCGATCGCGATCGGCCGCGCATTGGCCGCATCGGCAATGCCGATCGGCTCGTCATGGATCGCCACCAGCTCCTCCATATCGTTGACCGAGCGCTGGAGGTTGTTGATGTGCATGCCGACGTCACGCAGATAGGCATGGATGACGTAGTAGCTCGTCAGCACATAGGTGACGTCGCCGGGCGAGGCGTGCCCGTACATCCACAGCAGCACCGAGCCGCCGATCACGGAGCCCCGCAGGCACAGCAGCAGCGACAGCTGCGCCATGGCGGTGTAGTTGTAGCGAAACCAGGTCCGCCGCACGCGCACCCGCCAACGGCTGATGACGCGGGCAAGCCGCGCGTCTTCGCGCAGCTCCGCGCCGAAGGATTTCACCACCGCATTGCAGGTCAGCGCGTCCGCCAGCGTGCCGCCGACCTTGGTATCCCAGGCATTGGAGACGCGCGCGGCCGGCGCGATGTAGCGGGTCGAGAACAGCACCGTCATCGTGACATAGGCCAGCGCGCCGAGCGCGATCACTACGCCGAGCGAGGCCCAGTGCACGCCGAGCAGGATCATCGAGCCGATCAGAACGACAAACGAGGGCAAAAGCGCCAAAAGCAGCGTGTCGTTGAGCAGGTCGAGCGCCCACATGCCGCGGGTGATCTTGCGCACCGTGGAGCCGGCAAAAGAGTTCGCATGCCAATCGGTCGAGAAACGCTGCACGCGCGTGAACGCGTCCTGCGCGACGTCCGACATGATCTTCAGTGTGAACGGCACGATCGCCTGCAGCCCTGCGAGCCGCAGCACCATCGAGGCCGCGCCCAGCGCCACGATGGCGCCGAACGCGACCAGCGCCGCGTGGCGCGCATCGGGATCTGACGGCCCGCGGGTCAGCGCATCGATCAGATGTCCGGAGAAGACCGGCATGAACAGGTCGGCGACCGTTGCGCCCAACAGGCCGCCGGCCACCATGAGCCCGCGTCCCGGCTGCTTCAGCCAGTGCTTGAACACGAAGGGCAGAACCACGCGAATCGCGGCGGGCTTTTTTGACAAAGCGGTCATGGCATCATCCGGCCGCTTCGCGCGGGCCGGCTCCATCGATCGACGCAAGCCGGCCGCGAGGGGCCGAATCGGCGTCACGTAAAACTGAATTTGACTTGGGAAGCGAAGCGATCGGGACGCCTGGCCAAAACCTAGGCCCAATCGAAGCTGGCGGAAGAGGCCTCTAACAGGCCGAGTACGTGCCGAGCCAGAGCATCATCGAGCGCGGGCGTACGATCTGCGAATGCGACGAAATCATGCAAATCCCTCCCGGTTCGATTGAATGAGGTGCGCTTTATAGATGTGTCGCCAGCCAATTGCAACGGGGCTCGCGCGAGATCACGCACGAGTGTTGCAATTTGGTGCGCGATGCCGCCACCCACTCCGCCGTCATTCCCCGCGAAAGCGGGGAATCCAGTACGCCGCGGCAGGTGTGGTGAGAGCGAGCTCTCCAATATCAGCCTCTGGGATACTGGATCGCCCGGTCAAGCCGGGCGATGACACCGAATGTGTGGCTGGCCTAATGCGCGTCGCCGCCAGCGCCGAACGGCGAAGCCGGCTTGTTCAGCAGCGCGACCAGCAGGCTGAGGCCGAGATAGAACAGCGTCAGCATGAGGAAGGCGTCGCCAAAACTCATCACCACGGCCTGGCGATGCACGAGCTGGGAGAGCTGCTTCATCGCCATCAGCGTGGAATCGCCGAGACCCTGGAACTTCTGCATGAACATGTTCAGGGTTTCGGTCGCGGTCGCATTGCCCCAGGTCACGCGCTCCTGCAGGCGGGTGATGTGCAGGTCGGTGCGGTCGTTGAGCACGGTGTTGATGACGGCAAGGCCGACCGCGCCGCCGAGATTGCGCATCAGGTTGAACAGGCCGCTCGCGTTCTTCACCCGGTCTGGCGCCAGCGTGCCGAGCGCGATGTTGTTGGTCGGCACCATCGCGAACATCATGCCGATCCCGCGCAGGATCTGCGGCACCAGCAGCTCGTAGAAATCATAGTCGCGGGTGATCCAGGTCATCTGGTAGGAGCCGATCGCGAACACGATGAGACCGAACGCGATCATGTAGCGCATGTCGAGCTTGGCCATGAGCCGGCCGACCAGCGGCGCGACCAGGAACATGGTGATGCCGGAGACGAACATGGTCTCTCCGATCATCAGCGCGCTATAGCCGCGCACTTCGGCGAGATAGCGCGGATAGATGTAGGTCAGGCCATAGAGGCCGATGCCAATGCAGAATTGCAGGGTGCATCCGACGGCGAAATTGCGATCGGAGAAGGTGCGCAAATTGACGATCGGCTCGGCCGCCGTGAACACGCGCCAGAAGAAGGCGATCGCCGAGATCGCGCAGATCCAGGCGCAGATCGCCACCGAGGTGTCCTGCATCCATTCATATTGCGGACCTTCCTCCAGCACATATTCCAGCGTGCCGAGGAAGCCGGCCATGAACAACAGGCCCCACCAGTCGAAGCGGTCGAGCAGCTCGAAATGCGGCTCGTCGAAATCGACCAGCGCCAGCACGCCCAGGGTGATGCCGATGCCGGGCACGACGTTGATGAAGAACAGCCAGTTCCACGACATCAGGTCGGTGATGTAGCCGCCGACCGTCGGCCCGATGGTCGGAGCCAGCGTCGCGACGAGACCGATGATGGGGCCGACGATGTGGAATTTCGTGCGCGGGAACACGGTGTAAGCCGAGGCGAACACCGTCGGGATCATGCCGGCGCCGAGAAAGCCCTGCAGCGCGCGCCAGAGGATCATCTCCTCGATCGTCGTGGCGAAGCCGCAGAGCAGGCTCGAGAAGGTGAAGCCGGCCGCGGAGATCGCGAACAACAGACGCGTGCCGAAGGCGCGCGACAGGAATCCAGAGAGCGGGATCGCGATCACCTCGGCAATCAGATAGGCGGTCTGGACCCAGGAGACCTCGCTGGAGCTCGCCGACAGCCCGGCCTGGATTTCGCTTAAAGAGGCCGAGACGATCTGGATGTCCAGGATCGACATGAACATCCCGAACACCATGATGATGAAGGCAAACAGCCGCTTCGGCGCGATGCGCTCCGAAGCGGGATTCGCCATCATGGCAGGCGAAGCGGTGGTGGCGTTGGCCATGGTGTCAGCTCGGATTGGAGCGGGCTCTTCTTACCTCTCCCGCTTGCGGGAGAGGTCGACGCGCTCGAAGAGCGCGGCGGGTGAGGGCTTTCTCCTCTTGGAGAGTCTCCCTAGAGGAAACACCCTCTCCCCAGCCCTCTCCCGCAAGCGGGAGAGGGAGCGCACCTGCGTTGGAAGCTGCGGTGCGGCTCATATCACCACACCCTACTGCGGATGAATCGCGGTGGGATCGTCGAGATCGACCTCGCTGTCGGCGTCGGTGGCGCCCTTGTTGGTGTCGACGGTCGCGTAGACCGACATGCCGGCGCGGAGCAGGTTCTGCCTGGCCACCGATTTGGGCACGCGGATGCGGACCGGCACGCGCTGCACGATCTTGGTGAAATTGCCTGTGGCGTTGTCCGGCGGCAGCAGCGTGAACACCGAGCCCGCGCCCGCCGCGATGCTGTCGACCACGCCGGAGAACTTGCGCATGCCGTAGGCATCGACCTTGATCGTCACCGGCTGGCCGGGGCGGATGCGCTTGAGCTGCGTCTCCTTGAAGTTGGCGTCGATATAGACGTCGTCCAGCGGCACGATATTGCCGAGGCGCTGGCCGACCGCGACGAAGTCGCCGGTGTTGACCAGCCGATTGGAGAACGTGCCGTTCACCGGCGCGCGCACCGCGGTGAAGCCGAGGTCGCGCTCGGCCTTGGCGAGCGTGGTCTTGAGCTCGGCGAGCTGAGCCTGCGCTTCGGCCTGCTGCGCCCTGGCGACATCGACATTGCTCACTGCAACGTCGTAGGCGGCTTGCGCGGCCTTGACCGCGGCGGCGCCTTGATCGCGTCCGGCTTCCGAGCTCTCGAAGGTGGCGCGCGAGGCAAAGCCCTTGCTGCTCAGCGCCTGCTGGCGCTCATAATCGAGGTCGGCGCGCTTGAGGCCGGCTTCCGCGGAGACGAGCTGCGCCTTGGCCTGCGCGACCTGGCTGTCGAGGGCTGCGACCTGGCGGCCGATGCGATCGATGGTGGCCTGCTGGGTCGCGATCTTGGTCGCGGCGGCTTCGACCGCGATTCTGTAGTCGCCGTCGTCGATGCGGAAGACGATGTCGCCGGCACGCACCGGCGTGTTGTCGCCGGCAAGGATCGAGGAGATGTGGCCGGCAACGCGCGCGCCGAGCATGGTGTTGTTGGCGCGGACATAGGCATCGTCCGTGGAGATGTAGAAGCGGCCGACCAAGGTGTAATAGCCGGCATAACCCGCAACAGCGAGTGCGAGGAGGAGGCCGACGCCCATCAGGACGACTTTGCGCTTGCCGGACTTCGGAGAGCCGGCGGCGGGCGCGTCCGGCGCGGGTGCCGGCTTGTCGATCACGGGCTTCTCTGGCGCCTCGCGGGTCGGACGCTTCGTTTCCTCGGCGACATGAGCGCGCAACTGCTCGGCAGGGGGTGCCGATGTCTCGGAGGCAGCATCACCGCCCGCCTTGTCCTCCACCGCTTCCTGGCGAAGGACGCGAGCCGTCTGGTCTCTCGTTACGGCCATAAAGGCCTCCCCAATAAGCGCGATCGAGGGCGGCCGCTGCGCAGCCGGCTTCCTCTCGCTGATCCCAGATATCATTGACCGAACGGTTCGGTCAATATACAATAATGCTCCGGGCCAAGACTGTACTGCCTCGAATCCTTTATCCGGGTTTCACGGCCCTGATCCGGTCAAAAAACCTTCCGAGACACTAAACCAATGGTTGTAGCTGCCAGCGAACATCTGCACGTCATCCAGGAGGAGGACAGCTCCAAGCGCCGCCAGATCCTCGACGGCGCCCGCAAGGTGTTCATGGACCTTGGTTTCGACGGCGCCAGCATGGGCGAGATCGCGCGCGCCGCGCAGGTCTCCAAGGGCACGCTCTACGTCTACTTCGCCGACAAGAGCGCGCTGTTCGAAGCCATCCTCGAACAGGAAGCGCTCCAGCACGGCCAGGTCGTGTTCAATTTCGATCCCGACCGCGATGCCGAAACCACGCTGACGGAATTCGGCCTCGCCTACCTTCACTTGATCTGCCGCCCCGGGGGCGGATCGGCGATCCGCACCGTGATGGCGATCGCCGAGCGCATGCCGGATGTCGGCCGCCGTTACTATGCGCGCGTGCTGGACAAGAGCATCAATCGCCTCTCCGACTATCTCAAGGCCCGTGTCGCCTCGGGCGATCTCGCGATCGACGATTGCGATCTTGCCGCCTCGCAATTCATGGAGCTGTGCAAAGCCTCGCTGTTCCTGCCCTTCGTGTTCCAGGCCGCACCCGCGCCGTCGGAACAGCGCATGACCACGGTGGTCGACAGCGCAACACGGATGTTCCTGGCGGCGTATAAGGCGAAGTAGCTGCGCGTTGCGCCTACGGGGCGGGCAGCACTATATTGCGGCCATGTCTCGTGATCTTCGCCCGCCGGTCGATATCCTCCACTACGAGATCGTCCAGGAGCAGGCCTCGGCGCTTGGACGGATGGGCCGCGCGCTCGAACAGAGCCTCACGCGTTTGCGCGAATTCGACGCTGCCCACGCAGCCACGGGGACGCCGGACTCGATGCAACCGGCGAGGCGCAAGCTGGTAATGGAAGCCGGCCACGCGCTTTGGATGTTCGTGGTCCAACGTGAGGCGACCGGCCTGCGCGACAGCCGCCACATCATGCGCACCTACAACGTCCCGGGTGAGGTGCAGCGCTGCATGGGGCTGGGACCGTCGAAGCCGGCGTAGATCGTAACCCGCATGTAGCGAAGCGGAATGCGGGGACACTTTCCCGGATTGCGCTTCGCTCCATCGAGGCTACAGGCAAAAGCGCGCCTAATCGTCGGCGTATTCGTCTTCCTCGCGCTTGCGCCCCGCGCTCTTGCGCGCGCCGAGCGAGCCGGTCACGGAGGGTTCGCGCGCATTCGCATACGGGCTGCGCGATTGCGCGCGTGCCGCCACCTCTTCGCCGGAGACAGCCGCGGGCTGGCAGATCAGGCGGCGGCTGGCGCGGCGCATCAGATCGACGTGGATGTGATCGTAGTGATAGACGTTCGAGCCTGGCGCGAGAACAGTCGTGAAATGCGCACAGGCGCCCGACTGCACATCGCGCAGGAATCCCTGCTCTTCCGGCACGCCCCGCCAGCCGTCCTTGATCGTGACGCGGCGGCCGTCGGCAAGCACGAAGGCGGAAATGTCGAGCGCATTGCCGAAGGCGTGCTCGGAGATATGGGCGTGCGGATTGCCGTTCATGCCGCGGCAGGAATAGGCGGAGATCTGCTTGATCTCGGCGACGCGGACGCCGAACCAACGCATCGCCGAAGGCTGCACCGTGTCGGCCAGCCAGCGGTCGAGCTCTGACACGATCGGACAGGCGAGCGTCGCAGTCGGCTTGATCGCGACGGGACCGACGGTCGTGACGGGATTGCCCTGCACCGGGCCAAGACGCGGCAGCGGCTGCTGCGCAGGTGCCTGCGAGTAAGGCGCCGGCCGTGCCGGATAGCTCGGTGCATTCATGTAGCGCGCCGCGCCCGCGGCATCGGTGCCCTCGGGCGGAAGGTCGATCTCGTCCTCCTGCGGAGCGACGCCGGGCGCATTCAGCGACATCGGGCCGGTTGAGGTGCCGTAGCCGGCGGGCTGACGCACCGTGCTCTCGGGATAGTTCGAGCGTGGCGACGATGCCGGATAATTCTGGCTCTGCGGATAATTCGATCGCGGCTGCGTCACCGGCCAGCGCGGCTGGCCGCCGATGCTGCCCGGCGGGCGCAGCTCCTCGTCGGCAAAGCCATAGCTGCTGGAGGCTTCGCCGATGGCGGCGACCTTGAGCGGAAACTCGGCGCCGCAGCTGCCAGGCCCGGAGATCGGGTCGATGCGGACGATGTCCGCACTTTCCTTCACCGCGCCCGATTTCAGGCACGCCGCTTCCGCCTCGGCTCGCCACGGTTCGCGTTCGGCCTGGAAGAAGCCGCGTCCGCAACCCGCTAGCGAAACAAGGACGATGGAGCCGACGAGATACAAACGAACTCCGCGCGTCATGCACGCACGTTCGGTGAATTTACTTAAAGACTCTTCAACGTGTTGGCTTCAGCCTTCCTTAACCATGACGGCCCGCGCTTGCTCGGACGCTGCCGCCCTTGAGCGACAGCAAGGCTGACTTTTCCGCGAGGAGACTCTCTGTTAACCATGATGGTCGCGGCAAAGCGCGCGACCAGCGGGAGCGACTTCATGACGTTCGCCGGCAGACTGAGCGTTATCACCGCCTACCTCGCCATGGCCTTCGTCGGCGCCATCGTGCTCGGGATGATTTAGCAGCTCATCAAGAGAAGCAAACTTCCTTCTCTCCTTGTGGGAGAAGGTGGCGCGCGAAGCGCGACGGATGAGGGGTTCTATCCTCGCGCGCTGGTCCTCGTGGAGACAAACCCCTCACCCCGATGAGCCCGTGTCGACCAGCGGCGCTGCCCTCTCCCACAAGGGGCGAGGGCACAACAATGCACATCTCGCGAAGAGCGACGACCGCGCGCTCGAGCGCGCAGGCCGCGACCCAGAGTCTCAGCCAGGCGTCGTTGTGACGCCCATCACAGAACGCCTGACCACCCCGGCGTAGGGTCGAACCACGCTTCATCCACCAGCGACTTCAGTCCATATCGGGACCACGCAATTCTCGGAGGTTGTCATGAACAAGCTCTCCATCGCCGCCACCGCCCTCTTCCTCGCGTCGACTGCCGCCGCGCATGCCGGCAATTCGATCTCGTTCCAGATCGAGGGGCAGCACATCCGCATCGAGACGCCGCGCAACTGCGCCTCGCTCAATTGCGTGACCATCGTCGCGCCCGGCCTGTCGGACAAGCCAATCAAGCTGAACAACATCAACCTCAACGGCCTTGGCGGCTCCAAGGACGATGACGTCGACACCACGCCGGCTCCCGCGACCACAACGGCGCAGCCTGCGCCGGCTCCGGTGCAGCAGCAGCCCGCTCAGCAGCCGCCGGTTCAGGCGACCGCACCGGCAGCTCCCGTTGTTGCTCCCGCCGCGCCCACGCCGACCGTTGGCGCCGCGCCGTCCGTGGACACGAGAGCGCAGCCCGCGCCCGTTGCGGCTCCGGTCGCGACCGCGCCCGCTCCTGCTTATGTGCCCGCTACGGCTCCCGTTGCCGCCACGCCTGTGGCCGCCCCGAACTCGCCGATCGGCGTGTGGGCGACCGAAGAGAACAAGGGCAATGTCCGCGTCGAACAGTGTGGCGCCAATCTCTGCGGTTACGCCGAGAAGACCAACGAGCGCATCCTGATCAACATGAAGCCCGAGGGCTCGAAGTGGAGCGGCCGCATTCGCGATCCCAACTCCGGCCGCAACTACGATTCCACGATCGCGATGAAAGGCCCGAACGCGATGCGCGTGCAGGGCTGCGCCTTCGGCGGCATGTTCTGCGGCGGCCAGACCTGGAAGCGCGTGAGCTGACACGCGGAGCGCGTCATCCCGGGGCGATGCGCAGCATCGAACTACGGTGCGCAATTGCGCACCTGAGGATCTCGCGCCGTACGCACAAATCTTCGTCATGCCCGGGCTTATCCCGCCTGCGCGGCCGAAGCCGCTTCGGCGAGGCGAAGGCCCGGGCATCCACGTTCTCAGGATCGTGCGTCAAGACGTGGATGGCCGGGTCAAGCCCGGCCATGACGATGTGGAGATAGCTAGTCCCTGTTAGCATTGCGCGCGGTTCGAACGTCCTCCCCTGCGGTACCTATTCATCCGCCATTCAGCTGCGCCCGGCTGAAATCCGCATCTCTCGCGTCGCGTTCTCACCGGGACATCCTCGTGACTTCAATGGTGGCTTGGCGCCGCTCCGTGTTCGCGCTCGTGCTGCTGGCCATGCCGGCGGCCGGCAGCAGCGTGGCTTTCGCATCGGATGCGATCGAGCTTGCGCAGGCACAGCCACAGGCACAGCCGACGCCCGCGCCTTCACCGACGCCGTCAGCTTCGCCAACGCCGGCGCCAGACTCGCAGCCTGCCGCCGTCGAGCCGATCGGCAATGTCGCAACGGTGACAGGGATCGCGACTGTGATCCGCGACAAGAACTCCTACCCACTGCGCGTGCGCGACGACATCTATCTCAACGACGTGGTGCAGACCTCGTCGAACTCCTCGCTCGGCATCACCTTCAACGACGCCACGACGTTCAACCTCTCCGCCAGCGCCAGGATCACCATCGACAATTATGTCTATGAGGACGGCGGCAAGCAGAATTCGGCGATCTTCGACGTCGGCAAGGGCACGGTTGCCTTCGTGGCGGCGGCGGTGGCGAAGACCGGCGACATGAAGATCACGACGCCGACGGCAACGCTCGGCATCCGCGGCACAACGGGGGTCGTCGATGTTCCCGAAGGCGCGGCGGCGAACAGAGCGAGCAACGTCAACATCAAGCTCTACCCTGACGCCGATGGCCGGGTCGGCCACATCGATATCGACGACCGCACCAGCGGCACGCGGCTCGGCGCGCTGACGCAAGCGTCCAGCGGCTTTGCGATCCGGCCTGGCGCAAGCGGCGCCGGCGGCGTCATGCGCTTTGCCGCGGTGCCGATCACGATTCCCCCGCAGCAGATCGCGCGCGACCGCGGCTTCGTCAGCCAGGTGCATCTGGCGCAGACCGCGGGCCGGCAGATCGTCATCGAGCAGCGCGATTTCCGCCGCGCCAATCCGGCCGCGATCAGCCGCATTCCGCGGCCGGCGCAACCGCCGCAGCAGCAACAATTGCGACCGGCGACGGCGCCGGGCCAGCTGCCGCAACGGCCGAACGGCCAGCCCCGTCCGGGCCAGCAGCAGCCGGGCGCGCCGGGCCGGCAAGGCGCGCAGCCGCAACGCCAAGGCCAAGGACAAGGCGGTGCGGTGCAGCCGGGCACGCCACGCGCGGGCCAAGGTCAGCAACGACAAGGCCAGCAGCCAGGTGCGGGACAGCCGGCGGGCGCACCGCGCACCCAACCGAGCACACTGCCGGGCGGCGCGCCGCAAACCCAGCCGCAACGCGGGGGACAGATGCAGCCCGGAGGCGTCGTGCCGCAACCGCCGCGCAGCGGCATGCAGCCGGAGCAACCGCCTGCGGCTCAGCAGCCGGGCAGCATCCAGCGCCAAGGCGGATTCCAGCCGCGCCTCCCCGCCACGCAGCGCCCCGCAGCGCCGCGCAGACCCGCGCCGGCTCCCAAGGAGAAGGAGCGGCGGTGACTTCTTTTCCTTCTCCCCTTGTGGGAGAGGGTGCACCGTCAGCGTGGCGCTGCTGCATCCTCCGTCATTGCGAGCGCAGCGAGGCAATCCAGAGTCCCTCCGCGGAAAGATTCTGGATTGCTTCGCTGCGCTCGCAATGACGACTTGGAGGGAGCTGAGGCTCCTGCAAACATACTAGCTCGCGGAGGCTGGCGCATCGCGAACTCCGTGGCGTGAAAAGACCTCACGCCTCGCCGCGCAGCCAGGCTTTCACCTTCTGCAACAAGCCGTGCTGCAACTCTTCGACTGAAGCCGCCTCAGCCGGCGTCAACGTCTGCAAGGCGGCATCGATATCGTCGCTCGACGGCGCCGGTTCGGGCGCAGACGCAGGCGCCAATCCCGCCGCCGCAAGCGCGATCGGGCCGATCTGGGCCAGGAACGCGCGCTCATATTCGCGCGAGAGGCGGGCGATCGCCTCGTCCAGCGTCAGCCAGTCGACCGCCTTGATGTCGTTCATCAGCTTGCGGACCGGTCCGCCGTCAGCCTGCATCCGCCAGAAATGCACGACCTTGGAGCGCCCGCCCGACTGATAGGCGAGCGTGCCCAGAAATTCGTGCACGGCGACGTCGTGGCCGGTCTCCTCCAGCACCTCGCGATGTGCCGCCTCCTTCGGCGTCTCGCCGTCGTCGAGCTTGCCTTTGGGCAGGACCCATTCGTTGCGCTTGCGCTGACGCACGACCGCAATCAGTGGCGCAGGGCCACGCCGCAGCACAATTCCACCCGCTGCCATCACCGGCGCCCGCGCCATCACCAAATCCGTGGTCGTTAAATCATCCCCGCGAACGATATAGACAGCGGGGACGGCGGATTGAAGGCTAGTTTCTCCTGAGCAGCGCTTGACCGGCGCGAATGCGTGTGCCCTCGGCGATACCGTCGCAAAAGGTGAAATCGCCGGGCGCAAGGATGATGATGGTCGAGCCGTGCTCGAACCAGCCGAGCTCCTCGCCCTTGGCCACACTGACGTTGCACGGGAAATTGACCGGGCCGCGGGTCTGCGCGTTCAGCACCATGTCGAGGAAGTGCAGGCGGATGCTCGCGACCAGGATCGCGGCGACCGGCACCAGCGTCAGCGCTTCGCCGGTCGACAAATGCGTCCGGATCACCGCGCGCTCGTTCTTGCAGAACAGACGCTCGACACGCTTCAGCGCGATCGGGTTGACGTTCCAGACGTCGCCATGGATCAGCGTCACGCGCTCGATATGGGCGTCATAGGGCGCGTGGAAGCGATGATACATGCTCGAGGTCAGCCGCAACGTGACGAAGGAGCCGTTGCGGTGCTGATCGACCAGCGCGGAGTCGCCGACGAGATCCAGAAGCGAATAGGGCGCGCCCTTGACCTGAAACAGTTCGGTGTCCGCGATCTTGCCGTGAGCGCCGACGATGCCGTCCGAGGGGCTCGCCACCACCGCAGGATCCGGATCGAACGGCCGCAGGCCCGGCTTCAGCTCCCGGGTGAAGCAGTCGTGCAAGCTCTTGAAATGCGTCTTGCGCGCCTCCGACAGGTCGAGGTCGGAGAACAGCTTCCACAGCGCGATCGAGAAGTCCCGCACCAAGGGATTCTCGATCTTGGAGAACCAGCCCATGAAGCGGGTCAGGGCGGCGCGGGGGATGCGGTTGGTCAACAGGAAGTTGAGGTCTTCCTGCTGGGTGAAAGAGGCGATGAGGGCTTTGACTGTCATGAATCTGTCAGCTCACAGTATTAGCGCTTGTTGTCATGGAAACGACACTCCCGATTCTCTCGATGTCCGTGGCCGCCGCAGCGTCCGCTGCCGCCGTCTTCCCGAAGATCAAGGCGCGGGTCGAGTTGTCCCGCGCCAAGCACCGCTCGCTCGCCGGGCACTCCAAGATGTCGCGCCGGGTGGCGCGGCTGCTCCCGTTCTACGAGTTCGAGGGTGATCAGTACTTCGGTTGCGACGGCGCGCCAGCGAACATCATCGCGCAACGCAAGGACGCCTTCTTCCGCCTCGCCAAGCTCTACGCCGAGCGCTACCCCAAGGGACGCGCGATGACGAAGGAAGCGGCGGAGACGATCTCCGACCTGAACTTCACCGAGAGCTACCGCGTGCCGTTCCAGTTCTCGCGCCTTGTCCGCGAGCACCTGGGCACCTCGACCTTCATGGAGTCCTCGCGCGGCGTCACTGTCACCGATGTCGACGGCAACACCTCCTACGACCTCACGGGGTCCTACGGCGTCAACATCTTCGGCAACGACTTCTACAAGGAGTGCATCGAGGGCGCCGAGAAGCGCGCACACGCACTCGGCCCCGTGCTCGGCCCCTACCACCCCGTCATCCTCGAGAACGTGCAGCGGCTCTGCCAGATCTCCGGCCTCGACGAGGTCTCGTTCCACATGTCCGGCACCGAGGCCGTGATGCAGGCGGTGCGGCTCGCGCGCTATCACACCAAGCGCACGCATTTGGTTCGTTTCGCCGGCGCCTATCACGGCTGGTGGGGCGACGTGCAACCCGGCGTCGGCAACCCCATCCCTGCGCACGAGACCTACACCCTCGCCGAGATGTCGGAGAAGACACTGCATGTCCTGCGCACGCGCAAGGACATCGCCTGCGTGCTGGTCAATCCGCTCCAGGGCCTGCATCCCAATGCCAACGCGCCCGGCGATTCCTCGCTGGTCGATTCCTCGCGCGGCGGCAATTTCGATCGCGCGGCCTACACCGAGTGGCTGAAGAAGCTGCGAGAGGTCTGCGACCAGCGCGGCATCGTCTTGATCTTCGACGAGGTCTTCGTCGGCTTCCGCCTCGCCGCCGGCGGCGCCCAGGAATACTTTGGCGTGCGCGCCGACATGGTGACCTACGGCAAGAGCCTCGCCGGCGGCCTGCCGGTCGGCGTGGTCTGCGGCAAACGCGACCTGATGCGCCGTTTCCGCGATGACCGCCCCGCCGACATCTGCTTCGCCCGCGGCACCTTCAACTCGCACCCCTACGTCATGACGGCGATGGACGAGTTCTTGAGCCGGCTCGCCAGCCCGAATTTTCGCGCTGTCTATGACGGGCTGGAGGAAACCTGGAACGGCCGCGTGAACAAGCTCAACGAGATGATGGAGAGCGCCGACCTGCCGGTGCGCTTCGCCAACTTCTCGTCGATCTGGACGGTGAAATACACCACACCGTCCCGCTACAACTGGATGCTGCAATATTATTTGCGCGCCGAAGGCCTGGCGCTGAGCTGGGTCGGCACCGGCCGGCTGATCTTCAGCCTCAACTACACCGACGCCGACTTCACCGAAGTCGCCGAGCGCTTCGTCCGCGCCGCGGAGAAGATGAAGGCCGACGGCTTCTGGTGGCACGATGGCGTGCTGACCAACAAGCAGATCAAGCGGCAGATTTTGAAAGAGATGCTGGCCAAGCGATTTGGACGCTGAGGCTAGTTCTCCCCACATAACCACAGTCATTCCGGGGCGATGCGAAGCATCGAACTCCGGTGCGCAATTGCGCACCTGAGAATCTCGAGATTCCGGGTTCGGTCCTACGGACCGCCCCGGAATGACGGCGCTTAATGCAGCCCCCAAGACGTGGATGCCCGGCGCGAGGCCGGGCATGACGTAACCATCAGACATCGGTGTATGTCGTGTGCGCCGCGCGCTCAGGCGTGCTGTTCTTCGAGCACGGGCTCATCGATGAAGCCCAGCGTGTGCTCGGGGTTGAGATGCAGGCCAGGGTCCATCAGCTCGCCGCGCATCAAGGCGAGCGGCGCCTTATGATAGAGCATCAAATCGTGGAAGGGATCGGTCAGGATCTTGGTCATCCAGACGAGGCCGGTCTCGACGTCGCGGATGAAGAACAGGTGCACGGTGCGGAACAACAGGCCGCCGCCGCCGACCACCAGCCAGATCTTCGCCACCTGACGCATGAAGTCGGTCGCGCTTTGCCAGGGCGTGAACAGGCCGAACAGCGTCGGATCGACGAACAGCACCAGCGGTGAGAGCGCCCAGATCGCCATCAGCACCACCTTGCGCTGAAGATTGTAGCCGACCTTGATCTCTTCCTTGTACTCGTGCGTCGCCTGGTTGATGTGGTCGTAATCGTGCGGCTCGAAGAAGAAGTGGCCGGCCTGACGCGAGGTCATCGAGACCAGCCAGCCGACCAGCGCGGAGACCACGGGATCGATGAACAGCCAGACATAGGCGAAGAGGAAGCTCAGCGCGCTGACGAAGTGCAGGCTCTGATTGATGCGACTGTGGTGATAGTAGCGATGGTCGTCCCAGCGCTGGATCCGCAGCTGCTCGAGATAATTCTTGATCATGCTCTCCCCCAAAATGCTTTCGGGTCTGGAATTACAGGGATTCGATGTACGCCGTGTGACATCATCATTTTGTCATGTGACGATGTGCAGCGGCGCGATGACGCATGGAACGCGCCAGCAGGCCCTCAAGCCGCCTTGGCGACGTCGACCTTGCGGAAGCGCACCAGCGAGAAATGGCCGAGCGGCGGAATCAAACGGCGCTCGGCGAGCTCAATGCCGTGCGCGCCGGCCAGCCACTTGGCATAGCGCGACCAGGCGAACTCGGCGGTACGGAAGCCGAGCGGACGCACCACCGGCTGCAGCTTCTGCTCGATGAAGCGGCGCATGCCGGTGTCGGCGCTGACGCGGGTGAGGATGATCAGCTCCCCGCCCGGACGCAGCACGCGGGCGAATTCGTCGAGCGCCTTCTCCGGGTTCGGCACGGCGGTGACGACATATTGCGCCATCACGACGTCAAAGGAATTGTCCGGAAATTCGAGCTTCTCGGCGTCCATCACCGCGAGGCCCTCGACGTTCTTCAGCTTCTGCTCTTTCACACGGCGGCGCGCCTTGTCCAGCATCGCTTCCGAGATGTCGGTGCCGAAGATGCGCAGGTTCGGCGCGTAGAGCGGCAGCGAGATGCCGGTGCCGACGCCGACCTCGAGCACGCGGCCGCCGATCTTGTTGGTGGCCGCGATCGCGGCCTGCCGGCCCTTGGCGAACACGCCGCCGAACACGAGATCGTAGACCGGCGCCCATCGGTCATAGGCCTGCTCGACCGTGCCGCGGGTGAGGTCGAGCTGCTGGGTGCCGTCAAGGTTCATGGTCTTAGCCATCGATGCGGTTCTCACTGTGGTTCGAATTGACGATCAACCGCGCACCGGCCGCCGCGCCATGCGAGGCGAGGCGCGCAAGGCGCGGCTGGGTTGAAGTGAGGTGAGGTTGCCGACGAACTGGCGCGCGCTGTTCTCCCAGGAGCGCTCCAGCGCGAAATTGCGACAGGTCTCGCGCGACATGGTGAGCGCGCGCAGGCACGCGGTGCGCAGATCTTGGTCGATCGCGCCGATCGGGTGATCGGCGATGACGTCCTTCGGCCCCGTAACCGGAAACGCCGCAACCGGCGTGCCGCAGGCAAGCGCCTCCAGCTGCACCACGCCAAATGTGTCGGTCAGGCTCGGAAACACGAACACGTCGGCGGCGGCGAGATGCGCGGTGAGATCCGCGCCCTTCTTCTCGCCGAGGAAGACCGCGTCCGGATACTTCTTTTCGAGCGCCGCCTTCTGCGGGCCGTCGCCGACGACGACCTTGGTGCCGGGCAGGTCGAGCGAGAGGAACGCTTCGAGATTCTTCTCCACCGCCACGCGCCCCATGGTCATGAAGATCGGGCGCGGCAGGTCGAGCTGAACCGGAGCGTCGGGGTGGAACAGCTCGGTGTCGACGCCGCGCGTCCAGAAGCCGAGCCGCTTGAAACCGCGCTCGGACAGCTCCTGCCGCAGCGAGGGCGTCGCCACCATCGTCATCGCGGCGGCATCGTGGAAATGGCGCAGCACGGCATAGCCGACCGCGGCCGGTATGCCGGTCCGCACCGAGACATATTCCGGAAAGCGCGTCGTATAGGAGGTGGTGAAGGCGAGCCGGTTGCGGCGGCAATAGGCCCGCGCGGCCCAGCCGATCGGGCCCTCGGTCGCAATGTGCAGCGCGTCCGGCGCCGCCCTCTCGATCCGCCGCGCGATCTCCTTCCCGCTCGGCAGCGCAATGCGCAGGCCCGGATAGGTCGGCAGCGGCCAGGACGCAAAGCCGTCGGGGGTGAGGAAGTCGATCTCGACATCGAGGGCCTTGGCCGCATTCGCCAGCGAGGTCAGCGTCCGGACCACACCGTTGACCTGCGGATGCCAGGCGTCTGTCGCGATTAATACCCGCATGGGGAAATCCCGAGAGTTTGATGATTCTCAGGCATCGACCATCAACGAAGGATATTTCAGGCGTGTGACGTCACAGAAGTGTCGGCGTGCTGTTTTGTTCGTTAACGGGCCCGTGGAGCCACGAAACTGTCATGAAACAATCCTTGCCGCCATGAAACCGTTTTCGGTTTTCCGCGCAAATGTCCCGAAACGTTTTGCCGTTAGGACTTTAGGCAACGGAGCACCGCAACGGTGCCGCGGTGAGCAAAACACCGAGCAAACAGGGGCGATCACATGTTCAATCTGGACACGTTCAAGACGTTTTCGCGCGCCGTTGCATTCGGCGCAATCGCGGTCTCCGCGATCGCGTTCGCTGGTGCAGCCAAGGCCGCGCCGGTGCAGATCTTCCCGTTCTTCCAGCCGCTGCCGCCGATGACCGCGCCGCAGCCGTTCCAGCCCTATCAACCGTATCAGCCCTATCAGGCGCCGACCTATCAGACCGACCCATCCGATGATCAGGACGCGGTCGAGCTGCCGGCCCGCTTCCGCCGCCAGACCGTTACTTACGCGACACGCGAAGCGCCGGGCACCATCATCATCGATACACCCAACACCTATCTCTATTACGTGCTCGGAGGCGGCCAGGCGCTGCGTTACGGCATCGGTGTCGGCCGCGACGGCTTCACCTGGTCCGGCATCCAGTCGGTGAGCCGCAAGGCCGAGTGGCCGGCCTGGACTCCGCCGCCGGAGATGATCGCCCGCCAGCCCTATCTGCCGCGCCACATGGCCGGCGGCCCCGGCAACCCGTTAGGGGCGCGCGCCATGTATCTCGGCGGCACCATCTATCGCATCCACGGCACCAACGCGCCCGACACCATCGGCAAGCGCGTCTCCTCCGGCTGCATCCGCATGACCAACGAAGACGTCACCGACCTCTATTCCCGCGTCAACGTCGGCACCAAGGTGATCGTGCTGCCGATGACCGAGCGCCGTGCAGACCTCGGCGCCGCGACACGCTAAAGCGACAGGACATTGTGACGCGAACGGCCCCGGAACTCACCGGGGCCGTTTTCGTTTGCCCTCGACATGCCGACGCGCGCTCGCTGCGGCGCGGTACCCAATGGAGGCGCAAATGCAATCACGCCTGCAATTCTCGCCAAGCTCTTGGCTGCACGCGATCGCGGGCGGAGCACTGACGCTGCTCTCGTCAGCGTTCTCCTCGCTCGCGCAGCAACCTGCGAGCGGCGATGCTGCCCAGCAGGCCTTCAACAATTCCTGCCGCACCTGCCATTCCATGAAGGAGAGCGACAATCGCCTCGGTCCCAACCTCAACAAGATCGTCGGACGCAAGGCCGGCTCGCTGCCGGACTACAATTACTCCTCGTCAATGAAGGAAGCCGGCTTCGTCTGGGACCAGGACAAGCTCACCCGCTTCATGGTCAAGCCGGACGAAGTCGTGTCCGGCCACAAGATGCAGCCTTATGGCGGCGTCTCGGCGGAGGAGGCGGGCAAGGTGTTTGCATATTTGCAGGCAGCCTCGCAGTGACGACCGCAGTGTGCCGGGTCGTTTTCGTTTGGCCCCGGTGATTGCGGCGCATCCTTCGAGACGCCCGCCTATGGCGGGCTCCTCAGGATGAGGTCTGAGTGTGTCGCGGCCATTTCATACGAAGCGCGCTTGCAGCAAGCCATAGATGCCGGTTAGCCTCATCCTGAGGAGACCGCGAAGCGGTCGTCTCGAAGGACGAGGCGTTCACACCGACGGCGCGCTTACCGGCTGACCGCGCCCCGCCACTCCGCGATCAGTCTCAGCCACGCCGATGCATGAAACGCGCTCATCAAGAGATACATCGGCACCATCCCGCCGAACGCAGACCCCTGCCCGGCGGTGCACAGCATGTCCGCCGGGCCGCCGCCCAGCAGAGCCGTCAGGACGGCCATGATGGCGAAGGTCGGCGTGGCGGCCAGCCCCAGCCATCTGGCAACGTGGCGCGCGGCCGCGACGCCGTCCTGGCTGGCGCCGGCGGCCGCGCTGACCGGGCCGGTCATTTCCGCTCCCCCGCGGCCTCCTGGCGAAACGCCCTCTCGCCGGCATCCGAGATCTCGATCCATTTCTTGTCGGGCGCGGCGCCTTCCGTGTAGCTGTCGTGCCAATTCCACCATTTGTAGGTCGGCGTCTGCGGATAGCCCTTCGGCGAGTCCTCCCACACCTCCTGCCGGCCCAGCGGGGTGATGTCGAGATAGTTCCAGGTGCCGCCCATCTGCTCGTCGCCGCGGCTCTTGACGAAATAGGTGCGGAAGATGCGCGTCCCGTCGCGGTAGAACACGTTGGTGCCGTGCCACTCGTCCACGCCGAAATCGGCGTCGAAGCTGTCGGTGATGGTGACCCACGGCATGATCCAACCCATCCGCTGCTTCAGCCTGATGATGTCAGGCTGCGGCGCGCGCGAGGCGAACACGAGCGTGGTGTCGCGGGCGTTCAAATGCGCGACATGGGCGACCTGGTCGGCCACCATCGAGCAGCCGCGGCAGGCGTGGTCGGGCCAGCCGAACACGCCGGGTTCGAAGAAGGCCCGATAGACGATCAGCTGCCGCCGGCCCTGGAACAGGTCGAGCAGGCTGAGCTTGCCGCCGGGCCCCTCGAACGCATAGGTTTTGTCCACCGCCATCCACGGCATGCGGCGCCGCTCGGCGGCCAGGGCATCGCGGGCACGGGTATGCGCCTTTTCCTTCACGAGCAGTTGCAGACGGGCCGCCTCCCAGTCCTGCGGCGACACCACCGGTGGGGTCTGCATGGCGTTCTGTCCGTTCGTCGCTGCGTTGTCTGCTGAACTCATCATGGCTCTCCAAATTCCTTATCCGAGCGACCATTCCGCGCCGCGTTATGACAGTCGCGGAACCGGTCGCTCCTCGCCGCACATCGTCGACTGGCAACGATTTCTGCCACCAAGCGGTTGCACGGTGGGAGTAACAAGTGTGGCGGGATTGACATGGAGTCGCTGATCACCGCCGCCGCGCGCGCGTTAGAGGCCGGCGATCCGCTCGGTGCCTTGAACCGCGTTGCGCTGCGCAATGATGCGCCGTCGCTGGCGCTGCGCGGCATCGCGATGGCACAGCTCGGCGATCTCGCCAAAGCCAAGGCGCTGCTGCGCACCGCCGCGCGCGCCTTCGGTCCGCGCGAGGCGGTGGCACGCGCAAGGTGCATCGTGGCCGAAGCCGAGATCGCGCTGGTCTCGCGCGATCTGAACTGGCCGGTGAAGACGCTCGCGGCGGCACGCGCGACGCTCGAGAAGCGCGGCGATCTCGCGAATGCCGCCCATGCAGGCCATATCGAGGCGCGCCGCCTCCTTCTGGTCGGGCGCCTTGACGAGGCCGAGCGTACGCTGGCCGAAGTCCATCCTGCGCCGCTCCCGCCCGCCTCCCAAGTCGTCCGCGAGCTCGTGGTCGCCGGCATCGCAATCAGGCGGCTCAGAACGAAAGACGCGCGCACGGCACTCAGCCGCGCGGCTCACGCGGCGCGCCTCGCGAAAATCCCGGCGCTCGTGGCCGAGGTCGATAGCGCCAACCTCATACTCGACACGCCGGCAGCGCGCCTGATCGCGCGCGGCAGCGAGCATCCGTTGTTGCTCGGCGAGGTCGAGCGACTGGCGACCTCGACGGCGCTCGTCGTGGACACCTTCCATCATGTGGTGCGCAGGCAAGGCGTCGTGGTGTCGCTCGGAACGCGTCCCGTGCTGTTCGCGCTCGCCCGTCTGCTGGCGCAGGCATGGCCCGCGGATGTCTTGCGAGAGACGCTGATATCAGGCGCGTTTCAAGCCAAGCACTCCGACGAGTCGCACCGCGCGCGATTGCGCGTCGAGATCGGACGGCTCCGCACCAAGCTCAAGCCTCTCGCCGACATCAGCGCGACGAAGCAGGGCTTCGTGCTGGCGCCGCGGAAGACGCGCGACGTCCTTGTGCTGGCGCGGCCCAATGAGGAGAAGCACGCCGCTGTTCTCGCCTTTCTCGCCGACGGCGAGCCATGGTCGAGCTCGGCGCTCGCACTTGCGCTTGGGATCAGCCCGCGCACCGTGCAGCGCGCCCTCGAAGAGCTGGCGCGATCGAGCAAGGTGCAGTCCTTCGGACACGGACGGGCGCGCCGCTGGATGACGCCGCCCGTTCCGGGTTTCCCGACAGGCTTGTTACTCCCCACGCCGCTCCTGAAGACGTAGGATGCGCGCAAGCATTAGGGATCGAGCACATGAAACGTTCAGCCGCCGAGATCGTGACGGAGTATGGACCCTTTCCAGGCGTCGAGGCCGTGCATGGCGTCACCTATGACGGCAAGCATGTCTGGTTCGCATCCGGCGACAAGTTGAACGCCGTCGATCCGGCCGACGGCAAGATCGCGCGCTCCATCGACGTTGCCGCGCATGCGGGAACGGCGTTCGACGGCCGGCACCTGTTCCAGATCGCCGAGGATCGCATCCAGAAGATCGATGCGGCCTCGGGCAAGGTGCTCAGCACCATTCCGGCGCCCGGCGGCGGCGGCGATTCCGGCCTGGCCTGGGCCGAGGGCTCGCTCTGGGTCGGACAATATCGCGAGCGCAAGATACATCAGGTCGATCCCGAAACGGGAAAGGTCCTGCGCACCATCGAGAGCAAGCGGTTCGTGACCGGGGTGACCTGGGTCGACGGCGAGCTCTGGCATGGCACTTGGGAAGGCGACGACAGTGACATCAGGCGGATCGATCCTGATACGGGCACGGTGCTCGAGCAGCTCGATATGCCTGAAGGAACGATGGTCTCGGGACTGGAGTCGGACGGTTGTGATCGCCTGTTCTGCGGCGGCGGCAGTGCCGGCAAAGTGAGAGCGGTCCGCCGCCCCCGGCGCAGCTAGCCGCGTCGTGAGACTTGAATGTGCGGCGACGCCGGATTCGCAGCCGTTAACCTGTTCGCCGCAATTCCACCCCACCGGTGCGCTCTAGCGGCCTCCTCGCCCGCCCTGTAAAATCCCCGCCGGGGCGGCTTGGGGGATTGATGCGACTTACGTTGAATCTGAAGATCATCCTGATCGGCGTCGCAGTGCTCGCGGCGTCGTTCTTCATCAGCCTGAAGGCGATGGACTTCCTGTCACCGCGCGCGACGAATTCGGCGCCGCCGGTCGTCGCGCAACTGCCGCCGCTGCCGCCCGCCTCGAAGAGCTCCATCGTGGTCGCGCCGGTCGCCATCGCGATATCAGCGATCCGTGAGCAGGCCGAGAAGGCCGCGCCGCGCAATTTCGCCGGCAAGGCCGACAACCCAATCTCGCAGATCCTGGAGAACGCCGATATCGGCTGGTCCGCCGTACGCGGACCGATGGCAGCGACCGGCGACAAGGACGTGCTGACGATCTCGACTCCGCTCAGCGGCAAGCTGAACGTGACGGGCTCGCTGTCGTCGAAAGCCACAGGCGCGCTTGGCGACGCGCTCGGCAGCGTGCTCGGTGGCGATGCGGCAAAACGGATCGGCGCCGTCAATATCAAGAATTTGAACGCCAGCGCCGAGATCAAGGGCAACGTGGTCGTCACCTCGCGCCCGAAGCTCGCCGCCGCCTGGCATCTGGAGCCCAATCTCGGCGCCCAGGTCAATCTCGGCGACACCAACCTCAACGTCGCCGGCGCCAAGGTCAACGTGCCGGCGCAGGTGAAGCCGCTGATCGACAAGAATGTCGGCGAGCAGATCAATGCCGTCTCCGAACGCATCCGCAACGATCCATCGCTGCGCGAGAATGCGAAAGCGCAATGGGTCAAGGCCTGCCGCTCGATCCCGCTGCAAGGATCTAGCTCCTCGGCCGCGCTGCCGCCGCTCTGGCTCGAGATGAAGCCGGTGCGCGCGATCGCGGCGCAGCCGCGCGTCGACGCGCAGAACGTGACGCTGCTGCTCGGCCTCGAAGCCGAGACGCGCGTCACCTCGGCGCCGACCAAGCCGGACTGTCCGTTCCCCGACAAGATCTCGATCGTGCCGCCGACCGGCACCGGCGTGAACATCGCCGTGCCGATCGACGTGCCCTTTACCGAGATCAACAAGCTGATCGCGGCGCAGATGGTCGGCCGCACCTATCCCGAGGACGGCTCCGGCCCGGTCGACGTCACCGTCAAGAGCGCCAACGTGATCCCCTCAGGTGACCGGCTGCTGATCTCGCTTTTGGTGCGCGCCAAGGAGAAGAAGAGCTGGTTCGGCCTCGGCGCCGAGGCAACTGTGCATATCTGGGGCCGGCCGATGCTCGACCAGGCGCGGCAGACGCTGCGTCTCGCCGACATCCAGCTCGCGGTGGAATCCGAGGCCGCCTTCGGCCTCCTGGGCGCCGCCGCGCGCGCGGTCGTACCGCAGATGCAGCAGGCGCTGCTGCAGAAGGCGACGCTCGATCTGAAGCCGATCGCCGCGAACGCCCGCGAGAAGATCGCGGCCGCAATCGCCGACTACCAGAAGAGCGAGGACGGCCTCAAGGTCGAGGCCAAGATCGACAGCCTGACTCTCGCCGACATCGCCTTCGATTCCAAGACCCTGCGCGTGATCGCGGAAGCCGGCGGCTCGCTGAACGTGTTCGTGACGAAGCTGTCGGGGATGTAGCGCGCCCCTACTCACTGCAGGGCTATCGCATTTGACTTGTTGCGGCGGCCTGCGCGCACGCCTCGTCCTTCGAGACGGCGCTTACGCGCCTCCTCAGGATGAGGCTAATCAGCGTCAGTGCCCTTTGAAGCTGCAGCTACGCACTCCGTCCTCATCCTGAGGAGCCCGCCTAAAGCGGGCGTCTCGAAGGATGGCCGCAGGGAAAAGCTCTCATATGCGATAGCCCTGCCACTCACCGAGGCCCCGCACGCCGCCGTCGCTTGCGCCGCTGGCATTCTCGCCGGAGGATGCTAAGCTGTTTCTCGCACCTTCGGACGAGGTGATGTCGACACGGTAGGGGACAACGCGAGGACAACATGGAAGCCGGCATGGTCACACCCGCGCCGGCGCTGGTGCGCTTTTCCAGCATTCAGAAGACCTATGATGGCGAGCATCTCGTGGTGAAGAACCTCGATCTCGACATCAGGAAGGGCGAGTTCATCACCTTGCTCGGCCCGTCGGGCTCGGGCAAGACGACCACGCTGATGATGCTGGCCGGCTTCGAGGTTCCGACGCATGGCGAGATCTATCTCGCGGACCGGCCGATCAAGAACGTGCCGCCGCACAAGCGCGACATCGGCATGGTGTTCCAGAACTACGCGCTGTTTCCGCACCTGACGATCGCGGAAAACATCGCCTTCCCACTATCGGTTCGCAAGTCGAACAAGGCGGAAACGCAGGAGCGCGTCAGCGCAGCGTTGCGCATGATCAAGATGGAAACCCTGGCGCACCGGCGGCCCGGGCAGCTGTCAGGCGGGCAGCAGCAGCGCGTGGCGCTGGCCCGCGCGCTGGTTTTCAATCCGCAACTCGTGCTGATGGACGAGCCCCTGGGCGCCCTCGACAAGCGCCTGCGGGAGCAGATGCAGCTGGAGATCAAGCAGCTGCACGAGACGATGGGCATCACGATCGTCTACGTCACCCACGATCAGAGCGAAGCGCTCACCATGTCGGATCGCATCGCCGTGTTCAACGACGGCATCGTGCAGCAGATCGACCGGCCCGACGCACTGTATGAGCATCCGGTGAACAGCTTCGTCGCCCACTTCATCGGCGAGAACAATGTGCTCGCCGGCACCGTCGAGACGATGGAGAAGAACTATTGCCGCGTCGCGCTGGCCGGTGGCGGCACGGTGACCGCACGGGCGGTTAACGTGTCAGACGCTGGCGCGTCGACCTCGCTGTCGGTGCGGCCGGAGCGCGTCTCCATTGTCCCGGATGGCACCTCCGGCGAAGGACCGAACCGGCTGCCGGCGAGGGTGCAGAACTCCATCTATCTCGGAGACCACGCGCTGGCCGTGCTCGATGTCGCCGGCAACGCCGAGTTCATGGTCAAGCTTCAGCCGGGAGCGCATCACAGCCTGAGACCTGGCGAAACCGTGTCCATCACCTTCCGCCCCGAGGACTGCCTCGCCCTCGACCCCGTCTGATCCAACGCAAAGCGGACCTGAAACAATTAATCTCAACGCAACTCACACGAAGAAGGAACGAAGACCATGCTGAAGCGCAAGATTGCTCTGGGTTTTGCCGCGGCACTGAGCGCCAGCGCCGCGCTGGCCACGGCCGCAGAGGCCCGTGACCTCACCGTCGTGTCATGGGGTGGCGCGTACCAGGATGCCCAGAAGAAGGTGTATTTCGAGCCGTTCAAGAAAGCATCCGGCGTTGCGATGAACGACGAATCCTGGGACGGCGGCGTCGGCGTGTTGCGCGCCAAGGTGCAGGGAGGTGCCGCCACCTGGGACGTCGTCCAGGTCGAAAGCGACGAGCTCGCGGTCGGCTGCGAGGAAGGCCTGTTCGAGAAGCTGGACTATTCCAAGATCGGCGGCGAGGCCGCCTATATCCCGCCGTCGGTCAATCCTTGCGGCGTCGGCGCCATCCTCTACGATTTCGTTCTCGGCTACGACAAGGACAAGCTGAAGGAGGCCCCGAAAGGCTGGGCCGACTTCTTCGACACCAAGACGATTCCGGGCAAGCGCGCCCTGCGTCAGGGCCCGAAGACCACGCTGGAGATCGCGCTCATGGCCGACGGCGTCGCACCGAAGGACGTCTACAAGGTGCTGGCGACCGACGAGGGTGTCGACCGCGCGTTCAGGAAGCTCGACACCATCAAGGGCGACATCGTGTGGTGGAAGGCCGGCGCCCAGCCGCCGCAATTGCTCGCCTCCGGCGAGGTGGCGATGACCTCGGTCTACAATGGCCGCATCGACACCGCGAACAAGAACGAGAAGAAGAACTTCGGCATGGTGTGGGACGGCGCGCTGTTCACCCTCGATAGCTGGGTGATCCTGAAGGGCAGCCCGAACAAGGACGCGGCCTACAAGTTCCTGGACTTCGTCGGCAAGGCGGAGAACCAGTCCAAGCTGTCGGAGAACATTGCCTACGGCACTTCCAACAAGGACGCAGCCGCTCTGCTCGCGCCAGCCGTTCTGAAAGACCTGCCGACCGCGCCTGACAACATCAAGAACGCGGTCGAGATCAACGTTGGCTTCTGGCTCGAGAACATCGACCGCCTCACGGAGCGCTTCAACAAATGGGCGGCGAAATAGCGCGCGGCAGCACCGGCGTGCGGCGCGCATTGGAAGCACCTTCGTTGCGGCCATCCTTCGAGACGCCCGCTTTAGGCGGGCTCCTCAGGATGAGGACGGAGTGCGCGGCGGCCATGTCACACGCGCCGATGTCGATGAGCCTCATCCTGAGGAGACCGCGAAGCGGTCGTCTCGAACGACGAGGCGCGCGCTCAGGCTGTTCCCAACCTGAAATGGTGAGGAATGTCTGGTCGACGGGGTTTATGCCATGACGGTAACGTCCCCAACCGGCGCCGATGTGTCGACCGAGGTGCCGCTCAAGCGCCGGTTGCGGCGTGCGGAGCGGACACGCCAGGTCAAGGCATTGGCGCTGGTCGCACCGCTTCTCGTCTTCCTGCTCTTCACCTTCGCCGGGCCCATCACCGGCATGCTGTGGCGCGCGGTCGATGACCGGGAGGTGCGTCAGGTTCTGCCGCACACGATCGCGGCTCTCGCCGACTGGAACGGCAAGGACCTGCCGGACGAGAAGGCTTATGCGGCGCTGGCAAGCGACATCCAGGCGGCGCGCGCCGCCGGCACAATTGCGATTGCGGCCAAGCGGCTCAACTACGCCCTGAACGGCTTTCGCACCATCCTCACCAGCACGTCGCGCAATCTGAAGGCGATGCCGCAGGCAGGCACGGCAAAGGAGACATTGGGCAAGATCAACCCGGCCTGGCGCGAGCGCAGCACCTGGACGACGATCAAGGACGCCGGCGGCCCGGTGACCGGCTTCTACCTGCTGGCGGCGCTCGACCTGACACGGAACGCGGACGGCGCGGTCGTCGCGGCGCCGCCGGACCAGGCCATTTACCGCGAGGTCTTCACTCGCACCTTCGTCATCAGCCTCAGCGTCACCATCCTCTGCCTGATTCTCGGTTTCCCGGTCGCCTACTTGCTGGCAACGCTGCCGCCGGTGCGGTCGAACCTGCTGATGATCTTCGTCCTGCTGCCGTTCTGGACGTCGCTTCTGGTCCGCACTTGCGCCTGGATCGTGCTGTTGCAGAGCAAGGGCGTCGTGAACGACAGCCTGCTCTGGCTTGGCATCATCGACGCGCCTTTGCGCCTGATCTACAACCGCTTCGGTGTCTGCGTGGCGATGACCCACGTGCTCCTGCCTTTCATGATCCTGCCGCTCTACAGCAGCATGAAGGCGATCTCGCCCGCTTACATGCGTGCCGCCACCTCGCTCGGTGCGCCACCTCTCACCGCTTTCCTGCGGATCTACCTGCCGCAGACCCTGCCCGGCATCGGCGCCGGAAGCCTGCTCGTCTTCATCCTGGCGCTCGGCTACTACATCACGCCGGCCCTCGTCGGCGGCGCCGCCGACCAGATGATCAGCTACTTCATCGCGCTCTACACGACCGAGACGGCCAATTGGGGCCTTGCTTCGGCACTGGGCGCGGTGCTGCTGCTGGCCACGCTCCTGCTCGCCCTCGTCTACGGCAGGCTGGTGCAGGGCCAGCAGGTCACGGGAGGCATGAAGAATTGAGCGATCATTCCTCCCTCCGCACGCCCAGCCAGCGCATCGCGTGGACCGCGACGCTCATCGTCTCGACGCTGGTTTTCATCTTCCTGATCGCGCCGATCCTTGCGATCATGCCGCTGTCCTTCAGCTCGGGCTCGTACCTGACCTATCCGCTGCCGGGCCTCTCCTTGCGCTGGTACGACGACTTCATCAATTCGCCACGCTGGATGAATTCCCTGAAGAACAGCATGATCATCGGCATCGCCTCGACGCTGCTGTCGATGGTCCTTGGCACGCTGGCCGCGCTGGGGCTGGCGCAGTGGAAGAGCCGGTTCAAGCCGCTCGTGCTGGCTTTCGTGCTGTCGCCGGTCGTCGTGCCTGGTGTCATCACCGCGGTCGGCCTGTATTTCTTCTTCGCGCCGATCGGACTGACCGGCAGTTATGTCGGCCTGATCCTGGCCCACACCGCGCTGGCGACACCCTTCGTGGTGATCACGGTCGGGGCGACGTTGCAAAGCTTCGACACCAATCTGGCACGCGCCGCCGCCTCGCTCGGCGCCTCGCCAATCTACGCATTCCGCCGCGTGATCCTGCCGCTGATCCTGCCTGGCCTCGCGTCAGGCGCGCTGTTCGCCTTCGCAACCAGCTTCGACGAGGTGGTCATCGTGCTGTTCATGGCAGGTCCCGAGCAGCGCACCCTGCCGCGCGAGATGTTCAGCGGCATCCGCGAGAACATCAGCCCGACCATCACGGCCGCGGCGGTGATCTTGACGACGGTATCGATCATCCTCCTCGCCACCCTGGAGGCCTTGCGCCGGCGCAACGAACGGCTCAAGGGTGGCGGCGCGTGACTGGCAGCGCCGCATCAGGCGAGGTGAAACAGGACACGACAGCGCGCCCAGTGAAAACCGGGCGCGCTTCGTTTGGGCAGTTACGCGAGCCGCATTACTCCGAGTACTTGAACTCGGGCATGTTCTTCAGCTCGTCCTTGCTCGCGTTGAACACGGCGTGGTCGGGATACCATTTCGACGCGGGCGACGTTGTGGCCGTCGCCGTCTTGTCGGTACCGGTCGCTGCGCCGGTCGTCGTGGCCGGCCGACCGGGCGGGCTGGTGGCCGCTGTGCCGCTGTAGACGACGGGCTCGTTGACGAACTTCAGCTTCTCGTAGGGCACCGCAACCAGATGCTCGCCCATGCCGA
Organism: Bradyrhizobium sp. WSM1743; assembly: GCF_000473065.1. GTDB lineage: Bacteria > Pseudomonadota > Alphaproteobacteria > Rhizobiales > Xanthobacteraceae > Bradyrhizobium. The sequence continues at coordinate 148,163 of NZ_AXAZ01000011.1, forward strand.
GGAAGCCGCCGACGCCGATCACGGCGATCTTGATGTTACCGTTCTTGTCCATCAAGAGGTCGTTGATCGAGCCGATATTCTCGTTGGCCTCGTTATAGACCTTCACGCCCGACATCTTCGATATTCGCCACTGGTCGGACGCGCTCGTCGTCGTGGCGGTGGCCGCGGTCGGCGCCTTGTCGGTGGTGGCGGTCGGCGCTTGCGCGAACGCAGCGGTCGCGAGCAGTGCTGTGCCAGCAAGGCCGGCAACGATCGATTTCATCATGGTGTCCTCTCCTTCCACGAAAACCTTGTGAAGAGAAAACAGCGCTGATCACGCGCGGTTCCGTGCGTGCCGCAATTTCGTCGCGCAATGCGCGAGCGGAGAATTCACAGGGCTTGTTCCTGCGTCACTTAGGAACATATTGCGATGCACGCTCCGGCGGCTATCTGTTCACGCCGAGAACTGAAGCGGTCGCGACGCCTCCGAGCAGCTGAGCGAGCGCCGACGATGAAGCCGTTCGGGGGCCATCAGTGGGCAGATTGCCGCGCCGGTGCTGGCGTCGACCGTCGCGCTCCATCTCGTCACCACCCCTTTCCTGATCAGCTGGCCGGGACCGCCCGGATGCGGCGCCGGACGGCGCCCATCAATTGACCGATGCCGCATTGCTGCCCGGCGGGGCCGAGCCCGGCGTGCGTCCGCGCCTCGTCACCGATCTTGCGCGCGCCTTCCCCAGCCTCGGCATCGAGATGCTGGCGCCCGGCACTGCGATCGTCGAGACGGGCGACGGTCCGCACCTGCACGGAATGCGCCCTGCGTGCCGAGTTCATCGAGGACGAGGGCAACCGCAAGCGCATGCTGATCGATCTCGACCAGATGCGCGCGATGCTGGAATCGGTGCTGTCGCTCCTGCGCGACGACCGCAAGATCGAGGCGGTGACGCTGGTCGACATCGCCAGCACGCTCCAGCTCGTCGCCGACCAGTTCGGCGACATGGGCTATGCCGTGCATTATGACGGGCCCGGCGTCCGCGACCACTGCCGCGCGGCCCGACGATCTGCATCGCGGCGTCACCAACCTGGTCGAGAACGCGGTGCGCTTCGGCGCCGAGGTGACGATCCGCCTCGACGTATCCGGCACGACGCTCGTCATCGATGTCGAGGACGACGGCCCCGGCATTTCGGATGCGCGCAAGCAGGAGATGCTGGAGCCGTTCGTGCGCGGCGACGACGCGCGCACCATGGACGAGTCCACCCGCTTCGGGCTCGGCCTGTCGATCGCGCGCGCGATCGCGCTCGCCCATGGCGGCGAGCTGTCGCTGCACGATCGCAAGCCGCATGGCTTGATCGCGCGGATGCAATTGCCGGTCTCGCAGGCGCCGCGGCTCGCGGCGTGAGCGCCTCCCTACGCCGCGAGCGGCGGGCGCTCGATGGCCCGATGCGGAAAGATCGCCACCGCCTCGAAGCGATAATTGCAGGCGTGGCAGGTCCAGAGATAGGAGACGCGTCCCTCACCCGGCTCGATCCAATCGGGCTGCGCGATCGGCGTGCCGCACTGGGCGCAAGGATTATCTCTGGGGATGTCGTCGGTGTGTGCAGTGACCAGGTTAGCTTTTGTCATGGCACCTCTCCCGATTTGCAGCGCTTGCATACTCGCTTTCGCGGACCACCGCGAATAGACAGGCGCGCTGTCGCGAGCGGGGGTCATCCGCCCCGAAAAGCCCGATTACGCCAGCTTTGAGTCGTAACGGCGGCACGGCAACGCAAAAACGTTAACGGCGGCGTTTGGTCACATCATCGCCGCGTTCGGGTTGCGTAACGGCAGGTGGGCGCAGGCCACTTAAGGGATATCTGATGAAAATTTTACGCATTGTCGCGCTGCTCGCGGCCGGATTGACGTTGCCGCAGGCGGCATTCGCCGGTGAAGCCGAATACGCCGAGATGGTTGCAGCCCATGCCCGCGCCAATGGCGTGCCGGAGGCGCTGGTGCATCGTGTCATCATGCGCGAAAGCCGCTATCAGCCGCACCTCGTCGGCCGTGGCGGCACCATCGGGCTGATGCAGATCAAGCTCGCGACCGCGCGCGGGGTCGGCTACACCGGCGATGCCGCCGGCCTGCGCGAGCCCAACACCAACCTCACTTATGCGGTCAAGTACCTCGCCGGCGCCTATCGCGCCGCCAATGGCGACCACGCCCGAGCTGTGCGTTATTTCGCGGGCGGCTATTACTACGCTGCAAAGCGGCAGCGGCAGGAGGCCGTGCAGGTCGCCAATATGGGCGCGACCAATATGGGCGAGACCTGGCTCGAGCCGAACGGCAATCCGCAGCCGATGTTTGGCACGCCGCCGCGCCGGAAGCTGGCGCAGAGCGTCCGCAACGCGCGGGCGCAGGCCTTGAAGTAGTTCGTGTCCCGGGCAAGCTGCGGCGCAAAAGCGCCGCGGCGCTGAACCGGGACCCAGCGCCCCACGCAAAAATGGGCCCCGGCTCTGCGACGCATCACGCCGCCAAGAAGCGGCGCGCTGCATCGCGTCCGGGGCACGTGCAGTTCCGTGCCAACACGCGTTGACCACCCCGCCCCGCTGGCATACATTAAACCCGTTCCGAGGGGTGCTCCGAGGAGGAGCTGAGATACCGCTAAATGGGCAATTCGGCCCAGGACCGCGGTGACCCTTTGAACCTGATCCGGGTCATGCCGGCGAAGGGACAGGGATGTACCAGACCACCAAGCGACCGGATTCACCGGTATCCATCATCGGCGCAGGAATCGCAGGGGCTTGGCAGGCCCTGCTGTTCGCACAGGCCGGCCACCCCGTGACCTTGCACGAGCGCGGTGACGCGGCGATGACGGACTCGACCAGCCATTGGGCCGGCGGCATGCTCGCGCCCTATTGCGAGGCCGAGGTCGCAGAACCCATCATCAGCCGATTGGGGCTTCGCTCCCTGGACATCTGGCGCCGCGAGCTGCCCGACACGCCTTTCAACGGCTCGCTCGTCGTCGCCCATCCGCGCGAGCGCAACGATTTCGAGCGCTTTGCCCGCATGACCGAGGGTCACCGCCGGCTCGATGCCGCGGGGCTCGCCGAGCTGGAGCCGTCGCTGGAGGGCCGCTTCCGCGACGCGCTGTTCTTCCCGGCCGAGGGCCATGTCGAGCCGCGCCGCGTGTTGCCGCAGCTGCACGAGCGCATCCGCGCCGCCGGCGGCACCATCAAGTTCTCCAGTGACGTCACCGCCACCGATCTCGACGGCATCGTGATCGACTGCCGCGGCCTTGGCGCCCGCGACGAGCAGCCTGACTTGCGCGGCGTCAAGGGCGAGATGATCCTGATCGAGAGCCATGAGGTGCAGCTTGCGCGCCCGGTGCGGCTGATCCATCCGCGCTGGCCGCTCTACGTGATCCCGCGCGAGGATGGCCTGTTCATGCTGGGCGCGACCTCGATCGAGGCGGAGGACACCTGCGTCAGCGTGCGCTCGGCGCTGGAGCTCTTGGGTGCAGCCTATACGGTGCATCCGGCCTTCGGCGAAGCCCGCATCGTCGAATTCGGCTCGGGCCTTCGTCCCGCCTATCCCGACAATCTGCCGCGCATCGGCATCCGCGACAGCAAGATCAGCGTCAACGGGCTCTACCGCCACGGCTTCTTGCTTGCACCTGTTCTCGCCGAGCTGACGCTTGCCTATGTCCAGCGCGGCCAGATCGACAACGAGGTGATGCAGTGCTTGTGATCGTCAACGGCGAACAGCGCGAGGTGAGCGCGGCCAGCGTCGGCGCGTTGCTCACCGAGCTCGACTACGCAGGCACCCATTTCGCCATCGCGCTGAACTACGACGTCGTGCCGAAGAGCCGCTGGGCCGAGACCGCGCTGAAGGCCGGTGACGAGATCGAGATCATCACGCCGCGGCAGGGAGGCTGAGGATGAGGACTCTTCGTTCGTTGTCCCGACGCCCGCCACACACTCCGCTGTCATCGCCCGGCTTGACCGGGCGATCCAGTACGCCGCGGCTTCTCCGCAATACGGCAAGGCCTCTGGAATACTGGATCCCCGCTTTCGCGGGGATGACAGCTGCATTTGAGGAGACACCTCCCACATGGTGACCTTCTACGGCAAAACCTTCGCCTCCCGCCTGCTGATCGGCAGCGCGCTCTATCCCTCGCCCGCGATCATGCAGGCGGCGATCCGTGCCTCCGGCGCCAACATCGTCACGGTGTCGCTGCGCCGCGAATCCGCTGGCGGCAAGACTGGCGATGCGTTCTGGAACCTGATCCGCGAGCTCGACGTCACCGTGCTGCCGAACACCGCCGGCTGCCGCACCGTGCGCGAGGCGGTGACGACGGCAAAGCTCGCACGCGAATTGTTCGGCACCAGCTGGATCAAGCTCGAAGTCATCGCGGACAACGACACGCTGCAGCCCGATGTCGTCGGCCTGGTCGAAGCCGCCACTATCCTGATCAAGGACGGCTTTGAGGTCTTCCCCTATTGCACCGAGGATCTCTCGGTTGCCAACCGTCTCGTCGACGCCGGCTGCAAGGTGGTGATGCCATGGGCCGCGCCGATCGGCAGCGCAAAAGGTATCACCAACCGCGATGCGCTGAAGCTTTTGCGCGAGCGGCTGCCCGACATCACGCTGGTGGTCGACGCCGGCCTGGGGGCGCCCAGTCACGCGGCGCAGGCCCTCGAGCTCGGCTATGACGCCGTGCTGCTCAACACCGCCATCGCCAAGGCCGCCGATCCCGTCGCGATGGCGAATGCATTCCGCTTGGGCTGTGATGCCGGCCGCACCGCTTACGAGGCCGGGCTGATGAATGCCCGCGACTTCGCCTCCCCCTCCACCCCTGTCGTTGGGACCCCGTTCTGGCATGCCGTATCCTGATCGCTTCTACCCCGTCGTCGACAGCCTCAAATGGGTCGAGCGCCTGACCAAGCTTGGCGTCGGCACCATCCAGCTGCGCGCGAAAGAGCTGAACGACGCCGACGCGCTGCAGATCGTCACCGACGCGCTGGCGATCACCAAGGGCACGCAAGCCAAGCTGGTGGTGAACGACTACTGGCGTGCAGCGGTCGTCGCCGGCGCAAAGTACTTGCATCTCGGCCAGGAGGATCTGGCGGACGCCGACCTCAAGGCGATCCGCGAGGCTGGGCTCTCGCTCGGCATCTCCACCCATGACGACGAAGAGCTTGCCACCGCGCTCAAAGCAAAACCCGACTATGTCGCGCTCGGCCCGATCTTCTTCACCACCTTGAAGTCGATGCGCTTCGAACCGCAGGGCATTCCGAAGATCACGGAATGGAAGCAGCGCATCGGCAACATCCCGCTGGTCGCGATCGGCGGCATCAAGTTCGAGCACGCCGCGGAGATCTTTGCGGCGGGTGCGGATTCCATCGCCGTCGTCAGCGACGTCACCCAAAATGCCGACCCGGACGCCCGCGTGCGGCAATGGCTCGGCCAATCAGCGGAGGTTGCATGATGCATGTCCCGCTCTCACCCCACACTCCACTGTCAACGCCCGGCTTGACCGGGCGATCCAGTACGCCGCGGCTTCTCCGTACCCCACTACGGTCTCTGGAATACTGGATCCCCGCTTTCGCGGGGATGACAGCTGTAATCGACGCTCGTGCAGCGAAACTAGCGAATTAAGGAGAATCCCATGAACATCCGCTCCAACCCCGATAAGACCGTGCCCGCCGTCACCACCGGTCCCCTTCCCTCCTCGCGCAAGATCTTCGCGACGCCGGACGCCGCGCCCGACCTGCGCGTGCCCTTGCGCGAGATCATCCTCTCCGAAGGCGCCGGCGAGCCCAACCTGCCGGTCTACGACACCTCGGGCCCCTACACCGATCCGAGCGTCACCATCGACGTCAATGCCGGCCTGCCCCGCAACCGCAAGCAATGGGTGCTGGAGCGCGGCGGCGTCGAGGAATATGAGGGCCGGCAGATCAAGCCGGAGGACAATGGCAGCGTCTCCACCGACAAAGCCGCGCGCGCCTTCTCGGCCTATCACAAGCCCTTACGCGGCCTCGACGGCCACAAGGTGACCCAGCTCGAATTCGCCCGCGCCGGCATCATCACCAAGGAGATGATCTACGTCGCCGCGCGCGAAAACCTCGGCCGCAAGGCACAGCTCGAGCGCGCCGAAGTCGCCCTCGCCGACGGCGAAAGCTTCGGCGCCTCCGTGCCCGCCTTCATCACCCCGGAGTTCGTGCGCGACGAGATCGCGCGCGGTCGCGCCATCATCCCCTCCAACATCAACCACTCCGAGCTCGAGCCGATGATCATCGGCCGCAACTTCCTCACCAAGATCAACGCCAATATCGGCAACTCGGCGGTGACCTCGTCGGTCGAGGAAGAGGTCGAGAAGATGGTGTGGGCGATCCGCTGGGGCGCCGACACCGTGATGGACCTCTCAACGGGCCGCAACATCCACACCACCCGCGAATGGATCTTGCGCAACTCGCCGGTGCCGATCGGCACCGTGCCGATCTACCAGGCGCTGGAGAAGTGCAACGGCGATCCCGTGAAGCTGACTTGGGAGCTCTACAAGGACACCTTGATCGAGCAGTGCGAGCAGGGCGTCGACTATTTCACCATCCACGCCGGCGTGCGCCTGCAATACATCCACCTCACCGCCAACCGCGTCACCGGCATCGTCTCACGCGGCGGCTCGATCATGGCGAAGTGGTGCCTCGCGCATCACAAGGAGAGCTTCCTCTACACGCATTTCGACGAGATCTGCGACCTCATGCGCAAGTATGACGTCTCGTTCTCGCTCGGCGACGGCCTGCGTCCGGGCTCGATCGCGGACGCCAACGACCGCGCGCAGTTCGCCGAGCTCGAGACGCTCGGCGAGCTCACGAAGATCGCGTGGGACAAGGGCTGCCAGGTCATGATCGAGGGCCCCGGCCACGTGCCGATGCACAAGATCAAGATCAACATGGACAAGCAGCTCAAGGAGTGCGGCGAAGCGCCGTTCTACACGCTCGGGCCTCTGACCACCGACATCGCGCCGGGCTATGACCACATCACCTCAGGCATCGGCGCTGCCATGATCGGCTGGTTCGGCTGCGCCATGCTCTGCTACGTCACGCCGAAGGAGCATCTCGGCCTGCCTGATCGTAACGACGTCAAGACCGGCGTCATCACCTACAAGATCGCCGCCCACGCCGCCGACCTCGCCAAGGGCCACCCCGCAGCCCAACTGCGCGACGACGCCCTCTCCCGCGCCCGGTTCGAATTCCGCTGGACCGACCAGTTCAACCTGGGCCTCGATCCGGACACCGCCAAGAGCTTCCACGACGAGACCCTGCCGAAGGAAGCCCACAAGGTCGCCCATTTCTGCTCGATGTGCGGCCCAAAATTCTGCTCGATGAAGATTACGCAGGACGTGCGGGATTATGCAGCGACGCTGAACGATCCGAACAGCGTGGGCATGTCGATGCAAGGCACGGCCGAGGACGGCATGGCCAGGATGAGCGCGAAGTTCAAGGAGATGGGGAGCAGCGTTTATCTGGATGCGGAGAAGGTGAAGGAGAGTAATCGGGTGCTGTGAGACGCCCCTCTCGTCATGCCCGGGCTTGACCCGGGCATCCATCCGAAAATGAAAGGCCGGGTAGATAGCCCGGCTTTTTTCGAAACGTCGCTTCAAGAGACTGTCTTCTTCAACAACGGCTGATCCTGTTTGACAGCAAGCGAGCATCCCGCTTCCCACGGGAAACGCCGATTGACGTCCTGCCAGATGACCTGGAGGCAGGGGAATGCAAGGCGGGACTTGGAGTAAAACCAGATCGCCGTGCCGAGATATTCGGGGTAATCCTTGAACGGCACTTGCCAGAAGCCGAGCTTATAATCGTTCTCCAGAAACTCGCCGGAGATATCGCCGTCGACAAACTTGTGACCATCCGCCACGCGATCGCGAACTAGGTTGATGATGGCCTGCGCGTTCTCCGGGCGCTGGCCGAAGATGATAAGCTCGGGGTGGCCATAATTCACGAACAACCCAATTGAAAATGCGAACGGCGGGTCGGCATCGGGAATGCCGACGATATGGCAGCCGTGATTGCGGACGTTACGCAAGATGATCTTGTCGACTTCATGCTCGGGCTCGGGCCACTCGAACTTCTCTTGCATCTTCACCTCGACGAACCTGGTGGCGTGGCATTCAGTTCGACCCATCGTACAGCAACAGCATGTAGGATGAATGGCAATCGTAGCCCGGATGATCGACGTGTCGAACACTGCCTTCCACCGCCTCCCCGACCTCCTCCGTCCCAACCTCCGCCTCGTCTTCGTCGGCACCGCCGCCTCGACGCGCTCGGCCGAGCTCGGGCACTACTACGCCCATCCCGGCAACCGCTTCTGGCGCGCGATCCATGAGGCCGGGATCACGCCGCGGTGCTATCAGCCGGGCGAGTTCGCATCGCTGATCGCGCTCGGGATCGGCTTCACCGATCTCTCCAAGACGGGCGCCGGGATGGACCACCAGATCGCGGCGGAGACGATCGACGTGCCCGGCTTCAGGGCGAAGATCGAGAAGTACCGGCCACGGACGATCGCGTTCACGAGCAAGAAGGCGGCGAGCTTGTTTTACGGCAGGCCGTCAGTTGTGATTGCGCTGGGGCGGCAGCCGTCGGATGAAAGCTGGCCGGAGACATTCGTACTGCCCTCGCCGTCGGGTGCTGCGTCCGGGCATTGGACGCTGGAGCCGTGGCGCGAGCTGGCAACGTGGATTGGTCGCGTACGCTGAACGGCTACTGCCGGATTGCATCTGCTCTCGTGTCCCGGGCAAGCGCAGCGCAGACCCGGGACTCAGAAGCTCCAGCGCGTTCGTCATGGGCCCCGGCTCTGCAGCGCATCGCGCCGCAAATGGCGGCGCGCTGCACTGCGTCCGGGGCACGCCATCACCGATATTTCGCACACAGTCTGTCGGAAAACCGCATCCGTCATTCGTCCTCTGGAAACGATCACCCCGGAGCCCCACATGCCTCCCACCATCACCGCCTTCGAATCCTCCCCCGACCGCGGCAAAGGGCATGCGCGCGACATGCGCGTCCGCTGGGCGTTCGAGGAGGTCGGGCAGCCCTACGACGTTCGCCTCCTCTCGTTCGCCGCAATGAAGCAGCCGCCGCATCTTGCGCTGAATCCGTTCGGGCAGATTCCGACCTATGAGGACGGCGATCTCGCCCTGTTCGAGTCCGGCGCGATCGTGCTCCACATCGCCGAGCGCCATGATGGCTTGCTGCCGAAGGATGCGAATGCGCGAGCCCGCGCGATCGCCTGGATGTTCGCTGCGCTGAGCACGGTGGAGCCGCCGATCGTCGAGCTCGCAATGGCGATGCTGTTCGAGCGCGACAAGAGCTGGTACGCGGAGCGCCTGCCCATGCTGCAGGATCGCGTCCGTGCCAGGCTCGGCGAATTGTCCCGCCGCCTCGGCAAAGCCGACTGGCTCGACGGCGCGTTCAACGCCGGCGATCTCATGATGGTGACGGTGCTGCGCCGGCTCAACACATCGGGCCTGCTGGACGAATATCCCGAGATCGCCGCCTATGTCGTCCGCGGCGAATCGCGGCCAGCCTTCAAGCGCGCGTTCGATGCGCAGCTGGCGGTGTTTAAGGCTGCATCGCGTCCGTAGCCCGCGACGGTTGCAAGCCCGTGAGTGCGGCGATACGACTGAGGTGGACGCCCCCAAGGGGCCTCCTCAGCCCAGGAAACCACCGCAATGAGCGACAGTCTGACCGGCGTCTGGGACGGCAGCTACATCCAGCCGGGCGTCGGAATGATCACGTTCACGGCGACCTTGGTCGAGACCGGGGGCGCGCTCGGCGGGAGCGTGACCGAGCCATGCATGATGCCGGGCTGCCCGTTGAGCACGCACAATTCCTGGATTGCGGGTCATCGCTCCGGTAGCGCGGTCTCGTTCGTCAAGCGCTACGACCCGCCCGGCTTCGGCTACGACCGTGTCACCTATGAGGGCACGGTGAACGCCGACTCGACCGAAATCGACGGGCGCTGGCGCGTGACGGGCGATTCCGGATCGTTCCTGATGATCCGCGCCAGTAAGCCTGCGCAGGCGGTTACGACCGAAACGCGCGCCAAGGAGCCAACCCGCTAAGGGGCACAACGATGCTGACCCTCTACTCCTACCCAGAACTCTTCGGCGTCGCCGACAACAACGGCTACGGTCTCAAGGTTTATGCCTTTCTCAAGCTCGCGGGCGTGCCGTTCGTGCATGAGCATGTCTTCGATGCCTCCGCTGCGCCGCGCGGGCAGCTGCCTTACATCGTCGACGACGGCGAGACGATCGGCGACAGCGAGACCATCATCGCGCATGCAATCGCGAGCTGTCGCCTCACGATCGGCGCCGGCTTGTCACCGGAGCAGCGCCGCACCGACCATCTCGTCACGCGCATGCTAGACGACCTCTACTGGGTGATGTCGTATTCACGCTGGAAGGACGAGCGCTTTTATCCGGCGTTCCGCGACGCCTTCATCGCGCAGCATCCGCAGATCGATGCGGAGGGGTTCGAGAAGGCGAAGGCATATAACGCGCAGCGCTATCATTTCCAGGGCATCGGCCGCTACACGCCCGAGCAGGCCTATGCGCGGGGGCTCGCCGACTTACAGGTGCTGACGGAGATCGTGCCGGCCGCGAGCTTCGTGCATGGCTCCGCGCCCACGAGCATCGATGCCGGCATCTACGGCTTCATCGCCAACATTTATTTCTTTCCGATCCCGACGCCGCTGAAGGCCTTCGTCGATACGCGCGCAAACCTCGTCGCGCATTGCGAGCGGATGCATGCGGCGGTCGGATCGTAGCCCGGATGAGCGAACGCGACATCCGGGACTAGAGTTGACCCGCATGTCGCTGTCGCTCATGCGGGCTACGCGTTGAGGGGAAGCGTCCTCCTACCGCATCGTGATCGCAAGCCCACTGAGATCGGCATTCGCCATCAACCCGACCTGCGTGCCCGACAGCTCCAGCACCGCGCCCTTCTGGTTGGTGAGCACGATGGCGCGGGCGCCGGCGCCGACCGCAAGGCCGGCACCGGCGGCACCGTAGACCCCGGCAACGTCGGAGGGGCGGTTGATGTTGGAGACGCGGCCGCGCAGCACGGTCTTGGAGCCGCCGAACACGAGGCCGTAGTCGAGGCCGCCGGTGGAGAGGCCATAGGTGCGGCCACGGAAGTTGAGCACGCCGCTTCCGCCCGAGCCGCCGATGATCCAGCCGGCCTTGTAGATCGTCAGCGTCACGAAGCCGCTGTCGGCCTGCGCCGCAGTCGAGAGGCCGGCCAGCGCGGCGATGGCGACGCACGCGGCGCGGAAGGTTGATGCGATCTTCATGGGTGTCTCCGAGCGGCTGTTTTTTAAGGGAATCGAATCAGACGCAGCGAATCTACCCGATCGATCGCGGCGGCAACATGATGGGTGGACGTGAGGCGCGAGATGCAGCAAGACATTCAACTGTCATCGCCCGGTTTAACCGGGCGATCCAGTACGCCGAGACGGTTATGATTAAGCCGAGAAGCCGCGGCGTACTGGATGCCCCGGTCCCGGCTCCGCTAGGCTACGCCGGGCCTACAAGCGCGCTCGGCCGGCGAAGCTTCAGCGAAGACGGCGAGCCGGGGCATGACAGCGGAATTTGAGTCGGCAGCCCGCCCTTTAGTCGCAGGGTGGGCGAAGGCGGCAAGCCGGGGCATGACGGCGGAGTTGGGGCCACAGCACGGACCACCTTCAGGATGCCATTCTGCCCCTGTTTTACCCGACGGAGCAAGCGGATATTTCTTTCTTCCCGAATTCTAAAAAGCCTCATGATCTCTGCATGATCGCTACTGTGCATGGGGTTGTTTTCGCATTTTTTGTTTTGAGCGCGCCGGTCCTGCCGCTACGCTCATGGGCCTCAGCCTTTCACTTGAGGTGACCCCATGCCGATCCAGCATTTCGCGCCCCCGCCGCACGTCAAGGCGCCGCCGCTGTCCTTTGCGACGCGCGTCGGTGACCTCCTGTTCGTCTCCGGCATTCCCGGCTTCGATGCCAATGGCGCGCTGCCTGACGGCTTCGAGGCGCAGTTCGCCAACGTCGTCGTCAACATCAAGCGGGTGCTGGGCGAGGCCGGCGCCGGCATGCATGATCTCGTCAAGGTCAACGTGCTCCTGACCCGCGCCTCGGATGTCGCCGCCATGAACGCGCTCTATGCCGGCGCCTTCGGCCCGCCGCCCTACCCGGCGCGGACGACTTGCGTGGTGCACGCGCTGCCCGATCCGAAGATGCTGATCGAGATCGAGGCGGTCGCGTCACTGGCGAGGTGAGCGTGTGGCTTGTCGGGCACGCGGCCAAACCAAATGCTCAGGGAGCAGCTGACATGTCCGTGAACGGCGGCTCCCCGGCTTGCAAAGGACCTGCTTTTACCGCACGAATTTTCAGATCCCACTTCCCCGATAAGGAGATACTTCATGCGTCGCGCTCTCGCGCTCTGTGCCGTTGCCGGAATCGCTAGTTCCGTATTCGCCGTGCCCGCATCCGCGAAGGTCGGCTATTACGTGATCCGCTGGGACAACACCGGCATCTGCCAGGTCTGGAACGAGGACCTGCAGTACAAGCCGTTCCAGATTGGGGTGTCGACCTACAAGGTCGTCAGCAAGCCGCTCCCGTCCTTCCAGCAGGCCTCCGACCTGCAGGTCAAGATGCGCGCCGAGCGCCGCTGCACGCTCTGAGCTCTGGGCGAGAGATCGCGTTTGAAGGGCGGGTCGCGCGAGCGATCCGCCCTCGTCATTTCGTGGAAGGACCGCTCGTTCTCCGGCCGAAATCAGCCAATTCCCGCGCACGCCGTTTGAACCTGATCAGCGCAAGCAGCTACTCACATCTTGTCCGGGGCGCATCCCCCAAAGCGTCCCGCACCACCCCTCCCGTCATTGTCGGGAGGCGCATCACATCATTCATTTTGAGGAGCTGATCATGCGTCGTCTTTCCATGCTGTGCGCTGCCGCCGGTCTTGCCGTCACTGCGTTCGTCGCAGCTAGCCCTGCCGAAGCCAGCTATCATCTGATCCGCTGGCAGGACACCGGCTTCTGCCAGATCTGGGACGAGAGCATCCCGACCACGCCGTGGCCGGCTGGTTACCACCGCGCCAGCGCGACCGTGCCGACCTTCCTCGACGCACTCGCCGTGAAGGATTCCGCGCTGAAGAACGGCCACTGCAGCTGGTAACAATTCGATCGGCGGACGAAAAGCCGGGCAAGGACGTGAGCGTCCTTGCCCGGTTGTTTTTGTGTTGCGTGAACGAGGGCTGGGGCGCCCTCACGCGTCCTTGTGCGCGCCGGGATGGATCAGGATGTCGCGCGCGGTGGCGAGGTCGATGAAGGCCTGCGCGCTGCCGCCCTGGTCGGGATGCATGCCCTTGGCGGCACGGCGATAGGCCTGGTTGATGTCCTCGCAGGTGAGCTGCACGGCGAGCGGCAGGCCGAGCACCTTGCGGGCGCGATCCTCGCTGGACAGCTGCTTCGGCATGGCGTTGCGGCGGCCGAAGCGCGGGGCGGAGAGATCGTGGACGACCTCGAGCACCACGCCCACACGGCGCTGGGCCGCCAGCGTCACGCCGTCATCGGCATTGCCCACGGCCTGGCGCAGCACCGGAAGCGCCTGCTCGGCGGCCTGGCGCAGCGTGACGTCGCTGCTCATCCGCGCGATCTCCGCCACCAGCCGGCCGGCCTCGGCCCAATCGGGCGCGTGCACCGACCGCAGGCGTTCGAGAGCAAGTTTCCAGGAGTCGAGCCGTTCCATCATGCGCGCAACGTTTAGCAATGAAGCTCACTATGCCAAGGCCGCCGTTTCCGACCCCTTAATTTCGAGTTAGCTTTTCGTGAAACTTCGAAAAGAAATCGGGAGGAATATGTCATGGCATTGCTCGCAAACCACATCGCCGTCGTCACGGGTGCCGGCTCCGGCATCGGCCGGGCGATCGCCGCCGGTTATGCGCGCGAGGGCGCGCAGGTCGTGCTGCTCGACGTCAACGCCGACACGGTGGCGGAGGCCGCGCAGGAGATCCGGCAAGCAGGCGGCAAGGCCGAGAGCTTTCCGCTCGACGTGACCCGGCGCGAGGATTGCTTTGCCCTGGCCAAGCAGGTCGCGGGCAAGATCGGACAGGTCTCGATCCTCGTCAATAATGCCGGCATCACCCGCCGCAACGCCTTCACCGCAGAGACCGAGACGGTGGCGAAGGACTGGAACGACATCATCTCGCTCAATCTCAACGGCGTCTTCAACATGACGCAGGCGTTCCTTAGCCCCTTACGCGCGAGCAAGGGCCGCATCGTCAATATCGGCTCGATCCAGTCCTTCGTGCATCTGCGCACGCCGAGTTCGGCGGCCTACACCACCTCGAAACACGGCGTGCTCGGCTTCACCAAGGCGCTCGCGGTCGAGCTCGGCAAGGACGGCGTGCGCGTCAACGCGATCGGCCCCGGCTTCATCGAAACCAACATCAACGCCCATGTGCGCGCGACCAATCCTGCGCTGGTGCAGGCCTTCGTCGATCACACCCCGCTGGCGCGCACCGGCAAGCCCGAGGATATCGTCGGACCTGCGATCTTCCTCGCATCGGACCTGTCGGCCTATGTCACCGGAACGATCGTGATGGTGGATGGCGGGTATCGCACGGTGTGAGGGGGCGAGGCTCTCAGCACGAGCTCAATGTCATCGTCCGCGCAGGCGGACGATCCAGTACGCCGCGGCAGCTCGATTCTAGCCGCGCAGTCTCGGCGTACTGATGCCCGCCTGCCGCCTTCGCTAAAGCTTCGGCGCCCCTAGACCCTAGCCCCGGCGAAGCCTTGGCGTAGCCGGGTCGCGGGCATGACAGCGAGCTTGAGGAGCGAGATAGGTCCGCATCACGATGCATCCCCCACCAATCGCGGCGGCTTCGCGGCATTCCTGAGGTCAATTGGTGCGATCGCCCCCGGTTAACCCTTCATTAACCAAACCCGACCACCGTAGATGTACGGCTTGGGGGTCGTTGGTTCTCGATCCGCTTCCAACGATGGGAGCGGGCGTTGGTCGGGAGGTGTGTTGATGACCACTGTTCATGTCGCTGCGTCCGAACCGGACGCACAATTCCTTGCTCCAAACCAGATCGTTCCGCTTCTGATCGGCGCCACCGTCGACGAGGTCGAGCGTGAGCTCGTGCTCCAGACGCTGGCGCGCTGCGACGGCAACCGCACGCGCGCCTCGCGTGTTCTCGGCCTGTCGGTGCGCACGCTGCGCAACAAGATCAGGCTCTATGCCGCCTCCGGCATCGACGTGCCTGCCTATCAAGACTAGCGCGTAACATCAGTCCGCCCGCGACGGCGTGCCGATTGAGGTTGACCGATCTCACGCGGGCAGAATTGCTGCTGTCGTCAAACGCCGCTAAGTAGCTTGCTTCGGTGAAGGGAGCAGTGGCGTGGCAGACGATCAGGGACGACGGCAGGGACCTCAGGGCCCGCGCGGGCGGCAAGGCGAGCCGGGACGGCCGGGGCCGCAGGGTCATCCGGGCCGGCGCGGCCCCGACGGGGCGCGCGGCAAGCCGGGGCCGCAGGGCAAGCCGGGACCGATCGGCAAGGCCGGCCCTCCTGGCAAGCCCGGTCCGCAAGGCAAGCAGGGCGAGGCCGGCCCACGCGGTGCAGCCGGCGCGCCGGGGGCTGCCGGACCACAGGGGCCGGCGGGGCCGCAAGGCCCGCGCGGCGAGCCGGGTCCGCCCGGCCAATTGCCGTCGATCGAGCAAGTGCTGCCGTGGCTCGACCAGCTCTTCGACGCCTGGGACGAACGCCGCCGCCAGCGCGAACGCGAAGTCGCCGAGCGCGAAGCACTCGAGGCCGCCGTCCAGGAGACCGGCGAGGCAATCGTCGATGACGGGAGCGATGACGGCGACGATCGCAAGAAGAAAAAGAAAAAGAAGAAGCCCAAGGGCTAGCAGACGAGCCTATTTCGGCCGATCCTCGCGCCGCGGCAACATGCCCATGCGCTCGAACTGCCAGCGCATGGCGCGATACCAGAGATAGCCGACCGCCGCGCCGCACAGGGCGAGGATGATCACGTTTGCAGTCGAGAACGAGCCGCTCCACCACATCATCCACGCGGTCCATAGCAGCGTGAAGACGATGGCACCTGCTTTCAAAGGAAGAAGGGGGCGGCTCATGGTCGTGCTCCGGGCGATCAAAACCCCGGCCGCCACCATCGCAAGCTGAGGCAGCAGATACCGTGAGCCAGATCACGCTTCGCGTTGTTCGAGCTCACGAACCGAAGCGGAGCCGCGAGCGCTCCTTCGCCTTTTCCGCCTCAACTTCACGGTCGCGCGCCGGCGCATGCGTATGCAGCGACTTCAGGAGTTTTCGTGCGGCCTCAGAGACCTCGGCCACCGCACGCTCGAACGCCGCCTCGTTGACCTGCGACGGCTTGTTGAAACCCGACAGCTTTCGCACGAACTGCAGCGCGCTGGCGTGAATCTCATCCTCCGTCGCCGGCGGCTCGAAGTTGAACAGCGTCTTGATGTTGCGGCACATGCAGGGTCTCCGGATGTTTCCCTCAAGGACGTTCGACGACGACGAAATCCTACATCTTCCCCTGCACTTCTGTTAAGTTCCGCCGCAACGCGGCCGCCGACCATGAGCCGCACGGGGGAAATGAACATGAGAGCTTCTGGCGCGGCGCTGTCTGCCATCCTGCTGTCCCTCTCGACGCTGGCTATCTCCACACCGGTATTGTCCGCCGATTACCCGCCCCCAAAGCAGGATGACTGGATCGCCAGAGATTTCAAGTTCCACACCGGCGAGACCATGCCGGAACTGAAGCTGCACTACACCACTGTTGGCGAGCCCTCAGGCCAACCGGTGCTGGTGCTGCACGGAACAGGTGGCTCGGGCGCGAGCATGCTGACTCCCTCCTTTGCCGGCGAGCTGTTCGGCGCAGGGCAGCCGCTCGACGCCTCCAAATATTATATCATCATTCCCGACAATATCGGCCACGGCCGATCGTCGAAGCCGTCCGACGGCCTGAAGACGAGCTTCCCGAATTACAATTACGACGACATGGTCGAGGCGCAATATCGCCTGGTGACGGAAGGCCTCGGCATCAAGCATTTGAGGCTCGTCATCGGCAACTCGATGGGCGGCATGCACACCTGGCTGTGGGGCGAGAAATATCCGAAGGCGATGGACGCACTGATCCCGATGGCCTCGCAGCCGACCGAGATGGCATCGCGCAACTGGATGATGCGGCGGATCATGCTCGACACCATCCGCAACGATCCCGACTACAATGGCGGCAATTACACCAGCCAGCCGCGCATGATGAAATATGCCATCACCGCCTACGGCATCGCGAGCATCGGCGGGACGCTCGCCTATCAATCGCAGACGCCGACCGCGGCCAAGGCCGACAAGATGGTCGACGACCGGCTAGCGGCGCCGATCGCGGCGGATGCCAACGACTTCGTCTATCAGTGGGAGTCCTCGCACGACTACAATGCCTCAGAGAAGCTGGAGGCAATCGAAGCGTCGCTGCTGCTGATCAATTCCGCCGACGACGAGCGCAACCCGCCCGAGACCGGGATCACAGATGCCGCCATGAAGCGAGTCAAGAACGGGCGCCTGTACCTGATCCCGGCAAGCACCGAGACGCGCGGCCACGGCACCACGAGCAACGCCAAATTCTACAGCGAGCCTATCAGGCAATTGCTGCAATCCGCGCCGCAGCGAGCGATGTAGGATCACCAAGAGGCGCTCATATCGCAATGCATCATGTGCGGCGCTCTGCCGCCGCATATTATTTGAGCATGCAATGCGCTGACAGCTCAGGCTTAATCGTCTCAATAGTCGAATCGACGCGGTCGAATCATGCGCGAATGGCAAGACGCGACGAGGAGGATCGTGCACAGGCTGGCACTGTGCGCTTGGCTGTCTGCGACGACGGCGCTGACGAGTGCCGCGTTTGCGTTCGACAATGGGCAATATGATCACGTCCCGCCCGATATCCGCGCCTGGTTCAAGAGCGTGATCGCGCCGAATGGCGTGCCCTGCTGCGACATCTCCGACGGCCATCGCACCGACTACGACGTGCGCGGCGGCACCTATTGGGTGCCGATCGAGGGACAATGGATGGAGGTGCCTGAGCGCGCCATCATCCGCGATCGCGGCAATCCGGTTGGCCAGGCCGTGGTGTGGTACGTTCACCACCGCGGTGCCGTCATCATCAGCTGCTTCGTGCCGGCGGATGCAGTCTAGAGCATGATCCGGAAAAGTGTGCAGCGGTTTTCCGAACCATCATGCTCAAACAACAAAACACGATGGATTCCGTTGGCTGGACACGCCTGATCGGATAGCTTTGGCCTAAACTGAAGCGGAGGCATGCCGTTGACCGATCTTAGCGCCGAAGACCTCGCGACCATCTATGCCAAGCCGAGCCCGCGCGTGATCGCGAAGGCACGACCCACGATCGATGCGCACGCGAAGAAGTTCATCGAGATGTCGCCGTTCTGCGTGCTCGCAACGTCGGGCATCGACGGGAGCGTCGACGCCTCGCCGCGCGGTGGTGGCATCGGCTTCGTCCGCGTCGCCGGTCCCAACCAGTTGCTGATGCCGGACCGCTCCGGCAACAACCGAATCGACAGTTTTCGGAACGTCGTCGAAGGCTCGGGCTTCGTGCATCTGCTGTTCTTCGTGCCGGGGATCGACGAGACGCTCCGCGTCGGCGGACGCGGCACGCTGTCGGCCGATCCGGATCTGCTCGCCTCGATGGTCGAATTCGGCAAGCCGCCGCGCGCGGTGCTGAACGTCGCGGTCAGCGAAGTCTATTTCCATTGCGGCAAGGCGCTGATGCGCTCGAAGCTGTGGACGTCGGAGAAGGTGCAGCGCTCGGTGATGCCGAGCATCGGCGAGGTCATTCACGAGCAGACAGGCTTGGGCGAAGCGGAGAGCCAGCAAATCGGGGAAGAGCGCTATAAGACGCAATTGTAGGTGATGCGTTCGCGCTTAGGCACGCCGTCATGCCCGGGCTTGTCCCGGGCATCCACGTCTTCGTCGTGGCAGCAACACGTGGATGGCCGGGTCAAGCCCGGCCATGACGAATGGAAAGAGGCGGGCGGAGCTCAGTGCCCGTCGCCCTCGAGCCCGCCGACATGCTTCTGGGTGTAGAGCTCGAGGCCGATGCGGCCGATCAAATCGAGCTGGGTTTCGAGGAAGTCGATGTGATGCTCCTCGTCGCTCATCAGCTTCTCGAACAGGTCACGCGTAACGTAGTCCTTGGCGCCGTGGCAGAAGGTCGCCGCTTCCTGATAGAGCGCCCGCGCGCTCATCTCGGCGGCGAGGTCGCATTCGATGATCTCCTTGACGTTCTGGCCGATGCGCAGGGGATCGAGCACCTGCATGTTCGGGAAGCCGTCGAGGAACAGGATGCGCGCGGTGAGCTTGTCGGCATGCTCCATCTCCTCGATGGACTCCTTGCGCCAGACCTTGGCCATGTCCAGCAGGCCCCAATTGTCGAGGAAGCGGTAGTGCAGCCAGTACTGATTGATCGCAGTCAGCTCGTGACGCAGCGCCTTGTTGAGATAGTCGATGACCTTTGGGTCGCCCTGCATGGTTCACTCCAGCTTTTGCAGTCCAAATCGGCCCTAACCGAATTTAGAATGCTTCTAAATGAGTTTGCGGACAAGGGCAACCAGCTGCGCGGACGCAGCCGGGGAAAAGCTCAGCCTATGATGCGGAAGATTTCAGCAGGCCGCGAGGGCGAACTGGACGGGTTCGGTGGCCTCGTCGTTGGCGGCCACGGTGTGGCTGTGCGGGCAGCCGGCGCAGCAGGACTGGGCGCAAGGGCCGAGGGCTTCGTCGATGATGGTCTTGATGGTCCGGGCACAGCGACCGCATTCGGCGCTACAGCCGAGGCATCCGTAGACCTGCTTGGCATGGCGCACGGCGTCGTCGGACTCGGCGACGGCGGCGCGGATGTCGTCATCGCTCAGCACGTTACAGGAACAAACGATCATGGAAGCGGCAGGCCCTTCGGTGATGCGCCATCATCGATATTTAACAGACCGGCCGGATGCAAAAGGAAAAACCGGTATTTGAAGCTATTCCAAACTGGCCCGTCAGGCAGCCTAGAACGGCTCTAAAACAAGGCGTTGCGCTGGATCAAGATTGCGGGGCTCTAGTCTAGTCGCCACCACCGCCTCCACCACCATCGCCGCCACCTCCGCAATCCCCACCACTGCTTCCGCCATCGCTGCTGGAACAGCTGCCGCCGTCGGTCGAGCTCCCCGAGCCGTCACTGGAAAACCAGCTTCCCAGCGAGAAGCCGTCGCTCGTCCCGGAATAGCTGTCGCCGCCGCTGCTGCCTCCGCCGCTGCCGGCCGCCGCGCGGGAGCGCCGTCCGCGATTCTGGAGGTGTGTGATCCAGCCATAGCCGATCGCGAACGCGATCCCGGCAGCAATCAATGCATTGACCATCGCGTTGCCCATCATCCTCTCCCTGGCGGAGCTGCGGTCCATATCAATTGGTCGTCCCCGGCGAAGGTGCCGTTCATTGATCATTCAAGCGAAGTATGGAACTCTGTCCGCAAAGAGTTCCCGCGTGATTGTGCGAAAGGTCAAGCCGATGAAGAAGTCACTCCTGGCAGTTGCTGCCGTCGCCACCCTGGCGCTGACGGCCGGAACACCCGCCCAAGCCCAGCGCGGCGTCGCCGCGGGCGTGGCCGCCGGGATCATCGGCGGCGCGATTGTCGGTGGCGCGCTTGCTTCTCCGTATTATTACGGACCCGGCTATGGCTACTATGAGCCCGGCTACTACCCGCCGCGCTACTACGCACCGGGTCCGGGCTATGTTGCCGACGACTATTACGGCGGCTGCGTGTGGCAGAAGCAACGCTTCTGGGACGGCTATGCCTGGCGCGTCCGACGCGTCAGAGTCTGTGGCTAAGTCGCCAGGACCGGTTCACTACGGATTGGGCCGTTCATCTCGGAGCCTGAAAAAGACCGCTTTTTCTCGTCACAGCTCCGTGTGCGTTTACCGTGGATTGACCATTTGCGCGCTTGCTAGCCCAACGGCCAATTCCATCAGAGTGTGCGTGAACCTTTGAAACCCGGGCCACCCCTCGCAAGGGGAGTCCATCTCCCAGGAGAGCCAAGAGCATGAAGAAGACTTTAGTTGCTGCCCTTACGGTTGCAACGGTTGCCGGTTCGCTGGTGACCGCCACCCCGTCCGCCAAAGCCGGCGACGGCGTCGGCGCCGGCATTGCGGCCGGCCTGATCGGCGGCGCGATCGTCGGCGGCGCCATTGCGTCGAGCCGTCCCGCCTATGGCGGCCCCGTCTATGTCGCCGAGCCTGGCCCGCCGCCCCCGCCCTGCTACTGGCGTCGTGAGCGGTATTGGGACGGTTACGGCTGGGTCGTCCGCCCGGTTCGCGTTTGCTATTGATCTGATCGCTACGCGCGCATCCGCGCCGTGATCGAAGCCCGGCCGAGCACCTCGGCCGGGCTTTTTCATGAGAACCCCGTGCTTATCGCCCCGCCTGGATCGAGCGCAGCAGATCTTCGCTCGGCCAGCAATCGACCTTGAGCCCTGCCGACTTCTGGTAGGCGCCGAGCGCGGCGCGTGTCTGCATGCCGGCCTTGCCGTCGATCTTGTCCTTGTAGAGCCCGATACGCGTCAGCCCGCGCTGCATGGCCTCAACATCCTTGGTGCGCAACTGCTTGGAGGCCGACCAGGGCGTTGCGAACGGCAGCGGGCTCATCATGCGGTCGCTGAGATGGCCGACGAACAGCACGTAGAGATCGGAGAAATTGTATTCCTTGATGACGAAGTAGTTCTTCGTGGTCAGGAACGACGGGCCGTAAGTTCCCTCCGGCTGCAGCAGCGAGGCCGGCTGCGCCTGCTCGGCGGCGCTGAGCCTCGCGCCACGCACCGGCACAAAGCCTTCGCGCAGCCACTGGCCGATCGGCTTCGTCACCTCCGGCACGCCGGCGGTGCAATCGACCTTCGCCGGCGCCTGCACCTCGTAGGCCCAGCGCACACCGCTGCGCCATCCCTTGTTGACGAGTTGCTGTGCGGCGGAGGCGAGCGCATCCGGCACCGAGTGCCAGATGTCGATGCGGCCATCGCCGTCGAAATCGACGCCATGCTTGTAGTATTCCGAGGGCAGGAACTGCGTCAGCCCGGTGGCTCCCGCCCAGGACGAGCGCATGTCCTTGCGCGTCACAACGCCCTCACCGAGGATCTTCAGTGCGAGGATGAACTCGTTGCGATACTGGTCCTTGCGGCGGCCGACATAGGCCTGCGTCACCAGCACGCGGACGAGATCGTAGGGCAGCGTGTAGCGGCCATAATCGGTCTCACGGCCCCAGATCGCGAGCATGACGGCGGCAGGCACGCCGGAGCTTTTCTCGATTGAGCTAAGAGCCGGACGATATTTCTGCAGCAGCCGTTGCCCCTCGCCCGCCAGCCGCGCGATCGAGGCTTCCTTGACGTAGTCCGCCGGCACCTGCACGAACTCGGCCTGCGACGGCGCACCGGTCGCCGGCCGCCCGGGCAGGATCAAGTCCGGCAGCTTGTAATCCGGCTCGAGCCCGCGCGTCTCGCGCTCGAACGTCGCGCGTGACACCCCCGCCGCCTGCGCTTCCGGCCAGAGCGAGGCGATGAATTCCGTGAAGGCGGCATCGGCGGCGCGGGCGGACGACCAGCCGCAGGTGACCACGATCACCGCAGCGATGAGCGCCCGCCGCATCATGCCGCCATCACCGCGTCAGCTTCTTGTACTTCACGCGATGCGGAATGATGCTGTCCTGGCCGAGGCGGCGCATCTTGTCCTTCTCGTAGTCCTGGAAGTTGCCCTCGAACCATTCGACATGGCTGTCGCCTTCGAAGGCCAGGATATGGGTCGCGATGCGGTCGAGGAACCAGCGATCGTGGCTGATGATGACGGCGCAGCCGGCAAAATCCTCCAGCGCCTCTTCGAGTGCGCGAAGCGTGTCGACGTCGAGGTCGTTGGTCGGCTCGTCGAGCAGCAGCACGTTGGCGCCGGACTTCAGCATCTTGGCGAGATGCACGCGGTTGCGTTCACCGCCGGAGAGCGCGCCGACCTTCTTCTGCTGGTCCGCGCCCTTGAAGTTGAACGCCGAGCAATAGCCGCGCGAGTTCACTTCCTTCTTGCCGAGCAGGATCAGCTCGTTGCCGCCGGAGACCTCTTCCCAGACGGTCTTCTTGCCGTCGAGCGCATCGCGCGACTGGTCGACATAGCCGAGATGCACGGTCTCGCCGATCGTGATCGTGCCCTTGTCCGGAGTTTCCTGCTTGTTGATCATCTTGAACAGCGTGGTCTTGCCGGCGCCGTTGGCACCGATCACGCCGACGATGCCGCCGGGCGGCAGCTTGAAGGTGAGATCGTCGATCAGGAGGCGATCGCCATAGCCTTTGCTGAGACCTTCGAAGTCGACCACATTGGCGCCGAGCCGCTCGGCCACGGGGATGATGATTTGCGCGGTCTGGGTCTGCTTCTCGCTGGCCTGCTTGAGCAGCTCTTCATAGCGCTGGTAGCGCGCTTTCGACTTGGCCTGACGCGCCTTCGGCGAGGACGCGACCCACTCCTGCTCGCGGGCGAGCGTCTTCTGGTGCGCGGCGTCCTCGCGGCCTTCCTGCTCGAGGCGCTTCTGCTTCTGCACCAGCCAGGACGAGTAATTGCCTTCGTACGGAATGCCGCGGCCGCGATCGAGCTCGAGGATCCACCCCGTGACGTTGTCGAGGAAGTAGCGATCGTGGGTCACGATCAGGATCGCGCCGGGATAGTTGCGCAGGTGGCCTTCCAGCCACGACACGGATTCGGCGTCGAGATGGTTGGTCGGCTCGTCCAGCAGCAGCAGCTCGGGCTGATCGAGCAGCAGGCGGCACAGCGCGACGCGGCGGCGTTCACCGCCGGAGAGTTTGGTCACGTCGGCATCGTCGGGCGGGCAGCGCAGCGCGTCCATGGCCTGGTCGACCTTGCTGTCGAGATCCCAGAGGCCCTGGGCTTCGATCTCGTCCTGCAGCTTGGTCATCTCGTCGGCGGTCTCGTCCGAATAGTTGACTGCGAGCTCGTTGTAGCGGTCGAGGATCGCCTTCTGCTTGGCGACGCCCTGCATGACGTTCTCGCGCACGGTCAGCTTGGGATCGAGCTGCGGCTCCTGCTCGAGATAGCCGACGCGGGCGCCCTCGGCGACCCAGGCCTCGCCGGTATATTCCTTGTCGAGCCCGGCCATGATCTTGAGCAGCGTCGACTTACCCGAGCCGTTGACGCCGAGCACGCCGATCTTGGCGTCCGGGTAGAAGCTCAAATGGATGTTATCGAGCACCTTCCGGGTCGGGTAGCTCTTGGTCAGGCCCTGCATGAAATAGATGAACTGGCGCGCCATCGGTCCCGTGAAACCTTCGATTTGAGGGAATTTTGCTTGCCGCCGATGTAACGATCCCGCCCCCAAAGGGCAACGTTTTCCGTCCGTTCACCACGGATGATTACGGTCCGGACACCATCTCGCCGTGATCCGGACAATTGAAACCATTTTTTAATAAAGCAGGCCAAAGCTCGGTTTCGCGCGGAAACAGCGCCACCGCTCAGAATGAACGGGAGCACAGCGAGGCCGGCCATGGCTCTGATTGAGACCAACACTCTTCCTGTTCCGGCAGCAGCCGGCCACGTCTCCGGGTTCGTCTCGGAGATCAAGGGTTTCTGGAAGCGCTTCTTCGCCACCGCCTTCAATCCCTACCGGCCCGAGCTGTACTACATGCGTGGACCCGGTCCGGCCTGGCGCGCCAAGCACGGCATGGATGCGCCGTTCCGCCTTAAGCCCCGCGACCGCTGATCCCCTCTTTCCTATCGGACTTTTGAAGACCTCGGCGGCTTGCGCGCCGTCCTGATTGCGCGCAACCATGGCCCGGTTCCGACGAGGGCGCCCCGCTCGCGCCGTCAACTCTCGACATGGATGAACGCTGATGACGCGGCTGCGCTGTGCAATTCTCGACGACTATTTCAACCTCGCCCTCGACGTCGCGGACTGGCCGAAGCTGTCGGACCGTGTTGACGTCACCGTGTTCAGCCATCCCTTCGCCTCCGAGCAGGCCGCGGTGAGCGCACTGGCGGATTTCGACGTCATCTGCGCGATGCGCGAGCGCACGGCCTTCCCCAAGAGCCTGTTCGATAAGCTGCCCAAGCTGAAGCTGCTGCTGACCTCAGGCATGCGCAACGCTTCGATCGATATGGAGGCTGCGAAGGCGCGCAATGTGGCCGTGGGCGGCACCCAATATTCGCGCGACCCGACGGCAGCACTCACCATGGGCCTGATCCTGGAGCTGACCCGCGGCATCGGCCGCGAGAATGCGCGCATGCATGCGGGCGAGCCCTGGCAGAGCTTTGCCGGCGTCGAGATCGAGGGGATGACGCTCGGCATCGTCGGGCTCGGCAAGCTCGGCAGCAAGATGGCCGGGCTCGCCAAGGCGTTCGGCATGAACGTGATTGCCTGGAGTCCGAACCTCACGCCTGAGAGGTGCAAGGAGGCAGGCGTCGGCTACGCGAGTAAGGAAGAGCTGTTCGCCAGCGCCGACATCATCACCATCCATGTGGTGCTGAGCGAGCGCTCGCGCGGACTGGTCGGAGCTGCCGACCTTGCGCGGATGAAGCCGACCGCCTTTCTCGTCAACACCGCGCGCGGGCCGATCGTGGACGAGCAGGCGCTGCTGGAGACGTTGCAGCAGCGGAAGATCGCGGGCGCCGGCTTGGACGTATTCTCGGTCGAACCGCTGCCGGTCGACCATCCCTTCCGCACGCTCGACAATCTCGTGCTGACGCCGCATCTCGGCTACGCGACCGCGGACGGGTTGCGCATTCATTACGGCCAGATGGTCGAGGCGATCGACGCCTGGACGCGTGGCGGCGAGCTGCCGCGGAAGCTGGCCTGAAACGACGAAGGGCGTGCCGACGGCACGCCCTTTGCAATTCGAGTCTCTCGCCGCGCCTAGCGGACGGTGACCGGCGCAGGCAGCGGCGGCACCACGGTCGGCTGCGTACCCGGAACGGGTCCAGCCTGGGCGGACATCGGAGCCGGCCCGGCAGCGCTCTGGGTCGGCGCGGCCGAGGCAGTCGCCGTTCCCGGCGGCGGGCCGCCCGGCATCACCACCACGCGGGTGCCGACCTTGACGCGATCGAACAGGTCCGAGACGTCCTCGTTCAGCATGCCGATGCAGCCGGAGGAGACGAACTTGCCGATCGTCGAAGGCTGATTGGTGCCGTGAATGCGGTAGACGGTCGAGCCGAGATACATGGCGCGGGCGCCAAGCGGATTACCCGGGCCGCCGGCCATGAAGCGCGGCAGATAGGGCTGACGCTCGATCATCTCGGTCGGCGGATGCCAATCCGGCCACTCGGCCTTGCGGGTGATCTTCTGCACGCCGGTCCAGGTGAAGCCGTCGCGGCCGACGCGGACGCCGTAGCGGATCGCACGGCCGCCTCCGAGCACGTAATAGAGGTAGGTGTTGGGAGTATCGACCACGAGCGTGCCGGCCGGCTCCTTGGTCTGGAACGCGACCTCCTGGCGGCGCAGATTCGGCGGCAGCTGCACCGGCGCGGCATCGGGCTGCTCCTCGGGCGGCAGCGCGGCCAACGTGATCGGCCGGCCGTCGGCGCCGACGGGCGGCTGGGCCGCCTCGACCGCTCCGGTCGCGGCGGGACCACCGACAGCCTCCGGCGGACGCAGGCCGTCATTGGCAGGCGCCTGCTGGCCCGGACGATTGGCGTAGATCACCGGCGGCGGACCGGCGGGCCGGCCGTAGCGGGGATCATCGGGCGACATCACGGGGCCCTGGGGCGGCGCCGCCGAATAGACCGGCGGAGCGCCAGCCGGACGGCCATAGCGCGGGTCATCCGGCGACATCACCGGACCCTGCGGCGGGGCGGCCGAATAGACCGGAGGCGCGCCGGCCGGGCGGCCGTAGCGGGGATCGTCAGCTGGACCGGGCGGCGGCAGCGAAGCCTGCGGCATCGCGTCGTCGTCTTCGTCGAGCGCGTCAAAATTCGGTGTGCGGTCACCGGGCCGATATTCGGCCGGGGCGCCATAGCTCGGCGCCTGCTGGACCGGATAGCTCTGAGCCTGAGCGAGCGAGGTTCCCGCCGCAGCGACTGTTGCGGCAGCGCATATCGTCAGAAAGTGTTTGATCATCATCGCTCTTGTATAGTCCCCAAGCCCGATCGGACCGTTAACGGCCAGATGACGGAAGATAGCGGCACATTCAAGACATATCAGGCTTATTTGCGCCGGACTTGCCGATTTGTGATCCGCAAGACTACCGTTGCCCCGTTGCATCACGGGGCTGAAATCGTATCGCGCCATCAATTGCCGCGATGTTCGGCCGCGATTTTAGCGGAACGATGCGTGAGCGTTGCGGTATGGTCGAATCAGCCTGATTCGCCACTTTTTTGAGCTCCGGTCCCGCGTGGCGAACGCGGCAAGCAGTACCGTCACCGCGTTCAGATGGCTCTTGGGCTCTGGCCACCTCGCTGCCGGGGCGGAAATTCGCAATCGTTCGATGCTTCCCGGCTTTCGCTTCCTGTTTGCCGCGATCCTGCTGTCAACCTCCATCCTGGTGTTCGGCCTAGGGGCCGCCGCGCTGCTGCGGGCGACCCATCAGCAATATGTCAGCAACCCCTCCTGGCGGAGCGGCCCGCAGGAGCAGGTGTTTGCGCAGAACCCCGAACCGGCCCAGCCGGTGCTCGCGGTGTTGCGGGCCGAACCGGAGGTGCCCGCCGAGACCACGCCATCGCTGCGTGACCAGGTGCCGACCATTGGATTGCCGGTGAGCGAGCCCGAACAGGTTGCTGCGCTGACGGCCGAGGCGGAGGTTCAGCCGCAGGTCGCTGCGCCTCTGGCTGAAGTCCCGGCTGTCGAACCAGCCAAGCCCGAAGCGACCGTAGAGGCTGCACCAACGGCCTCCGACACGCTCACCCCGGCCGACACCACGCCGTCGATCGCAGAGGCCCAGCCTGCCGCAACCGTCAGCGAACCGGCGCCGGCTGACCCCAGTGCTGCCCTCGCCTCCTCGGCGATCGATGCCGCCGCGGCCAAGGTGGCAGCGCTGAACGATCCCGCGACCACGGCGGCGAAGGATGCACCGGCGAAAGCCAAACCTGACATCAAACCTGGCAGCAAGGCGACGAAGCCCAAGGCGAAGGCCAAGAAGCGGCACCGTGTGGTGCGGCGCCCGCCGCCTCAGCAGCTGCAGCAACAGCTCGATCCGTTCGGTCAGCAGACCTTCGCGACGACGAATGCACGCACGCGGTGATACGCCTTCTTCACCTCTCCCCGCTTGCGGGGAGAGGTCGGAATTCGCGCGAAGCGCGGATTCCGGGTGAGGGGGGTACAGGTCCCTCGATAATCTCATCGCGTGGAGGAGAGGCCCCTCACCCCAACCCTCTCCCCGTAAGAACGGGGCGAGGGAGTGAACCTTCAGCGTGGCGAAGTTGAACGTCTCACGCCGGCCCGGTCGCGATCGGCGGGCCCTTTTCCTGGCCCCATTCCGACCACGAGCCGTCATAGAGCGCGGTGTCGGTGATGCCGAGGCGATACAGCGCGAGCGTCAGCACGCCCGCCGACACGCCCGAGCCGCAGCTCGTCACGATTGGTGCATCGAGCTTGACACCGGCATTCGTGAAGGCGGCGCGCAAGTCATCGAGCGGCTTCATCTCGCCGGTCGCGGCATCGAACAGCAGATTGTAGGGCACGTTGCGGGCGCCGGGGATGTGGCCGGAGCGGATGCCCGGACGCGGCTCCGGCGCGCGGCCCTCGAAACGGTCGGCGGCGCGCGCGTCGATCACCTGCTCGGCTCGGCTCTCCACGTTGGCGATCAGGTGCTGCATGCTGCGCACGCGTTTTGAATCATAGCTGGCCTTGAATGTCGCGGGCTTCGGCTTCACCTCGCCGCTCTCGACCGGCCGCCCCTCGGCACGCCACTTCTTCAGACCGCCATTGAGGATGCGCACATTGCCGTGGCCGAAGGCCAGGAACATCCACCACGCGCGGGGCGCTGCGACCCAGCCGCCGGCATCATAGAGCACCACGGTGTCGGCATTGGAGATGCCGAGACCACCGACGTCGCGGCCGAACTGCTCGGCGCTCGGATACATGTGCGGCAGCGGGTTGGAATGATCAGACACCGCATCGACATCGAAGAACACCGCGCCCGGCAGGTGCGCGGCGAGATAGTCGTCCTTCGGCAGCGGCAGCACGCCCGGCAGCTTGAAGCTGGCGTCGAGGATCTTGACGTTGGCGTCGCTGATGTGGGCGGCGAGCCATTCGGTGGAGACGAGGGGATCGGTGGTGGTCATGCGATATCTTTCTTGTCGTTCCGAAGTTGAAGCAATGCGCATCAATCTCCGCTGTCATCGCCCGGCTTGACCGGGCGATCCAGTATTCCAGAGACGGTTATGATTGAGCCGAGAGGCTGCGGCGTACTGGATTCCCCGCTTTCGCGGGGAATGACAGCGGAGATTGGCGAGACAGCGCAGCACTTCTCAGCCCTTCTTCTTCGGCTCCCACTTCTCGGTCGGCCCGCCGGCGTCGCGCCAGGCGGCGTAGCCGCCGGCGATGTGGGCGACGGGCTTGAGCCCCATATCCTGCGCGGTCTTGGCCGCGAGTGCGGAGCGCAGGCCGCCGGCGCAGTGGAAGACGAACTTCTTGTCCTCCTGGAAGATCGGCTTCGCATAGGGGCTCTGCGGATCGATCCAGAATTCCAGCATGCCGCGGGTGCAGGCGAAGGCGCCGGGGATGCGGCCGTCGCGCTCGATCTCTCTGGGGTCGCGGATGTCGACGATGACGACGTCGCCGTTCTTGGAGATCTCGATGGCGTCCTTGGCCGAGAGCGTCTCGATCTCGGCATTGGCCTCGTCGATCAGCGCCTTGATGCCGCGGGTGATGTTTTGGGGCATATGGTTCTCCCTCTTGTTAAGTCGCCGTTCCGAGCAGACTGCCGGAGGTGGAGCAACCTCTCCCGCTTGCGGGAGAGGTCGGCGCGAAGCGCCGGGTGAGGGCTCTCTCCTCTCGGGGGACGTCGCTCGTGGAGAGAACCCTCTCCCCAACCCTCCCCCGCAAGCGGGGGAGGGAGCGCAGTCCCGTCGCAGATAGAGCTGGGCTCACTCGTGCATCAGTGCGTCAATTCCTTCATCGCAGCTTCCAGCCCTTCGATCGTGATGGGATACATCCGGTTCGCGAAGATGCGCTTGATGATCGTGGTCGATTCCGAATAGTCCCAGTGCTTCTGCTGCACCGGGTTCAGCCACACCGCATGCGGATAGGTGCGGATGATGCGGTCGAGCCAGACCGAGCCGGGCTCCTCGTTGACGTGCTCGACCGAGCCGCCCGGCACCATGATCTCGTAAGGCGACATCGAGGCGTCGCCGACGAACACGACCTTGTAGTCGTGCGGGTATTTGTGCAGCACGTCCCAGGTTGGCGTGCGGTCGGTGAAGCGGCGCTTGTTCTGCTTCCACACGCCTTCATAGAGGCAGTTGTGGAAGTAGAAATACTCCATGTGCTTGAACTCGCTCTTGGCCGCCGAGAACAGCTCCTCGACCTGCTCGATATGCGCGTCCATGGAGCCGCCGATGTCGAAGAACACCAGCAGCTTCACCGCATTGCGCCGCTCGGGGCGCATGTGGACGTCGAGATAGCCGTGATTGGCGGTCTCGCGAATGGTGGTGTCGAGATCGACTTCGTCCGGCGCGCCGGTGCGCGCGAATTTGCGCAGGCGCCGCAACGCCACCTTGATGTTGCGGATACCGAGCTCGACATTGCCGTCCAAATCCTTGAACTCGCGCTTGTCCCACACCTTCACGGCGCGGTTGTTGCGGTTCTTCTCCTGGCCGATGCGGACGCCCTCGGGATTGTAGCCGTAGGCGCCGAACGGCGAGGTGCCGGCGGTGCCGATCCATTTCGAGCCGCCTTGATGGCGACCCTTCTGCTCCTCGAGCCGCTTCTTCAGGGTCTCCATGAGCTTGTCCCAGCCCATGGCCTCGATCTGCTTCTTCTCTTCTTCCGTCAGATACTTCTCGGCGAGCTTCTTCAGCCACTCCTCGGGGATCTCCGCCTTCTCCATGGCGTCGAGCAGGCTTTCCAGCCCCTTGAACACGGTGCCGAAGACGCGGTCGAACTTGTCGAGGTTGCGCTCGTCCTTCACGAGGGAGGCGCGCGACAGATAGTAGAAATTCTCGACCGTGTAGTCCGCAAGGTCAGCGTCGAGCGCCTCCATCAGCGTGAGGTATTCGCGCAGCGTCACGGGGACCTGCGCATCGCGCAGAGAGGTGAAGAATTGCAGGAACATGGGTGACAGATTGCCCGTCGGGTGGCTGACGTCAAGGGGCGGAGACCGCTGCGGGACGCTGGACCGGCAGGCTTTTTGCTCTAGAATTGCCGGCCTCGAGGGGTTGTTTGGGGGACGTTTGCAATGGGAATTGTCGCGGCGCTCATCATCGGCGCGATCGCCGGCTGGTTCGCGGGCAAGATTGTCCACGGGGCGGGATTTGGGCTCATCGGCAACATCGTCGTCGGCATCATCGGCGCGCTGGTCGCAAGCTGGGTGCTGCCGCAGCTGCACATCGCGCTCGCCACCGGCACGTTGGGTGCCATCGTCGACGCCACGATCGGCGCGGTGATTGTGCTGGTCATCCTTTCGCTGATAAGACGGGTCTGAAAGCCTGACCGAACCAGGAACGGCCGCCATGCGCGGCCGTTCCCATGTCGTGACGGGGGCCATGAAATCGGCAATGTCCCGACCGACGACCAACAAGGACGCGCGATGAAATTTACCGGCACCAAGGACTATGTTGCGACCGACGACCTCAAGGTCGCCGTCAATGCTTCGATCGTGCTGGAGCGCCCGCTCCTGGTGAAGGGCGAGCCCGGCACCGGCAAGACGGTGCTGGCGGAAGAAGTGGCGAAGGCGCTGAACGCGCCGCTTCTGACCTGGCACATCAAGTCCACCACCAAGGCGCAGCAGGGTCTCTACGAATACGATGCGGTGTCGCGCCTGCGCGACAGCCAGCTCGGCGATGCCCGCGTGTCCGACATCAAGAACTACATCAAGCGCGGCAAGCTGTGGGAAGCCTTCACGGCCGAGCAGCGCCCGGTGCTGCTGATCGACGAGATCGACAAGGCCGACATCGAATTCCCAAACGATTTGCTGCTCGAGCTCGACCGCATGGAATTCCATGTCTACGAGACCGGCGAGACGATCAAGGCCAAGCAGCGCCCGATCATGATGATCACCTCCAACAACGAGAAGGAGCTGCCGGACGCGTTCCTGCGCCGCTGCTTCTTCCACTACATCAAATTCCCCGACGCCGACACGATGGGCCGCATCGTCGACGTCCACTTCCCCGGCATCAAGAAGCGCCTGGTCGAGGAAGCCTTGCGCATCTTCTTCGAGGTCCGCGAGGTGCCCGGCCTGAAGAAGAAGCCGTCGACCTCGGAGCTGCTCGACTGGCTCAAGCTGCTGCTCAACGAGGACATGAGCGCCGAGCAGCTGCGCGAGCGCGACCCGCGCAAGCTGATCCCGCCGCTGCACGGCGCGCTGCTCAAGAACGAGCAGGACGTGCATCTGTTCGAGCGGCTGGCGTTCTTGAGCCGACGGGAAGTGTAGGAAGCGAGCGAGCCTGCGAGAGCGCTCCGCTGCGGCCCCAACCACCGCCGTCATTCCCCGCGAAAGCGGGGAATCCAGTACGCCGCGGCGTCTCGATTGAATCACTCCTGTCTCGGAGTACTGGATCGCCCGGTCAAGCCGGGCGATGACAGTGAGAGTGTCGCACGCGCCTGCTTCCACATCGTCATTGCGAGCGCAGCGAAGCAATCCAGAATCTCTCCGCGGCGGCAGCCTGGATTGCTTCGTCGCAAGAGCTCCTCGCAATGACGGAGCAAGACGCATTGGCGTCGCTCTCTGACTCACATTTTGACCTGCAGACACGCCTTTGCAGCCTCGCGGCTCATCTCGCCCGAGCTTTGCTTCATTCCATCGCCTCTTCCGAAGAAAGAGGGCGCAGGGAAGGCCGCATAGGCGTTAAGGTAGCGCGAGCATCGATTGATACGGACGTTTTCGAGGAGGCTCGCGCAGGTGCCGCCCAAGCGCTCGCTTTCTGCGGCGGAAGCAACGGATGGTTGGTTGTGGAATGATCGCTTGTAGCAAGGATGCAACGAGTTGTTGCAAAACACGCCAAGCGCCAGGTGCCGTCAGGCGGCCTGCATCCAGCGGGGAGAGTCCTCGAAGTCGCGGGCAAGCGGCTCGAGCAGCAGGATGATCAAGAGGTGTGCCAGC
>NZ_AXAZ01000086.1 GCF_000473065.1 Bradyrhizobium sp. WSM1743
CGTCTTCATCTCCGGCCAGAAGCGCGGCGTCTTCGGTGTCATCAAGCACGAGCTGCGCCGCCGCTCCGCCATCGAGCCCATCATCGGACACCTGAAGACCGATGGTCACCTCGGCCGATGCTACCTCAAAGGCCGCCCCGGCGATGCGGCTAACGTCATCCTCTCCGCCGTCGGTCACAACTTCCGCCGTGTCCTCACCTGGCTGAGGGCTCTTTGGTGCCTGATCCTGACCACCCTCATCGCGGCCGCCAGCGACTGCTTACCGCTCAAATCGGTTTCTTAACGGACGACTAAGGCCGGTCAGGCGGTCTTGATGTAGTCGCGCAGGGCTTCCTGCTCGGCCTCGTATTCCTGGACCCGGCGCTTGACGATGTCGCCGATCGAGATGAGGCCGACCACCTTGCCGTTCTCGATCACGGGCAGATGGCGAAACTTGCCTGTCGTCATCGTCTCCATGAGCTCGGCGACGGTGTCGGTCTCCTTGCAGGTGACGACCTTGCGGGTCATCACCTCCGAGACGGGCTCCTCCAGCACGCCGGCGCCGCGCTCGCCGAGCACGCGCACGATGTCGCGCTCGGACAGGATACCTTCCAGGCGACTCTGGTTCATCACCAGCACCGCGCCGATCTTCTTCTCACCGAGCAGCTTGATCGCGGCAGCCAGCTTGGCGTCGGGCTCGACGCTCATGATCTGGTGGCCCTTGGTGTTCAGAATGGAACGTACCGTCATTGTCGCCTCCCTGAATCGGAGCCGTCCGCCTTGTGGCGTCCGAACTTGTTCGCGAGTCTTCAACTAACAGTTTTGGCGCGGGTTTCACGCTCGCGCGCTTGTCGAAACGTTGCCTCTATGGGCTTGTCGCTTCGGAACATTCTTCCAGGGAATGATGGATGAATTCGGGCCGCACCGCAAGCACAGCTTCAGGCACGGTCAGAAACGTCCCGTGATGACGCATCCGCAGCATCGCTTCGCACGCGCGGCACGGGATCGAACAGCGCGAACAGCAAGAGGCCGGCGAAGAAGCCGCCGATATGCGCCTGCCATGCGACGCTGGTGGTCTCGGTATCGATGCCGATCGCGCCGACGCCGAAGATGATGTTGACGCCGAACCAGACTGCAAGGAAGCCGACCACCCGCCCGTCGCGCAGCGCACGCGACAGCGGCAGCGCGGGAACTTTTGCGGCGGTATCGGCGTCCGATCGGCTGAACGATAAAAAGCTGCCGCGGGCGAAGGCAAAGCGGATCGCGGCGGCCATCGCGCCCGACACCGAGGCCGAAGCGCCGATCATCGGCGCCACCGCATGCTCATGGGTGATGAGATGGGCGAGCGCGCCGGCCGCCGCCGTCACCGCCAGGAAGACGAAGAACCTGACCGTGCCGAAGCGCCGCGCCAGCGCGCTGCCGAACGGCAGCAGCCACAGCACGTTGAAGCCGAGATGGGTGAGATTGGCGTGCAGCAGCGAATAGGTGACGAAAGTCCAGACCTTCGCCCCCGCCCCGCCCGGAATCTGCAGATTGAGCAGCGAGGAATCGTAGCGCTTCGGGATGAAGCCGAAGACGTCGATGGTCCAGTTCTCAAGCTCCGGCGGCAGCAGCACCCGCAGATGGATCAGCGCCAGCAGGGCGATATAGGCGGTCAGCGCCGCCGGCAGCATCAGGATCGGCTCGCGCGGAGCCTCCTCAACGACGGCCGGCACGTTCGGTGACGAATCTTGCGGGGAATTCAAGGCAGCTTCGCTTTCGGGCGCGATCGGAGCGATCCACTTGCAGATAGTCGCCTTTACCGTCCCTGCGCAAGTGCACAAAAGGAAAGCTGCGAGATGTCCGGCTCGATCCGGCGCTGGGCCCCGGCTCTGAAGCGCATCGCTGAAGAAGTGCTGCGCTGCGTCCGGGGCACGAGAGTTGATGGCCGAAAAAGGAAAAGGCAGGGCCCTGGGAAAGCCCTGCCTGTCCATGTCGGTCTTCCGGTGGCCGGAGAGATAGGCGTATCCCCACCCCTCCCCGCGACCCGTGACCAAACTGTTTGACGCCCTAAGTACAGGCCCCGCCGAGAACCTGGAGAAAGCGGCGAGGCTTGCGACCGCGGTCACCATAGCAGGCGCGCGGCCGACACAAAGCGCATAGTTAATTTAACGTTAACGACGTAAAGGCAGGCACAAGAAGCCTGAAAACGCCGCTGCGGCATGGACGCTGCAAATCCCCTCCTGCACAACAACAGAAGGGATCGTGGGTGCACTGAAGCGGGACAGGTTTGTCCCTTCGAGGTTGCACCCCCGGGTGAGCGTTCAGTCATGAAACATCCGTCGAGCCGCGCGTTCTTCGCGTATTGGGACGAGAAGCGCGGCACTGCACGGGCCCCTGACAGGGCCGACATCGATCCGGCCGCGGTCCGCGGCCTGCTCGGCGACATCTTCGTGCTGTCCTGCGAGCCCCATCTCGGCTTCCCATTCCGCGTCGCCGGCACGCGCGTCTGCGCGCTGGCAGGGCGTGACCTCAAGGACCAGAGCTTTGCGGCCCTGTTCGATGATGCGAGCCGGAGCGAGATCGAGGAGATCACGACCATCGTCGCCGACGAGACGCTGGGCGCCATCGCCGGCCTCACCGCCGCGCGCGAGGACGGCAGCAAGACCTATCTCGAGCTGTTGCTGCTGCCCTTCAACGCCCGCCCGCACACGCCGGTGAGCGTGACCGGCGTGCTCGCGCCGTTCGACGACGAATGCGGGGCGCTCGGTAGCTTCACCCTCACCTCCTGGCGCTACCTGCACCAGCCCGAGAAACTCTTGCCGCGCGCCATCCGCAAACTGCAGATCGCACGCGGGCTGATGGTGTATGAGGGGCTGAGATAGTCTCCCGCCCGACGCACAGCATCGCGCGAGACGAACTCGCCGCGTGACAAATCAACGCGCATCTGGATGGCCGTTTTTGCCGGATCTGCGTCATTCCTGATGTCGTTGCCAAGAGTTAGCTTCCGCCTCGCGTGAAGCAACGAGGATCGGGTGAGATCATCATGACATGGCGCATTCTGGCGTTGAGCGGCGTCGGCTGCGTGGCACTGCTGGTGGCGATCGGCGGAACCTGGTTGTTCCTGCTGCCTGGCGCGCCGGCTCCGGGAACCGCGCCTGCGATATCCAAAGACGAGACCGAAGCGACGCTTGCGGCGCTGAAGCCGCCGAAGCGCAAACGTCCCCTGATCGCCATCGTCGGCATCAACGACATGAGCGAGACGACCGACTATCTGATGCCATACGGCATCCTCGCGCGCGCTGAAATCGCCGACGTCCTCATTTTGGCGACGCAGCCTGGACCCGTCGCGCTCTATCCCGCACTGAAAGTGCAGCCGCACGCGACCATCGCCGAGTTCGATGCTACGCATCCCGACGGCGCCGATTACGTCATTGTGCCCGCGATGAGCCGTGAAGACGATGCCGTGGCGTTGCAGTGGATCAAGAGCCAGGCCGGCAAGGGCGCGATCGTCGTCGGCGTCTGCGTCGGCGGCAAGGTCGTTGCCAACACCGGGCTGCTCGACGGCCGGCGGGCGACCACGCACTGGTACTCCGTGCGCGACCTGCAAAAGCATTCCGCGATCAGCTATGTCGCGGACCGCAGGCTGGTGGTCGACCGCGGCGTCGCGACGACGACCGGCATCACCGCATCCATGCCGATGGCCCTGACCCTGGTCGAGGCCATCGCCGGACGCGCAAAGGCGGAGGCGGTCGCCCACGAGATCGGTCTTGCGGAATGGGATGCGCGCCACCGCAGCCAGGCGTTCCGGTTCACACGCCCCTTTGCGGTGACGGCGATCGCCAACACGCTTGCATTCTGGAGCCGCGAGCAACTCGGAATCGCCCTGACGCCAGGCATCGACGAGGTGTCGCTTGCGCTTGTAGCCGATGCGTGGTCGCGCACCTATCGCTCGCGTGCCCTCACCTTCGCCGCCACGGCAGAGGCGCAGACCAGCCGCGGCGGCCTTCGCATCCTGCCGGACGAGGTCGCGGCCGACTGGCCGGCAAAGCTGACGCCGCCGGCCGCCATCGACCTGCCGCCGGCGCGAGCGCTGGACCGGACGCTGCACGCCATCGATGTGCGCTACGGGCGGCGCACCGCGGACTTCGTCGCGATGCAGCTCGAATATCCGAGATGACGGCACGGCAGCGCAGCGGAATAAACTGGACCAACAGCGACGGAAAGACATGAGCAAGCCGCATTGGCGTCCTGCGCACGCCTCCGACCTGCCCGCGATCAGCGCGATCGCGGCACGGATTCATCCCGATCTTCCTGAAAGCCTGGAGGTGCTCGCCGAGAAGATGCGGCTCTATCCCGCTGGATGCCGCGTGCTTGCCGGCGACGACGAGATCGCCGGCTACGGGCTTTCGCATCCCTGGAAGCAGCACCGGATCCCGCCGCTCGACGACTTGCTCGCACGATTGCCTGACGATGCGGATTGCCTCTACGTCCACGACGTCGCCATATTGCCCGCTTTTCGCGGCGGCGTTCTGCGCGCATATATCGCTGACATCGAACAGCTCGCGCGCTCATCCGGCATCACAGTGCTCGCACTGGTCTCGGTCTACGCCACGCGGCCGCTGTGGGAGCAGCTTGGCTTTCGAGCCGTCACCGCGGATGCGGAACTGCGCGCGAAGCTTGCCTCTTACGGCGAAGGCGCGACCTATATGCTGCGCGACCTCACTGCGACGTAACGTCCCTCCCCGACTGCCCCGGCTCACGTGGGCGTGAAATCGCCGTCTCGAACCGGCTTGGATCAGCCTCCGTCGAAGGGATGTGCGAGCCGTTCCGGTCTCGCCGAACCGAGGCTGGAGAATGTCCATGAAGCTCACATTGTCGAAAGTTGCTTTCCTTGCATGCGTTGCGACGGCCGCGTTCACCGCGACCAGCGCCAACGCGGCGCAGTACCGCACCTATGGCTGCGACACCGCCTTCTTCGAAGGCTGCGGCGTCCTGATCGAGACGCCGAGCGCAGGCCGCTCACGCCGCGTCGTTAACCACGATACCTCGCCGATCTACATGAAGCAGACTGACCCGCGCTACAGCTCGTCGATGCGCGATGCCGGCGGTGGTGGTGGTGGCGGCGGAGGTGGTGGCGGTGGCGGCGGCCGCTGAACTCACTCCCGACTTTCAGATGATGCCGCCGGTGCAATCCGGCGGCATCGTTCCTGTCAGTCAGTATCGAACGGCAGAAGCTCAGCCTCGCCGCTTCTTCTTTGCCTTCTTTCCCGATGCGCCCTTCACCGGCCAGGGTGTGACCGACGGCTCCGCGTGGCCCGGCCTGTTCTTGTGCCTCTTCTTTCCGAAAGAAACTGCATCGGCGAATTTCGGCGCGCGCTCGCCGTGAGGTTTGCCGCGCGGCTTGAATCCACCCGCCTCGCGCGGGCGATCGTCGCGCCGTTCACGATCATCGCTAGCCTCGCGCCGCGGCGCGTGAGAGCGCTCCTGCAAAACTTCCTGCCGGCGAAGCGCATCCGCCATCGGCTCGATGCGGATGCTGTCTTCCTTGTCCGGACGCCTGATCTTCGCCGCAAAGGATTCGGCGACCCGCTCGGAGATCTCGAACTCGGTCGTGGTGTCCATGATCTTGATGGCGCCGATGTCGCGCTTGTCGATGCCGCCGCGGCGGCAGATCATCGGCAGCAGCCAGCGCGCCTCCGCATTCTTGCGCCGCCCGATCGCGGCGCGGAACCAGACGCTGCCCTCCGCCATGCTATGTTTGGACGACGCTTTTCCCGATTTCGATCGCGCCTTGACGCGATCGTCGCCGCCTTCAAATCTGTCACGCCCGCGTTCCTCGCGCGGCTTGGCGCTTCGCTCACCGGGATCGATGATGTCCTCGGGCGAGGGCAGCCGCGCGCGATAAAGCCGCGCGAGCGCGGCGGCGATGTCCTCGGGCGCGCGCTCGGCCAGCAAGGCCTGCGCGAGAGCGAGGTCATCGGCGGTGGTCTCCTCGGTGAACAGCACATCCTTCATGCGCTCGTGATCGAGCTTGCGGATTTCATCCGCCTGCGGCGCGATGCCCCAGGCCGCATCGATCCCAGAGAGATTGAGCAACAGCTCGGCGCGCCGCCGCCGCGCGGGCGGCACCAGGAGGACGCTCGTCCCCTTGCGGCCCGCGCGCCCGGTGCGACCCGAGCGGTGCTGCATGACTTCGGCGTCATTGGGCAGATCGGCATGGATGACGAGGTCGAGGCTCGGCAGGTCGATGCCGCGGGCGGCGACGTCGGTCGCGACGCAGACGCGGGCGCGTCCGTCCCGCAGCGATTGCAGCGCCAGGGCGCGTTCGTTCTGCGTCAACTCGCCCGATAGCGCGACCACAGAGAAACCACGTTCCAGGAGCGCGGCCTGCAAATGCCGGACGGCATCGCGCGTGCTGCAAAACACCAGCGCGCTCGGCGCCTCGTAGAAGCGCAGCACGTTGACGACGGCATGCTCGACGTCGGCGGGCGCGATACGGATCGCGCGATACTCGATATCGGCGTGACCACCCTCGTCACCGGCGACCTCGATCCGGAACGCATCGCGCTGATACTGCCTGGCGAGCGCGACGATGCCGCGGGGAAAGGTCGCCGAGAACAGCAGGGTGCGGCGCGCTTCCGGCGTGGTCTCGAGGATGAATTCCATGTCCTCGCGAAAGCCGAGATTGAGCATCTCGTCGGCCTCGTCGAGCACGACCGCGGCGAGTTCGGAGATGTCGAGGCGTCCGCGGCGCAGATGATCACACAGCCGCCCGGGCGTGCCGACGACGATATGCGCGCCGGCCGCCAGCTCGCGCTGCTCGCGGCGCGGATCCATGCCGCCGACGCAGGAGACGACGCGCCCGCCCGCATGCCCGTAGAGCCAGGCCAGCTCGCGCTGAACCTGAAGCGCGAGCTCGCGGGTTGGCGCCACGATCAAGGCGAGCGGCGCGGCCGCGGCTCCGAACTGCTCGGCATCATCAAGAAGATTCTTGGCGATGGCCAATCCGTAAGCGACGGTCTTGCCGGAACCGGTCTGGGCCGAGACCAGGAGGTCGCGGCCGGTGGCCTCATCGGCGAGCACCGCGAGCTGGACGGGGGTCAGTGAATCATAGTTCCGCTCGGCCAAAGCGCGGGCGAGCGGCGGGGTCAGGGCCGGAAGAGACACGAGATGGAGAACCTTGGTTGATTCAGGCGCGGAACGGTGATCCTGCGGACCTGATCTGCGTGCGCGGCAAACGGCCCGGCCGCACGCTGATTTGATCTGGGCGCTCTTTACGCCAAGTGTTCTGAAATCACCATGCCTATGATGCATGGCTTGACGGGGAGAACCGCGCCGGAAGGTTGCAGCGGATTTTTGCGGCCACCTCGATTAACCTCGGGCCCGACCGAATCTGACACTGGGGGCCTTGCAGCGGCCGGGACACGAGAGAGGTGGATTCCGCTGCCATGTACTCCGTCATTGCGAGCACAGCGAAGCAATCCAGGCTGCCACCGCGGAAAGATTCTGGATTGCTTCGCTACGCTCGCAATGACGATGATGAAGCACGACCGGGAATGATCACGTGACGTCCTCCGTCAAGCGCACAGGGCACGAAGGCGGTGGGCGCGAGCGTCGCGAAGGAACGCAAGATCAGCGATGGCTAGTTGGTGAACGTGCTATCGGCTGATGCTAGATAAGTGCAGCGACCTGGCGGAGCTAAGTTCAGGCGAAATAGAATGGGGAGCACGACGATGCGATTGGCAGTCATTTCCGATATCCACGGCAACCTTGCTGCGCTGGAGGCCGTGCTGGCCGACATCAAGGCGCGGGGCGTCGACCGTACGGTCAACCTCGGCGATTGCGTCACCAGTCCGTTGTGGCCGAGAGAAACTTTCGAATTCCTCCAGTCGCTGGCGCTGCCGACCGTGCGCGGAAACCATGATCGCTGGATCGAGGAGTTTCCGGACGACAAGCTCTCGCCGGCAGGTCTGTTTGCGCGCAATGCGTTGTCAGCGGAGCAGCGTCTCGCACTCCACAGCTTGCCTTCCCGGATATGCCTCGACGACGGGATCCTGGCCTGCCATGGCACGCCGGAGGACGATACGGCGTGCCTGCTCGAGGAAACGCTCGACGACGGCCGCTTTGTGCCGGCACGCCGCGAGGTGCTGGCGACGCGTCTCAAGAGTGAACCTGCGGCCCGCGTCGTGCTGTGTGGTCATAGCCACCGCCAGGCGGTCATTCAGGGCCCCGGCGAGTGTCTGGTTCTCAATCCGGGAAGCGTTGGTTGCCCGGTGTTCGCAGACATTCCCTTTGCCGCAAAACTGGAGCACCGCTCGCCTCACGCCCGCTACGCGATCCTCACGAAGGGAAGAAGGGGCTGGCAGGTCGAGCTTCTGGCCCTTGAATACGACTGGGAGGCCGCCTCGGCGCGCGCGCTCGCCAACAAACGGCCTGACTGGGCACAGGCCATGTTGTCTGGCTACGTCCAATAAAATCCCTCAGATCTCCGCATAGATCTCCAGCAGATTGCCGTCGGGGTCACGGAAAAACAACGTGCGGTGACCGAAGGACTGGTTCGTCGGCGGCGACAGCAGTGCCACGCCGTACCGCACGAGCTCGTCGGCACATTGATCGACCTCGGCCGCGGACACCTTGAAAGCCAGTTGCAGCGCGGCGCTGCCCGCCGGCGTCGGTGCATCAGCGGCAGTACGGCTCGGTCTTGCCAGCGTCAGCGTGTTGCTGCCCAGGCCGTACTCGATCCAGTTCGGCGAGAGCTCGCGCAGCAGTGGGAAGGCGAGGATGTCTTCGTAGAAGCGGCGCATCGCGGCCATGTCGCGCACGAAGATGACGGTGTAGTCGATCGCACGGATGGCGCGGAAGGGTGAGCCGAGGTCGCTTGACTTCTCGTCCACCATAACTAATCCACCAGCTCCGGCCACGGCACGATGGTCGACTTCACCGTCTTCATCGCCATCGCATCCTTCACCGCTTGCGCGACGCCCGCTTCCGTGAACGGGTAGATCGTCTGCATCTTCAGCCACGGATATTTGTCACGCGTGCGGTAGAGCATGTCGACGCCGAGCGGCAGATCGTTGCCGGTGAAGCCCCAGGACCCCAGCACGTTGAGATCCTTGGTGCAGATGCGATGCCATGACGTCTCGATCGAGCCGGCGTCGGTGAACTGGCCCATCTCGACATAGGTGCCGCCGTCGCGCAGCATCTCGATGCCTTCGGGGCCGGCGGTCGGATGACCCGAGCAATCCATCACGAGATCAGCGCCGAAGCCACCGACGATCTCGCGCACGCGCGCGATGCGCTCCTGCGGCGACTTGATCTCCTCGATATTGACAGTCGCTTCCGCGCCGAACTCGCGCGCCAGCTTGAGCCGCGGCTCCTCGGGCGCACCGACGCAGATCACGCGCCCTGCCCCCATCTCCTTTGCGGCGGCGACCGCGAGAATTCCGATCGGGCCCGAGCCCTGGATCACCACGGTATCACCCCAGGAAAAACCGCCGGCGCGGGTCGCACGATTGAAGGCCCGGATGCAGGAGGTCAGCGGCTCGGACAGCGCGCCGAGGCGCAGCGACATGTCGTCCGGCAGCTTGTAGATCTTGGTGCCCGGCAGCATCTCGAGATCGACATAGACATATTCCGCCCAGCCGCCCCACAGGTGCGGCGCCTTGTCGAAGCCGAGATAGCGGCCGTAATAGACCGGAGTCAGACACTTGTTCGCGGTCTGCGGATAATGGATGCAGTAATAGCAGTGCCCGCACGGCATCAACGGCGGGATCATCACCTTGGAGCCGACCTCGAGCGGCTTGCTCATGAAATCCTCGGTGAACTCCTCGCCGCATTCGACGATGACGCCGCCGAGCTCGTGACCAAGCGTGAACGGCCACGGCAGCGGCTTCGGCCAATGACCTTTCAGGATATGCAGATCAGTGCCGCAGACGCCGCAGGCGCCGACTTTGATCAGCGCGGCCTTGCGGCCGACCTTCGGCCACGGCACGGTGCGGATGACGGGCTCCGAGCCCGGCCCTGCGTGGGTGCAGACGCGGATTTGTTGCATGGCTGTTTCCTCGCTGCCCGCTTTTGTTATGGTTGCTAGCGCGGGCTGAGGCGAAGCGTATGTGAGATGCGCGGTTGTGCCAAGCGGACAGTCTCGTAGCCGCATGAGCGGAGCGATATGCGGGAGCAGCGGCCCCGGATATCGCGGAGCCTGTCATCGGGCGGCGCTTTGCGCCGACCCGTTGGTTCATCCGGGCTACCGGACTAAAGACCGCACACGCATATCCGCCGCATGCTTCCCGCAGCCAGCGGGCTGCGATCGAAATCACCGAAGCGCTCGATGAGGCGCAGGCCGCCCGAGGCCACGAGCAACGGCATCTCCTGCGGGAAGATGCTGCGCATCGGCAAGGCGGCTTGCCAAAAGTCCTTCTCCGTCTCGGTCGACCAGTACCAATCCACATGCCTGACTTGCGTGATCGGGTCGTATCTCGCGCTCTCCTCGACGGTGATCGCGCCAACGTGCGGCGAAGAAGCCAGCCTGTTGACTCTGGTCCCTCCTCACCGCACCCTCGACTGAGGGCTTGGGAGATGAGGCATTGCGCAATCGCTGGGGCATTCTTGCGATCCTGTTCGTCGTGCGCCTCACCATTGCGTTCCAATTCCAGAGCGTAGCCGCGGTCGCGCCGCTGCTGCAGCAGACCTTCGGGGTCGGGCTCGCCGATATCGGCATCCTGATCGGCCTCTATTTCACACCGGGCGTCGTGCTGGCGCTGCCGGGCGGCGCGAT
This sequence comes from Bradyrhizobium sp. WSM1743, assembly GCF_000473065.1. GTDB lineage: Bacteria > Pseudomonadota > Alphaproteobacteria > Rhizobiales > Xanthobacteraceae > Bradyrhizobium. The sequence continues at coordinate 10,739 of NZ_AXAZ01000086.1, forward strand.
CGGCCGGGCTCTTGGCGACAAGCCGGCGACCATCGCCGCGCTGCTGCTGATGACGGCAGGCAGCCTCGTCATGGCCGTCACCGACGTCTGGAGCTGGCAAATGGCGGGCCGGCTCGCCTCCGGCGCCGGCGGAGTGTTGCTGACGGTGCAGCTCACCAAGATGGCCGCCGACTGGTTCGTGGGGAAGGAGATCGCCACCGCGATGGCGATCTTCGTCAATTCCTGGCCGGCTGGTGTTGCGATCTCGCTGCTGGTCCTGCCGGCGATCGGCACCGCCGAAGGTGCGGGTGCCGTGTTCCTGTCCGTGGGCGCGCTGACTGCGATCGGCATTCTGCTGATCACGTTCTACCAGCCGCCGCCGGGAGCCACAGCGAGCGCGGCCGGCTCGGTCCGGCTCGATCCTCTCGCCCTGCTGGCGGTGATCGTCGCCGGCCTGATCTGGGGCCTCTATAATGTCGGCTTCGCCATGATCTTCTCGTTCGGCCCGACGCTATTGGCCGAACGCGGCTGGAGCATCGCCGCGGCGGGCTCGGCCATCAGCGTCGTGATGTGGTTGTCGGTGATCTCGGTGCCGGCAGGCGGCTTTCTCGCCGATCGCTTCAAACGACCCTTTATCCTGGCGATCGCGGCCAGCCTCTTGGTCGCCCTGCTGCTGGCCTGGCTGCCGCGATCGGATCGGGTGATCACGATCCTCGTCCTGATAGGGCTGATCGGCGGCCACCCGGCTGGCCCGATCATGAGCCTCGCCGCCCGCGTACTTGCGCCGGAAACGCGAGCGATCGGCATGGGCGTATTCTACACGCTGTTCTATGCCGCGATGATGCTCGGTCCCGCCCTGGCCGGGCGGCTCGCCAAATCGGCCGGGACTGCGGCGGTTGCGCTCGACCTCGGCGCGTTGACGGTGCTGGCCTGCCCGCCCTTGATGTGGCTTTTCGAGCGCATTGCTTCCGTTCGCAACCGACGTCTCCAATCCTAACGCGGCATTAACCCTATGCACCTTAGGGTCGTGCCGGACTCCGCCCGGGCGGGGGGTCGGGTGTTGGAAATGGCGTTGGCGAACAAAAAATTTCTTCCGGCCGCCGAGGAGCGCAGGCGCTTCCAGCGGGTGAAGGTGCACCTGCTCGGCCGCTACATGCTGCCGGACCGCCGGGAATTCCCCTGCCAGGTGATCAACATGTCGCCGGGCGGCCTCGCTCTGCTCGCCCCCGGCATCGGCAATGTCGGCGACCGCGTGGTCGCCTATCTCGACCATATCGGCCGCGTCGAGGGCAAGATCACCCGTATCATCGACAACGGCTTCGCCATGACGATCGGTGCGACGCCGAGGAAAAGGGACAAGCTCGCGGCCCAGCTGACCTGGCTCGCCAATCGCGACATCCTCAATCTGCCGGAGGACCGCCGCCACGACCGTATCGTGCCGCGCAACCCGATCGCAGTGCTGACGCTCGAGGACGGCACCAAGATGACCTGCCGCATCATCGACCTCTCGCTGTCTGGCGCCGCGATCGCCGCCGAGAACCGGCCGCCGCTGAAGTCGACGGTTCTGCTGGGCCGGGTCCAGGGCCGCGTGGTGCGAAATCTCGAGGACGGCTTTGCGCTGGAGTTCATGCACGAGCAGCCGGCCGAGACACTCGAAGAGAGCGTTACCGCGCGGTAAACCGCGAGGACACGAAAACCTCGACATTTCCAGGCTCGAAGGCGGCCTCCGCAATGCGGACGCCGCCTTTTTTCGTGTCTCGCGGCGAGTCGCCCGCGGTTAACGCCTGGGTTGTAGATGCGCGCAAACAACGCGTCTGCCAGCGTTTTCGCGTTAACCGATAAAATTTGAATCAATTGCAGTCATATCGAATTTTATTCGAATTCGATTCAAGTATAGATCGAATTCGCCGCGCCTTTTACTTGCATTCGTCTCGACTTGACTTGGCTGACTTAGCGGCAACTCAAAAGCTCCGTGCGAAATGTGGTCCCAACAAGAAACGGGGGCCGCAATGTTTGACTTCAGGGGACAGGGGAAGGGGCTGGCGCTGGTCGCCATGCTCTTCGGGATCAGCGCGGCAGCGCAGGCCGGCGAAGGCCGTCTGCTCTACGCGAGCCTCGGCGACACCACGCGTGCGCCGATCGGCTGGGTCGAGTTCTGCGCGGACAATGCTGCCCAGTGCCAGGGCGCGCCGATGCAGCCGCGCGACATCGTGATGTCGCAGGCCGCATGGCGCGACCTCGTCAAGGTCAATCGCTGGGTCAACGAGACCGTCAAGCCTTTGACCGACCAGGAGCACTGGGGCGTGATCGAGAAGTGGTCGCTGCCGACCGACGGCTACGGCGACTGTGAAGACTACGTGCTGTTGAAGCGCAAGATGCTGATGGACGCCGGATGGCCGCGCCAGGCCCTGCTCATCACCGTCGTGCGCGACAAGAAGGGCGAAGGCCACGCGGTGCTGACGGTGAAGACCGACAAGGGTGAGTTCGTTCTCGACAATCAGAACGAGAACGTCCTCGCCTGGACGGAGACCGGCTACCGCTTCGTCAAGCGCCAGTCGCAGAGCGATCCCAACGTGTGGGTCTCGCTGGGCGATACCAAGCCGGCGGTCTCCACCGCCAGCGCGAAAGATCAGTAGGAACGAGACAACGAGTTACGCGACCCGGTCACATCCCCACCCCTCCCCGTCCCAGACCGGTTCGCGCGCGCCCAGCCATCCCCCAATGGCTGGGCGCAACTTTTTTTCAGGGATGACCGCTCACTCCGCAGCTTCAAGATTGGCGGGCTTGTCGGCCTCGCCCAGCGGCGACACTGCGGGGCCATTGAGCGCGGTGCCATCAGGGGCGAACTGCGAGCCGTGACACGGGCAATCCCAACACTGCTCGAGTGAATTCCAGTGCACGACGCAGCCAAGATGGGTGCAGCTTGCCGAATGCAGATGCAAATGCCCGTTCCGGTCGCGGCACGCCGCAATCTTCTTCAGGCCGCTGCGGACGAGGCGCCCCTCGCCGGGCCGCAGACGTTCGACGCTCGCGATCTCGCTCGCCGCGAGATACTCCGCGAAATTCTTCAGCGGTGTGATGTTCTCGCTGATGAACTCGCCGATGTTCTTGTGAATCTTCCGGGCCGGGGCGTAGACCTCCTCCCACGGGTTCGCGCCAATCGTGATCAAATCCGTCACCAACAAGCCGGCGACCAGCCCGTTCGTGATCCCCTGCCCTGAATCGCCGCTGACGATGAAGAGATGCTCCTCGCCGGGGCTGCGACCGATGAAGCCGGCGAAATCGATCGGCTCCAGCACCTGGCCGGACCAGCGATGAGTGACCTCGCGCAGGTCCGGCAATCGCTCGCGAGCCCAGCGTTCGAGCGCATCAAGACGTTGTGCGCCGTCGTTCGCTTCGCCCGACTTATGGTCTTCGCCGCCGATGATCACGATATCCTCGTCGGCAGAGAACGGCTGGAGTCGGACATAGTGATAGGGATCGAGCGTATCCCAATAGAGCGCATCCTCCAGCGCGCCGGCCGCAATCTTCGCGGCGAGCGCATAAGTGCGGTAAGGCGCCTGCTTGGTGTGGATCGCGACCTGCACATTGACGGGCGAGTTCGTCGCGACCACCACGTCGGCGGCGTGGACCTCGTAGCCTGAGGCGGTCGTCACGACCATGTCGCCTTGGCGTTGGCGGACGCTTTCGACACACGTGTCGGCGTAGAGCTTCGCTCCCCGGCGCTCCAGTGCGCTCGCCAAACCAGCGAGATATTTGGTCGGGTGCAGGCGTGCCTGGCGCGGAAAACGCAGCGAACGCATCTGGCCTTTGGCATGGAACGGGGTCGGCTCGACGCAATTTTCGACGGGGATCGCCAGCTTGCGACAGCAAACCAATTCCTCATCCAGCTCGGATGCCGGCGTTTCGGGCGCCAGCACCCAATAGCCGTCCAGGCGTTGAAAATCGCAATCGATGTGCTCGATACGCTGGATGGCCTCGGCGCGATCGATCGCGGTCGCGACGCTCTGATAGTAGTGGCGGGCACAGTCGGGGCCTCGCACCCTCACCAACTCGTCGTAACCGTCGTCGAGCGCCGTCGCCAGGTGCGCGGTGGTACGCGCCGTCATCCCGCTGCCGATGCCACCGCGGTCCAGCACCACGACCGAACGTCCGTGGCTGGCAAGTTCATAGGCGACCGATAGCCCGGCAATTCCAGAACCGACAACGACGACGTCTGTGCCCACGGTCCCGGATAGCGCCGGCGCGTCAGCGACCGAGACATCCATCCAGGGCGATCGGGTGTGCTCGTCCCGTACGTTCATGGCAGTTCTCCTCGGAGGAACAAACGATGCGGCAGGATCAGGGTTCCTGTCCGACAGACGGCGAGCCGAAAGATCATTGATGCTCGCCTCATCGATTAGGAACCTTCATCGTGCTCGCGCATGAAACGGCATGAGAACTCCATCACCCGGAATGCGCAGGGCGCTGCGTCAGGCTCAATTGTACGGGCACCTGCTCGTTCGCAATGACAGGCTGTATCACCCGGGAGGCAATCATCCCATCTGCTCGATACAGCTTGCACGAGAGATGGTCAGGTCAGGATGGATGACCAAGCAGGACGGCGAATACGAGATCACGCCTGACGGGCAGCTTGCCGCCGAAAGTGAACTCAGCCGCTGATCGCCGGCCCGGCCGCAACGCCTCGCAGGACCGGTCAGGCGCCGAGCACATCCGCAAGCCGCAACTCGTCGGCGGCGGGATCCTTCAGGAACAGCTCCGCCTCGATCTCGTTCAGGTGCGACAGCATCAAGGCCCCCGCGTGCGCCTTGTCGCGCTTGCGGATCGCGGCGACGATTCCGGCGTGATGATCGGTGCCGCAGGCCGGCGTGTCGTGGCGGCGGTAGAGCAGGATGATGAGCGAGGAGCGCGCGATCAGCTCCTTCAGGAAGCCGAGATAGATGCTGTGGCCGCTCATCTCGGCGACGAGACGATGAAACTCGCCGGAGAGCCGCACTGAGGCGCGCGCATCGCCGCGCAATTCCGCTTCGCGCTCCTCGGCAAGATGCTGGCCGAGGCGATCGAGCCAGGCCGGCGAGACCGCGTCGATGGCGTGGTCCACGATGGTGGGCTCGATCAGGCGCCGCGCCTCGAACACTTCGCGAGCATCGGCGGGCGTCGGCCGCGCAACGAAGGCGCCGCGGTTCTTCTCGATGTTGACGATGCCCTCATGCGCGAGCTGCTGCAGCGCGGTGCGCACCAGCGTGCGGCTCGCGCCGTAGATCTCGCCGATCTCGTCCTCACCGAGCTTCGTACCCGGCAGCAGACGATGTTCGAGGATCGCCGCGGTCACCCCCTCCCTGATACGGCTAACGCGATCGCTCGCATCTGGCGCATCGGATTTTTGGCGGGTCTTGGCGGCCATGGGTGTGAGGGCTCGATCGACAGACGTTCGGCCCCGAAATGTTAGTCGACGAGCTGTATCCAATCACAGGCGAAACTTTATACAATCTGCGCCCGTTTTGTGTGCAGATGGCTACGCAGAAGGCGGCCAGCCAAACTGGACCGGAATTGACCTAACGATCTGACTCCGCTGCACAGTTTTGGAAATTCGCACAGCCGCCGGCTGTTGGCACGGACCTTGCGGAGAGAGGCGGGACGCATCGCCCCTCCTCGGACACGCCATGGCCACTCCCGCCGCTCTCGAACTGGTCGCCGTCACCAAGCGCTACGACACCACGCTGGCGGTCGATAACGTCAACCTGAAGATCCCGGCCGGCACCTATTGCTGCCTGCTCGGTCCCTCCGGCTGCGGCAAGACCTCGACGCTGCGCATGATCGCAGGCCACGAGGCGGTCAGCGAAGGCGACATCATCCTCGGCGCGCAAAACGTCACCGACCTCGAGCCCGCCAAACGCGGCACGGCGATGATGTTCCAGTCCTACGCGCTGTTTCCGCACCTCTCCGTGCTCGACAATGTGGCCTTCGCCTTGAAGATGCGCGGCATCGACAAGCCGACGCGGCACAAGCGCGCCGGCGAATTGCTCGAGCTGGTCGCGATGAGCCAATATGCAGGCCGCCTCCCCGCCCAGCTCTCCGGCGGCCAGCAGCAGCGGGTGGCGCTCGCCCGCGCGCTGATCACCGAGCCGCAGATCCTCCTGCTCGACGAGCCGCTCTCGGCGCTCGATCCGTTCCTGCGGGTGAAGATGCGGGGCGAATTGAAGCGGCTACAACGCGAGCTCGGCATCAGCTTCATCCAGGTCACCCACGGCCAGGAAGAGGCGATGGCGCTCGCCGACCACATCGTGGTGATGAACCACGGCCGGATCGAGCAGCAGGGCACCGCGCGCGAGATCTTCCACCATCCCCGCACCGAATTCGTGGCGCGCTTCATCGGCGGCCACAACGTCCTCAGCGACGCCGGCAAGCTCATCGCGGTGCGCGCCGATCAGCTCGGCATCGTGCCATTCGCCCACGGCGCGTTCGGCGCACCGGCGCTGCTGACCCAGACCGAGTACCAGGGCTCCTACATCGCCGTCTCGCTCACGCTCGACGACGGCACCGCCCTGTTTTCCCATGTTCCCGAAGCCACCTTCGACGTCCACCCGTTCCGTCCGGGCGATCGCGTGCTGGCCACCTGGGATCCCGCCAAGGCGCAAGGCCTGCAATAGCGCCGATCGATCACTGGAATGCGCAACAGAGGAGTGACTGACATGAGCGAGACCACCAGGACGACCGGCGTCAGCCGCCGCACACTACTCAAGGGCACCGCGGGTCTCGCGGGCCTTGCCGCCGGCTCCGGCGCGATCACCGGCTTTCCCTACGTGAAGTCGGCCGACGCGAAGGTGCTGCGCTATCTCGGCACCGCCGTGAACGAGGGCGACGACATCTCCAAGCAGTGCCTGAAGGACACCGGCATCAAGATCGAATACATCACCGCGACCACCGACGACGTCACTAAGCGCGTGATGACCCAGCCGAACTCCTTCGACGTCCTCGACACCGAATATTTTTCGCTGAAGAAGCTGGTGCCGTCGGGCAACATCCTTGCCCTCGACGCCAAGAAGATCAAGGAGTTCGACAACATCACGCCCGTCTTCACCAAGGGCGAGACGCCCGGCGGCAAGAAGATCGGCGGCCAGGGCACCGCGCCCTGGAAGGTGCTCTATCTCGAAGGCAAGGACTCCAAGAAGTTCGCGACGTCGGCGACCGAATTCGTGACGCTGATCCCGACCGTCTACAACGCCGACACGCTCGGCATCCGCCCCGACCTGATCAAGCGCCCGATCAGCTCGTGGTCCGAGCTGCTCAACCCTGAGTTCAAGGGCAAGGCCTCGATCCTCAACATCCCCTCGATCGGCATCATGGACGCCGCGATGGTCGTGGAGGCCTCGGGCAAGTACAAATATGCCGACAAGGGCAACATGACCAAGGAAGAGATCGATCTCACCATGAAGGTGATGATCGAGGCCAAGAAGGCCGGCCAGTTCCGGGCGTTCTGGAAGGACTTCAACGAGAGCGTCAACCTGATGGCATCGGGCGAGACCGTCATTCAGTCGATGTGGTCGCCGGCTGTGACGAAGGTGCGCTCGATGGGCATCCCCTGCACCTTCCAGCCGCTGAAGGAAGGCTACCGCTCCTGGGCCTCGGGCTTCTGCGTTTCCAAGGGCGTGTCGGGTGCCAAGCTCGAATGGGCCTATGAGTTCGTGAACTGGTTCCTGTCCGGCTATGCCGGCGCCTATCTCAACCGCCAAGGCTATTACTCCGCCGTGCTCTCCACCGCGAAGGCGCATATGGAGCCGTATGAGTGGGCGTACTGGATGGAAGGCAAGCCGGCCGAGAAGGACATCAAGGCGCCCGACGGCTCGCTCTTGGAAAAGGCCGGCGCGGTGCGGGACGGCGGCTCCTACGAGGACCGCATGGGCGCCGTCGCCTGCTGGAACGCCGTGATGGATGAGAACGACTACATGGTCCGCAAGTGGAACGAGTTCATCGCGGCCTAAATTGATGGACACGTCAGAGGACATCCTGCATCAGGCATCCCCGGACCTCGTCCGGGGATCGGAAACGGCGCGCCGCAGCAAGGCGGCGCGCCTTTCGCCGTCCTTCATCTCCTGGCTCCAGGCCGGGCCGATGATGCTGGTGTTCCTCGCCTTCTTCCTGATCCCGCTGGTGTTCGTCGTCATCGTCTCGTTCTGGGACTACAACGAATACCAGTTGCTGCCGGCGTTCTCGGGCCGCGGCTACACCGACACGTTCGAAGGCTGCATCGCGCAGCTTCCCGACCTGTGCACCATCGGCAAGACCTATCTGATGACGCTGAAGCTGTGCTTCATGGTCTGGGCCATCACCCTCTTCATCGGCTTCTGGGTCGCCTATTTCCTCGCCTTCCACGTCAAGTCCAAGACCTGGCAGATGGGGTTGTCGCTGCTCTGCACGATCCCGTTCTGGACCTCCAACGTGATCCGCATGATCGCCTGGATCCCGTTGCTCGGGCGCAACGGCCTCGTGAACTCCGGCCTGATGAAGACGGGACTGATCGACCATCCCTTGGAATGGCTGCTGTTCTCCGAGTTCTCCGTGGTGCTGGCCCTGGTGCACCTCTTCACTTTCTTCATGGTCGTGCCGATCTTCAACTCGATGGTGCGCATCGACAAGTCGCTGATCGAGGCCGCCTATGATGCCGGCGCCACCGGCTTCCAGACCCTCGTCAACGTCATCATTCCGCTGGCCAAGCCCGGCATCGTGATCGGCTCGATCTTCGTCATCACCATCGTGATGGGCGACTTCATCACCATCGGCGTGATGGGCGGCCAGCAGATTGCGGCGGCCGGCAAGATCATCGAGACGCGGGTCAACGCGCTGCAATTTCCCGCCGCCGCAGCCAACGCCGTGATCCTGCTCGCGATCACCTTCCTGATCATCACCATGATGTCGCGCATCGTCGACATCAAGAAGGAGCTCTAGCGCATGACGGAAGGACGTCCGCGCTCTTTCTACGTGCTCGCGATCTTCTTCGCGGCCTATGTGCTGTTCCTCTACGGGCCGATGATCGCGATCTACGTGCTGTCGTTCCAGGGGCCGCAGGGCGGCCTCACCTTCCCGATGAACGGCGTATCGACCTTCTGGATCGCAAAACTGTTCCAGGGCACCGGCATCGTCGATCTCGGCGCGGCCTTCCGCCGCTCGCTGCTGCTCGGCGTCATCGTGATGATCGTCACCGTCGTGCTGTCGGTCGCCGCCGGCATGGCCTTCCGCCGCAAGTTCAAAGCGCAAAGCATCCTGTTCTACTCGGCCATCGCGAGCCTGATCGTTCCCTCGATCATCACCTCGCTCGGCATCTCACTTGAATTCCGCATCATCGACGATCTGATCAAGGCGCATTGGAACGAGAATTTCGAGACGTCGATGGGCCTGCTCACATCAGGGCTCGGCGCGCATTTGACCTGGACGCTGCCGTTCGGGCTTTTGATCATGTTCGCGATTTTCAACCGCTTCGATCCGCGCCTCGAGGAAGCTGCGCGCGATCTCGGTGCAACGCCGTGGCAGACCTTCCGTCACGTCGTGCTGCCGATCATCCTGCCCTCCGTGATCGGCATCGGTCTGTTCGGCTTCACGCTGTCCTGGGACGAGCTGGCGCGCTCCAGCCAGGCGATCGGCGCGGTCAATACATTGCCGCTCGATCTCCAGGGCCTCACCACCACCGTGACCAACCCTGACATCTACGCGCTCGGCACCGTGATCTCGGCCGTCTCGTTCACGGTGATCACGCTTGCGCTCGGCACCATCCACGTGCTCAACAAGCGGCAGGCGGCCAAGGGCTCGGACGCCGGCAAAGGGCTCGTCTGATCTGATGCGGCTTCACGTCGTCAATCCCAATACCACCGCGTCGATGACGGCGAAGATCGCCGCTGCGGCGCGCAGCGTCTGCCTGCCCGACACATTGATCGACGCCAGCCAGCCCGCGATGGGTCCAGTTTCCATCGAGGGATTTTACGACGAAGCCTTTGCCGTCCCCGGCATGCTCGGCTGCATCCGCGAGGCCGACCGCAATGGTGCGGATGCGCACATCATCGCTTGCTTCGACGACACCGGCTTAGATGCCGCGCGCGCGGTGGCGAGGGCACCCGTGATCGGCATTGGTGAAGCCGGTTTCCACATGGCGAGCCTGATCGCCGCGCGTTTTGCCGTGGTGACGACGCTGGGTGTCTCCCTCGTGCCGATCGAGCACAATTTACAGAAATACGGCCTCGCTGATCGCTGCGCCCGCGTTCGCGCTGCCGAGGTGCCGGTGCTGGCGCTCGAGGAGCGTAATGCCGATGCCCTCGGCAAAATCTCGGCGGAGATCACGGCCGCGATCCGCGACGACCGCGCGGAAGCCATCGTGCTCGGCTGCGCCGGCATGGCCGATCTCGCCAGCGAGCTCGCCGGTGCGCACGGCCTGCCCGTGGTCGATGGCGTCGCTGCTGCGGTGACGCTGGCGGAATCACTGGTGCGGCTGGGGCTGAAGACCTCCCGCCTCGGCCCCTACGCCGCGCCGCGCGCGAAGGGCTATTCCGGGCTGTTTTCGCAGTTTCAGCCTTGAGCCTGCCCCTTGTGGGGACTCTCGGAACCCGCAAGGCCTGCTGATCACTGGTTTTTTGGCTCTCAGCCTCTTTTTGGTCCCATTCCTTGCCGAAACGTAACGTTTTCGGGACGCCCCGGTGACCCCTCTGGGTTGCCGGTCTTCGCCACTCACCAAGTTTCTATTTGGGTTTTGTCAGCGATGATCGATCTCGCCCAGGACACACCGTCCAACCCCCTCCTCCGCCTAGGCGCCCAGCCGATCGCGCTGACCGCCGCGGCCCTCTTGCTCCTGATAGCGGGGGTGACATCAATCGCGATCTGGCGTGCCTATACCGGCGCCGCCCCCGAGGCCGACCGGGTGGTGGCATCGCGGCAGCTTCAGGCCCGCACGGCTCAGGCATCGGAGCAGCTCGTTGAGAAGACCAAGGGGCTCGAAGCGACCCAGCAGGAATCGATCGACCAGCTTCAGGTGGTGCAGGACCAACTCCAGGCGATGAAGCGGCTGATGGCGGCGCAACAGGCCGACACCAAGCGCCTGTCCGAGCAGGTCGCAAGCCTGAACGAATCGATCGATGGCCTGCGGCAGTCCTTTGCCAGTGCACGGGCGACCGAGGTCGAAACGCCGTCGGTTACCCGCAGGAAACCGGCTCGGTACCGCGTCCACGCCAGCGCACGCAAACGCTCGCGCGGATGAGCTGATCACGGCGCGGGAACTTTATTTTCGCCACTTGTGAACTGGATCACATTCACCCCTATGATTCCGCGCGATGCTCGCCGTCACCGGATGGCGTGAGCCGATTTCAATATCCGGGGCTGGCAAGGTCGTTGACGGTATACTGCGTCAACGGCCTTGTTTTTTAGTGGGCCGGTAGGCCTTCCCGCCTCACTCGCAGACGTCGACGCGGCGATACCGCCATCCCGAAGGCGTCATCACGCGCTTGCGGACGACGTAGCAGCCGCCGTAACCGCCATCGTCGTAGCCGGTACCATAATAGTAGGGATCACCGGAATAGGGGTAACCGTAGCCGTAATAGCCGCCGTAGTAGCCGGCACCGACGAGACCCGTCCCGATTGCGACGCCTGGCCAGAAGCCGCCATGCCAATGCCGGTGCCCCCAGCCGCCCCCGCCAAAACCACCACCATGGAAACCACCACCATGGAAGCCTCCACCATGTCCGAAACCACGCGCCTCGGCCATTTGTGGCGCCGACAGCCCGACCGCCGCCACAGTCAGCGCCGTCATGATCATCTTGCGTAACATCACTCGATCCTCCGCGTGGACACGCTCCACGCCTCAAAGCAGGATCAAGCTAACGTCAGTTGGAAACACGTGACAGCCACGCTGTCTCACTTCCGCGCGAGTGTCAGCAGCCGCGACAGATGCTCTTCATCTTCCGGTCGAGCTGTCGGTTCTCGGTGTTGACGGTGGCGTCAGTCTCCCCACCTGTGCCGGTGCCGGTGGTGACTCCCGATCCCGGGCCGGATGATTGAGCCGTACCCAGGCTGTTGGTCCCGGGCGGCGGAGCGGGCGCGTTGCGAACACCTCCGGTCGATCCCACCGAACCTCCAGTCGTTCCCACCGAGCCTCCGGTCGGCCCGGCAGAGCCGCCGGTCGTTTGCGCGAATGAGACGGCCGGCATCGCCGCGAGTGCGAGGATCATGATCATGGTCTTGATTGAGCCGGTTGCGGACGATCTGGCCATTGCAAGTGCTCCTTTGCCGGTCAACGGCTGCCATCAAGACCTGTTCCGGAACAAATGCCGTCACATCAGCTTGAAAGCGAGGGAGGCAAATCACGATGACCGATCGCGATCCCTTTGCAGAGGGCGAACGCGCCGCGCGCGAAAACATTCCGGCCGAGGCCAATCCTTACCTCGACGGCAGCGACGAACATGCACTCTGGGCCGCCGGTCACGAGAAGGTGGCAGGCGCGATCAAGGCGCACAAATCCGAGGGGCGCTGAGGCACCGCTCCGCGGCGCACGCCGACCGCTAGGCTGCCGCCACCATCTTCTCGGTGCGATCCTCCACCATCGTCACGAACATGTGGGACTCCTCGCCGGCGCCGCCGATCTGGAGCCGGCGAGCCGAGATCACGCGGCGGCCGCGCGTAGGATTGTCGACGGTATCGATGATCGGTTCGAGCTGCTGCTTCTGGGCCAGCAACTGCTGATCCCGCCGCTCGATCAATTCGGCCGCCTCGGCGGAGAACAGTTCCCGCGCGGTCTTGCCGATGATCTCGCCGCGCGACATGCCGATCATCTTCTCGGCGGCCTTGTTGACGAAGACGTAGCGCAGATTGCGCGCGTCCTTGGCGATGATGCCTTCGGCCACGTTCTCGATGATGGTGGCGAGGAAGCGCTCCATCCGTTCGAGAATGCGCTCACGCTGACGCTGCTCGGTGACGTCCTCCTGCACCGAAACCCAGCCGCCGCCGTCCATCGGGCGCTCGTAGATCTTGATGATGCGGCCATCGTTCAGGGCGATCTCATAGGCCGTCGGCTGGCGCTTGGCGATCCGGTCGAGAACCGCTCCGACATATTTCGTGACGTCGCCGCTGAACAGTCCGCTTCTAACCCGGTGCTGGAGGATTTCCTCGAGGGTCGATCCGGCCTGAATCGTCTCGGGCAGACTGTAGATCTTCCGGTAGTTGGCGTTCATCGCGACCACATTGGCCTTACCGTCGAGCATGATGAGGCCCTGCGGCATGCTGTTGATCGCGGCCGAGAGCTGCCACTTCTTGGCCTGGTACTTGTCGTTGAACTTGTCGCGCTCGGTCATCGCCGCGTCGCGCGCCTGCGCGGTGCCGAGCTCGATGAGCTCGAAGATGCGTGCCACGGCATCGCGGAAATTCTGCACCGCGCGCGCAAGATGCCCGATCTCGTCGTGACGGTGCAGATGCGGCACCTCGCTCTTGACGTCGTCTTGCGCGATCCGGTCGGTCGCCTGCGTGATTTCGGACAGCGCTCCGACCACCGAGCCGCGCATGACCACGACGTTGAGCGCCGCCAGCAGCAAGGCGGCGAGCCCGAGCGCGAACAGATAGGCGGCCGCATAGCGGTTCTCATTAGCGAGCTCGTCCGCCTCGCGGGCACGCTGCTGGTAAATGCGCTCGAGCGCCTCGATATCGCTGTTGAGCTTGCTGCGCATTGCCCGGTTGGCGTCGTTGTCGCCCCATTCACGCGCCGCAGCCGAGCTGATCTCCACTCCGCGCCGCGCGAGCTCCTGACGGAAGTCGATGAACTGGGTGATCCGCTGCCGGAAGCTCGAGAACAGCTCGGCGTCGTCGTCGCGAACGTTCTTCTCCATGGTCTTCACGGCTTCGGCAAGCTCATGGTTGCGCCGCAAGAGACCGTCGGCGAACTGCTTCATCTTGCCGCGATCGGCCGTCATATAGACGCCGCGCGACTCCATGACGATCGCATAGATCAGCGCATTGATGCGTCCGACGTTGATCGCCGCCGCGGCTGAGGACGCATGCATGTGACGATAGGTCGTCTGCAAGCGCACCGACTGAATCGACATCACGAGCAGGAAGATGCGCCGACACGCTCACCGTCGCGGAGAAGGTTTATAGCATCGCCGGCTTCCTGGCGGTCGTCACCGCGCGAACCTTACAAATTTCGTCAACAATTTGGTTCCGGCACCGAAGCCGGATCCCAGCGCCGTCGCATCCATGGCGCCACTCCCCCTGGTTGAAAACGCTCAACGGTAGGCGTGATCGCGCTAGCGGAGGATTAAAGTACGCGCCGGTACTTTTACGGTGCGGAGCCATGCTGCCCGGACGCGGGCCGCGCCGGTGCTGTCTCAGCCGATCCGCTTCAAGCCTTGCTTGAAGCGCGGGCCGTTGGCGACATAAAACTTCGCCGCACTCCCCATCTTCTGCACCTGGGCGTCGTCGAGCGTGCGGATCACGCGCGCGGGCGAGCCGATGATCAGCGAGCGCTCGGGGAACTCCTTGCCCTCGGTGATGACGGAGCCGGCGCCGACGATGCTGTTGCGGCCGATTCTGGCCCCGTTCATCACGATCGAGCCCATGCCGATCAGCGCGCCCTCCTCGATGGTGCAGCCGTGCAGGATGACGTTGTGGCCGACGGTGCAATTCTTGCCGACGACAAGCGGAAAGCCGAGATCGGTGTGGCAGGTCGAGCCGTCCTGCACGTTGGCGCCCTCGCCGATCTCGATCCACTCATTGTCGCCGCGCAGCACCGCGCCGAACCAGACGCTCGCGCCCGGCTTCAGGCGCACGCGGCCGATCACGGTGGCGGTCTCCGCGATGAAATAATTACCGTCGGCGGGAAGATCGGGCGCCTGCCCGTCGAGCTCGTAGATCGCCATGGAGGTCTCCTGTCGCGTTTACCACTGGCATAGCCAAACGGCGGCCCGGAGGCAAAGGGCCGGCCGCGCTCAAGGCGCGGGCATCAGACCAGAAGGCCGGCGGCGCGCAGCGTCATCAGAAAGAAGGTGCCGCTCATCATGCTCCAGAACCCGGCGATGAGGGTCGCCATCATCACGAACTCGACCCGGCGGCTTTCCACCCGCATGCCGCGCAGCGTGTTGCGCATGATGATGAAGGGCGCGGCGAAGACCAGGAACGGAACCGCCGCAAAGGTTTTCGGCGCCACGCCGTCCTGCAGCAGGCCGAAGCCGGCGGGCCGCTGCGCGAGCGCCTGGTATCCGTTCACGAGCGCGCCCGCGAGCGCGAAACCGATGCAGATCGAGAAGAAGGTGTTGAGAGCTTCAGGTGTCATCGGAAGTGGTCCGCTCTTGCGCAACGCGAGGTGTCTTCCTGTGACAAAGAGTGCCGGTTAACGCTACATTATCCTTAAGGGAAGGTTAACGCGGCCGGCCGGTCCGCGCAGAGCCGTCCCCGATCCCCGCAGCCCGGAACGCTCCGCGAAATCGCGGTCGCATGGCATATTCGCCGCTGATTCGTCGGCCATCGGCCGACCTCCGGCTCGACTTGCGCAATTCATGACGGTGTTTTCGGCAGCTCCCCTCAGGTCCCCCCGCACGCGCATCCGGGCGCATGTCGTCCCGATCGTGCTCGGGGGCACTGCCGCGGCATGCGCGGTGGCGCTGGTCGCCTATCTGCTGTGGCCGACCTGGGGCAGCCGGGGCGCGAACGCCCCGGACAAGCTGCCGGTGAGCGTCGGCGGCACGCTGTTCAACCTGCCGGTGACCGCGATCCGCATGAAGATCCAGCGCCACTCCGGGCCGCAGGAGCGCATCGATCTCGACTTCCTCTATCCCTCGCTGGAGCCGCCCGGCGCGCCGAAGCACGTCACCGCCGACACGGTGGAAGCGGCGGTGCAAGCGATCGACCGCATCTTCCTGTCGATCGCGGCCCATCACGAAGCGCTCTCGCCCGAGCAGCGAACCGCCACGATCTATCCGCGCTATCTCGACCGGGCCGCGGCGACGCCGGTGGACGGTCTGACGATGCGGATGTTCCGCACCGACACGCCCTACGGCAGCGAGGACCTCTACTCCGCGGTGAGCCCCGCGCTGACCACGCGCTGCACCCGCGATGCGGCCACCCCAGGCATGTGCCTCTCAGAGCGCCGCGTCGGCGGTGCCGACCTCACCTTCCGCTTTCCGCGGAGCTGGCTATCGCAATGGCGCGACGTAGCGGATGCGATGGAGAAGCTGACGGCGCAATTGCGCGGGCCGCGGGGCTGAGCGGGGCTCCGCCTGGGCGGAGGCCTTCCAAAACAAAAACTTCGAAAACAACCCCATGCACAGTAGCCAAGTGCTTGGCACGACTTCGTATTTTCAGAAGCCTGATCTGACCTGTCATGCCTGACCGGTTTGAACGATGCGGCTGCGCATTCTGCACGGAGATCGAGTTGGGGGCAGTAATGCTGATGCCCGTCATTGCGAGCGCAGCGAAGCAATCCAGAATCCCTCTGCGGAAAGATTCCTGGATTGCTTCGCTGCGCTCGCAATGACGGTGTGGAGAGAGCGCATCTCGATCTTCGATGCGTGCCCCGGACGCAGCGCAGCGTCTCTTCGACGGTGCGCTGCTGAGCCGGGGCCCATGTTGCAGAGATGCGCCGTGTGGCTTTGGGTCCCGGCTCTGCACTGCAACGCTAAGGGCGTTGCAGTGCGTCCGGGCCACGAGAGCGGCGCGCACGGCGAAGATTTCGCTTCGCTCGCAGCGGCGAAGCGACAGCTACTCCTGATCGACGAGATCGTCCTCGAGGATCGCCATCTGGAACTGGAACGAACGATCGTCGTCCTCGTCGTCGACGAACAGCACGCCGATGAACTCCTCGCCGATATAGACTTCGGCGGAATCGTCCTTCTTCGGCCGCGGCACGACGCGAATCTTGGGATTGCCGAATACGCGCTTCAGATACGCATCTAGCTTTCTCACTTCCTTGACGTCCACGGCAAGTCTCCAATCGAAAATCTGGTTGGCGGGGTTTACGACGAGACGCGGCGAACCGCCAGCATGAATTGCCAAAGAAATTCGGGACGGAAAAGGCCGGAAAATCCGGCCCGTTCCGATCGAACGGAGATCAAAGCCCCATGGCGTTGATCATCTGATCCATGGTGCGCGACGGCTCGGCGCAGCCGGCTTCGCCGACGATCTTGGCGGGCACGCCTGCAACGGTGACGTTGTGCGGCACCGGCTTGACCACGACCGAACCGGCGGCGATGCGGGCGCAATGGCCGATCTCGATATTGCCGAGGATCTTCGCGCCGGCGCCGATCAAGACGCCATGGCGGATCTTCGGATGACGGTCCTCGTTCTCCTTGCCGGTGCCGCCGAGCGTGACGCCGTGCAGGATCGAGACGTCGTCTTCGATGACAGCCGTCTCACCGCAGACGAAACCGGTGGCGTGGTCGAGGAAGATGCCGCGGCCGATGCGCGCGGCGGGATTGATGTCGGTCTGGAACACCGCCGACGATCGGCTCTGAAGGTAGTACGCGAAATCCTTGCGGCCCTTGAGATAGAGCCAGTGCGCGAGGCGATGGGTCTGGATGGCGTGAAAGCCCTTGAAGTAGAGCAAGGGGTCGATGAAGCGGGAGGTCGCGGGATCGCGGTCGTAGACGGCAACGAGATCGGCGCGGAAGGCGTTGCCGAGATCGGGATCGTCGCGCAGCGCCTCGGCATAGGCCTGGCGCACGAGGTCGCCCGACAGTGCGGAGTGATCGAGCCGGTCGGCGACGCGGTGGACCACCGCATCTTCCAGGCGGCCGTGATGCAGCACCGCCGAATAGATGAAGGTCGCAAGCTCCGGCTCGCGACGGACGATGTCCTCCGCTTCGCTTCGGATCCGGTCCCAGATCGGATCGAGCGATGCGAGCTTTCCTCCCGGATTGACCTGATGCACTGCCATGGGATTTGCTCTCTCGAATGGGCTTCTTTTGCGGGCTGTATAGCACAGTCTAGGCGACAAAGTCCTGACGGGCTTGCCTGAGAGTGAACAGCACCTTGCCCCGCCGGGGTATGCCAAGGCTTTGAAACACAACAGTTTCTTCTAACGCCCCGAAGCGCAAGGTCGGCTCAAGGTGGTCAGAGTTTTGCCAAATTCAAGCCGGGCGGCGTCAAACTATTGGTGAATTCTCTCTGAGCCGTTATTGCGGTCATGTCCGAGCGAGGACGGGAGCAGATTTGAGCATCACCACCGAACAATTGCGCGCGCGCGCCGCTGATACGTTTTGGCTGCGGCTGGCGGCGGTGACCCTGCCCCTCCTGATGATCGCGCCGGCGTTCTGGAACGGCTATCCGCTGTTGCAATGGGATACCGGCGGTTATCTGGCGCGCTGGTACGAGGGCTATCTCGTTCCCAGCCGCTCCACGGTCTTCGGCCTCTATCTGCATTATGGCGAGAGTTTCGGCTTCTGGATCAACCTCGCCGCCCAGTCGCTGGCGACGCTGTGGCTGCTGCAACTCACCTTGCGCGTGCTCGGATTGATGCAGACCTTCCGCTTCGTCGCGATCAGCCTCGGCCTGATCCTGTCGACCGCGCTGCCCTGGCTTGCGAGCATGCTGCTCACCGACATCTTTGCCGGGCTCTCGGTGCTGTCGCTGTTCCTCCTGGTGGTCGGCGCAAGCCGCACCTCGACGCTCGAGAAGACATCGCTGTTCGTCTTCACCGCCTTTGCCGCCGCGACCCACAGCGCCACGCTCGGCGTGCTGCTCGGGCTATGCGCCGCCGGCTGGTTGATGCGGCCGTTCCTCGGCAAACGGCTGCCGCTCGCCGGATTGACGCAGGCGAGCCTCACCATCGTCGCGGGTGGCCTGATGCTGGTGTCGGCAAATTACGCGCTATCCGGCAAGCTGGCCTGGACGCCCGGCGGCTATGGCGTCGCCTTCGGCCGCATGATGCAGGACGGCATCGTCGCACACTATCTCAACGACCATTGCCCGCGCGAACGTTACAAGCTCTGCCCCTATCGCAATGAGCTGCCGGCGACCGCCGACGAATTCCTGTGGGGCAAGAGCATGTTCAACACGCTCGGCCGCTTCGACGGCATGAACGAGGAGATGGGCTACATCGTCGTGCATTCGCTTGCGGACTATCCGGCCTGGCAGGCCGGCGCGGCGCTCCGCGCGATGGGACAGCAATTGCTGCATGTGGCGACCGGCGAAGGCACCAATGGCTGGATCCCGCACACCTACGGCATCATCGAGCGCTACGTCCCCGCCCAGGTCGCGCCGATGCGCGCGGCGCGGCAGCAGCACTGGGCCATCAATTTCGACAACGTCAACTGGCTACATGTCCCAGTCGCGCTGGCCTCGATGCTGGGGCTGGTTTGGCTGCTCGCGCATGCGCTGGCGAACCGCCGGCTGGACGATCTGACGCTGCTGGCGGCGACGGTGACGCTGGCCCTGCTCGGCAACGCCTTCATCTGCGGCGTGATCTCCGGTCCGCACGACCGCTACGGCGCGCGGATGGTGTGGGTTGCCACGTTCGTGGTGCTGATGGCCGCGGCGCGGCGGCTTGGCGAGGACAGCAAAGCGGGATGAGAGGGATGAAGCGTCATCACGCTTGGTTTCGCCCGAGCAGCGATCGCGCCTTCGTCGAAAAGGAACGCCGAGAATGGCGTTCAACAGCCTATCCGCG
The DNA here is from genome assembly GCF_000473065.1 of Bradyrhizobium sp. WSM1743. Lineage (GTDB taxonomy): Bacteria > Pseudomonadota > Alphaproteobacteria > Rhizobiales > Xanthobacteraceae > Bradyrhizobium. The sequence continues at coordinate 30,342 of NZ_AXAZ01000086.1, forward strand.
TCGGCAAAGAAATATAGTCCGATAACAGCCCATGGCGAACTCCAGGCGCTCTCGATCGGCCCGCTTGCACGTCTGCTCGTGACCCAGGCCGTTCTCTAATTCCGGGCGTGAGGTCAAGCTCTCCTTGAACATCCTTGCCGGGTCCATGGTTCTCTCCGCGGTAGGGGCGTGCCCCCCGCATGATGGCGTAAGATGACGTTGGCGGATCAATGTGTGAAGCGCGCTTTGCCCTTTCGAGCGCCGCAAAGCCAGGGGCGATCTCACCAACGCCAGCGTCCCGGCAGGGACGTTCACTCCCGCTGTTCGGCGGGAACTCGTTATCCTTTATGCAGGCTGATTAGCAGCATCATT
>NZ_AXAZ01000087.1 GCF_000473065.1 Bradyrhizobium sp. WSM1743
TCCTATACGATCAGTGCGGCGACTTTGTTGGCCGGAGTTACTGACGTTGACAGCTCCTCGCTGTCGATCACCTCGATCAGCGTGGCCAGCGGCGGTGGCAGCATTGTCAACAGTGGCAATGGCACCTGGACGTATACGCCGGCACCGAACTACTACGGGCAGGTCAGCTTCAACTACACGGCGTCCGACGGATCGCTGACCGCAACATCTACCGCTAGCTTGACCATTTCGGCAACACAACCGTCGGTTCCGCTCGCTGCGAGCTATATTTTGTTTGGGAGCTCCAGCAATGACGTGTTGACCGGAGGCGGTGCCAGCGACCTGTTCGTGGTTTCAAAAGGATACGGTTCGGATATCGTCAGTAATTTTCAGGTCGGCGCCGGCGGTGATGTGCTGCGAGTCCAGAACTACGGGTTCGCAACTTTTGCGAATCTCCTGGCGGCTGCCAAGCAGGTTGGCTCCGATACGGTGATAGCACTGTCCAGCGCTGAGACTGTGACGTTGAAAAACGTGGCGGTCACGTCGCTGATTGCAGCGAATGTCCAGCTCGACAATCCTTTGCCCCTCAGCGCGGCCGCGAGCTATGCGCCAGCCGCTGCTGGGACCGGCACGTTGTATGGAACTTCCGGAAACGACAAGCTGCAGGCCAGCGGCTCGGCGGTGACTCTCGTTGGAGGCGCCGCCGACGACACCTATGTCATCTACGATCGCACCACAAAGGTCGTCGAACAGGCCGGTCAAGGTGTTGATACAATCCTGGCTGGAAACTACGACGGCTATAGCCTCGTTAATGCGCCAAATGTCGAGAATCTGACGCTGACCGGGAGTGCCGCGGCGCCTGCCACCGGCAACGCGCTTGACAACATCATCACCGGCAACGCCGGCAACAACATGGTCGATGGAGGGCTCGGCAACGACGTACTTGTGGGTGGCGGCGGCATAGACACGTTCGTGATCAAGGCCGGAAATGGAAATGATATCATCATTGATTTTAACGCTGGAGCGGGTGGGGACATCCTTCAGATTAGCGGCACGAACTTCAAGACGTTTGCCGATGTCAAGGCTGCAATGACGCAAGCAGGCACGGATGTCTACCTTGCCCTCGGAAACGGCGAGAGGATTACCATTGAACACACCAATCTTCAAAGCTTCGTAGCAGCCAACGTCAACATCGTGACGCCCCAGTCGGGTCTCATCAAGACGTTTGGCGATGATTTCAATTCGCTGTCGGCCGGTCAGGATCCTGATCTGACTTGGCGGACAAGCTACGCGTGGAGCGGTTCAGCCAGCTATTTGCTGAGCGGGAGCGGGGAGCAGGGCGTTTACGTCGATAGCAGCTTCTCCGGCCTGCCGGGGACGCAGGCATCGAGTTCTCTCGGTCTCGACCCGTTCTCCATCAAGAATGGCGAATTGGTCATCACTGCTCAGCCGGTTTCCTCGTCCATCAGTCCGTATGTCGGAGGAGCTCAATTCTACACCGGTATGATCTCGAGCGAAAACAGCTTCGTTCAAACTTACGGATACTTCGAGATGACGGCCACGTTACCAAGCACAACGGGGGCTTGGCCTGCCTTCTGGTTGCTGCCGATCAACGGGCAGTACAGCGCTGAACTCGACGTTCTCGAGGCATTCGGGCAGAGCCCGGATCAGGCTCATTGGCAGGTCCATTCGTCGACCGGATCGACGGCCGCTCCGGGTGCTTGGGCAAATACGGCTGATCTCACTTCGGGAATGCATACATTCGCGGTCGAATGGACACCCTATGATCTGACGTTCTTTGTCGATGGCGCCGAGATTGCCAAGGCTCCCACGCCCGCAGATATGAATACGGCGATGTACATGATTGCCAATCTCGCGATGGGCGGCTGGGCTGGAGCCGCAGCCGCTGGATCCACCGCAACCCTGATCATCGATTCGATCGAGGCCTACCAACTACCCGAATACACGCTGGCCAATTACACCCTTGTGTCGAGCGGTACTCCCACCGTCACAATCGCTGGAACAAGCAGTGCCGAAACCCTCACAGGAACGGTCGGCAACGATCTGGTCGGAGGTAATGGCGGTGCCGACATCATGATCGGCGGCCTTGGTGACGATACGTACATCGTCACGGATGCTAACGCTCAAATCGTGGAGGTCGCCGGGGGCGGAGTGGATACAGTGCGGGCATCGACCTCGTACACCCTTTCCAACTACGTTGAGAACCTCATCTTGACCGGGGGCGCTGCTATCAATGGCACCGGGAATAGCCAAGCTAACATCATCATCGGAAATTCAGCTAATAACGTCATCACGGGAGGACAGGGCAACGATATTCTTACCGGGGGCGGTGGGAGCGACACCTTGGTCATCAAGCTCGGGGATGGCTCGGATATCATCACCGATTTCCATCCAGGAAGGGCCATTGATCATGACGTAGTCAAGCTGGATGGCTTTAGCTTCACTTCGTTTAGCGAAATCACGACAGCAATGGATCAGGTCGGAGTCGACGTCTACCTGACGTTGACGCCCTATGAGACACTAGTCTTCCGCGGGACAACGATCTCCGATTTCGTGAGTGATAACTTCCAGCTTCCAGGAGCTCTGCCGACCAGCGGCACCGCTCTCAGTTATTGGAGTGGCACCGCTACTGATCAGTACGTCTATGGCACCGCCATGAACGACAATCTCAAGGCGGGCGGGACGGGTAACACCCTTGTCGGCGGCGCCGGTGACGACACCTATGTCGTCGGTGCTACAAATACCACGATCATCGAGAACCCGGGCGAAGGTGTCGACACGGTTCAGGTGTGGGGCGTTTCGTATACGCTCCCGTCAAATGTCGAGAATCTAACCCTGATGCAGGGGGGCTTGACAGGAACCGGAAACGATCTCGCAAATCGAATGGTAGGGTCAAGTGGCAATGACATTCTTAATGGGGCAGGAGGCGACGATTGGCTGTTTGGAGGTGGAGGAAACGACACCTTTGTCTATGGCAAGGGGAGCGGACACGATACGATCGCTGACTTCCATGTGTATACAACCTCAACAGCTGAGCACGACAAGCTGCTTTTCAATGGTTATGACGCAAGCGCGTATCTGACCGTCGAGGGAGACGAGTGGTCCGTCCACTATGCCGGCGGAGTCGATAAGCTTACGATCGCGGGCGTGACACATCTTGGTGCCCTGGATTATTCATTTGTTGCATAGCATTGATCGACCTCTCAACTGGGCTGAACGAGGAAGATGCCTGAAGGTTAGCGGCAGGGGCGCACGCTCGACGCCTAGGCGCGTTACATGTCAGGGCTTTGTCGTAACATCGTTCTTCGGTTTGGCGGCCCCTGCGTGAGCTCGCTCGAGCAAGCCGAACTGGTAGCGCGCCGCCTCACTTGGTCGATTGTTGTCTGGAAATAGATCCAGTTGAATATTCGGATGGCGGATGAGTAAGACAGCCATGACAGATCACCAGCCTCTTGCTGAGCTGCCGATCGTTTTCTGCTTCAATCTCGTCGTGCACGGCCCACCACGCCTCTGAATAGGGACGAAGGGCGAGTAATACTCTCTCTCGTTCCTTGTTGTGTTCGTAGGCAAGGGGAGAACTAGTCACGCGCCTCGCCGTGGAAGGCAGATTGGGATTGCGGCCCAATCCATCCCAGGCGATCGCACAGCTCGGCGCTAATGGCGCAGTTGCGCAGCCTGTGAGCAAACAGGCGGCACTAATGGCTGTCATGAGAAATCGCCGAGACATGCGGGGCCCTAATGCAAGCGGCACAAGGCACCCGGTTCCGCAGCGGGAACTTGAGCGAAATTGGTTAATGGATGGTTAAATCAACCGGTGACCAGCACCAAAATTCTGTTTCCGGCTGCCATCTGATGTATCCCCTTGGTCCTGCCGTCTGTATCCGTCCGGTGAAGCCCGGTGAAGGCCGCCTTGCCGAATGAGGCGTGTTGTTGAGAACTGTCCTTATGGACAGTGATAGGCGCAGTGCCCAAGTCGAACGGCTTGAGGTGGTGGACACGGGCCGGCGGCGGCGCTGGTCCGAGGATGAGAAACTCAAGATCGTCCTGGAGAGCTTACAGGCGCCGCGCCAAGTCGCGGCAACAGCACGGCGGTATGGCGTTTCGCGCTCATTGCTGCTGCGATGGCGACGCTCGTTTCGGCCGGAGCCGAAGGATGCCGCCGATCAACCTGACTTCGTACCGGCGATAGTGGTCGCGGAATCAGGGTCGACGCCTTGTCCAGTCGCGCCGGCCAGCAGTGGCGGGTCGATCGAGATCGAGTTTGCGACCGGGGCTCGGATGCGGATCACGGGTGCGGTCGATGCGGCGACGCTGAAGGCCGCCGTGGCGGCGCTGGCAGATGGACGCCTACGGTGATCCCCATTGCGTCAGGCGTGCGGGTGTGGATTGCGACCGGCCACACCGACTGCGTCGCGGCATGAACTCTTTGGGCTTGCTGGTGCAGGAAGCCTTCAAGCGAGACCCGCACGGCGGCGACCTCTATGTGTTCCGTGGCAAAAGCGGCAAGCTGATCAAGATCCTTTGGCACGATGGACTAGGCATGTCGCTCTACGCCAAGCGGCTGGAGCGCGGCCGGTTCCTGTGGCCGTCGTCAGCTGATGGCGTGGTGACAATCACCCCAGCCCAGCTTGGCTACCTGCTGGAGGGCATCGACTGGCGGATGCCGCAACATACCTGGCGACCGCAGGCGGCTGGGATTTGAATCGGTGGCAGGATCAGCGGTTCGGACAGAGATCGCGTCTTGTGATTCTCTGGTCGGCGATGGGCGCTGATGATTCTCTTCCCGACGACGTGACCACGCTGCAGGCGATGCTGCGCGCCGAGCGAGCGGCCCGGTTGGCCGCGGAGGCGGAAGCCCAGGCGGGGACATTGCTGATCGAGAAGCTCAAGCTCACGATCAAGAAGCTCCGGCACGAGCAGTTCGGACAGTCCTCCGAGCGAGGCGCATTGCTGGACCAGCTCGAGCTACAGCTCGCCGATCTGGAGGAGAACGCGGCGCAAGCTGAGACCGCGGCGCAGATGGCAGCCGAGAAGATTGCGGTGCCATCGTTCGAGCGCCGCAAGCCAGCCCGCCGGCCGCTGCCGGAGCATTTGCCGCGGGAGCGCATTGTCTATCCAGTGCCTGCCACCTGCCCATGCTGCGGCGACAGCCGATTGCGCAAGATTGGCGAGGACGTGACCGAGACGCTGGAGCTCGTTCCGCGCCAGTGGAAGGTGATCCAGCACGTGCGCGAGAAGCTCGTCTGCCGGGCCTGCGAAGCGATCACCCAGCCGCCGGCTCCCTCGCATCCGATTGCGCGCGGGCGTGCAGGGCCCAAGCTGCTGGCCCATGTCCTGTTCGCCAAGTACGGCCTGCACCTGCCGCTTCATCGTCAGAGCGACGTCTACCAGCGTGAAGGCATCGATCTCGACGTATCGACGCTCGCGGACTGGGTAGGTGCCTCCGCGGCAACCCTGATGCCTCTGGTCGATGCGATCCGGAGTACCGTCTTCGCAGCCGAGCGCATCCACGCGGATGACACCACGGTGCCGGTTCTGGCCAAGGGCAAGACCCGGACCGGCCGGCTCTGGACCTACGTGCGCGACGACCGTCCGTTTGCCGGCCCCAGATCCGCCGGCGGCCGTGTTCTTCTACTCGCCCGATCGTGGCGGTGCGCATCCGGAGCTGCATCTGGCGGGCTATGCCGGACTGATGCAGGCCGACGCCTACGCTGGCTTTGGCAGGCTCTACGAGGCCAGGCGCAAGGGCGGCCCGATCATCGAGGCCGCGTGCTGGGCGCACGGCAGACGTAAGTTCTTTGATCTGGCACGGCTCACCAAGGCGCCGATCGCGGCCGAGGCGGTCCAGCGCATCGATGTCCTGTTCGCCATCGAACGTGAGATCAACGGCCTTGCTCCGCAGGAGCGCCTGCGTGTGCGCCAGGAGCGTAGCCGCCCCCTGATCGTCGAGCTGGAGGCGTGGTTGCGCGAGCAGCGCGCCAAGCTCTCCAGGAACAACGACACGACCAAAGCGATCAATTACTGCCTCAGCCGCTGGGATGCATTTAGCCGCTTCCTCGATGACGGACGGCTTTGCATGTCGAACAATGCTGCCGAACGTGAGCTACGGGCGGTCGCCGTGGGGCGAAAAAATTGGACCTTCGCCGGGTCCGACGAGGGCGGCCGGCGTGCGGCTGCCATCTACAGCCTCATCGCCACCGCCAAGCTCAATGACATCGACCCGCAGGCTTGGCTTGCCGACGTGCTGGCGCGCCTACTGGATCACCCTGCCAAGCGCATTGACGAATTGCTGCCTTGGAATTGGCAGCCTCAAAGCGTCGCTCACGCCGCTTAAGCGCGATCAGCCTTCCACCAAAACAGCCTACCCGGGGCCGTCGCCGGATGCGTACTGCCGTCTATGGGGTGTCAGCATTGAACGCCCTTCTAGCCAAGACTCTAACAGGAGAACATCCGGAGGATCGCGGCTGTGCTATGGTCGGCCCCGGCTTGATGTCGTTCGAAGCTTTGCTGACTTCGATTCGTTCGTGGCGACACGCCTTTTTAGAAGTCCGCAACGTTCCGCGTCCAACGCTGCAAATCTGCTCCAGAGTGGGCACGCAGGAGAGTGTATCGGTCTAAGGCGTGAGACAGTGACATGACGACTGGGCTCACGTTATCCAGGACGAGGACAGCTCTTGCCTCGCGCACCAGGAGTACGAGGTGATGCTCTGCGGTGGATCGGATGACGACTTCCGCCAGGAGCAAAGCTTAGCTGGGCCAACCGGCCCGGAGCAACAGATGGCGTTTGGTAACAGCATAATCGCCGCAGTTGCCGTCGTAAGGCGATGATCAATGCGATCCGTATTGAAGAGGGAGGTCCGGCGCTTGATGCCGTGGACCTCGTATCCCTTCTGCAAAAGAAGTTCAGCCAAATAGGCACCGTCCTGGCCGGTGACGCCGGTAACAAGTGCGCGTTTCTTTGTCATATCAATGCCAAAAAAGGAGATTTGTACTTACACGAACTTAATCGCGCTAGGGAAACTGAAGTCAAACGCATTTCAAAGCTTAATTAACGGCGCTCTGCTGCCGAAGGGCCGCCAACAATGACTGCGGACGCGCACCATGGCAGCACAGCCGGCCGGCCGAGCAGAAGGATCCGGATCAGCCGCCAGCTTCTATTGAACATAGCGAGGAAGCCAGGCGAAGGGCTGTGGCGGCGAACGGGTGCGGTTAATATTTGTGTTACCCAAACCGCTTAATGCGGGATCGCTGCGCTTCGGTTGTTCAGCATTCGATCGCACCAGCAGTGCGGATGATACCGAAATACGCGCTCGCGTTGGTCTCGGCGAGTTCTCTCCAACGTTGCTTGAAGAGTGAAGATTGCGGATTCTGACTATACTCAACGGACGGGCTATCGAATGCAGCAGAATGCCCGCGCGCAAGTATCTCACGATCCAATTTCAAAGAGAAACACCGTCATATGCTCCAGGCGAGCCTATTGATCGGCGCATCGATTGCGACGTATATCAAAGCGGGCTAGAGGCAGAGCCGAAGGAACGGCTGATGCCAAGAAATCTCCAAGAACAGTTAGAGGAAGTCGAGAGGGACATTCAACTGTACCGGGAATTCGACAATGCGGAGAAAGCTCGGTTCGATCGTGAGTCCTATTTATGGACTGCGGAGGAGCGAATCGAGTGGCAGGAGACACAAGCTGATAATGCTCAAAGGATACGGGAACTAGAGGAGAGGCTTGACGCATTGCGCAGCCGGCTTTGTTAGGCTAGAGCAGTAGCAAACGTTGGAGCGAAAACGCTTATTCTTTGCTCAGTTCAGCCTACTCGTGATTAGCATCCAAGTATCCGCGCGACGGCTGGATTAAAGATATGAGAGTGCAATAATAAGTTGGAAGTAGTTGCTGGGAACTGCGTTGCCGTCCCAGCGCAGCGAAAATGTTTCTGGCGGAGCTGGTGGTTTGAATAGTTCGGGCATCAAATGTTTACTGACCTCTGAAACGAGCAGCTTCCTTCCGTCATCGCTGTCCTTGAACAAACATGAGTGCGCAGCTGCAGAATCCAATGGTGCTCTTGCGAGCGTCTGGCGACGACGGGCAGTCCGATACACCGCCTTCAAAAACCAATTCGAACATTACGTCCGCACCGGCGTCGGTCCTCCTCGAGCTCAAACGAGGTATTTGCAAATTCCGTGAAACGAAATTAGGGGGCTCCCTCCCAACTAGGGAGCCTTAATCGTCCCAAATACGGTCGCCGCATTCGCATTCGAATGAGCGCACGGTTTTTTCCCGATCTGGGAAATGCACTACCTTCAATAAGCGGAGCGTTCTTCCGCATAATCTACACATTCTATTTGGCCGGCTTTCGATTTCGCCAATCTTTTCGGCTCTAAACAGCTCCACTGTGGCCCCCCGAGGTGTTTATGAGTAAGAGTTAGGCAAATATCTGAGCTCTGTCACTTCAAAAATCAACCTGGCCTAGAGCAGCCCTCCAAACTCTGACGTTCACTGTAAAAAGCAGGCGTCCCGCCCGGGTCAGCCGTGTCTATCGTCGTCGCGATCGGCTGCGAACATCGCGGACTACGAGCCACGGGGACCCGCAATGGCGCTCAGCCGGAATCTGGTTAGAGGTTGCTTCGGACTGACCTGCCCCTGCGTATTTCCTCCAGATGGAGTTAGAGTCCGGCCCGAAGAAGGACGGACAGATGAAGCGAGCAAGGTTCACGGAAGAGCAGATTATCGCGGTATTGAAGGAGCATGAGGCTGGAGCAAAGACGGCCGACCTGGCTCGCAAGCACGGGGTCTCGGAAGCAACGATCTACAATTGGAAGGCCAAATTCGGTGGCATGGACGTTTCGGAGGCGAAGCGGCTGAGGGCGCTGGAGGACGAGAACGCGAAGCTGAAGAAGCTTCTAGCCGAGCAGATGCTCGACGCCGCCGCCCTTCGCGAGCTGCTTTCAAAAAAATGGTAGGGCCCGCCGCCAAGCGCGCTGCGGTCGCGCATCTGCAGGCCGTCATGAGCCTGTCGGAGCGGCGGGCCTGTTCGATTGTCGGAGCGGATCGGAAGATGATCCGCTATCGCTCCAGCCGTCCTCCGGACGCGACTCTCCGTGGCCGCTGCGTGACCTTGCCAACGAGCGGCGGCGGTTCGGCTACCGCCGGCTGTTCGTGCTGCTGCGGCGGCAGGGTGAGCCATCGGGGACGGACGTGCCGGTCCTGCGATACCTGCGCGATCTGCATCTCGACCGCGTTGTGACCGAGAGCGGCGGCCAATTGATCATCGCGCTGGTGACAACGTCCAATCTGGACGCCATGCGTGCGATGACAGCTTCCACTGAACTGGTACGCGGCGCGCTCCCGCTGGCCCGGCCGGTCTGGGTTCTCAACGAGCGGGTGGGCACCGTTTTCCGGTCGGATTTTGATTCCCAGCTTTTGGACCTCGAGCCGGAACAGTTCGCCAGGATGCGCGCTGGCGTGAGCGAGATCGTCCTGCCGCGCATGGACGACCGGCTTTGGCAGCCGGTAGACCGCACGCCAGGCTTGAACCTCGTCAAGTTTGTCACGGCGGATCCGGCAAGGCTGGCGCCGCTGTGGGCTGACCGCGCGGGCAATCCGCTCGACCGGTTGTCTGCGGCCGTCGTGCAGCAGCGCATCGCAAGCTGGATCGTTGCCATGATGGAGGCGGCCCACCAGGCCTTGGGCTTTCCCCGCACCAACTAGGTTTGCCGCGCAGTTCGAACGTGTCGAGCGCCGGGGCCACGAGGCCGTCAGAAAGATCATCCAGCGTCTCGCCTGCTCGAACACGAGTCTCACGCTATTGCGCGATCTTCCGTTTGCGGTGCAGTTGATGAAACCGTCGGAGCGCAAGCAACTCGCGTTGCTTCGCGCTCGCCTGGTCCGGGAGCGCATTGGCCCGTGCGAGCGTGCGCTGCGTCGGGTGGGCCGCTGGATAGATACGATTTGGATGAGTTGTAGATGACTAGAAACACTCTCCTACAGAGCGGTGAGACAGCTGTGCCGGTGCAGCTAATTCGAACGCGTGAGATGAGGACCGCCGGTCAGGATTTACGGGCGCGGCGTAGAAAGCCTACATTCATCAATATCCGGTTTGGTGCTGATCCGGACGTTCCGTTGGAGGCGCGTTTAAGATGAGTTCAAAGGCAATATTTGGAAATGGTTCTGAGATCCAGGTTACGTACGCGTGTGGACATCAGGGAAGCATCAAATCTCAACGTGATTCCATAAACGAGATGAGGACTCGTGCAGCCAGCCGCACTCTCTGCGAGGTTTGCATCATTGCGCACAGGGCAAAGCGCGATTGCATGATTTCCAATTCAGTTCAGCGAACCAAGGAGGCGGCGGCCGCAACGAAGCTGACTGGCACCAGGAAACAGATCGAGTGGGCCGAGCGCATTCGCGAAAAGTGGCTGTTCATCGTCAAGCGCGAAATACCAACGCACCTTTTGTCGAATCTTGAGAAAGCGCGGATCGGCGCTGTATCCCCCGAGGCCATTGAGCAGGCCATTACCACCGTGCTTGCCGCGCGCCTGGCTGCCATTGATGGGGTGGTTGCTCACTGCAAAGCTGCCTGGTGGATCGATTTCCGGTCTTATCTTGAAGCGATGGTGAATCAGCCCACGGACGCAGCGATCAAGTCGGAATGCTCGGTCCTCCTCAACAGGTAAGGACTGATCAGACTGACGCGTCCGCTCCTACAGTCCTCGCGCAGTTCTTCGCCTCGATCAGCCGATTCACTCGAACGGCATCCTGTTGCGCGCTCGTCGTCTGAGGCAGCGAATGCGAAAATTTTTCGCATTTGGCGCGATGGGTCCGGCGAAGTTGTCGCAAGATGCCATCATTGCATTGATATTGTTGACAAATTTCAAAATCTGCCGCCATTGTTAATGCACGGCTTACGGCGAGAGATGTCATCAGGAGTACTCATCGTGACGGATGCGGGGCAGTTCAATTACGATCAAGTTGCGGTGGACAAGGCGGAGGAGCTCCGCGAACTCGCTGGCGCGATCCGCGCAGGCGCGAGACAGCTCACGCAAACGGCCGTGGCGATGGGCATGTGCCTGATCCGGGCGAAGACGGGCCTCCCTCGTGGAGTGTTCCTGAGCTGGTGCCGGCTGGAGGCGGGCTTCGAGCCCCGCACCGCTCAGCTCTATATGATGCTGGCGGGCCTGTTTGAGCGTTACGGGGAGGATGTGTATCTCGTGCCGCTCAGCGCAGCGCTGGATCTCGCCGCTCCGTCGGTTGACGAGGCAACCATTGTCGAGATCCTGGCGCGGGCCCGTCGTGGCGAACGGCTGACGGGCGAGTTCGTCAAGGAATGCATTCGCCGCGCAAAGGTCAAGGCGAGCGAGCCGGAGCCCGTCGGTGCTGCCGAGATGTCCGCCATGGTTGCGGACGCGCTCGATGGCACGAGAAAGGCGGCACTGCTGAGATTTCTCGGGGACAAACCCGGGGCGCGCGATCGGCACTTTCTGAAGAACCTTCGCGAGCGGCTTGCCGCAGACCGGCGGCGGAACGTGGCTCGACCGCGCCTGCCGTTGGTGCGTCAGCTGCCCGCCGCCTGAAGCGCTTATTTTTTTATCGCAACGCGGCTTGAAGACACGTCCGGCTGGCTCGGGCCGCTGCGGCCGCGGGATCTTGTGCGGACGCTTTCGCGCGTTTGCATCGGCTGTCGTGGGCCGTCCGGGCCACGATGATGCGGTGTCCTTTGCATCTCGTTGGCGAGCTCTTCTACGCCGTCATGAGATCTTCCCTGCAGAGACGGATCGCGATTGGTGCGGTGGATTTCACTCAAGTGTGAGCCGGGCAGTTCTCAGCTGCCGATGAAATGCAATTACTCGTTCTCAGAACTTGCAGCAGGCAATGTTAGCAGTTGGCTGACGTCCATTATACGTTGAGGTCAATCGTGTCGTTTTGCTCGATCCACTTTGCCGTTGTTCAGCCCACCAAGCGCAATACCGCTCTTGCCCGGCTCGCGTACCAGACCTGCTCGCTCGCCGACGATCGCTTCGGACGCGTCGACTACCGCCGTTATGCCGGCTGCCGCGTCGGTGGTGGCGTTCTGCTGCCGGTAGGCGCGCCCACACAATTCGCCGAGTGGGAGCATTTTTACATGGCCGCGGCGTTCCGAGAAACGCGGCGCGACGCGCAAGAGGGCAGGATTGTCGATTTTGCGCTACCGCGTGCGGTCCCGCGCGCGCTGCTGCTGCCGCTTGCGGCGTTTGCGCTGTTGCCTTTTGTCGAGGGCGGGATGGCGGTGCGGGTTGATGTTGAGAGCGTGCGTGCGAGCGACGGTGAAGCGAACCCGCACGCGCACTGTTGGCTTGCGCAGCGCGTGCTGGGGCAAGATGGTTTTGGCTTGAAGGAGCGCAGCTGGAACGCGCTGTTCCGGCGCGGTGGTGGGAGATACGCGCGAGCAGTCCTCGCGGGCCGGATCAACCTCGGTTGCGCGATGCTTGGCGTTGAGGCCTATGTCGATCCGCGCCGCAATGCTGTGAAGGGAGCCGGCATTCCGGAGGAGCGGCTGCCGCGGCCGATGTTTTGCGCGCACAATGAAGGCAGGTATGTCGCGGCCGTCGAGGCGCTGAAGGCGAGCCGCCGGCTGAGGCAAAATCGCAAGGCACCGCAGCGCAGTCCGGAGCCGGAGCTTGCGCCCATGACGGTGACGAACGCGGCGGTGTATCGTGTCGGCGATGAAGAGGCCGCCGAACTCAGGCGGCGGTTCGCGGACGCCGCGCAGGAGGCGGGCTATGAGCTCAACGGCGAGCTGGACGCGGCATCGGCCTTGCCGACGGTGTCGTTGACGGGGACGTCCGTCGCCTTCGACGGTCGCGCATTCGAGATCGCTGCGACGGGCAATTCGGAGGATGCTGCGATCGTCGCGCGGTTCGTGCGCCGGCTCGAGTGGCCGGCTCTGGTGGTGGAGGGAGGTGAGCGACTGGCCGATTTGATGGCGATCGCGGCCGCCTCCGAAGGCGTGTTCATGGTCAATCGGGCGCCCTCGGCCGGGGCCCGGGACCTCATTGCGAGGGCGTTCTTTCACGAAATGAAGGCCGCGATTGCGCGCCATGACCCGCTCGGGGTTGCCGCAAAATTCCTCGCCGATCATGAGGCGACGATGGCTTGCACGGAAGTAGGCGTGGCCGTTGCAGAGGTTTCCATGCAAGCGGATGCAGCGAGCGAGGACGATCCTCGCTCGGGGGCAGATCTGGTTGGCCCGAACGTCGATCCGGTCCAGCCGGGGGAGGTCGCCGAGCCGGCTTCCATGTTCGCGCCCATTGCTGCGACGGCGGACCATGACGCTGGCGCCGTGGCCGCTGGGTCGGATGTGAGGCGGGCCGCCGGCTCGCCGTCCGAGGCGATCGATGAACTCGAAAGCTTGCCGGACGACGATTCCTGGAAGATCAGGCCCGATGCGAGCGTGCTGGCGCAAATTGCCCGCTCTCTGCAGGATTCTGACGAGCGGCAGCGGCAGAGGCTGCAGAACCTTGACGGGATCCTGCGCCGCATGAGCGATCCATCGTCCAGGCTTCGCAGCGGAGAGCGTCGGCCGCCCAGGGGTGCGAGCGTTTCGGCGTCGACCGGCAATCCTAAGCCGCTCTGGTAGCTGTCGGCACTAATTCAGGTCCGCCCACACTGCGGCGGTCGAAATGGACGTGCGCGACGCGCCAGGCGCCGCATCTCGATCGCGCCAACTGTGTGGCGGAGGGCGATCACGCGAGAATGTCCATCGCTCAATCTGCAGAACACGGTCTGTCTCGAGGGGCCGTCGTCTGGATGCCGTTAACCACGCATCTCGAAGGGGAGCCGCGTCGGCTGGAATATTCCGGGACCAGGCGACATATTGGAGGTTACCTTCGCAATGCCTGCGAAGGCGGCCGCCGCCGGTGCTGGTAACATCGACGAGCGGCCTGACCACAACGACTTCTGAGGAGTCATCATGGCTAAAAGTCACTATAGCGCTGATTCGGCATTCCATCTTCCGTCCTGTCCGATGCTCGGTGCCGAGTCCGATGTGACCGGCGGCGCTGTCGTGCCCGGCGTCGGGCCCATGGCGGACGGCATGTCCCTTTTCACCATCACCTTCGCTACCGGCTAGGCGCGGGTCGCGACGCGTGACGTCATGCGGCGCGATGGCGTCGCATGAATTCGGTCCCGGTCCCTTGCATGCACTGGCGATCCCGCCGAATGGGGACGCCATCCTGGCGTCCCGCGATTTTGCGGAGCTGGCCACGCAAGCCGTGATGACGGCCTGAGCTCTGCGATCTGCGCCGGGCGTTTGGTGCGCATCAGCCGGTCCGATGTCGGCTTCGCGATCTCTGAAGAGAACAGAGACATCGATCCATGAAGTTGCCCAGTGAGACCATTCCCGTGCAGCCCTGCACCCATACGATCTATCGCCCGCGCGGCGGGATCGAGGGCTATTGTCAGGTCCGCGATCCCGCCGGCCGGCTGGCCGTCACCGCCTTTCCGATCGCGATGGCCAAGGACTTGGCTGCGAGCTGCGATCTGTGGTCCGCGTGCTACGTGATCGCAGTGCACGGCGAAGCCTATATCGGCGAGAGCAACCGCGCGGCCCGGTGCGTCGCCGAGCACGCCGCAGATCCTGCCAAAGCCTTCGCCGCAGAGGCCTACCTGCTCCACGAGCAGGAGCCGCACACGCTGGCCTGGTCGGCGCGGCTCTACCTGGAGCACCGCCTGACCGCGCTCGCCCAAGAGGCCGGTCTCGTCACCTTGGCCAACACCGCCCCGCCGCGGGTTCTGCCTTGGCCGGTCGAACACACAGCAACATTGGAGCGGCTTGTGACTGAGGGCCGGCGCCTGCTGTTCGACGCCGGCTGCAGGACATTCAACGCCAACCGCGTAAGAAGGTTGCCCGCGGATGCCGAGATCAAGGGCAGCCAGAACGCGGACGAGGCCGTCGCGACCGACTTGCCGATGGCGTCCCCGCCCGAAGGCGAGCTCGAACTGGACTATTGCGGAATCTGGGCCCGGGGCCATCACGACGACGAGGGGTTCGTGGTCTCGGCGGGCTCCGAGGTGCGCAACATCCTGAGCGCAAGCCTCCGGCAAAACATCAGGGATCTCCGCGCCGAACTTCGCGCCAAGGGCGTCCTGGTGCCGATTGCCGGCGTCCAAGATCGCCTGCGCTTTCGGGTGGGGTGGACCTTCTTCTCCGCTGCGGTGGCGGCCAAGTTTATCACTGGGGCGCATGTCGCCGCCACCAAGTGGGTACGCCCGCGCAGCCCCGAGCCGCGCGCGGAGTAGGAGGGCCCTGCAAAATGTCCAATCCCACGTGGATGCGGGGGCACCAGCCCGCGCAAGACGCGAAGGCCAATCTCTCCGCCCGCTATGCCGCGATCGCGCTGGTGCTGTCATTGATGCCGATCCCGCAGCTGGGCGGCGTCAAGACCGACATCGCGATGAGCGCAGTGCTGTCCATCGCGCTCGACGCCGATCCCAGATGCGCGCTCGTGCTCGCCCATGTCTTCGACCGCGCCGAGCATGATCCGCACCGCGCAGATCAATTGTGTCGCTCCTGGTCCGAGTTCTACCTAAGTCGCTCGGCCTCCCGCGGCGGCGCCGCCTCGGCCGAGAGGGCCGTGCTGAAGGCGCTGCGCGCGTTCGATGAGCTACGAACCGGCGAGGAACGCAGAGCATGAAGCTTCAGCCTGGCTCTCACCTCAAGGCCAATTTGATGCGAATCCGGCCGGCCGTCACTGGCGACATGCCGCGAGATCGGGCGCGGACACACCGCCGGGGCCGAGCGGTTGAACTCGCGTCGAGTAAGACCCTCGGGCTGGTGATATCGATGACGGCGTGGCTATCGACTAACCGGTCTCGCGCTTCGGAGCCTTGTGCTTTCGCCGTTCGAGCCAGTCTCTGGCGGCTTCCTCCAGGATCTCCGACGCCGTGGTGTCGTCCTCAAGGGCGGCTCGCTTGATCGCCTTGATCACCTCGCCGGACATCGTCGCGAAGAAATTCCGTTTTTGCTGCCCGGTCGGTGCCTTCGCTTTGCTTTGCTTTGCGGATTTTCCTGCGTCAGCCATGAGTTCTCCGGGGGTGAGGGGCTCAAGGATTCGCATGTTGACGAATCCTTGAGCGTGGATTCTAGGCGGAGTTCGGCCAAATGGCCATAGGCAGCAGGGGGCATAGGAACATTGGAGTTCGCTATGGATATATGTACATTTTAATACATATGGACGTTGACATAGGTATATGTTTATGGTCTGTTCCCTGGCCTTGGAATGTCGCGAGGCTCCCTAATGACGCGTGAGGAAGTCGATGGGGGCGAGTTGGCTGTTCCTGATCTGTTGGACCGGCTCGGTGATCGCAATGTGGGATGCGACAGGGATGGCTCGATTCCGGTGTGCAACCTGCGGCCGCAAGGGCGAGTGCGATTATGAATCGCACCGTCATGAATGCCCGCTCTGCCAATCGCCGGATGTCGTGTTCGCGCTGGCCATCGATGAACTGCCGGAGGAGCTCGTGGCGGCACTGCTTCAGGCCGAGCCTCTCGATGACGACGACAATAGTGAGGACTGACGTGCGCTTGTGGGTATTGTCGGATTTGCATGTGGAATTGACGCGCGGCTGGGACCTTCCGGCGGGCGACGCGCGGCCGCAGTTCGACGTCCTGGTGATCGCCGGCGATCTGATCCCGCGCATGGAACGGGGTGTGACGTGGCTGCTCGAGCGGGTACCGGATCGGCCCGTGATATACGTGGCCGGCAATCACGAATTTTACGGCACCGATATCGACCGGACGGTCGAGAAGGCTGCATTCGGATCGGCGACGTGACCTTCGCTGGCGCAACCACCTGGACGGACTTCGATCTGTTCGGCGATCCGCATCGCGCCATGGGAGTCGCGGCCGAGCGCATGAACGACTTCCGCAAGATCAGGATTGGCCGCCATGCCAAGCGCTTCCGCCCGAGTTACGCGCTGGCTCGGCACCTGCAGGCCCGTTCGTTTTTCGAATTGGAGATGCGCAAGCCGCGTTCGGGTAAGCTGGTGGTGATCTCCCATCACGCCCCGCATGCCGGCGCTGCTTTGGCGCCCTCCGACCCCTTAGGGCCGGACGAGATCCTCAGCGCTGCCTACCGGAGCGACCTGACGGCGCTGATGCGACCGGCGGCGAATGACGGGCGCGGCGCGCTCAAGCCCGCCGATCTCTGGATCTACGGCCACACCCACGAATCCGAGGACACCATGATCTGTGCAACGCGCGTGCTGTCGAACGCGAAGGGCTATGGACCGTGGCCGCCCCAGCAGCATGCCTGGGACAACCGGAACTTCGATCCAAACCTCATCATCGAGATCTGAAGGGGAGCGGCGGGACATGACGGGGATCGACGAAAACCGGACGCAGGCGAACGCGCTTACGTCCTCTCCTTGATTTGAGTGAAGGTTCAAGCATGTGCGACAAAAAAGAAGCCCAGGGTCGGTTCGTCTCCGCCAAGACCACGACCCCGATCCCGCTGCATCATCCAGCGCTCCGCGATGCGCTGATCCAGGCAACGCTAGATCCGCGGGTGCGGTCTATCGATTACCTCGCCTCAGCCCACGTCGCCTCCGTGCAGGTCGAGCTCGATGCCATCATCATCCAGCATGAGGACGGACGCTGCGTTCTGGATGTCGTCCCGGCGCGGCGGATCCGGGATATCGATGACGTAGGCCTCGTTCTGATCGCGCTGGATGAGCTCAATCTCAACCAGCTTGAGCTCACAGCCGAAGAGATCGGGCGCGAGCCGCGCCGTGCAAATGCCAACCTGGTCTGGGCCTACCACGACGTGCCTATTCCGATCGGGCTGCGCCTGCGCATCCTACAAGTCCTGCTCGACGAGGGGCCGATGCCGCTCGGCCAGTTGCTCAAGTCGTTGGCCGGCGAGACCGATCCCGCGCCGGCAGTGATGGCGCTCGCCTGCGCCAATCTCGTCTGTCTCGATCTGTTCGCCCAGCCACTGAGCCCGACAACCCTTGTCCGACTCTGCGCGCAAGCGAACCACGCATGAGCTCCGACGACGAGGCATGCGTTTTGTCGGATGCCGTCGAGCACGCGGTCTCGAGGAGCGCGGCCGCCACTCTGGCCGACTGTGACGAGCACGTGCGCAAGCCGATCATGAGGACGATCGCTTCTGCGACGAAATGCCGAGGTAACATCATGAGATTGCTGGATGCACAGGTCTGTGATGGCGAATTGCTGCTCGTCCTCCGGGGGGATCCCGCCGAGATGCTCACCGCCAAGGCGATGATTGCCGATATTCTTGGATGCGGGGTTCATCTCGTCACGCCGGGAATGATGCGACGGATCAGGGGCGGCCAGAGAAGGGTGGGCGAATCCAGCCTCGAGTTCCTCGCTCGGATCGCCATCATCGACACCATCGCAGGCGGCCTCTCGGCAGACGAGCCCGTCATCGTGCGATATCCCGGCGTGATGAGCGGCAGTCCGGTGTTCCGGGCACACGCGTACCGCCAGGGCCGGTCTTCGCCAAGCTGCGCCTGGAGCACCCGTCGCTCTCCCGGTACGAGATCGAGACCGCTCTGCAACAGGCTTGCCGTCTGCTCGCGCGCGATGCGCAATGGGTGGAACGAAGATGATGCGATCCTTGGTCCTGATCAAGGGCGACCGGGCGACTATCCTGCACGTGCGCCACGACCACGTCACCATTTCAACCCGGACCGGAGAAGCGCCATTCGCGAGCCGGCCGGACCTTTCCTGTGGATCGACGGCTATCGGTCGCGAGCGAGCTGCGAGAGGGATTTTGATGGACATCATGAGCAGAGAGCCATGATCAGCGTCACGATTACACGCAACGGCGAGCTGCTCGACGAGATTATCTTCGGCGACGATGTGGCTCACGAGGGGAGTACGAGCGGCGTTTATCGCGACGTTGTGCGGGACTGCACCGATGCAGTCCTGTGGCAGCAGGTTGCGCACGTCGCGCAAATCGTCGCCGCGCGCGGCAATCTCCCGCATACTCCCGAAACAGACGCGCGCAGCGAAGCAAATTTCAACAGCGCATATTCCGCCTCGGGGAAGGGGACAGACGTTCCGCCGCTTGCTGGCGAGGCACTGCAGCGGAAGGCGGGCGATCGCACCGTGATCGTTGAGGACGATCTCGGTCGTCTCAAGCCCGATTCGGAGCAGGCTAACGGCAGAGATGCCGAGCACTGGAGAATGCTTGGCCGTGACGGTCGCGGCAGGCACCGATACTTGGCCCCCCGCGTGGCCTCCAAGGACAGCGCCGGTAACGATCGGACGATTATACTGCTTGGGGCTTTGTGGTGGCGCGCGGTGGCCAAACGCGGTGCTTAACGCTGGACCGGCTGGCGAGTTCTTGCGCGGTACCAAGCGTGAGCAGCTGGCTGGCATCGCGGCCTTCCTCGGCAAGATCCGAAATGTGACAAGCATTCAAGCGTTCGCTTGCGCGCCGACGAGGTCAAAGCCGCTTGCCAACAGCACGTGCAAAGAATCCACATCCACAAGCCGGACGAGGACAATCTCGCTTACACGCAATCGACGTGGAATTGCTGGAGTTGCTGGCCACCGAGGCATGGGTGACGTCGGCCATTCACAGCCGAGGTCTCCTTAGCCGGTCCTTGGCCCCGTTAGCTGGTGCAACCGGTCGGTCGCTAGATCCCCTAATTAGGATTCCGCGGCGCCGGTTTGGAGCTTCTCCAAGTGACCCGGCATGTGTCTTGTTTGCGGGTAGTACTCCGTTCCGCTTCAAGAACCTTACACCGCAATGTTTGAGAATGCACGGATACCGATTCCATTACCGCCAAAGACAAGGGCCCGGCATTTAGGGTGGTGCTGGGGCCGTTTCTGTATCGGCTTTGATAAGTCGCACGTAAGTGCCGCTCTCGTGCAGCTCGATCCAGCCGCGTTCAACCGCAAGTTCGACACCGGAGCCGAACTCTCCGTCGCTGGCCCTGAGCGTGTAGAGGAACGGCGCATTGATTTTCTCGAATGAGGCCGTCGCGCGCCGCGCTTTCGTCGCGCACGCGCCTATCGGATGATCGAGTGGCTCACGAGGGGAGTACGAGCGGCGTTTATCGCGACGTTGTGCGGGACTGCACGGATGCAGTCCTCAGGCAGCAGGTTGCGCACGTCGCGCAAATCGTCGCCGCGCGCGGCAATCTCCCGCATACTCCCGAAATAGACGCGCGCAGCGAAGCAAATTTGCACCACACATCTCCCAACTCCGACAAGGGGACAGGCGTTCCGCCGCTTTCAGGCGATGCACTCCCGCGGGAAGCATGCGATCGTACCAAAATTGCCAAAAGCTATTTCGTCCCAACCGCGATTCGGAGGAGAATAACCGCAAAGATTCTGAGTGCTGGGGGATGCGACATCTGCTCGTCCGTTTAATCGTCAAGGACAGCGCCGGCAAATACCGGATGATTATATCGCTCGGGGCTTCGCGGTGGCGAGCAGTGGCCGTGATGTGTCGCGGACAAAGGGCCCTTGCGTTGACCTGCGTAGAGTCCTGTTCGTCGAGGTAATAACTCGAAGGTGCCCTGAGATTAGGACACACGTCTTGGAACCACCTTGTCGCCATGCTGCGGCGGTTCTAAGGATCGAGCTTTCAACCCAGTTGGAGAAACAAGCGTGACCAGCTGCGACTGGCGATGGGCTCCCGTCTTCGAGAAGATCGCTTTCAGATGATTGCGAGCCGGTTCCCGCGAGATGCCGAGGTGCTCGGCAGCATTGGCGAGCGATGCGCCGGTTGCAAGCAGCGCGGCTCGTTTGGGCCTATGCCCTCCCTGAAGTCCATCAGTCGAGGAGCACAACATGACTCCTAATCCTAAGGGCCAGTTTGAAAAAGGGGACCTTCGGCAATCCACGCGGGCCGCCGCCTAAGCAGCCGCATCCCATCACGGATGATCAGGTTCGCCGCGACTTCTTCGAAGCCGAGGAGACGTTGGTGCCGATCGTCGTCGGAAATAAGCGCGAGATGGTTCCTGCGCGTGTCGCTATAGACAAGCAGCTGATCTTTAAGGGGGTATCAGGCGACCCGCGCGCTATGGCACAGTACTATAAGCGGAAGGATCGGTTTATCGTTGAGTACGTCAATCAGCAGCTTGAGAATCTTCGCGTAGCTGGTTTCTAACAACAGCCGCTTTTCAGGCTTACAACAAGAGGAGTGCATCACTGCGCTCCTCTTTCTCTTTTTGGGTTTGAGCTTGTCACCGCCAGATCCGGGCCGGCTCTCTTCACATGCGGCCATTTGAGCGCGTGCGGAGTTTCGCGCCTACGTTAACCTGCTAAAGCCCCGTAACAGCTCTGTCCTGCTCTTTATTTTGTTCGTGTCGCCACCGCGCTTTCCCGTCGGCTCGTAAGCCGCTCGAATGTGGGCCTTTTCTCCCGCACTGTGCCGGCCTGCGACGCTATTGAACGCATTTATCAGGCCTATCAGGTTCGTCAGCGCGTGAGCTCATGCTTCCTGGTCCAAACCGTCTCGCCAGCTCGGCAATTTTTCTCGGCGCGACGCTCGGGGCCATAGAATGATCGCGGGTAGCCGCAAGCTGACGCTGCCACTGTTCTTCCCGGCCTAGCCCATTTGGGGGAGGCGCACCCAAGGAGTTTGGCATATCGCTTTGCGAGACCCTCTCTTACACGCAGCGTTCTTGCGCTCGTATGGGACACAAGGTGCCGAACAGGTCGTTAAGTAGCGAAATGACGTCAAACGCGTCGGGAGACAATCTAGGGAGCTTGGACGACTTCTCGTTCTTCGAGCTAGAGATGCGGAAACGTTCGCGGAGCTGGGAGTGGAGTATTGGCTCCCGCGCCGGAAAAGCCATCATGCGAGGAAGAGCGAGGAAGCGCGTGGTTGCGAGATATGAGGCGACGAGCGCGTTGTTTCTCTTGCTGATGAACGAATCCGTGGCGGCTCGGAGCCGTAAATGAAAAGTGATGCGCAATCCATAAAGGCCGCACCTTCAGCTGAAACACCGAAAAGGGTCGAGGTCTTTCGCTCGCGCTCGGGGGAAATTTGCGACCGCCGCTGGGCAAAGAACCAAATGCTCAAACTAATTGTAGGAGCAGCTTGACCAGTTCCGGTTGACGGTGCGCGCCGGTCTTCGAGAAGATCGCTTTCAGGTGATTGCGCGCCGTCTCGCGCGAAATGCGCAGCTGTTCGGCGGCACTGGCGAGCGATGTGCCAGTTGCAAGCAGTGCGGCCAATCGGGATTCCGCGGGCGTGAGGTCGAAGGCTTGGCCGATGAGGCCAGAGTCGGGCGCCGCGGGCGGGACGAGATTGGACAGAATCAGCATGGCGCGAGCACCGAGAAAGACGGAGCGCGCCGCGCCGTCCACTGGCAGTATGCGCAAGACAACCGGTGGCTTCGCCGTGCGACGGACAAGGATGGGAGCGGCGGGGATGGCGGCGCTATCCGGCGCGGATCGGATCAAGCTGATCAGCTGATCGAGTTTGGCCATCGCCTGCTTGTCACGGAGCACGAGACGCCGGTCTTTGATACGGATCTCATTGTCAAAGCCGCCGTCGGCTACCTCGTTTGTGCGCAGAACCTTGCCTTCGCGGTTGAGGATCAGTGCGGGTTGTCCAACGCGACTGAGGACGTCTGTCATCGAGGTCAGCGCGATCCTGCCGACCGCGGTGGCGAGCGTGGCGGTCTCGGTGAGCCGCGGAGCCAGCTGGGCAAGCAGTTGCTTGTCGCGCGCCTCGAACGCGCCCTCGCGGCCGGTTCGTTGGATCGTCAACGCCCACGCTGCGCTGTCGGCCCAGAAGCCGATGCCGGCAAACCATCGGTATCCGAACGGAAACAGCACCTCGTTGTACATGGGATCGGAACGAATCTGTTCCGGGGTCATCACATCGAGGTCGGTCACGACCTCGCCGGCCATCATGCGCGGAAACGCCCTGGCGCGAGGATCTCTCAGATGCCAGTTATTCCTGAAGTAGAACTTGGTCCCTTCGTCGATCGATTCGGTGCGTGGAACGTCGGGCGTCCTGATGTCGCTCTGAAGGAGTAATGCCGCTGACGCCCCGACCGCCTTGCAGATGTCATCCATGATGTCGCGCCACGCATCCGGGTTCACGGCGGCTTCGCCAAGTCGATTGATGACCTTCGACAATTCATGATCGTCTATCTTGTTGGTCCTCAAGTGCGGTCCCCCTCCGCTGAGCCCAAGGTACTCGTCAAGGCACTCGTCGAGGCATCCATTGCAGCCGGCAAGCCTCTACGTTGCATGCCGTGCAGAAGGCCCGCCATCGAACCGACCTTGGCACCCTCGATCGCATTTCCCCTGGTCCAGGATGCTTCGCGAGGCGGCAGTTCGAAGCAAGCCCTCCTGCCTGTTTTTCCTGAAAAATCGCGGCCGACGAAAGTCTAATGAAATCGCCGCGGTGAGGCGGTGCGAGCAGAACACGAATGACCCATTTGGGTCATGCGGCGGTTTGTGCCAGCGCTATTCCATTGGCGACGAATGCATTTCGATCCGGGAATTAAGGTCTTGAGCCAGATTGTTGCAGGTTTTCGGTGTCCGCTCATGCGCTGTGGTGACTCGGCGCGTCAGAATGTCGCAGATTATCCTGGGCCGTGTGGCCCGGCCCGCGGGCCGGCGCCATCAACGATGGCATTTCGTTTGCTCGGCAGCTTCAGCGGCCTGATTCGATCGCGCCCGGTGGAGAGAGCGCTCACTTCATTTCGTCACGTATTGCGCCGGAGCCCGGCGAGACGTCGATCGTCCGGTTCGGTGAGGCAGCCAGCCGTCGCAAATCCGGGACGCACGATTTCGCAGCCGCACCGTTCGGTTCGTGCGCCGCTTAAGGTTAGCAGCTGTACTGTCTTGACGCCCGTCGCGCAACAGTGGAAACAATTTGCAATTATCAGAAACGTTTTTTCGACGGTCGGAGATTGCGACTTCGAGAATTCATGCGACGCCGAACAACGGCGCAAGGCGTCGAACAATAACAAGACCACATCATTTCAACTTAAGCCTTGGGCTGACGGCGAACCTGAAAAATCAAGACGGTTACGGGAGGGGCTCACAATGAGCGACCGCACGATGTCACGCGTCGCGTCCATATCGCGTTTCGCTTTCAACGATTGAAGATTTCTCCATCCGCACAACGCAAGCCGCTTCCGCGCGCTCGCGAGCAATGACTGTTGCCCTTTCGAGAAAGATGAATCGCCATGACCATTAACGGCACCAATGCGAACGATCAGATCACCGGCACCAGCTCGGCTGACACCATCAATGCAAAGAATGGCGACGATACGGTCGTCGCCGGGGCCGGGAATGACCTCATTCAGGGCGGCAACGGCAACGACAGCATCAATGCCGGTGCGGGCAATGACATCATCGACGCCGGCAATGGCAACGACACGGTGGACGGCGGCAGCGGTAACGACATCATTCTCGGCGGCAACGGTAACGATACGCTGCTCGGCGGGACGGGCAACGATCTGATCGCCGGCGAAAACGGCGACGATATCATCGATGGCGGCTCCGGCAGCGATCTCGTCAGCGGCGGCAATGGCAACGATACCCTGATCTACCGCGTTTCGGAAAATGTGGGTTCAATCGATATCTACGACGGCGGCAAGGGCCAGGACACGCTCCGCCTCGTCGTCACGCAAGAGTTCGCGAACTCGCCTTCATTCAGGTCCGATCTTGTGACAATCCAGGCCCTTATCGGGCGCTATGGCAGCGCGGACTACGCGTTCAGGAGCTTCAACCTGGCCGTCGTCTCGATCGAAAAGGTCGAGGTCGTCATCGAAGGCCCGACCAATCATGCGCCGGTCGCAACCGCGGATATCGCCTCCATCAAGGAGGACGTGACGACGGCTGCGAACGGCAATCTGCTTGCAAACGACACGGACGCCGATGCCGGCGATACCCACATCGTGTCGGCCGTGGCAGGAGGCACGGACAACGGCACCACGATCGCCGTCGTCGGCACCTATGGAACGCTGGTGGTCACCAAGGCGACCGGCGCCTACACCTACACGCTCAACAGCTCCAGCGCCTCCGTGCAAGCGCTCGCCGAAGGCCAGCAGGTGACGGAGCAGTTTGCCTACACGAATGCAGACAACCACGGAGGAACGGGCTCGTCGACGCTCACGGTCACCATCACCGGCAGCAACGACCCGGCCACGATCACGGTGTCGGGGAGCCAGGATACTTCAGTGACCGAGGCCGGGAGCGTGGCCGGCGATCCCAGCGCGTCGGGCCAGCTTGCGGTTCACGATGTCGACAACGGCCAAGACCATTTCGCAGTCCCGGCCTCGCTGGCCGGCACCTATGGCAACTTTACTTTCAATGCAGCATCAGGGGCCTGGACCTATACGCTCGATCCCGCGAAATCGGATTCGCTCGCCGCAGGACAGCACGTCGCCGACACCCTGAGGGTCGCCTCGGCCGACGGCACCGCCACCCATGATATCGTGGTGAACATCACGGGTACCAACGACCCCGCCGTGATCGGCAATCCCGTCCAGCACGACGTCACCGAGGACGGCGTCCTGACAGCGTCTGGCACGCTGTCGATCAACGATGTCGACCAGAACCAGAATTCATTCCAGACCGTGGTTGTCTCGGCTCCCGGCAATCTCGGGATGCTGACGATCGGCGCCAACGGCGCCTACAGCTATTCGGTCGTCAACGAGCTCGTTCAATATCTCGGCCAGGGCGAAACCCGAGACGAAATCTTCACCGTCGAGGCT
Organism: Bradyrhizobium sp. WSM1743; assembly: GCF_000473065.1. Taxonomy (GTDB): domain Bacteria; phylum Pseudomonadota; class Alphaproteobacteria; order Rhizobiales; family Xanthobacteraceae; genus Bradyrhizobium. Next base: position 25,703 of record NZ_AXAZ01000087.1, read on the forward strand.
CTGGACGGCACGACCAAGGACGTGACGTTCACGATCCACGGCGTCAACGATGCGGCCGATATCGGCGGCCCCACCCAGCATGACGTCACCGAGGACGGCCAGCTGACCGCATCCGGGCAGCTGTCCATCAGCGATGCCGACCAGAACCAGGCTGCGTTCCAGGCCGGCGAGATCACGGGAGCAGACAACCTCGGCACCGTGACGCTGCAGGCCGATGGCCACTACACCTATTCGGTCGACAACGCCGCGATCCAGTATCTCGGTGCCAACGAGGTGAAGACGGAGACCTTCACGGTCAAGTCCGTCGACGGCACGACCAGGAGCATCAGCTTCGACATCCACGGCGCGCAAGACGCGCCGAATCTGATCGTCGAGGACTCCTCGGGCGCGGCCGACCAAAATATCACGCTACACATTGCGGCGAACAAGATCGATCTGAGCAGCACCTTGTCCGTGAAGATCGAGGGGGTGCCGTCGAGCTTCGAGGTACAGAACGGCCTCGCGCTCGGGGACGGCGCCTGGCTGGTGACGTGCGACTCGATCCAGAACGTCGTCCTGATCCCGGACCATGCCGTCGGCAGCCCTGATCCGTTCACGCTGCACGTCACCGCCATCTCCGACGACGGCGTCCATCAGGCGGTGAGCACGGCTGAGCTCTCGCTGAAGGTTGAACCCGGAGCCAACGAGATCAACGCGCTTGATATCGACGGCTATATCGGCGGCGCGACCGTCTTTGCTGACGCCAACAATAACGGAATACTCGACGCGGGCGAAGCGTTCACGACGACCCGTGCTGACGGCAGCTTTACGCTGGCGGGCGGATCCGGTCCGCTCGTGAGTATCGGCGGTGTCGATATCTCGACGGGATTGCAGGTCGCCGGCGTGCTGAGGGCGCCGGAGGGCTCCACCGTCATCACTCCGCTGACGACGTTGATCGTCGCGCTGGTCGATAGCACGGCAAACGATGAGCACCCGCTGACGGTGGACCAGGCCATCAGCGCCATTGCGGCCGCGTTCAATGTCGATCTCGCCTCCGATCCCGCAAACCCCATTGACCTGCTGTCGTACGATCCGGTGCCCGCTGCGGTGAATGGCGATCCAACAGCGACGGCAGTGCTTGCGGCGGCCATCCAGGTCCAAAGCACGGCCGCCCAGGTGTCAGCTGTCGGTGTGGAGCCGGACGCGGTCATTACAGCAATTGCAGGGGCCATTACCGCGTCTCAGACTGCTCCCAGCGCGCCCGTCTTCGATCTGGCATCTTCGGATACGGTTCAAAGCGTCGTCACGCTCTCTGGCGTCAGCACAGCCGCTGCCGCGACGGTTGTGGAGGTCGTTGCCGCCGCGAACGACAGCATTCAGTCGGCCACCAACGTCACCGAACTGGCGCAAGCCGGCCAGGTCGCCCAAGGCGCGGCCGCCGATCAACTGGCTGCAACCGATTTCTCGGATCAACAATCCATCGATCAGCTTACGGACCGTTTTGTCGATAATCTCGGCACCGAAATTGCGAATGCCGAGCTGACCCCGGTCGGGAGCGCCTTGTTCGGCTCGCTCGGCGATGACGTGCTTTCGGGCGGAGGCGGCAACGATCTGATTGACGGCCAGGACGGCAACGATCGCATCAGCGGCGGTGACGGGAACGACATCCTGTTCGGCGGGGCCGGCAGGGACTATCTCCGCGGCGGCTCCGGCGACGACATTCTCGACGGCGGCCCCGGCTTCGACCGTGCCGTCTATACCGATGCAACCGGCGGAGTCACGATCAACCTCGCGGCGGGAACGGCGTCCGGCGCAGGCGTGGGGACGGACACGCTCGTCAACATCGAAGCGGCCCTCGGCAGCGACTTTGCCGATACGTTCAACGCAGCCGGCTTCACCGGCGATGCACATGTCCCGGGTAGCCCCGTCGGCTACAATGAGTTCGAAGGCAAAGGCGGCGACGACACCATCATCAGCAACACCAACAGCCAAGGGGCGGAGCTGACGCGCGTCTCCTATTTCAGCGCCACCGACGCGGTGACGGTGGATCTCGCAGCCGGTTATGCTCAGGGTGATGCATCGGTGGGCCACGACACCCTCGTCGGTTCCGGATTCAACGGCGTCTGGGGCTCCGCCTACAACGACACGATTCTCGGCAGCAACAATCCGATGTTCACCGCAGAGGTCTATTCGGGCTTTGCGGGCAACGACTATATCGACGGCCGCGGCGGCTACGACCGCGTGGATTACAATGTCGATCCGAACACCACGACGGGAATTACGGTCAATCTCGCCGCCGGATCCGTGACCGGCGATTCGACCATCGGAACGGATACATTGCGCGGGATCGAGGCGATCCGCGGCACCAACTTCGCCGATACCTACAATGCCGCCGGTTTCGGCGCGGGCAGCGTCAATGCCGGCTCGAACGGGACCTTCAACGAGTTCACCGGCAACGGTGGAGACGACACCATCATCGGCAATGGCTTCACCCGGCTCGGTTTCAACAACGCGACCGCGGGCGTGCAGGTCGACTTCGTCACCGGCGTCGCCACGGGCGATTCGTCGGTCGGCACCGATCATTTCAGCGGCGTCAACGCTGTCCAGGCATCGATGTTTGACGACACATTGTCCGGCGGCGCGACCAACGACACGTTCACCGGCCTTGCCGGCAACGATTACATCGACGGTCGCGGCGGCTTCGACGTCTCGTCCTACAACAACATCTTCTTCATCACGGGAAGCATCACCGTCGATATGGCGGCCGGCATCGTCACCGGAGATGCGTCCAACGGCACGGACACGCTTCGTTCGATCGAGGGCATTCAGGGCACCAACTTCAACGATACCTACGATGCGATCGGTTACGGTGTGACCGGGGCCAATACCGGCAACAACGGCACCTTCAATCAATTCGAGGGCCTCGGTGGTGACGACGTCATCGCCGGCAACGGCAACACGCGCCTCATTTTCGTCAATGCGACCGGCGGTGTGACCATCAATCTCGCGGGCGGCACCGCCGCCGGCGACGGCTCGACCGGTCACGATACTTTCACGGGTGTCAACAGCGCGATCGGCAGCAACTTTGGCGACGTTTACGACGCGACGGGTTTCACCGGCCTCAACGCGAACTTCAACTCGTTCCAGGGCAACGCCGGAAACGACACCATCTCCGGCAACGGCAATACGCAGATCCAGTTTGGCAACGCGACCGGCGGCGTGAGCGTCAACCTCACTGCGGGCACGGCCGATGGCGATGGCTCGGTCGGCCACGACACCATCACCGGTGGCGTGTTCAACGTCCTCGGGTCCAATTTCAACGACACCATCATTGGCAGCGCCAGCAACGACAGTCTCTTCGGCAGCAACGGCAACGACACCCTGGATGGTCGTGCGGGCAACGACTTCCTCAGCGGCGGCGCCGGCGCGGACAGCTTTGTCTATGCGACCGGCGGCGGCTTCGACTTCATCCAGGACTTCGTCCATGGCCAGGACAAGATTGATCTGACCGGCGTCTACGGCATCTTCAGCCTGGCTGATCTGCAATCGCATGCGATGCAAGGCGGCCCCAACACCGTCATCACGTTCAGTTCAAATGACGGCCTCACGCTTCAGAACGTCGATCTGAACAGCTTGACGGCGAGCGACTTCCTGTTCGGCACGCCGGCCGCGCCGATCGTCGGCGACGGCAACGCGAACGACCTCGTCGGCACGGCCAATGCCGAATCCATCAGCGGTCTCGGCGGCAACGACCGCCTCCAGGGCCTCGGCGGCAGCGACCTCCTGGATGGCGGGTTGGGCTTCGACCGCGCCATCTATACGGATGCGACCGGCGGAATCACCGTCAACCTCGCGGCTGGCACTGTCTCGGGACCTAGCGTCGGGACGGATACGCTCGTCGACATCGAGGGCGTGATCGGCAACGATTTTGCCGACACCTTCAACGCCGCCGGATTTACCGGCTCGACCGGTCTGCCCGGCGTCGCCGCCGGCCAGAGCGAGTTTGAGGGGCGCGGCGGCAACGATATCGTCGTCGGTGCCGTCAACGCTCTCGGGCAGATCGTGACGCGGCTGTCCTATCTGGGAGCGACCAGCGCGGTCACCGTCGACATCGGGGCAGGGACCGCGGACGGCGACGCCTCCGTCGGCCACGACACCTTCTCCAACGTCTCGACGATCTGGGGCTCGGCCTACAACGACACGATCTATGGCAGCGACAACGCGGCGTTCACCTACGAGACCTATGAAGGTCGCGGCGGCGACGACTATATCGACGGCCGCGGCGGCTACGACCAGGTTACCTACAATTCGGATACGACGACCACGTCAGGCATCTATGTTCACCTCGCCGCCGGCGTCGTGAATGGCGATGCGACGGTCGGCACCGACACGCTGCGCAGCGTCGAGGCCGCCCGCGGCACCAATTTCGACGACACGTTCGATGCGACCGGGTTCGGTCAGGCCGGGGCCACCAATGTCGGCTCCTCCGGCACCTTCAACGACTTCGCCGGCGCCGGCGGCAATGACACCATCATCGGCAACGGCTTCACCCGCCTGAACTACCAGATCGCAGCCTCGAGCGTCAGCGTCGACCTCGAGACGAGCGCCGTCGGGACCACCAATGCGGTCACAGTTGCCGGCAGCGCCACGGGTGCGACCGAGGGCACCGACAGCTTCACCGGCGTCAATGCGGTGCAGGGGTCGACGTTCTCCGACACGCTGCTGGGGAGCAGCTTCAACAACAACTTCACGGGACTGGGCGGCGACGATTATATCGACGGCCGCGGCGGCTTCGACACTGCGATCTACAACAGCCTCAGCACGGTCACGGGCGGCGTCACCGTCGACATGGCGGCGGGCACGGCGACCGGCGATGCGTCGATCGGC
>NZ_AXAZ01000088.1 GCF_000473065.1 Bradyrhizobium sp. WSM1743
AGCGCAGACCTCCCGAGGTAAGACCGACCGCCTTCACCGCACGCCCGCCGGATTTACCACCCCGACCCTTGATGACCATGGACTTCGCAATCATGTGCTTGCTCGTCCGGCCGGGTAGGCCTCGTTATCCGGTTCTTGTCCATCGGGTCGCGGCTTTGCCCCGCGCTGTCTTCAGACCCCATCTCGCGATGACGCCCTTGCGCTTCGCTAATCCTTCGCCGTCATCAGGCTGGATAGAGGACTTCCACCTCCAAGCTGTCGTTCATACTCGGCACACACAAAGAAGCCCCGGATTGCTCCGGGGCTTCTTGCGTTCCTGATGGACGCCGCGTCTCAGTACCGGTAGTGATCCGACTTGTACGGACCTTCCACCCTCACGCCGATATAGTCGGCCTGGTCCTTACGCAGCTCGGTCAGCTTGACGCCGATCTTGGCGAGGTGCAGGCGGGCGACCTTCTCGTCGAGGGTCTTGGGCAGCACGTAGACCTTCTTCTCGTACTTGCCGTCCTTGTTGTTGGCGAACAGCTCGATCTGCGCCAGCGTCTGGTTGGTGAAGGACGCCGACATCACGAAGGACGGATGGCCCATCGCGTTGCCGAGGTTCACGAGGCGCCCCTCAGAGAGCATGATGATGCGGTGCTTGTCGGGAAATTCAATCTCGTCGACCTGCGGCTTGATGTTGGTCCACTTCAGATTACGGAGCGCCGCGATCTGGATCTCGTTGTCGAAGTGGCCGATGTTGCAGACGATGGCGCGATCCTTCATCGCGCGCATGTGCTCGATGGTGATGATGTCCTTGTTGCCGGTCGCGGTGACGAAGATGTCGGCGCGAGGCGCGGCGTCTTCCATGGTCACGACCTCGTAGCCTTCCATCGCGGCCTGCAGCGCGCAGATCGGATCGACTTCGGAGACCATGACGCGGCAGCCGGCCTGGCGCAGCGAAGCGGCCGAGCCCTTGCCGACGTCGCCGAAGCCTGCGACCATCGCCACCTTGCCCGACAGCATCACGTCGGTACCGCGGCGAATGCCGTCGACCAGCGATTCGCGGCAGCCATAGAGGTTGTCGAACTTCGACTTGGTGACGCTGTCGTTGACGTTGATGGCGGGAAACAGGAGCGTGCCCTTGTTGGCCATCTCGTAGAGGCGATGCACGCCCGTGGTGGTCTCTTCCGAGACGCCCTTGATGTTCTTGGCGATCTCGCCGAAGTAGCCCTTCGGCTTCTCCTTCAGCAGGCGCTTGATCAGCGCATAGAAGATCTCCTCTTCCTCGGAAGCAGGCTTGTCGAGGAAGGCAGTGTCGCCGTTCTCGGCACGGACGCCGGCATGCACCAGCATGGTGGCGTCGCCGCCGTCATCGAGGATCATGTTCGGCGTGCCGCCGCCATGCCAGTCGAACAGCTTTGCGGTATAGTCCCAGTATTCCGTCAGCGTCTCGCCCTTGACGGCGAAGACGGGAATGCCGGCGGCGGCGATCGCGGCCGCAGCGTGGTCCTGGGTCGAATAGATGTTGCAGGAGACCCAGCGGATGTCGGCGCCGAGGGCGGCGAGCGTCTCGATCAGCACCGCGGTCTGGATGGTCATGTGCAGGGAGCCGGCGATGCGCGCGCCCTTCAGCGGCTGCTTCGGGCCGAACTCCTCGCGGGTGGCCATCAGGCCGGGCATCTCGGTCTCGGCGAGCGAGATCTCCTTGCGGCCGAAATCGGCGAGCGAAATGTCTTTGACGATGTAATCGGTGAAGCCGGGCTTCGCGTTCATAGGGGGTTCCTGTTTGTTGGGCTCGTCATTCCGGATCGCTCGTGACACGAGCGAACCCGGAATCCGTAAGGTTCGAGATTCCGGGTTCGCCGCTGTCGCGGCGCCCCGGAATGACGCAAGAGAGTTAGAGCGCGCGCTTGAGCTGCTCGACGAGGTCGGTCTTCTCCCAGGAGAAGCCGCCCTCGTTGTCGGGCGTGCGGCCGAAATGACCGTAGGCCGAGGTGCGCGCGTAGATCGGGCGATTGAGGTCGAGATGGGTGCGGATGCCGCGGGGCGTGAGATCCATCGCCTTGGCGGCGGCCTTCTCGAGCTGGTCCTCCGACACCTTACCGGTGCCATGGGTGTCGATGTAGATCGACAGCGGACGCGCCACACCGATGGCATAGGCAAGCTGCAGGGTGCAGCGATCGGCAAGACCGGCCGCAACGATGTTCTTGGCGACATAGCGCGCGGCATAGGCCGCAGAGCGGTCGACCTTGGTCGGATCCTTGCCGGAGAACGCACCGCCGCCATGCGGGGCCGCGCCGCCATAGGTGTCGACGATGATCTTGCGGCCAGTCAGGCCGGAGTCACCGTCGGGACCGCCGATGTAGAACTTGCCGGTCGGGTTGATGTGCCAGATCGTCTTCGGCGTGATCCAGTCCTTCGGCAGCGCCTCGCGCACGTAGGGCTCGACGATGTCGCGCACCTGTTTGGAGGTGAGGTCCTCGATCAGATGCTGGTGCGAAACCACGATCTCGCGTACGCCGACCGGCTTGCCGTTCTCGTACTGCACGGTGACCTGGCTCTTGGAGTCCGGACCGAGCACCTTCTCCTTGCCGGAGTGACGGGCTTCGGAGATCAGGCGCAGGATCTTGTGAGCGTAGAAGATCGGCGCCGGCATCAGATCGGGCGTCTCATTGGTGGCGTAGCCGAACATGATGCCCTGGTCGCCCGCGCCTTCTTCCTTGACCTCGCCCGGCTGCAGCGCATCGACGCCCTGAGCGATGTCGGCCGACTGCGGATGCAAGAGAATCTCGATGTCGCAGGTCCTCCAGTGGAAGCCCTCCTGCTCGTAGCCGATGTCCTTGATCGCGCCACGCACGACGCTCTCGATCTGCTCATTGGTCACCGATTTCGGACCGCGGGTCTCGCCGGCGATCACCACCTTGTTGGTGGTCGCGAGCGTCTCGCAGGCGGCGCGAATCTGCCAGGGATCGATGCCCGCCTTCGGCCCTTCTCGATAGAACAGGTCGACGATCTCATCGGAGATCCGGTCACAGACCTTGTCCGGATGGCCCTCGGACACGGACTCGCTGGTGAAGAGATAGGACGCGCGCATCAGTAACCCCTTGTTCCGCCGCTAGCCGGCGGGCGTTTGCGATGTTTACTTTTGGTGATGTCAATCACGCCGACGCGAGATGACGTAGGATTCGTCGAGAAACCAGAGCCCATTGTACTTTCGCAGCACGTCCCTGGCGGCATCCAGAGTGCGGCCGTTCTGAGTCATTTCTGTCAACCGGTCGTCCTCAATCTGAGCGACATACACCGCCGCATTCCACGCTGCAAAGGCCGTCGAGGTTCCGATGGTGCCGGTGACCTCGTTGGGCAGCGCTTCCATATCATACCTGAAGATCGAACGGTTATCCGCGTAGGCATTAAAATTTAAGTCGCGGCCCACCGATCCAAGTTCATACTTAACTGCACGCAGTAGCTCATGACGGCTGACTGAGAAAGGATTTTCTCCGGGCCAGATCGCCTGGATCATTTCCATGCCCGGATCTTGCCCGTGGGAGTGGATTCCGATCAGCCTGCCGCCCGGCCGAAGCGCCCGCGCCAGGGGTGCAATGATCCGCTTGGCCCGGAAATTGACCGAGGACAGAGCGCGGTAGGGCTGGGATGCGATGACAAGGTCGAAATTGGCTTCGGTTTGGCCCGGCCGCGGAATGGTCGAATCCAACAGGAATCTGTGGTCCTCGCGATAGAGCACGAGGACGACGGGCCGCTCGTAGAGCGGCATGGCCGTGCGTGGGCTGATCGCGGCGCGCCAGTTCTGCTCCAAGAACGGCCTCAGCTCCGCGATCTGCTGCTCGAATTCGCCCGATGAAGCGCCGCGGAGCGACACCTCGTGCCAGACCGTGGCGGCCGCCGCCGCAGGCGATGCCGGCGTCAGCCAGGGCGCCTCCGCGTAGAACATGTTGGTGAAGACGAACACCGACGCCGGATGCTCGAAAATGCGGTCCGGCACCTTCTCCAGGGTCAGGCGCAGGTCCTCGAGGCTGAGCTCCTTGCCGGCGACATAGAAGGGCATGTGTGGAAAGCGCTGGTGCGTTGCGCGCAGCACCCGCGCCAGCACCGTGCCGTCACCGACGCCGGCGTCGAACAGGCGCAGCGCCGGCGGGCGCGGATGGATGGATGAGAGCTCCAAGGCAACCCGGTCCGCGATCACCCGCTTTTCGCTGCAGGTGTGGACGAACAGCAGGTATTTCTGGCGGTTCTCGAAGAAGCGGAAATTGCCGCGCGGATCACGCTTTTCCGGCGGCACCTGAAGTCCCCGCGGCGGCGGCACGCCGCCGGCCATTGACGCAGCCATGTAGGCCTGGATCCGCTCCAGCGTGTCGATGGTAATGCGCTTCCCCTCGCGCAGGCGATGAACCAGCTTCCCATCATTCACCGCGCGCCGGCCGAAGGTCGATTCCGCCATGTCCGCCTTGCGGCAGAACTCGGTGATTTGGCTCAGGATTTCGTCGTTCTTCATGAGTGGGAAGCGGTGGGCAGCAAGGTTGGGTTCTACGTTTTAGCAAATTCTGCCCACTCATGGAATAGCGAATCCGGGCGCCGGATGCGCTCGCGGGGGAGCCGTGAACCCCTGGGCCTCGCCGAGCAACAAACAAGCGCTCCTCCTCTCGCATGAGACCATCGCCATGCGCCGCCTCCTCGTCGCGCTCTGCCTGCTCATCGTCGCGCAATGGTCCGCGCCCGCGGTCGCGCAGGCACGCAATCAGCTCGGCCCGCTCTGCACCACCGAGACTACGCCGGCAGACAAGATGGTCGACGCCTGCACCAAGATCATCGCGCTGAAGGTCTTCAAGGGCGAGCAGCTCGCGACCGTCTTTTTCTGGCGGGCCGTGGGCTGGAACAAAAAGGGCGACTACGCCAAGGTCATCGCTGATGCCACGGAGGCGATCCGGCTGCAGCCGAGCCAGGCGGTCTATAACCTCAGGGGCTCGGCCTATTACGACAAGGGCGACTACGACATCGCGATCGCCGATTTCGACGATGCGCTGAAGCTCGGCCAGCCCAGCGGCATCATCTTCCACAATCGGGGCAACGCCTGGCGCGGCAAGCACGACTATGCCAAGGCCATTGCCGACTATGACATGTCGATCAAGGCCGATCCAAAATCGGCATTCTCGTTCCAGAACCGCGGCATCTCGAAACAAGCGCTCGGCGATCTCGACGGTGCACTCGCCGACATCAACCAGGCGATCCGGCTTGATCCCTCGCTGCCGCAGCCGCTGATCAACCGCACCGCGATCTGGCGCGCCAAGGGCGATCTCGATCGCGCCATCGCCGATGGCAGCGAGGCGATCCGACTCGCCAAGGAAAAGCCGCCGGTCAACATCATGACGCCAGCGAACAGCGTACTGATCTCCGGCTACACCCATCGCGCGCTGGCCTATGAAGCGAAGGGAGACTACGCAAGCGCGCGCGAGGACTACAAGGCGACGCTGGCGATCGTGGCGTCCGACGCCGGCAGCAAGGCCAATCAGGCTACCGCAAGGGTGCGCCTGTCGCTGGTGACGGACGCGAGCGCACCGATTCCGCGCGATGCGCCCTCACCCACAACGCAGCCGACGACCACTCCAGCCCCGCAGCAGACTGGCGCGGCGCCGGCCCTCTCACCCGCTTCGGCCGTTCGCGGCACGCGCATGGCGCTGATCATCGGCAACGGCGCCTATGCACACGTCAAGGCGTTACCCAATCCGGCCAACGACGCGCGTGCCATTGCGAAGAGCCTGCGCGACATCGGCTTCACCGTGTCGGAGGGCGTCGATCTCGACCGCGCCGCGATGCAGAAGATGACGCGCGACTTTCTACGCGAGGCGGCGCGGGCGCAGGTGGCGGTGGTCTATTATGCCGGCCATGGCGTGCAGGTCGACGGCCGCAACTATCTCATTCCGGTCGACGTCGCACTCAGGCCGGGCGCGAGCATGACGGAGGCGATGATCGATATGGACACGATCATGGCCGGCCTCGACGACCAGGTCCGCACCAACATCTTGATCTTCGATGCCTGCCGCAACAACCCGATGGCGCAGCAGGTCGCATCTGCCGGAAACAATCGCGGCATCGAGGGTGCCTCGGGCCTCGCCGCGCCAACGAGTCTCGGCACCGGTGCGACGTTAGGGGCCGGCACGCTGATCGCATTCGCGACCGCGCCGGGCCAAGTGGCACTTGACGGCGAAGGCGCCAACTCACCGTTCTCCGCCGCCCTCTCGCGCCATATCGGCACCCCCGGGCTGGAGGTGCAGCAGATGCTGACGCGGGTGCGGGCCGAGGTGGTCTCGACCACGAAGAACAAGCAGGTGCCGTGGTCGAATTCATCGCTGCTGGGCGAGGTCTATCTGGCGGAGAAGTGAGAGGGTTGCGTGCCCCGGACGCAGCGCAGCGCTTCTTGAGCGGTGCGCTGCCGAGCCGGGGCCCATCTCTCCGCCACTCAGCTCGTTGCGCTCTGGGTCCCGGCTCTGCGCACAACGCAAGAGCGTTGCAGCGCGTCCGGGACACGAGCGAGGCGGGCGGCGGGGCCTAGTTACCCCCACACTTCCTTCGCGATCTCCACCGCAAGGCTCAGCTTGGCCCACTGCTCCTCCTCGGAGAGGATGTTGCCCTCTTCCGTCGAAGCAAAGCCGCATTGCGGGGACAGTGCGAGCTGCTCCAGTGGCGCAAACTTGGCGGCTTCTTGCAGGCGGCGCTTGATGTCGTCCTTCTTTTCGAGCTCACCGAACTTCGAGGTGATGACGCCGACCACGACGACCTTGTTGCCCTTGGGCAGGAAGCGCAGCGGTTCGAAGCCGCCGGCGCGGTCGCTGTCGTACTCCAGGAAGTAACCGTCGTAATTGGTGCCGGCGAGCAGTGTCTCGGCCACCGGCTCGTAGCCGCCCGAGGAGATCCAGGTCGAGCGGAAATTGCCGCGGCAGACATGCGTCGTCACCACCATGTCGGCAGGCTTCTCGGCCAGCGCGTAGTTGATGATGCGGGCATAGATCTGCTGCAGGCCGTCCGGATTGTCGCCGCGCTCGCGCGCCTTCTGCAATTCGTCCTGTGAGCAGAGATAGGCCCAGACGGTGTCGTCGAACTGGAGATAGCGGCAGCCGGCGTCGTAGAACGCCTTCACGGCCTTGCGATAGGTCTTGCCGAGATCTTCGTAGAAGGCATCGAGATCGGGATAGACGTCCTTGGAGATCGACTTGCGGCCGCCGCGGAAGTGGAGCACCGCTGGCGATGGGATCGTCATCTTGGCGGTGACGTGGGCCTGGTCGGCGACCTTCTTCAGGAAGCGGAAGTGATCCAGCATCGGGTGGTTATCGGGAAAGTCGAGCTTGCCGATGACGCGGACCGCATCGTGACGGGTCTGCACGCCCGTGAACTGGATGCCGGTGTCGGGGTGGAACAGCTCGCAGCCGGTGAGCTTGGCCAGGAAGTCGAAATGCCACCAGGAGCGGCGGAACTCGCCGTCGGTGGCGAGCTTGAGCCCGATCGAGGCCTGCTTGTGCACGACCTTCTCGATCTCCATGTCCTCGATCTTGCGCAGATCGTCAGCCGAGATCTCGCCCTTCTCCAGCTTCGCGCGGGCTTCCTTGATCTTGGCGGGGCGCAGGAGGCTGCCGACCTCGTCGGCGCGGAAGGGGGCTTTGGTTCGCTGCATTCTTGTTTCTCCCGAATTTTCAGTCGGCGCTCGTTGTACTCCCTCTCCCCGCAAGCGGCGAGAGGCTGAAGATTAGTGGGCGGCCGCTCCGGCAACGCCGAGGTGGCGCTCCAGGACCGAGGGGTCGGCCTTCAGCGCGGCACTCGGGGCGTCATGGACGATCGTTCCGCGCTCCAATATCACAACGCGGTCGGCGAGCCCCAGAATCTTTTGGGCATTCTGCTCGACGATGATGGAGCAGATGCCCCCTGCCCGGGTAATGGTGCCGATCGCCTTGAGAAGCTCCTCGACGATGATGGGGGCGAGACCCTCGGTCGGCTCGTCCAGCAGGAGGACCTTCGGGTTGAGTGTCAGTGCGCGGCCGATCGCCAACATTTGTTGCTCGCCGCCAGAGAGCTGGTTGCCGAAATTGCTCCGGCGCTCCTTCAGCCGCGGGAACATCTCGTAGACCTTCTCCACCGTCCATGGGCCCGGCTGGGCCACGGCGGTCATGTTTTCCTCGACCGTGAGCGAGCGGAAAATGTTGCGCTCCTGCGGCACCCAGCCGATGCCCACGCGCGCCCGCTGGTCGGGCCGCATGGCCGTGACGTCGGTGCCGGCGAGCGCAATGGAGCCGGAGAAGCGGCGGGTGACACCGACGATGGAGTTGATCAGCGTGGTCTTGCCGGTGCCGTTGCGGCCGAGCAGCGCCAGCACCTGGCCTTCTGCAAGGCGCAAGGACATCTTCGGCAGTACCACCGCCTCGCCATAGCCGGCACGAAGCGAGTCGATTGCGAGCAGGTCAGACATTGACCGCCTCCTCGCCGAGATAGACCGCCTTCACCTGCGGATCGCGCGCGACCTGCTCGGGCGGCCCCTCGGTCAGCAAGGCGCCGGAGACCAGCACCGAGATGCGATCGGCAAAGGAGAAGACGAGGTCCATGTCGTGCTCGATCAGCAGCACCGTGACATCCCGCGGCAGCGCGCCGACGACGGCGAGAATGTCGTGGCGCTCGCTCTCGGGCACGCCGGCGGCGGGCTCGTCCAGCAGCAGCACGCGCGGCTTGGCCGCGATCGCGACCGCGATCTCCAGCAGGCGCTGCTTGCCGTAAGGCAGCGTCACGGTCTCTTCGTTCATGAGGTCGAGCAGATGGAAGCGCGTCAGCAGCTCGGCGATCTCGCCGTTGACGTCGCCGCGCGTGCCCATGCGCCGCCACCAATCGCCGCCATGGCCGAGGCGCTCTGAGACCGCAAGGCCGATGGTCTCGAGCGGGGTCAGGTCGGGATAGAGCTGGTTGATCTGGAAGGTGCGCGACAGGCCGCGCAGCACGCGCTTGTGCACGGGCAGGTCGGTGATGTCCTGGCCCTCAAGCAGGATGCGGCCCGAGTTCGGCTTCAGGACGCCGGTGAGCTGGTTGATCACGGTGGTCTTGCCGGCGCCGTTGGGGCCGATCAGAGCGTGACGGGCGCCCTGCTCGATCCTGAGTGACAGGTCGCGGGTGACGCGCAGACCGCCAAACGTCTTTTCGAGGTTCCGGGTCTCGAGGGCGATGGTCATGCGTCGCTCTCCGGCACGGCGACGACGGCTTTACGTCCCGCCACCTGTCTGATGATCAGGTTCGGCACATACAGCACCCAGCGATGCAGGCGCTGGCGGCCGACCAGCACGATGACGACCAGCACGAGGCCGATCCAGAACTGCCAGTATTGCGGCGTGATGGTGGAGAACAATTCCTGGAGCATGCGGAACACCACCGCGCCGATCAGCCCGCCATAGAGATAACCGGTGCCACCGATGACGAGCACCAGCATCAGGTCGGCCGAGCGCTCGAAGGCGAACACGTCGAGTGAGGCGATCGCCGTGGTCTGCGTGAACAGCGCGCCCGCGATGCCGGCATAGAAGGCCGCGAGCGTGTAGATCGCGATCAGGCGGCGGTTGACGGGGATGCCGATGGCGGCTGCGCGCAGCGGGTTGTTCTTGATAGCGCGCAGCGACAGCCCGAACGGCGAATGGACGACGCGGCGGGCGAACAGGAACAGCACGAACAACACGGCCAGCGAATAGAAGAAGCCGGCCTTGCCGAACATGTCGAACGGGATCTGGCCGAAGATCGGCTGCATCTCGATGCCTTGCAGACCGTCGGTGCCGCCGGTGATGTTGGAGAAGCGTTCGGCGAGCGCCTCCAGCAGCAGCGCAATGCCAAGAGTCACCATCAGACGGGTCAGGTCGACACCGCGGATCACCAGGAAGCTGGTGGCGAAACCGAGCACCATGGCGGCGAGGCCTGCGACGATCAGTGCGAGCACGGGCTCGTTGATGATCCCGTGCAGGGCAAGAAGTCCCGCCGCGTAGGCGCCGACACCGAAGAAGGCGGCGTGGCCGAGCGAGACGATGCCGGCATAGCCGAGGATGAGATCGAGCGACATCGTGAACAGCGCCAGCCGCAGGATATCGGTCATGATTAGATAGCGCGACGGAAATACGAAACCGCAGGCCAGCACGATCAGCCAGAAGGCGAATTCGCCATAGTGCCAGCGCGCCTGGCGCTGGGCGTGATAACCGACGTCGGAAGCAGCGCTCATCGGCGAACTCAACGCGCGGCCGTGCGGCCGAACAGGCCGTTTGGGCGCCAGATCAGGATCACGATCATCATGGTGTAGATCACGAAGGGGCCCATCTTCGGCACGTAATATTTGCCGGCGACGTCGCCGATGCCGAGCAGGAGCGAGGCCAGGAACGGACCTGTTATCGAGGAGGAGCCGCCGACGGTGACCACGATCAGGAAGTAGATCATGAACTTCAGCGGGAAATACGGATCGAGCCCGAGGATCTCTGCACTGAGCGCGCCGCCAAGACCGGCGAGCCCGCAACCGAAGGCAAAGGTGAAGGCGAACACCTGCGGCACGTTGATGCCAAGGCCGCTGGCGGCGCGCGGGTCGTCGACCGCGGCCCGCAGGCGGCTGCCAAAACGGGTCTTCGCCAGCACCATCTGGAGTCCGATGGTGAGCAGGCCGCAGATCACGATTATCATAAGGCGGTAGCGGCCGATGCCGACACCGAACAGGTCGAACTGGCCCTGGAGCGCGGCCGGCAAATTGATGAAGACACGCGAGGAGCCCTGGATGTAATCGACGGCGGCCACCGACATGAAGGTCAGGCCGATCGTGAACAGCACCTGGTCGAGATGGCTGCGCGTATAGAGGTGACGGTAGAGCGTGCGCTCGAGCGCAATACCGATCGCGGCCGACGAGACGAAGGCAAGCGGCAGCGCGGCGAAGAACGGCCAGCCCATCCGGTTGACCAGCACCATGCAGACATAGCCGCCGGCCATGGCGAAGGCGCCGTGGGCAAGATTGACGAAGTTCATCAGGCCGAGCGTGACCGCGAGCCCGCAGGCGAGCACGAACAGCAGCATGCCGTACGCAACGCCATCGAACAGATTGGTGAGGATTGCGGTCATCGAGCGTCGAAGGTCCTCTCAAGTGTGGCCAAGGGCCGTGCTGCACTCCCTCTCCCGCTTGCGGGAGAGGGTTGGGGAGAGAGTCTTTCCACTGAGGGACTCCCGACGAGGAGAGAACCCTCACCCGGCGCTCTGCGCCGACCTCTCCCGCAAGCGGGAGAGGTCGGGAGAGCCCCGGGACGACGCGCTTTCGCGCGTCACTTCTTGGTCTTGCCGAGGTCCTTGACGGCCTCGAAGGTCGCGAACTCGACATTGTAGAGCTCGCCATCGACCTTCTCGACCTTGCGGATGTAGATGTTCTGCACGATGTCGCGGGTCTCGGGGTCGATCGAAATCGGGCCGCGCGGGCTTTCCCACTTCTGGCCCTTCATGGCCTCGATCAGGTTGTCGCCGTTGGTATCGCCACCGGTCTTCTTCAAGGCCTCGTAGATCAGGTGGATGCCATCATAGCCGCTCACCGCCATGAAGCCCGGGCGGTTGCCGAACGCCTTCTTGTAAGCGGCGACGAAGTCCTTGTTCATCTGCGAGGGGTGCGCCGCCGAGTAGAGATGCGCGGTGACCGTGCCGAGCACGGCGTCACCCATGTTGTTGAGCAAATCGTCATCAGTGACGTCGCCGGGTCCGATCACCTTGATGCCGGCCTTGTCGAGGCCACGCTCGGCATATTGCTTCATGAAGTTGCCGCCCTGTCCCGCCGGCACGAACACGAAGATCGCGTCAGGCTTGGCATCCTTCATGCGCTGGAGGAACGGCGCGAAGTCGGGGTTTTGCAGGGGAACCTTGACCTCTTCGACCACCTCACCGCCGCCGGCGGTGAAATGCTGCTTGAAGAAGTTCAGCGCGTCGTTGCCCGGTGCGTAGTCCGAGGTCAGCGTCGCGACCTTCTTGATGCCGTTCTTGACCGCCCAGTCGCCGATGATGGTCGAGGACTGTGCCAGCGTGAAGCTGGTGCGCACGATATAGGGCGAACGCTCGGTGATGATGGAGGTGCCGGCCGCCATCACGACTTCCGGAATCTTGGCCTGCGTCGCGAGCGGCGCGGCGGCGAGCGCCGCCGGCGTAACGCCGAAGCCGGCAATGAAATTGACCTTGTCGTTGACGATCAGCTCCTGCGCGGCGGTCTTGGTCTTGTCCGGGATCGCGGCGTCGTCCTTGACGATGATCTCGACCTTCTTGCCGGCGACCGTGTCGCCCTTCTGCTGCATGTAGAGCTTGATCGCGTTCTCGATCTGCTTGCCGGTCGAGGCCTGGCCACCGGTCATCGGCAGGATCAGCCCAACCTTGACGCTGTCTGCGGCCTTGGCGGGCGCGACGGCTACGAGGCCTGCGATAGCAGCGACCGCTGCGGCGCGTGAAAAAACCCTGCGTTCGAACATCAGATGTCCCTCCCCTTCATTCCTGACCTCTTGTGAGCCGGACCGAGTGCCCGGTCCTTGCCGCTCTTCACTCACGGACAAGCCATGCCGTGCGGCCACATGGCGTCCTCTGCAACCCCGTTGTCAATCGGACGTTGGGCGACCATTCGGCGCAAGCCGCGTGGCCGGCCTCGAATCCGGCAGGGAGGGATTTGTACGATTGTACAAATAAAATGGTCCTGTCAACGAAAAGCCTCGTGGCGCTTGGGGCGGTTGGGCAATGGCTTGCGATGCGCCACCTTAAGAAGGCCACACGAGGCCGTGGATGAGAGGATTCCACCTCCCATTTGCAGAATCTGGACATCTCAAGTGCTTCGCGGCGAGGCCACTCGGTGATGCTGACCGAACGAGAAATATGCGGTGTATACCGTACCAGCTACAGCCATCCCTTCAAGGGCTAGTTATGCTTACTAAAATACCTTCCCTGTATACATCGTCGCCACCCTCGAATAGGCCAATTTTACATATTGAGAGCTATGCTTCGCCACTGACGCCCGCCCCGGCGCTCCCTCATCCGCGCCCGATCGGGCACGAACTAGAAGATGTCCATGCGTTCCCGTTCGCTTTCGATCGCCGCCGCAATCGCCCTGCTAGCTCCCAACCTTGCAGGCTGCGGGACGGTCAATGAAAAGCTCTCCGCCGGCATGGGGGACTACGTCCCGAAATGGGCCGGCGGCCTGCCCGCCGATGCTCCGCCGCGACCGGGTACGCCGCAATACGACGCCTACATGAAGGAACGCGAGCGCAAGCGGCTAATGCCCGCGGCCGATCGCGAGAAGGAAGAGCAGGCCCAGAAGGGCGCGACGACGGCTACGTCGGGCAACGCGGTGCGCTAGCCCTCGCCGTCATTCCGGGGCGCGCGAAGCGCGAACCCGGAATCTCGAGATTCTCAGGTGCGCAATTTGCGCACCTTAGTTCGATGCTGTCGCATCGCCCCGGAATGACGGTGCCCTAATCCACGAACACCACCGTCTTGCGGCCGTTGAGAATGACTCGGTCGTCGAGATGGTAGCGTATGGCCCGTGCCAGCACGCGGCGCTCGATGTCGCGGCCCTTGCGGACCAGATCTTCCGGCGTGTCGCGATGGCTGATGCGCTCGACGTCCTGGTCGATGATCGGGCCCTCGTCGAGATCGCGCGTGACGTAATGCGCGGTAGCGCCGATCAGCTTGACCCCGCGTTCATGGGCCTGGTGATAAGGTTTTGCGCCCTTGAAGCCCGGCAGGAACGAGTGGTGGATGTTGATGCAGCGCCCCGACAGCTTTGCCGAGAGATCGTCGGACAGGATCTGCATGTAGCGGGCGAGTACGACGAGATCGGTCTTCGTCTTGCCGACGAGATCCATGATCTGCGCCTCCTGCTCGCGCTTGGTCTCCTTGGTGACAGGCAGGTGGTGAAACGGGATGCCACCGAAATCGAGCCCCGCATAGACCTCGCGCGGATGGTTGGAGACGATCGCAGTCGGAATCATCGGCAGTTCGCCGGTGCGCCAGCGATAGAGGATGTCGACCAGGCAGTGGTCGGATTTCGACACCAGCAGCATCACCTTGCGATGCGCAGCCCGGTCGCGCATCTGCCACTCCATGCCGAAACGCTCAGCGATCGCGGTAAAGCCGGTCTGGAGCGCCGACAGTTCCACGGCAAGATCGGCCGCTGTGAACACCACCCGCATGAAGAAATTCTCGGTCTCGACGTCGTCGAACTGCTGAGCGTCGAGAATGTTCTGTCCGTTGTGGGCGAGGAACGTCGACACTGCCGAGACGATGCCGGGGCGATCCGGACAGGACAGGGTCAGGACATATTGATGGTCGGGCATGTTGATGAACAGGCTTGGCTCTTGATGAAGGTTTGTGCAGCGGAACTATCCACGATTTGCGCCCTGCTCTAGCACCGAGACAACCCTTGCGCCAATCCCGCGCGCAGAGTCAGGATGAACGGACGATTGCGATTGTCTGACCGGAGATACCCCATGGCCGACCGCCTGAACGGCTACCGCATATTGATTCTGGAAACGCGGGAGGAGGCGCAGTTTTCGAAGCTGCTGGTCGAGCAAGGCGCGGAGGTCGTGCAATGCCCGATGTTTACCATCCATGATGCGCCGGACCCGGCTCCAGTCGAGGCCTGGATTCGCCGTGCCATCGACAAGCCCTTTGACGATCTCGTGCTGATGACGGGCGAAGGCCTGCGTCGCATCATGAAGCTCGCCCGCGCCCGCGGGCTCGACGCCGCCCTTATCGAAGCGCTCGCCAGAGCGCGCAAATTCACCCGCGGCCCGAAGCCGGGCAAGGCGCTGCGCGAGATCGGTCTCGAAGCGCAGCAGACCACGGAGAAGCCGACCACCGAAGGCGTGATCGAGATGCTGGCCAAGCTCGACCTGAAAGGACGGCGCCTCGGTCTCCAGCTCTATCCAGACAAGGATCACCGCGCGCTGGCCGGCGCGCTCGCCGCGCAAGGCGCCGCCGTCGATACCGTGCTGCCCTATGTCTACGATTCCAAGGCTGCGGATGCGAACATCGTCGCCGCCATCGACGACATGGCCTCGGGGCGGATCGATTCGCTCGCGCTGACCAATCTCGGCCAGGTCCGCCGCCTGATCGAGGCCGCAAAAGCACATGGCAGCGAAGCGAAACTGCGTGCAGGCCTCGAACGGACGTTGATCGCCTCGGTGGGGCCGGCGGTCTCCGGTGAGCTCGCCGCGCACGGTCTGCGCACGGACGTCTCGCCGGCGGAGGACGCGTATTTCATGCGTCCGCTGATCTCGGCGATGGCCGCGGCGCTCGCGGAGCGGAAGCCGAGAGCCACGGCGAGGTAAGAGCCGAGCGCGGGGGCGGCCTGCGGCGACTGCGATTGACACAAGCATCGCCAGCGCTAGGTTGCGAGCAAGAAGAAACAACAAGGGCAAGGGAATCGCCGTGACACGCGTCATCGCGTCGTGAGCGCCACAGCACGACCTTCGGCGCTCGCGCCATTCCGCATACGCAATTATCGCTTCCAGTGGCCGTCCGACCTGCTCACCTCCTGGGCCTTCGAGGTCGAGACGCTGGTGCTCGGCTGGTACATCATCGTCGAGACCGGCTCGGTGCTGCTGCTCACCGTGCTTGCCTCACTCCAGTTCGTCGGAACACTGGTCGCGCCCGTATTCGGCATGATCGGCGACCGCATGGGTCATCGCGATCTCCTGGTCGTGATGCGTCTCGCCTATACGGCGCTCTCGTCGACCATCATGGTCCTGGCGCTGACCGGTCATTTGTCCCCGCTCAGCGTCATGGTGATCGTCGCGATCATGGGCCTGATTCGTCCCTCCGATCTCGGCGTCCGCGGCGCGCTGCTGGCCGAGATCATGCCGCCCGAGCAATTGGTGGGGGCTATCAGCGTTGCGCGCACGACCCAGGACAGCGCCCGCATCGCCGGAGCATTGACGGGCGCCGGGCTGTTCGCCGTCCTTGGCATTGGCCTCGTGTATGTGGCGATCGCCGGTCTCTACCTCGTGGCTGCGCTTCTGATGCTCTGCCTGACACGGCCGAAAAGGCCCGTCATCACGAGCGGTCTCCCGGCGAACAGTCACGCCGTTTCGAGATTGCTGGGCGATCTGAAGGAAGGCATCGTCTATGCCTGGAATGGCCCGGGAATGCGCGCGGCGCTGTGCGTCGCCTTCCTGGCCAATCTCACCGCATTTCCCTTCACGGGCGGATTGTTGCCCTACATCGCGCGGGAGATCTTTCATACCGACCAGACCGGCCTCGGTTATCTCTCGGCGAGCTTCGCCGTCGGCTCGCTGATCGGCTCCATCACGCTCAGCCTCGTCAGTGGCGTGCGCATTGCCCGGCTCCTGATCGGCGCGACGCTGGCCTGGTACGCCATGCTGCTGGTGTTCGTCGAGGTTAGGACCTTGCCGGTGGCGATGGCCTGCCTCGTTCTCGCCGGCATCGCCCAGAGCATGTCGATGATCTCGGCTGCCGTGATCCTGATGCGCACCGCGAGCGCACATCTGCGCGGCCGCGTCATGGGGGTACGCATGATGGTGATCTATGGCTTGCCGATCGGCCTGCTCGCGGCCGGCAGCCTGATCGACATCATCGGCTATTCGGCGACGGGTTCGCTCTATGCCGCCGCAGGATTCGTCGCGATGACGGCGATCGCGGTGCGTTGGCGCGCTGACCTCTGGCCAGTCCATGCCCCCGCAAACACGCGCTAATCCCCGTACCCGCGCAGGCGCTCAATATCGAGGATGGTAACCCCGCCATATTCCAGCCGCAGCAGCCCCTCTTTCTCCAGTCGGTTCAGCGCGCGGTTGGCGTTCTGGCGGGACATTCCGGAGAGCGCTCCGATCTCCTCCTGCGTGATCTCCAGATGTGCGGTCGATTCCGGATAGAGGATCGGGTTGAATAGCGAGGCGATGCTGCGGGCGAGGCGGGCGGTGGCATCGAGCGTCCGGTTGACCTCGAGCATGCCGATGAACTGGCCGAGCCGTTCATTGAGCTGGCGCACCAGAAAGCGGTTGAAGCCGACGCTGTTCTCGAACAGCCACATGAAGGCGCTGCGTTCCATCAGCGCAACGCGGCTGTCACGCAGCGCGACCACGTCATAGCGCCGCGGCTCGTTCTTGAGCACACTGCCCTCGCCGAACCACGCGCCTGCCGTCAGCCCGGCAAGGCTGGTCTCCTTGCCGTCCCGCGAGACCCCGCCCATCCGGGCAAGGCCGCTCACCATGCCGGTCCAATAGGCAAAAATATCGCCGCGCATGAACACGGTCTCGCCGGTGCCGTAGGACCGCTCCGTGATTCCGGCCCGCGCGACCTCGATCTCCGCTTGTGTGAGCTCCCGCGACCAGGCGGCGACGCGCTTCAGATGATCTTCTGAAATCATGATCTCGCGGCCAGCCGCACCGTTTCGTCACTCCGCCTTCTGTTGCATTGCAACATCATGGTTTCGACCGCCATTCGACCAAAAGATGAAAGCCGCCGCCGCCCGAAAAACTTTGTCGCAGAATTGTCAGCCGGGAGACATTTCAAATTAGCGCTTTCCCCTATTGAGGACCACCTCGGGCGATGCGGCTTTTGATCCCAAACGGGAGCGAGAGCGGTGCGGCTCCGGTCGAGACCATCTGCTGCATGGCCTCACCGCCACCGCCGTACTAGGATCGCCTGACAGGAACGGACGAAGAGCGCCAATCAAGCGCCATCACCGGGAGGGATTCGTTTGGTGGCTACCAGTCTCGAAGTGCGCGGCGTGTCCTTGCGATTCGGCGGCGTGCGTGCGCTGACCGATGTCAGCTTCGCCATCAGGGAGGGCGAGCTGTTCTCGATCATCGGCCCCAACGGCGCCGGCAAAACCTCGATCGTGAACTGTATTTCCGGTCGCTACAAGCCGACCGAAGGTCAGCTGTTCTACCAAGACCGCGACATCACCGGTTTGACGCCGAATGCCCGCGCCTCGCTCGGCATCGGCCGCACCTTCCAGAACCTGGCGCTGTTCCACCACATGAGCGTGCTCGACAATATCATGGTCGGCCGCCATCACCTCCTGAAGAACAATTTTCTCACGGGCTCCCTGTACTGGCTCACCGGCGCGCGCAAGGAGGAGCTCGAGCACCGGCGCAAGGTCGAGGAGATCATCGACTTCCTCGATCTCCAGTCCGTGCGAAAAGCCACCGCCGGCACCCTCTCCTACGGCCTGCGCAAGCGCGTGGAGCTCGCCCGCGCCATGGCGCTGGAGCCGCGCCTCATCCTCCTCGACGAGCCCATGGCCGGCATGAATTTCGAGGAGAAGGAGGACATGGCCCGCTACATCGTCGACCTCAACGAGGAGTTCGGAATGACGGTGGTGATGATCGAGCACGACATGGGCGTGGTGATGGACATCTCCCATCGCGTCATGGTGCTGGATTTCGGCAAGAAGATCGCCGAGGGCGATCCGGCCACCGTACTCGCCGATCCCCACGTCAAGCGCGCCTATCTCGGCGAAGAGGACGAGGTGCTGGTCGATCCCGACGATGCTGCTCCGGCGCAGGAGAGCGCGGCATGATGGATTATGCAGGCCGCGTCGCGCAGGCCGACACCTATCCGAAGATGCTGCGGCTCAACGCCAGGGAGCACGGCAACGAGATCGCATTGCGCGAGAAGGATCTCGGGCTCTGGCGCATCTTCACCTGGGACGACTACCAGACACGGGTGCGCGATTTCGCGCTTGGCCTGGTCGAACTCGGTCTTGGTCGCGGTGATGTCATAGGCATCATTGGCGACAACCGGCCGGACTGGGTCGCGGCGGAGGTCGCAACCCACGCGATCGGCGGACTGAGCCTCGGGCTCTATCGCGACGTGCTGGATGAGGAGGCTTCCTATCTCCTCAATTATGGCGAGGCCCAGCTGGTCTTCGCCGAGGACGAGGAGCAGGTCGACAAGCTGCTCACCCTTGCCGAGCGCGTGCCGAAGCTGAAGCACATCATCTATTCCGATCCGCGCGGGATGCGGAAGTATGACGACCCGCGCCTGATGTCGGCCAAAAAGCTCGCCGAACTCGGCCGCGCCCGCGCAGCGCGCGAGCCGGAGCTTTACGATCGACTCGTCGACGCGACCAAGGGCGAGGATGTCGCGATCCTCTGCACGACGTCAGGCACCACCTCGCATCCGAAACTTGCGATGCTCGCCGCCGGCCGCGTGCTCGGCCATTGCGCGACCTATCTCGCCTTCGATCCGAAGGGCCCCGATGACGAATACGTCTCGGTCCTGCCGTTGCCTTGGATCATGGAGCAGGTCTATGTGCTCGGCAAAGGCCTCTTGTGCCGGATGAAGATCAACTTCGTCGAAGAGCCGGACACGATGATGAACGATCTGCGCGAGATCGCACCGACGTTCGTGCTGTTCGCGCCCCGCGTCTGGGAATCGATCGCTGCCGACGTCCGCGCCAAGGTGATGGACGCAACGCCCTTCAAGCAGCGCCTATTCGATGTCGGCATGAGGTCGGGTCTCGCCGCGCTCGAGCAGGGCAAGCACTCCGGCTTTGCCGACGCGATCCTGTTTCGCGCGCTGCGCGACCGCCTCGGCTTCACCCGCCTTCGGTCGGCCGCCACCGGCGGCGCGGCGCTGGGTCCCGATACCTTCAAGTTCTTCCAGGCCATGGGCGTGCCGCTACGCACGCTGTACGGCCAGACCGAGCTCTTGGGCGCCTACACGCTGCACCCCGACGGCAAGGTCGATCCTGACACGACGGGCGTACCGATGGCCGATACCGTCGAGATCCGCATCGACAATGCCGACATTCACGGCGTCGGCGAGATCGTGGTGCGCCATCCCAACATGTTCCTCGGCTACTATAAGAATCCCGAAGCGAGCGGTGCCGATATGAAAGACGGCTGGCTCCGCTCCGGCGATGCCGGCTATTTCAACGGCGACGGGCAGCTCGTCGTCATCGATCGCATCAAAGATCTCGCCGAGACTTCGCGCGGCGAGCGCTTCTCGCCGCAATTCATCGAGAACAAGCTGAAGTTCTCGCCCTATATCGCAGAAGCCGTGGTGCTTGGCGCCGGCCGCGACGCGCTCGCGGCGATGATCTGCATCCGCTACTCCATCATCTCGAAATGGGCGGAGAAGAACCGGCTCTCCTTCACAACCTACAGCGACCTCGCCTCGCGGCCCGAGGTCTATGCGCTGCTGCAGAAGGAGGTCGAGACCGTCAACGCCACGCTGCCGCCGGCCCAGCGCATCGCGCGCTTCCTGCTGCTCTACAAGGAGCTCGATGCCGACGACGGCGAGCTCACTCGGACCAGAAAGGTCCGCCGCAGCGTCATCAACGAGAAGTACGAAGGGATCATCGACGCGATCTACCGCGGCGTCGCAGATATTCCTGTCGACACCGTGATCCGCTTCCAGGACGGCACCACGCAGCGGGTGCGCACCACGCTGCGCGTGGTGGACCTCGGCGGCCACGGTCACATGGCGGAGGCTGCGGAGTGACGTCGTTTTGCAGCGAGCTGCCGGCCGATGCGCCCTCTCCCCTTGCGGGAGAGGGCATCTCCGCCATCAGCCACACCCTCACTCGGGTGAGGGGTCCTCTCTCCGCAGCGTCACTGCGGAGGCAACCCCTCACCCGGCTTCGCTTCGCGAAGCCACCCTCTCCCGCAAGGGGAGAGGGTGCACCGTCATTGCATCTGCATTTTGCGCGGATATCGATATGAACACCGCCTTCCTCATCCAGCTCCTGGTCAACGGCCTCGTGGTCGGCACGCTCTATGGCGTGGTCGCGATGTCGTTCGTGCTGATCTACAAGGCGACGCAGGTCGTCAATTTCGCGCAAGGCGAGCTGCTGCTGGTCGGCGCCTGGGTCTGCTGGGCGCTGCTGGCGAAATACCAGGTGCCGTTCTGGATCGGCATGCCGATCACGCTGGTGTTCATGTTCGTGTTCGGCATCGCCGTGCAGGTTCTGATCCTGCGGCCGATGATCGGCGAGCCCATCATCTCCGTGATCATGGTCACGATCGGCTTGTCGACGGTGTTGCAGGCTACGCTGAAGTGGATGTTCGGCGTCAACCCGCAGCCGTTCCCGCGCGTGTTCGAGAGCCAGTCGGTCAGCCTGTTCGGTCTCCAGATCCAGACCGTTTATGTGATGAGCCTCGTGGTCTCGGTCGCGATGATGATCGGCATGGCCTGGTTCTTCCGCGCCTCGAAGTACGGCCTCGCGATGCGCGCCACCGCGTTCAACCAGCAGGTCGCGCAGTCGCTCGGCATCTCCGTCAAGAGCGTGTTCGCGATGGCCTGGGCGATCTCGGCGACGGTGTCGGCGGTCGCCGGCGTCGTCGTCGCGGTCGTGAACGGCGTATCCTCGGGCCTTGCCGCGTACGGCATCAAGGTGTTCCCGGCGGCGATCCTCGGCGGGCTCGATTCCGTCGGCGGCGCCGTGCTCGGCGGCATCATCATCGGGCTGCTCGAGAACGTCGCCCAATATGTCGACAGCCAATATCTGCACTGGGGCAATCTCTACGAGATCGCGCCGTTCTACGTTCTCATCATTGTGCTGATGATCAAGCCCTACGGCCTGTTCGGCACCCACGACATCGAGCGGATCTGACCCATGGCCGGCCCTGCCCTCATCCCCGCTGGTGATTTCCGCACCTCCTACGCGGCCGACACCACGATCTTCCCGACCATCACCAGCCGCAATTTTGCAATCGCAGGCGTGCTGCTGCTCTGTCTCGCGCCGCAATTCTTCAGCGGCTACTGGCTCAGCATTTTGATCCAGATCGGCATCTTCTCGATCGCGGCGCTCGGCCTCAACATCCTGGTCGGCTTCACCGGCCAGATCTCGATCGGGCACGCCGCCTTCTTCCTGCTCGGCGCCTTCACCTCGGCCTATATCTCCAACAACGCGCCGATTCCGGTGTTCTTCGCGATTCCGCTCGCGGGCGTCGTCACCGCCCTGGTCGGGCTGATCTTCGGCATCCCGGCGGCGCGGCTGAAGGGCCTCTACCTCGTCATCGCGACGCTGGCCGCGCAATACATCCTGCTCGACTTCTTCTCGCGCGCCGAGTGGTTCTCCGGCGGCTCGGTGCCGGCGAGCGCCGAGCCGTTCTCGATTTTCGGCTACACGCTACGTGGCGATAAGCAGTATTTCTACGTCGTGCTGGCCTATGTGCTGGCGAGCTACATCCTCGTCACCAACCTGATGCGCACGCGCGACGGCCGCGCGCTGGTGGCGATCCGCGACCATTATCTCTCAGCCGAGATCATGGGCATCAACCTCACCAAGTACCGCACGCTGTCGTTTGGCCTTGCCGCCTTCTTCGCCGGCATTGCAGGCGCGCTCTATGCGCACTATCAGCTCGTTGTCTCCCAGGAGGGTTTCGGCATCGAGCGCTCGATCCTGTTCCTGGCTATGATCATCATCGGCGGCACCGGCTCGATCATGGGCACGCTGATGGGCACTGCTTTCGTGGTCCTGCTGCCGGAGTCGATGGAATTCCTCAGCCTGTATTTGAAGGGCGGAGCAATCGACAAGGCGCTGTCGCTCAACAACAACATCACCTTCCTGCGCGAGATCGCGATCGGGGTGATCATCATCGCATTCCTGATGTTCGAGCCCGACGGCCTCGCGCATCGCTGGCGGCAAATCAAGGCGTATTGGAAACTCTACCCGTTCTCGCATTGAGCCCGGGCAACTTCACTTAAACAATAACAGGAGGAACCGCCCCATGACGATGAAGTCCCTTTTGAGCACCGCATCGCTCGCGCTTGCGATTGCCGCACTCTCGGCCGGCGCGCAGGCGCAGATCGCGATCGGACACCTCGCCGATTATTCCGGCGGCACCTCCGACGTCGGCACGCCCTTTGGGCAGGCCGTCGCCGATACGTTCGCCTGGGTCAACAAGAACGGCGGCATCGGCGGCAAGCAGGTCAACCTCGACACCAACGATTATGGCTATCAGGTGCCCCGCGCGATCGCGCTCTACAAGAAGTGGTCGGCACCGGACACCAAGGTCGCCGCGATCATGGGCTGGGGTACCGCCGACACCGAGGCGCTGACCGGCTTCCTTGCCCAGGACAAGATCCCCGACATGTCAGGCTCCTATGCCGCCGCCCTCACCGATCCTGAAGGCATCAGCGGCAAGGCCAAGCCCGCTCCTTACAATTTCTTCTACGGCCCGAGCTATTCGGATTCGCTGCGCGCGATGCTCTTGTGGGCGGCCGAGGACTGGAAGGCCAAGGGCAAGCCCGGCAAGCCGAAATTCGTGCACATGGGCGCCAACCATCCCTATCCGAACGCGCCGAAGGCCGCCGGTGAAGCGATGGCGCAGGAGCTCGGTTTCGAGGTGCTGCCGCCGCTGATATTCGCGCTGACGCCGGGTGACTACAGCGCGCAGTGCCTCAGCCTGAAATCGTCAGGCGCCAACTACGCCTATCTCGGCAACACCGCGGCCTCCAACATCTCGGTGATGAAGGCCTGCAAGACCGCCGGAGTCGAGATCCAGTTCCTCGGCAATGTCTGGGGCATGGACGAGAACGCCGCCAAGACGGCAGGCGATGCCGCCAACGGCGTGATCTTCCCCTTGCGCACCGCGGTGAGCTGGGGCGGCGATGCACCCGGCATGAAGACCGTGATGGAAATCTCCAAGATGTCCGACCCGACCGGCAAGGTTTATCGTCCGGTGCATTACGTCGCCGCCGTCTGCTCGTCGCTGTACATGAAGGAAGCGATCGACTGGGCCGCCAAGAACGGCGGCGCCACCGGCGAGAACGTCGCGAAGGGCTTCTATCAGAAGAAGGACTGGGTGCCGGCCGGAATGGAAGGCGTCTGCAATCCCTCCACCTGGACCGAGAAGGACCACCGCGGCACGCTGAAGGTGGATCTCTATCGCACCAAGATCTCTGGCGCGACCGATGGCGACCTCAACGACCTCATGGCCAAGGGCACGATCAAGCTCGAGAAGGTCAAGACCGTCGAGCTGCCGCGCAAGCCGGAACTGCTGGGGTGGTAACGCAAACTCGGACGTCATGGCCGGGCTTGACCCGGCCATCCACGTCTGACGTCACACACAAAGTACGTGGATGCCCGGGACAAGCCCGGGCATGACGAGCGCAGCAAATTGGCGGCACCCAACATGACCGACACCCTCGAAGCATCCCGCCCCACCCCGACCGCCGTGCCACCCGCTCCCCTCCTCGCCGTGCGCAACATCGAGGTCGTCTATGACGACGTCATCCTGGTGTTGCGCGGCCTCAGCCTCGACGTGCCCAAGGGCGCGATCGTGGCGCTGCTGGGCGCCAACGGCGCAGGAAAGTCGACGACGCTGAAGGCGATCTCGGGGCTGCTCAAGACCGAGGACGGCGAGGTGACGCGCGGCGAGATCCTGTTCGAAGGTGAGCGCATCAACGGCATCGACCCCGACAAGATCGTCCGCCGCGGCATCTTCCAGGTGATGGAGGGCCGGCGCATCGTCGCCGACATGACGTCGCTGGAGAACCTCAAGCTCGGCGCCTTCACCCGCAGGGACCGCGAGGTCGATGCCGACCTCGACATGGTCTTCAACTACTTCCCGCGCCTGAAGGAACGCACCGGCCTTGCCGGCTACCTCTCCGGCGGCGAGCAGCAGATGCTCGCGATCGGCCGGGCGCTGATGGCACGCCCGAAGATGATTTTGATGGACGAGCCGTCGATGGGCCTGTCGCCGCTCCTGGTGAAAGAGGTGTTCTCGATCATCCAGAAGATCAACCGCGACCTAGGCGTCACCATCCTGCTGGTCGAGCAGAACGCACGCGCCGCGCTCTCGGTGGCAAGCCACGGCTATATCATGGAGCAGGGCAAGGTCGTGCTCGACGGCACCGCGGACGAATTGCGCGACAACGAGGACGTCAAGGAATTCTACCTCGGCGGCGCAGGCGACCAGCGCAAGAGCTTCAAGAACCTCAAGAGCTTCAAGAGGCGCAAGCGCTGGCTGTGATCCACAACGAGCCTAGCCCAGCACCTGCTCCGCTTCCGTGACTGCGCAGAGAACATGATAAAACGACGACGCAGGAATGGTGTCGATCAGCGATTTGCCGTCGCGATCGAACTGGTCGTACCAGCCACCCTTCACGGGATGGCTGAGATAATGCCGTTCGAGCCGCACCAGCGCCGCGCGCGCCTCGTCCGCCGCACCCGCCTCGCCCGATTCGGCTTGCGCGATCCACGCCTTCGCGATCTCGGTCTGCGGCCACAGCCGGCGCGTGCTGCGGCGGATGCTGCCGGCGTCATCCCCTTCGTCAGTCATGCAGCCCGTGGTCTCGTCGCGGTAGCGCAGCGCGGTCGCCAGCAGTTCGGCGCGCCGCTGCCCGGTCGGGCAGCCCGTGATGCGCTCGAAACCTTTCAGCAGCCAGACCCATTCTGCCTGGTGGCCCGGCTCGACGCTGACCGGCTCGATCTTCGACCAGTCCTCCTCGAAATACTCCGTCAGGATGCGCTTCTGCTTGTCGTAGAGATTGGCCAGGAACAGTGCGAAGAATTCTCCGGCACGGTTCTGGAACGACAGATCGTGGGTCGCCTCGAAGCACGCGATCATCGCCTCGAACAGATGCATGTGCGGGTTCTGCCGGCGCGGCAACGAGACCGGAAGGCCTTCGTGAACGCCACCATGGGGCGAGCGCAGATGGCCGTCGAGGAAGGCGAGCAGCGCATCGATCTCGGCGCGGACCTGCGCATCCTGGTCGAGCGCGTAGACGCTGGCGAGCGCAAACAGGATGAAAGCGTGGTCATAGGCATCCCGCCGGGCATCCAGCACCGATCCTTCCGGCGTCAGCCGGTGCACATAGCCCGGCCGGCCGTCGGGCGCCTTCGCTCTGGCCAGCAGATGCTCCAGCCCCTTCAGCGCGATGGCACTCCCCTCAGGATACCAGCCCATCTGTGCAGCCTTGGCATAGCACCAGATCTGACGGGCC
Organism: Bradyrhizobium sp. WSM1743; assembly: GCF_000473065.1. Lineage (GTDB taxonomy): Bacteria > Pseudomonadota > Alphaproteobacteria > Rhizobiales > Xanthobacteraceae > Bradyrhizobium. The sequence continues at coordinate 25,921 of NZ_AXAZ01000088.1, forward strand.
TGCACAAACACGCGCCGGGGCGCGGCCGCATCCGCTGCGCCATCGCGGTGCAGCCTGTCGATGAAGCCGCCCGCGGCATGATCCCAGCCAACCGTCGACCACAGCGGCAGCGCCTCGTCGATCATGCGGCGCTTCAGGCGCGCGACGACGTTCGATGCCTCGTCCGCCGCAAAGATTCCTTCGTCCGCCATCGGGTCCCCTCTAGGCCTCGCCAATGGCGGTCTGATAGCCATGCCGGTGGCGGCGCGCAACGGATGCCAACACGGAAAGAACAGCCATGACCGCCCATTACGACGCCCGCGAGACGCGTGAGCAAGCCGCGCGCGAGGCCGACCTGTTCGCCCGCCTTCCGGAGGTGCTGCGAGCCGCGATGGCCGCCCCGGCCTATGCCGAGCGGCTGAGAGGTCTCGATCCCGCCGCCGTGACCTCCAGGACGGCTCTGGCCGGCCTGCCGGTATTGCGCAAATCGGAACTGCCCGCTCTGCACAAGGCCTCTGCGCCCTTCGGAGGGTTCGTGGCGGGGACGCCTGGCTCGTTCGCCCGTCTCTTCACCTCTCCCGGCCCGATCTTCGAGCCGGAAGGGCGGCAAGCCGATCCCTGGCGCGGCGCGAGGGCGCTGTTCGCAGCCGGGTTCCGCCCTGATGACATCGTCCTCAATACCTTCAGCTACCATCTCACCCCCGGGGGGTTCATCTTCGATGCGTCGGCGCGCGCGCTTGGCTGCGCGGTGATCCCGGCTGGCCCCGGCAATACAGAACAGCAATTCGAGCTGATCGAGGCCTACCGGCCGGTCGGCTATAGCGGCACGCCGGACTTCCTGAAGATCCTGCTGGATGCCGCGGCGAGCGCGGGTCGCGACGTCTCGTCGATCAAGCGCGCGCTGGTCTCGGGCGCGGCCTTCCCGCCCTCGCTCCAGGCCGAGATCAAGGCGCGCGGCATCGACGCCTACCAGGCCTTCGGCACCGCCGATCTCGGGCTCATCGCATTCGAGACCGAGGCGCGCGAAGGCATGGTCGTGAACGAGGACCTGATCCTGGAGATCGTCAAACCCGGCACCGGGGATCCGGTAGTGCCGGGCGACGTCGGCGAGATCGTCGTGACTTCGCTCGACCCACACCATCCCTGGATCCGGCTCGCGCTCGGCGACCTCACCGCGGCCCTGCCCGGCACGAGCCCATGCGGGCGCACCAACATGCGGATCAAGGGCTGGATGGGCCGCGCCGACCAGACCACCAAGATCAAGGGCATGTTCGTCCGGCCCGAGCAGGTCGCCGAGATCGGCAAGCGCCACTCTGCGCTCGGAAGACTACGTCTCGTCGTCACGCGCCAAGGCGAGACCGACGCGATGACGTTGAGAGCGGAAACGGCGGCCGCCAGCGAAGCACTACGCGAAGAGATCGCCGGCACTCTGCGCGCGGTGACGAAACTCGGCGGCACCGTCGAGCTGGTCAACCCCGGCGCGCTGCCGAACGACGGCAAGGTGATCGCGGACGAGCGCTAGTCTCAGCTCGATTTCGACAGCCGGTAATTGAACCACTGTTTTGCCCGACGGAGCAACAGAAATTTCGGTATTTCAAAAATATTCTTCAGCGCAACCCCCAGCTCTTAACCAACCTTTTGGCCCGATGTCGCGGGACCGCTCTACCGCTAGCGGCTTGCCTCCCGCTCCGTTCGCAGGAATCTATCTCACGTGAGCACCAAGTCGCGAGAGGTCATCTGGGGCGCCGGATCATGAGCGCGAAGATCCACGCTCAGGGAGCCCGCGCGCGTGCCGAGCAGGCCGTGCGGGAGGCGGACCGAGCAGAGGCCGAAGCCTGGTTCGCCCGCATGGAGGGCTATGGCGGCCCTGCCCAGCCCTCTCCGACCATTGGCCAATGCCTCAACGGCGGGCTTGCCTGGCTGGAGGTCGAGTGCGCCCGCTGCAAGACACGCCCTTGCCCGATGCGGCCCTTAAGATAGTGGCCCGTGGCGAGTCGAAGGGAGATCAGGCCGCGGCATGAAGCACGTTGAGGCCCGCCCCTATGCGGATCCTGAAGCCGCAGCCCGCAAGCTCGTCCAGATCGCATTCTGGTATCGAGCCGGTTCAGGAGCCGCATCCATATCGAGAAGATCAATGCGCCGCCTCTCTACAGCCTGAAAGGCACGGCTCGGAGTTCGGTGCCGGCATCAAGCATGCTGTCCAGCAAGGTTGGCTCGAGCTGCACGAAAGCGACACCTTTGTGCGCCTGCTCGCGCCAAGCAAGAATCTCCTGAAGTAGAGCGTGCACTCATAAAATCGTTCGCGACGCTTTGCTATCTGAGGGAGACATCAAGCAAACACTGATGCAGGTCGTCCTTGGGCCACAAGCGAACACAGCGGCTACGGATTTTCCCGGAGCATAGGAACGTGTGAGAGCCTGCGGTCGTTGATCCGGGAGCCCGTTTCAACACGAGGATTCAATGAAACGGCGTCGCCCACACGGAGAGATAAGTACTGCAAGTTTCCTGATACGGATGTTCGGCGTTCTCGCGGCGATGCATCTGATCAGGAGGCGTTCCCGCAACAATGTAGCGTCCCATGTCTAGAGAAGCTCTTTCAGATCAACTGACGGAAGTCGGGCGCCAGTTGGCGAAACTGCAAAAGTGGGTTCACGTCAGGATCGAGAGGGAGGGTGCTGCCGGAGCTGGGGGCTGGCGGGTCCTCAATCTCAAGTACAAGGCCGCGACATCCCCAGCGGCCCCGTATCAGGTCACAGATTGTGCATGGGCGAGCTAAAGAACGGGCAAGTGCTCCGTTTCAGGCTGGCGAGCCACTGTGCTAAGTCAACCGGTGACCACTAACTCGGTAGCAATCTCAGTTAACTCCCGCCGGCTCCCAAGTCGGCGGGTTTTTCTTTCAACCTTTAGATCGACGAAATGCGCCGATGCAGACCGCCGGACATTAACTTGGCTTTAAGACCCGTTGTCTGGTAGCGCCGGGTCATATAGATAGAGCCTGTGTTCGCGTCAGTTGCGTTTGAGATTCATGATTACGTACAAACAGTACCACATCCAGCGATTTGAGCACGGCCATAAGCGTTGGGTTGCCCGCATCACGCGGGCGGATGGTCAGGACATCCGCACCATCCTGCCGGCCTCTGAGCATCCCTACCTTGATACGAAGCCCACCGCGTCCGCCGAGGAAGCCGAGGAGCTTGCCAAGGAAGGCATCGACTTTGGCGGTATGGTTTAGGCGGCTCGTCCAGCGCGTACGTCGCGGCTTTGCACGCGACATCTCGCGACAGCGCGTGGAGAAATCGCTCGCTTGGCCGCAAGTTGCGCCAGCCCTTTTTGCGATTCGATTGCCCGGAGCAGCGAGGGTCCTTATGCGCTTCCAGATGGGCAATGGCCTTGTTTAGGAAGCTATCACCCGGCAGCTCACAGCACCATACCCCGCTTCCCGAGCCACGCCAGCACCGTCGAGCAAGCGGCCGAAAGCAATGCGGTCCAAAACCAGGACCGTCCACGGGCGGCGCTGATTGAGCGCAGATACAGGAAGGCTCCGAGGATCTTTCCGTAATTCCTTCGAAATTCTCCGTTAAGCTTAGCCAGTTCCGGCAGATCGGATAATGGCTTGCATTCGTCGGCCATTGCGCTGGGCTCCATTTGCGGCTGAACCAGCACCCATGAACCACTGTTTTGCCAGACGATGCATGTTCCATTTCGGCTTTTCGATACGCTGCTGGTCGCCGGCCGCTAGACGCCTGGTACAGTTGGTCGCCAACTAAAAATGCCGACCCAAGTGGCGCAGTCGCCTATCTCAGACTTGAATCAGGCCAGTGGGGCACCTCATCAGCGGGCCGGGATCGACGCAGGTTCGGCCGCACCATCGCGTAGAGCAGGAAAAGGCCGATGGTGATGGCCACCGCCAGCAGGGGAAAAATGTAGTTCATGCCGCCTCCAAGTCTTCGAACTAAATGCTAGCAGGGATGGATTGAGCTGCTGCCGGTTTGATGGACACCAGGTTAAGCTAATCCCACCTTGCGCTCGAACTCAACCGGGCTGAGATAGCCGATGGTCGAGTGCCTGCGGATCGTGTTGTAAAATCTTTCGATATAGTCGAACACGTCGGCTCGTGCCTCGTCTCTGGTTCGGTAGATCTTGTTGGCGGTCCGTTCGGTCTTGAGCGACGAGAAGAAGCTCTCCATCGCCGCGTTGTCCCACACGTTGCCGGAA
>NZ_AXAZ01000089.1 GCF_000473065.1 Bradyrhizobium sp. WSM1743
CGGTGACCGCCCATCTTGCCCGGCGCAACCGAGCCGGTCGCCCGCTGTCGCTGTGACCACTTCACCACTGACGAGACCGCAACACCAAACCGTTCCGCCACAGATCGGCAGCTCTCGCCCGCCAAAACCGACGCCACCACACGCTCGCGAAGATCCAGGGAAAGAGGNCGGGTCATGCGATGCTGGCCTCCAATCCAGTCAGCATCTTGAATCACAATCCGCCAAAAACCGGAATCCCTCCGATTCAATCAAGCGAGGAAATGCTCTAGACTAGGCTCAGTTGCCAATCGAGCTGAGCAACCTAGCGGCTCGAGGCGGATGGATTGGTGGAGGCGACGCGGGTGAGCGCCAGCGAGGGTGTCGCCGACATCTTCACCAAGACGTCCTTGAGCGGATCGCGCGTCCAGGCGCGGGTGACATAGTCGCGATGGGTGATGCCCTCGCCGGTCTCCACGAACACCACGCTGCCGGGCTGTAGCGGCCCATCCATGTCCTCGGCGACGCTGATGCCCTTCTGCCTGAGCATGCTCATCAGCTCGCGGTCGCGCCGCGCCGTGTAGCGGGTGTAGGAGCTGACGAAGAAGCCGGAACGGTGGCTCTCGATCCAGGAGGCGAACTTGTCCATTTCGCCGTAGACGGCATCGAGCAGCACCACGCCGCGGACGCGGTCGCTGATGCCGCCGACCTCCAGGCTCCAGGCCGTCGGCAGGAAGCCGCCGCTGTAACCGACGATGACGATCGGCATGTTGGCGAAGGCACGCGCGCCGTTGGGATCGCCGGTGAGGCGGGCGAGATGGTCGGCCGATTCCGCCATGAAACGCTTGAAGCCGCCCGGTTGCCAGAACTTGCCGGCGCTGGAATCGGCGGCATCGACGGCCATTTGCGGTGCAAGGAGCACGGCGTTGGCGCCGGAATCGGTGATCTGCTTGGGCACCAGCTGGCGGTCGCGAACGTCGCGCTCGAGCGTCGCACCATTGCCGTGGAAGAACACCACGATCACGCCCGGCTTGCGCATGTCGAAATGCTCGGGCACGTGCACCAGCACCCGGCTGTCGCTGTAGGTCTCGTCCTGCCAGTAGACGCGCCCGGAATAGCTGCGATGGCCGCGGCGGTCGCCCTTGGAGATGTTGAGGAAGGGCGCATCGGAGGCGGGGTTGTTGCCGAAATAGGGAAAGGCTGACGACTTCATGCTGACGAGCGTCGTCAGGTCCTCGCGGGCGGGGCGGTTGTAGGGGACTTGCGGCTCGAGCGAGGCCAGCTTGTAGGGCGCTTGCTCCGGCGGTTGTTGCTGGACAGCGCGCTTAGGTGAGAAGTCCGACATCTGCCGTTGCAGGAAGCTTTCACTCGCCGAGGGAAAGCGCTCCCTAAACTGCGGGGCCGGAAAGCGGTCCTCGAACGTGTCGCCGCTTGCCACGCGCGAGGTTTGCGAATTGGTCTTGGCGACCACCTGGACATTCGCCTGCGAGTTCGCCGCCAGCGCCGCCGGATCGGGCGCCTTGCCGCATTGAACCAGCGTCAGCGACAACGGCACCAGGCCTGAGATCAGACCGACCCGGAGCGCACGACCGTGCCGACCGGACGTCGTCCGATCGGCACGAAAGTCAGCTCTCAGCGTCGGAACGGCCCCGAACATCCACCCATGACCCCAAGCCACGACATCAAGTCCGTCGGCATGTTTTATGACAATTGAGCCGACTGGCGTTTAGGCGACGTTAAGCGTCCGGAGAACTTCCCCACATCCGGAACGCTCAAAAGGACCATGCAATCGTGTCCTGATTGTGGGGAAGGGGACCAGGAAATCCGGGCAAATTCCGGCGTCATTGTCCAAAAGCACGCTTAATCGGTATTTGGGTACCTGCTAACCTCGCCCCATTTAACCCTTGTTAACCCTGCTTGAATTGACTGAGCCAAACTGCACGATGGCGAGACGCCTGAGATCAAGGACCCCGATGACGGCATCAGATGCGGGAACCGCAGCCTGGACTGGCCGGCTGACCGGAAGCGGGGCCGGGGTCTCCGTTCCGGTCGCGACCGCCATCGTTGTGGCCGACATGATCGGGGTCGGCGTCTTCACCAGCCTCGGCTTCCAGGTCAAGGACATCCCGTCCGGCTTCTCGATCCTGCTGCTCTGGACGGTCGGCGGCATCGTCGCGCTGTGCGGGGTGTTCGCGTACAGCGAGTTGGGCGCGATGTTTCCGCGCTCGAGCGGCGAGTACAATTTCCTCGGCCGCACCTATCATCCGGCCTTCGGCTTTCTCGCCGGCTGGGTGTCGGCGACGGTCGGCTTTGCAGCGCCCGTCGCGCTCGCCGCGATGGCGTTCGGCGAATATGCCAAATCGGTCGTGCCCGATCTGCCGCCGATCCCGCTCGCCATCGGCGTGGTATGGCTGGTCTCGCTCGTGCAACTGACCGGCGTCAGGCACTCCTCGACCTTCCAGCTGATCTCGACCATCCTCAAGGTCATGCTGATCGTCGCCTTCCTGGTCGCCGGCTTCGTGATCGGCGTGCCGCAGCCGATCGCCTTCACGCCGCAGCCGGGCGACCTCGCCCACATCGTCAGCGCGCCCTTTGCGATCGGCCTCGTCTTCGTGATGTATTCGTTCTCGGGCTGGAATGCCGCGACCTACATCATCGGCGAGATGAGCACGCCGCAGCGGAACCTGCCGCGCGCGCTGCTCGCGGGCACGCTGATCGTATTGGTGCTGTATGTCGCGCTGAACGCGGTCTTTCTTTATTCCACGCCGATTGGCGCGCTCGCCGGCCAGCTGGATGTCGCCAGTGTTGCCGGCAGCGCCATCTTCGGCGAACTCGGCGGTCGGATTGTCGGCGCCATGATCTGTGTCGGCCTGATCTCCTCGATCAGCGCGATGATGTGGATCGGGCCGCGCGTGATGATGACCATGGGGGAGGACATTCCGGCCCTGCGCGTGTTTTCGAAGCGATCGGTGAGCGGCGCGCCGGCCTATGCCGTCCTGTTCCAGCTCGCCGTAGCCAATCTGCTCTTGTTCACGCGCAGCTTCGAGGCCGTGCTCGACTTCATCCAGTTCGCGCTGTTGTTCTGCTCGTTCTTCACGGTCGCCGGAGTCATCAAGCTGCGCATCACCGATCCCGACCTGCCGCGGCCCTATCGCGCCTGGGGGTACCCGTTCACGCCGCTCGTTTTCCTGCTCGTGACCGCGTTCATGATGTACTACCTCTTGACCGAGCGGCCAGTGCAGTCGCTGTCGGGGATGCTCGTCATGCTCTCGGGCCTGTTGATTTATGCTATTTTCCGCAGGCGGCCGGTCGCCGCTGCCGCTTCACCACATCGCGAATAGACATGCTCCGACCCCTGAGAATTGCGGCCGTCGCCCTTGCCCTGCTGGCTGCGGCCGTCTCGTCCACGCATGCCGCGGAGGTCACTTTTGACGACACCGCGCGCTTCCTTGCGGGCATGCAGCCTTCGGCCGACTCGTCGCTGGTGCCGCTCACCAAGGATCCGGCCTGGCAGCGTCACGCAAAATTCTTCGACAGCGCCTTTGCTCAGCTCGAGCAGAGGCAGCTCTCGAAGATCCGCAACTGGGCCGACGTCAATCTCGCCGCGCCGCGGCCGACCATGTTCTACATGTTCAGCGGCCCGGATTTCCTCTATGCCAATGCCTTCTATTCCAGGGCCAGCACCTACGTGCTCGGCGCGCTGGAGCCGGTCGGTGCGGTGCCCGATCTGACGCGGCTGCCGCGCGGTTCGATCGGCGCCGCGCTCTACAATGTCGAACGCTCGCTCGGCTCGATCCTGAGCTTCTCCTTCTTCATCACCAAGCAGATGAAGGTCGACCTGCACGCCAACCAGGTCAACGGCACGTTGCCGATCCTCTATGTCTTCCTCGCCCGCTCCGGCAAGGCCATCCGCAATGTCGAGATGGTAGCGCTCGATGACAGGGGTGGGATGCATGTCGGTGACGACAATCCGGGACGGAACGCGACGCGCGGCGTCCGTATCACCTTTGCGGGCAGCGATGGGGAAGCGCGCACGCTCTATTATTTCTCGACTGATCTTTCCAATTCCGGTGCGCGCGCGACCGGCTTCCTGAAATTTTGCGAGACGCTCGGCCCCGGCAACAGCCTGCTCAAGAGTGCGTCCTATCTGTTGCACTCCGGCAATTTCACGGTCGTGCGAGACTGGTTGCTCGCCAACAGTGCCACCATCATCCAGGACGATTCCGGCATTCCGCTCGCGAGCTACAATGCGCGGCAATGGCGGTTCTTCCCGTTCGGCCGCTATCTCGGCCCCATCGACGAATTCCCCGGCCGCTACCAGGAGCGCTACGCCGAACTGTTTACGCGCGCACAGCCGATCGATTTCGGTGTCGGCTATCGCTGGCGGACGCACGAATCGAATTTGCTGCTGTCGGTGAAGGTGCCGGGCAGCGAGACCGCGCCGGCTGCGGAGACCACTTCGGCCGCCGAGCCGGCGCCAAAGCCGCCGCGCCCAAAGCGGCTGCGGCCGCCGGAGTCGGTCCCGCCGTCACAGGGACGTTTTTTCTGGTTCCGCTAGGCTATTGGCGGAGATCGGGCGTCAAGAGCTCTGGGCCACGACGACCAGCACTTCGGCTTTCTGACGGCCGAGGCTCCTGACCTCGTGCGGCGTCTCGCCTGAAAAATACAGGCAGTCCCCCTTGCCGAGGACGAGCTCCTCGCCGTCGAGCTTGATCGCGATCTTGCCGTTGATGACGAACAGCAGCTCCTCGCCCGCATGCGAGGCCCGCGTGGCCGCCTTATGCGGTGGGCTCAGTAGAAATGGCTCCATCATCTTGCGGGTGCGACCGGTCGCCAACGGGACCACGCCAAACGTGTCCTGGAACAGCGGCACATTGCCGTCCTGGCGGCGGAACAGCGTGTAGCGCGGCGCCGGCTCGGCGTTCGGGTCGAAGAAGTTCGCGACATTGACCTCGAGCGCGGCGGCCATCCGCAGCAGGGCGGCGAGCGAGGGAATCTTGAGATTGCGCTCGACCAGCGAGATGTAGCCGCGCGTGAGATCGCTCTGTTTCGCAAGCTGGTCCAGCGTCAGGCCCTTGGCGATCCGCGCCTGGCGGATGTTGGCCCCGACCGCCGTGGCTTCGCTGACGTCAAGCACGCGTGAATCTCCCGAACTGCTCAGGCCTGTTTTGCAACAGATGGCGCCGGACTGCCAGCCCGGCGGCCGGCAAGACGCAGCGCCGGTCGCCGGCGGTTGTATTCCATAAGAAAACTTATGAGCAGAAATTTCAGGCAGGGGCGCGGATATTGTGAGCAGGCGGACTGGTATAACGCGGAAATCTGGCGAAAATAGAGGCAATTTGTCGCCTTTGCCGAGATCGTCGGCATTTGCCGCGTTCCGTGGCGTTGATTTCCCATAGTAAACATGATCGATTTTTACCGTCGTGATCGCCGATGGGCGCCACGCACCGAACCACTGCTTTTCCCAGGCGCCGGTACTTTTTGGAGAAATCGATGACCGTAGCAGACGACGTAACCCTGAACGTAGCGCCGGACGAGGCGGCGAGCTTGCGGCGGATCGTGTGGTCGAGCGTGATCGGCACCGCGGTCGAATGGTACGACTTCCTCATTTATGGCACGGCGACCGCGCTGGTGTTCAACAAGGTCTTCTTCGCCGCCGGCAACGCCACGCTCGCCACCATCGCGGCCTTCGGCACCTATGCCGTCGGATTTCTGGCGCGGCCGCTCGGGGCTGCGATCTTTGGCCATTACGGAGACCGGGTCGGCCGCAAGGCGATGCTCGCGATCACGATCATGGTGATGGGCATCGGCACCTTCCTGATTGGCCTGCTTCCGACCTACCAGCAGATCGGTATCGCCGCGCCGCTGCTGCTGATCGGATTGCGCTTTCTCCAGGGTATCGGCCTCGGCGGCGAATGGGGCGGCGCCGTGCTGATGGTGGTGGAGAATTGCCCGACGCACCGTCGCGGCCTGCTCGGCAGCATGGTGCAGGTCGGCAATCCCATCGGCAATCTCGCTGCGATCGGCATGTTCGCGCTGGTGGCGAGCTTGCCGGAGAGCGACTTCATGGCTTACGGCTGGCGCATCCCCTTCCTGATCTCGATCCTCTTGGTCGGCGTCGGTCTCTACATCCGCCTCAACATGGAAGAGACCGCCGCCTTCCGTCAGGTCCAGGCCAAAAAGGAAGTCGCAAGCCTGCCACTGCTCGAGATCTTCAGGCATCACCGCCGGCCATTCTTCACCGCGGTCGGTCTGAAGATCTCCGAGATCGCCTATGCCAGCATCGGAGGTGTGTTCGTGATGTCCTACGCCACTGCCAATCTCGGCTTGCCGCGTGCGGTGGTGCTGAACGGCGCGTTCGCCGCATCGCTGGTCGCGCTGCTTGCTATCCCACTGTTCGGCTGGCTGTCCGACCTCGTCGGCCGCAAGACGATGTTCTATGCGAGCTGCCTGTTCTCGGCGCTGTTTGCCTTCCCACTGTTCTGGCTGCTCGACACCCGCGATCCGACCATCGTTGTGTGCACCATCGTTGTTGCGATCACTTTCGGTCAGATGGTCATGTTCGGCATCGGCGCGCCCTGGTACTCCGAGCTGTTCACCGCGCGCCTGCGTTACAGCGGCGCTTCGCTCGGGTTCCAGGTCGGTGCGGCGCTGAGCGGCGGATTGACGCCCCTGGTTGCGGCCTCTCTGATGGCCTGGAGCGGCGGCGCAACCTGGCCGGTCTCGCTGCTGCTCATCGCCTGCGCCGCCATCACCGCGACCGCGACCACGTTCGCGCCGGAGATGGCGAACAAGGAACTGACCTGATCCCCGCGGCGCGTCGCTACCTGCGGCGCGCCATCACTTCTCATGAGGATTTGTCATGCTTGATACGATCAGCGCCAGTCCGGCGCAGAGCGCAGCACAGCTCGGCTGGACCGGCGTGGTGCGCTTCCTCCATCTCGCCCCGCGCGCGTTCCTACCGATGCGTGCAGCCGAGACGGTCACCCTCGTCGCCGGCAAGGGGATCGAGGGCGACCGCTACATGATCGGCAAGGAAGAGGGGTTTTACTCGCACAAGCCGGAAGAGGGCCGGCAAGTGACCCTGTTCGAGCTCGAGACGCTGGTTGCGCTGAAGCGCGACGCCGGGATCGAACTCGGCCCAGAGGAGCATCGGCGTAACGTCACGGTGGAGGGCGTGCCGCTGAACCATTTCGTCGGCCGCCGCTTCTGGCTGGGCGAGACCCTGTTGGAAGCGACGCGGCTGTCGGTGCCGTGCCGGCATATCGAGGAGATCACGGGCAAGGCGATTTTCGATCCCCTGATCAACCGCTCCGGCCTCAACTGCAAGATCCTGCAAGGCGGCATCGTCAGGGTCGGCGACACCGTGCGGAATGCGGCATGAGCGCGCGCCCGATCACGACGGTCAAGACGGTCGTCACCGGCATCGAGGAGGCGGGAGCAGGCATAAAACTGTTCACGCTGGCCGATCCCGACCGGTGGGAATTGCCGCCGTTCAAGCCCGGCGCGCATATCGATCTGCATCTGCCGAACGGGCTGGTCCGCACCTATTCGCTGTGCAACGAGCCCGCGGACGACACGCGCTATGTCATCGCGGTCAAGCGCGAAGCGGATGGACGCGGCGGCTCACGGGCGCTGCATGACGACGTTGGCGTCGGCGGCGTCATCGGCGCGTCGTTGCCGCGCGGCGGACTCGAGCCCCAAGCTCGCATCGCGCGCTACGTGTTCCTGGCTGGCGGCATCGGCGTGACGCCGTTCTTGTCCATGGCGCGACATCTCGAACGCACGAGGCAAGCCGACTTCACGCTGCATCTGATCGTGCGCGAGGAGGTGCCGCTCGCCGCGCATCTCGGCTCGCTGGTCGAACAGGGGCGCATCGTCGTGCATCGGACATCCCGGAGCGGGCGTCCCGATCTCGCCGCGCTCGTCGGAGAGTGCGGGTCTGAGACCATGGTCGCCTGCTGCGGCCCGGAAAGCATGATCGACGATTTCGAGCGGTTGACCGCAGCATGGCCCGCGGCGCGTGTCCATATCGAGCGGTTCGTCGCACCGCCGCCGGTCATCGATCCCGACGCCAAACCGTTCACGCTGTCACTGGTGCGCTCGGGTACCGAGATTCACGTGCGGGCGGGCCAGACCATGCTGGCCGCATTGCAGGAGGGAGGCATCGACATCGCGACCTCTTGCTGCGGCGGCATCTGTGGCGCCTGCAAAGTTGGATGGATCGAGGGCAAACCAGTGCACCGCGACCGCATCCTGTCGCCCTATGAGCGCGAGCGCTATCTCATGGTTTGTGTGGCCGGCTCGGATGCCGAGCGGCTGGTGCTGGACCTCTAAGCTACCAATGCACGCTCTGGCTCGGCACGATGAATGTCGTCGTGCTTGGCTGTGTCGCAAGGCTCCTCGCCAGATACCAGCCCGAGCCGAGGACGAGTGTCAGCAGGGCGATGATGGCGAGCAGGTCGATGGTTCTGGGGTCGTGTCCCCGGTGACCGAAATTCGGGCCAAGCTTGAAGTGAAAATGAGGGCTGATTTTCCAGCGCATTTTTGTTTCCTCCCGTGGGAGCATCAAAACAACGCGAGCGGAAAGTTCCGGTTCCGGTCAGGGCAGCGAGTAGAAAGCACCGCGCCAACGTCAGGATGGATTGACCCCGCGCCAGCGGCCGTAACGCCAGGGCAGATACCAGCGAGCGCCGTGCGGCGCGGTAAGGGGCACGTTGTCGATGCCGGACGTACCGAAGGGATTGCAGCGGAGCAGGCGCGCGAGCGTCATCCAGCCGCCGGCCCAAAGCCCGAACCGTTCGATCGCCTCATCGGCATAGACCGAGCAGGTCGGCAAATGCCGGCAGTTGTAACCGACCAGAGGCGACAGCGTATGGCGATACAGCCAGATCAGCGCGCGGCCGAATCTGCGCGGCAGCCGGAGCACACCGTCGATTGAACTGGAACAATGCTCGCAGGCTGAATGCTTCATGTGCACTTTGCTGCGATGTTGATCAAGGTGCTGCACGGTTCCAGCGCAGGGAACCGTAAGCTGTTGTTTGTACGCCATATTTTGCGTGCTTTTTGGGAGCAGTGCAGCAAGTATCTGGGGACGATCTGTATTCCCACGGATACCATTTTTGTGACGCCCATGTGTAGAAACATACGCCTGTATGATGGACTCAGAGGGCGCTACCGGGGATTGTTAGGGGACCTTTGGGGCTTGGGGAAGGAACCAGATTGAGACTTCTGAACTCCCTTGATCTTCGCGGCTGGTTGCTTGTGGGAACCGCCGTTTGTGGAGTCGCGCTGGCTGGCGCCGTCGCGACATTCGGGTCGTCGGCTCGAGCCGGCGTTGCCCTCGAAGAGCGCAAGCTGCCGATGAAGTTCAGCTGGGTCACCTGCGAGCCCAACTGCCGCGGCTGGATCAGCGCAGTCGGCATCATCACCGCCGACACGCCCAAGGCATTCGAAGAGTTTTCGCGTGGACGTCAGCTCGGCGGCGCCACGGTGGTGCTCGACTCCAGCGGCGGTTCCGTCAATGACGCGATCACGCTGGGCCGCCGCTTCCGCAATCTCGGGCTTTTGACCACGGTCGGCGTCAGCCTCCGCGCCGGGCAGTCGGCTCGCCCGACGGTCGCGCCGGAAGCCTATTGCGAATCCATGTGTGTGTTCCTGCTGCTGGCCGGCAAGAAGCGCTACGTGCCGGAAGCCGCTCATGTCCGCGTCCATCAGATCTGGATGGGCGACCGGGCCGACGATGCCAAGGCCGCGAGCTACACCGCGCAGGATGTGATGATCGTCGAGCGCGACATCGGCCGCCTCGCCAAATATACCTTCGACATGGGCGGCGCCGGCGACTTGCTGTCGCTCGCGCTCAGCGTTCCGCCCTGGGAGGAACTGCACGAGCTCGACGCCGGCGAGCTGAAGCTCACCAATCTGGTCACGACCGATCTCGTGGCTGATGTGCTCCCGCATGTGGACATCTCAGCGCCGGCAATGGCGGAGCTTGCACCGAAGACGCAGGCCAGGATCCGCGCGGAACCGGAGCAGCCGGCCAAGTCGACCAAGACGGCGGAGGCCCTGGCGCCGACCAGCAGCGCGGCAGCGCCGGCTACGGCGGCGCAGAAGTAAGCTCTTAAATCCTGGCGGTCGTTCCGGGGCGCGCGCAGCGCGAACTATGGTGCGCAGTTGCGCACCTGAGAATCTCAATCGGCAATCTCTGGATTCCGGGTTCGATGCTACGCATGCGCCGGAATGACGGAGAGTTACCCCTGCGCCGCGGCCGGCTGCTTGGTCTCGGCCTTGGCCTTGGCTTCGATCTGGCCGATGGCATCAACCACGGCATCGAAGGTGAGAAGCGTCGAAGCGTGCCGCGCCTTGTAGTCACGGACCGGCTCAAGGAACTTGATCTCCTCCCATTTGCCTTCAGGAGGCGCACCGTTCTCCTTCAGCATCTTGCGAACGGTTTCACGTAACTCACGGAGTTCGCTCGCAGTCGAGCCGACCACGTGACTTGCCATGATGGATGAAGAGGCCTGGCCCAAGGCGCACGCCTTCACGTCATGAGCGAAGTCGGTGACGGTGTCTCCGTTCATCTTGAGGTCGACCTTCACGGTCGAGCCGCATAGCTTGGAGTGGGCGGTGGCGGAGGCGTCGGGGTCCGACAACCGCCCGAGGCGCGGAATATTCCCGGCCAGTTCGATGATCCGCTTGTTATAGATGTCGTTCAGCATGTGATGGAGTCCAGCACTTCCGCACCCGATCGGCCTTGGCGGGCGGCGTCCACGGTCCTATATAGGGGCGGAACCGGCGGAAAAATAGTCCAGCGGGGGCAAGGCCCACGCGGCCGACTTTAGTGGTGAGGCTCTTTTCCACCGGCTTCAGTTATTCTGTTCAGGCGTCCGGCGGCTTGGCCGCCCCGTCTGCCGGTGACACTCCGGCCGTAAGGCCGTCGAACGGAGTCGATATGGACGCTGCAATCAAATCCATCCGCCCCAACAAGCCCTCCGACCGGCAGCCCGAGAGCCGCCCGGCCGAGCTTGACCCTGCCGAATTCCTCACGGCCGCCGTCCGCGCCGACCAGCCGCGCCCCGCGCGCGCCGAGGCGGAAGCGGCGGTGAAGACGCTGCTCGCCTATATCGGCGAGAACCCCCAGCGCGAGGGCCTGCTCGACACGCCGCGCCGCGTCGTCGAGGCTTTCGACGAGCTCTATCAGGGCTACCACCAGTGCCCGGCCGAGGTGCTCGACCGTACCTTCGGCGAGACCGCCGGCTATGACGATTTCGTGCTGGTGCGCGACATCGAGTTCACCTCGCAGTGCGAGCATCACATGATGCCGTTCTACGGCAAGGCGCACATCGCCTATACGCCGGTGGAACGCGTCGTCGGCCTGTCCAAGCTCGCGCGCCTGACCGACATCTTTGCCCGCAGGCTCCAGACCCAGGAGCACCTGACGGCGCAGATCGCCGCGGCCATCGACGAGATCCTCAAGCCCCGCGGCGTTGCGGTGCTGATCGAGGCCGAGCATACCTGCATGTCCGTGCGTGGCGTTGCCAAGCATGGCGCCTCCACCTTCACCAGCCGCTTCACCGGCATGTTCCGCGATAATCCGGCGGAGCAGGCCCGTTTCCTGTCCCTGGTGCGAGGCGCGACGCGCTGACCTCGCGAATAGAGAGGTCATCGTGTCCGCTCACTCCCACGAGATGGAGGAAGGGCTTTCCTTCCAGCCGCGCTTTGACGCCGCCGGCCTCGTGACCTGCGTCGCGACCGACGTCGCCACCGGCGACGTGCTGATGGTCGCGCACATGAACGAGGAGGCGCTGCGCAAGACGATTGCGACCGGCGAGGCCTGGTACTTCAGCCGCTCGCGCAATGCCTTGTGGCGAAAAGGTGAGACCTCAGGACAGACCCAGCGCGTCATCGAGATGCGCACCGATTGCGATCAGGATGCGGTCTGGATCCGCGTCGAGCAGATCGGCGCGGCCTGCCACACCGGCCGACGATCGTGCTTCTATCGCAAGGTCGAGGCGGAGGGCGGGGGAGCGAAGCTGGTCTTCACTGAGGCCGAGCGGCTGTTCGATCCGGACGCGGTGTACAAGAAATGATTTCCGTCATTCCGGACGGCTCGAAGAGCCGATCCGGAATCTCGAGATTCCGGGTTCGCACCTGCGGTGCGCCCCGGAATGACGGACATGGCCAAGTTAACCCCGCATTAACCATACCTGTCCCACGGTGAGACGATGGGCGCCGAATTGCCGGCGTCGCTCAACGCCGCGCGGGGCGGGCACTTCATCATGTCGATCGACAATTCCAGTGCCATGCAGACGGTCGGCCTCGATCCGTCGCGGGCGCGCGTCGCCGGCGCGATCAAGCAGGCCTCGAACATCTCCGGCGTCAGCTTCCAGTACATGCTGACCACCGCCAAGATGGAATCGGATTTCGATCCGACGGCGGGGGCCACCACATCGTCCGCGCACGGGCTCTACCAGTTCATCGACCAGACCTGGCTCGGCACGGTGAAGGAGGCGGGCGCCCAGCTCGGTTATGGCAGCTACGCCGACGCCATCACCAGGACCTCGGCTGGCACCTACACGGTCGATGATCCCGTGATGAAGCGGTCGATCATGAAGCTGCGCGACGACCCGGAGGCCGCATCCACCATGGCGGCGGCGCTGACGCAGTCGAACAGTTTCAAGCTCACCGGTCTGCTCGGCCGCAGGCCGAGCGACAGCGAACTCTATATGGCGCATTTCATGGGCGTCGGCGGCGCCGCAAAACTTATTGCCAATGCCGAGGACAATCCGCAGGCGGTCGGCGCGCGGTTGTTTCCCAACGCGGCTGCCGCCAACCGCTCGATCTTCTACGCCAGGGACGGCCGGGCCCGCAGCGTCTCCGAAGTCTACTCGGTGCTCGACGCACGCTACGCCAGTGCGGCCAATTCGAAGGTGACCCGCAGCGCGATGGCGATGTATGGCGGCACGCCGTCGACGACTGAGGTCGCGAGCGCGAATGGCGTGCAGCCGACGGCGCCTGTCATCGACAACGCCGCCTATCTCCAGACCTTCCCGAACACACGCGCCATGACGCCCGTCGGCGCGACGTCGTCAACGACGGTCGCGGACAATGCGCCTAGCACGCCGGTGTTTCGTTCGATCTATCAGCCCGGCGATGCCACGCAGCCGGTCTCGATCACGGTGCAGAAACTGTGGGGCAACAATGCCTCGCTCACCTCGGTCGCATCGGCGACGCCGGACGTGCGGCCGCCGCAGCCGCTCGATCTCTTCAGCGATCGCAGCGGGACGTTCTCGAGCTAATCTCAGCTCCCGTGTCCCGGACAAGGCGCAACGCGCAAGCGGTGCGCCGCAGAGCCGGGACCCACGCAACAAGCTCCGCTCTCTGAACTCTGGGCCCCCGCTCAGCAGCGCATCACTTGCGTGCTGCGCAGCGTCCGGGGCACGAGAACAGGACGCCTTTGTTTCCTTAACAAAACGTCAATAAAACCAGCCAGTTATGGTGAACGCTTTGTTAAGCGTCGTGGTTTATTTTGTGTTGCAGGTGACGAGCCGTCATCGTTTTTCGTTTGTTGTGTAAGCCGGAAGCAGCATGATTGTTCGGCAGTTCATTCATTGGATCAGGACGGCGCCCGCCGGCGAGCGGGCCGAGGCCACAAGGGCGTTGGCCCGGGCCTGGCTGATCTCGGACCTTTCTGCAGACGACCGCATCGCCGCCGAAGGCGCGCTTCTGATGCTGCTCGACGATCCGTCGCCGCTGGTGCGGCAGGCGATGGCCCAGGCCTTTGCCCGCAGCCTTGATGCGCCCGCCGCGATCGTGCGGGCGCTTTCGGCAGATCAGCCGACCGTCGCGCTGCCGGTGCTCGAACATTCTCCGCTGCTGATCGACGCCGATCTCGTCGACATCGTCGCGACCGGCAACGAGGAGGTGCAATGCGCCGTTGCCCGCCGCATCGCATTGCCGGTATCGGTCTGCGCCGCGATCGCCGAAGTCGGCTGCGCGGCTGCCGCGCTGGAGCTGATCGAAAATCCCCACGCCGAGCTGGCTCCGTTCTCCTGGCACCGCATCGTCGAGCGTCACGGCCATCTCGCCGCGATCCGCGAGGCGATGCTGGTGCTGGAGGATCTGCCGGCCGCAACGCGCGCCGCGCTGGTGGCAAAGCTCTCGGAGACGCTGGCGCAATTCGTCGTGGCGCGGAACTGGCTGAGCGCCGACCGCGCGGACCGCATCACGATCGAGGCACGTGACCGCTCCACCATGAACATCGCGGCGCGCTCGCGCGGCGAGGACATGCAGGGCCTGGTCCGGCATTTGCGCATCACCGGTCAGCTCACCGCGGGCCTGATCCTGCGCGCACTGCTCTCGGGCAATCTCGATTTGTTCGACGCGGCGCTTGCCGAACTCGCCGATCTGCCGCTGGCACGCGTCTTGGCGCTGCTGCACGACCGCGGCGGCAACAGCCTGCACGCGCTGCTCCGCCGCGCTGGGCTGCCCGAGGCGACGTTTGCTGCATTCCAGGTCGCGCTCGATGCGTGCCACGAGCAAGGCTTCGTCGATAGCGACGACGGCGCGGTGCGGCTGCGCCGGCGCATGGTCGAGCGCGTGCTCACGCATTGCGAGACCGACCGGGGTGTCACCGAGCCGCTGATGGTCCTGCTGCGCCGCTTCGCCACCGAATCCGCGCGTGAAGAGGCACGGCTGTTCTGCGACGAGCTGGCCGCGGATGATACGATCGATCCGGTCTATGATGATCTGATTGCGGCCTAGTTCAAAGCCCGCGATAGGGCAGGCCGGAAGACACAAACTCCGTCGTTGCGAGCCAAAGGGTCCGCCCGAAGCGCGGCCCGATGACAGGCTCCGCGAAGCAATCCAGACTGTTCCCGCCGAGGGATTCTGGATTGCTTCGCTGCGCTCGCAATGACGAGAGGAGACAGCTGAGCCTTATTCCACCGGCGCGATGCTGGGTGCCAGGATCGCTTCCAGATGCTCGGGGCGGTCGCGGTTGACCTGGGCAAGATAGTCGTCGGCGACCTTGCGCAGGCGGCGGCTGAGCTCGGCTGAAACGCCGATCCTGTCCAGCCTGGTGTTCTCGTGCACGATGGCGAGAATGGCATTGATGTGGTGCGTGAACAGCTCGGCTGGCACCTTCTCCAGATCAGGCGCGTGCTCGATGACGCGGCACAAGCTCTCGGCGATTCCGGCTGCCGAAGGAAAGCCGAAAGTCGCCGCATCGCCCTTGATGTCGTGTGCGGCGTGGAACAACTCGTCGCGCAGTATCTTCGTGAAGCCATCCTTTTGCACGGCAATCCAGGCGGCGGACAGTCTCTGGACCTCGATCGCCATCCAGTCCTTGAACTCACTTGCGAGGCTCGCAAGCGCCTGTTCGGCGCGGCCGACCGGATCGTCCATGTCCTTTTCTTCGACGCGGCGCAGGACCTTGCGCAGCGGGTTGGGCTGCGTGATGATTTGGTGCGTGGCGAAGGCCTTGACCTCGATGTCCTTTGCGCCGTTCTTCGCCATGATGCCTGCCTCGTCTGAAGACGTTGCGCTAGATGGAGGAGCGGGCCTTGTCGAGCAGCGAGGGCTGCTGCAGCACCTCGTGCTTTTCGCCGACGCGACGCTCGGGGCCCATATAGGCGGAGTTGGTGTTGCGGCGCCGGTCCGGACCGAAATAGGTCTTGGTCTTGATGAAGGGGCGGGGATTGGCGACGACGTTGAGGATGCGCTGGTAGAGGCCCTTGGCCGAGATCGGCTTGGCCAGGAATTCGGTGACGCCGGCATCGCGCGCGACCGTGACGCGGCGCTTCTCGGAATGGCCGGTCAGCATGATGATCGGCGCGTAAGGGTTGCCCTTGGATTCCGGCTGCCGGATCATCTGCGCGAGCTCGAGCCCGTCGAAGATCGGCATGGCCCAGTCGGTGATGACGATGTCGGGCACGTAATGGCTGTACATTTCGAGCGCCGTGGCGCCGTCCTCGGCTTCATAGACCTCGCGCGCGCCGAAGGAATGCAGCAGCGTCCGCAGGATGCGGCGCATGTGCGGATTGTCGTCGCAGACGAGGAAGCGCAGCTTGTTGAAGTCGATGCGGAACATGACGCCCGGGCCAAAGCGGTCAACCTTCGTTAACCATATCGTGCCGGGGGTTAACGAAGGGTTGCGACCGGGACTCGGGAGGCGTTGCGCGGCAGGCGGTTCAATAGCCGAACTGCTCGCGCAGGATGCGCTCTTCCAGGCTGTGGCCGGGGTCGAACAGCATCCGCATCGCGATGGTCTTGTCGGAGAGCACCTCGACGCGGTGGACGTCGCGTACCTCGTCGTGATCGGCGACGGCTGCCACCGGCCGCTTGTCGCCCTCCAGCACCTCGATCACGACATAGGCCGTGTTGGGCAGCAGCGCGCCGCGCCAGCGGCGTGGGCGGAAGGCGCTGATCGGAGTGAGTGCCAGCAGGGCGGCGTTGATCGGCAGGATCGGCCCCTGGGCGGAGAGGTTGTAGGCAGTCGAGCCGGCCGGCGTCGCCACCATGATGCCGTCCGCGATCAGCTCGGACATGCGCTCGCGCTCATCGATCAGGATACGCAGCCGCGCCGCCTGGTAGGTCTGCCGGAACAGCGCGACCTCGTTGATGGCATGGTGCAGATGGACGCGGTCATTGACGTCCGTCGCGCGCATCAAGAGCGGATTGATCTCGGATTCATGCGCCGCCTCGAGCCGCGCGCGCAGATCTTGCGTCGAGTATTCGTTCATCAGGAAGCCGACGGTGCCGCGATGCATGCCGTAGATCGGCTTCCCCGAGTGCATGTGCTGGTGCAACGTCTGGAGCATCAAGCCGTCGCCGCCGAGCGCGACGACGACGTCGGCCTCCTTGGGGTCGCAATTGCCATAGTCCCTGGTGAGCTGGCCGAAGGCGGCCTGCGCCTCGTTGCCCGGGCTGGCGACGAAGGCGATCCGATCATATCGCGAGGGCTTGGTCATGGCTTCTCGGCAGGGCCGCCTTGCTGGAGAAAAGTTCCGCCGGGCTCGTCTATACGAGGTGGGCCTGCATTGTCGAGGATGACCACCCTTCAAGGCAAATGGCCCACTGCCGGATTTGGGGTAAACTAGGTCGTTTCGAGCCCGATCGGCCCGTTCGGGGACTTCGTCAATGATCCCCCAAACCGTCGCAATTCCGCGCTAGCCTTTCGGCCTCACCGGCTCTCACAGCCGGCTAGGGAGAACGGTCATGGTCACGAGCTTGCCGGCGCTGCGTTGCACGGCCCTGATGCTGGCAGTGTCGGTTTTCGCATTCGCAGGATTTGCGCGCGCGGATGATCCGCCGCAGCCGCGCTCCGAGACGACGGCGCCGGCCGGACAGAAGGGACGCGGTGGTGGCGCGCAAAGCGCGTCGCAGAATTCGCCGTCGGCCGAGCCGCACCGTCTGCCGCCGGACTCGACCACGAAGCAAACGCTCGATCTGCCCGGCCGTGCCCTCAACTTCGCCGCGACCGCCGGCTCCATCCGCGTGTTCGACGGCAAGGGCGAGCCGCTGGCCGACATCGCCGTCACCTCCTATGAGCTCGACGGTGCCGATCGCGCCACGCGGCCCGTGACGTTCCTGTTCAACGGCGGGCCGGGCGCGTCGTCGGCGTGGCTTCAGTTCGGCGCGGCCGGTCCGTGGCGGCTGCCGCTCGATGGCGAGGCCCTGTCGCCCTCGGCCTCGCCCGAGGTGAAGCCGAACGCGGAGACCTGGCTCGACTTCACCGATCTCGTCTTCATCGACCCTGTCAGCACCGGCTACAGCCGCTTTGTCGCGAGCGGCGAGGACGCACGCAAATCCTTCTACTCCGTCGACGGCGACGTCAATTCGATCGCGCTCGTGATCCGGCGCTGGCTCGAAAAGCACGACCGGCTGACCTCGCCGAAATATGTCGCGGGCGAGAGCTATGGCGGCATTCGCGGTCCGAAGGTTGTGCGCCAGCTGCAGCTCCAGCACGGCGTCGGCGTCAGAGGATTGATCCTGGTGTCGCCATTGCTGGATTTCCGCGAGTTCACCGGCACGAGCCTCCTGCAATATGTCGCGACGCTGCCGAGCTATGTCGCGGTGGCGCGAGAGGCCAAGGGACCGGTCAAGCGCGCCGACCTCGCCGATGTCGAGGCTTACGCGCGCGGCGAATTCCTGACCGACCTCGTCAAGGGCGAGGCGGACAAGGAGGCAACCAATCGTCTCGCCGACAAGGTCGCCGAGCTCACCGGCATCGATCAGGCGGTCAGCCGCAGGCTCGCCGGGCGCTTCGACGTCGGTGAATTCCGCCGCGAGTTCGACCGCAAGAACGGCAAGGTGACGGGGCGCTATGACGGCTCGGTCCGCGGCTTCGATCCCTATCCGGATTCCGGCAGCTCGCGCTTCGGCGATCCCTCAGGCGACGCGCTCCAGGCGCCGCTGACAAGTGCGGCGGTGGATGTGTTGACACGCAAGCTCAACTGGCGGCCCGACGGCTCCTACGAAGTTCTGAATGGCAGCGTCGAGGGGCACTGGGATTTCGGCCGCGGCATCAACCCGCCGCAATCGGTGTCCGAGCTGCGCCAGATCCTCGCCACCGACGCAAAGCTGAACGTGCTGGTCGCGCATGGCCTGTTCGACCTCGCCACGCCCTATTTCGGAACGAAGCGGGTGCTCGATCAGCTGCCGGCCTTCGTGACGCAGCGCGTGAAGTTCGTCGTCTATCCCGGCGGCCACATGTTCTATTCGCGCGACGCCTCGCGGCAGGCATTCCGGGGCGGGGTCGAGGCGCTCATTCGGGAGTAGGCCGGCGCTTGCGCGGCTTGTAGCGCTGCGCGATCTCGCGCGCGACGACTTTGGCCGGTTTCACGTTCGCGCCGGCGATCCAGATGTCGCTGATCTTGCCGCGCTTGTCGCGAACCCGGCGCACCGGCTCGCCGTGGCTGGAATAGCCGGCAGCCCAGGCAAGCTTGCCCGTGTCGCGGCCCGTGACTTCGATCTCAGCGGCATCCATGAACGGATTGTTGAACTGCGGATTGGCGACGAGCACGCGGTTGCCTGCGGGGACGAGATCGGTCGCGCCCCAGATCGTCCACCATCGGCCGGTCCAGTCGCGTACGCGCCGGTCGGGCGCGCCGCGGGTCTGGAAGACGCGCAGGATCTGCATCGCGCCGTCCATCCAGAACGGGGCCGCGCCGTCGATGGAGTTGCTGAGGATGCTGATCGAAAGCTCGCAAGCGGGAATGGCGCAGGTCCTGGAGATGTAGCCCTGGAAACCGCCGCCATGGCCGAACCAGTCCCAGCCGTCGGTCTTGCCGGCATTGACGCCCAAGCCATAGTAGGCCTCGAAGCTCTGTGGGATGCGCCAATGGTTTCGCGTCATCTCGCGGCGGCTCGCGACCGACAGCACGCTCTTCTTCGCGTTGGGTGCCAGCTGCGCGAAGAAGCGGGCAGTGTCGGCGGCGGTGGCGACGAAGCCTGCGGCCGATGCCATCGCATGTGCGGGATTGTCGCCGGGGATCACGCCGCGCTCGCCCAGTGGCACTTTGCGCGTATGGCCGCACGCGAACGGCGTGCTCTTGGCAAGCGGCGCATTCGGCTCGGTTTCGCGCAAGCCTGCAGGTTCGATGATCTCGCGCTTGATCCAGACCGGGTAGGGCTCCTTGGTCACGGCCTCGATCACGAGGCCGATCAGCCCAAAACCGTGATTGGAATATTTGAAGCGGGTGCCGGGCTCGATTGCGGTGACCTGCTTCAATTCCGCGAGCAGCTCGTTGGCGTCGAGATACGGTCGGCTGTCGATGAACTGGCCCGAATCGGCGCCGTCGCGCGTCAATCCTGCGCTGTGCGACAGCACTTGCGCGATTGTCGTCTCGGCGACGCGCGGATGCAGGCCGCCGACATATTGGCCGACCGTGTCATCGAGCCGGAGCTGGCGCTGCTCGCGCAGCTTCATGATGCCGGCCGAGGTAAAGCTCTTGGAGTGCGAGGCGATGCGGAAGCCGTGGCGCGGGGTGAGCTTCTCGCCGGTATCGAGATTGGCGAGGCCGAACGCATGCTCGGCGACGACCTCGCCGCGATGGGCGAAGGCCACGATGACGCCCGGCTGCTGAATTGTCGTCAGTTGGAATTCGATCCAGGAGCCGATGTAGTCGATCGCGGATCGCAGCCACGTGTCCATTGCGCTACCGGTTTGCGAGGGAGGATAGGTGCGCGAGGCTAGCCGAAAATGCAGAACGGGCACAACCCTGAGGTTGTGCCCGTCCGCTTCGTTAGATGCGATGTCTTTAGTAGACGAGCGTTGCGCCGGTCGGCTTGTCGAGCGCTGCGGCAAGCGAGCGATATTCAGAGCTGTCGGTGCCGGCGAGCGAGGCGATCTTATTCAGATGATACTGCGCCTGTTCGCGGTTGCCCTGCTCGAGTTGCCAGAGGCCGTAATACTGCCAGGTGCGGACGTGGTTTGGATCGTCCTTCAGCGCCAGCTCGTAATAGACCTTCGACGACTGGTAGTCGCCGAGCTTGCGATAGGAATAGCCGATCAGGTTGGCGACGTCGGCGACGTCGTCGCGCTTGAGAGACTTCAGCTGGTCGATCGCGCCGGTGTAATCGTGCTTGTCGTAGATCGCGGTGTAGGCGGTGCGATAGGCCGCGAGGAATTTGGGATCGCTGACGGAAGAGCTCTTCTTCTTGCCCTTCTTGGACGAGGAGTCCGATTTCGGCGGCGAGGACGGCTCGTCGCTGCCAGCGGCGTAGGCGCTGGACAGCACCGGCGCAGCCGCCAACGTCATGACGACGAGGCCCGGCACAACAAGCGTTGAGAGTTTGCGCATCTAAAGTCTCCCGTATGGAACGTGGCGATCCTACACGATTGCCCAAAGACCGGAACACCCATCGGGCAGAAACATTCCCGCTTCGCACGATCTATTCGCCGGATCTCGCCATTCGCCCAGCCGCGGATGACAAACTTGTCATCGAGATGAACGGAAGCCTGCAAGGGGCTTCAGACTGGGTTCAGTGCGCCCCGCCTAGGCTCCGACCCACGATCGAAGGGGTGACGAGAGGGCGCCGCCTCAAGATCCTTCCAAGAGGAGACCACCATGTTGAAGACGATTTCCGCAGCCTTGCTCGCAGCTTCCGTGATCGCAGCTCCCGCCTTCGCCGCTGAAGCCGGCAAGACCACCACGACAGCCCCGGTGATCAAGGCGGACCAGAGCCAGACCAAGGCGGCGACCACCGCCGCGAAACCGGACGCGGGCGTCAAGGCTACGGACGCCAAGGCTTCCGATGTAAAGGCTCCCGATGTCAAGGCGGATGCCAAGGTGGAGACCAAGTCGAAGGCGATGAACGCCAACGCCGCGGTCACGACCGACGAGCACAAGACCGTGCGCAAGCATCGCCATCACCACAAGCAGGTCTCGGCCAAGCAGTCGCAGAAGGCACAGCCGGACGTGACTAAGTCGGCGACGTCAGACAAGCGCAACTGACGACTGATCCCGCGCGGCGGCATCCCTGGCATTGCCCCGCCGCCGCGCGCGGACGTCAGGCCTGGTCCGTTCGCCACACCTTGCGCGAAAGCCCGAGGTGCCGGCGGCGGGCCGGTGCGCTGTTTGCGCCGCTGCAAGCGAATTCCCTTCGCGCAGGCTTGAGGCTAGAACGTCTCCGAATCTGATCGAGCGGAGAGCGGGGGCCTGTGGGGCGATTGGCGAGATGTGCGGTGATCCTGGCGTTGCCGCTGGCGCTTGCGGCATGTTTCGGCAGCGACGGTGACCGTCCAACCCTGCTGGGGGAGACACAGGCCGGCGGGCCGCAGCCGTTTCCCGACAATTTCCGGAGCGACACGCTGGCCCTGATGCGGACCTATCTCAACAATCCGGTCGGCGTGCACGATGCCAGCATGGCCGAGCCGATGCAGCGTGAGGTCGGCGGCCGGCAATTCTATGTGAGCTGCCTGCACTTCACCCCGCGCGAGACCGATGGCAGCTACAAGGCCATGCGAGAGCGGGCCGTGATCTTCGTCAACGGCCGAGCGGATCGCGTGGTCGACCGGACCAGCGATCTCTGCGCCGGTGCGGTTTACGCTCCCTTTCCGGAACTGGAAAAGATGACGCGGTAGCGCAAAGCACGTCTTCATCGCCTGACGTTAGACAGAAGCAGCCGGAGCCGCTGGATCACGTTTCGGCGAGCTTTGAACGGGGGGGTTTCGTCTTGCGACAAAACGTTGCGGCGGCCTTGCGCAGTCGACGTGACGGAACAAAATCGCATTGTTGCCAACCCGTCACAGTAACGAACGATCAACGTTCCGGCATCGCCGCGAAGCAACCCAAATCACGCCACGTTGTTTCCCGAGTGTCGTAAATGAAAGAACGGGGATGATCATGAAGTCGATTTTGCTCGGTGCAGCAGCTCTGCTGGCGCTGGCCGCACCGGCGGCCGCCGCGGACATGCAGCCGCGCACCTATACCAAGGCTCCGGCCTATACGCCGCCGCAGGTCATCTATAACTGGACCGGTTTCTACATCGGCGGCCATGTCGGCGGCGCGTTTGCCGGCGACAGCAGCTTCCAGTCGAGCGACGCCCGCTTCATGGGCGGCGTGCAGGGCGGTTTCGACTACCAGTTCGCGCCCAACTGGGTGATGGGTGTCGAGGCTCAGTATTCCTGGCTGCCGACCAACAACAACGGTGTCACCTTCCCGCTGGGCACGCAGGTCACCTCCAACACCGACCAGATCGGGTCGGTGACTGGTCGCATCGGCTACACCTGGGGACCGACGCTGCTTTACGCCAAAGGCGGTTATGCCTGGCGCAATAACGGCCTTGGCGTGAACATCGCCGGGGTGCCGCAGGCCTTCACCACCACCGGCAACAGCAAGGACGGCTATACCGTCGGCGCCGGCCTCGAATACATGTTCGCGCCGAACTGGTCGGCCAAGGCCGAATACCAGTACTACAATTTCGGCAGCACCACCTTCACCTCCGGCCCGGCCGACATCGTCGGCGTTCGTGGCCGGGAGGACGACCATACCGTCAAGGTCGGTGTGAACTACCGCTTCGGCTGGGGCGGGCCGGCGGGCACCCGCTACTGACAACGATCCAAGACCCGACAAAGGCCGGCTCCGCCGGCCTTTCGTTTGCCGGTCTTCCGCCTGCCGCCATCTCGTTTCGTTTGCTTTGCGTGAACCATCTGGCGCGTCATTTGCTTGCAAACGATGCTGGCGCGCCTTCTCACGTGCGTCATGGAGCTGACGTAAAGCAAAAATAATTTTTGTCGCGCTCCGGAACACGTTATATGACAATTACCGGGCTGGTGGGACGACGGACATGCGTATCTTGGTGTCGGCAGTGGTGCTCTCATGCTTCTCCTGCCTGCCGTGCTCTGCACAGACAATCCTCAAATCCGAGCCTCTGATGTTGGCACCTTATGAGGTCGCCTTCGTCAAGGACGCTTCCTGTCAGTCGGGCAAGGTGCTGAAGGTTACCGGCGCCATCCGTGGGCTGCATCGCCGCAAGGCCTGCGTGGCAATGCCCGGCGAGCAGGCCTCGCTCGCGGCCGCCACGCCCTGAGCTCCGCTCCGGTTTCGTGCCGGAGTTCAGGAACTCAGTTCAAGCTCGATCCTCGACTGCTGGTCGGCCTCAGCCTTGTTCTTGGCGGGGTCCTCGCCCTGAGCTGCCTGGCAAGGCGCGATCTCGTAGTCGTTGTCGAGCACCCGGCGCGGTCCCGGCCGCTCGTTGTCCGCCATCACGTCCACGACGAGGCCACTCCGTTGCGCGAGCTTCCAGACGTCGGACTCGCTCGGATAGGCCTTGCTGATCTGGGCGTCGTTGCAGAACAGGGCGTAGGGCATTCTTCCCGCTCCAAGAAACCCAGCTAACGAACTCGCCCGGAAGGGGTTCCGGCCCGCGGTTTGATCACGGCGCCGTGATCGATGGCCGCCGGCCCTGAGTCCTTAATGAGCCCTGAATCCCGGAAAAAAGAATCCCTGGGACTCATCCGCCGGAATCAGAGGATGTTTTCCGCCATGACGAGCGACCTGAAGACATCCTGCGGGCACATGCTCCTGCCCCTTACGCTGGCGCTGTTCGGCGCCTGCGCAGCCAATCTCTGGCTCGTCTGGTCCTGGCTGTAGACCCCTGACCGGGCGGCCTTATTTTTTGGCCGGTGGGCCGGATGCGTCGCGAATGGCGGCACGCAATTTGGTCAGGGTCGCCGCGCAATATTCCTCACGCTCGCGCTCGAAGCGCTCCTGATGCTTGCGGAAATTGGCGATGCGGGCCTGCATCTCGGTGCGGAAATCACCACTTGCCCGCGGCGGCGGGAGAGGTGCGGGCCGGGGCGGAAGGGGGGCTTGCGGCGGGTCGAACTGGACGGCGACCGCCTCCACGGCGGCGATCTGCACTGCGGCGGTCGAGCCAACCACAGGCGCATCCGGCTGAAGGGGATCATCCTTCCTGCCGGTCACCGATTGGACGAAGGCCAGTGTCTGCGCGATCAGTGCGTCGCGCTCCCTGATCCATTTCATGATCCACCTCAGCCGCGCTTATTCCAGCAAAGCGGCGGCGTCGAATCAAGCAGGTCTTGCAAGGAATTGCATATTTGGATTGCATATTTTTCCCGGTCGCCTGAAACTAGAAGAATGGATACAACAAAAGAACGCCCGGGCGAGGTGGAGGGGCTGAGGCTCATCCGTGCGTTCCTGTCGCTGCCGCCCAACAAGCGGGCAGAGGTAATCGCGTTTGTGGAAGAATTGGCGCGTGCCCATGCCCGGCCCGAGGAGGGCAAGGAGGCCTCGCCGCGGTGAGCGCTACCGCGCGCGCGGATTGACGTTGGGCTCGAACGGCGCGCCGACCACCCGGACCGTCTGAGCAGTGGCGTCGATTGCCACCCGCTCGGCGGACGGCTTCTCCGGCGCTGGCCCGAGCACAGGTTCTAACAGCGTCAATGTGCCGGCCACGGCGCCACAGCACAGCGTCACCGTCGCCAGCAGAATCATGTTTCGGTTCTCTTCCCTGATCCGCATGGGTCGAGAACGAGTGACGCACGTCCTTGTTCCGATCCGGCCTTGCAGCGACCTATCGCGCCAGCAGAAAACCCATTGCGATCGCGAACAGGACGGCGGTCATCACGAGGGCCGTAACCGCACCGGCGGCGGTCCCGGCTTTCTCTTTGGACGTGGTGGAGCGCATCGCATGCGCATGCTACCTCATGTTGAGGCGAGGTACACTGGCTCGCGACTTGGCTCGAGGCTCGTCCGATGATCTCCAATCGCCCTCCCGTGCTCGCCCACGAACGTTTCCTCGCCGACCGCGAGAATTTCGCCGGCCTCGATCTCGCCGCACGGTTCGAGCGGATCGAGCGCACCAACCTTTGGGGCGCGGCCACTTCGGTGTCTGGCCTCGGCTCGGAGGACCCCGCGACCGCCGCGATCCGGGAGGCGCTTCCTGCGCTGCTGCAGCGGCTCGGCGCGCGCTCATTGTTGGATGCGCCCTGCGGCGATGCCGGTTGGATTGGCCGGCTCGAGCTCGATGTCGATTACACCGGCATCCGCTGACCGAAGCCAACCGCCGGCGTGTCGTGGGCGACGGTTCGTTGGGCCGCTTTCTCGTCGCCGACATCACGCGCGATGCGTTGCCGGGCGGACATCATTCTCTGCCGCGACTGTCTGGTGCATCTGAGCTTTGCCAATATCATTCGCGCCCTCGGGCAATTTCGGATGAGCGGCGCGCGCTTCCTGCTGGTCACCACCTTTCGCGAATGGGAGGGCAATCGGGATTGCGAGGACGGCGATTGGCGGGCGCTGAACATGGAGAAGGCGCCGTTCGACTGGCCGGCGCCGCACGCGCTGATCAACGAGCGTTGCGAGGAGGGCGGTGGCGGCTGGCGCGACAAGAGCCTTGGGCTCTGGCGGCTGGAGGATGTCCGATGATCGATGCTAGATGCAGTTGCGGCGCTGTTTCACTTTCGCTGCCGGGACCGACCAGGCTGGTCGCGGCCGGTGTTCGGTCAAGGACGCTGCCGATGACTTGCGTTGGACGGTGCTCCTGACGTCTGTATCGGTTCACCGGGAGCACGGTCCAGCGGCGGGTGAGGCCTGGCGAGTCCTACCGTTCCGGGAGGTGCGTCGTTGCTGGCGGTACGGGTATTGACGCGCTCTAACGTGACTGTCGATGCAACCACAATGGCGATCGCCAAGGCGACAGCGGACAGGGCTAAGGCTACCCGATCATTCGGGTCCATCACTAGACCTCCGCGAGACGGCTCTATGGTGGAGGATAACGCCAAACCGATGATTTGGTTCTTGCCTGGTCGGCCACGACGCGGTGTCTAAACCAATGGTGCCGGCTGAGGGGATTGAACCCCCGACCTTCGGTTTACAAAACCGCTGCTCTACCGCTGAGCTAAGCCGGCGACGCTGGAAAGCGGGGCCGGGCCCGGCATCGACCGGGGCTATCCGCCCGTGCGCCGCAATACCAGACTTGATTGGAAAGTGCCAGAACCCGCGGACCGCCCTTGAGACATGTGTCAGGCGGCCCCGGGGGGCCGCCTGACAAGTTGCGTTCGCTTGAGAGTGCCTTACTGGCACATGTGCCGGCGGCCGTCTGCGCCCGTGAAGTAAGTGCCGGGCGTACAGACGAAGCCGTTGCGCTGGGCGTAGGTGCGGGTGTCCCATCCGCGATTGTCCCAGCCACGGTCATAGGCGTAGGAATTGTCCCAGGCGCGGAATGGGGCGGTGGCAATCGCGCCGGCGGTGCCGATCGCGGCGCCGGCGACGCCGGCCGCGACGTCGGTCGGCCAGAAGCCGGTGCGGCTCCTGTTCCAGTCGTTATACCGGTCGGCATTGGTCTGACGATAGGACGCGCGGCGATGACGGTATCCGCTATCGGTGTACGGATTTCCGGGGCCGAGGTTCTGGCAGTTGGCGTTGGGGAATTGCGCCGAGCAGCGGCCCGGATTGGTGACGACCGCCTGCGCCATGGCAGAGCCCGCCAGCATGGTCGCTGCAATCGCCGTGGCCCCGAGAAGCTTGATGTTCATGGTTCGTCGCTCCCATTTTGTTGACGGGAGCTAAACGCTGACGGCGCCGGACGTTCCGATGCAACCCTGGGATTTTTCGTAAGGGAACAGTCAAACGGATGTGAGCACAGCGGCGCCGTTCCGGCGGCGGAATCCCGCGCCGTTAACGCTTAGCTAGTTCGCTGTGCAGCATTTGAGTGGCGCGCAATCCTTGCACGTTAGGCTTACCGGAATTTGGTGAGCAGGCCTTAACCCTCTCTGCGTCGCGATCGGTTAGGTTGTATCCGCATAACCGGGGTCTCCTCATGCGCGCCGTCGCGC
The DNA here is from genome assembly GCF_000473065.1 of Bradyrhizobium sp. WSM1743. Lineage (GTDB taxonomy): Bacteria > Pseudomonadota > Alphaproteobacteria > Rhizobiales > Xanthobacteraceae > Bradyrhizobium. The sequence continues at coordinate 27,281 of NZ_AXAZ01000089.1, forward strand.
TCGCCGCCTTTCTGATCGGATTGCCTGCGACGGCGTTTGCCGGCGAGGGCTTCGATATCGTCGTGCCCGGCCGTCCCGGCGTGCCGATCATCATCAACAACATCGACGCGTCCTATAGCGTGGTCGAGGGTGTCTGGGGCCTCGGCAAGAACCAGCAGGTACAGCCCACAATCTATGGTGGACGCTATATCGCCGAGCGGCAGCCCGACGACGTCGGTCATTATTATCCAACGCTGGATCTGCGGCCCGGCTACGGCCGGCTCGAGGTCGAGCCGCCTGCGAACCGCAAATTGCCGAAGCCCGCCGAGAGCTACCACCAGAGCTGGGGCGCGTCGTCCGCGCCGCTGCCGCCGCAGATGGACGTGCCCGTCGATCCGCCGCCGGTGATCTACGCGCCCGAGATCAACGACCGTCTTCGGCCCCCTCGGCCGCGGCCGCACACAGAGCTACCCGGCAAGCCGCCGGGTTGAGAAACGTGAAAATCCAAAAAACGGAAATCAACAGGAGAGAGTAATGCGTCAGATGATTTCGGGACTGGTCGCGGCCGCCGCCGTGATGTTTGTCGGGGCTGCGCCTGCCGCGGCCTGCGGCTTCAACACGTGCGCACCGGTTGCGCCGGTGTATACCGGCTGCAACACCGGCTGCGGCGGCTATGGCTATGGCTACGGCTACGGCGCCTACGAGCGTCTCGCCGAGCCGACCACGCAGTATTATTATGTGAACCAGGGCCCGACCTATACCGGTCCGGGCGCCTTCGCGCCGTATCCGACCTATCGTGAGGATGCGGTCGTCGCGCCCGCCAATTACGGCTATGGCTATGGCTATCGTGCCGCTGCGGTCGCGCCGCCGGCCGCTTATCCCTATCGCCGCCCGTACTTCCGGCCGTATCGCTACGGCTACGGCCCGCGCTACGGCTATCTGCCGCGCGTGCACTATGGCTATGGTCCGCGCTACGGCTACGCCCACCGCCGCGCGCCGGCGCCGTACTACTATGGCGGCCACCGCGTGCTGCGCCGCTATTACTGATCTCTGATCGGTTGAGATTTGCGAAACGCCCGTTCGCGCGATGCGGACGGGCGTTTTGTTCTACTAGCGCTTCATCAGCCCGAGCCGGCTGGCGCCGACATAGAGCGCGAGCACGGCGGCGTTCGAGACGTTGAGGCTCTTGATCTCGCCGGGCATATCGAGCCGCGCCACGACGCTGCAGGTCTCGCGGGTCAATTGTCGGAGGCCCTTGCCTTCGGCTCCCAACACCAGTGCAAGCGGCTCGCGCAGCGCGACGTCGCTGATATCCTCGCTGCCTTCGCTGTCGAGGCCGACGGTCTGGAAGCCGCGCTCGTTCAGCGCCGTCAGCGCGCGGGCGAGGTTTTGCACCGTGACGATCGGGACCAGCTCGAGCGCGCCGGAGGCGGCCTTGGCCAGCACGCCGGTCGCCTCCGGGCTGTGGCGCGCCGTGGTGACGATCGCCTTCACCGCGAACGCTGCGGCCGAGCGCAGGATGGCGCCGACATTGTGCGGGTCGGTGATCTGGTCGAGCACCAGCACCATGCCCTCCTGCGTCAAGGTCTCGATATCGGGCGAGGGCAGGGGCTCGGCCTCGGCCAGGAGGCCCTGGTGCACGGCGTCGGCCGACAGCAGCCGGTCGATCTCCTGGGGCCGCACGATCTCGGGCGGCACGCGGGTCTCGATGTTCTCTTCCGCAAGGCGCCGTGCGGCGTTCTCGGTCAGCGTCAGCTTGCGGATCCGGCGCCGAGGATTGGCCAGCGCCATGGCGACGGTGTGCCAGCCATAGAGAATGACGGGACCATCGCTTTGCGAATCACGGTCGCGCCAAGCCGGCCGGCCGGCCGATTTTCCGGGCCGGTTGAAGGGCTTAGCGCCGCCGCGAGCCCCCTTGGGGCCGAATTTTTGATCCTTCATGGGCTCGCTTCTGTCATGGGTTCCGGAATATGGCAATTTCGGTGCCTGCGAGCGCGATTTTAGCTGCTTGCCTCGGTTGACTTTGCCCCATCGCTTCGCCCATAAACGCGCCCGGTCGCGCCCCGATACGGGTTGTCGCGGCCTTCACGTTCCATGGCCGTCTTCGGTCCGCCGGCAAGGTCCGGCCCGATTGTGCTGCCGTCGAGCGGGGGAGTGTCCCGAGTGGCAAAGGGAGCTGACTGTAAATCAGCCGCCTCATGGCTTCGCAGGTTCGAGTCCTGCCTCCCCCACCAGCCTTCGCTCTGTCCAGACCGGAGACATTGGTCACAGATCGTACCTAAGACATGGGTGGCAACCTCGTGCCGAACGGGTTGTCGAGGGGTTGCAAGGTCATTTACTCCAGGGTCGATCTAAGCTGACGCCGAACGCATCGATTTGGTGCGTTACGGCGTGACGCATTCATGGCATGGCCATTATTGCTCGGTCCGCGCTTTCGCCGTCAACCCCGCGCGGCAAAAGCCGCGCCCCTACGGGCTTCGGGGGGTGACCGCTCAGCGCGGCCAAGCAACTGGCTAT
>NZ_AXAZ01000090.1 GCF_000473065.1 Bradyrhizobium sp. WSM1743
TCGTCGTCTTGGATAATCTCGGCAGCCACAGGAGCAAAGCGGTTCGCCAGCTGATCCGTTCGGTCGGCGCCAAACTCTTCTTCCTGCCAAAATACTCGCCCGACCTGAACCCGATCGAACAGGTCTTTGCCAAGCTCAAGCACCTGCTTCGCAAAGCTGCCGCGCGAACCGTGGACGCGGTCTGCGCCGCAATCGGCCACGCACTCGATGCCTTCACCGCCGAGGAGTGCGCCAACTACCTCAAAAATTCAGGCTATCGAACTTAATGCCATCACGCTTTAGCGCCAGCAGAATCGCTCGGACGTCCATTGACTCAAATGGAACAAATATAGAACATGGAGACATGTGCGCCGCTCCCGAACCTGCTGCGCGTACCGAGGGCGATCTCGAGCTCGCCGCCGATCAGGCCATCGAAGCCTGCGGTGGGGACCCCCGCGAGGCGGTCAAGGCGTTGTTGATCGCCATCGACTTTCTCGAGTCCGTGGCCAACGAGCTGCGCGCGGCGATCTCGATAGGATATTCACGCGGGAGGCTTGGCCCGCAACGCAAACGCAAGGAGTGACTGCGATGGACGTCACCTACTATGTGGCATTGCCGTTCGTCATGGCGGAGACGGGGTCGCGCCTGGCGAAGCGGTGGAGTGCCTGAGCGCCAACGCCGCCGTCACGCGCGCCGAAGCGCTCTCTCGGAAACCAGGCTGCGCCGGCGCGATCGCCTTTTCGCGGACCGGAGACCCGTCCAGCGGGGAATTCGGCGATGCCAAGCTGATCAGGAAGTTCGGCGAGGTGCCTGACGATCTCAGCGCGCTGTGACCCAAGGAACTGGCATGATTCCTCGCTCGGCGCGGCCGCATCTCCCGGTTCGAGTAGGCTGAGCGCGGTTTCGATCTGCGCGAGCAGCCGTTCGATTTCCGCGCGTTCGTTCGGGCCCGGATCGCTCTCGAGCTGCTCCGGGAGCCGCTCCTTCCGCGCGAGCAGCTTTGCGACCGTCGACATCGCCTCCCAATATTGGCATCTACAAACGAGTTGGTGCGCCTACGACGAACTTGCCACTTCTGGCTTGCTAGGCCGGGTCGTGCCGGGGCCGATTTTTCCGGGCCACTATTTCGCTGGCGGCCGCAGCGGGCCGTCCCCCACTTCCGGGCGGCCGCATCGTGCAGCGGATCGTCGTCGCTACCCAATCAGCTGCGAACGCCTGATTCTCCTTCGATGGCAGCCTTGACATGATATGCGTCGCCAGGGAACCGTCCGAGGATGTTCCGCTTGCAGCAAACAGCCGTCCTTCCCCTGGCCCTACTCATCGGCACCCATGCTGGTCACGCTCTTCGCCATGCGAGACGCCGATGCGGTTGACTGACATGTAGGCCTTAGGAAGCGCTGCTCGAAAGCTGACAGTTGCTGAGCAACGGGATGCGCGATCGGCTGGAATGAAATAGGGCCGCCAAGGTCCCGCGGTGAGTCATCGTCCACTGCGCTTCCGCGCGCAATCAAGCACAACGAGTAAGGAAGTATTATCGTTCGCGCCAGGCTTTCATGATCTGATCCGAAATCGGCTTGACCAGGTACGACAGCGCCGTGCGCTCACCGGTCTGGATGAACGCCTCGACCGGCATTCCCGGCACGAGCTTGAGGCCCTCGAGCCGCGCCAGCTCCTGATCTGGCAGGCTGATTCGGATGGTATAGTACCCCGCTCCAGTTTTTGAGTCCTGCGTGACGTCGGCCGCAACCTCAATCACCCTACCATTCAGTTCGGGCGTCGTGCGTAGATTGAATGCGGCGAAACGGAGCAGCGCGCGCTGACCAACCCGGATTTGGTCAATGTCCTGAGGCGCAAGTCTGGCTTCGACGAGCAGCGGCTCGCTCTCGGGCACGATCAACATAATGGCATCGCCAGGGTTGATCACACCGCCCACCGTGTGGACGGAAAGCTGGTGCACGCGGCCATCTTGTGGCGCGCGAATATCGATGCGCATGAGCTGGTCCTCGGCCTCGATCCGCTTTTCCACCAGCTCCGAGATCTTGGCCCGGATCTCACCGAGTTCCTTGCCTACCTCGCTCCGCAGGTCCTGGTCGATCTGAAGGATCTGCAAGGCCGTCTCACTGATCTTGCCTTTCGCTTCTGCGATGGAGGACATCAGCGCGCCTCGTTCACCGTGCAACCGTGCCGCGTCGCGTTCCAACGCCGTAACCCTTGTGATGGGCACAAGCTTGCTGCGCCACAGCTGCCGAACGCCATCGAGCTCCTGGTTGATGAGTTCGATCTCACGCTGCTTAGCGGTGACCTGCTCGGTCATCCCGCGGATCTGCTCCTGCACCTGGCCAATGCGCTCGTGAAGCTGCGCCTTCTGCCCCGCGCGGGCAGCGTGGCGAACTTCGAATTGGGTGCGCTCGCCTTTCAGCACGGCCGCGACGACCGGATCGGAAGAGTGTCGTTCGAGATCATCCGCGAAAGTCACAGCCTCGCTGCCGTCCCGTTCCGCCTCGAAGCGGGCCTGACGAGCCGTGAGTTCGGTTAGGTTCTTGACGACCATGGCCAAGTTAGCCCGCGTGACGGTTTCATCAAGACGTATCAGGATTTCACCGGCTTTGACGGGTTGCCCCTCACGCACACGCAGCTCGCCGACGACGCCCCCCGTCGGGTGCTGCACCTTTTTCACGTTCGAATCGACCACAATGCTGCCGGGTGCGACGACGGCGCCTGCGAGTTCGGTTGTGGCCGCCCAACCACCGAGGCCTCCAACCAGAACGATGGCCGCTGCGATGCCAATGCGAAGCTGACGGTGGATCGCGGGCAGCGCCTGGCTTGTGAGCGCAACACTCATGAACCGATCTCCTGAGCGGGGCTTTCGAGAGGTACCGGCTGCACCGGCTTCGGCGCAAAGAGCTTTCTTGCGATCTGGTCCCTTGCCCCCAGCGCTCGCATGCGCCCTTCGGCCATGACCAGCAGTTGATCGACGGTTGCAAGCGCGCTCGCCCGGTGTGCAACAACAATGGCGATGCCACCCCGCTCGCGGACCGCGACGATCGCGCGGGTGAGCGCCTGGTCTCCTTCGCCGTCCAGATTTGAGCTGGGCTCATCAAGCACAACCAAGAACGGATTGCGGTACAGGGCTCGGGCCAAAGCCACTCTTTGGCGCTGTCCGGCCGACAGAAATATACCGCCCTCGCCGACCCGCGTGTCATAGCCGTCGGGCAGGCGGAGAATGAGCTCATGGATGTTGGCCGCCTCGGCTGCCTCGACGATGGCTGCCGGATCGGGCTCTGATTCGAAACGAGCAATGTTCTGGGCCACGGTTCCTGCAAAAAGCTCGACATCCTGCGGCAGATAGCCGACGTGGCGACCAAGCGATTCAGGTCTCCAGTGCTGGATCGCGGCTGCATCCAGTCGTACGGTGCCTTGTGCAGGCGACCAGACGCCCACAATCGCACGTACGAGCGAGGACTTACCCGAGGCGCTGGGACCGATGATGCCGAGCGCCTGGCCCGCCTTCAACGCAAATGATACCTCCTGAACGACGAACCGCCGCTCCCCCGGGGGCAGCACTGAAACGGACTCGACCGCGAGCGCTTTGCAAGGCGGCGGGAGTGCGGTCGGCTGGTCTCGTTCCGTAAAAAAGGTCGACCACTGCTTGAACCGCTTCAAACCGTGTCGGGCGGTCACCAATCCTTTCCAATGCGCGACCGCGAGTTCGACCGGCGCCAGTGCTCGCGCGGTCAGGATCGAACCTGCGATGATGATGCCGGCAGTCGCCTCCTGATGGATCACCAGATAGGCGCCTACTCCGAGCACCGCCGATTGCAGCATCAGGCGGAGCACTCTCGAGATCGCGCTGAGGCTGCTTCCGATATCGGCGGCGCGTTGCTGGCTCGCCAAACAGGCCGCGCTCGCCTGGTCCCACAGTCGTGAGAGAGGCACGCCCATGCCCATCGCGCGGAGCACCTCGGCATTGCGCCGGCTCGCTTCTGCAAGCGCGTTGCGCTTGGCCGTATTTGTTTCAGCTTGCCGGGCAGGCGATCGTGTCAGCACGTCGGCCAGAATGGTCAGGGTAATTAAGATCAGCGCGCCCGCGAGCGCTGTCCCACCAATCAAAGGATGAAACAGGTAGCAGATTCCAAGATAGACGGGTATCCAGGGAAGGTCGAAGAGCGCGATCAGACCAGGGCCGGATAGAAAAGCGCGCATCTGGTCAAGGTCGCGCAGCGGCTGCAAGCCATCGCCACCTGAGGACGCGGCCTCGAGCGGCCATCGCACTATGAAGTCGTAAACCCGCGAGCGTAGCACCTCGTCCAGCCAACCGCCGAGCCGGACCAGCACCCGAGCGCGCACGACGTCCAAGATGCCCTGGAATGCGTAAAGGCCGAGGGCCAGCACGGCGAGACCGAGGAGTGTCGGAATGCTGCGGCTCGGCAGGACCCTGTCGTAGACCTGCAGCATGAAGAACGAGCCCGTGAGATAGAGCACGTTCACCAACGCGCTAATCAGCGCCACCCCCAAGACAGCTCCGCGGCACGCGCGCCATGCGGACGCTGAGTCCCCGTCCCGGCCCGGCGAGATGGAGCTGGAGAGCGAGCGGGGCAATTCCCACCTCCTCTGGCTAGCTATCCATCGACTGACATACTGCCAACGCGGTCAGCCGGTCCGTCTCTGCTTCCGACCGGCTGGCTGCAGCCTCAATCCCATTCCAAGAATCTCGCTCCGGCGCCAATGGCCTGCTTTGCCTCGCGGCACCGGTCCAACAGCGCACTTCATGTCACGCCAACAGCGCACCATCGTGGTGATGAGTCGGATCGTTCGGATCGGTGATGGTCGGCGAGAGGATCCACACCTTTCCAGTTCCGGGTTCTGCCAGGTTGAGCCCCGGCTCGAACACCCCGAAATCCACGATGAACATCGTGCCGTCCTGGAATTTGACGTCGATGGGCTTATTGAACCCGTTGGGGTCGAAGATATCCTCCACCGTATTGCTGGTGTGCGTGATGAAATCGGTCACGGCGCCGGTGGTCGGATCCACTTGGACGACCTTGTAGCCGACCAGGTCCTGCGCCCCGGTGACCGGCACGAACGAGCCGGTTTCGGCGACAAACAGATCTCCGACCGAACCGAACTGAGCGTTCGACGAGAAGTCGAATTTGTTGGCCGATGAGTGATATTCGAACTGGGCAACAGCAGGTTCGACCTGCAGGCTGTTCCGGAAGTTCTCATCCAGGACAAACCCAGGAGGCGGGATTGGAAGCTCGCCTTGCGCGAACAGAGGATCGGTGACGGGCAGCACTGCCCCTGTAATCGGATCATGGAAGAAATCAGGCCATCCGAAAAACTCCGCTGTCCCACCCGTGTTCAACGCGAACAGATCGTCGAAGTCGTTCGCGATCGGCCGCGACTCGACGACGTGCAGCCCATCCAGCGGAGCCGACCGGATATCAGCGCCGTTGTTGGTCGCGAACAGCAGATCGGGGTTGGACGGGTCAAAGCCGATCCCGAACGGATTGCGGAATCCCCAACCCTCGAGCCGCAGGGTCGACGCGGGATCATCAGCGGTCGGATCAAAGGAATAGATTGCAGCATTGCCTGCAATCATCCCTTCTTGCGGCGAATCCGGCGTGGCGGCGGGTATCACCGTACCTGGCGCGATCGGGCCTGAACCAAACGGCATGAATGGTGCCGTGACCTGATTCTCGGGGTTGAGCCCGGGCACCGCAATGGGGGCGTGGAATTCGGTGCCGTTCAGCACGACGTCCTGCGCGGCGAAATCGTGGAAATCAGGAAACTGCGTAAGCCAGCCGCTCACGAGCTCGTTGTCCGGTCCGACAACACTCGAATTCGTGGCACTCCCTTGTGAGAAAAAGAGGCGCCCCGAAGAGTCGTCGAAGGCGATCTCTTCGGTGTAGTGATCACCAGTTGAAGGTAGGTTCGTCAACACGGTCGTGAAGCTGCCGACCGGGTCGGCGGGATCGAATTTCGAGATAGCGCCGACCAGCCAGTCGTTGGCGCCGACCTGCCGGTGTGCAACCCAGATCTCGCCGTCGTGGAAAGTGATGTCGGTGATCGGTCCGGCCAAAACCCCCGCGGGGAGCTGATTACTGGCGAGCACCGGGATGGGATGCCCATCCGATCCGATCTGGACGATCTCCGGCACGGTGTTTGGCGTGGCGCCTGACTCGCTCACCCAGACATGACCATCGGAGAACGTGATCGCGGTCGGAAACGTCAAGCCGGTCGCAAAAGCCTGCAGCGAGTAGCCCTCTGGTACGATCACGTTCTCAGGGGTCAATTGATCATCGTTGTCGTGACCGTCGCCATTGTGATCGTCGCCATTGTGCTCGTCGCCGGCTTTGCCATTCGGTTGAATTTGACCAAGGCGCTCCAGCACTCCCTCGAGCCCAGCGTTCAAGAGAGAATTCAACGGCGGCGCGTTCTGATTGGCGAGTTGAGATAGCTCCGAAGCAGCTAATGCGAGGGCGCCCGATTGCGCATCGCCAACGCGCGCCAAAATTGCATCGAGTGCAGCATTGAAATGAGCATCGCTAGTCACTTGCATATTAGCCTCCTCCACAAGAGAATTTGGCTAACGAAAAAAGCAAGCAAACAAGCTCACCCGACGGTGAGCTGTTGCGTATTGCTATTTCAGCCAACATTCCTTCGCAAGTTAATTTTGCTCTCCCGCACGATGTGCCGTCTTAGGAGCGCAGATGCAGCAGCGAGCGAGCGACGCTGAAGTTCTGGTGCTCCGGCTGACTTATCTGCTGATCCCATCAATGCGGGGAAAGCTGATCGCTCGGCAGAGCTTCAAGCGCGCGGTCGGATGCAATGGGTACTATAATCTGTCTTATGGCCGAAGCCGGTATCGGAGTGATCCAAACGCCGAAGCTCAATGCACACCGCGAGCCTGTCTCTGCGCAAAAGAGGCAGAATTTCATCGTGAGAGGGGCACCGGGCGTACTCCTTAGCGCCCCACGTAAGATGCTCAAGTGGACTTCAGCGCACCATTCATGCCGTTCGGGTAGAATCCTCCTTTGCTCACGCCCTGCTTGTCGGTGAGATAAACGATGTGCAGTACCTCCTGCGGCGTGCGATGGAAGGCGATGGCATCGGGCGTGGACGGAACCACGTTTGCCTTGCCGTTCACCCGGATACCTTGGTCTTTGTCATCTGGCCCGTCCACTTGGTCTCGAGCATCGGAGATCGCATTGGCCGCCGTCCAAGCTTTCTCTCCCATGAGGTATAGCTGCGATCGTGCCATGCCCATGTGATAGGCCTCGACCGCCAGGATGCCAGCGGCTGCTTCCACGAACTCCTTGTTCTTCAGCAGCGGTGCAGCACCGGCATAGGCCGTCACGCCCACGTCCTCGAACAGCATGCCGCCGAGCAGGACGCTCATGTCGTCCGCAAACGGGTCGAAATCGGCGGGAAGACCGGCGGCCTGAGCCGCTGCCTTGAACCCCGTCTCGAAGTCGATCGCCGGGCGCGATATGGCGCTCCTGCCGAGCGTCTTGCGGTAAAAGCGGACGTGGGCCAGCTCGTTTTCCGCCAGCTCTTCGACGAATTCCCGGATGGCCTGGTTTTCCAACTTGGCCTGATGTCCGCCGACCACACTTGCCGCATCGGAGCCTGCATCCGCATCCGAGATGCCTTTGCCGGTGGTGGCGCGGAGGTAGAACTCGGCTTCCATGTACTCGAGATTCAGCGCAAAGGTGAAGATATCCTCGTCATGGATGGCCGGCTTTTCGCTCAGGCCGACGCCGGTCGTCTGATGGCTCTTTTTCTGCGCGTAGGCTGGCGGCAGCAGCAGCCCGCTCAATCCGAGGAAGGACAAACCGGCAAGCGACTGCCGGCGTGAGAACTCCAATATCTGCTTGTTCATGGCGAAGCCTCATGAGGTAGCGCCCCCGCCATGCTCCGACAGCCGTGCACGCGCGTGCGCAGGCTGCCAAGGCAATGTTCTGACCACGACGCCGTTCCTAGCGCCTAGAGCTGCAGATAGCTCCGGTTGGAAATCCTTCGCTCATGGGCCCGGACGGACCGACAGGAACTTGTCCGCCGACCGACCATTGTCCCGGAAAGTTCCATTCGCTGATGTATTTGGAGATGCTTCATGAGCATCAACCCGAAGAGCACCGCCAAGATCGGCGAACACCCGCTCCATCCCATGCTGATCCCATTTCCGGTCGCATTTCTGGTTGGCGCACTCGTTAGCGATCTGATCTTTGTTGGTACCGCTGACCCGTTCTGGGCCAAGGCCTCGATGTACCTGATCGGCGGGGCAATCGTGATGGCGCTCGTCGCTGCGTTGGCTGGCTTTATCGACTTTTTCGGCGAACCGCGGATCCGTCGCCTGACGGATGCCTGGTACCACATGATCGGCAATCTGACGGCGGTCGTCCTTGCGCTGGTGAACTTCGTGCTTCGATATAGCCAGGGCGCCGAGGCCGCGATCAAGCCTTGGGGCGTCGTGCTGTCATTGGTGGTCGTAGGCATCCTGCTGTTCACCGGCTGGAAGGGCTGGGAGATGGTCTACCGCCATCACGTCGCCGTACTGGATACCCCTGAGCAGAGGGCCAGTGAGCGCGGCCCTCGACGGGCAGCCTGAACATGCGTGTCCGCGGCTACCGGCTGGGCAAGGACAGGGTCCGCGGCCGGCCGAATAGAAGGGCGGCCGGCAGTTGGGCGGCGCTGCGGGAGCTTGCCGGCACGCTGCTGCGCGAAAAATCGTTTCTGCGAAGCGCCTATGCGTTTTTCAAGCAGAACAAGCCAGGCGGGTTCGCCTGCGTGGCCTGCGCGTGGACCAAGCCGGAGAAACCACAAACCATCGAAATCTGCGAGAGCGGCGGCAAGGCGACCGGATGGGAATTGACCCGCAAGCGGGTGCCGCTCGAGTTCTTCGCCACTCACCGGGTGAGCGGGCTCGAAACCTGGTCCGACCATGAACTCGAAAACCTTGGCCGTCTGACCCACCCGCTGAAATGGGACGACGCTACGGACCGGTACCTTCCCGTCGCCTGGGAGGAAGCGTTCAGCATGATCGGTCAGGAGCTGAGGAGCTGCGATCCAAAATCGATCGTGTTCTACATGTGCGGCCATGCGGCGCTGGAAACCGCCTACATGTATCAGTTGTTCGGCCGCATCGTCGGCAGCAACAACTTCCCGAACAGCTCCAACATGTGTCACGAGAGCACGTCGGTGGCCCTGCCCCAGGCCATCGGCGTGCCGGTCGGCACGGTGATCCTGGAGGATTTCGACAAGGCCGAGTGCATCTTCTTCTTCGGCCAGAACACCGGCACGAACAGCCCGCGTTTTCTTAATCCGCTGCAGCAGGCGAGCCGGCGCGGCGTTCCGATCATCACCTTCAATCCGATCCGCGAGCCGGGTCTCGAGCGCTTCCGGAATCCACAATCGCCTCAGATGGCGACGGGCACATCGACGCCGATCAGTTCGCAATACTACCAGGTGCGCGTGGGCGGAGACGCGGCCGCCATCCTCGGGCTTTGCAAGGCGCTGCTGACGATCGACGAGACTGCGGCAAGCCGCGGGCAAGCCGGCGTCCTCGATCATGATTTCATACGCGGGCACACAAGTGGCTTCGAGGAGTTTGTCAGTGTCGTGCGCCAGCTCGATTGGCCAGAGATCGAGCGTCGCTCCGGGTTGACCCGCAAAGAGCTGGAAGCGGTTGCCGACGTCTATGCTCGATCGAACGCCACGATCTTCTGCTACGGGATGGGGCTGACGCAGCATCCGGCCGGTGTCGAGAACGTCCGGCTGCTTTGCAACCTGATGTTCCTGCGCGGCAACATTGGAAAGCCAGGCGCCGGCATCTGCCCGGTACGGGGCCACTCAAACATTCAGGGGCAACGTACAGTCGGCCTTGCGGAGAAGCCCGAGCTCGTTCCCCTCGATACCTACGCGCGGCTCTACGGGTTCGATCCCCCTCGCGACAGAGGAATGAACACGGTCGAGACCTGCGAGGCGATTCTTCAACGCCGCGTCCACGCTTTCATCGGTTTCGGCGGCAATTTCGTCCGCGCCGTCCCGGACACCGCAGCCATGGAGCGGGCGTGGCGAGATATCGGTCTAACCGTGCAGGTCGCTACCAAGCTTAACCGCAGCCACATTGTGCATGGGAAACAGGCGTATCTGTTGCCCTGCCTGGGCCGCATCGAACGCGATGAACAGGCGACGGGGCCTCAAGCGGTCGCGGTCGAAGATGCAACCGGCTGCGTTCACGCTTCGATCGGACACGCCGAGCCAACAAGTCCGCACCTGCTCTCGGAGCCGAAGATCGTCGCGGAGCTCGCCAAGGCCACGGTGTCCGGAAAGGCTTCTGTCGACTGGGACGGCTGGGTGGCGGATTATGCGCGCATCCGCGAGGCGATTGCGTATACCCATCCCGAAATCTTCCACGACTTCAACAAGCACATGTGGACCCCTGGGGGTCATCACCGGCCGTTGCCAGCCCGCGTGCGCGACTGGAGGACCCCAAACAGCAAGGCCAATTTCCACGCCCCGAAGGACTTCTTCGAGCAGCATGAGGAGGTTCGGTCCGACGACGGCTTCGATCTGATCACGCTGCGAAGCAACGATCAGTTCAACACCACAATCTACGGCTTCAAGGATCGCTATCGCGAAATCTTCGGTACGCGCCAGGTCCTGTTGATGAACCCGAATGACATCGATCGGCTCGGCTTGCGCGCCGCCGATCGCGTGGACGCATATGGCGACGACAGCGACGGCGCCCACCGCGTGGTGGCGGGATTGCAGGTGGTGCCGTACAACATCCCGGAACGATGCTGCGCGGGCTATTACCCGGAATGCAATGCACTGATCCCGTGGTGGCACCACGCCAAGGACAGTAAGACGCCCGCAGCAAAGCTGGTGCGCATCCGGGTACGTCGAGCGGGCGATCGGCCGAATGCTACCGCCGTTCCGGAGACGAGCAGTCCGCCGGTGGTGCCGATGCGAGCAGAAGAGAGGGGTAAGGTAACGTGAGAGGCAGCCGCCGCCGTTGCGCGCGCCAGAGCGGGCGCAGCCGTGCCACACGGCGACGAGCGGCAGCGTGCATCGCGCCGATATCCGCGCAAGCGGACGGCGATCTCACAGCTCGCTGAGGCCGCGCCCGAGCTTCGGGACGGAGGCGCGTTCCGGGGTGAAGATTTAGCGCCGCACACGACGGCGTCGCAGCGGAAGCGACGGGCGATCACCATGAGCTGTACGACCCGCCGGAAACACAGCATTCGCCAAGGCATGGCGCTCTGAGGTTGGTCGACGCATATTCATTCTCCATCTCAGACTTCCTCTCTTCTTCCAGGCGAAGAATGTTCCGTTGCGCTTCATCCAGATGCGCGCGTGCGAAGAGGCCGGGTAGTGCCTTCAACGAGGTCGATACACCTTCACCTGCGCGGGAGTGCACCGCAACGGACGAATCCAACCACACTGGCTCGGGAACAAGTGGCAACTTAGAAGGTTGTGCCCCCGATCACGCTGAGCCGCGCGCCCTGGGCAGGCTTTTGTGCGTGCTGATGCAGCCGTGGATGGCGACCCTTGCTCGACCTTTGGTACAAGAACGCCGTCATCTACAGTTTGAACGTGTCCACGTACAAGGACGGCAACGGAGACGGCATCGGCGATTTCAAGGGGCTGACGGAGCAGCTCGACCATATCGCCCAGCTGGGCGTAAACTGCCTGTGGTTACTTCCGTTCTATCCGAGCCCCGGCCTCGACCATGGCTACGACGTGACCGACTACTACAACGTCGCTCCGTCGCTTGGCACGTTGGGCGACTTCGTCGAATTCAGTCACCAAGCGAGGCTGCGGGGCTTGAGGTTGATCGTCGATCTGCCGATCAACCATACCTCCGATCGGCATCCCTGGTTTCAGCAGGCGCGCGCCAATTCTTCATCACCGTATAGGGAATACTACGTCTGGTCAGCCGGAGAGCCGGAAAACAGCACGGAAGGAGTCGTCTTTCCAGGGTATCAGCTCAGCGTGTGGACCTACGACCTTTGCGCCAGAGCGTGGTACTATCACCGCTTCTACCAGCACCAGCCCGACCTGAACATCGGCTGCCCGGCAGTCCGTGAGGAGATCTTCAAGATCTTCGGTTTTTGGCTCGAGCTTGGCGTGTCGGGCTTCCGCATCGACGCTGCGCCATTCGTCGTGGAGGAAGTACGGCCCGACCGTCCGCCGACGCGACGCTATGAATTTTTTGCCGAGCTTCGCAATTTCCTCTCCTGGCGGAAAGGAGACGCAGTTCTATTGGCGGAAGCCAACGTCGCTCCGGGCGAGCTGAAGCACTATTTCGGGGATGGATCGCGAATCCACCTCCTCTTCGCGTTTCTCATCAACCAGCACCTTTTTCTTGCGCTGGCGCGCGAAACCTCCGAGCCCTTGCGGCGCTGTCTGACTTCCCTGCCGCGGCCGCCGCAGTTCGGACAATGGGCTCAGTTCCTGCGCAATCACGATGAGCTGGACCTCGGACGTCTGACTGCCGAAGAGCGCGAGGAAATCTACACCCAGTTCGCCCCCTCGCGCAAAATGCAGCTCTACGGGCGCGGAATTCGCCGCCGCTTGGCGCCCATGCTCGGTAACGATCGCAGGCGCATAGAGTTGGCTTTCAGCCTGCTCTTCAGCCTTCCGGGCACCCCGGTCGTCTATTACGGAGACGAGCTGGGAATGGGTGACGATCTCGCACTTCCGGAACGATGGCCCCTGCGCACCTGCATGCAGTGGACCGAAGACCAGAACGGCGGATTCTCCTCGCGAGCCCCGGATCATTTGCTGCATCACCTGATCCAAGAAGGCCCCTACGCGCCGGCGAAAGTCAACGCGATCGCGCAACAGCGCGACCCGGACTCGCTGTTCAACTGGCTTCGCCGGCTCGTGGAAATGCGCCAGTCCTGCGCCGAAATCGGTTGGGGTGAGTGGACGCTGCCCGAAGCCGATTGTCAGTCGGTTCTCGTCCAGCAGTTCGTGTGGGAGAGTCGATCAGTGCTCATCCTGCACAACCTGTCGCATGTCGAGTGTACCACCCACATCAGGGACCTTTCGAAGGGGAAGAAGCTGACGGACCTATTCGGCAATCGCATCTATCCATCGAAGCCGGATGCCGAGAGCGCGATCGAGCTTGATGGTTACGGATATCGCTGGTTTCGCCTGGAGTAGTTTGGTTCTCGGCGACGCTCTGCGATACAAAGCAAGAAGGGCCCCGGAGCGCCTTCGACTGCAACGGCTGGAGGCCGCGCCGTACCGGAAGCGATCGAACGAGGTGCTCCGTTCTCGAAGCCTTCGCGCTCGCCGGTTTGTCCTCACGCTCGGGGTCCTCCGCGAGCGACCAGCTCGCGATAGCGGTTTTCGTATTCCCTCGCCATTCGGCTCGCGGCGAAGCGCTCCTCGAACCTGGCGCGGACCTTTCTTCTGTCCAGCCGGACGACTTCCTTGACCGCTTCGATCGCCTGTTGCTCGCCGTCCACGATGAAGCCGGTGACGCCGTCCTCCACGACTTCCGGCACAGATCCAGAGCGGTAGGCGATCACGGGCGTACCGCAGGCCATCGCCTCGATCATGACGAGCCCGAAGGGTTCGGGCCAGTCGATCGGGAACACCAAGGCGGCGGCGCCGGCCAGGAAGGGCTGCTTTCGGATTTCGTCCACCTCGCCCACGAGCTGGATGTTTTCGCCGTCAATCTCGGGTTCGAGCTTCTTCTTGAAGTAGCCCGTCTCCGCGCGGGGTATCTTGGCCGCGATCCGCAGGGGTATCCGGACTGCGCGTGCGATGCGTATGGCCTCTTCCGGCCCCTTCTCGGCCGTCAGCCGCCCCAGAAAGGCCAGGTACGAACCGCGTTCGTAGGAGGGCCGAAACAGATCCTTGGGCAGTCCGTGTTGAATCGTGGCGATCCAGTTCGCATCCGGAAGCGGACGCCGCTGGTTGTCGGAGATGGAGACGAAAGGAGCCTTGGGGAAAGTTCCGATCACGTCGGACAAGCCCGGCAGGTCGAGCCGGCCATGCATCGTCGTCAGAAAAGGCACGCCGGACCGGCTCAGGACTGACAGGGGCATCCAGTCGACATGGGAGTGGATCACGTCGAAGTCGCACGCGCGCTCGGCGATGGCCTCGATCAGCAGCGCGCTGGCGGCGTTCGGATCGACGCCCCTTCGCCCCAGCCGCAGCGCGCGCGGCCACACCACGTGAAGCTTGCCGCTCGTCCGTGAGTCACCGCTCGCGAACAACGTGACGTCATGTCCAAGCTCGACCAGCTCGTCGACCAGCCAGGCGATCACCCGCTCCGTGCCGCCGTAAAGCTTCGGAGGGACGCTCTCGGCCAACGGAGCAAGCTGGGCAATCCGCATCGGCTAGGCCCCGAACGCGCATCGCAGGGCCGTCACGATGACCGCCGAAAAGAGATACGAGATGGCGAGCAGCGTCCAAATCGGCCTTGTGCTTCCGCGGGCTACGCGCGCGACGAGCATCTTCAGGCCGGTCAGCATTCGTCCGCGGGAAGCCGGTGCAGGTAGGCGAGGCCGAAGCTGCTTGCCAGTTCTTCGGCATCGCCTTTGCGGGCTTCCCATCTCCCTTGCAGATGACGCTCGAGCAGACAGCGGCGACTGTCCTGAGCACCGACGTCAGGAAGCATCGCCTGGTACGCCGTCCAGGCCGTCTCTCCCGCCCTTCTCGCCGCGACTTCGTCGGCCATCCATCACGCTCCGGAGATCGCATCAAGTGTCGATGCCAACTCTGCGCGAGGGCGAAGGTTTCCGGTTTTTCCCGACAGTCATCGAGCCGCTTCCGGAGCGACTCTAGGCGGCGCACCACACCAGCGAATGGCTCGTCAGGCGACCGGCACGCCGTAATAGGCGTTCACGGAGCGCGTCGTCGCCGGGTCGCTCCAATTCCAACTGCTCTCGTCGGCGTATTTGGGGGCGCCGCGGAGCTGTTCCTGGGTGATGCCGGTGACGTAGCCGCCGAGGTTAGTGTCGTATTTCAGCGCCTGCCAGGGCAGCGGATAGTGATCGTCGCCGATGCCGAGCAGGCCGCCGAAGCTGAGCACGGCGTAGGACACCTTGCCGCTGACTTTGTCGATCATGACGCGCTCGATATAGCCGACCTTTTTCCCCGTCGGCCCCGTGTGCCCTCCACCTTGTCGCTGCCGATCAGGCTGAACGTCTCGCGATCTTCCATGGCCATGTTCACCTCCTGGATGTTGTCTCCGGAAATCAACGGTGCCACGATGCCTCCGTTCCCGGCACAGTCCGCAGCGAAATGATCTCCAAGATAGAGCGGCGCGGTCGGATGATGCGCCGCAATGCGTGCCGGAAGTCGGCGAGCGGAGGTCGAGGATGGAGCTGGCCGATCTGGAGCGCGAGTTTTTGAGGAAGCTCCTCGGCGAATCCTGGGTCAGCCCGCCGACGTTCGACCTCGAAATCGTGGGTCGTTCCGCTGCGGGCACGTTCCTGACTGCAGCTCCGCGATTCGCTCATGGGCAGCGGAGCCGACCTCGTCGGCGGAGAGCCGCCACCCGCCCCTCGCGTCAAGGAGCAAGTCGCTGGCCTCCGAGCCCTAGTTGCGTGGTCGATCGGTTCGCAAACACCGCATCCGCAGCGAGCGTTAAGCAAGTCCTATCAGCTCGCAATAGCGGCAACTGAGGAGATGATCGAGAACCAGTTCAGCGAGATCGACAACAACGTGTCCTTCGCTCTGCCGTCACCTCCGCCTACGGCGTCGAGATCAATCCACTTCCTGTAGCAACTATCCAGCGGTTGCCCCAACGCACGATGGAGTCGATTCGCCCGAGGCCGGGGACCACATCGCCGCGTGCTGCCATTCGTATCCCATCAGGCCCTTCGAGCACCGCCGTTCCGCCGCGAACGTCCAGCACGGCCCAACCTCCAATGGTCGTTGGTCTTGTTTCGGGGACCGACAGGAGCGGCCCCGAAGGCGCGAGCGAGCCAGTCACAAACAGGTCTCCGTCGACAGCCGAAGAAGCTGGGTTTGAAGTTTCCGCCAATTGCGCCCGACTCGGCGCTTTAGCCAGAGGCTTCTGAGCAACTATCCCACTGACTGTGGAGGGCTGACCTACACCAGGCGGTGTTCGCGAACTTGACGCTATCTTTCGGACGCTTTCGGCTTTACCGCCGGACTTTGTGTCCGGCATGCGGCGCGAAACCGTTTCTACCTGAGCACTTGGGTTCAGCGCCGTGATAGCTGCAGGACCGTACCACGCACCAGCCCAGCCCAATCCGAAGCCTCCCGCCAAGGCGGCCACAACGAGCCAAGTAATGGATATTGAGTGACCGCTTGGCGCCAATAGCGCCAGGACCTCAGCTCGAGTAGAGGTCGAGAAATCAAGGTGATCGAGAGTGACGGGCCGTGTCTCAACCTCGCCACTGCCTTGATCCGCGACGGTCACGATCCTTTCCAAGGTATTCGCATGGTGCAATTGCATGCTCGGGCCCTTTGGGGTCGCCAATGATCATGCCGGGAACTAAACCAAGCCTTAACAGCCGATGCCCCTCCGCACGAATAAGACATCGGTAGATAGCGAAGAGCCGCCCACGCGATAAGAGCGGCCCGCCTGCTCGGCAGCCGCTGTCGGTCACTTCGCGACCGAGATGCGAAAGATGGAGGTCGACCCATCTCAGATGGGGGACTTAATCGCTACCTTCGAAGTCGCGACTTTTAATCTTGGGCGCTTGAAACTCTGCGGTTTCTGCTGGGGTTGTTTCTGCGGAGCAAGGAGAAACGCTGTTACAGGAGGAGGGAAACGAACGAGCTCAACCGGTCATTGGGCAGAAACGCTCTTCTGGCCGCCAGCCTTGCTGCCGGTCTTCTTGCGCTCTCGAGTACGGGCGCCTCCGCCGCGATTGCGTGTAGGGGAGAGGTTTGCTGGCGTGTTCATGCGCCCTATCTCTACTCGCCGCCTTCGACAATAGTCATCCATCCTGACTATTGGAGGCCCCCGACTCCGAGAATCGTCATTCGCGAGCACTGGCGCCCGATCGAGCGCTTCACACGGGAGTACATCGTGCGGGAGTATGGCAGTGTCGACGATCTTGAATGGTAGTCAAGTCGCATAGGCGAGTTGCCTGTGCCTCAAGCTCCCGCGGGTGTGCGAAGCCGGTGCTGCTGCGCCGTTGAGAGGGAGCAGGCCTACCCGCAGACAGAAGGACCCCAGCCGCGGGGCTGATTCGTGGCTGGGGCTAGTCTACTCGGCATCCATTGCTGGCGGATGCTCTCTGTTACCACGGCCCCGGTAGGCCTTCTCTTAATTGTGGCCCTCGCTCGGATCACTGGCCTTCTTTAATCTCGGTCGAGGTGGTGGTGCTCGTGATGATGATGGATGACGCCGCCTCCCGATTTCGCAATGGCCGATGACGTCAGCGACGTTGAAAGCAGCACAGTCACCGCGGGCGGGGTTACGGCCCGAACTTGCCGCACACCTTCAAGAACTCACGCCGATCTCCATCATCTGTGTCAGGCATAGCAGCACCCATCGTTTAAAACACCCCATACGAATTAAATGCTACAGGTTTAATTTATACTAAATAGGAGTTTAATCCGATCACGAACGTAATCTGGAGGGGTGAAGCGGCCGGGGGTCTTTCTTGCGACGCACTGATCTTGGCTGCCGTTGCAGGGTTCTTGTTAGAGGCGATCGGCAGGTACCACCGCTCAGGCTCCGCGCGGAGCACATTCGGCCCCCAGAGCCGCTCGCGGGGAGCCGTGTATTCGATCACGAACAAGACCAGAGACAGATCTGAACCGATACCCCGATTTGATCGACAGATACTTTTGATCCTGCGTGAACTCGGCGTTTCGCAAGCTCGTGTCGATCTCTACAGCGCGCTCGCCGAAGCTCTGCAGCGAAAGCTGATACGCCATCATGCGCAGCTTAGTTGGGGGGCTGCTCAGCTGCCAGGCCATCTGAGTGGAGTTGCTCATGAGTACTGAGCGGAATCCCGACCCTGCGATCCTGTTGTTCGCGATTGCGGTGATAATGGCGGCCCTCGCGGCATTCGTCACCACGTTTGAGCGGGTGGAGACCACCACAGCGAATCGCGACACTCCCTCCGGCACCACAGGCTTGGCCAAGCCTCCGCCGCCCCGAGATCGCGCCCCGGGCCAACGGGTACCAGGGAGGTAAGCACCGAACCCATTGCCGGCGCAGAGTGCCCGTCGTTGTGCTGCGACATCAGACCCACAGCCTTAAGGACCGGACTTTCGAATGAAAGCCAACTCGAAACACAAGGCGAAAGGGACGCGCAACGTCAACCTCTGGGAAGGCTCTTCGACGTTCACGCTACGGGGTTTTTTTGGGACTTGTGTGGTCCTACCTCCGATTGCATACTTTTCCCGGTGTCACCCGCATATTGTTTCAATAGTCATTGTTCGAGGCAGTAATGAGTAACCGAGGTCAGGTTTACAACCATTCGGCTATTCTGCGTGAACGGGTTGAGGGGCTCATCGCACTATTTGAGGAACTGCAGACGCTCCGACGTCGCCTGCGAGCCGCTAACGCGAGAAGGATTTGCCGGCGTATCCCCAAGGCCGTGCGGAGAAGGAGAGTCCTTCGGGGGTGATAATTACCGTTCAATGCAGCGATCGCGCGTCCCCGCTTCGACATTGATACGAACCCGCATCAGGTCTCTTTACGAGTACCTGCCTCAGCAGCATTGCCCGCAACACCGAAGCTTTGGAGCAACAGTTTCCTGACACTTTGACCAGCGCGCGATTCTTAATTTGCGTCGTGTGCGCGACTCAGACCTGCTCTCTTTAGTAAGCAGACAGGGGGCGGGGAATGATTGTACGCGCGGGGGCCGTTGTTGCGTTGCTGCTGATGCCGGTAGGGTCCGAAGCCTTCGCTTCGCGTCACCACAGACCCACAACGCGCATATCTTGCAGCGAGGTCAGATATTACGTCGCGAAGTATTCGGCACCGGTGGCTGAGATGTACGCTCGTAATCACGGCGCCACCGACGCACAAATCGAACGCGCGCGACGTTGCCTGGCCTCAAACGAGACTGCCGAAACCGACCGAACACGCGCATATACCGATTGAAGTGGTAATCGGCTCCAAACGCATGATGCCTGGCGTTCACCCCGGAAGCTTGGCCAAAAGTGAACGGGATTGTACTTCGCAACCTTCAGGGGCTAGTCGAGCCTTGCGGTCGCACCCCACACGCACCATGAATCCATCTCGCCGCCAGATTTGAGCCCCATCGCTGCCCAGGTCGGCGCGAAGGCTCATCCCGGGTGGGCGCAACACCGGGAGTGTTCGATGTCCGGTTATTTGCGATTGTGCTTCGTCGGTTTCGTTCTTGTCGAAACTCTTTCAACGGCTCCTGCGTCCTCCAATCCTCTTGCGGATATCTTCAATCCTGCTGCTCCCCAACCTCCGGCGACTTCTGCGCCGCAAGCGGAATGCGTGGGACGCCCCGGCAACTCGGCCCCGCCGGCCAGCATTGGGTCTATCAAATGGACGGGCACCGCAAATGCTGGTTCCTCGCGTGCCCAAAGCTACGACTGCCAGTTTGGACGAGAGCCGGACCGCGCGAGCCAGACAGCGCGAGGTCCTTGATGCGCGCGCGGAGTTGCTGCGCTCCGCACCGGTCCAGCCGCCTCAGCCGCCCCCTCCGAACTCAAGGTCGCTAATGCTGCATCTGATCTCGATGAGGACACCGCTCTGATGTCGCCGGCCCTCATCTCTGCGCGTGCGCACCGGCCCACGCCCAGCCAAGTCGATGTCGAGCAACTTCTCGCGGCCGCGCCGCCAATCGATGCGGTCACTTCGTCCGGACCTCCGAACATGCCGACGAGCGTGCGCCTCGCGGAGGCTGCTAACCAGGCGGCGAGCCGGACGGCAACTTGGCTCGGCGTATTTCTGATGATGCTGGGGATGCTCTCAATCTTAAGCGCGAGCCGCTCGCTTCGGTATGCGGTGAGATTACGCTACTGAAGCGCTACACTGTGGAGGAGTACCTGCACGGGGTGCCGTGTCACAGAAGCGTTCAGCGCGGGCTTGGCCTTCCTGAAGCGAGGTGGGACCGGTGAACAATTCCGCGTCGGAGTCATACTGGCGCAGGAGCGCGGCTGGCTGGAGCTGCATGAGAGTGGCACGTATGTGCGGCTGCCGTGGTAGATGCTAGATGCATTGGGCCGGTGAAGAACTGAATGAATTCAGCGATTAGACTAGTAGGAGCTGCGCTTGCTTCGGCGGCAGACGCCAACCTATCCGCCGAAGAAATAGTGTTTGAAATTCAGGGCGCCTTAATGCTGGCACGCTCAACGATGACGAGAGCCTTTCGTGAGAACCATAGAACGGCTCGGGTTGCGTCTGAAGCCTCGCAAAGTATCTCGAGCGCGCCGCAGTGCTTAGGTATCGTCAAACGCTTAGATGCGGCCCGCCGAAAGAGCGAAGAAGTAGCGAGGCGCGCGTCCCTAGCCGCAACGCGTTGCAGTATTGCTGTTGTGGGCCGTTCCCGCGGTGATCGTCATCGGCGGCGCCAGCTATTGGTTAGTTCACATGTGCTGAGCGAATAGCAGCTCGCTTCGGAAACGACTCGCCCGATTGCTTGGACGGGCCGTTTCTATCGGGGCAACATGCGAAGAACTTAGGGTGAGCAAATCTAGTCCGCTATGCGCCGACAAGCAGACCTCCACCAGAGGGGCCGCCACTTGGCTGATGGGCCAATTGCGGCCGCTCCAAACGTGCATTCGCGCGAGGCGCCAGCCACCTCACAGCACCAGCTTGGTCAATTGCCGTAAAAATCACAGGACACGCACATATGACCAGCTTTATCAAAGTTCTTTTTAGCATCGTAGCCTGAGTCGCGCAGATTCCGCCTATAAAGTGCCGAAGCAGGCTGTTCGCCAAGACTACCGCCTGCTGGAACACCAACAGCCGCCATGCTTGATCCGACATGGTGCATTTTATGGAATGATGAACCATGACGCTGTTTATGACCAGCATCAGCTGATACGACACCAACAGCTAATATAGCTGCAATAAGGAGTGCGGTCTTCATGATACACCTCCTGTAAGGCAACGTAGTTGTTGCCAAAGCAAGGAGTGCTCGATCTCGAGCCAGCGGTCTCCAATACGATGTAAGATGAGGGTCGGAGACGGATTGCAGACACGGGCCGCCCTCGGATGCGCCAAACAGAACCGCGCGCTCTGAACCGACTTTCTCCAAAATCGTCTGCACGTCGTGCATGCGTTGCTCAAGGGTGAAGATCTGCGATCCTGGGTCTGACATTCCGGTGCCGTTCATCTTTCAACAGCCCCAAGACGGCCCCGGCCGGGGGGCGGTTGAGGGTGAGGCCGGGGCCGCTGGAGGAAGCTTGGTCCTCGGTGTAGGAAAGGGCCAAGCGAAAACGAGGCTACTCGTCGCTCGTCGCGATGTCTGTACGTCTCAGCACTGTTCCCCGCAGGAACTTCAGCAGATTCGTAAAATCCGTGACGGGCTCCTATCTTCCGTCTATGCGTATGGCCTATGAGCTCTGCCTGGCGACCGCGGGCAAGCAGGTCCCACCAGGACCGGACTGAATTCATGAAGTGAAGCACGACGGCTACCGGATGCTAGTCATCAGGGAGAACGGACGCGTGCGCCTCCTCTCGCGCAACGGCACCGACTGGACGAAGCGCTATCCGAGGATTGTCGAGGCCGCGCTGAAGAACCGCCAGAGGCATTTCGTTGTTGACGGAGAGGCCGTGATCCTCGGAGGAGATGGCATATCCGATTTCAACGCACTGCACTCCCGCAAGCACGATCACGAAGTCCAGCTCTACGCATTCGACATTCTCGCGGTGGAAGGTGACGACCTGCGCTCGCTGCCTCTCCACATGCGCAAGACCAACCTAGAGCAGCTATTGGCGCGCCAGCCGGACGGGATAACCGTGGCGCCATTCGAGCGTGGCGAGATTGGCCCGGACCTGTTCCGAGCCGCCTGCCGGATGGGACTTGAGCGACTGGTCTCAAAGCATCGCGATCGGCCTTACCGCGGCGGCCGCCAACAATTCTGGATCAAGGTCAAGAACCGCAGTCACCCCGCAATGGGGCGAGAGCTCTGACACTCCGGAAGCGGTTGTCAGTTTCCTGCGGGTTGGGCGGGTACGCCATGGCCCAATAGGAAGGACCATCTGCCGCACCCGCTTCTGATTTAGATCAAGGCGGGAGTGCAAGGCTCCTAGCCGCAGACCCACACGAATCCGATTGGACTGCGGCGCCAGCAAGCGCCTACGCCGTATGGCCACCAGCGACCGTTCCAATAGCGCCTCCCAGTGCCGTACCAGACGCCGCCGTAATAGGGCCGACCAACGACAGCGGCTCCGCCCCGCGGGCCGACGACGGCCGCGCGGCCACGCGGGCCAACGACAGCAGCTCCGCCGCGTGGGCCGCGAACGGCCGCCCCGCGTGGGCCAACAACAGCGCCTCCACCACGCGGACCGCGCACGGCAGCCCGAGCCAAGTGCACGTTGGACGGCGACGAAGCAATCGCGCCGACCAGGTGCGGGTCAGCAGGAACGGCACGCGCACCATTTTGCGCGCCGAACCCGACCAGACTGACAAGTGCAACGGAAAACAGAAGAGCCTTGTGCATGTTTCAACCTCCAAGACGCCCCCCACGGGATAAGCCTATCCCACCTTGACGCTCGCGGGCGGTTTTTTTGCTCGGCACGACTTCGGATAATGTGTTCGCCAGCAAGATACCCGCGCTTGACGCACTCACATGATCACTTTACCCCCGGCGTGATCACGTTGGAGAGCATCAAGTGGCAAAAAAGACGAAGAGCAAGCGCAAAGAGTATACGAAGGAAGACGTCAAGCTATTGAAGGCACATTCCAAGGCTCGCACGCCGGTAGCCAAGCTCTCGAAGCTGATGAAGCGATCCGAGGGCTCGTTGAGGCAAAAGGCGCGAAGCCTTGGAGTTGGTTTAGGGCATCAGCGCTAACCTGCACACAAGAGGCGGCCCGCCAGATGTGGTCCGGCGGGCCTTACTTGCTACCGATCCGATCAGCGTTTACCAAAGTCCTTCCGAGACGATATCAACCAGACGGGTGGCCGTGTCGTAACCAATCGGAGCGTCGAGCGACCAGGGTGTCTTGATGTCACCATACGCCTTAACCGGATTATCGCGATAGTAATCCGCGATGAACTCTTTGCTGCGGGACGCGGCTTTCGTAATCCCGAACGGCTTTCCGTTATAGCGACGCAGGGCGTGAGCCTCGTAGATCATGCTGACGATTTCGATCTTGGCATCTAGAGGCATCCTGCTCGGCAGTAGCGCCATCAACTCATTGTAGCGCTTCTGCGTCCTCGTTCTCTTGTACGCCTTCACGGCGCGAGCGCGTCCGCCTGACGCCCATTCGTGGTGAACAGCTCTAAATTCCGGCACCTCTCTCAACGGCGGATGTGCGGGCGTGAGGATAAAGAAGCGAAAGCGCTGATTTTTTATCCGGAAGTACCCCACCCCATTTTGGGGCGCCGGCCCTCGTACTCGCGAGCGCCAAAAGAGACTTTTCGCTGCGGACGAGTTGAAAATCCACTGAACTTACCCACTCCATAAAAGGAAGATTGTTTGACATCAGAATCGCCGCAGAGGCCTGATTTCAAGGGACGAAATATTCCTCCGACATTCGCAATAATTCGAATTATGGAGCTCGCGCTGGCCATTTCGGTTCTGCCTTCTGTTGCGACCCGAGCGGACGACTTGGTCGGGCAAGTCAGTGTAATCGATGGCGATACAATCGAGATCCATGGTCAGCGTATCAGGCTCTGGGGGATCACCGAGGCCACTCAGTGGCTCGTGCTGGGATATTTTTTCAAGCTCTTCGTCGCCAACAACCTCAACGAAATGACGGCTTACATGGCCTAGGCATCTTTGCACTCAAAGCAATTGGAGGCTCGACCACACAGTCGATCGTAACATCGACAGATACGATGAATCTCCTAATTGCGACCAACTATGTGCGCAGCAATTTACATGGCATCGTTATTGTGGGGAGCTCGCTGTCGGCCAGGCTATCGGAGTCCTATTTCAATTCATCGCAGGTGGAGAACCTATCGATTGCCGGTGGCGCGTCTGGAACAGGCCTCGAGATCATTCGTCGGACGGCTCCGCTGCCGAAGATTGTCGTCATCGAGTCTAACATACGCCAAGTCGGCGAACGGTCACCTGCGGCATCCATTCTTCAAGGGCCTGCGAGAGCGGGTCGCGCGACAACCTTGCGCGCAGCAAAGGCGGCTGCAGATGCCGGGGTGTCCGAGGAGCTGCAGGCACTAGCACGCGCGTTCCGAAGCCAGGCCGACGTCCTGAAATCGAAAAAGCGAGCAGGCAAGAAGCAACGGTGAGGCGGCCTTACTACGCCTCTTCCCTTTGGAACGGCTCGTAGGCCGGGGAGTGCTTGTTTGTGCGGTTTCCGGATTGCATCAGATCAGCGAGTCTGGTTGCGGCTCGATCTATTCTGCGAGCGGCTTCTGCCTGTTGGAGGCAGAAGCGGGTCATACTGAGGTCACGCCGCGCGGCCTGGACCTCGTGCAACACATGATCGAGCGCCTCCCCAACATTGTTCTTCTCAGCGGGTTCTGAACCGATACCGGCCGCGGCGCGGCGCACGGGCCTGTGTTGATCAGCCATTGGATCACTCTACCAGATGATGCTCGTCGTCAGGCGTTCCTGTCCACACTCCGGACGGGTCCTGCTTTGTAGCGAACCCGCCCGCTGTGGCCGATCTACGGCGAATGTATGGAGTGCTGCCGCCATTCAAGGGAACACAGGTTCCTTCTATGCACGCGATCGGCGGAGAAAGATCGCGTGTGCCTGCCGCTGCGAGAGAAATGCGCCTCAGCACTATATGCGTTGAGGGGCGATGCCGAGGCCGCTGGAGGTGCTTGGCAGTAGGGGATCGACAAAGCGAATCGAGCTCGACGGATCCGTTCTGCTCACTTCTGAACATTGGAACCACGAACTCGATTCGCAATGGCCTACCTCAATGCCTATTTTCCCCGCATGCGCACGGCGTATGAGCTCTGCCGAGCGACCAGCGGCAAGCAGGTCCCGTCAGCACCGGACTGGATTCATGAGGTGAAGCACGACGGCTGCCGGATGCCAATCATCCGGGAGAACGAACGCGTGCGCCTCCTCTCGCGCAGCGGCACCGACTGGACCAAGCGATCCCTGGATCGCCGAGGCCGCGCTGAAGAACGCGGCGAGCGCGTCCGTCGGCTCCTGCCGGTCGGCCGTGTCAAGCTGGCTCAGATAGCGGGCGACGCTCTCCCCCAACTGAGCGCGCCGCCGTTGCACCTTCGCCTTTGTAAAGTTCTTGTCCCGATAACCGCAGCAGCAGATCGCGCGACATCGCAGTGCGCGATGAAGCGTCTGCTCTACTGTTAAGCAGACGCCTACTTTTCCACTACTTACGCAGCAGCGAAGTGCTGCCATCGGCGTCCATACTCAATTTGAGCACTGACCGCCCATAGCCGTTCACGGCTCATCTGGTCGGTTCAGGTCGCGAACTTCCTACGGTAGCCGGAATTTTGTACTCGCCGCGGAGTTCATCCCACAAGGCCGTGTCGCTGACCAGCACGACGTGGTACTCACCCCGACCCGTGATCCCTGCATATTTTCCCGTGCCGCCAGTGAACTCGAAGGTGCCGCGGAACTCCTTCGGCTTCGCGTCTTTCAAGACGTACCTGGCAAAGACCTTGGATCCGTCGGCCTCTGTGAAGGTCTTATGGCCGCCACTGGAAGTGCCAGCATCCGTCAGATCAACAACCTGATAGCGAGCTTTGTCGAGGAAGGGCTTGCCATCGGCATTGAACACGGCGCCGTCGTATTCGGTGACCGAGACCGTATGGTCAGCCCGGTCTTCGAGCTTCACGCTCTTGCTGGACAGGGTGACCAGAACGGCTCGACCGAACCATTGGCCCGCTTCTTCCGCCAAGGCCGGGACAGCGGCCGCAGGGAGCGCCAAAGCAAGCACAACACAACCGCACATCCACGATGAAGTGAGATGATACCTCATGGTTTCCTCCCAGATGGTTGCGGGTTAAAGGGTGTCGAGCAAAGACCTCTGCGTGTGAATATCCAATGCGTCTATAAGACGCGTGATCTCGATGTCTCACCGGTCCGGCAGGCTGACCCAACTCTTCGACAAGCAACCTCGGCGGTAAGCCGGTGAAGAAGTAGATCCAGACGCGGGAAAATCATGGTCGCCCAGAAGATCGCGGTGAGGTGCGCAGAGGTTCGCTCCCGACAGTTTCCAGTAAGCACGCTCAGGCAAGCACTACCTCTAGCCTAAGTGCGAAGCTCGGCTCTACGCTGTTTCGGCGGTGACTTGGCCGCCGGCTTGTTGCTGCCGATTGGCCGTGACCTTGTATCATGCAGTTCAAATCCGGCACGCGGTGGATTCTTCGACCTGCACGAACGACGCCAGTACCGGATACCGCGCGGGTCTTCGCGGAGCTACTTGCCCTAGCTCACGGAGCCGGTATGCCGCCGTAGTAGTCGTCGACCAAGCGGGCCATCGCAGGATCCGACCTGTTCCAACTGCTCTCGCTACCGTACTTCGGCGCACCTCGCAGTCGACCGCCGCCGGTGCCCTAAGCCGCCGCCTCAGTCGGCCGACTTCAAATCACGACTCAAGACCGGCGAGATTCTCGTTCGGTTAGCCGAGATACCTCAAGTATGCAGCATCACTGCCCGTATTTGGCATCCGTCTTCGTCTCGGAGCTGGCAGTGATCTCTCGAAGTATTGCTCTGGCAGCCTGGAGATCTGCTGTCTCAAAGCCCTCAGCGAACTGGCCATAGAGCGGACTGAGCAGGTCGTGAGCTTCGCTGCGCCGGCGCTGTTCTGTCCAAAGTCGTGCGAGCGATGTCGCTGCGCGCAGTTCCCAGAGCTTGGCGCCTTGCCGGCACGCGGTTGCAGCGGCATGGCAGAGCCGTGCTTCCGCGGCGATCGGATCGGGCCTCGGCAGCCGCAGCATCAGCTCGCCCATCATCCGATGGAGTTCGGCCTCGAACCACCGCTCGCCGGTTTCTTCCACGCGGTCGAGCGCCGTTGCAATCAAATCCAAGCCTTCCTCCACTGCGCCGGAGCGGCCCAGCGCCTCGGCCTGGAGGCCGAGGAAATGCGGCTCATAGACCCTTGCCCCGGTGGCACGCCAAGCCGGCAGGCCCTGCCGAAGCTGCGCCAGCCCCGTCTCCAACTCACCTGACTCGGTCAGAGCCCATCCACGGATCACCGTGGCAGGCGCGAGGAAATGCGGAAAACCCTGCTCGGTCGAGAGCTCAATCAGTGCCTCGGCTCGATCCCGGGCCTCGGGCCCCGCTCGGCGGTACTGCTCGAAGAGACACGCGAACAAGAGAGCGTACGCCAGCGTGTTGAGGTGAGTGAGATCGTTGGCGGCATCGAGCGCTTCGCGGCTCCGTGCCAAGGCCTGTTCCGGATAGCCCAGCGCCAACAACGTCCATGACAGCGCCGATAGCGCCGCCACCCGAGGATCCTGCACGTAGAAAAAGGCGAGCGAGCGATGCCGCTCTGGGTCATAGAGCGCGAGCGTCCGCTCCAGATGGAGGCGGGCAGCGGCGATCTCGCCGCGCCACAGGGCACCGGTCCCGTTGACGCGGTGAGCAACTATGGTTGCGGAAGTTTCCTGATGATCCTGCGCCCGGCGCAAAAACTCGTCTGCTACGTCACGCGCCGCGTTGTGCTCGGCGCGCACGCCCCATTGACCATAGAGCACGGGCCAGAGCTGGGCGGTGGCCCCGATCTGCTCGCAGAGCTCGCGGGCACGCGCGTTGGCCCGTCCAGCTCCCGGCGACGCCCAGCCTTGCGTAGCCATCAGCGCCACGCCCAACGCCACCTGCAGGTCAAGTTCTCGTCGCTTCCGATCCGCCTCAGGTAGGCCCGCAAGCAGGTCCAACCCGTTCTGCAACTGCGCAAGTGCTTCGGCCATCGCCGAGCGGGCGATGGCCCGCTGTCCCGCCCTCAGCCAATAGTCCGTCGCCGGTACGGCCAGCCCCGCCTCCGTATAATGGTGGGCCAGAAGCTCGGGCTGCGCCTGCACTGTCTCCGGAAAATGCTGCTCGATCGCTGTGGCGATCCGGGCCTGCAAGCGCTGTCGCTTCGCGCGCACCAGCGTCGCATAGGCGGCGTCCTGCACGAGCGCATGCTTGAAGCTGTAGATCGCCTGAGGCGGCGTCCCGCGCCGGAACACCAGGCCCGAGCCGACGAGATCGTCCAACGCCGCCTGCAGGTCGCTCTCCGGTAGCGCCGCGGCAATCGCGAGCAGTTCGTGGGAGAATTCCCGGCCGATGGCGGCCGCGACCTGGGCCACCTCACGGGCCGGGGCCAGCCGGTCGAGCCGGGCCAGCAGCGACTCCTGGAGCGTGGTTGGGATCGCCATCGGTGGCAGCGGCCCCGCGAGCGCGTAATGGTCGCCCTCATCGCGGAGCAGATTGGTCTCCAGCACGGTCCGCGTCAGCTCCTCGACGAACAGCGGCACGCCATCGGTCTTGGCGACGATCTGATCGAGCACCGCAGGCGGCAGCGCCTTGCCGCCGCTCAGCCGCGCGACCATGGCCGCGCCCTGCCGGCGGCTCAATCGGCTGAGGGTCAGCGCGGTGACATGGGGATAGCGCATCCAGGGCGGCTCGAACTCGGGCCGGAAGGTGATGAGGACCAACACCGAGGCGCCTTGCACCCGGCCGACCAGGAGATCGAGCAGCTCGAGCGAGGTCGGATCTGCCCAGTGCACATCCTCGAACAGGGCCAAGACGGGCCGGCGCCTTGCGAGGCCCAACACCTGGTCGACCAGTTCCTCGAGCGTCCGCTCCTTCTGCCGATGCGGGCTCATGTCGAGCGGCGGGTAGCGCGCATTCGTCTCCAGCGACAGCAAGGCCGCGAGCAGCGGGGCCACCGCGGCGACATCGTCGGTCGATAGCGCAAGCAGCGCCTCGAGCTTGTCGAGCCGCGTTGCGGCGGAGTCGTCCGCGGCGAAGCCCGCCGCCCGCTCCAAATGCCCGATCACTGGATAGAGCGGGCTGGTCTGATGGTGCGGCGAGCAGTAGTGGCCGAGGGCGGTATGCGGCTCATTCTCAAGTCGCCCGCGCAGCGCCCGCACGAGGCGCGACTTGCCGATGCCAGGCTCGCCCCCGAGCAGCACCACCTGGCCCTCACCCTCCTTGGCTCGCTCCCAGTGCTCGAGCAGCAGGCCGATCTCATGGTCGCGACCGACCAGCGGCGACAGGCCGGCCCCGTGCAATGCCTCGAACCGGCTCTCGGCGCTGCCTTCCCTGACCACGCGCCACACCCGCACCGGAACGGGAAATCCCTTCAAGATCTGCATGCCGAGTTCGCTGAGCTCGAAAAGCCCGCCAATGAGCTCCCGGGTGCGGGCGGAAATCACCACAGTTCNGGGCGCGGCCAGTGTCTGTAGCCGCGCCGCGAGGTTCGGCGTGTCGCCGACCACGGTCTCCTCGCGCGCCGCACCTTCGCCGATCAACTCGCCGACAACCACCGGACCGGTCGCAATGCCCACACGGGCCGCCAGCGTGTCGCC
>NZ_AXAZ01000091.1 GCF_000473065.1 Bradyrhizobium sp. WSM1743
GCCATCGCCTGGAAGCAATGGAAGCGTGGGAGCACCCGCTTCGCCGAGTTGCGACGTCGCGGCGTCGGCCGGAATCTGGCGGCACAAACCGTCGGCAACCCACATGGCCCTTGGCGGCTCGCGAACAGCCCCGCGCTCACCATCGCCATGCCAATCGCGTTCTTCAGGGCACTCGGCTTGGCTTCCGTCGCGGCACAGCAACCAGCATAATCTACCGAACCGCCGGATACGGACCCGTATGTCCGGTGGTGTGGGAGGGGAGAAGCCGCGAGGCTTCCCCCTATCCCGATTTTTGAACCGACGGCATGCGCGAGGCCGCCTCCGTCGGCGAGACTATGCGGCAACCACCTTGACCGTCGTCCTGAATACGTCCTTGTTAGGATTGACGACAACGATGGCAAGTTCGCCGACGCTGCGTACGTCGTCTTCGAGCAGGGTGATCTTGCCCTCGGTCGCGCTGGATTTCTTGAAGGCTCCGTCCTTGCCGTTGACGGTTACCTTAGTTTCCGCTTGGAAGCCGCTCCCGATGACAGTCAACTCTTCCAGCTTCCCTTGCGTCAACTTGGCAGGGGCAACCTTGAGCTCGGCGTCTCTCGTGTTGAGAGGATTGTCGCGCTCGACGGGCTTCTTCATCGCAAAGACTGCGTCGAACACTGCAGCAAGCTTGTCTGTTGCTTGTTTGGAGAACATCCCCGCCAAGGCCGCGAAAGCAGCAATTCCGTAGGGATTCAATTGCAGAGTAGAATTGGCCGGCACCGACCCTCCGCGGGCGGGGCCGAAAGAGTTGGAAGTAGAAGACCGCCTCGGACGATGAAGTAGAACAGCACGGCGAGTGTCATTCCGATCGGCACGCGCAAGATCATGAACCACAGCCAATTGGTGCTGAGCTGGCGGTTGCCGACATAGTCCCCGAACGACGTCATGGTGTGCGTGAGGCTGCCGAGTGCCCCGGCGACCATCACCGTGAACAGCATCTGCTTGTCGGGCTCCCAGGAATGGCGCGAGAAGAAGATGTGGAAGCTCTTGAATGCAGGGCCGTCAAGGACAGGCCAGGTCGCGATGAGCAGATAGAAAAATAGGCCGGTTATAGTTAGATAGAGTGCACCCATTAGGTTGATCGTGTGGATGGCGGGAGGCGTGATCAACTCAGCCTTGGCGTCGCTTTGGTCGGACGAGCCATCAGCGCTAAGATCTGTCATGACAACCTCAATCGGAATGAACTGAAAAAGCAGCCTAAAATAGCTCGCGTTATAGTAGATTCAGATCGCAGATGCAATCGCGTACGCTCGCGGCCGCGGCCGGCGGACGCTCCGGCCCTCTCAAGATATTTGCCGCGCCGCACTCAACGGCGCGGGCATGCCTCATGGATTGACTGGCGCCGCCGCCGAGCGGACAATCCTCGGTGGCGGAGGAAATCATGCAACAAGATCATTTCGACGTGCTGATCGTCGGTGCCGGCCTGTCCGGCATCGGCGCGGGCTATCATTTGCAGACCAAGTGCCCGACCAAGAGCTACGTCATCCTTGAGGGCCGCGACTGCATCGGCGGCACCTGGGACCTGTTCCGCTATCCCGGTATTCGCTCCGACAGCGACATGTTCACGCTCGGATATTCCTTCAAGCCGTGGACCGATCCGAAGGCGATCGCCGACGGCCCGCAGATCCTGAACTATGTGCGCGAGACCGCTAGCGAGAACGGCATCGACAAGCACATCCGCTGTCATCATCGCGTCAAGCGCGCATCGTGGTCGACGCCCGATGCACGCTGGACCGTCGAGGCCGAGCGCATGACGGGCGAGGGCGCAACCGAGCTCGTGCGCTTCACTTGCAATTTCCTATTCATGTGCTCGGGCTATTATAAATACGAGGCGGGCTATACGCCGGAGTTCAAGGGCGTGGCGGATTTCGCCGGCCGCATCGTGCATCCGCAGAAGTGGACCGAGGATATCGACTACGCGGGTAAGCGCGTCGTCGTGATCGGCTCGGGCGCCACAGCGGTGACGCTGGTGCCGGAGCTCGCCAAGAAAGCGGCGCAGGTCACCATGCTGCAGCGCTCGCCGACCTATGTGGTGTCGCGTCCGGCTCAGGATCCCGTTGCCAACAAATTGCGCCGCAATCTGCCGACGCGCGTTGCCTATCATCTGATCCGCTGGCGCAACGTGATGTGGGGGATGTTCTTCTTCCAGCTCAGCCGGCGTCGACCGGCCAAAGTGAAGGACCTCATCCTCAAAGGCGTGAGGATGGCGCTCGGGCCCGACTACGACGTCGCCACCCATTTTACGCCACGCTACAATCCCTGGGACCAGCGGCTGTGCCTGGTGCCGGACGGCGATTTGTTCAAGGCGATCCGGGAGCCGCGCGCCTCCGTCGTCACCAATGAGATCGACACCTTCACGCGCGACGGCATTCGCCTGAAGGACGGCCGCGAGCTTGCCGCCGACATCATCGTGACGGCGACCGGGCTGGTGCTCCAGGTCGTCGGCGGCCTTGAGGTCAAGGTCGATGGCCGCGCCGTCGATTTTGCCAGCACGCTGACCTACAAGGGTATGATGTATGCCGATGTGCCGAACATGGCTTCCGCCTTCGGCTACACCAACGCGTCCTGGACACTGAAATGCGATCTCACCTGCGAGTATGTCTGCCGGCTCATCAACTACATGGATCGGCATAATTTCCGCCAGTGCATGCCGCACAATGACGACCCGGACGTCACCCTTCAGCCCTCGCTCGATTTCACCTCGGGCTACGTGCAGCGCTCCATTGCGAGGATGCCGAAGCAAGGCTCGAAGCGGCCGTGGCGGCTCCACCAGAACTACGCGCTCGACATCGTCTCCTTGCGCTTTGGCCGGATCGACGACGGTGTGATGAAGTATTCCTGATCCCCGTATGTTGCCGGAGGAACCCGCCGATCGCTTGAGGCGAACCGCGACTTGAAGTAGTATTGTTGCGTCGCATGCAATTTACTTCCGACAGCGCCTGAGTTCCGCGTCGCTGGCATTGATGGGAGCGCGGGACGTGCACGTGCTTGCTCTGGTCACGCAAAAAGGCGGAAGCGGCAAGAGTACGCTGGCCGTCGGGCTTGCAGTGGCCGCGATGGAACGCGAAGAGCGCGTCGCTCTCATTGAGGCGGACGCGCAGGGCACCATCTCGAGATGGAAGGAGCGTCGCGAGAATTCCTTTCCCCGTGTCGAGTGCGTTGCGGATCCGGCGGAGATCGAGCCGGTGCTGTCTCGGCTCCAGGCTGAAGGAATTGGGCTCGCGATCATCGACACGGCCGCCACGAATAACCCTTTGGCGCTGCGCGCCATCAGCAATGCCGACCTCTGTCTCATTCCGGCGCGTCCGAGCCCGGCCGATATCGAAGCTGCCATCCCTACGCTGTTGGCCATTCGCAGGGGTAACCGCCGATTTGCCTTCGTCCTCAATCAGACGCCCACACGGGGGTGCCGGCTGAGTGAAGCTGCCACGTCGCTCAACTCGCTTGGTGTGCTTGCGCTCCCCTTCATTGGACAGCGCAACGACCATCAGGATGCGCTGGGGGTAGGCTTGGGCGTCACCGAGTTTGCACCGGAGGGAAAAGCCTCGGACGAGATCGTTGGGCTGTGGCAGTGGATTTCGGAACACATCTTCACGGAGTCGAATCATGGGTAAGGCGCAGTCGAGACAGCCTGCTGATGGCGTACGCGCCAGACGTCGGTCGCTGGTGGATCTGACTGCGGTCGTGAGCCGTACCATCGACGAGAGCCTTTTGGAGACGCCGCCGAATCCGGTCGCGATCCCAGGGGGCGATGGACACCGAAGCGAGCGGGCAGCCAAGGGGCCTGCTCGAAAGACGCCGGCTCGAAAGACACCGGCTCGAAAGACGCCTGCGGATACGACCATTCCCGCGGTGATCGACAGCGCCGGGACCAGCCTGTCTACCAAGATGGAGTTGCCTTCGACGCAATATCAGAGCGCCAGCGACACCTCCGCTCTCGCCGTGGAGATCGCCAAAGAGATGCAGACGCGTGCCCTCGAGACAATGAAGCTGGGCGTGCATGCTGCGTTCGAATATACGAAGGATATTGCCAGGCCGGAAGGTGACGTCCTGGACGGAGCTGCCGCCGAGTGCCACGCCGTCGTGCTCGAATTGATGAAAGTGAATGCAGGCGCGGCCCTGCAGTATACGCGCGAGTTGAGCCGCGTGAGAACGCTCTCGCAGTGGATCGAGTTGTCGAGTTCACATGCGCGAAAGCAGTGTGAGTTGGCGCGACAGCAGGCCGAATTGCTGAAATCATTGGCAGACAATGCGAGAACGTCCGGCGCCGAATAACGCGCATCGGCATCAGGTATCGCCGACAGCGCGGTGCGCGGTACGCACTGGTGCCGCTGTTGTTTTGCGTGGTCGGCCACCGGGCTGAACCGATCACGCTGCAGGTGCGGTTAATGCCAGATTAACCGGTAGGGC
Source organism: Bradyrhizobium sp. WSM1743 (assembly GCF_000473065.1). Taxonomy (GTDB): domain Bacteria; phylum Pseudomonadota; class Alphaproteobacteria; order Rhizobiales; family Xanthobacteraceae; genus Bradyrhizobium. The sequence goes on from NZ_AXAZ01000091.1 coordinate 4,447, forward strand.
CTAGCCTGTCTCGGCCGGGGTTACTCGCAAGGCCGAGGTGAGCCCAATGGAAGCCCAGAAGATCGCGGTCGACGCCGTCGTCGCGCTGACCGATTGCGACCGCAACGCCGTTATCGCCTTCATCCGCCGACTTTACCTCGCCGGCATTACCGATCCCAAGCGCCTGACCTTCAAGGGGCTGCAGGCCCTGTCGCGTGGTTAATTCGGGCGGTTCCGGCCCTTTCGGCCCCAAGTTCCCGAGCACTCTCCCCAGCGTGATTGCAACCCGTCGGTGAATATCTTGTCGGTTGGGCCGGGCCGGAGTAGATGACGTCCCCGGCTGGGTCACTTGGGAACTGGGGAAATGCTGAAACAGCTTTTTGCGCCGCAACTTGTCATTCTTTATGTGCTGGCGGCTTCGACGATTTACGTTCACTTCCGCGGCAAGCATCGGCTGCGCTTCGCGCGCCAGCTCGGCGATCACTCGACCTATCTCGCGCCCTATAATGTGCTGATGTACGCCGGCTCGGCCGTACCGAACAAGCCGGTAATCTCGGTCGAGCAGTTTCCGGAGCTGAAACCCCTCAGCGAGAACTGGGAGACGATCCGTGATGAAGCCGTGCGCCTGTTCGACGAAGGCTTCATCCGCGCCGCTGCCAAGAACAACGATTGGGGCTTCTACTCGTTCTTCAAGAGCGGCTGGAAACGGTTTTACCTGAAATGGTACGACGACTTCCTGCCTTCGGCCCGCACACTGTGCCCGAAGACGGTGGAGTTGCTCAATTCGATTCCGAGCGTACACGGCGCGATGTTCGCGATGCTGCCGCCGGGCGGCAAGTTGGGCGCGCACCGCGATCCCTTCGCGGGCTCCCTGCGCTATCATCTCGGGCTGGTCACGCCGAACTCGAACAAGTGCCGGATTCTCGTTGACGGCGTCGAATGCGTCTGGCGCGACGGCGAGGCCTTCATGTTCGACGAGACCTTCATCCACAGCGCCGAGAACGCAACCGACGTCAACCGAATCATCCTGTTCTGCGACGTCGAGCGTCCGATGAAGTTCGGCTTCATGACCGCGATCAACCGCTGGGTCAGCCACCATATCGTCAAAGCGTCGGCGACGCAGAACGTCGACGGCGAGAATGTCGGCGTGCTCAACAAGGTGTTCGGCAAGCTCTACGAGATCCATCTCGCCAGCCGCAAGGTCAAGGAGTGGAACCGCAACGTCTACTATACGCTGAAATACTCGCTGACGGCGCTGATCCTCGGCCTCATCGTGCTGTCGGCGTTGCGGTGAATGATCCCGGCAATGTCCTCCTTGCCGATTGCCAACGCGGAGATCACGCAGTTCTTCCGCAACTGGCTGGAGACCTTCGCGGATTATGTCCGCGAGGTCGACTACGCTTCGGCGCGGCCGCTTTTCCACCCCGACGTGCTCGCCTTCGGCACCCACAACGACGTCATCCCCGGCCTAGATCAATGGGTCTCGACGCAATGGGACAATGTCTGGCCCAAGACGAGTGACCTTCGTTTCGTCATCGAGCAGACCTCCGTTCTGGCGTCCGCCGATGGCGCGATGGCGACCGTGATCGCGCCGTGGACGAGCACGGGCTATCATCCTGATGGTAGCGCGTTTCCGCGGCCGGGTCGGGCGACGATGGTTGTTTTCAAGAAATGGCGACAGCTGGCTGTGTGTGCATTCGCACATGTCGCTCAATCGCGGCGTGCCGCAGGCAAGCCATGCCAATCGGCCGGTGAAGGCTTGGTAGATCGGCTTCCTCCGCGATCCACATGCAAAGGCCCCGGACATGTCCGGGGCCTTTCGATGTCGAAATGTTCTGCAGCCTACTCCGGCTGGCCGATGCTCACCTTCAGCGTGCCGACGCCGTCGACGCCGCATTCGAGCTTGTCGCCCACCTGAAGCTGCGACACGCCGGCGGGCGTGCCCGTCATGATGATGTCGCCGGCGGCGAGCTTCACCTGCTGCGAGAGCTGCCAGATGATCTCGGGCACGTTCCAGATCAATTCGGTGAGGTCGCCCTTCTGCGCTTCCTTGCCGTTGACCGTCAGCCAGATCTTGCCTTTGGAGGGATGGCCGATCTTCGAGGCCGGCTGCACCGCGGAGCAGGGCGCCGAATAGTCGAAGGACTTGCCGATCTCCCACGGGCGCTCCTTCTTGCGCGAGGCGATCTGGAGATCGCGCCGGGTGAGGTCGATGCCGACGGCGTAGCCGTAAACGTGGTCCAGCGCCTTGTCGGCGGGGATGTTGAGGCCGCCGCTCTTCATCGCGACGATCAGCTCGACCTCGTGATGCAAATCCTTGGTCAGCGGCGGATAGGGGATGGTGGCACCATCGGGCACCAGCATGTCGGCGTGCTTGGCGAAGAAGAACGGTGGGGCGCGCTCGTCATTACCCATTTCGCGGATATGCTCGAGATAGTTGCGACCGACGCACCAGATGCGGCGCACCGGATAGCGGCCGCTCTCGCCGACGACGGGAAGTGAAGCCTGGGGCGGAAGCGGGATGACGTAGGAGGCGGCGTTCATGTAAGGTCTCGGCAGGTTGCAAAGAAAGGGCGCTGCCGTATTTACGCGGTTGCAGGGGGCGAGGCTAGTGGTGTCGGACGGAAAAAGGAGCAGCGCCTGCGCCATCGCCCACTGGGTACAACGCGGCGAAAACAGGTGAGGGGGCGGTGAAGAAATGGATATTGGCGGGCGCTGCCGCCGTCGCGATCGTGCTGCTCGGTCTTGCCGTTCGCTTCTTCATGGTCGCGCCGGGACGCATCGAACGGGGGCAGAACCGGATCGTTCCAATCGCGTTGAACGTGAGGCCGGCAGCGCAAGCCCTGCATGCAACGCTCGATGTCGCGGACATGCATGCCGACAGCCTGCTCTGGAAGCGCGACCTGCTGGAGCGATCCGATCGCGGACATGTGGATGTTCCACGCCTCGTCGAAGGGCACTACGCGCTCCAGGTGTTCTCGTCCGTGACCAAATCGCCGAAGGGCCAGAACTACAAGGCCAATGGCGCCGACAGCGATACCATCACCTCGTTGGCCATCGTCGATCTGCAGCCGATCAGAACCTGGAATTCACTATTGCAGCGCTCGCTCTGGCATGCCGAGAAGCTGCGGGACTTCGCCGCGAGGTCGGGCGGCCGGCTCCGGCTGATCACGACGCCCGCGGAAGTTGACCGGCTGCTCGCGGACAGGAAGGGCGGAGCCGCCGCCATGGGCGGAATGCTTTCGATCGAGGGGCTGCAAGATATCGAGGGCCGCATCGAAAACCTCGATGTCCTTTACGCCGCGGGATTCCGCATGGCCGTCTCGCGCATTTCTTCGACAATGACGTGGCCGGCTCGATGCACGGCATGCAGAAGGGCGGGCTGACACCACTCGGTCGGCAGGTGGTGCAGCGTATGGAGAAACGTGGGATGATCGTCGATCTGGCGCATTCCAGCCATACGACGGTGGCCGAGGTGCTGGCGATGGCGAAGCGACCGGTGGTCTCCAGCCATGGCGGCGTGCAGGCGACCTGCAACGTCAACCGCAACCTCTCCGATGAGGAGATCAAGGGTATCGCCAGGACCGGTGGCGTGATTGGAATCGGCTACTGGGAAGGGGCGACCTGCTCGACCAAGCCGGAGGCCGCAGCGCGGGCGATTGCCTATGTGCGTGATCTCGTGGGCATCGATCACGTCGGTCTCGGCTCGGACTTCGACGGCTCGACCACGACGGGCTTTGACGCAAGCCAGGTCTCGGCGATTACGCAGGCCCTGCTCAGTTCAGGCTTCTCCGCGGAGGACATCCGCAAGGTGATGGGCGGCAACGTCCTGCGCGTGATTCGCGCAGGGCTGGCGCCGTCCTGATTGCTCAGGAGTTGGCGGAGTAGGCCAACACAGGCGCAGCCTCCGCGTCCCGGTGCTGCAACCGGAAGAACGAGGCATAACGTCCGCCGCGGCGGAGCAGCTCGTCATGCCGGCCCTGCTCGACGATCTCGCCGCCTTCGATCACCAGGATGCAATCTGCGTGCATGATGGTGTGCAGGCGGTGCGCGATCACGATGGTGGTGCGGTTCTGGCAGAGATGCTCGATCGCTTCCTGCACCTGCCGCTCGGATTCGGAATCGAGCGCGGCGGTGGCTTCGTCCAAGAGGATGACCGGCGCGTTCTTGAGCAGCGCGCGCGCGACCGCAATGCGCTGGCGCTGGCCGCCGGAGAGCTGCGTGCCGTGCTCGCCGACCGGCGTGTCGTAGCCGAGCGGAAAGCCCATGATGAAATCATGCGCGCAGGCCGCCTTCGCCGCCTCGACGATCTCGTCCTCGCTGGCGCCCGGCTTGCCGAAGGCGATGTTGTTGCGAATCGTATCGCGGAACAGATAAACGTCCTGACCGACATAGGCAGTCTGCGCGCGCAGCGACTTGCGCGAGACCGAAGAGATCGACTGGCCGTCGATCACGATGTCGCCTTGCGTCACCTCGTAGAAGCGCAACAGCAGCCCCAGCACGGTCGACTTACCGCCTCCGGAAGGGCCGACCAGCGCGGTGACCTTGCCGGGCTCGGCCGTGAAGTTCATGCGGTTGAGCACGGTCTCGCCCGAGCGATAGGCGAAGCTGACGTCACGCAGTTCGATCCGGGCATCGGAGAGCTTCAGCGCCGGCTTATCGTCGTCGGACTGCTCGCTCGCCGGGCTGTCGACGACTTCGAGCAGCATGCGCGCGCCGACCAGCTGGCTGTTGAGGTCGATGTTGAGCCGGGCCAGCCGCTTGGCGGGCTCGGTCGCCATCAGGAACGCGGTCATGAACGAGAAGAACGCGCCGGGCGTGGCGTTGAGCGCGACCACGGCGTAGCCGCCATACATCAGGCAGCCCGCGACGGCGAAACCGCCGAGCATCTCCATCAGCGGATTGGAGCGGTTGGCGACGCGCGCCATCTTGTTGGCATTGCGCTCGACGATCGCGATGTTCTCGTCGATGCGCTTCTGCATCGTCTCTTCAAGCGTGAAGGCCTTGACGGTGCGGATGCCCTGCAGCGATTCCTGCATCGTCTCCATGATGTCGGCGGTGCCGGTGAACTGGTTGAAGGCGAGGCCCTTGATGCGCTTGACCAACTTGCGCAGCACCAGCATCGCCGGCGGCACCGCGACGAGACCGATGAACGACATCAGCGGATCCTGCCACACCATCACGCCGATCATGGCGAGGAGCATCAACAGGTCGCGCCCGATGGCGTTGACCAGCATGTTGAGGACGTCGGTGATGGATTTCGCGCCGGCGGTCAGGCGCGCCAGGAACTCGGACGAATGCCGCTCGGAGAAGAAGCCGACGCTTTCGCGCATCAGCTTTGCGAACAGCTGGCGCTGGTTGGTGGCGAGGATCGCGTTGCTGATCTTGGTCAGGATCACCATGTGCCCGTAGGTCGCCACGCCCTTGATGAACAGCAGAGCGACCGTCAACCCTGAGAACATCGCGATGCCCGGGATGTTCTTGTCGACATAGGCCTGGTTGATGACCTGGCCGAGGACGTAGGTCGCAGCAGCGGTCGCGCCGGCGGCGAGCGCCATCAGCGCGAAGGCAATGAGATAGCGCCGCCAGTAGACGACCCCCTGTTCCGTGATCAGGCGACGAATGAGGACCGCTGCCGCGTAGGGATCGTCGGTGATTTTCTTTGGAAACTGGGCCATCCGGTGTCCATTGACGGCGCAGGACAAAGCCTGCCCGCGCGTCAGGGATCGATGGGCCTCTGTGCCCGCTCAAGCCGGGCTTTTCAAGCCCAATTAAGGGCTTGCGCTGGGGATGATTCTAGGCCGAGGCGGCGTGGCGGAGCTCGCCGTGGCGCTCGCGGAACAGCTTGTCCTCCCAGGCCAGCGCATGGGCTGCGATGGTCTCGAGGTCGTCGTATTGCGGCCGCCAGTCAAGCAGGCTGCGGATGCGGCTGGTGTCGGCGACCATGGTCATGATGTCGCCGGGCCGGCGCGGGGCGTACTGGACGGCGAAGCTGCGGCCCGAAACCCGGCGCACCGCGTCGATGGTCTCCAGCACCGAATAGCCGCGGCCATAGCCGCAGTTCAGCGTCGTCGAAGCGCCGCCATTGCGCAAATAGGCCAGCGCCGAGCGATGCGCCTGCGACAGGTCGGTGACGTGGATGAAGTCGCGAATGCAGCTGCCGTCGGGGGTCGGATAGTCGGTGCCGAACACGTCGATCTTGGCGCGCTGCCCGGTGGCGGCTTCCACCGCGATCTTGAGCAGGTGCGTGGCGCCGACGGTGGCGAGCCCGATGCGCGCCTGCGGATCGGCGCCGGCGACGTTGAAGTAACGCAACGTCACGTATTGCATGCCGTAGGCGGTGGCGACGTCGTGCAGCATGATCTCGGTCATCAGCTTCGACGAGCCGTAAGGCGACAGCGGCCGCGTCGGCGCGTGCTCGGGCACCGGCACCTGGTCCGGATTGCCGTAGACCGCGGCGGTCGAGGAGAAGATGAAGCGGCCGATGCCGCGCTTGACCGCCACGTTGAGCAGGTTACGCGCGGTCGTGAAGTTGTTGCGGTAGTAGCCGAGCGGATCGCGCATCGAGTCCGGCACGACGACCGAGCCTGCGAAATGGATGATGCTCTCGATGTCGTGCTGGGCGATCACGCCCTCGAGCAGGTTTTCATCGCCGGCATCGCCGATGAACAGCGGAACGCCCTCGGGCAGGTAAGCGGAGAAACCGGTGGAGAGATCGTCGATCACGACGACGTCCTCGCCGGCTTCCGCCAGCGCGAGGACCGTGTGACTTCCGATGTAGCCGGCGCCGCCGGTGACTAGCACAGTCATGATCTCACCCGTCTTCGATCAACGCGCAAACTAGCGCTTGCGTGGTGAAGAGGGGGTATCGGCGCGGCTGAACTGGTCACTATGCTTAATGTTGCGTATAGGGACTTTGCGAAACGGAGTGTGACGTGGTGAAGTTCCCCGGCGATCTCGACGTGATCGTGCCAAATCTGCACAGGCGCTATTCCGGGGTCACCGCGACCAATCGGATGGTGGCGCCGCGGCTGGCAAAGCTGTATCGCGCCGCGTGGTTCGGCTCGGACGCGCCGGAGGGGATCGCGCGGCTGAGCGTTGCCGATTTTCTCAAGCTGTGGCGCCACAAGCGGCCCGTGATCTGGCATGCGCGCCGCAACAACGAGATGATCGCGGGCGTCGTGCTGCGCGCGCTCGGCTGGCCGCTGAAGCTCGTGTTCACCTCGGCGGCGCAGCGGCATCACAGCTGGATCACGCGCTGGCTGATCCGGCGCATGGACGCGATCATCGCGACATCAGATCTCTCGGCCTCGTTCCTGAAGGTGAAGGCAGTGGTGATCCCGCACGGCGTCGACACCGACGTCTACGCGCCGCCCACCGATCGCGCAGCTGCCTTTGCCGAAAGCGGCTTGCCGGGCCGCTACGCCATCGGCTGCTTCGGCCGCGTGCGGGCGCAGAAGGGCACCGATGTGTTCGTCGATGCGATGTGCCGCTTGCTGCCGCGTTATCCTGATTTCACCGCCGTCATCGTCGGGCAGGTCACGCCCGAGCAGACGGCCTTCGCCAACGACCTGAAGAAGCGCATCGAAGCCGTGGGCCTGCAAGCGCGCATCGTCATCACCGGCGAATTGCCGATCGAAGCGGTGCAGCGCTGGTATCAGCGCCTGACGATCTACGCCTTCACCTCGCGCAACGAAGGTTTTGGTCTAACGCTGATCGAGGCGATGGCGGCCGGCAACGCGCTGGTCGCCGCACGCGCCGGTGCGGCCGAGCTCGTGGTGGAGGACGGCGTGAGCGGCGTGCTGATCCCGACGGGTGATGCCGACGCACTGGTCGCCGCGCTCGAGCCGCTGATGCGCGATGTGGCCGCTGCCACAATGATGGGCGAGCGTGGGCGGGCGCGTGTGCTCGAACGCTTCAGCCTGGGTGCAGAAGCTGCGCGGATCGCGGAGGTCTATCGGCCGCTGCTCTGAGCACCGCTCTTGGGGCTGCGAAACAAAAATTGCGAAAACAACCCCATGCACAGTAGCTGGGGCCAGCAAAATCAAAGGCTTGGCTGACAGTCAGGTCGATTGCGGATTTTTCGAATTGCATTTTGACTCGTCGGGCAAAACAGTGGCAAGATGTCATCATCGGCGCGAGCTCCGATCGCTCAGGTCGGAACCTTCGCCCCCGCCTCCCTCAGCACCCGCTGCGCAATTCCCACCACCTCGCTCGCAGCAATATCCCGCATGCAGCGGTGGTCGTTCATCTTGCAGGTCGTGCTCTGGCACGGCTGGCAGGCGAGCACGCTCTTGTCCTGCACCACCGTCGCGGCAAGGCCGTTGAGCGGGGCCCAGAGGTAGGGGCTGGTCGGGCCGAAGATGCCCATGGTGGGGGTGCCGAGCGCGGCTGCGATGTGCATCAGGCCGGAATCGTTGGAGATCGCAACGCCCGCCGCCGCCATGGCCAGCACGCCGTTGCGCAAGTCGGTGCCGGTGAGGTCACGCACACCCGGGCCGCCGGCGGCGACGATCTCCTGGGCAAGGCCCTTTTCGGCTGGGCCGCCGACCACCCAGACCTCCAGCCCACGCTCGACCAGCAGCCGGGCGGCCTCGGGATAATAGGTCCAGCGTTTTGAGACCCCGATCGAGCCTGGGGCGAGCGCCACCGCGGCGCCGGCGCTGAGGCCATTGGCCTGGCGCCAGCGGGCGATCTCCTCGGCCGGGACGCGCAGTTGCGGCACCGGCCACTCCGCCGGCAAGGGGGCGCCGTCGGGCTGGGCCAGGGCGGCGTTCTTGTCGATGAAGCGGGGCAGTTTCTTCTCGCCCCAGCGCCACCGATTGAGCAGCCCGAACCGGAACTCGCCGACGAAGCCGATTCGTTCGGGGATACCGGCCAGCGCCGGCGCGATAGCCGCCTTCCAGGTCCGGGGCAGCACCAAGGCGGTGCCGTAGTTCCGTTTCCGAAGGAGTTTTGCCAGGCCGAGCTGCCGGCCCACGGCCAGCCGGCTGCGCGGCAGGTCCCAGACGATACCAGCGCGAACGCCGGGCATGTAATCGACCAGCGGGGCGCAGAGGGATGTGGTCAGGAGATCGACCGGCCGGTTCGGCCACCGCTCCTTCAGGACCCGCACCACGGTGTGATTCCGGACGAAATCGCCGATCCACATGTAGGGAATGATCAGGATCGGGCGTGTGTCATCCCGATCTGCATGTCCACTAAGTTGCGAATCTTGGTTCATTCGATAAATGGGGCCGAAAGCGAGCTGATGTCGCGGTTCGGTTAGCCGCTCCGGGCCCGGACGTAAAGCCGGGAGAGCGCGAGTCCAAAAGCGCCTGCCCAAAATGCTTACACTTTGGCAGATGATGCGCTACGGCAGGGTCGGGCCTTAAGAAAATCGGGCAGGTAGGTGGAATGTTGCTGGTGACCGGCGGGGCCGGTTTTATCGGATCGAATGTCGTGGCCGCGCTGAATGAAGCCGGCCACAGCGAGGTCGTGGTCTGCGACCTGCTCGGCACCGAGGGCAAGTGGCGCAACCTCGCCAAGCGGCAACTTGTGGATATCGTTCCTCCGGCCGAGCTGGAGGGCTGGCTAAAGGGCCGCAAGTTAGAGGCCATGATCCATCTCGGGGCGATTTCCGCGACCACCGCGATCGACGGCGACCTCGTCATCGAGACCAATTTCCGCCTGTCGATGCGCCTTCTGGACTGGTGCACGATGAACGCGGTGCCGTTCATCTATGCGTCCTCGGCGGCGACCTATGGGGACGGCATGGAAGGCTTTGGCGATGACGCCTCGCTGCCGGCGCTGAAGAAATTGCGGCCGATGAATCTCTACGGCTGGAGCAAGCACCTGTTCGATCTCGCTGTCGCCGCGCGCGTTGCGCGCGGCGATCGGCTCCCGCCGCAATGGGCCGGCCTGAAATTCTTCAACGTGTTCGGCCCCAACGAGTATCACAAGGGCTCGATGATGAGCGTGCTGGCGCGGCGCTTCGACGACATGAGGGCAGGCCGCGTCGTGCAGCTGTTCAAGTCGCATCGCGAAGGCATCGAAGACGGCGACCAGCGCCGCGATTTCATCTATGTCGACGATGTCGTGCGCATCATCATGTGGCTGCTGGCGACGCCGTCGGTGTCCGGCCTGTTCAACGTCGGCACCGGCAAGGCGCGCAGCTTCAAGGACCTCATGCTGGCTGCCTATGCGGCGCTCGGCACCAGGCCCAACATCGAATACATCGACATGCCCGAGCAGATCCGCGACAGGTACCAGTATTTCACCCAGAGCGAGGTCGATCGTCTGCTCCGCGCCGGCTATAACGGCGGCTTCACGACGCTCGAGGACGCGGTGAAGGCCTATGTCGGGGATTATCTCGACCGGCCCGATCGCTTTCGCTGAGGCCCTTTAGACCATGCCGACGCCCATTCTCGATTTTGATGCCCTCGCGCAAGCCATCTCAGGCCGCACGGTGCTGTGCATCGGCGACATCATGCTGGACGAGTTCGTCTATGGCGAGGTGTCGCGGATCTCGCCGGAAGCGCCGGCGCCTGTCATCGCCGCCCAGCGCAGCGAGATCCACATCGGTGGCGCCGGCAACGTCGCGCGCAATGTCGCTTCGCTCGGCGCGCGCTGCATCTTCGTCGGCCTCGTCGGCGAGGACGAAGCCGGTGCACGGCTCAAGGCGGCGCTCAATGAGCATGCCGGCATCGAAGGCGTGCTGGTGTGCGACCCCTTGCGGCCGACCACGCGAAAAGTCCGCTTCGTCTCCGAACATTTTTCCACGCACATGCTGCGCGCGGATTGGGAGCAGGCTCTGCCTGCGTCTGATGACGTCGATACGAAATTGATCGACGCGATCCTGCCGCAGATCGCGCGCGCCGATATCGTGCTGCTCTCGGACTATGCCAAGGGCGTGCTGACGGCGCGTGTGATCCGCCACACCATCGATGCCGCGCGAAAGCTCAGCAAGCCCGTGATCGTCGATCCCAAGAGCCTGAACTGGGCGATCTATCGCGGCGCCACGCTGCTCACGCCCAACCGCAAGGAATTTTCGGAGGCGACCCGCAGCCGCGCCGAGACTGTGCAGGGCATCGTCGAGGCCAGTGAAGACGTGATGCGGCTCGCCGATTGCGAGGCGATCCTGGTCACGCAGGGCGAGCACGGCATGACGCTGGTGCCGCGGGGTGGCGAGGCCGTTCACGTTCCGGCGTTCCCGGTGAAGGTGCGCGACGTCTCCGGCGCCGGTGACACGGTCGCCGCCGCGCTCGCGGTATCGCTTGCGGCCGGCGCGGACTGGGACACGGCGCTGCGCGTGGCCAATGCCGCCGCCGCCGTCGCCGTCGGCAAGCAGGGCACCGCCAGCGTCAGCGCGGCCGAGCTGCGACGAAAGATCCTGCCGCATGCCACTCTCGCGGCCGAGGAGAAGATCGTGCTCGATCCGGCCGCTCTCGATGCGCAGCTCGCCGAATGGAAGAGGCAGGGCCACCGCGTCGGCTTCACCAATGGCTGTTTCGACATCCTCCATCCCGGCCACGTCAAGGTGCTGACCGCGGCACGCGCCGCCTGCGACCGCCTGATCGTTGGGCTCAACAGCGACGCCTCGGTACGGCGGCTCAAGGGCGCCGATCGTCCGGTGCAGGACGAGCGCGCGCGTGCCGAGGTGCTCGCCGCGCTGGAAGCCGTCGATCTCGTCGTCATCTTCGCGGAAGACACGCCGATCGACCTGATCACCAGGATCAAGCCCGGCGTGCTGGTGAAGGGCGGCGACTACACCCGCGAACAGGTCGTCGGCCACGAGGTCGTCGAGGCCGCGGGCGGGGTGGTCGTGCTGGTCGACATCCTGCAGGGATTCAGCACGACGGCGCTGGTGCATCGCGCGCGGGGAGGGAGCAAGTGACGGCACTCGCACGCGAAACGACCAGCGAAATGTTGCTTCGCCGTCTGCGCAGCCCGGCCGCCTGGCGCGAGACCGTCGATATATTTGCGGTCCTGACCGCGGCCTCGCTGCCCTGGTCGACCTCGCTTGCCGGGATCTTCAACGCGCTGATGCTGCTCTGCATGGTGCCGTTCCTCGACGTCCGCGCGTTCCTGCAATCATTGAAGCGTCCGATCTGTGTGGCCCCCATCGCGCTGGTCCTGCTCGCGCTGGTGGGGACACTCTGGTCGGATGCGGCCTGGGGCGCGCGCTTCTATGCGGTCAATCCAACCGTCAAGCTGCTCGTGCTGCCGGTCCTGCTCTATCATTTCGAGCGCTCGCCGCGCGGCCACTGGATATTCATCGCCTTCCTGGTGTCCTGCGCCCTGTTGTCGGTGATGTCCTGGCTGGTCGCCTTCTACCCAAACCTCGCGCTCAAGACCGATCCGGCCGAACGCGGCATCTTCGTCAAGAACTACATCGACCAGAGCCAGGAATTCACGCTTTGCGCGGTCGCGCTCGCCTATCCGATCGTGACGCTGCTGCGCGAGAAGCGATACTGGTTCGCCGGGCTGCTGACGGCGCTTGCGCTGAGCTTCTTCATCAATATGGCGTTCGTCGTGGTGTCACGCACCGCGCTCGTTACCATTCCGATCATGTTCGGCGTGTTCGCGCTGCTTCACCTCAAATGGCGCAGTATCGCGCTTATCTCCGCCGCTTTGCTCGTCGGCGCCGTTCTCGCCTGGCAGGCCTCGCCGCAATTGCGCCATACCGCCGAGAGGTTCTCCGACGACTACACGCGTTACATGGAAAAGGGCGAACCGACCTCGGCAGGCCTGCGGCTCGAATTCTGGCGGAAGTCGCTCGGTTTCTTCGCGGAGGCGCCGATCGTGGGGCACGGCACGGGCTCGACGCGCGGATTGTTCGAACGCGCCGCGACGCACGGCGGTCAGTATCTGGCGTCTGTCGAGGTGATCGGCAACCCGCATAACCAGACGCTCAACGTTGCCGTGCAATGGGGCGCGATCGGCATCGCCATTCTCTACGCGATCTGGATATTGCATCTGCGGTTGTTTCGCGGCGACTGGCTTGCCAACTGGATTGGGCTCCTGGTCGTGGTGCAGAACGTCTTCACCTCGCTGTTCAATTCGCATTTGTTCGACTTCCACGAGGGCTGGATGTACGTTATCGGCGTCGGCGCCGCCGGCGGCATGGTGATCCGGGCACAACAGGGCGAGGCGAAGATGGCGGGAGCCGGTTCCTGAGCGTTCGCGCGGCTGGCAAGTCTTGTCCAGATGGGCTATCAGCGCGGTCAGGTTGCATCTAACTGGGTTTTCATCGGTCGGCGGATGACGCGTCTTTCGCATCTCACCTTGCGCAATTTCCTGATCGCGCTCCACGACCTGCTGGCGACCACGGCGGCGCTTTTTGCCGCCTTCTATCTGCGATTCGAGGGTGGCGACGGCTTCTTCGACCGCTTGCCGCTGCTGTTTCAGATCCTGCCCTACTTCCTCGCCTTGAGCGTGGTCGTGTTCTTCATCTTCAACCTGACCACGACGAAATGGCGCTTCATCTCGCTGCCTGACGCGCTGAACATCATCCGCGTCGCGACCGTGCTGACGGTCGCCCTGCTCGTGCTCGACTACATCTTCGTCGCCCCCAACGTCCGCGGCGCCTTTTTCCTCGGCAAGGTGACCATCGTCCTCTACTGGTTCCTCGAGATCTCCTTCCTCAGCGCGCTGCGCATGGCCTACCGCTACTTCCGCTATACGCGGGTGCGCCGTCATGCGAGGACCGATCATGCCGCGCCGACGCTGCTGATCGGCCGCGCCGCGGATGCCGAGGTGCTGCTGCGAGGGATCGAGAGCGGGGCGATCAAGCGCATCTGGCCGGTCGGCGTGCTGTCGCCGTCGAGCGCCGACCGCGGCCAGTTCATCCGCAACGTGCCGGTGTTGGGCGGCATCGACGACGTCGAGGACGTCATCGCGGACTTCGCCAAGCGCAACAAGCCGATCGCGCGCCTCGTCATGACGCCATCGGCATTCGAGCCGGAGGCCCATCCGGAATCGATCCTGATGCGGGCGCGCAAGCTGGGTGTGATCGTCAACCGGATGCCCTCGCTGGAGAGCGGCGACACGCCGCGGCTCACGGCCGTTGCGGTCGAGGATCTCCTGCTGCGGCCGAGCGAGAGGATCGACTATGCGCGCCTGGAAGCGCTGATCAACGGCAAGGCGGTGATCGTCACCGGCGGCGGCGGCTCGATCGGTTCTGAGATCTGCGAGCGCGTCGTCGCCTTCGGCGCTGCGCGGCTCCTGATCGTGGAAAACTCGGAGCCGGCGCTCTACGCGATCACGGAGGCGCTTGCCGCGCAGGGCGCGGCGGCCGAGATCGAAGGGCGGATCGCCGACATTCGCGACCGCGAGCGCATCATGCGCCTGGTGGCGGAGTTCAAGCCGGACATCGTGTTCCACGCCGCGGCGCTCAAGCACGTTCCGATCCTCGAGCGCGACTGGAGCGAAGGCGTCAAGACCAACATCTTCGGCTCGATCAACGTCGCGGATGCCGCCGTGGCGGCCGGCGCAGAGGCGATGGTGATGATCTCGACCGACAAGGCGATCGAGCCGGTGTCGATGCTCGGCCTGACCAAGCGTTTTGCAGAGATGTATTGCCAGGCGCTCGATCACGACCTCGCCGCCGGGGCGCGCGGGGCCAAGCCGCAGATGCGGCTGATCTCGGTCCGGTTCGGCAATGTGCTGGCCTCGAACGGCTCTGTGGTGCCGAAGTTCAAGGCCCAGATCGAGGCCGGCGGCCCGGTGACCGTGACGCATCCCGACATGGTCCGCTACTTCATGACGATTCGCGAGGCCTGCGATCTCGTCATCACAGCGGCCACGCATGCGCTGGGAACTCAGCATTCGGACGTCTCGGTCTACGTGCTCAACATGGGCCAACCGGTCAAGATCGTGGATCTCGCCGAGCGCATGATCCGTCTCTCCGGACTGCAACCCGGCTACGACATCGAGATCGTGTTCACCGGCATGCGGCCGGGCGAACGTCTGCACGAGATCCTGTTCGCTTCGGAGGAGCCGACCCGCGAGATCGGTGTCGCCGGGATCATGGCCGCGCAGCCGAACGAACCGCCGATGCAGACGCTGCGCAAATGGATCGCGGCACTGGAGCAGGCGATCGCGCGCGACGATCGCACCACCATCAGAACCATCTTGAAGGACGCGGTGCCCGAATTCGGGTCGACCGCGGCCTGATCATGCAGCCTAGAGGCAAGATCGTCGTCGCGAGCCAGCATTATCCGCCTGACCCGAGCACGACGGCGGCGATCATGGCCGAGATCGCCTGCCGTCTTGCCACCGAGCATGAGGTCGTCGTGCTCTCGGGCTCGCAGGGCACGTTGCCGGCCGCGCCGACCGCCCCGGGCAAGCCCCGCGTCGTCGCGATCAGGAACCGCATGGCGGGCAAGGCGGCGCTGATGCGGCGCGGCGCCTCCGAGCTGTTGTTCGCGGCGCGCACGTTCTTCGCATTGGTGCGGGAGCTGAGGCGAGGGGACGTCGTGCTCACGGTCACCGCGCCGTTCATGCTGCCCTATGCGGTGGCAGCGGCGGGAAGGGTCAAGGGCGCGCGCTCGGCGCTGATTATGCACGACCTCTTTCCCGACGTGCTGGTGATGGCGGGCCTCTTGAAGCCCGGCTCGTTCGTGACGCGGACGATGCGCGCCGCCAACAGCCTGATGTTCCGCGCGCTCAATGCCGTCATCACCATCGGCCGAGACGCGGAGCGGCCGCTGCTCAGCTATTCGGGAATGACGCGGAGCAAGATCCGCTTCATCCCGAATTGGGCCACGCTCGTGCCGGCGCCGCGGCCGGTCACGCCGGACAATCCGTTCCGCAAGGCGATCTCTGCGCGCTTCATCGTCGGCCTGTCTGGCAATCTCGGCTTCACCCATGATCCGGAGATCGTGTTCGAAGCGGCGCGGCTCCTGGAGGACGAGACGGACATTCACTTCCTGCTGTCCGGCTGGGGCATCGGTTTCGATCGGCTGAAGCAGTTGCAGGCGGCGGCGAACCTCTCCAATGTCTCCTTTGTCGGGCGCGTCGAGGATTCCGAGCTTGAAGCGTTTCTGGCGGCCGCCGATCTCTGGATCATTCCGTACCGGAAGAACGTTGCGGGCGTATCGGTGCCGAGCCGGTTCTACAATCTGCTGGCGGTCGGCCGTCCCGTGGCGCTGGTGTCCGAACCGGAGGCCGAGGCCGCGTTGACGGTCGTGGAGAGCAGGCTCGGCTGGGTCGTGCCGCCGGGCCGTGCCGACCGGCTCGCCGAAGCGATCCGCGCCGCGTTCGATTCCGACTTCGACGGCATCGCGGCGCGCGCGGTGAAGGCGGCATCGCGGTTCGACCGGACGACCGCGATGAACGCCTATGCCGCGCTGATCGACGAATTGTTGCGCAACCCGAACCTTTCGGAGCAGCGATGAGCGAGCGTAAACCGGTCGTGCTGGTGACGGGAGCGAGCGGCTTCATCGGCCGTCATCTCGTGCCAGCCCTCGTCCGCGGGGGTTGGTCGGTCCGCCGCGCGGTCCGCAGCCCGGAAGGCGCCGACGGCGAAGTCGTGACCGGTTCGATCGGTCCCGAGACCGACTGGCGGGCTGCGTTGGACGGCGTCGACGCCGTCGTCCATCTGGCCGCGCGCGTGCACCACAAGCACGAGGAGCACGCAGTCCAGCTCTATCGCAACGTCAACGTCGCCGGCACGCTGCATTTGGCGCGCTGCGCGGCGACGGCGGGCGTGCGCCAATTCATCTTCATCAGCACCGTTCTCGTTCACGGCCGCAGCAATGAAGGCCGCGCGCCGTTCAGCGAAAATGACATCCTGACGCCGCGCGGCCTCTACGGCATGTCCAAGGCCGCGGCCGAGGCAGGCCTGAAGACGCTGGCGCGCGACAGCGACATCAAGATCTCGGTGATCAGGCCGCCGCTGGTGTATGGCGCGGGTGCCAAGGGCAATTTCGCGCTGCTGACGCGCGCGGTGAGCCTGGGACTGCCGCTGCCGTTTGCGGCGATCAGCAACCAGCGCGCCTTCCTGGCCGTGCAGAACCTGTCGTCGTTCATCCGCCGCCGGCTCAGCCATCCCGATCCCGCCAGCAACTTCGAGATCTTCCTGGTGGCCGACAGGGAACAGGTCTCGACGCCCGAATTCATCAGGCGCCTGGCCATTGCGTCGGGCGTGAGCCCGCGTCTGTTCGGCATGCCGCCGAGCCTGCTCTCGGCGCTGCTCAGCATGATGGGCCGGCAGGACACGCATGACAGCCTGATCCGCTCGCTCGAGCTCAACATCTCCAAGGCGCTCGCGACCGGCTGGCAGCCGGAGGTCTCGCTGGACGAGGGGTTGCGGCGCGCGCTGTCGGCTCAGGACGCCTGAGCGCGGGAGAAACGCCGCAGCAGGAGTGCGACCGCGCCCGCGCCCGCGAGCAGGGAGACGATGGTGATCGTCATCGAACCGGCGCGAACGGTGGCGATGGCGAGCAATGCCAGCACGAGATTGAGCGCGAATGCCTCGCCGACCACCCGCTTGACCGTGAACCCGTTGTCGGTTGCACGCTGATAAAAGTGGGTGCGATGTGCCGACCAGAACGGTTCGCGCCTGATGATGCGCCGAAACAGCGTAATGGTGGAATCTGCAAGATAATAGGCGGGCAACAGCAGCGCCGCGGCCGGCTGTCCCCGAAGGGCGAGCTCCAGCAGGCACCAGCCGAGCAAGAGGCCGATCGGCAGGCTGCCGACATCGCCCAGGAAGACTTTTGCGACGGGACGGTTGAACGGCGCAAAGCCGAGCATGGCGCCGCACAGCGCGGTGGCGATCAGCACGGCCGGCCACGAGAGATTCCCGAGCATTCCCAGCAGCAGCAGCGCAGCGGTGACCGGCACGACTTCCGCCACCGTCATCAGGTCGAGCCCGTCCATGAAGTTGACGAGGTTGACGAACCAGACTCCGGCGAGGACGATCAGGCCGCGCTCCAGCGGAAGCGGCAGCGCCGGCACGATCCGCGCGGTCTCGGGCGTGGTGAGAACCACCGCGCCGACGCAGGCTGCCTGCAGCACCAGCCGCACCAGCACCGGCAGCGACACGATGTCGTCGGCGAATCCGACCAGCGCGATCACGACCGTCGCGGCGACCAGCGCCGGCGGGATCGCGGCATTGGCCGAGGCCCCCCAGAGCGAGGCGACGATCAATGTCGCGGCGATCACCGCGATGCCCGCGCCCTGCGGGGTCGGGATGCGATGTGAGGACCGCGCATTCGGCCGCGCCAGTGCGTAGCGCTGGAGCAGGGGGCGGCTGGTCCAGATGACGAGCGCCGAGATCAGCGCGGCGACCGCAACGGCAAGCAGCAAGGGCGCGCCGGCGAGCGCATCGGCGGCCGAGCTCACTCCGGCACTCCGATCGGGGCCGATCCTTGCGCGGCTTTCTCCGCGCTGAGGATCCAGACCAGGCCGCCGAATGCGCCGACTATGAAGAACACGGCGCCGAACAGCAGCGAGACGTTGACGCCCTCGTTGGCGGCAAGCCCGGCGAAGCCGAACGCAAGGCTCATCGTGGCCTCGCGCACGCCCCAGCCGGCGATCGAGATCGGCATCATCGTGATCAGCATCACCGGCGGCACCAGCAGAAAGACGTCGCTGAAACGAACCGGGGCCGCAATCGACTGCACGACGCACCAGGCGATCACGACGGCCAGCACGTGAACGAGAACCGACAGGATTGCGATGACGGGCCCGCGGGTGCGGCTGAAGATCACGCGATTGGCGATCACGGCACAGGCGTGAATGTGATGCGTGGCCCACCAGGTCTTCAGCCAGCGCCATTTCAGCGCGCCGAAAATCAGGAAGCCGACGCCGCCGGCGAGCGCCAGGAGATCGATGAGCAGCAGCGCCGAACGCCCGTGCGGATCGGTGATGAGTGTGTAGCTCCAGGGCAGGCTTGCGACGATCACGATCGCGAGTGCGATGAGGCCGATCGCGCGGTCGACGAAGATCGAGTAGGTCGCCGCACGCCAGCCGGCGCCGGCGCGCGCGACCAGCCACAGCCGGACCGCGTCGCCGCCGATCGCCGACGGCAGGGTCTGGTTGAAGAACGAGCCGATCACGTTGTAGCGCATGGCGCGGCCGAGCTCGAGCGGCGCGCCGCAGACGGCGCTGATCTCGCGCCAGCGCAGCGCGCCGATGAAGATCTGCAGGAACGTGACCGCGATCGCGACGCCGATCCAGAACAAGCTGGTCACGGTGAAGCGCGAAAACAGTTCGGACAAATCGACCTTGCGCAGCGCCAGATAGAGCAGCGCCGCGGAAATCAGGATTTTGGCCGTCGACAGCAGGATTCGGCGCATCTCGTCCGCATGAACAGGGTTTGCGAAGATTTGAGGCAACCCGACGCGAGGCGCCGAATTCGGCCGCTTTGGTATGGTTTTGGCGCCGATCTTGCAATAGCCGTCATTAAGGGCGTCATGAAGAAGCCCTCATGAGAAACGGGTAGTCTATTGCGACCCTGTCAACGTGGCGGCTAAACAGGGGCGGCTCGGATCCTAGGGAACAGGATGACAGATCAGGCGATTTTGGTTACCGGCGCGGCCGGCTTCATCGGCTTCCACGTCGCCCGGCAGCTCCTGGGCGAAGGCCGCGCCGTTGTCGGGCTCGACAATCTCAACAGCTATTACGATCCGGCGCTGAAGAAAGCGCGCCTTGCGCTGCTCAGAGACGAGCCCGGCTTCTCCTTCGTCGAGGCCGATCTCGCCGACCGCGAGACGATGGCGGCGCTGTTTTCGCAACATCGTTTTGCCAAAGTCGTGCATCTCGCCGCGCAAGCCGGCGTGCGCTGCTCGATCGAGCAGCCGCAGACTTACGCCGATTCCAATCTGGTGGGCTTTCTCAACGTGCTGGAGGGCTGCCGCAACAACGGCTGTCGTCATCTCGTCTACGCCTCGTCATCCTCCGTTTACGGCGCCAACACAAAACTGCCATTTGCGGTTGCGGACCGCACCGACCATCCGGTGAGCTTCTATGCCGCGACCAAGAAGGCGAACGAGGTGATGGCGCAGTCCTACAGCCATCTCTATCGCCTGCCGGTCACGGGGCTGCGCTTCTTTACCATTTACGGCCCATGGGGCCGGCCCGACATGGCCATGTTTCTGTTCGTGAACGCCATCATGGCAGGCAAGCCAATCCGGCTCTTTAACCATGGCAAGATGCGCCGGGACTTCACCTATATTGATGATGTGACCCGTGTCGTATCCAAGCTGATCGATCTCGTGCCTGCGGACGATCCGTCTGCCGCAAATGCGCCGTTTAAGCTCTACAATGTCGGCAATCATCATCCGGAGGAACTGATGCACGTCGTCGGTCTTCTGGAGCGGGAGCTGGGCCGGACGGCGATCAAAGAATTGCTGCCGATGCAGCCGGGAGATGTGCTGGAAACGTTCGCGGATGTCGAGGATTTGATGCGCGACACCGGCTTTGCACCGTCAACGCCGATCGAGCATGGGATCCATAATTTCGTCACCTGGTATCGCGACTACTTCAAGGTTTGAGATCACGATGGACAAACGCATAATCCCCCTGATCATGTGCGGCGGTGCCGGCACGCGGCTGTGGCCGGCTTCGCGCGAGGTGCGGCCCAAGCAATTCCTGCCGCTGTTCGGCACGCGCTCGACCTTCCAGGACACGCTGCTACGCGTGTCCGATCCCCAGCTGTTCGATCGTCCTGTTGTCATCACCAATGCGGCCTATCGTTTCATGGTGCTGGAGCAGCTCGCCGAGATCGGCATCGAGGCGGACGTGCTCCTCGAGCCGATGCGGCGCGATTCCGGCCCCGCGATCGCGGCAGGCGCGGTGTTCGCGCAGAACCGCGCCAGTGAAGCCATCGTGCTCGCGCTCGCCGCCGACCACGTGGTGCAGGACAATGCCGCCTTCGTCGCCGCCTGCCGCGAGGGCCTTGCGGCCGCGAATGCCGGGCGCATCGTCACCTTCGGCGTCAAGCCGGAGCGGCCGGCGACCGAATACGGCTACATCAATCCGGGTGAGGTGATTTCGGGCGAGGTGTATGCGGTCGCACGCTTCGTCGAGAAGCCGGACGCGGTGAAGGCATCCGACTACGTCAATTCGGGCTATCTCTGGAACAGCGGCAACTTCATGTTCCCGGCCGCTGTGCTGCTCGACGAATACCGCAGGGTCGATGCGGGAAGCGTCGATGCCGTCACCAATGCGGTCAACAATGCCGGCCGCGATCTCGGCTTCGTCACGCTTGAGCCCGAGGCGTTCGGCGCGGCGAAGGCGATCTCGATCGACTATGCCGTGATGGAGAAGACCTCGCGCGCCGCCGTGGTGCCGGTGTCGTGCGGCTGGTCCGACGTCGGCTCCTGGCACGCGGTGTGGGAGCTCTCGGAGAAGGACGCGTTGGGCAACGCCGCGCACGGCACCGCCGTGTTCGAGGACTCGCGCAACTGCAACGTCACCACCGATTCCGCACTGGTCGCGCTCGAAGGCGTCGACGATCTCGTCGTGGTCGCCACCGCGGACGCGGTGCTGGTCTCGCGCCAGAAGGATGCCAACGGGCTGAAGCGTCTGGTGACCAAGCTCAAGACGGTCGCACCGAAGGTCACCGAGGAGCATCTGAAGGTGCACCGGCCCTGGGGCAGCTATCAGTCCGTCGACAATGGCGAGCGCCACCAGGTCAAGCGCATCGTGGTGAAGCCGGGCGGGCGGCTGTCGCTGCAGAAGCATCACCATCGTGCCGAGCATTGGATCGTGGTACGCGGCACGGCTCAGGTCACCGTCAACGAGACGGTGAAAACGGTGCATGAGAACGAGTCGATCTACATCCCCATGGGCGCCGTCCACCGCATGGAGAATCCCGGCAAGATCCAGCTGGAGCTGATCGAGGTCCAGACCGGCTCTTATCTCGGGGAAGACGACATCATCCGGATTGAAGACGACTATCAAAGGTCGTAACCAGCAAACTCCGAACCACGCGACCCGGGCCGAGAAGCGGTATCTTTTTCGGCTTAAGGCCCGGGGAACGTGTAACTTTTTGAATCAAATCGTGTCCGGCCTGCAAGGGCGGCATTCGCCACAAATGTGGCGTCCGTGCTAGAAGCGGCCCGGGGATTTGCGTTGAATCGGGGTTTGCTCAGATGATTTCCAAAGGGTCTGCACCGGCAAAGGCCGGCTTGCGCGTCGGCGTCATCGGTGCCGGTGTGATGGGCAGCAACCATGCGCGCGTGCTCAGCGGTCTTCCCGGCGTCAGCCTCGTCGGCGTCGTCGATCCCTCGCCCGCGCATCGCACGCGGGCCACCGAACTTGCCAATTGCGCAAGCTTCGAGACGCTCGACCAGCTCTTCGCCGAAGGCGTCGATGCCGTCACCGTCGCGGCGCCGACCCATCTGCATCACGAGGTTGCGCTCGCCTGCATTGCCAAGAACATCCATGTCCTGGTCGAGAAGCCGATCGCGTCGACGGTGGAGGAGGGCCGCGAGATCGTCGCCGCCGCGCAAAAGGCCGGCGTGACGCTGATGGTCGGCCATGTCGAGCGCTTCAACCCGGCGGTCGCCGCCGTCAAGCAGGCGATCGCGGGCGAGGACATTCTCTCCATCGCGATCACGCGCGTCGGCCCGTTCCCGCCGCGCATGTCCAATGTTGGCGTCGTCATCGATCTTGCCGTGCACGACATCGACCTGATCCGCTGGTTTACCGAATCCGACATCGTCGAGGTGCAGCCGCAATTGTCGAGCGCGGTCGCCGAGCGAGAGGACATCGCGCTGTTGCAGTTCCGCACCGAGAGCGGCGTGCTCGCCCACATCAACACCAACTGGCTGACGCCGTTCAAGGCGCGCAGCGTCACGGTTGCGACCCGCGACAAATACGTGATGGGCGACCTGCTCACGCGCCAGGTCACCGAGTGCTTCGGCTTCAAGCCGGATGGCAGCTATTCGATGCGGCATCTGCCGGTCGGCCATGACGAGCCGCTCCGCGCCGAGCTGCTCGCGTTCCTCAAGGCGGTGCGCCATGGCGAGACGCCGGCGGTGACCGGCGACGAAGGCGTCGCCAGCCTCGAGATCGCCACGCAGTGCCTGGAGACGCCCTCGCGTCCTGCGGCTACGTCACCTGCCCGCAAGGCGCCGCGCCGCGTCGCCGGCTGATCCCTTTCCATGTCGACCACTCAAGAAGCCGCCATGAACCAGCACCTGCGTCCCGATCCCATTCCCTTCATCGACGTCGCCTCGCAGCGCCGCCGGCTCGGCGCCTCGCTCGACACCGCCGTCAAGCGCGTGCTCGACCATTGTCAGTTCGTCAACGGCCCCGAGGTCTTCGAGCTCGAGAAGCAGCTCGCAGCCTATTCCGGCGCCAAGCACGTCATCGGCTGCGCCAGCGGCACCGATGCGATCCTGATGGTGATGATGGCGAAGAATGTCGGGCCCGGCGATGCCGTGCTGTGTCCATCCTTCACCTTCATCGCGACGGCCTCGCCGGTGGCGCGGACCGGTGCCACGCCTGTCTATGTCGACGTCGATGAGACGACCTTCAACATGAGCCCGGAGTCGCTCAAGCGCGGCATCGCGACCGCCCGCAAGGCCGGCCTCAAGCCTGTCGCGGTCATTCCGGTCGACCTGTTCGGCCAGCCCGCCGATCACGACGCCATTGCCGAGATCGCCAGGGACGAAGGCCTGTTCGTGCTCGACGACGCCGCGCAAGGTTTTGGCGCGAGCTACAAGGGCCGCAAGCTCGGCACGCTCGGGCACGCCACCGCGACCAGCTTCTTCCCAGCCAAGCCGCTCGGCTGCTTCGGCGACGGCGGCGCGATCTTCACCGATGACGACGAGCTCGCCGCGACGCTGCGCAGCATCCGGGTGCACGGGCAGGGTGTCGACAAATACGACAACGTCCGCCTCGGCCTCACCGGCCGGCTCGACACCATGCAGGCCGCGGTCCTGATCGAGAAGCTGAAGATCTTTGACGACGAGATCGCCGCCCGTAACAGGGTTGCGGAGCGTTACGCGCGCGGACTGTCGAATGTGGTCACCGTGCCGCGCGTCGCGCCCGGCAACACCTCGGTGTGGGCGCAATACACCATCCGCCTGTCCAAAGGCACCGACCGCGACGGCTTTGCCGCCGCGCTGAAGACCCAGGGCGTGCCGACCGCGATCTATTACGGCAAGTCGATGCATCAGCAGACCGCCTACAAGCACTATCCGGTCGCAGACGGCGGCCTGCCTAATTGCGAGAGCCTGTCGCAGGACGTCATCAGCCTGCCGATGCACGCCTACCTGACCGAAGCCGACCAGGAGCGAATCATCGCCGCCGTCCGCGGCGCGCTCGCGGGCTGATCGCGCTTTCACCTCTCCCGCTTGCGAGAGCTTTGCATTATTCGCGAATCTGCGATTCCCTAGACGGATTGGAGGGGATGGGAATGGCATATCGGCAGGTGGGGCAACCGAGCTTTGCGGACGCGCTGGCGTCGTCGCGGCGTGGAAAAGGCAATCCGGTGCTGAGGCGGATCAGCGAACTGGTGGATTGGACCGCGGTGGAGCACGTGCTGGGCGGTCTGCCGGAACCGGAGCGCGGGGCGCCGCCGTACCCGCGGCTGGTGATGTTGAAGGCGTT
>NZ_AXAZ01000092.1 GCF_000473065.1 Bradyrhizobium sp. WSM1743
TAGGCGGATTGCTGGAGGCGATGCAGGCGTGAGGGCGGCCTCTGCGCGACCAAATCAGCGCCTACACGAAGCTCCTGGTTGCCACTGAGATGACAAGAGGTCGATTCCACCGAATGAGAAGCGCGGCGGCCACGAAATGCGCCGGAGCGCCCCAAGTCGCCGGATTTTCACACGGCCTGGGCCCGCAGCCGAACCATGCTGATGCTATTGTGACGTCGGCTATCGGCTGCAGGCCAGATGCCGGGCGACGCTTGCCTCATCCGCCGCTTTTGACCCGGACCTGTGGTAGACCAGATCAAGTCGTGCACTGACTGCTGCGAGCCGAAGACCTTTGAGGTACCCGCTACCGGGCGAGATATCCACTCGCGATTTCCTTGCGCGTACTGCCCCTTAAAAGGAATGTGCAGAGTGATACAGCGGCTGCAGCCATGAACCAGGTCAGCATTTTTGTAGACAATGGCTGCAGCAGCGCAACGTGTCCCCCCGTTAGGGCCGATGCTGGTGAAATTGGTTGGCTTCCTGAGGGAACAGGCTCGACCGTACGGCGCAAGCCGGGCGCAGAGCAGCCGCTTCGGCGCAAGCCCCTGGGCGCAATCGGCTCACGGATGGACACGGCGGCGAGATCGTCAGCGAGGCGGCCTGTCAACTCCGCCGTCAGCGCCTCCCCTCTGCTGCCTGAAACCGCAGGCGAGCCGCTTGCGAACATATCATCATAGGAGAACGGGATCCGTTGTTCCGCTGGCGCGTCCACGTCAGCACCGCCGCCGCTAGCTGCGGGCGGGTTTGCACTGCAAGGAGCAGCCTCGCTATCAACGGCTCGGTTCTGGCGCAGCTCGGCTGCCGAAACGCGATTCTATCGTCACGGTGCACCTATGTTGTGGACGCCGGCGGCCGTGCCTCCTCGCAGGAGCACGGCTACCCTCGCGATCAAAACTACGGTGTTTGTTTGGCGTTCGCGCCGGGGCGGTCGTGCGGATTCCCTGCGAAGACGTCTACCTTGTGGCCGCCTTCATTCTTGCCGCTTCCCTGGGCCGGCGGTGCGCCACCGTGGACAAATTCCAACTCGGCTTCGGTGATCTCTCTCAAACCGTCCATCTTTTTCAACAGAGTATCCATGACATTCTCCTTAGATATGTATTAGACGAATTCTTGATCAGCGTTTGATCCCGCCGACTACTGGAGTCCTGGGGGCAGGTCTTTATTTTGGCCTGGAGGGGCATTACCATTCCCTGAAGTAGTGGTCATCTGCGATGCACCGTGGGGCTGCCCGCCCGGGTTTTCAGTTGTTAATTTTCCACCACAGACCTGCTCTAGTTCTTTCTCACTGAGTTCTCTCAGCGTGCGTCTGTCTTGCATGATGTTCTCCTTGCTTTGCTTGGAAGCGGACTGCTCTCGCGCGTTCAGCCCCGCAATACTCTCGCAAGAAACAGCCGCCTGCAATTCAGCGTTGGCTTTATGTCTTTCGATTTACGTCGTTCGGTAATCGGGACTCTAGCCCCATCAACGTGCGTTATAGTGTGCACTCGGAATGGGAACGACGCAATCCGAACGCGGGCGCTCGCGCCGTGAAACAAGAGGAGAAGTCGGGCAATCAGGCCACAGATTTATCAGCCGTAGTAGCCAACTCGCATTGATAGTCTTTGATCATGACGTCCGCTTTTGGCCGTTTCGGCAGTCGGCGCCGTGCAGCGGTACGTCCGGAGACCGGAGTCGACCGGAAGTCGCTCGCCGTGAGGCCTAGCCGCGCTTTTGACCCAAGCACGCACATTGGGAACGGTTGCACAAGACGTCACCTTTGTTCGGGAGAAGGCGATGAAAGCTTCAGTTGCGGCTGTTGCCCAGGCCTCCGCAATGATTGGACCCGCGGAAAGCCCTACCACCGGTCTCGGCTGGGCCGTCGGCGTTTGGCCAGCTTTTGCGGCTTGCAAAAACGTGTACCACTACAAGACCTATGCCGATTCCACCCAGGACGCGATAAAGATGGGTTGGCGTGGCAATGATATTTGGTGGTACTGCTCAAGTATCGGCTTGAAGAACTGACCTCTTGCGAATGTCGCCTGTTGGCCCGAACCTGCCGCGGCTGAGCACGGCACGAGGGTCGGCTTTCAAGACAATTGCTTGCTAGCGTCGGTGGTCTGCCAGTGACACATTGAACGGAAGGCGCCATGACGCCATGCCTCCGCGGGCTCATTCGAACTAGATAATTGACAGTCCAATTCACTTTCAAGAGGGCAGGAATTGCAGCGTTCGCCGGGCAGCATCGCATTCGGCATTTGCTGCGTACCTGCAAGCTCTTGAAGGCGCGCACTAGCATCCTCAGGTTGATCGCCACAGCGCGAAGCTATCAACCTCGCCGTCTAGAACGGACATGCCGAGCGACTTGAGGACAACGCGCGCGGTGTTCTTGGATATGGGATGGATAGAATGGAGGTTGCGGCATCCCACCAAAGGCTGTTTGCCAATGACAATGATCAGGCACGCGTCGATCGAATACCTGATGAAGGATTCCAACAGCGACCGACAACCGGAAGAAGGGCAACACCGGCCCTTCTGCGGGTGTGTTGACCTAAGTAGGACACCGCCAAACGGACATTCGCACAATGAAAAAGATTAGTTCATCGGGAGGATACCGTCGCTTGGTACCCTCATCGCTAAGCATAGCGCCTCAGGCGGCGCTAGGCCACTTCCGAAGTTCTGTGCTGACCGATCAGGACACTTCACAACCACGCCGGGGCGAGCTGCTGGACTGGACTTACGTTCGCCCCAGATCCCACGTCAAGAGCACAATGAATCCATCGCACCGCCAGATTTGAGCCGCATGGCCGCCTATGTCGCTGCGAAGGGTCGTGCCCAGGCGGGGCGCAACACCGGGAGTTTTCGGTGTCCGGTTATTTGCGATTGTGCTTCGTCAGTCTCGTTCTTGTTGAAACTCTTTCGACGGCGCCTGCGTCCTCCAATCCTCTTGCGGATATCTTCAATACTGCTGCATCCCAACCTGCGCTGACCTCTCCGCCGCAAGCGGAATGCCTGGGACGCCCCGGCCGCTCGACCTCCGATGGCCAGCATTGGGTCTATCGAATGGACGGGCACCGCAAATGCTGGTTCCTAACCGAGGCTACCGCGAAGGTGAAGAAGACCGTTCGTCGGCGCGTAGCCAAAGATAGCACGGCCAGTTTGGACGAGAGCGGGAGCGCGCGGTCCAGGCCGAACCGGGTCGTTGATGCGCGCGCGGAGTTGCTGCGCTCCGCACCGGCCGAGCCGGCTCCGCTGCCTCATGCCGAAATCAAGTTAGCTGATGCGGCCTCCAATCTCGGTACAAGCACCGCTGGGATGTCAGGGCCCTCGTCGCCCAGCATAGCCGCCCGCCCGCGCCCTCCGTGCCGAGCCAAGATCACGTCCGTGATGAGCAACTTCACGGAGCCGCGCCGGCCAACGATGTGGTGACCTCGTCCGAACCACCTCTAAGCATGCCGCTCGGCACCATCGTGCTCACTGCAGAGGCTTCTAACAAGGCACCGAGCCGGGCGGCAACTTGGACCGGCGTACTGCTGATGACTCTGGGGATGCTCTCTATCTTGAGCTCGAACCGCTCCCTTCGGCATGCGCTCAGATTGCGCTCCTGAAGCGCGCGGCGCTGGCCGGATACCCGACGCGCCGCCATGAGAAGAGTTCCAGGAGCTGGCAGAGTCGAATTGCCACACGTACAAACGTTCCTCGCGCCTGCACTTACTTTGGCGCTGCCTTAGACGAACATTCGACTACGATGGTGGTCCCCCTTGGATGGCACTGCCATCATGCGGTACAGAGTGTTCGTGATGGACGCAACCGATGAGTGATCTGCGCCGCGAAGCTCGACTGCATCGATGAGCAGGCTCCGAGATGTCGAGCCGAGCAAATGTATGGCGAGCACGACGTTGAGCTTTGGGAAGGGGATCGGCTCGTCGCCGTCTTTCGAGGTGCAACGTCGAAGGAAAATCGAAGCGATCGCTTGTCCTGAATAGAGGGCCTGTCTCGTCGCCGAGTTAGTCCCCTTTTGCTCTGCTGCCCGGTTTGGCACGCCGTCTTCTGCCGATTGTTCTCGCTTCTACATGTCGGAGCTTAGTTCGAAGCTTCTCCACTTCTCTGAGTTCCGCCACAAGCGATTGGACTCGCTCCCTCAAAACAGCACCTGTAATCTGACGCGTAACCAAATTTTGTCGTTCCGCGACAGCGAATTCGGTCTTCGATGCAGCTGACCGGAACTAGTTTCGGTGTGAGCTTCACATCAGTTTCGAATACTGCTTGCTCGGACCTTGTTGCCCGTCAAAGCGCACTTCCCAGCAATCGCGAGGCCTATTGAGGAGCGCGGAGCAGCAACACGACATGCGAAGTTCGTGGGCCAGCATTGCAGTGTCAGAAACCGAACCGACTAAGCGCGAGGACTTTTCTCTAGTTGGTCCGTTGCTGAGAACCTGAACCTTATTGGCGATTAGCCCGGCGCAAATGCCGGGCTTATTCGTTTCGCTCGTCTCCGGGGCTCAGCTCGCCGGAACGATCACGTGCGCCGGCGCCCCGCACCATCTTGTCCATGTGCTCTGCAAGCTCCATAGCATCGACTGCAAGCTCGATGTCCATGTCACCTTTCACCTTGCGGCGGCCGGACGCGTCGATGTATTCCTTGGTGGCTTTGGTGACGACGGTGTAGCCGTTGTAGTCCAGCCAGTCGACAAGGGGCCGGATCGAAGAGTACTCCTGATCCTCCACAATAGCGGTGTAGTAGAACGCCCGGAGCAGCGTCCCGCGACTTTGAAATTCGGTGAGCAGCCGCTTGTAGTCGATATCGAAATTGAGCGTCTTGGCTGTGGCATAAAGATTGGCACCATCGATGAAAAGCGCAATCTTGCTGGTACCTGACATCATGGGTGATCTCTGGGGCGCGAACTGCCACTCTGCTGGCTGAGTGCATGTAAACCTGCCAACGAGGCGGCACTTCCAAAGCAGGCTTTTCATCGGAGCTTGACCGCACCAGGATATAGATATACCGGAGTCCTTTAAGCTTCAGACAGTTTTGGTGGTCGGCGAGATTGGATTGTAAGCTCGTCCCGACAGATCTTGCGGGCATCGGTATGTGCCGTCGGAGATTGGGTCAGCGCTATCGACTGTTCTCCGCCGCCGCATTTCTTTTGCGGTGCAACGGAGCACACGCGAAGGTAAGGGAATAGAAGCGCCATACATGCGAACATAGCAGCGGCAGGATTCAGATGAGGCTTGTCGAGAACCAACTCGCGCGTGATCGCGCCGCTGCTCACGCACAAAGCTTCCGCAAGCCGAGCTCGCGGCAGCGCTGCTCGTTTAGATCAGCCGCACGCAATTTGCGTCCATTCGCTCTAGCTTGCAGATATCGCCTTCCATTCGCCGTAAGCGTCCTAGCCTGTTGATTAGTGGATAAAGTTACCGAGCACGCCGTGTCGCTTGATGCGAGCCTAAACAGCTCGCGCTTTTCGATGTCGGTCGCCTGCTGACTCATAAGGGTAAAGTCTCTGGCGTCAGAGCGGAGCTTCTCCAATCGTACCCTGAGGTCCTTCATGTTGTGCTGGCTCAGGTTTTAAATGGGCCTCGTCGCGAAGATAACTTTCGCTTGCTCGAGTGCCATATGAGTCAACTACCGAAGCAGGAAATTGGTTCTCGCTTACTTGCCCACTAGTCGCTTGTTCACCGTGCGATGCGTAGCCAAGGTCGCCGGCTGGTGGCGGCCTTCCGGACGTTGCTCCCTGAGGACGTCGAGCGTGGTTTCGGGACGGGCCTGGCCGCTGCCCTGATCCAGCCATTGCGAGCGGCGGCCATGGGCCGTCCAGTCTGAGCCCCCCATCTTCTCCAGGCCGGATGAGTCGCTGCAACACGATCGCGTCGAGGTGCATGAATGTTCGAAAGCGCACAGACCCAAGCTAAGGGCCGGGCTAGGCTGCGACCGGTCCTGGGCGCTCGCCAAAGCGCTCGGGCCTGACGGCCTCGGCATCTTGGTAGGGGGATGTCGAGGCCGTTTTTACCCGGTGGCCCGCGGAGGCGAGGAAATGTTCGTTTTGCGATACAGCGACTAAGTTGGTGCGGGATCGAAACATATCGCGACGCCTCAACTGCTCGATATTGCCGATGCATGCGCTCTCAGGTCCCGGCTTACCGTGATCAACCGACGGGCGGACGAGCGCCGGTTCCTGGTTTCGGCCGTTCGGAGCGGAGACGCCGCTCAAGCCATGGCCCGAACGGATTTGCCGCGTGTCCGCAATGCCCTCATCGACCAGGTTGTGTCCGGCTACCTCGATATGCGGCCGGTGCGCCCGTTAGAGCGAAGGGCGATAAACGCGTTAGGAGCAGCGATTGCAGATGGTCTTGCCATGAAGCTCATCACTGCGGAAAAACCTGTCGGTACTTCTGAGGAGCGGTACTGTTGGCGACGCCGCGGACAACATCACGTTCGGAACGACGTCGCCATTGGCCGCGCTCGACATCTCGAACATCTTCGCTTTCGCCGGACGGATCACCCCGGTGGCGAATGGTTGACCGGCTGCCGACGCGGTGAACCCGCCGGCAGTCCCGCATCGATCGCGCCTGTGATCGGCATCCGAACTCCGGCCCCGACTCGATTTCGATCGCGCCCTCGCGGATCGGCACGACTGAACCAAGCGCCGCCCCTAACCCGCGAGTCCGCGACAATCATCGCCGGTAGGAAGCCTTTTTGACGGCCGGCTTCCAGCGGCTCTGGGCGAAACGACCGTCGGGAGCTAAAGCAGAACCGTAAGCTGATGCGGCGCCAACCAACCATCGCCGGCTCGGCCCGAAGCTCATCGCGAGCACGAGAACTGGATTACTCTCCTGGAAGTCATCGAGTCATTCGGGCAGGAACGCAATTGCCCAGGATCTGCTGCCTACTCATAAATCCGCCGCGCAGAACAACGAGAGAAATCGTAAGCGTGCCTGGGCTTAAGCTAGAGCGCTGTGCCCCTGTTTTTCCAGCTCCAGGAAGGACGGGATGACAGATTCATCCGGTTGGCAGTGCTCACCACGCTTTAGATCGCTCGTCAACGTCCTCGCAATTCGCAAAATTCGATCTGCTCCGCTACTTGTCTCAGGCCGGTGCGCCACATTTATCCGAGTCATTTGCAAGCCTTTAAGGCTCTCGTTGATACGCTTTTCGTTATCGACGTCCAAATGAGCCGTGCCCTCGTCCAGAAACAGAATGCTAGGTTGTCGATAAAGCGCCCGAGCCAGCATTAGTCGTTGCTTCTGTCCACCTGATAATGAGCTTCCCATATCCCCGATTAGGCTGTTGTAGGTCATCGCCATCGCCATGATCTCTTCGTGTATACCCGCCAGGTGCGCGCATTGAATCATCCGCTCTTCGTCGAAGGATGCATCAAAAAAGCAAATGTTATCGGCAATAGAGCCTGAGAGTAGTTGATCCTCCTGCATCACAGCAGCCACGTGCTCTCGATAGGCTCTTCCACCGATCGTCGAAAGAGGAACATCGTCAATCAATACTTCTCCGCTTGTCGGTTCCAGCAACCCGAGCATCACCTTAACGAGGGTCGTCTTGCCTCCACCTGAGGGGCCCATAATCGTGATGAATTCCCCAGGTTCAATGATAAAGCTGACGTCTTCAAGTACAAAAGGATCCGTTTCAGCATATCGGAAAGAGACCTTTCGCAATTCGATCCGGCCCTGAACACGCGGGGTATAGGCCAACGGCCGATCATGGCCTCGCTCAAGGGGGCTTAGGGCAATATCAGCCAAGCGCTCGAGATGTAATTCAATAATTCGGAAATCAAGAACCTTTTCGACGAACTGAACAGCCTTCTCGATAAACTGCTGTTTATAGCTAATGAAGGCGAAGATCATGCCGATCGTGAAGTGATTGCCTAGAACCAGTTGGACGGCGAGGTAAATGGTGAGAATGTTCTCGAGACCAAACAGCGCGTCGTTGATACCTGTGAAAGTTATTTTGACGTGACCCAGCCGAACATTGGCGCTGACTACATCCGCATAACGGTTAAGCCATTGGGTCTCGCGGTCAGTCTCACGATTGAAGATCTTCAAGCTTTGGATCGCGCGCAGGGTCTCGATAAACGTCGAGTTTTCATGAGCCTTAGCTTCTATCACGGCTAAGTTGCGCTCTCGCAGCAAGCGATAGAGACTTAGACGCACTGCCGCATAACTTGCAAATGTAACAAGAACGACCACCGCGAGTTGAGTGCTATAGACAAAAATCATTGCCAACGTTGCAACCGCCATGACCCCATCAATCGCGGCGGTTATCACGCCTTCTGCGAGTGCCGTGCGAATTGGTTCAATGGACGTGAAACGCGAGAGGACATCGCCGATGTGCCGCTTTTCGAAATAGGCGATCGGCAATCTGATCAGGTGGTGAAACAGACGAGCGCCGATTTGGAAGTGCAACGCGTTCTGGACAACCAGAATAATCGAGGATCGGATAATAGTGGAAACAACTTTGATGGCAGTTAGGAGAGCAAATCCAAGAGCCAGCACCGTCATCAGATCGGCATCGCCCCTGGCGCTGACCTCATCGACACTGAGCTGGAGGTAGAAAGGGCTTGCAATCACAAATGCTTCAAGAACTAACGAAAGCACCAAAACCTGAGCCAGTGCATGTGTGCTACCGCGCAGCTGGCTCCAGAAGGTTGAAAATGGGAGGCACGCTCTCTCGTCTTTGGGACGAAATGCCTCGGTTGGGGATAGCTCAAGAGCAACGCCAGTCAGATGCTTGGAGGCTTCGACAGTCGGAAAGAACCTCTCTCCCAAAGCCGGGTCATGCACCACAATACCTCGCCTCGTGGCCGACTTCAGGACTACGAAATGGTTCATGTCCCAGTGCACGATCGCGGGCAGGTGCAGGTCCCTGATCTTATCAAGCTCATAGCGCAGAGGACGACTAGCCAGTTGCATCTGGCTGGCCACCTGAATTAGGGCTCTTAGCGTCACACCCTTTAGCGACACGGGATAGCGTCGCCGCAGTGTGTTCAGATCGATTTGGTGGCCATGATAAGAACTTATCATAGCAATGCACGCGAGACCGCATTCCGCTGCTTCTGTTTGTCGGATTACCGGTAGGTGATGCCTACGGTTTAGTACATGCACCATGATCGCATCCTGGGATTGACATTCTGACGCTGAGCAATGGATCGAGCAACCATCTGATCAGAGATCGTCTTTCAAGGATGATGTCTGCTTTCAAAAGCATGTCGGCCTGAAGCCGTATGCGCTTGCCATACGCGTCAATGTCTGGGCGATCGAGTCTCGCCGTGACCCTGTAAGCAGGCTCCTTGAGCTCAATGGGTGCGGAAGTCTCAGCGCGCGTCAACATCGTCTGAGAGACTTCGCTTACGCGGCCGCGATATGTACCGAACTGCTGATAGGGGAACGACTCATATAGTATTCTAACGTCCTGCCCTGACTGAACAAAGCCTATGGCCTTGGCCGGAACAAACAGGTTTGCTTGCAGCTCACTGTGGTCAGGGACGATCTGCATCTGCGGTCTTTGCGGATCTGCGAATTGACCAACCGTCGCTTGCAAAATTGAAATGCGTCCCGACGCTGGCGCTCGCACCTCGTACGCGCGGCGTCCACTGATTTCGGCTATGCGCTGTTCTGTCGTGGCAAGTGCGCTGCGCAGGTTCTGGATCTTTCCTGCCGTGATGGTCGGCAGCTGCTCGAGGGAAGAACGGGCTTCGGTAAGCTCATTTTGCCGGGCGGCTGCCTGTTGCTTCAAGGAGTCGAGCTTCTGCTTCTGTTCGAGCGCGGCGATTTCCCGCTTTTTATATTCCACGTCTGAGACTATGCCTCTCGCCGCCAGGCCCGTTACCGACGAAACGAGTTCGCTGGACAACCGAATTTGTTCGCGCTGGTTCTCTATCTGAGCGTCGAACCGGGATAGTTCAGTTTCGAGGCTTGCAATTTTGGCTGACAGGCGCGCTTCCTCGGAGTTAATGCGGTCCTGCTCCGCGCAGATTTGATTTCTTAGTGAAACTTGCTCTGCCCCCAGTGTGCCGAGCATCACATCGTTCACGTCCTGCCCATTTGCCGCAATCTGAGTAGTTTCGATGGTTAAAAGCCTCTGCCCTGTTTTGACCTCCTGCCCCTCTTTGACATGAACCTCTTTGATTGTGCCCGACTTTGAGGCGAAAATCTTCGCCGTGCCTGCGATCGGCGTCAGGTACCCCGCCACAGTCTCCTTTCGAGCATACTGGCCGAGAAACAGGAAGGCGGCCGTGAGCGCGACTACCGTCGCAATCAACCAGCTTATAACCTTCGTCGATCTCGTCTGGAGCAGCGCGACCCGGCCCCACTGCCGATGGTCCTGTTGGAACTCGACTGCCTCCTGGCGAAACAACAGAAGCTGCGATGACACGGCTCCAGAACCCAATTCCTATGTACCTCGGACACGTCTCTGTCCATCAGAGGCTATGTTGGTGAGCTGAAAATCCACTACCTGCTGGGCTTGCCGATCGACATGCCGTCAATGATGGTCCTGTTATTCGTTTTTACATCGAGTTGGCTCCCGCCAGTTTGTGTGATGGTTTGATCCGATGATCTCACAACGATCGCGATGTGGATGCTCTGACCCGCAGAAACCATGTCGATGTCCCGCTCGTTCAAGTCAGAGAGCGCGCGCTTATCAGCCATTGGGATTCTCCTGTTGAAGACCCCGCTCCTCCGCAAGTCCGATCGGGAGGAGCGGGCAGTCACTCAATGCGAGACTTGAATACCAGTATTGTTGTTGTTGACCTGATAGATCCAGACGTCATTGCTCTTGTTCACCACAGAAACGTTTGTCTGGCGGGCCCAAATGTCTCCCGTTCTGAAGCCCCCCCCTCCACACACTGCATCCAGTTCCTTATCGGCCAACTCACGCATTCCATTGTTGCTAGTCATGGTCATTGCAGCCTCCTGTTTCAGTCGGTCTGACGCAATAGATTGCCCGTGTGCGGCAATCCTCTTGCGCCAATAACCGTACGTAGATTTCAGTGTTGTGCAACGCTGCATGGGGTGTACGACATTTGAATGGTCCCACGACCAATCTCCCCGTATGGGACCGTTGCTTCGAGAACGGCGAGATACGACCTTTGGCTAAAACGATTTTGTCCTGTTGCGATGCGCGATCGGGTTATACCCGCCGACCAATTGCACGCTGGGCGCTGCGCTGCCGCAGCCGCGTGGACGATGGCTCCATGCGAACCGACCTGAACGCATTCGCCGCTCGCTGGCCTTATACGTGACCTGATTGACCTGACATGTGATCTGAAGGTGCGTCTCGCTTGGCGGCCCCGTCACCATTCTTTTGATGGGAGCTTCATATCCGATGAGAGCCTCATGTCCCATCCCCCTCTGAGGTGATGGACTCTACCCATTTTGAAGGGGATTGCGGGACTCGGGCCAACTGAGTTATCTGAATTACAAATCGCAATGTAAGTGTGTGGGGCGCAGACGCATGAGTTGCGGAATGTCTATCCCTCACGGGAAGCCGCTAGTTGCGATTATAGACTCAAAAAGTCTGCGGCGCGCGAGCTTGATAAGCTTCTTTCAGCATTGGGCAAACTCGGAAGATCTGAGGTTGACATCTTTCGATGTCGATCAGGCCTGCGAAGCACTTCACGCACAAACAGACATTCGGATGCTGATTGTCAACGTGGGCGGCGACTCCATCGCTGAGCCGGGAAACTTGCAAACATTTATGATGCTGCGTGGGCAATCAGGTGATGTCCCTTTAATCATTATCTCGGATAGAGATGATCCTCAAGAGATCGCCGCCGCAGTCGCCGCTGAGATAACAGGCTTTGTCCCTAGCGGTATAGACGCCAATCTCGCATGCGAGGCGTTATCATTTATCCTACATGGCGGTTCGTATTTTCCACAAGCCGCTATTCGTCAACTTCAGCGGCAATCAGCGCAAAACCAATCACAGGAAGAGAGACAACGATCGCACAACTGCAATGCTGGCTCCGCACTGAAATCCGATCAGAACGGGCGCAGGATGAAAAACAAGCTGACGGGACGAGAAGGAGAGGTGCTTGAGCGTGTCCGCCTCGGAGACTCTAACAAGATGATCGCGCGGGAGCTCGGGATGACGGAAGCAACTGTGAAAGTATACGTAGGCCAATTGATGAGGAAATTTGGTGCAGCAAACAGGACGCAATTGGCTCTCGTCGGAAATCAGGGTATCACGCTTGATTGTACTGGGTTGGCTGAAGTCCCAGTCGCAGAAGAGTGTGCTAACTCGGCTGACGTCGAAGAACGGAGTGTCGAGCCAATGTTGCGTTTTGATAACATCCCGACGAGGTAGACGAAACGAGCTGATCGACGAACGACGGGCTGTAGTCGATATCGCATTCGAGCGGCTTCCTCACTGTCTGGCCGCAACGCTCGAGCGATACCTGAAGAGCGGCCGATATGATCTAAGTGGACGCAACAAGATGCCTATTGCGCTTCCAGCGAAGCAAGGCCTCGATTCCGTGTAGGGTCAGGGGCGGTGCTGCAGGGCTAAGGTGACTGTGCCTTCATTCGGACTCTGACGTTCGACGCGGGCAAGCCGATCGTTCGCTTCGTTTGCAGAAGCGGACGCGAGCTCGTGTTGGGGCGACGCAACGACTAGGCACCTTCTGTAACCTGGTGTCGCGTTGCCGACAATCTTTTCGCCATTAGGAATTTTGAGCGGAGCGCCGCGATCCCCGGATCGAGTAGGTCCGGTCCTGCCCTGGGCCGTCCCGGACCATGAGCACATCACCTTCAATTGCCAACCGAGGCATCCGGCCTCAACCGTCTGTCGTGCACGACCCTAACCCAAAAGGATAGACAAGGGTCGGCCATCCGAGGAACAGAACAGGGAGTACGTCCCGTCCTCCATGCGAGGAATGGCGGCGCAATGGTGCGAAGAGTATCGTTAGGCATCGCAGTAGGGGCGGTTCGCCATGCGGAAGTTGATTAGGTGTGCTCCGCGAAAAGAGCAGAATGATCTTCTTAAAAACGCAATCGCTTGCGCAATATCGCGTGGCTCCGCCCAGCCACCTGTTCTTTTTGCACAACCGCCGGCGCGTCAGCTTTTCCCTCATGGGCGAGCGGTGGTCCTCATTGCTGTAAGCGCCCTAGCGGCCTCATCAGGGGCGGAAACGCGCGCGTCGTCGGAGTTCCCGCAGGAACAACGAGACGTCTCCGCTGGTTCCCTAGCGGGTGCGCGATCGTCCAATGTCGGCAACGCTTCGACCCGGCTTACGCAAGCGGCGGAAAACAATCCAATCTCGCGGCAGGCGCCGGAGGAACACCACGGCGCGGAGGTCCTGCCGCCCGAGTTCGGCACCGCAAAGGACTCTTATCTCTCCAGTCGGCGCAGCCGCGAAAAAATAATGCATATTTCGCAAGCGGCCGTCAGCGATATAGGACAGTCTCCGGAACACCACTCGGCGGAGAGACGGTCCTGCGAACTCACCGTTGGAACGCGCGCTCTCGGATTGCTGCAACCTCTCGAGCCGAAGCATCATCGGGCTGATTTGCTGGAGCAGGAGTTCACCGGAAATCAGCGCGAAAGTGAGGCCCAAACAGCACTAGCAGCCAAGAGGGAGGCGGGTGCGGCGCCACCGCACCTCACGGACAGTGGCGCGGCCGAGTTGCGAAAATTG
This sequence comes from Bradyrhizobium sp. WSM1743, assembly GCF_000473065.1. Taxonomy (GTDB): domain Bacteria; phylum Pseudomonadota; class Alphaproteobacteria; order Rhizobiales; family Xanthobacteraceae; genus Bradyrhizobium. Next base: position 13,662 of record NZ_AXAZ01000092.1, read on the forward strand.
CTGCAGCAGGAACGCGAACGAGCGTCGCAGCTCGAACAGGATCTGGCATCGGCCAAGCGCGATCTCGAGACGCAAGCGGCCTCGGCAACTAAGGCAAAAGAGGAAACCAGCCGACTGAAGCAGGCTGCAGAGAGTGATGCGACGCAGTTGAAGCGATCGCTACAGCAGGAGCATGAGAAAGCGGAGGCGCTGGCAAAGGAGCTTTCAACCGCGCGCACCCGGACATACGCATACGAGGCGCAGGCACGTAAAGCCGATGAACAACTCGAAGACCTGAAGAAGAGGGCATTGGACACAGACGCGACCGAGTTGCGAGCATCACTGCAGCAGGAACGCGAACGAGCCTCGCGGCTCGAACAGGATCTGGCATCGGCCAAGCGCGACTTCGAGACGCAAACGGTCTTGCTAACTAAGGCCCAGGACGACACCAGCCGACTGAAGCAGGCTGCAGAGAGTGATGCGACGCAGTTGAAGCGATCGCTACAGCAGGAGCATGACAAAGCGGAGGGGCTGGCAAAGGAGCTTTCAGCCGCGCGCACCTGGACATACGCATACGAGGCGCAGGCACGTAAAACCGATGAGCAACTGGAAGACCTCAAGAAGAGGGCATCGGACACTGGCGCGGCCGAGTTGCGAGCATCCCTGCAACAGGAGCGCGAACGAGCCTCGCGGCTCGAACAGGATCTGGCATCGGCCAAGCGCGACGTCGAGACGCAAACGGCCTTGCTAACTAAGGCACAGGACGAAACCAGCCGACTGAAGCAGGCTGCAGAGAGTGACGCGATGCAGTTGAAGCGATCGCTACAGCAGGAGCATGACAAGGCGGAGGCGCTGGCGAAAGAGTTCCAGGCGGCGCACGCCACCAGAGATGAATACGAAGCCCGGGCTCGTAATGAGAGCGGGCAAAGTGAGCAGCTAAAGAAAGCGGCGGAAACGGACAGCACGGAGTCGCGCAAGTCGCTACAACAAGAACAGGCGAGCATGAAGCAAGTCGATCCTGCGTCCGAGCGCAGGAACAAGCACGCGCTTGCAGCCGCAGTGGTAGCGAACGCGCGTCCGATGGCAAGCGCGAGCAATGAGCCTGAGAGTGACAGGGCAAAACCCCTCCAAGCAGACCAGATCAAGTCAGCACGTCTCGGAGGCGAGCGGCCCGACAGTGCGGATGAGGGTGCGGCCGCGGGAAGATTGGTCGCACGTGCGCGGATGTTGCTTGATCAGGGCGATATAGGCGCCGCTCGGATTGTGCTTGAGCGCGCGGCCGAAAGAGGCAGCGCACAGGCAGTCTTCGCCCTAGCGGAGACCTATGACCCCCACGTGCTTCCCAAATGGTCAACAGTTGGCACGCTTGGGGACGTGACAAAGGCGCGAGAGCTTTACGCAAGAGCCGAGGCAGTCGGCAACACGCAAGCGAAACAGCGATTGGAAGCGCTACGGTAGAGGAACTGTGGCGCTGCGACAACCGAGGCATTCTCACCCGAAAAGGAGTACCGCATGCAAAAGTTCTTTCGACCGCAACTGTTGCTCGCTGCACTCGCTCCTTTGTTGCTGCTGCAGCCTTCCGGCCTAGATGCGCGGACAAAAGGTGCCAAGATGAACACTGCTGCGTCAGCGCAGGCAACCGATCACCCGGATCCGAGAGTGACGATGAATGCCTGGACCGTCGGCCTTGCCGGAGGCCTCCTCGAGGGCGCTCCTATCCGTCTTGCCGCAGAGATCGCTCGTGTTGCTGACGACGGCGACAGTCTTCATGTATTGCCTATCGTGACACGAGGAGCCGCCGAGAACGTCAACTCGCTGCTCTATTTGCGCGGCATCGATGCAGCCATCATCAATGCCGACGTGCTCGACGAGTACAAGAGGCAAGTGCCGGACATCCAGCGTCGCCTCGCCTACCTGCTGAATCTCTTCCCCTCCGAATTGCATATTTTCGTTCGGCCGGAGATTCACAGTCTGACAGACCTAGTCGGGAAGAAGGTAAATTTCAACAATCAAGGTACGGCAGCAGCCTATTCTGGGCCGCTGATCTTCAGCCGTCTCGGAATTGACGTGCAGCAGACCTTCATTCCGCATCAGGTTGCGTTGGAACAAATGCGCAAGGGCGATATCGCTGCGGTCGTGTTCATCACGTCCAAGCCGGTCGAGCCCTTCGTGCGCGGACGCTGGGAGCCTGGATTTAAGTTCCTGCCGGTACCGTACGAAAGCAGGCTGGAGGATTACTATCTCCCTGCATCTCTCGAAGCGTCCGATTATCCCGGCCTAATCAAAGAAGGCGAACACGTCGACACGATCGCCGTGCCGACCGCGTTGGTCGCCTACAATTGGCGAAATAAAAATAACACCTATCGCTATGAGCGTGTCGCTCGCTTTGTCGATCATCTGTTCTCCCGCATCAACAGACTGCAGGAGCCCGGATTTGATCGCAAATGGAAATCAATCAATCTAGGCGCGACGGTGCCCGGGCTTACCCGCTTCCCAGCGGCGCAGGCGTGGCTGGATAATCATTCTCGCGCTACGCAGGCATCGCAATGAACCGCGCGATCTTTACCGCGGCTTCCGCGCTCGCTGTCGTTACAGGAGGGGCACCCGCGCTGGGCGCCGAGGATCCGCTGACACAACTTCGTACTTGTAGTCTGATGCAGCGGGACGAGCGGGTGGAATGTCTGGACAAGCTCGCGCGAAGTGTCGGGCCGCCAACCGGGCCCACAGCAGCGGTAAACGAGTGGGTCATCGGTCAGACGACTTCGCCCGTGGATTATACGCCGATCGCCACCGCGACGACCTCGTCGCGCGAGGCCGAAGGCGGCTCACCGCTGCAGCTCACCATGCGTTGCCGAGGTGGACGGAGCGAACTCGCTGTCTCCGGTCCCGCGATCTCAGGGCGGGCTGAGGATTACGTCATCTCCTACGGCGCCAAAGGTGGCCAGCCCATCCAAATCGCTGCGGGGACTCCTGCATTCGGGACCGGTATTGCGTTCAAGGCCGATCCGAGCGCCTTATTTCGGTCGCTCCCAAACGATGGCGAACTTGTCGTGTACATTGCTTCCCGCCTGGGGGCCTCTCAACATGGAACATTCTCCTTGGTCGGACTTGAGGCGGTGCGCACCAAGATAGCCACAGCATGCAAATGGCCTGCCGCTATCGCAAAGCCGAACAGCTGATATTGGCACAAGGCAATCTAATGGGAGGTGGTCATGTTACGGCACATTGCGCTAAAGGGAACAACAAGCCTGGCTATGCTTCTCGTGGCGGTATCTTTGTCTACGGGGCAGGAAGCTGCGCGACCTGGCGACCGGGCGCCGGAGTCCCTTCTGCGAAAACAAAAAGCGGTGGTTGCGACGAAAAAAGACGTGCGCCGCTTATCCAGCTCAGAGAATCGATCGACGGCTAAGAACAAAGAACATCGCCTCATCTTGCAGGTGAATAGTAACGATGCGGCGGCGATGAATCTGACCCTGAACAACGCTACAAACGTTGTGCAACATTATAAAGACATGGGCGAGAAGGTTAAGATCGAAGTGATCACCTTCGGGCCCGGCTTGCACATGCTCCGCACCGATACCTCACCGGTGAAGGACCGAATTGAAACGATGTCGTTGAGCACGCCGGAGGTGATGTTCAAAGCGTGCGGCAACACGCGGGAGAACATGCGCAAGCATGAGAACAAGGAGATACAGCTCATTCCAGAGGCTCAAGTCGTCAACTCCGGCGTCGTACGCATTATGGAGAGGGAGGAGCAGGGCTGGACTTACGTCAAGCCCTGAGCGTGTTACCGCCAAGGCATCGCGAGCCCTGCTGCGTACATACATACAATTGAAGGCCGCAGGACCAGATTTTGGTTCAGCGACGTACAGAATCGGCGCGCGTGCTGCCGAGACCCGGCAAGCCGGATTGGCGAGTTTGTTTCAGAGCTGCTTAGGAATGCTCTCGCGGGGGCTGGGTCATGTTAGCGCTCGCTCGCAACTCCGTCGCGATGGCCTCACGCATACGTCAGGGGTAGCAGTCGCCGATATGTCGTTCGAATGACCCCATAGCACTCGCAACTCGCATTCTCGAGTCCCGAACGATCCAGCACTCGGATCCTCCCGTAGGACGTCTCGATGAGCCCATCGTTTTGAAGCTTCTTGAGAGCCAACGACACGGTCGGTCTCACTGTACCAAGCATTTCTCCCAAGAATTCGTGCGTGAGATGGACAACGTCACCCTCAGTTCGGTCAAGCCCCATGAGGATCCAGCGCGCGCATCGCGAGAGCACATCATGGGCTGCATTGCACGCAACTTGCTGCAGAACGTGTGCGGCGAAGGCCTGTTGAAAGTGACCGACGAGCATACGGATTCCTTCGCTTTCGGAAACTGCCTTCTTCATCCGATTGAGTTTGACCACGGAACAACGTCCCGGAATCTGCACAATCGACCGCGTCAGAGCAATGCCATCGCCATGAATCGCAAAAGACCCAACAATCCCTTCACAACCGATTGTACCCGTTTCAATCGTCCCGCCCTCTTTGAGGTGGGTCAAAAGCGATACAAGCGCTGTCTGAGGAAAGTAAATCCGGTCCACCCGGCCATGCCAGTCGAACAGGACCTCACCGCGCGAGAACTCGGCTTCCTCCGGTCTGAGAAGCTCAACCTCGGCAGGCGACATGGCGGCAAGCACCTTATTTTTAGCCAGCTGCCTTATCATCGTGTCTATCCTGGAAAACGAATATCAGTATTGGCATTCGCCGCCGATAAGATCCGATGGCGAATACCTCGCGACCGGGCCGATCGGCTTGCATAAGCTTTGAGCAGCGACGGCATCCGTGCAAGTACATCCTTTGGACTACTCCATAACGATCAGCGATCCTAACGTGGTTCAAGAAGTCGACTGGGCCGCGTAAGATCTGAACCCCACCCAATCCTCCTATTTCGAACAGGTGCGCCCGGGAGCTTGCTGCGGATGTGCGGTTCCAACTGTGGTTCAGCGCGAAATAAAGTGGTAAACTGTATTGAGCCATACAGACTCTCACGTGGTCTTTATGCGACTGCCTCTACAGTAGTGGCTGCGTATACAGTGTGCGTGCTCGGCCTACCATGTGGTCGCGCTACGCTACATGAGCGCAGTGCTGCGGGCCTAAGCTGCGGCGATCTCGCGTTCATCGGTATCTTGCCGGTATGCGCTTCTCAATCGTAGGCAAGGGAGCCTCCGATTCGCGAGATGCAGGTTCAGCCGGGCCGCGTGGAATATCACTATACCAATAAGTGCCACCGATCGGCATCCTGTCGTTTGCGAGATTTGAATTGCCTGCAGGAGATCAATTATGAGCAGGAGATCTGTCGGGAGGAAACGCTCCTTAACAACCATAGTGATTGGGGGAAACTGCTTACGAAAAGACGCTCTTGCTGAATTCCTACGCTCTGCCGATTTTGGCACAGTGAGTTCAGTGACATGTGCTGATCAATTGTACGCAAGTAGATTCGAACAGGGTCAGAAGCTGTTTGTCCTCGTACATACCGGCGACGATTTCCAGATTGCTCGCGAGCAAATCGAGCCCCTTAGACGCGGTCACCCAGATGCGCGCGTAGTTGTGGTTGCCGATCGATACCGGCCAGATGAAGTGGCCGCAACATTTCAGGCCGGTGCTGATGGGTATTTCGTTGACCTCATGAACCGTGACGTATTCACCAGATCGATCGAACTCGTGATCATGGGCGAAACGGTGTTTCCTCCGGCATTCCTGCCCTTGGCCCTCGATCTCAAGGGTGGACGCAATGATCGCGCAAGCGCGCGCAAGGACCTGACAGTCACGCCAGACGAACGCAGCGCACAACAGCTTTCTCCGCGGCAAAAGTCGATTTTGCGCTGCGTCGTCGAAGGCGATTCGAATAAATGCATTGCACGGAAGATCGACATCGCGGAGTCGACCGTTAAGGTCCATGTAAAGGCGATCCTTCGCAAAATCGGCGTGCACAATCGGACGCAAGCCGCCATTTGGGGCATCAACAACGAGCTTAGCGAAAACGCGGACTCCCCGCCCGTAGCGCCAAACTTGCTGGTCCCGCACTCTGTCCAAGCAAGAGCCGCAGTCAAACGAAGCGACGCATCTCTGATAGCAAACATGGTCGAGAACAAGGAACGCAACTTGAACGCCACGCATGCAGAAGGCGCCGCTCAACCCCGCAGTCGTTCAGCTTCTCAAGGCAGAGTTGTAAGCTTCAGCGGCACATCGAGAGTACCCTCGAAAGGTTGAAGGACTTCCACGGCGAGGCTAGTGACATTTGCGCTGAAGGCGATGAACTTGCTCGCTCGTTGCGAACAGGTTTGCGAAGATCGACGCTGGCCTGCCACCGCCGAGGCCTACATCCTCCAGCGAACGTTTCAAAGAGAACCGCGAAGGCATGCGGTCCGCTGGCCTGCTGCGCTCCGCGTCTGACAAAATAGTCTTTCCTTGTTTCTCCAAACACGGTCCATCTCCAGACGCGGCCGCACCCCCTTCGATTTCATGAAGAAGAAGAGTATTGCAGGTGTGAAATATTCGGCGAACCCATTGCCAGCTCCTCGTCATACATCCGTTTGATCCTTTGGTGCATCAATCCGTGGCGCCTCGCTCCGTCGCGACCAGACCAGGCTGTATTTGCGTATGAGGCCGCCCGCTTCTATCGTCTCAAGCGCCTCCGAAAGCGCATCGTGGAGCTTCAGGCTCACGATAAACCTCTTGCCGACATAGCCGACGGAAGTGCTCCAACTCACTCGATCCCGGTCCGCAACATGGCGCGAGCCAGCTTGAGCTCGCCAATCGCCTGCCGCAGCGCTCTGCGCCGCCCTCTTGTTTGTCACCGTTCGCACAAGCTACGCTCAGTTCCTTGAGGTGTTGAACCGCCGCTTCAGCGTGGGCGACAATATCTGCAGCACCTGCAAAGCCTCGTTTCTCATCCATCATCGAACCTGTCCAAGACCGCCCTGGCTCGGCTTGCGTCGTTCGAAGCGAGCGTCCATTATGGAGATTTCGATGCATGCGCAAGAAATGATCAGCACGCACCCTCACGTGCGTGGACAGACGAACGACGCACTCATCCGTTGCATCGAGGAGTGTTACTCCTGCGCACAGACGTGTACGTCCTGTGCGGATGCCTGCCTCGCGGAGGAGAACGTCAACTCGCTTACTCAGTGCATTCGGCTGAACCTGGCTGCGCTGACATCTGCAACATCACCGGCCGGATCTCGACCCGCCGGACCGGCTCAGACGAGGAGATGATCCGCAGAATGCTGGACGCCTGCTCTGCGGCATGCCGCCTCTGCGCCAAGGAATGCGAGAAGCACGCCAAGATGCACGAACACTGTCGGATCTGCGCCGACGCATGCCGGCGGTGCATGAGCGCCTGTGAAGACGCCGGGCGGGCCGCGGTACATTAACTGCATCATCTGTGTTTCCGGCCGACAGCGCGTCGGGGCATTTGGCGGAGACAAAAGAGGACCGGGAAATGCTATCAAAGTGGGGAAATGACCTCCGTCAAACCTTCCGCACGATTGCGACAGCAGCAGGTGTCTCGGAGGTCGACGCCAAGCTCCTGATGAACCATGCCATTCCCGGCGTAAACGCAGGCTACATTACGCGGCACAAGCTTCTCGAAGATCATCTACGCAGCCAGCAGCAGACGATCAGCAGCGCCGTATTTGCCGCTTTGAGCACATCGAATGTCCAAGTTCCTGAGTTGCAGCGTTGGCTCGGGAAAGGCGCGCATCGGCATGCGACCTTAGGCACCATTTCCGATGGGAAGCAAGGTGTCGTCCGACACGTTGCCCAATTGGAGCAAGGATCGATCTGGGCCTCAGTGCGTTGAAGAATTCGGCGCATTATATGGGCCTATGAATCGGTCCAGTCCATCATGGGCCAATTTGAGCAAGCTCGAGCCAAACGGCGCAAGTCTGAGCAATCTTCAACCGATGCGCGCTCCTTGCATTGGCCTCTGTCCGCCTCTCAGGGTTCAAGTCGGCGCTCCGCTACATCGCGAACCCACTGTCGTTGAGGCGCCGTCTTCATATCGACGGACAGCCTAGCTCAAAACGTGTCTTGATCGACTACCGTTAGCGGATTTCGACGTGGGATGTCCTACATTGCGGCTCATCGCGCAGCGCGCACGTTCGCGTAGCATGAGAGTCTGATCTTGATAGCGAGCAGCACGGGGAGAACGGGATCTCTTCACGATTTCGCCCGTGCCGGCGTGAGCGGGCCCGCCGGCGCCGCACGCATGAGACTGGCCAGCAAGAGCCCGACGATCGCAGCCCAGAAGGCGACCTGGAAGCCGTCGATGATGGACAGGACGTTGGCTTCACGCCGTACGAACGAGGCCAACATGGTCGTGGCGCGCGCCAAGGCCGTCTCCGCGTCGGCGCTATGCTGGACAAACCGGCCGGTCAGGCCACGGAGAGCCCGTGCCACATCGCTATCTCCCGCAGTAACGTGCAGTCCGATGAGGTTCGAATGGACCTGCCTGCAGGAAAAATGATGCAACCAGCACTTCGCCGAGCAGCCGGCGGTATTTGTGCATGGCCTGGAGAAACCAGATGATGTCGAACTTGCGCGCCAGATCGGAAAGAGACGCCCGCCGCGTCATCAGCACGATGCGGCCGGTCCACCCCTGCTCGAACTCGGCGCGCTTGACGACCTGCAGACGGTTGAGCGCGGGGTCGTGAATGAGCACATCTTCGGTGCCGGCCTTGCCAAGAATCGCAAAGGATCCGTCGTGCCGTTCGACGATGGCAGGCAATGGCGACAAAACGGTCGGCGAACTCAAGGCTCAGCTTTGTCGCGATTTCGTAGATTGGTCTACGGGCTCGCCGAACGACAACAACAGGAAAGCCGGCTTCAAGCCTCGCAACGGTACGGTCTCGGACCAGACTGCGCGACGCCGACTTGAGGATTTGCGGGCTGCCATTAACGCGTATCACGCGGAACACACGCTTAACGTGGTGCCAAAGATTACGCTGCCTCCAAAGGCGGAGGGGCGGCACCGATGGTTGACACGTAATGAAGCCGCCCGATTGCTCGGTGCTGCGATTGGCTACGTGTGGGACAATGAGCGGGAGACCTGGAAACGCAGGGAAGATGGCAAGCTCGTGAGACGTGAGCGATGGATTATCCGCCGCCGCTACCCGGCTACGCGCTTCACTCTGGTTGGCATATACAGCGCCCGCCGCGAGGAGACGATCCGCCGAACACAGTGGCTACCAACAACGACCCATCCGTGGATGAATCTGGACGCGATGGTGTACCAAGGCAAGGGTGCGTTGGAACGGTCAACCAAGAAGCGACGACCGCCCGCAAAGATTGCCAGCCGGCTACGCCCTCACTTGGTCCGCTGGCGGAAGATCGACCAGACGCGCTCGTCCGAGCTGCGAGCGGCGGGCCTTTTGAAGGATGGCGAGCAGATACGCTTCGTCGTCAACCGGATGCACGATGGTCAGCCGCTTGCTGGCAAGATCAGATCGGCCTGGGAGGGCATCCTGGAGGATGCCGGGCTAGGCGATGACGTGGTTCGCCACTCCTTGCGCCACACCGCGGCGACCTGGCTCATGCAAGCAGGCGTCGATATGTGGGAGGCCGCTGGCTGGCTTGGGATGACCGTGGAGCAGCTCGAGGCCAACTACGGCCATCACCACCCGGATTTCCAGGAAGAGGCCGCAGAGGCGTTTGGGGGAAGGCGCTGAGCTGAACCTATTCGCCGCGGGCTATTCGCGCCGGAGGTCGGCCAAAATAGGGCTCGTAGGTCTCGAGGGAAGACTTGTGGTGCCTGATCATGTCCTGCGTGACATCCCGCCAAGGCCCATTTCCTTCGCCCATTTCCTTCACGTTCCCCGATCGTCATTTTCCCGGCTTCCAGCGGCGCAAGATCGTCCCGGATCTGCTTTATCTGCTCCTCGACGTCTTTGACGTAAGCCTTTAGATCGAGGGGCATGGCTGCCGTGCCCCAAATCGTTGCGCATTTCATTGCGCCAAAAAAACATAGAAACTATAAGTACTTGAAATGATGGTCGGAGTGGCAGGATTCGAACCTGCGACCCCTGCGTCCCGAACGCAGTGCTCTACCGGGCTGAGCCACACTCCGACAAGAAGGCGGCTTATAGCGTCGGGTTTGACGCACTGCAAGCGGCCGAGATGAGGAATTTTATCCCTGTGAAAACGGGTCTTGAAACACGGATTTTGCCGGCCGGCGAGGCCGGCGCGGAAGTCGCCGCCCGGACCTTGGCGGCCGGCGGGCTGGTCGCGTTTCCGACCGAGACGGTCTACGGGCTAGGGGCCGACGCCGCCAATGCAGCCGCGATCGCCCATCTCTATGCCGCCAAGGGACGGCCGGCGTTCAATCCGCTGATCGCGCATGTTGCCGACCTAAAGGCCGCACGGCGGATCGGACGGTTCGACGCGCGCGCGTTGAAGCTCGCCGAGGCATTCTGGCCGGGGCCGCTGACTTTGGTGGTGCCGAAGACGGAGGGCTGCCCGGTGGCGGATCTCGCCACCGCCGGCCTCGACACGGTCGCGATCCGCATTCCCGCCCACCCCGTGGCGCAGGCGATCCTGCGCGCCTTTGGTGGGGCGGTGGTGGCGCCGTCCGCCAACATCTCCGGCCACGTCTCGCCGACGCTGGCCGCCCATGTCGACAGCGACCTTGCTGGGCGGATCGACCTGATCGTCGACGGCGGGCCGGTCGCGGTCGGCGTCGAATCGACCATTGTCGGCTGCTTCAACGCGCCGATGCTGCTTCGTCCCGGGGGGCTCTCGCGCGAACGGATCGAGGCGGTGCTGGGTGCGCCGCTGGCGCGACCGCCGATGGAGGTCGAAAGCGACGACAGTCAGCCGCTGGCGCCAGGCATGCTGGCCTCGCATTACGCGCCGCGCGCCAATGTGCGGCTCGATGCGCGCGAGGTCATGCCCGGCGAGGCGCTGCTGGCGTTTGGGCCGTCGCGCCTGCCCGGCATTGACGGCGCCGCGGCCGTCATGAATTTGTCGCCCACCGGTGATCTCGATGAAGCCGCTGCCAATCTGTTCGGCTATCTTCGCGCCCTTGATGCGCAAAGCCCGCGGTCGATTGCGGTGATGCCGATCCCGGAAGAGGATTTGGGCGAAGCGATCAACGACCGGCTGCGCCGGGCTGCGGTTGCCCGATAAGAAGCTTGAGAAGAGACACGAGAATGAACGTCAATAAATCCGCCACCCCGCCGCTTGCGCCCGAGCTGATCGACCAATTTCGCAAGATCGTCGGCGAGCGCCACGCGATCACCGATGCGGCCGATATCGAGCCTTACGTCACCGAGGAGCGCAACCTGTTCCACGGACGCTCGCCGCTGGTGCTGCGCCCGGGCTCGACGGCGGAGGTCTCCGCGATCTGCAAGCTCGCCTCCGCGCACAACATCGCGCTGGTGCCGCAGGGCGGCAACACCGGGCTCGTTGGCGGCCAGACGCCGCATAATGGCGAGGTGGTGGTGTCGCTGCGCCGGCTCGACAAGATCCGCGAGGTCGATACCGCCTCCAACACCATGACCTGCGAGGCCGGCGTGGTGCTGCAGATCGCGCAAGCGAAGGCGGCGGAAGTGGACCGGTTGTTTCCGCTGTCGCTGGGCGCGGAAGGCAGCTGCACCATCGGCGGCAATCTCTCGACCAACGCCGGCGGCACCGCCGCGCTCGCCTATGGCGTCGCGCGTGAGATGGCGCTGGGCCTGGAGGTGGTGCTGGCCGACGGGCGTGTGCTGAACGCGCTGTCGAAGCTGAAGAAGGACAATACCGGCTACAATCTGCACAACCTCTTCATCGGCGCCGAAGGCACGCTCGGCATCATCACGGCGGCGACGCTGAAACTGTTTCCGAAGCCGCGCGCGATCGAGACCGCTTTCGTCGGACTGAAATCGCCGGCGGCGGCGCTCAAGCTGCTCACGATCGCACAAGGCGAAGCCGCCAATGCGCTGACGAGCTTCGAGCTGCTGTCGGAGATGGCGGTGGACTTCGCGGTCCGCCACGGCATCGACGTGCGCGACCCGCTTGAGGCGAAGCATCCCTGGTACGTGCTGATGGAATTGTCCACTCCTGGCGAGGACGCCCGCACGCCGCTGGAGACGGTCCTCGCCCGCGCCTTGGAGGAGGAGATCGTCGACGACGCAGTGATCGCGGCGAGCCTCGCCCAGCGCGGTGCGTTCTGGAAGCTGCGCGACGAGATGTCGGCGGCGCAGAAGCCGGAGGGCGGCTCGATCAAGCACGACATCTCCGTGCCCGTTGCCGCGGTGCCCGCCTTCATCACCGAGGCCGATGCCGCGGTGGTGAAGCTGATCCCGGGCGCGCGGCCGGTGCCTTTCGGCCATCTCGGCGACGGCAATCTGCACTACAATGTCAGCCAGCCGGTCGGCGCCGACACCGCGGACTTCCTGGCGCGCTGGCACGAGATGAACGCGGTGGTGTTCGAGATCGTGCTGCGCATGGGCGGCTCGATCTCGGCCGAGCACGGCATCGGCGTGCTCAAGCGCGACGAGCTGCCCGAGGTGAAGGACAAGACCGCGATCGAGCTGATGCGGTCCATCAAGGCGATGCTCGATCCGCAAGGTATCATGAATCCGGGGAAGGTGCTGTGAGCGCCTCTCTCGCGATCGCTTCGATCTCGGACGCCGATACCGAAGAGGTCGTCGCGCTGTGGCAGCGCTGCGGCCTGACGCGGCCCTGGAACGACCCGCATGCCGACATCGCGCTGGCGCGGCGGCGCGACAATTCCACCGTGCTGATCGGCCGCGAGGCCGGCGCGATCGTCGCCACCGTCATGGTCGGCCATGACGGCCATCGCGGCTGGGTCTACTATGTCGCGGTCGATCCTGACAGCCAGAAGCGCGGCCATGGCCGCGCCATCATGGCAGCGGCGGAAGATTGGCTACGCGCGGCCGGAATTTCGAAGCTGCAGCTCCTGGTCCGCCGCGAGAACGCGCAGGCCAATGCGTTCTATGGCTCGCTGGGTTTCGAGCTATCGACGTCCGTGATGTTCCAGAAGTGGCTCGACGGCCGCGATACTACTCCCTAAGACTGAGGCGAGATGCCGCCGCCGAACGCGGTGCGCTCCCTCGCCCCGCCTGCGGGGAGAGGCGAACGACACCGCCGCGATCGACCAGATGAGACACTAAGTCATGACCATTTCCGACCGCGTCCGCATCAAGGACGTCCGCGTACTCTCGGACAATTGGACGCCCCTGAAGAACACCACGTTCGAGTACCGGCGCAGCAATGGCGAGTGGCAGACGCAGCAGCGCGAGACCTATGAGCGCGACAACGCCGCAGCCGTCCTGCCCTACAACCTTGCACGGCGCACGGTGATCCTGGTGCGCCAGTTCCGCCTGCCGGCATTCATTCGCGGTTATGACGATCTGCTGATCGAGGCCGCCGCCGGCGTGCTCGACGATGCCGCCCCCGAGGTGCGCATCCGCGCCGAAGCCGAGGAGGAAACCGGCTATCGCCTGCACCACCTCCACAAGGTGTTCGAGGCCTTCATGAGCCCGGGCGCCATCACCGAGAAGCTGCATTTCTTCATCGCCGAATACGAGCCTTCGATGCGCGTCAGCGACGGCGGCGGCCTCGAGCACGAGGGCGAGGACATCGAGGTGCTGGAGCTTTCGATTGACGAGGCGCTGGCGATGATCGCCGACGGCCGCATCATCGACGCCAAGGCGATCATGCTGCTGCAATACGTGGCGCTGCATGTGTTCAGGTGACTTGCTTACCCTCCCCTGGAGGGGGAGGGTCGATCGCGCGTAGCGCGAGCGGGGTGGGGTGATCTCTCCACTCGGGCACTGTTGAATGCGGAGAGACCGTCACCTGAGCTGCTGCCGGTTTGATGGACACCAGGTTAAGCTAATCCCACCTTGCGCTCGAACTCAACCGGGCTGAGATAGCCGATGGTCGAGTGCCTGCGGATCGTGTTGTAAAATCTTTCGATATAGTCGAACACGTCGGCTCGTGCCTCGTCTCTGGTTCGGTAGATCTTGTTGGCGGTCCGTTCGGTCTTGAGCGACGAGAAGAAGCTCTCCATCGCCGCGTTGTCCCA
>NZ_AXAZ01000093.1 GCF_000473065.1 Bradyrhizobium sp. WSM1743
CAACACTCAAGAATAAACTTAACGCCTATGGGGAAGACCGGGAGCCGGTTGGCTCCCATCGACCGCCATGCCAAGAGCAGATTGCGTATGCTTCATGCACAGCGGGTAACAGGGCAACCGGAGACATCCCGGCCTTCCCTCCGCAGTGGTGTTACGGCTTATGTCGTGCTCTCCCCGGGGAGCGATGCACTATTGCCCCCGTCGCCTTGCGGATGGCTGATGCGCGCGGTCCGGTCGGACAGCACACATCACCACAAGACTTGACGCACAGACCCCGGGCGTCAGGACCACACGATTTTGCCGTACGCCGATCACACCCGTCGCTGGCGCAAGGTCTTCGCTCACAGTCGCCTGCCCTGCGAAGCTCTTCGCGCCGATGTAACCTGCGTCCACCGCCGCCCGGCCCGCGTTCGTGACGATCGCGATACGCCCCTCTTCCTTGGGCCGAAATGCGGCGATACATACGCCGTTTTCGAATTTCGGTAAAGCGGAATATTTTGACCGAATGCGTTGACCCATGGCTTGCGTGTTTTGCCCGACGGGCAACGCAAGGTTTGGTAGGTCTCCCCTCGTCATTCCGCGGCGCGACGAGGTCGCGAACCCGGAATCCATTTCACAGCGCGTGATGCGGCCCGATGGATTCCGGGCTCGATGCTGCGCATCGCCCCGGAATGACGGCTGCGGTGTTGATTTGCCTGGGGGGACCTCACGTTGGTATGGTTCCTGCGGGCAACTCAGCCTCCATTCCCTGACAAGACCGAGACAATGCAGAGCTCAAGACCCGATCGCATCCGCAAACTGCTCGCCGACCTCGTCGGCTTCGACACCGTCAGCGACCGCACCAACCTTCCCCTGATTGCCCATGTCGAAAGCTACCTCGCCGCATTCGGCATCAAGGGCGAGCGCATCGTCGACGAGACCTGCGAGAAGGCTTCGCTGTGGGTAACGATCGGCCCGGAGGACCGGCCGGGCTTCGTGCTGTCGGGCCATACCGACGTGGTGCCTGTCGTGGGCCAGGACTGGAGCCACGATCCGTTCAAGCTGGTGGAGCGCGGCGGCAAGCTCTACGGCCGCGGCACCACCGACATGAAGGGGTTTGTGGCGGTGTGTCTCGCCATGGTGCCGGAGATGCTGGAGACCAGGCTGAAGACGCCAATTCATCTGGCGATCTCCTATGACGAGGAGATCGGTTGCGTCGGCGTGCGGCCGATGCTGCGCGAGATTGCGAAGAAGACGATCAGGCCGCTCGGTGCCTTCATCGGCGAGCCGACCCAGATGCAGGTCATCATCGGCCACAAGGGCAAGCACGGCGTGCGCGCCACGTTCCATGGGCTCGCGCGCCATTCCTCGATCGCGCCCGAGGGCGTCAATGCGATCGAATATGCGGCCGAGCTGATCGTCGAGATCCGCCGCCGCGCCATAGCGCTCGCGGCCGCGCGATCGACCGACAGCCTCTACGACGTCCCGCATTCGACGCTGCTCACCAGCATCGTGCATGGCGGCGCGGCGCTGAACATCGTGCCCGATACCTGCACCGTGGATTTCGAATGCCGCGGCATCGGCATCACCGAATCCAAGGAGGTGACCGATGCGATCGTCGCCTGGGCCAAGGCCGAGATCGAGCCGGCGATGAAGGCGCGGCATCCGGACTGCGGCATCGATTTCGAGGAGATCCTCGACTATCCCGCCCTCGACACCGCCGCCGACGCCGCCATCGTCACGCTGGCCAAGAGCCTTGCGGGCCGCAACGACCACGCCAAAGTCGCGTTCGGCACCGAGGCGAGCCTGTTCGCCAGCATGGCCGATATCCCCTCGGTGGTGATCGGCCCGGGATCGATCGCACAGGCGCACACGCCGGATGAGTTCGTGGAGATGGCGGAGCTGGAGAAATGCGCGGGCTTCGTGGAGAGGCTGATCGCGCATTGCGTGAAGGGGTAGCTCGTCTTCATTGCGAGGAGCGAAGCGACGAAGCAATCCAGACTGTCACCACGAAGAGAGTCTGGATTGCTTCGCTTCGCTCGCAATGACGGTGCGTGTGGGAACCACCTGCCCGGATATCGCTGTACTCATTGCGGCTGCGGGCTCACCGCGCGCCTCAGCGCTCCTGCAAGGCCAGTCGCACGCCAACGATGCAGTAAATGGTCCCGACCACCTTGCCATGCCATCTGACGACAATCGGGTGGCGACGAAGGAGCTGGCCGAGACGTCCCGCCCCCACGGCGAACACGACGGTGCTGACGAGACCGAGCAGCACGAAGACCATGCCGAGGACCGCAAGCTGAAGAGCGGTCGATCCGGACTCCGGCAGGACGAATTGCGGCAGGAACGCGAGGAAGAACAGCGCGGTCTTGGGATTGAGCACTTCGGGCAGCACGGCCTCGCGGAATGCGCGACCTGCGCTGATCGTGGGGGCGCTGCCGCTCAGCTCGATCGGTGTCTTGTCCAGCATCGCCCGAATGCCGAGATAGATCAGGAACGCAGCCCCCGCATATTTGACGATGCTGAACAGCAACGCGGATGTGGCGATGATGGCCGAGAGTCCGACAATCGCCATGCCGGTATGCACCAGGTCTCCAGCGGCGATTCCGGCACCCGTGGCGATGCCGACCTTCGTTCCCGAGCTTGCCGCCCGCGCCATGGTGAGCAGCGTTGCCGGTCCCGGAATGAAGACGAAACCGAGCACGATGAGGATGTAGGTGATGAGGGTGGTGTGATCGATCAGGTGGTCCGCCGTTCTCTCACGAGTGCCCCTGCAAAACCGGATCTTGCCTCGGCTTGACCGGGGCATCCAGTACGCCGCGACTTCTCGGTTCAAGCACTGCTGCCTCTGGGATACTGGATTGCCCGCTTTCGCGGGCAATGACAGCAAATATGCAGAAGCAGAGTGGCAACAATGAAAAAGGCGCGGTCATGAACCGCGCCTTCGTTGTCGCTAAACCGCGCCCGCCTTCTGCGCGTATTCCCACGACGCCTTCGACAGCGGCACGGTGCGCTTGGCTGACTCAAGCGCCTTGGCGTTGGCGGCGGTGCCGTCGCGGACGCGGCCGGCGATGCCTTGGGTGATGCCGGCGAGACGGAACAGATTGTAGGCGAAGTACCAGTTGAGATCAGGCACCGTCATTTGGGTGACGTTGCAATAGATCTGCGCGGCCTCCTCCAGGCTCGGGATGTTGAGCGCCTTGAGGTCGGCACCCTCTAAGCCCGGCATGATCCACTGCATCAAGAGATAGGTGAAGTCGGCCATGGGATCGCCGAGTGTCGACAGCTCCCAGTCCAGCACGGCTTGCACGCGCGGTTCCGTCGCGTGGAAAATCATGTTGTCGAGGCGGTAGTCGCCGTGGACGATCGAGACGCGCGCCTGCTCCGGCACCGTCTTCGGCAGCCATTCGGCGACCTTCTCGAACTCGGGAATGTGCTGGGTCTCGGACGCCCGGTACTGCTTGGTCCAGCGGTCGATCTGCCGCGCAAAGTAGTTGCCGGGCTTGCCGAAGTCGCCGAGCCCGATTGTAACAGGATCGAACATATGCAGCTTGGCCAGCGTCTCGATCTTGCTGGTGAAGATCTTTCGGCGCGTATCGGTGTCCTGGCTCGGCAACGTCGGATCCCAGAACACGCGGCCCTCTTCCATCGACATGATGTAGAAGGCCGCGCCAATGACGCCGTCGTCCTGGCACAGCGCATAGGCGCGCGCGACCGGAAAGCCCTGCTTTCCAAGCGCCGCGATCACCCGATATTCACGATCGACTGCATGCGCCGACGGCAGCAGCTTGCCGAACGGCTTGCGGCGCATCACGTAAGAACGGTTCGGCGTGTTCAGCCGATAGGTCGGGTTGGACTGGCCGCCCTTGAACTGCAGCACGACCAGCGGCCCCTCATAGCCTTCGACGTTCTCGCGCATCCAGGCCTCGAGCCGCAGCTCGTCGAAACGATGCCGCTCCTCGACCGGCTTGGTGCCCGAGAACTCTTCGTCTTTCCTGACGCCGTCAGCCACGATGACGCTCCCTCTTCAGTCCTGACCATTTCAGGTCGAGCATGATCCTAATCGGTAACCGCTGACGCACTTGCGTCAAGCGGCCACCGGATCACGTCCTGTCGTTTCTTCAGGTCGGGAGCGCCGCGGGGCCTCCCTCTCAGTGACTTGGAGAGTTTGCATACTTCCGAAGTTCGAGCCTGGCAATGGCGCGGTTGTGCACCTCGTCCGGACCGTCGGCGAGACGGAGCGTGCGGATGTGGGCGTAGTCCTTGGCAAGGCCCGCTTCGTCCGACACGCCCGCACCGCCGAAGGCCTGGATCGCCTCGTCGATGATCTTCAGCGCCATGTTGGGCGCGGCGACCTTGATCATGGCGATCTCGGCCTGCGCGGTCTTGTTGCCGACCTTGTCCATCATGTCGGCCGCCTTGAGGCACAGAAGACGCGTCATCTCGATGTTGGTGCGGGCCTCGCCGATGCGCTGCTCCCACACGCTGTGCTCGACGATCTTCTTGCCGAACGCGGTGCGCGAGGCGAGCCGCTTCACCATCTTCTCCAGCGCCTCCTCGGCCTTGCCGATGGTGCGCATGCAATGATGGATACGGCCCGGACCGAGACGGCCCTGCGCGATCTCGAAGCCGCGGCCTTCGCCGAGCAGGATGTTCTCCTTGGGCACGCGGATGTTCTCGAGCAGCACCTGGGCGTGGCCGTGCGGCGCATCGTCGAAGCCGAACACCGGCAGCATCTTCTCGACCTTGATGCCTGATGTGTCGAGCGGAACCAGGATCTGCGACTGCTGCTGGTGCTTGGCCGCCTTGAAATCGGTCTTGCCCATCAGGATCGCGATCTTGCAGCGGGGATCGCCGACGCCGGACGACCACCATTTGCGGCCGTTGATGACGTAGTGATCGCCGTCCTTCTCGATGCGGGTCTCGATGTTGGTGGCGTCGGACGAGGCGACCGCCGGTTCCGTCATCAGGAAGGCGGAGCGGATCTCGCCGTCCATCAGCGGACGCAGCCATTTGCGCTTCTGCTCCTTGGTGCCGTAGCGGATGAACACTTCCATGTTGCCGGTGTCGGGCGCCGAGCAGTTGAACACCTCCGAGGCCCAGGTGATACGGCCCATCTCTTCCGACAGCAGTGCATATTCGAGATTGGTCAGTCCCGCGCCGCGGAATTCATCGTCCTCGTGCTCGGACGGCGGCATGAACATGTTCCAGAGGCCCTCGGCCTTGGCCTTCTTCTTGAGGTCTTCCAGGATCGGGATCACCTTCCAGCGGTCGCCGCTCTTGTCCTGCTGGTCATAGACCGGCACCGCCGGGCGCACGTGCTTGGTCATGAAGGACCGCACGCGGTCGAGCCATTCCTTCTGCTTGGGGGACATATCGAAGTCCATGGGACGCTCCTCGCTTCTCTCTCGCTGGTACTTTTGCGCCGGACTGTCCTTCCGCCGTGCGCGGCCCGCAAGCGCGAATGCGCTGGCCTTGCGGATGCCCCGGGACAGATCGCAGTTGCGAACGGGTCCCGATTGCGGATTGACTTACCCGGCCTTCAAACGATAGTTTCATACAACTGTTTGAATTGCAACTCCCTCGCTCACGGCGTCATTCCGGGGCAGCCCGCAGGACTGAACCCGGAATCTCGAGATTGTGGCGCGAGATTTTCGGGTTCGACGCTGGCGCGTCGCCCCGGAATGACGGGATAAGGGTCATGGCCAGCGATCATACGAGGTCTGCCATTCTCGCCGCCGCCGAACGGCTCTATGCCGACCGCGGCTTTGGCGACGTGACGTTGCGCGACATCGTCGCGGAGGCCGGCGTCAACCTCGCGGCGGTGAACTATCATTTCGGCTCGAAGGACGAGCTGATCGCGGAATTATTCGTCACCCGTTCGGTTCAGACCAACCGCGAGCGCCTGCGCGAATTGAAGGCGGCGGAGGAGCAAGGCGGCGGCCGCGCGCCGATCGAGGTGATCTTGCGCGCGCTGGTGGGGCCGACCTTGCGCGGCTGCCTGGGGCCGGAGACCCAGCGCTCGACCGCCGCACGCTTCATGATCCGCGCCTCGATCGAATCCGTGCCGCCGATCCGCCGCATCAAGAACCGCGAGATCGACCATTTGCGCAAGTTCGCCGCCGCGATGCGCCGCGCCCTGCCCGAGCGCAGCGACGTCGATATCTATTGGGGCCTGAACTTCGCGCTCGCGATGGCGCACCACACCATCCGCGAGAGCGAGCGCCTGACGAAACTGTCGGAAGGCAAATGCGACCTCGACGACGTCGAGGATGTGGTCGCACGCGTGGTCAGCGTCGCGACGATGGCGCTGACGGCGGGGCGGACGGAGACAAAGGCGCGCGCGCTGGCGCGAGACGCGCGCTGATCAATGAGCTCGGTCGAAAGCCGATGCGAGGTTACTCCCGTTTGCGGGAAGACCTCGGGCGTGGCGCGGCGGGCTCACGCCCGCTGCGGCATCTCCTCGGCCTCTTCCTTGGCGAGCAACAGCAGCATCTCGATGCCCATCTCGCCTTCCTGGGGCGATCGGATGAACTTTATTTCATCGGCGCTTTGCCGCAACGCGGCAATGATGGCGACGGCCTGATTGGCGGTGGCCGCCTCGGTCGCCAGAATTCCCTTCTGGTTCTTGGCCTGGAACCCGATCGTGTAGGACATTTGCTTCCCTCCCGCACTCAAGTGGAGAGATCGAAGCAGAGTCTCGCGCGGAACGGAAGCCTGTGCGACTACGGACCGGGGTTATCTGGGGATTGCGGACAAGCCTCACGCAAGCCCCAGCGTGGCGCGCGCGTCCTCGGCTGTCGCAACAGTCGCGCCGAGGCTTGCGCTCATCCAGCTAGATGATCCCCTGTCGCTTCAGCGCCTCGATCTTCTCCGCATCGTAGCCGAGCTTGCCGCCGAGCACCTCCTGGGTGTGCTCGCCCAGAAGCGGCGGGGCGCGATAGTCCTTGATCGGCGTCTCCGAGAGGGTCAGCGCGTTGCGGACCAGCGAAAGATCGGGCTCGAAGCGGTGGTTGACCTTCACCCGCATGCCGCGCGACTGCACGTGCGGATCGGAAAACACCTGCTCGAAATTGTTGATCGGACCTGACGGCACACCCGCCTCCTCCAGCTTCTCCAGCCAGTAGGCCACCGGCTTTTTCAGGAACAGGCCGGCGAAGATCGCCATGATCTCCTTGCCGTGCACGACGCGGTCGTTGTTCCTGACAAAGCGCGGATCGTTCGCGAGCTCGGGCTCGCCGAGCACGGCGCAGGTGCGCTGAAACTGGCCGTCATTGCCGACCACCAGCATCAGCTCGCCGTCGGCGCAGCGGAACACGCCGGCCGGCATGCCGCCATTGCCCCAGGTGCCGCGGCGCGGCGGCGTCTTGCCGTTGACAAGATAGATCTGCAGCCAGTGCGACAAGGATGCGATGACGGTATCGAACAGGCAGACGTCGATGTGCTGTCCCTGCCCGCCATTGGCGTCGCGATGGTAGAGCGCCGAGAGAATCCCGATCGAGGCGTTCATGCCGGTCATGTAGTCGACGATCGACGGGCCGACCTTCATCGGGCCCTCGCCAGGCTCGCCGTCGATATGGCCGGTGACGCTCATCAAGCCACCCATCGCCTGCAGGATAGCGTCGTAGCCGGCACGCGGTGCATAGGGTCCGGTCTGGCCGAAGCCGGTCACCGAGCAATAGATGATGCCGGGATTGATCGCCTTAATGGTCTCGTAGTCGAGGCCGTAGCGCTTGAGATCGCCGACCTTGTAGTTCTCCATGAAGACGTCGGCGTCCTTGGCGAGCTCGCGGATGATCGCCTGCCCTTCGGGCTTGGCGATGTTGACCGTGACCGACTTCTTGTTGCGGTTGGCGCAGAGGTAGAACGAATTGTTGTTGTTGGCCTTGCCCTCGGGATCGGTCAGGTAAGGCGGGCCGAAGGCGCGCGCGTCGTCGCCGGTGCCCGGCCGTTCGATCTTGATCACCTCAGCGCCGAGATCGCCCAGCATCTGGGCCGAAAGAGGTCCGGCGAGCACACGGGTGAGGTCAAGGATCTTGATGCCTGAGAGCGGCAAGGCCGACATGTCGATTTCCTCCGGGGAACTGGTCTTGGCGCGGCGGCGAGTTCGCAGGCCGCGCTCCCTGCGGATACACTATTTTGGGGTTCTGAGCACTGCACTGACGGCATACGGCCATCTCTTGCCGGGCGAACGGCGCCAACTCGCAACTTTCCGCGCCGCGAATATCGCCTCGACGGGCTCAGGTCGCGCCGGCCGCAACCGCCCGCGGCCGCCGCCGGCCGAGCAGGATCAAGATCAAGACCGTGGCGCAGGAGAAGACGAAGGTGAGACCGAGCGCACCGCGGCTGCCGAACGCGGTGAGCAGGCCGACGAGCAGCGGCGGCGAGATGGCGGAGGCCAGATTGAGCGGCAGCGCGATCATCGACATCGCCTTGGCGAACTCGGCCTGGTCGTAGAACACGAGCGGGATGGTCGCCCGCGCCACCGCCATCGCGCCGCTGCCGGCGCCATAGAGCAGGATGAAGACCGCGACCGCCCAGGTGGCGCCCTCGCTCATCATCAGCAGCAGCATGGCCACCGGCAATGCAGTGCCCGCAACGAGCCCGGTCGTGATGCCGTCCCACCGCCCGCCGCCGAGGAAATCCAGCCCGCGGGCGCTGACCTGGATCACGCCCAGCATCGAGCCGAACGCCAGCGCCTGTGCCGGCGCCAGCCCCTCTGCCCGCAAGAGCTCGATCAGAATAGCGCTGATGCCGAAATTGACGAAGGCGTTCAGCGTGATCGCGGCGACGACGAGGCCGAACGTGCTCCTTGGAATCGCAGGCGGCGGCGACCGCCTGGCCGGCTCGGCGCCATCGTCCTGTGCGATCTTCCGGCGCGGCGCGCAAAACGCATAGAGCGGGAGGCTGACGACGAGCATCATCGCCGCGTAGACGAGGCACGTCCCGCGCCAGCCGAGATGACCGCTCAGGAACGAGGTCGTCGGCCAGAAGATGCTGCTGGACAGGCCCGTCACCAGCATGAGCGCGCCGATCGCATTCTTGGCCTGCCGCCCCGCGATCTCGTTCAGCATGATATAGGCGCCGGTCGACAGCGTGGCGCTGCCGGCGATGCCGAGCACGATCCACCCGGCGAAATACAGCATCGGCTCGCGCGCAAGCGACAGCAGCACAAAGCCAGGCGCAGTGACGATCGTGCCGGCCATCATGACCGTCCGCGCCATGCCGCGCAAACGACTTGGCGAGCAACGGGCCACACAGCCCCATCGAGACGTAGAGAACGGATGTCCCCGCGAACACTGCCGGCAGGCTCATGCCGAGATCGGCGGCAAGATCGCGCCCGACGATGGCCGGAAGCCCGATCGTGCCCCATCCAACCAGCTGCGTGGTCGCGAGCACCAGCAGGACGCCGATCAGCCTGCTGTCAGATTTCAAGAATTGCATTCCAAACGTCGCCTGCCCGCCTGGCGCAGATTGCACCTGTGCACCTGTCTTATCTGCAGACTCGGCGCGCGGGAACGCCGGCCACCGAATGGCAGGAGGCAGCCGGGAGCATGTCAGGAGGGGGCAGTAGCCGCTATCCCGCGATCCCAAGCAATGATCGCGCCTCGGCTGCGGTCGCAACGCGCCGGCCATGGCGCGCGACCGCCTCGCAGGCGACGGTCACGAGCTCGGCGTTGCTGGCGGCGAGGCGCGTCTTGTCGATGCGGATATTGTCCTCGAGCCCGGTGCGAACCGCGTCGGCGCCGCGCGCGAGCGCCCAGCCCATGACCTCGGCTTGATGGCGGCCAATTCCGGCTGCGGTCCAGGTCGCTTTCGGGATCAGCCGCCTGAGCTCTCCCAGCAGAATGTCGAGCACATGCTCGTCCGCCGGCATCGCGTTCTTGACGCCCATCACGAACTGCACGTGCGGACGCGCGTCGATCAGGCCCGCCTCGATCAGACGGCGGGCGCCATGCAGATGCGACAGATCGAAGATCTCGATTTCCGGCCGGATGCCGTTCGCCTTCATGCCGCTGGCGAGCGTCTCGACCAGCGCGGCGCTGTTCTCGTAGACGATGGTCGGGAAGTTGACCGATCCCGTGGAGAGCGAGGCCATGTCCGGCTTCAGGTACAGCGCTGATCCGCGCGCCGAGGGATCGCGCCCTCGCCCGCCGGTCGAGAACTGGACGATCATGCCCGGACAATGCTTTTTGATCCCCTCCTGCACCTGGGCAAAACGCTCGGGGTCGGAGGACGGCGTCTCGTCATCGTTGCGGACGTGGATATGCGCAAGCGTCGCGCCGGCCTCAAAGGCTTGTTGCGTCGACTCGATCTGTTCGGACGGCAGGATCGGGACCGCCGGGTTGTCCTTCTTGCGTGGAACGGAGCCGGTGATTGCGACGGCAACGACGACGGGGTTCATCCCTAGACCTCATGATGATCGCGCTCGCGCGCACAAAGTCGAATAGACGTAGCGCAAGGAGCCCTGCCGCTGCAAACATCATCGATCGCAGCGGCATGGCTTGCTTGCGTTCCCGTCAGGTCGGAATTGCGGCCGCACCGTTCGCCGCCTCCGCACGCTGCCGCTCATAATCGGCCCGCGCCATCGGCACTGCCTTGGGATTGCCGAGATCGTCGATGCTGATCC
Organism: Bradyrhizobium sp. WSM1743; assembly: GCF_000473065.1. GTDB lineage: Bacteria > Pseudomonadota > Alphaproteobacteria > Rhizobiales > Xanthobacteraceae > Bradyrhizobium. Next base: position 10,610 of record NZ_AXAZ01000093.1, read on the forward strand.
GATAGGTTTCCCGGGCCGAGACGGCTGCCAGCGCCGCGATGACCGTGATGCCAAAGGCGATCGCTCCCACCGTCAAGGGAATGTTGGCCGAGCCGGGAGGCGCCACGGTGGCGAACAAGGCGGGCAGCAATGCGGTGATGGTGGTGCCGATGTTCTGCGAGATCGCCATGGCCGACACACGGGTGCGCGTCGGAAACAGCTCCGGATAGAAGCTCGGAAAGATCGCGTTGTAGCCCTGGTAGACGACGCCCCACATCAAGAGCGACAGCATGATCGCCAGCGGCACGTTCCGGATGCTGATGGCATAGAGATAGCCGAAGGCGAGCAAGCCGGAGAGCAGCGCGCCCACGATGATCGGAGGCTTGCGGCCGACCTTGTCGGAGAGATGGCCGACGAAGGGAATGACGAACACGGCCAGCATGTTGCCGAGCACCGGGATCCAGAGATAAACGTCCTTGGCAAAGCCGATGCCATAGGCCGGCTGCACCGCGTAGGCCGCACCGAAGATGGTCGCAACGACGGGGATGACGTTCATGAGCGCCATGCAGATGACCCTGAGCATGTCGCGCCAGCTCAGCTTGATGGCTTGGACGATCGGAGCGCGCGGCGTTTCTCCCCGTTTCTCCTCGCGGGCAAAGGCAGGCGTCTCATCGACTTCGCGGCGAATGATGTAGCCGGCGACGATGACGAAGAAGCTGAGCAGGAACGGAATCCGCCAACCCCAGCTGTTGAAGGCCTCGGTCGGCATATAGGCCGCCAGCGGCAGGAAGACCGCTGCTGCGAGGATTTGTCCGGCCTGCACCCCCTGAAGCGCGAAGCTCGCATAGAAGCCGCGCCGGCCGAACGGTGCGTGCTCCAGGATCATCGAGCTTGCGCCGGAGATTTCACCGGCCACGGCAAATCCCTGCACGAGGCGCAGCATGACGAGCAGGATCGGCGCCAGGATGCCGGCCTGCTGATAGGTCGGCAGCAAACCGACGGCCATCGTCGAGATGCCCATCAGGAACATGCAGAGGATGAGAACGGTCTTGCGGCCATGGGTGTCGCCCCAATGACCGAGCACGAAGGCCCCGATCGGCCGCGCCACGTAGCCGACGCCATAGGTCGCAAGCGATGCGACGATTGCGACGGTGGGATTGTCGGACGGGAAGAAGATCTGCGGGAAGATCAGCGAGGCGGCTGTCGCGTAGATGAAGAAGTCATAGTATTCGAGAGCCGAGCCGATCCAGCCGCTTGCTGCAGCCTTCCTCGACTGACTCCTGTCATGGATCGCGCGCGTCGTGACCATCTCAAAATCCTCCCAATCTGGTTTGCTGACGTCCCGTTGGCGGGCTTCGCTGGAAAAATTGGGCAGCAATCTCCAGGCGCTCTGCGGAGCCTCGCGAGCGCTTGTCACTGCCGGTACGTGTTTGATCGGGGGCGACAATAGGCTTTCGCCGGGCTAACACAATTACCCAGTTATGCGATAAACCTAACATAATGTTATGGCGGTGGCGGACGCGCCGGCGGCAGTGATGAAGGCCGGAAAACGCATCGTCTCGGCGACGGCATCGAGGCCGACCGCCTCGAATTCAAACGCCGGTGCCGAGGTTGCGCTCGGGATCGCCCGGCGGGCGCGGGCGGCTGATCGTGTGATCACGACAGCCGCCGAGCGGCGTCACGCGGTGTGGCCGGGATCGATATGCTTCGGAGTCTTCTTGTCGCGCTGAGGCGTCATCTTGGCCGGATCGGGCGCATCCGGCACGCCGCGCGGTCCGAGCTGGTCGCGCTGGATGTCGTCTTCGGAGCGGGATGGCTCGACACCGTTGGGCTCACGGGGCTTGGTCATCGCGGCCTCCTTCTCTCGAACGCTATGTCTGCGGCGGGCGCTACACACCGAGCGCATTCTCGCCGGCTTCGCGGCCGGGCACGCTGACATGGACTTCATGTCCCTCACGGAGGGCCAGGGATGCCGCGGCCACCGCCGACTCGAATGCGGCTTCCTTGGTGGCGTACCGGCTCTTGACGTCGCCGTCATGCAGCACGCCCCATTCGTCCTGCACCGGCACGATGGCGTATTGAGCGAGACCCATTGTCCTACTCCTGATTTGCCGTTCAAAAATCGCCTGAACTCTCAACGCGGTACCGGGCTTAACGTTGCGTCAGTTGGGGATGGGTGGCACTCACCCGCCAGACTGTGTTGCCGCTGTCGTCTGCGACCAGCAGCGCGCCGGTCTTGTCGATGGCGACACCGACGGGACGGCCCCGCGCCTGGTTCCTGTCGTTGAGAAAGCCCGTGACGACGTCCTGCGCCGGCCCGCTCGGCTTGCCGTCCGTGTACGGCACGAACACAACCTTATAGCCGTTGAGCACCTGCCTGTTCCAACTGCCGTGCTCACCGACAAAGGCGCCGCCGCGATAGGTGGCCGGAAGACCGGTGCCGGTGTTGAAGGCGAGCCCGAGCGGGGCGACATGCGAGCTCAGCGCGTAATCCGGCACGATCGCCTTGGCGACGAGATCCGGCCGCTCCGGCTTGACGCGGGGATCGACGTGCTGGCCGAAATAGCTGTAGGGCCAGCCGTAGAAGCCGCCATCCTTCACCGAGGTCACGTAGTCGGGCACGAGATCGGGACCGAGCTCGTCGCGCTCATTCACCACCGTCCACAATGCGCCGGTCTGCGGCTCGAAGCTGAGGCCGTTGGGATTGCGCAGGCCGCTTGCGAACACGCGCCAGCGGCCGCTGGCACGGTCGACCTCGAGGATCGCAGCACGGTTGTGCTCGGCCTCCATGCCGTTCTCGGTGATGTTGCTGTTGGAGCCGACACCGGCATAGAGCTTCGAGCCGTCGGGGCTGGCGACCAGGCTCTTGGTCCAGTGATGGTTGATCGGACCACCCGGCAGCGGTGTCAGCACCGTGCCGGGCGCAGTGATCTTCGTATCGCCTTCCGTGTACGGATATCTGACGATGGCGTCGGTGTTGGCAACGTAGAGATCGTTGCCGACCAGCGCGACGCCGAACGGCGAGTTGAGATGGTCGAGGAAGACGCTTTGCGTCTCCGGCACGCCGTCGCCATTGCTGTCGCGCAGCAGCGTGATGCGGTTGCTCTCGCCGCTGTCGCCGCCGGAGGTCGCCCAGGACTCGACGAAGCCCATCACGATCTCTTTTGGTCGCTTGATCGGGGCGCCCTTCGGCGCCTTGGATTCCACCACCAGCACGTCGCCATTGGGAAGAACGTAAGGCGAGCGCGGGTGCTGCAAGCCCGTGGCAAAGGCCTTGGCCTGCAAGCCTTGCGCGACCGTCGGCGTCTCGTCCTTCTTCCAGCCGACGATGCGCGCGATATGGATCGGCGGCAGTAGATATTGCTGGATTTCGGGCAGCACCGGATTGGCCCCGATTTGCGCCTTCGGATCGCCGTTCCCGTCGTTGCAGCCGGCAAGACCCAGCAGCGAGGAGCAGAGCAGCGCGCGGGCAATTGAGGTTCTCATCGCGCAACTCCCACGCCGTGGCGGTACACCATGGCCCAGCCGAGCCAGCCCGTGACCGGCAGGATCAGCACGGTAAGGACCGAAAGAACGAGCCCGCTCGGCCACACCGAAGTCCAGGCATCGCGCATGTGGATCATCAAGTTGAAGATCGCCAGGATCAGCGCCACCGCATTGCCGATCAGATGCGGCCAGGCCGGCGTCTGCGCCCGCACCAGCCGGTTTCCGAGGAAGTCGGTCAGGCCCGCGATCGCCGCCAGCACGCCGAAGATGACGCCGGCGAGCAGAAGCCAGGCCGAAAAATCCGCCCACATGATCTCGGCGCTGGCGACATAGGCGATGTCGGTCAGCAGCGCCCCGACGAAACACGTGATCGGGATCGGCACCAGCATCGGATGGATCGGATGACCCGCGATCTGCGCGGTGGTGCGCACGCGCATGTCGTCTTGCACGGTTGGCCTCGTGTGGCTTTCACCCCGCCCGACCGGCCAACTCGCGCTTGCGGTGATGGTTCCTCAGACCGCGGCCTGCCCCGAGGACAGGGCAATCGCATATGATTTCACGAAGATTGTCCGTGGGCTTGCTTCGCCTCTCCTGGGAGAGGGAGCCCGGTCCCGACGCCGAAGCATCATTCACACACCATATGCGATAGCCCTGCCCCAAGGGCCGACACTTCATCGAGTCACCGCTCGATCGTTCCGGTTCGCCGAATCTTCTTCTGAAGGAGCACGAGTCCGTAAAGCAGTGCTTCAGCCGTCGGAGGACAGCCGGGCACATAGATGTCGACGGGCACAATGCGATCACAGCCGCGCACGACCGAGTACGAATAGTGATAGTAGCCGCCCCCGTTCGCGCAGGATCCCATCGAGATGACGTAGCGCGGCTCCGGCATCTGGTCATAGACCTTGCGCAAGGCTGGCGCCATTTTGTTGCAGAGCGTACCCGAGACGATCATGACGTCGGACTGTCTTGGCGAGGCGCGAGGAGCCGCGCCAAACCGCTCGATGTCGTATCGTGGCATCGATACCTGCATCTGCTCGATCGCACAGCACGCAAGGCCAAACGTCATCCACATCAGAGAACCAGATCGCGCCCATGTGATGAGATCGTCGAGCGGGGCTACGAAGTAGCCACGGTCACCGAGATTGTCACCGATATTGTCCTGGACATTGTCGAAGGGAGCGTTTTCGAGATGGCTCATGGCGATATCGCCTCGCAAGCCCCGCCTGATGCTGCAAGCACGGCTCCGTCTCGCTGTTCCTAATTTCTTCTCTGTTCCCTCGGCCTCGAGCTCAAATGTCTTTGCACTCCGATTGGCAAGGAACAGTCTTGCGGATATGCGGTTGACCGCCAAATCCGGAACTCGGGTCGTCCCAAACCCAAGCCATGGACGGACATCATGAAGATCGAGAACTTCAAAGACCTGTACATCGCCGAGCTGCAGGAACTCGTCAGCATGGAGGATCAGCTGAGTGATGCACTCAAACGAATGGCCGAGATGGCGGTGCATCCCTCCCTGAAACTTGCCTTGGCCGAGCATCAGCAGGAGACGGTGCAACAAGGTCAACGGCTTCAGAAAATCCTGCGGAGGCATGGCGCAAATGCGCGCGTGCACACCGATCAGGCCGTGGAATCGTTGATCGAAGAGACTGCGAAGATGATGAAGATTGTGACGCAGGATGACTTGCGCGACGCCGCGATGATCGCCTCCGCCCAGAAGCTGGAACATTACGAGATTGCGGCTTATGGCAGCGCAGCCGCTCTTGCCGGGCAGCTCGAGTTCAGGGAGGACCAGAACATCCTGCACGAGAGCCTGGAGGAGGAGAAGACGACCGACGTCATGCTGACGACGCTTGCGAAGGGCGAGGTCAATCTCGACGCTCTTGCAGCCTGACTGGAACGTCGCTTCGGCTGCTGCATTTCGCCCCGGGGCTGCATTCAAGGAGAAAGTACATGAACTTGTTGAACAGGACCGTCCGTGTGGCGGTCATCTGCAGCGGCCTGTTGACCGTTTCCACGATGAGCGCTTCAGCAGCAGTCGTGTGCAGTGGTGACGTCTGCTGGCACACGCATGAGCGGTACGCTTATCCACCTGGCGCTGGTGTGATCACCCACGATGATTCCTGGAGCGCTGGCCCGGGTATCACGTTCCGTGAGCACGAAGGGCGAGGCTACTGGCGCGGTGACGACTGGGTCGAATGGTGAGTCCTTGCCGAGGGCCGTCCCGCTTCGGGCGGGATGGCCCCCGGCCAAAGTTCAGACAAGTTCAGAGATGTCAGAGGGTCTCGGAGCGTGATCCTTGTACCTGCGAGCTACCTGCGAGCGCGCGTGAAGACGGGACAATTGCGCTTGGCCTTTTCGACTCGACATCGTCGCGGAACTTGGACGTGTCAATTCTCGTGACTTCCGAGGGCCCTCGCTGCGCAAACCGCAATAGGGTCGTCAAAACCAGATCTTCAAGGCAAGATCTTCAAGACAAGCTCCTCAAAACAAGGACCCCGCCGGTTACCGAGATAACCTGGCGGGGCTTGTGAACGAATCTTTAATTTGGTTTATCCGTAGCTTTCGCTCTGGCCTCGCCATTTCATCGATCGCTCACTGAATGACCAACCGATGACGTCCATGGACGTTCCGAACGGCGGTCATTTTTAATGTTTCTGATCGTCCGTGCTGGCGCAGGAACGCGAGACGTGGAACGGAGGAAGGCCGGATCCGCACAAAGATGGAACAGGGGCCCGCGCTTTACGCTTCCGAGCGGGCTTGAGTTGGAGCGGGTGAAGGGAATCGAACCCTCGTATTCAGCTTGGAAGGCTGCTGCTCTACCATTGAGCTACACCCGCGTTACGGGCTCCCTAACACGGCCGGACGGCGGTCTCAACTGTCCAGGAGCTCGCTTTCCGGCGTCTTCCACCCCTCGCGAACCGCCTCTGGTCCCTCCGGATTCGCCGCCCCTTAACAGCGGCAGCATTGCTACCTATATTCAGCGCTTCCGAAACCAACGAAAGGAGGTGATCCAGTGTCTTATCTCAAGCGCTGTCACCTCGCTGGGGTCGCCCGCTGAGCTTTGACTAAGCTTGGCATCGGGGCGCTCTCAGCCCTGGACCAGCGAGCAAGAAATCGGGCGCGACGGGGCCTCCCCGCCGCGCCTTTTCTTTGCGATTTCTTGGAAACGGGATTGCCGGATCAGCCGGTGCGAAGCCGCTCGCGCAGCGCGACGGCGGCGATCAGCATGCCGACCGCACCAGGCCACGACCGCGCGGTGCGGCTCGTCGCCGAGCAGCACCGTGAAGAGGCTCGCCAGAAGGCACGGCGCGATGGCCTCGCCGATACGGCTCATCAGCGCGAGCAGGAACGGCATCGCCGCGATCGATATTTGCAGGACGTTCATCTTGAACGACCGGCTCGTCGAAAGGCGTCAGAAGCCGCAGATGTTGAGCGCGCGCGGCCGTTTGCCGCGCCGGCTCTCCGCGATCCGCTCGCCGCCGTTCTCGGCCGAGCTGCCGTAATAGCGGTGATGGCCGGCCTGGTCGTGCAAATCGGCCGGCTCGGATTGCCCCGCCCGCCGCGCGTCGCAGATGATCTTGATGGTGTGACCCGACATTGCCGCCTCCAGCAAAAACCTTGTTGCTTGTGGTCCATCAGTCGCGACCAATTCCGGCGGCGTTCACATGGCAAGGCCGCAATCGGGTTTCAGGACGGTTTCGCCGCTTGCCGGCCGCGCAATATTTTGCTTCGGGATTGTCGGCACGGGCTGCCGTGCCACGTCCTTGGGACTTGCGCAGAAAAGAAATGAGGTGACGATGCTGTACGCCATCCTGGCCTATCATGTAGAAGACGAAGTCTTGTCCTGGACACCGGAGCAGGACGCCGCGGTCGTGGCCAAAGTCATCGAGGTTCAAGCACCTCTTCGGGCAAGCGGACAGTTTGGGCCGGCGGCCCGTCTGGATGAGACCCGAAAGGCCCGCACCTTGCGGGGCCCCGGCGCGGGCATGGTGCTGGACGGGCCGTTTGCCGAGACCAAGGAGCAGCTTCTGGGCTTCCACCTGATGCAATGCGCCACCGAGGACGAGGCGATCGCGGCGGCGCGGAAGCTGCGTGCGGTGAATCCGACGGCCGTCTACGAAATCCGCCCGGTCAAGCTTTACGTGCCGGCCGATGGGTTCGGCGCGACACAGGAGTGAGCAGCCGCCTTACGCGCCGGGCTCGGTCCGCCCGATATAGAAGCGCTGGATCACGAGCCCGCCAAAGGCGATGAACCACACGAAGGGGGCGACCTGGGGCGCGAACGCCGCAATGACCGTGCCCGGGATGAACACCAGGAGCGGAAACACCGAGGCCATGATCTCGTGGCGCCAGCCGCCCAGGATCGTCCACCACAGCCAGGCATTGAGGCCGGCGATCGCGGTCAGATGCAAGCCGTAGAGCACGGCGACGGCGTTGCTCATGCCGTAATTGGTGTAGAGGCCGTTGGTCACCGGCAGTAGCACGATCGAGAGCAGGAAAAACAGATTGAGGATCACCATCCCGCGGCTGCCGATGGGCTGGCGCGCCAGACGGCGGTGATGGCTGATCCAGAACACGCCGGCGATGATGAAGCTGAGCGCGAAGCCGGCGAGCTTGCCGGAATAGACCCGGGCGAGATCGTTCCAGTCGGGCGCGGTCGTGAACACCGCGGCCTTGGGCAAGTCGTAGGCGAGCAGCGTCATGGCGACACCAAAGATGGTGTTGCTGAGCGATTCCAGCCGCCGCATCTCGAACTGGTCGGGCTTGAGCTCGGTCATACCGGACGCGCTTCTCGGGCTGGAACCTGGGGCCGCCTTTCCCCCTAAATCCTAAACCCGGTTTCGTCCAGCCGCATTGCGATTCGCGCTGGGATGGCCGACTCTCATCCTTTCACCGGGGCGATTCGTGGCGACATATCTGGACACGCTCAATGCGGAGCAGCGCCGCGCCGTCGAGCATGGCGTGGCTGAAGGCGCGACCGTGGGCGCCCCCCTGCTCGTCATCGCCGGCGCGGGCTCCGGCAAGACCAATACTCTCGCCCACCGCGTCGCGCATCTGATCGTCGCAGGCGCCGATCCCCGCCGCATCCTGCTGATGACGTTCTCCCGCCGCGCCGCGGCGGAGATGGCCGGCCGCGTCGAACGTATCGCCCGCAAGGTGCTGGGCAAGAACAACGCCGCGATCATGCGCGATGCTCTGACCTGGGCCGGCACCTTCCACGGCATCGGCGCGCGGCTCCTGCGCGAATATGCCGAGCGGATCGGCATCGATCCCGCCTTCACCATCCATGACCGCGAGGACTCCGCCGATTTGATGAACCTGGTGCGGCACGAGCGCGGATTGTCGAAGACGGAATCCCGCTTTCCGGCCAAGGGTACCTGCCTGTCGATCTATTCCCGCTGCGTCAATGCCGAGATGGAGATCGAGAAGGTGTTAGGAGTGCACTATCCCTGGTGCGCGGGCTGGGCCGCCGAGCTGAAGGGTCTGTTCGCCGCCTATGTCGAGGCCAAGCAGGCGCAGCACGTGCTCGATTACGACGACCTCCTGCTCTACTGGTCGCAGATGATGAGCGATGCGCTGATCGCAGAAGAGATCGGCGGCCGCTTCGATCACATGCTGGTCGACGAATACCAGGACACCAACCGCCTGCAATCCTCGATCCTGCTGGCGCTGAAACCAGACGGGCGCGGCCTCACCGTGGTCGGCGACGACGCGCAGTCGATCTATTCGTTCCGCGCCGCCACTGTACGCAACATCCTGGAATTTCCGCAGAGCTTCTCGCCGCGCGCGGAGATGATCACGCTCGACCGCAACTACCGCTCGACGCAGGCGGTGCTGTCGGCGGCGAACGGCGTCATCGGCCTCGCCCGCGAGCGCTTCACCAAGAACCTCTGGACCGACCGCACCTCCGGGCAGAAGCCGCAGCTCGTCACCGTGCACGACGAGGCCGACCAGGCGCGCTACATCGTCGAAGCGGTTCTGGCGAACCGCGAGCAAGGCGCGTTGCTCAAGCACCAGGCGGTGCTGTTCCGGACGTCCTCGCATTCGGGTCCGCTTGAGATCGAGCTGACCCGCCGCAACATCCCCTTCGTCAAGTTCGGCGGGCTGAAATTCCTCGACGCCGCGCATGTCAAGGACGTGCTGGCGCTGTTGCGTTTCGCCGAAAATCCGCGCGACCGCGTCGCCGGCTTCCGCATCCTGCATCTATTGCCGGGCATCGGCCCGGCGACCGCACAACGCGTGCTGGACCAGATGGCGGAGAGCACAGACCCGCTTGCCGCGCTCGGCCGGCTCCCGGTGCCGGCGCGCACCGGCACCGACTGGACCGACTTCGTCCGCACGACCCAGAATTTGCGCTATTCGGAATGGCCGGTTGATCTCGAACGCGTGCGGCTCTGGTACGAGCCGCATCTCGGTCGCATCCACGAGGATGCCGAGACGCGCCGCGCCGATCTGATGCAGCTCGAGCAGATCGCGAGCGGCTATGCCTCGCGCGAGAAGTTTCTGACCGAGCTCACGCTCGATCCGCCCGATGCGACCAGCGACAAATCAGGCCCGCCCCTGCGCGACGAGGACTATCTGATCCTCTCCACCATCCACTCCGCCAAGGGCCAGGAGTGGAAATCGGTGTTCGTGCTCAACGTCGTCGACGGCTGCATGCCGTCGGATCTCGGCGCCGGCACCAGCGCCGAGCTCGAGGAGGAGCGCCGCCTGCTCTATGTCGCGATGACGCGCGCCAAGGACGATCTCCATCTCGTCGTGCCGCAGCGCTTCTTCGTCCATGGCCAGGCCGCCAAGGGCGACCGCCACGTCTACGCCTCGCGCACCCGCTTCATCCCGGAATCCCTGGTCTACCTGTTCGAGCGCGCCGCCTGGCCGAAAGCCACGGCGGGCGCGGCCCGCACCGCGGCGCAGGGGCCGAAGATCGACATCGGCGCAAAGATGCGCGGGATGTGGCGGTAGTGGTTAGGCGCTCAGCCTGTCGAACTGGACCTTGCCCGCCTTTACCACCAGCGGAATGTGCTCGCCCTGACCGAGCAGGCAGGCGACATCGCGCAGCGGATTGCCGTCGACCACCAGCAGGTCCGCGAGAGCCTCCGGCACGATGCGGCCGAGCTTGCCCTCCATGCCGAGCACCTCTGCGCCAATCAATGTCGCGCTGGCGATGACGGCGCGTGGGCCGAGAATCTCGGCGCGGATGCGGAATTCGTCGCTCTGCAGGCGCTGCGACGGCCCGAGCAGGTCGCTGCCGAACCCCATCTTCACGCCGGCGTCGCGATAGATCGCGAGCGAGCGCAAGCCGGCGTCGCGGACATCGGCGATCTTGGCCACGCTCTCCGGCGGCAGGCCATATTGGGCACCCTCGTTGGCCAGCGCCTCGTAAGTGACGAGCGTCGGCACCACATAGGCACCCTTCTCGGCCATCAGCCGCGCGGTCGGCGCATCGACCAGATTGCCGTGCTCGATGGTGCGCACGCCGCAGCGGACCGCGCGTTCGATTGCTGCAGCGGTATAGGCGTGGGCGAGCACATAGGTCTGGCGCCCCCGCGCTTCCTCGACGATGGCGCGGATCTCGTCCTCGGAATAGCCGAAGGCGCCGACCGGATCGGTCGGCGAGGCGACGCCGCCGGAGGCCATGATCTTGATCTGGTCAGCGCCCATCTGGAGCTCCTCGCGCGTCGCCTTGCGCACGCCGTCGACGCCGTCGGCGACGCGCGCCAGCGCGCCGACCCGCACGCAGCACGGACATGGCGCGTCGCTGGCGAGGTAATCGGAACGTGCCCGCATGTCGCCGTGGCCGCCGGTCTGGCTGAGCGCGCGGCCGGAGACGAACAGCCGAGGGCCGTCGGTGAGACCCGTCTCGATCGCCTGTTTCAGCGCGTGGCCGGCACCGCCGGCATCGCGCACCGTGGTGAAGCCACGCCGCAGCATGCCGCGCAAGAGCAGCGTCGAACGCAGCGTCACCAGCACGTTCGGCATGTGCACCTGCTGCGCCAGGTTGAGCTCAACGGCGATCGCGTGAACATGCAGATCGATCAGCCCGGGCATCAGCGTCTTGCCGTTCAAATCGATAGTGCGATCGGCGGTCGCCTGGATTGGCCGGTCGGAGATCTCCTTGATCAGATTGTCCTCGACCAGCACATGATGCCTCTCCAGCAAATCCGGCTGGAGCGGATCGAGCAGAGCGGCGTTCTGGAAGAGGATGCTGGTCATGGTCGTTTCCTGTCAGGTCAGGACGAAGTCGCTGTCAGCAGCGCGGGCAGCGCGAGCTGGGCAAAGGGAAGGCACACGGCGGCATCGTCCTCGCCGTACCAGCCCGCCTCGTGAAGCAGATTGAGCGAGCCGAGCGTGCGGCCACGCCAGCGCACGGGCATGTTGAGCACGCTCTCGCAGCCGAGCGAGGCGATCAGCTCGTGATCGGAGAACACGGTGCGCAAATCGTCGCCCGTGTAGCCGATATAGGCCTCGCCGCGGTCGAGCACCGCCTCGGTCCACGGGCCCGGTGCAAGGCGCTTGCGTCCGCCAGTCGGGTATAGACCGGGCAGATTGGAGTAGAGACGAGCCAGTTCGCTGGTCGCCTCGTCATAGGTCAGGACCGTGAACAGCTTGTGCCCGATCGCCGACTTCAAGCCTTGGTCGAGCGCAGCGAACAGCGCATCCGGCTGGTCCACCCTGCCCTGTGCCGCCGCGACGGCGCAGAGCAGCGGATCGGCTTTGGATTTCGTCCGCGTCATGCCACCTCACCTGCCGCGATCTCCTCAAGCGAGCGGCCGCGGGTCGGCACGCCCATCAGCACGACGGTGACGGCCCCGAGCAGCAGCACGGTGGTGGTGACGCCGAACACGCCGGCGAAACCGAAGTTCGGATAGAGATAGCCGACCAGGATCGGCGAGACGATCGCGCCGATGCGGCCGATCGCCGACGCAAGGCCTGCGCCCGTGGTTCTGACCGGCGTCGGGAACACCTCGGCGGTGTAGGCATAGACGCCCGCATAGGTGCCGTTCATGAACAGCGACAGGAAAATTCCCGCCGCCATGATCTGCTGATCGCTTTGCGCAAAAGCGAGCCCGAGCGCGCTGGCGCCGCCGAGCACCATGTAGGTCGCGATCGTCGCCTGGCGGCCGATGCGCTCGTTGAAATACGCGGCGCTGAAATAGCCGGGGATCTGCGCGCAATAGATCGCAATCGAATAGGCGAAGCTCTTGGTGATGCTCATGCCGTTCTGGACCAGGAGGCCGGGGATCCAGACGAAGAAGGAATAATAGCTGAAGGTGATCGCCAACCACATGATCCAGGTCATGATGGTGATGCGCGCCTGCCGGCCCGCCAGAAGCGCGGCGAAATTGGCGAGCAGCGTGCCCCCTGTCCCCGTGGGCACTGCTGCTTCGACAACCGGCTGCGGCAGGACATGGCCCTCGCGCGCAAAGCCCGCCTCGATCCCGTCCAGCAGGGCTTCGGCTTCCTTGCCCCTGCCCCGGCTTTCGAGCCAGCGCGGCGATTCCGGCAGCGACTTGCGCCACCACAGCAGCATGACGACCGGAAGCGCAGTGATGACCAGCACGATACGCCAGCCGTTGTCGGAAGTGGGCACGATGAAGTAGCCGAGCAAGGCCGCAGCAACGAAGCCGAATGAGAAGAAACCCGCGAGCGCGCCGGTGAAGCTGCCGCGGTAGCGTCGCGCCACGAACTCCGCGAGATAAGGCGCGATGATCGCGCTCTCCGCGCCGGTGCCCATGCCGGCCACGACACGCGCCGCGAAGAAGGACGGCCAAGTATCGACCATCGCGCTCACGATCGAGGCCGCGCAATACAGCGCCAGCGCCGACATCATCACCGCACGGCGACCGATCAGGTCGCCCAGCGTACCCGCCAGCAACGCGCCGAAGAGGAAGCCGATATAGGTGCTGCTGCCGAGCACGCCGATCTGCACGCTCGTCAGGTTCCATGCCGTGCGCAGCACCGGCAGGATGAAGGCCAGCACCGCCGCGTCCATCGCGTCGAACATGTAGCCGAGCCCGCCCATCAGCAGCAGGTGCGTGTGGAAACGTGCGAACGGAAGGCGCTCGATGCGCGCCGATATCATCGACATGAAAGTCCCCCTCTGATGTCACGGGCCCGGCGCGCCGCTCGGGAGGGAATCATAGACAAAGCGACATTATCGTCATAATTTATAATCATGATCTGATATATCACTATGGTGAATGCCGTGTCGTTCCGCGCGCTCGACCTCAACCTCCTGAAAGTCTTCGAGGCGCTGATGACCGAGGGCAGCGTCACGCGCGCCGCGAATGCGTTGCGGATGACGCAGCCCGCGGTCAGCAATGCGCTTGCGCGGCTGCGCGACGCGCTCGGCGATCCCCTGTTCGTGCGCGCCGGCACCGGCATTCGCCCGACCCAGCGCGCCGTGGTCCTGTGGGAGCCGATCGGCGAGGCACTTGAAAGCGTACGCGGTGCACTCGACGAGCAGGTGTTCGATCCTGCACGTGCACAGACCGAATTCAGCCTGTCGATGTCGGACTACGTTTCCTCACTGGTGATGCCGAACCTGCTCGACCATCTCGGCGAGGTTGCGCCGAAGTCGCGCGTCCACACCGTGCCCAATACCGTCGTCGAGATCGCCGACCAGCTCGAGGACAACAGGGTGGACTGCGTGCTCAGCGTCTATGTCAACGAGGCGCAGCAACCGGCCGCCATCCGCTCGCGCTCGCTGTGGACGGTCGACTATGCCTGCTTCATGCGACGCGGCCATCCGCTCGCCGCCCAGAAACGGCTGAGCACGCGGACCTTCCTGAACGCGGGTCATGTCGACGTCAGCCTCGCCGGCAAGACCATGCCGTCCTACGACCTCTTCCTCGCCTCGCGCGGGCTGTCGCGCAATCTGGTCGCCACCGTCAATCACTACAGCGCCGCCTACGAGGTCGTGCGGCAATCCGACCTGATCGCCGTGCTGCCGAGCGACCTGCGCTCGCAATCAAGGCATGCACCGCTTCTGCACGCCATGCCGCTTCCACTCAAAGCGCCGCCGCGCATCGTCAGCCTGTTCTGGCACCAGCGCAACGACACCGTGCCGGCGCAGCGCTGGCTGCGCGAAACCCTGGTCGAGATGTTCGCCGGATCCGATTGAGCCCGCCGGTTCGACGAAGAACCGGAAACGATGCCTTTCCCGGATCAGCATTGTCGAAACGGTCTCCGCGCCCTAGCTCCACTGCAACTATTTCCTCCCACATGACGCGCGTCTGTCGCGCCCCGCAGAGACCCGAACGATGACCGCACCGCTCGAATTCGGACTGGATACCTTTGGCGACGTCACAAGAGACGCATCCGGCGCCATGATCACGCATGCGCAGGTGATCCGCAACGTCGTCGACGAAGCGGTGCTGGCCGACGAGCTCGGCCTCGACTTCATTGGCCTTGGCGAGCACCACCGCGCGGATTTCGCAATCTCCTCGCCGGAAACCGTGCTCGCCGCGATCGCATCGCGCACCAGGCGCATCCATCTCGGCTCGGCCGTGACGGTGCTGAGCTCGGACGATCCCATTCGCGTCTTCCAGCGCTTTGCCACGCTGGATGCGGTCTCGAACGGGCGCGCCGAGGTGATCCTCGGCCGCGGCTCGTTCACCGAATCCTTTCCGCTGTTCGGCTTCGACCTGCGCAAATATGAAGAGCTGTTCGAGGAGAAGCTCGATTTGTTCGCCGCGCTGTTGTCGCAGAAGCCGGTCACCTGGGACGGCAAGCTGCGTCCGCCGCTGCGGGATCAGCTCGTCTATCCGCCGGTCGAGAACGGCACGCTCAAGACCTGGATCGGCGTCGGCGGCAGTCCGCAATCGGTGGTGCGCGCGGCGCATTACGATCTGCCCTTGATGCTCGCGATCATTGGCGGCGATTCCGCGCGCTTTGCGCCCTACGTCGATCTCTATCACCGCGCCTTCAGGGAGTTCGGCTGCCCGGCCCGGCCGATCGGCGTGCATTCGCCGGGCTATGTGGCCGAGACCGATGCGCAGGCGCGCGAGGAGCTATGGCCCGATTACAAGGCGATGCGCGACCGCATCGGCAAGGAACGCGGCTGGCCGCCGATGGGTCGCGACGAGTTCGTCCATGAGGCCGAGCACGGCTCGCTCTATGTCGGCGCGCCGGAAACGGTGGCGCGGAAGATCGCAAAGACCGCAAAGGCGCTCGGGATTTCGCGGTTTCAGTTGAAGTACTCGGCAGGGCCATTGCCGCACGAGAAGCTGATGCGGAGCATCGAGCTTTATGGGCGGAAGGTGGTGCCGATGGTGCGGGAGATGATGGAGTGACCCACGTTTAGAGCCAGTCCGCCTACGCCCTGCGGGCTTCGGCGTGACAGCCTTCGCTCACTTCGCGCCACGAGCACTTATGTTGGCTTGCCTAGCCGTAGCTCGCGAAGCGAGTGAGCGACCCGAGACATAGGTGACACTTCGTACCGGACACATGGGTTACACTTTCCGCTTTTGTTCTGCGGGAGGTGTGGATGCCGTGGAGAGCGAGTTCGGTGATGGAAGAGCGCCTGCGTTTTGTCGCCCGGCTTCTGGATGGGGAAGCCATGACAGAGGTCTGCCGGGAGTTCGGCATATCCCGCAAGACCGGTTACAAGATTTTCGCTCGCTACAAGGCACACGGGCTTGAGGCGCTGAGCGACCGCTCCAGACGCCCGATACGCTATGCCAACCAGTT
>NZ_AXAZ01000094.1 GCF_000473065.1 Bradyrhizobium sp. WSM1743
CCATCCGCCGATGCCAGGCTGTGTACCGCCGCGACTGCCGCGAGGCCGGCGCGCACCGCGCGTTCGGCCTCATTCTCATGGGCGCGCGGATAGCCGAAATAGGCCAGCACACCATCNCCCATGTACTTTGCCACGTGCCCTTCGAACCGCGCGATCGCGCCTGCTACTGCGCTCTGATAGGTCCGCAGGACGTCGGCCATTTCCTCCGGATCGAGCCGCGCCGCGAGCGCAGTCGAGTCGACTAGGTCGACAAACATCACCGTGAGCTGGCGGCGCTCGGCCTCGGGAGTAGGCGTGAACTTTTCCGAGACAGTGATGGGTGCAGCCGTGGCAGCGGGAATGATGGCCGAAGTTGAGCCGGCACGCAGGGCGGCAATGGCGGCGAGCAGTTTGCGCCGATGGCCGATCGAGGCAACGCCGAGCCCGATCAGATCCTCGGCCGTGATGTCGATGAGGACCTCGGCGTCGACGTCGTTCTCGCGGAACGTCTCCTCGTACTGTCCCAGCCCCAGACCACGCAGCCACGCTGCGACATCCATGGGTTCCTCCCGGCTCCGCCGTCCTCAGAGGTCCTCAGAGCGCTAGGTGCTCCTAGTCTATCTCAAAACGGAGTGCGGGTGGCGCGGTGAAACGTCACGAGTAGAGTGCTGAGGAAGGTCAGTTTCTGGCCTCTCGGGCGGCGTCGACCGTTGGCGTCAGATAAGCCTCGAGATGGCAGCCGGCGATCCATGCGTCGACTGGTCTGTGGCCTTTGATGAGACAGAGCGGCCCGTTTCCCATTCACACCACCCGTTTCCCAGCCCGCTCCGCCACCGCCTTCTGCACGAAATACATCATCACGAGCGTGACGATCGTCGTGGTCACGACGACGTAGCCGATCCGGTCGAAATGGATCAGCGAACCGTCCGCGCCTTGCGCGATGATCGCGCCGGCGAGCACGGAGCCGAGCCCGCCGGAGAGCTGCTGGAGCGAGGCGCTGACCGCGCTGAACGAGCCGCGCTGATCGGGAGCGGGGATCGCCGACATCAGCGCCTGCGACGGGATCATGCGCGAGAAGATGCCGATGAACATCAGCACGTTCACGGTGATCGCGGTCACGAGCGAGACGTGGCCGAGATTTGTGTAGATCAGCACCATGAGCACGGTCATCGCGCAGCCGAACACGAAGGTCGGATACTTGCCGAACGCGTCGCTCGCCCTGCCGACCAGCGGCCCCGTGACGATGCTGAACAGGCCGGAGACGAGATAGATCGTCGGCAGATGCGTGATGTCGATGCCGAGATTGTGCACGGTGTAGGCGCTGGAGAACGGCATCAGCATGTAACCGCCCGTCGCGAGCAGCGTCGTGACGGCGAAGGCGAGCGTATAGCGCGGCTCTGCGACCGTCGCGATCAGATGGTGGAACGGGTTTCGGTCCTGCTTCAGTTTCAGATGCGCATCGACCGGCTCCATGGCGAAGGCGATGATCGCGATTGCCGCGATCGACAGGACGACGATCGCAACGAAGCAGACATGCCAGTTCCAGTGATTGGCGAGAAACAGCCCAGCGGGAATGCCGAGCACCTGGCTCGCGGCGAACGCGGTCTGGATGAATCCCATCACGCGGCCGCGCATC
The DNA here is from genome assembly GCF_000473065.1 of Bradyrhizobium sp. WSM1743. Classification (GTDB taxonomy): domain Bacteria; phylum Pseudomonadota; class Alphaproteobacteria; order Rhizobiales; family Xanthobacteraceae; genus Bradyrhizobium. Next base: position 1,616 of record NZ_AXAZ01000094.1, read on the forward strand.
TGCAGCGGGAACAGGTCGGTGATGATGGCGAGCACGACCGAGCCGATCACGCCGCCGAACAATCCGGTCACGATCCGGCCGAGCAGCAGCACATGATAATTCTGCGCGGCGGCACAGAGCAGGGTGCCGAGCGTGAAGCCGACATAGAAGAACAGCAAGAGGCGCTTGCGATCGAAGCGATCGGCAAAGCCGGCGGCGAGGATGCCCGATAGTCCCGCACTGAACGCGTAGGCCGACACTGCGACGCCGAACTGCCCCGCCGTGATGTTGAGCGATGGCATCAGGATGGCGCCGAGCGGCGACATGATGATGAAGTCGAGGATGATCGTGAACTGCATGAACGCGAGCAGCGCGATGAGGAGCGCCTGGTAGCGGGAAAACCCGCGCTGGCGTTCCCGTTGGTCGTCGATCGGCGCAGTAAGTGTCTGTTCGGTCATTGGACTTCGTTCATGGTGAGGGGCGGGGGCGGAGAGATCGGCAACAGATAGGGTGCGCCAGGACGAATTGCAGCGGGCTCGGCCGCCGCTTGCGTGACCTGCCGCCAGTGGCTACATCGCGATCCATCCAATAAGCCTATGATATCGACGCACCGATTCGACCCGAGGTTTTGACCCGCCATGACCGTACGCCTGCACCGCGGCGACCTGCCCGACCTGTCCCGCTACACCGGAGCGGTGGCGATCGACACCGAGACCATGGGGCTGAACCCGCACCGCGACCGGCTCTGCGTGGTGCAGCTCTCGCCCGGCGACGGCAGCGCCGACGTGGTGCAGATCCCCAAGGGCCACACCGACGCGCCGAACCTGAAGGCGCTTCTGGCCAATCCGGCCGTCACGAAAATCTTCCATTTCGCGCGGTTCGACATCGCGGTGCTGTATCAGACCTTCGGCGTCATGACCGGGCCGATCTATTGCACCAAGATCGCCTCCCGCCTGACCCGCACCTACACCGACCGCCACGGCCTCAAGGACCTCGTGCGCGAGGTGCTTAACATCGACCTCTCCAAGCAGCAGCAGTCCAGCGACTGGGGTTCCGACAGCCTCAGCGAGCCGCAGCTCGCCTACGCTGCCTCCGACGTCCTGCATCTGCACGGCTTGCGCGAGCGGCTCGACGCCATGCTGGTGCGGGAAGGCCGCAGCCAGCTGGCGCAGGCCTGTTTCGACTTCCTGCCGACCCGCGCTCTTCTCGACCTCCAGGGCTGGGCGGAAGAGGACATTTTCGCGCATTCCTGAAGGCCCTGCGCGGCGATTGGCCTGAGGTTGCCGCCCCGTTTCGGACACTTTCGTAACGGCCTGTCGCCGGCTGCATATTTGGGCGGCGCCGGATAGAATGGGGTGCCCCTCAACCGGACAGGGCGAGCGATAGTTCAGGAGCCCAGGTAAGTAGGAGCCTAGGTAAATAGGAACCCAGTGAATTCGGCCCAGAATCCCACCTACGACGCCGCGCTTGCGGCGAAGTTCGCCAGCGCGGCGCGCCACAGCCGCCTGGTGCGGATTCTGCGCATCGCGGTGCCGGGTGCGGTGCTGTTGTCCATGGCCGCCATTGTCGGCGTCTCGATCTTCAATCCGTTCCGCATGCTGATGCCGAAGCTGCCGCTCGATTCCGGAAATATGGTGGTGTCCGGCACCAAGATCACGATGGAATCGCCGCACCTCGCCGGCTACACGCCGGACCAGCGGCCTTACGAGCTCTGGGCCAAGACCGCGACGCAGGACATCACCGACCCCGATCATGTCGATCTATCGGATCTGCGCGCGAAGGTGCTGATGGAGGATCAATCGACGCTGTTCCTCGACGCCCGCACCGGCCGCTTCGACAACAAGCAGCAGCAGCTTGATCTGCACAAGGACATCTTCCTGCGCACCTCGACCGGCTATGAGGCGCGGCTGAACTCGGCCTTCGTCGACATGGGCAAGGGCACGGTCACCTCGGACGAGCGCGTCGACGTCAAGCTGACTAATGGCACGCTGAGCGCGGATCGCCTGCGAATTACCGAAGGCGGTGACGTCATCCGCTTCGAGGGCAATGTGGTGATGCATCTGGACAAGCTGGACGAGCCCGCTGCAACCCAGCCTGCGCCACCCGAGCCCGCGCCGACGAAGACACGCACGCCTCAGAACAAGTCTGCCAATTCAAAGTGATTTCATGATGAACTGTTTTACGCGCAACGCTGTTGTCAGCAAGGCCGCGCTCGCCGTCGGCCTCGCGCTGCTGGTCACGGATGCGTCCCTTGCACAGAGCACGATGCAGGGCGTGCCCAACGCGATGCAGGGCTTTTCGCAGAACCGCGATCAGCCGATCCAGATCGAGGCTGCGTCGCTCGAGATGCGCGACAAGAAGAAGGAGGCGACCTTCGCCGGCAATGTGAAGGTCATCCAGGGCGACACCACCATGACCTCGAAGACGCTGGTGGTGTTTTATGAATCGAGCGGCGGCGACAAGCCGGCCGCGCCACAGCAGCCCGCGGCGAAGGGCGCAAAATCGACGGCGCCGATGCAGTCGGCGCAGCCGGGTCCGGGCGGCAGCTCCTCGATCAAGCGGCTGGAGGCGCACGGCAATGTCGTGGTCACCCAGAAGGACCAGGTGGTGACCGGTGAGACCGCCGTATTCGACACCAAGACCAATCTCATCACCATGTTCGGCGGCGGCTCGGGCCAAGTGGTCATGACGCAGTGCAAGAATGTGATGCGAGGCGATCGGCTGAAGGTCGACATGACGACCGGCGTGTCCCGCGTGGAATCCGACACCGGCCGGGTTCAGGTCCTGCTGCCGCAGGGGGGCAAGGACGATTGTGGTCCCGGCGGCTCGGGGAAGCCGGGCGCGCCCCCTCCGCTGCCACTGCCGGGCGCAACTAAACAAAAGTGAATTCAACAGCTTGCCTCGGGTGCTCCCGATCCGAGGTTGAAGCTTGGCGAGCGAGCCTGTATCTAGCGCGCAGGGCTTTCGAAGCGGGGTCTGCCGCTTTTCGGGCGTGTTTCACTGGGCATGAGACATCCCTTCATTCATGCTGCGCCGGCGAATCGAGGCCGGCACGGCAGATCGCGTGATTATCGCGAAAGGCTAGAAGGCGGGGATGGTCGATCTCTTCAGCATGTTCCGTCGGCGCCCCGCCAAGCGCGGCCGGCCAGGATTTGCGCGCCAGGACATCACCGCGCTCGGTGACAGCGTCGGCGGGCTCGTGCCCAGTCCTATCAGGGACGCGCCGCCGATCGCCCGCGACCAGCCGCGCGCGCCCGACCAGTTCCAGAATGACTGCGAGGCCGACTATCAGGCCGAGCTGCGTCAGCCGGCGGTCCATCCGGTCAGGGCGGCCGCCAGGCCGAACGGCGCCGGCGGGCCGCAGCTCCTGAAGCGGCCCGGCTTCCTGGCTGTGCATAGCGTGGAAAAGGCCTTCGGCAGCCGCCAGGTGGTGCGCGGCGTCAGCATCTATGTGCGCCGCGGCGAGGCGGTTGGCCTGCTCGGCCCCAACGGCGCCGGCAAGACCACCGTGTTCTACATGATCACCGGCCTGATCAAGGCCGATCGCGGCGCGATCGAGCTCGATGGCCACGATGTGACGAAGCTGCCGATGTATCAGCGCGCGCGGCTCGGCATCGGCTATCTGCCGCAGGAAGCCTCGATCTTCCGCGGCCTCACCGTCGAGCAGAACATCCGCGCCGTGCTCGAAGTGGTCGAGCCCTCGCGCAAGAAGCGCGAGCAGCAGCTCGATTCGTTGCTCGACGAATTCAACATCACGCGCCTGCGCAAATCGCCGTCGATCGCGCTGTCGGGCGGCGAGCGCCGCCGCGTCGAGATCGCACGCGCGCTGGCGACGCGGCCGAACTACATGCTGCTCGACGAGCCCTTCGCCGGCATCGACCCGATCGCCGTCGGCGACATCCAGGACCTCGTCCGCCATCTCACCAATCGCGGCATCGGCGTGCTCATCACCGACCACAATGTCCGCGAGACGCTCGGCCTCACCGATCGCGCCTATATCGTCTATGCCGGGGAAATCTTGACCGAAGGGACCCCGGATGAGATCGTTGCTGATCCGGACGTGCGCCGCCTTTACCTTGGCGAGGAGTTCCGCCTCTAACCCGAATTTCCAATCCGTCAAGACGTGTACATCGGGCTCGGACTAGGATAAGCAAAAATCGGACCAATTTTTGGGAACGGTTCTTGCTTCATGGCGCTCACGCAGAGATTAGAGTTCCGGCAATCGCAGTCGCTGGTCATGACGCCGCAGCTGATGCAGGCGATCAAGCTGCTGCAATTGTCCAATCTCGATCTCACGACCTTCGTGGAAGAGGAACTCGAGCGCAATCCGCTGCTGGAACGGGCCAGTGACGAGGCCCCCGTGGGGGACGCTCCGGCGGAGGCTGGCAGCTACGGCGATGGCGACGAGTCCGGTGGTCAAGGCGAGGACGCCTTCGGCGGCAGCGCGGAAGGCTTCGAGCCGGGCCAGGAAGAATGGATGAGCAAGGATCTCGGCACCCGCGCCGAGATCGAGCAGACCCTGGACACCGGCCTCGACAATGTCTTCTCCGAGGAGCCGGCCGAGGCCGCGGCGCGCAACGCCCAGGATGCCGTGCCGACCACCTATACCGAATGGGGCGGTGGCGCCTCCGGTGACGAAGACTACAATCTCGAGGCCTTTGTCGCGGCCGAGACAACGTTGTCGGATCATCTCGCCGAGCAGCTCTCGGTCGCCTTCACCGCACCCGCCCAGCGCATGATCGGCCAGTACCTGATCGACCTCGTCGACGAGGCCGGCTATCTGTCGCCCGATCTCGGCCAGGCCGCCGAGCGTCTCGGCGCATCGCAAGCCGAGGTCGAGGACGTCCTTGCCGTGCTGCAAAAGTTCGACCCGCCCGGCGTTTGCGCGCGCTCCTTGAGTGAATGCCTGGCGATTCAGCTCCGCGAGCTCGACCGCTACGACCCCGCGATGCAGGCCCTGGTCGAGCATCTCGATCTCTTGGCCAAGCGCGACATCGTTGCCTTGCGCAAGATCTGCGGCGTCGACGACGAGGACATCGCCGACATGATCGGCGAGATCCGCCGCCTCAATCCCAAGCCGGGCATGAAGTTCGGCTCGGCGCGCTTGCAGACCATGGTGCCCGATGTCTATGTCCGTCCGGGTCCCGACGGTGGCTGGCATGTCGAGCTCAATAGCGACACCTTGCCGCGTGTGCTGGTCAACCAGACCTACTATTCCGAGCTGTCGAAGAAGATCGGCAAGGACGGCGACAAGTCCTATTTCACCGACGCGCTGCAGAACGCGACCTGGCTCGTGCGCGCGCTCGACCAGCGCGCCCGCACCATCCTGAAGGTTGCAACCGAGATCGTGCGCCAGCAGGACGGCTTCTTCACCCATGGCGTCGCGCATCTGCGGCCGCTCAATCTGAAGGCCGTCGCCGATGCCATCCAGATGCATGAATCCACGGTGTCGCGCGTCACCGCCAACAAATATATGGCGACCAACCGCGGCACGTTCGAGTTGAAATATTTCTTCACCGCCTCGATCGCCTCGGCCGACGGCGGCGAGGCGCATTCGGCGGAAGCCGTGCGTCACCACATCAAGCAGCTGATCGATTCGGAGGAGCCCTCCGCGATCCTGTCGGATGACACCATCGTGGAACGCTTGCGCGCCTCGGGCATTGATATTGCCCGCCGCACGGTCGCGAAGTACCGCGAAGCCATGCGCATACCCTCCTCGGTGCAACGCCGCCGCGACAAGCAGAGTGCTCTTGGTAACGTCCTCTCTACAGCCTTGTCCGATCGCTCCCGCAATCCCGAACCGGCCTGATTGCGCTGGCGGCAAATCGCGCTACTCTCGATTTCCCATCGAGACCGATCCAAGCTGGGCACCAACCAAGCGAGGCATCACATGACTCTCAGAATCTCGGGAAAGAGCATCAGCGTCGGCGAGGCCCTGCGCGGTCGCGTTGCCGACCGCACCGACGAGGTGCTGCGCAAGTATTTCGATGGCAACTATTCCGGCCACATCACGCTGAGCAAGGACGGCTTCGGCTTTCGCACCGATTGCGCCCTGCATCTCGATTCGGGAATTACGCTGGAGGCGGATTCGAACGCGCCGGATGCCTATGCCAGCGCCGACCAGGCGCTGCTGATGATCGAGAAGCGGCTGCGTCGCTACAAGAACCGGCTCAAGGACCGCTCCGCCCGCAAGGCCCATGCCGCCACCGAGGCGATGGCCGCGCTCAATGCCACGAGCTATGTGCTCGAGGCGCCCGAGGGCGAGGACGAGGTCTCCGGCTACAGCCCCGTAATCATCGCGGAGCAAACCACCTCGCTCAAGTCGCTGTCGGTCAGCGAGGCCGTCATGGAACTCGACCTGAGCGGGGCGCCTTGCCTGGTCTTCCAGCACGGCTCCTCGGGCCGGGTGAACATCATTTACCGCCGGGCGGACGGCAATGTGGGCTGGATTGACCCGCCGGGGGCGAATGTGGACGGCCAGTCGGACGGTTAGGTCCGGGACCCGGGGGCCGTACCATCCCGGCCCTTAACAATGACGGGGGCAAAGCCGCATGCGGGAGTTGGCACCGGGATTGCGTTGGAGTAGAAGCCCCCACATCTGAACTTGGCAGGACTTTGGGCTAAGTCCGCCTCCTGCTTCATGTTATTGACGCCGGCTCAGCTTGGTCTATCAAGCTGGCCATTCGGAACCTGACGGTCTAATTCACCTCGGAAACCCTCCATGCCGATTACCGATCTGGTCGCACCCGAGGCGATTCTCCCGGCATTGAAGGTCAACAGCAAGAAGCAGGCCTTGCAGGAGCTCGCGGCCAAGGCCGCCGAGCTGACGGGACAGAACGAGCGCTCGGTGTTCGAGGTGCTGCTGCAACGGGAGAAGCTCGGCACCACCGCGGTCGGCTATGGCGTCGCGATTCCGCACGGCAAGCTGCCCAAGCTGGAAAAGATTTTTGGCCTGTTCGCGCGGCTCGATCGTCCGATCGATTTCGAGGCGATGGACGGCCAGCCGGTCGATCTCGTCTTCCTGCTGCTCGCGCCCGAAGGCGCCGGCGCCGATCACCTCAAGGCGCTCGCCCGCATCGCCCGCCTGCTCCGCGATCAGGACATCGCCAAGAAGCTCCGCGCCTCGCGCGATGCCCAGGCGATCTATTCGGTGCTCGCGCTGCCGCCCGCGACGGCGGCCTAGAGCGGAATGGCTTTAGATTGAATCGATCGCTACGGCTCGTTCACCTCTCCCGCTTGCGGGAGAGGTCGGCGCGAAGCGCCGGGTGAGGGTTCTTTCCTCTTGGGGGTTCTCGATTGCGGAGACACCCTCTCCCCAACCCTCTCCCGCAAGCGGGAGAGGGAGTGCACCTCCGCCGTTGCAGCGATCAAGCCTCATCTCATCGAGTTCAAGAGCCAATCGTCGATATCGCTCGGGGCCGGACTGCACCTCTGCTCGAAGTGATACACGGGCAGAGCTGAGGCGTGCGAGCTGCGGTTCGCGAGAGTTGCATCGATAAGACCTCAAGCTCCGGGACCGCCGACCGCGCGTAGGCGGTCGCGATGCAACTTAAGGGAAATATTAACCGTGCTTTCGGAAGGTCGGCTCATGGCCAGCCTGCACACCGTAGCGGATACCGAGGCATACGACAGCGCGATCTGGAAAGCGCCCGGCGTCCGCGTGGAAACGCTGGCCAAAAACGTGATCCGCAGCTCGATCGCCGTCAACGTGATCGCGTCGATGGGGGTCTTCCACCCCGCATTGCTTCCCGCAGAGTGGAGCTATGTGCAACAGGCCGTCGCGCTCTTGATGTGGATCATCCTGATCTACGCCAGTGCCTTCGTACGACCGCGCGTGAGAGTGCAGCCCAATCCCGATCTCATCGCGCTGGTCGCATTCTATGCTCTCGCCGCCGTTTCCGTTCTCTGGACCAGCCTCGCCACCGCAGCGATTATGAAGGGCGCGGCACTTGTGGTGACGACCTTCGGTGCGTACTGCCTCATCACGCGTATCGACATCGACGAGATCGTCGGATCGACGGCGCTGGGGCTCTTCATGCTGGTCGCCGCCTCGGCCCTGTGTGCGGTCTTCGTGCCGGAGATCGGCGTGGACCAGAGCTGGATGCACAATGGCCAGTGGCAAGGAATATATGAATCGAAGCAGACGCTCGGCTTCATCAGCGCATATCTGATGTTTTTCGCCTGCTATCAGAAGATGACGGGCCAGGGGTGGATCGCTTTTCTCTCGACGTTTCTGCTGGCATCGACCTGCGTCATCGCCTCGGGATCTCGTGGTGCCGGTGCCGTCGCCCTTGCCGCGGGCGGACTGCTCGTGACCTCGATGTGGTCGATCCGCTGCATGAGAGTCTACGCGGTGCTGCCGTTCATCACGTGCATCCTGGCCGCCCTGCTGATGCTGTATTTCTATGTGACGGGGTACGATTCCATCCATCTCGGCGAATCGACCATCGATTTCACCGAGCGGACCTTCATCTGGCAGTACGCCATCAGCCATTTCAACGATGCGCCGCTGCTGGGCTTTGGCATCAACGGATTCTGGACGCGCCCTGCGATTTACGACTATTTCAACCAGAACCATGGCTGGGTGCTCGACAATTATCACAGCGGCTACATTGCGGTGGCCATTGAAACGGGATTCCTGGGATACGTGCTGTTCGTCGCGAGCGTCTATCTGTTCTCGGAAAAGGTCCTGTATTTGATCGCCACTCGCTCGATCGATCGTTGCCACTGCGCGCTCATCATCGGATTTGTCGTCCTGAGCTTTCAATCGAATTTCACGGAGACGATGTTCCTGCGCTCAACGATGTTCACGTCGGTGCTTCTCGTCGCATTCTTCTTCGCAGTGTGCCGGCCGGTGCCGCAGCAAGGCTTGCAGCAATGATGGAGCGGGCAGGATGAGTGCCATCTGCGCCCGCTGGGCGGTAGCTCTCGGTCTCGCCTTGGCGCTATCCGTGCTTGCGATCTGCTCTGATGCCGAGGCAGCCGGACAGGCCACGTCCGCTCCCCCAAGATTGGGGCGCGGCATCAACATCCTCGGCTACGACGGCATCTGGGAGGGAGGCCGCAACGCGCCATTTCGTCTGGACAACCTCACCGCGATCAGGCGCGCCGGGTTCTCGCACGTCCGGATCAATTTCTTCGGCTTCAAGTTCATGAACCCTGGGAATGCGCTGGATGACATCGTCTTGAGGCGGCTCGATGCCGTGATCGAGGAGGTGATCGCCCGAAATCTCATCCCCATCCTGGACGAGCACGATACCGATGTCTGTCAGCGCGACGTCTCCGAGTGCGCCGAGAAGCTGAAAGCATTCTGGACGCAAATCGCCGCGCGCTATGCCGGAAAATATCCGAGGCTTGTCTTCGAGGTGCTCAATGAGCCGGGCGGGCAGATGACGTCCGCCGGCTGGAACGCCCTTCTGAACGAGTGTCTCGGCATCATCCGCGCCACCAATCCCCGGCGGACGGTGATCGCTGCGGTTCTCAACGTGGATGAGATGCCTGTCGAGGACCTGGTGCTGCCGTCAGATGACCGGAACCTCATCGTCACGTTTCACTATTACGCGCCGATCCGCTTCACCCATCAGGGCGCACCGTGGTCGCCGATGTTCTCGAAAATCGGCCCGCTCGATTGGGGCACGCCGGAGGACGAGCAGAAGGCGCGCGCCGATTTCGACAAGGTCAGGTCCTGGTCCGAACGGGAAAAGCGCCCGATCTATCTCGGCGAGTTCGGCGTGTACGAGGCCGCACCAGCCGAGGCACGAACGCGATATCTGTCGTTCGTGGCGCGAAGCGCGGAGCGGCTCGGCTGGGCCTGGGCCTATTGGCAGTTCGACCACGATTTCGCAGCCTTCGACAGTGCGCGCCAAAGCTGGAAGCCGGAGATCATCCGGGCGCTGATCCCGGCGGGCCGCTGAGCCGGGAAGCTTTCGGAAGTTGAGCTTCGCCACGCGGTCCAGGCTGGCGGCTCTGGGCTGGAGGCGACGTCCGGGCGATATCCAAATCCCTTCCCTGAACAAGCGCCGTTTTCGAAACTATCGAAGTGTTGCCGGCCGAATAGTGCCCGAAAGCCGGCCGGTGTACTTTGCTTGAGATTTCAATTGCTGATTGTTCGGGGAATGCACGATGAAAAGACTGCTTCTGGCGACGTCGGCTCTGATTGCCGCAGGTTCCGCTCAGGCGGCCGATCTGGGCGCCCGTTCCCTACACCAAGGCCCCGGTCGCGGCGGCTGTCCCCTTCAGCTGGACTGGCTGTTATCTCGGTGGCCATGTCGGCGGGGGTGCGAGCTCAATCGTCGTTTGATTCCGCTCCAGCACGAAGGCGCGGATGCGGTTCAGCTTGAGATCATCGAACACGAACTTGAGCAGCGGAATGAAGGTGTTCACCGTTGCTCCGGCATTGCGGTGCTCCTTTTCTCCGATCACTGCGCTCACGAGTGCCTCGCTCGCCGCAGCATCGATGTCGAGGCGGATGAAGCCGACATGGGTGCGGCTGCCGCGCTCGAATATCCCGAGCAGTCGCTCGCGCTGATCGAATGACTTGATGTAGTCGGCGATATCAGCCTTGGTCATCGCGCGCGGTGACGTGTTGAGGACATGCACCGTCCAGGGGTCGGACAACCAGTCCGCCCAGCGCTGCGAGGCGTCATCGCGCTTGATGGTGCGCAGGAAATAGCGCCCGGCCGGAAACCACAATTGCTGCTTGGGCAGACGCTCGACTTTCGGCGGCATGCCGCATCTAAGCAGCTTCGAGTCGGACGATCAATTTGGATACGGCGCCAACCGGTCGAAGCTGGAAAGCGCTCCTCCTTATCAAATGAAAACGGGCACGCCTTCTTGCGAAGGCATGCCCGCTTGAAACTCTTCCTGCGACGCGCGCGTGCTCAGTGCACGCTCACCGCTTGCAGCTCGTTGCTCCAGGCGTTGGCGATCGCGGCTTCGCGGCTGTCGGTCAGCATGATCGGCGTGCCGTCGGCGGCGTGGAGCGCGAACAGCTTGAGGCCCGGCGCAATCTTGGGTGCCTCGGGGAACAGGTCCGGCACGTCCTCGGAGCGGATCTGCTTCACATAGGCGATGTGACCTTCGCCGAGGGTTGCCAGCGTCTCGGGCGAGACGTTGTTGGCTTCGTATTCGAACGCAACTTGACCGTTACTCATGGTCTCGACTCCTCTGGAACACTAAGCGGTCGAGTCCGCTACTCGTTCCATTATTCGTGCTCATTGATAGCGATTGTCTTAACGATCCTCTCCGGTTCAGGCCGGGCCAGATCGATCGACAACAGCCCGTTCTTCAGATCCGCACCCAGCACCAGCATCCCCTCCGCCAGCACGAAGGTGCGCTGGAAGTGGCGCGCGGCGATGCCGCGATGGATGTATTGCCGGGTCTTGTCGTCCTGCTGCCGCCCGCGGATCACGAGCTGGTTTTCCTCAATGGTTACATCGAGTTGGTCGCGGGTGAATCCGGCGACCGCCAGCGTGATGCGCAAACGCTCGGGCTGGCCGTCCGTGCGGTCACACCTCTCGATATTGTAGGGAGGGTAGCCGTCGGCGCCTTTGACGACGCGGTCGAGCACGCGCTCGATCTCGTCGAAGCCCAGCAGGAAGGGACTGGAGAGCGTTGGAACACGAGACATAGTTTACAAAGTCCTCGCAGAAGCGACTTTGGTGTTTCAGGGCCCGTAGTGGCACCCCTTGGTCAGCAATATGGGCATGTTCCTGTGTGCGTTCAAGGACGTAGCGGGGGCTGTGGATGGAGCATTGCACCGCCAGATGCCTCTGGACCGTCATGGCCGGGCTTGTCCCGGCCATCCACGACCTTGCTCGCGGCGCCAAGAACGTGGATGCCGGGGTCTTGGCCCCGCCGAAGCGGCTTCGGCCTAGCAGGCGGGACAAGCCCCGGGCATGACGAAGTTGCGCGAGAATTACGCTAATGAAAACAAAGCCCCTTCTACTGTGCATGGGGTTGTTTTCGCGCTTTTTGGTTGGAGGGCGTCGGATCCCTCAGGCTTCAAGCCGCTTCCGGCCATCGCCGCTGAACAGATGCAGCTTGCTGCGCACCGCCGCGACGCGGATCTTTTGGCCGATGGCAGGGGCCTCTGTTCCGGGAATGCGGACGATGATCTCGCCGGGCGGCAGCTCGCCGGGCGTGGCGGCAACGCGCTGGTCTTCCTGCTCGCGGGAGCCGTAGACGAAAGTTTCCGCGCCGACGCGCTCGATCGCCTCCACGGTGAGCGGCAAGGCGACGCCGCCAGCCGGCGTCTGGTCGGTGATGACGAAATCCTCCGGGCGGATGCCGAGGATGCCGGCGTCGGCCGCAGCGCTGCCGGCGAGCTGCGACCGGATTTCCTCGGGCCGGGTCGACATCAAGTTCATCGGCGGCGCGCCGATGAAGGAGGCGACGAAGGTGGTCGCCGGCTTCTCGTAGATCGCCAGCGGATTGCCGACCTGCTCGACCTGGCCGCCGTTCATCACGACGAGAATGTCGGCGAGTGTCATCGCCTCGAGCTGGTCATGGGTGACGTAGATCGACGTCGTATTGAGCCGGCGCTGCAATTTGCGGATCTCGACCCGCATCGCGATGCGCAGCTTGGCGTCGAGATTGGAGAGCGGCTCGTCGAACAAAAACACCTTCGGCTGGCGCACGATGGCGCGGCCCATGGCGACGCGCTGGCGCTGGCCGCCGGAGAGCTGGCGCGGCTTGCGCTCCAGCATGGCGGACAGCTCGAGCACGCGCGCGGCTTCCTCGACGCGGGTCTTGATCTCGGCTTCCGCCATACCACGGTTACGCAGGCCATAGGCCATGTTGTTGTAGACGCTCATATGCGGATAGAGCGCGTAGTTCTGGAACACCATCGCAATGTCGCGATCGGCGGGCTCGATCTGGTTGACGACGCGGCCGCCAATGTCGATCTCGCCGCCGGTGACGGTCTCGAGGCCCGCGACCATGCGCAGCAGCGTGGACTTGCCGCAGCCGGAAGGGCCGACCAGCACGCAGAACTGTCCGTCGCCGACATCGACGTCGACGCCTTTGATGGCCTCGAAGCCGCCGGGATAAGTCTTGCGGACGTTGCGCAGGGTGACGTTAGCCATGAAAGCTCACTTCTTACTTTTCCGTCTCGACCAGGCCGCGCACGAACAGCTTCTGCATGGCGACGACGACGAATACCGGTGGCAGCATGGCCAGCACGGCGGTTGCCATCACGATCGGCCATTCGGTCAGCGCGTCGGTGGTGGTGATCATCTTGCGGATGCCGATCTGGATGGTCTGCATGTCGTCGCGCGTGGTGATCAGCAGCGGCCAGAGATATTGATTCCAGCCGAGGATGAACAGGATCACGAACAGCGCGGCCATGTTGGTGCGCGACAGCGGCAGCAGCGTATCCCAGAAGAAACGCAAGGGGCCGGCGCCGTCGATGCGTGACGCCTCCAGCAATTCGTCCGGCACGGTCATGAAGAACTGGCGGAACAGCAGCGTCGCGGTGGCCGAGGCGATCAGCGGCAGCGACAGGCCGGCATAGCTGTCGAGCATGTGCAGATCGGCGACGATCTTGTAGGTCGGATAGATCCGGACCTCGACCGGCAGCATCAGGGTGATGAAGATGAGCCAGAAGATCGGCATCCGGAACGGAAAGCGGAAATACACGATCGCATAAGCCGAGATAATCGAGATCGCGATCTTGCCGACCGCGATCAGCAGCGCCGTTACGAGCGAGTTCAGCATCATGTTGCCGACCGGCTCGCGGGTCGAGCCGCTCGTGCCGACAAAGATGGTCTGGTAGTATGTCTCGAAGAAATGACCGCCGGGCAGCAGCGACATCTGCCCGTTCGCGATCAGCGCGTTGTCCTGGGTCGAGGCGACGATCGCGATGTAGACGGGGAAGGCGACGATCGCGATCCCGATCCAGAGAATGATATGCGCGACGTAGCGCCGAAAGCCTTCTTCCTCGACCATCAGTAGGTCACCTTGCGTTCGACGTAGCGGAACTGGATGCCCGTCAGCACGATCACCATGATCATCAGGATCACCGACTGCGCCGCCGAGCTGCCGAGATTGCCGCCGAGCAGGCCGTCGGAATAGACCTTGTAGACCAGCGTCTCCGTCGATTTGCCGGGACCGCCGCGGGTCATGGTGTCGATGATGCCGAAGGTGTCGAAGAAGGCGTAGACGATGTTGACGACCAGCAGGAAGAAGATGGTCGGCGACAGCAGCGGGAAGGTCACGGTCCAGAACCGTCGCATCGGACGGGCGCCATCGATCGCGGCCGCCTCGAGCACGCTTCTGGGGATGCTCTGCAGGCCGGCGAGGAAGAACAGGAAGTTGTAGGAGATCTGCTTCCAGGCGGCGGCGAGGATGATCAGCGCCGCGGCCTGGTCGCCGTCGAGCAGCGGATTCCAGTCGATGCCGAGGGCGCGCACATAGCGCGAGAGCACACCCAGCGAGGGATGCAGCATGAAGATCCAGAGCACGCCGACGACCGGCGGCGCCACCGCATAGGGCCAGATCAGCAGCGTGCGGTAGAGCATCGAGCCGCGCAGCGGCTTGTCCGCCATCACGGCGAGCAGCAGCGCAAACGACAGCGACGACACCGCGATCGCGAACGAGAAGAAGAAGGTGCGCAGGATCGCCTCGAAATAGGCGCGCTCCTTGATCAGCTCGAGATAATTGTCGAACCAGACGAAGCTGGTCGAAAGACCGAAGGCGTCCTGGAGCAGGAAGGACTGGATCACCGCCTGCAAGGCCGGCCAGTAGAAGAATATCAGGACGATCGCGAGCTGCGGCGCAACCAGCGCATAGGGCAATAGCTTCGACTGGAAAATGGCTTGTTTTTGCATGATGCCCCAGAAGCGGCAGGCCGGCTGACCGGCCTGCCGCTCGTCGCCTTACTTCACGGCGGTCTTTTCGAACTGGCGCAGCATGGTGTTGCCGCGCTCGACGGCCGCGTCCAGCGCCTGCTTGGCGGTCTTCTTGCCGGCCAGCGCCTGCTCGATCTCTTCCGCCCAGACGTCACGGAGCTGCACCATGTTGCCGAGGCGGAGGCCGCGCGAATTCTCGGTCGGCTCCTTGTTGGTCAGCTCGAGCAGCGGCGTCTCCAGATAGGGCTGGTCCTTGTAGAACCCTTCCGCCTTGGCCTTCTCATACGCCGCCTTGGTGATCGGCAGATAGCCGGAGGCCTTGTGGATGTAGACCTGGCGATCGGTATCCGAGAGGAAGGTCAGGAATTTTGCAACGCCCTTGTATTCGTCGGCCGGCTTGCCGCCCATCACCCAGAGCGAGGCACCGCCGATGATCGAGTTCTGCGGCGCGCCCTTGGCGTCCGGATAATAGGGCATCGGCACCGCGGTGAAGGCGAACTTGGCCTGCGCCTTGACGTTGCCGAAAAACGCCGACGAGGTCAGGTAGAGCGGGCATTCGCCCGACGTGAAGCGGCCTTCGCCGGTGTTGGTGCGGCCGGCATAGTCGTAGGTCTTGTCCTTCTGGAGCTCGACCAGGTTTTCGAGATGCTTGACCTGGAGCGGTCCGTTGAAGGAGAGCACGGTGTCGAAGCCGTCGAGGCCGTTGGCCTTCGTCGACAACGGCACGTTGTGCCAGGCGGAGAGCTGCTCGAGATTGACCCAGGTGACCCAGGAGTTGGAGAAGCCGCAGGTGGCATGGCCGGCCGCCTTCAGCTTCTTGGCGGCGTCGAACACTTCGGGCCAGGTCTTCGGGATCTCGACATTGGCCTTCTTCAGCTCGTCGAGGTTGACCCACATCACGGTCGACGACGAGTTGAAGGGGAAGGACAGCATCTCGCCCTTCGAGGTCGAGTAGTAGCCGGTGATTGCGGGCAGGTAGGCCTTCGGATCGAATTTCTCGCCGGTCTCGGCCATCAGCTTGTAGACCGGCTTCACGGCGCCGGTCGCGGCCATCATGGTGGCGGTGCCGACCTCGAACACCTGCATGATGTGCGGCGCGTTGCCGGCGCGGAACGCGGCGATGCCGGCATTCATCGTGTCGGCGTAGTTTCCCTTGTAGGTCGGGATCACCTTGTAGTCGCTCTGCGCGGCGTTGAAGTCGTTGGCGAGCTTGACGATGACGTCGTTGTTGGCGCCGGTCATCGCGTGCCACCACTGGATTTCGGTCACGGCGAGCGCCGGCGAGGCGCCGAGACCAACCGTGAGTGCAACAGCAGCAGCCGCGCCAAAATGTCGAAGAGCCATCAAGAAAACCTCCCTTGCCCGTCACTAAAGAAGCGCTTGCGCTAGCAGCGCCTTATGACGTTCACGTGACTGTGTAAGCGGCCGAAACGAAAGCGGCAAGCGCTGGAAAAGGAAAGCCGGAAAATAGGCGAAGACGTGCGCCGACAGCCGCAGCCGTTCGCAGTGCACCTACATGCACGCGCCGCAGTGCGGCATTATTTGCGTGAGGCCAAAGATCCGGCGGCGATCTCGAACACCTCTCCCGCTTGCGGGAGAGGTCGGATCGCGAAGCGATCCGGGTGAGGGTTCTATCGTCTGGGGGATTGTCCCGTTGGCGGAAACACCCTCTCACCAACCCTCCCCCGCAAGCGGGGGCGGGAGCGCACTGCCTGTGCGGCAGCGCTGAGTCCATTTTAATGAAGCCCTAGCGCTTGCGCTCCGGGCCGCAGACGGTGCCCTTTTCGACCATCGCGTCGATCTCGGCCTTGGAGTAGCCGAACTCGCCGAGCACCTCCGCTGCGTGCTGGCTGAATTTCGGCGGTACGCGGCGCAGACTCGGCTTGCTGCGGTCGAGCCGGATCGGCGAGGCCACGCCCTTGTACCAGTCCTTCTCGATAATATCGCCGCGCGCGATCGTGTGCGGGTTGGTCAACGCCTGGTCGATCTTCTGTACGGGACCCGCGGGCAGGCCCGCCGCGAGCAGGCGATTGCACAGCGGCTCGGCCTCGTGCTGGCTGAACACCGCGGCGAGCTCGGCGCGCAGCGCCTCGCGATTGGCGATGCGGTCCTTGTTGCGGGCAAAGCGCGGATCGGTGCCGAGCTCGGGCTTGCCGATCTCCTTACAGAGCTTGCGGAAGGTGCCGTCATTGCCGACGCCGATGAAGATGTTGTCGGTCTTGGTCGGGAAGATCGCGTAGGGCACGAGGTTGGGATGCTCGTTGCCGGTGAGCGAGGGCGGCTTGCCATGCATGAAATAGTTCGCGGTGTGCGGATGCATGATGGCAAGCCCGGTCTCATACAGCGTCGTCTCCAGGAACTGGCCCTTACCGGAGCGCTGCCGCTCCGACAGCGCCATCAGGATGCCGATCGCCGCATAGAGGCCGGTGGTGATGTCGACCAAGGGCACGCCGATCCGCATCGGCCCGCTCTCGGGCGAGCCGGTCGCCGCGATCATGCCGGTCATGGCCTGGATGATGGCGTCGTAGCCGGGATTGCCGCCGCGCGGGCCGTCGGCGCCGAAGCCGCAGATCCGGCAATGCACGAGGCGCGGAAATTTCTTGCTCAGGACATCATTGCCGATGCCCCATTTCTCCAGCGTGCCCGGCTTGAAATTCTCGATCAGGACGTCGGCGGTCTCCAGCATCTTCAGCAGCACGGCGCGGCCGCCCTCGGAGGCGAGGTCGAGGCCGATCGAGCGCTTGTTGCGGTTGATGCCGACGAAATAGGCCGCATCCTCCTCGTGGAACGGAGGGCCCCATTCGCGCACTTCATCGCCCGCGGGCGGCTCGACCTTGATGACGTCGGCGCCGTGGTCGGCGAGGATCTGGGTGCAGTAGGGACCGCCGAGCACGCGCGTGAGATCGATGACGCGCAGTCCGCTCATTGCACCCGTTGCCGCTTCAGTCATGCCTTCGCTTCTCCTGGGTCGGTGTTTGATCACAGGCCTAGCGAGGTTTTTTTGCGCCAGCAATGGTGCCGCACGTAGGGCCGCATGCGTCGGTGCACGTCAATCCCGCGATGTGGGAAATCAACGGAAGCGGCCGGCCCGAGGGGGATCCCGGGCCAGCCAATCCGCCGTTCCGGTCAGACGACCGTCAGGCGAACGTCGACATTGCCGCGCGTGGCATTGGAATACGGGCACACCTGGTGCGCCTTCGCGACCAGCGCCTCGGCCTCCGCGCGGGCAAGGCCCGGCAGCGAGACGGCGAGATCGATGTCGAGGCCGAAGCCGCCTTCCGAGCGCGGGCCGATGCCGACGGTCGAGGTGACGGAGGCGTCGGCCGGAACCTTCGGGCCGCCCTGCGAGGCCACGAACTTCATCGCGCCGATGAAGCAGGCGGCGTAGCCGGCCGCGAACAACTGCTCGGGATTGTTGCCGGCGCCGCCCCCGCCGCCGAGCTCCTTCGGCGTGGTGAGCCTGACGTCGAGCGCGCCGTCGAGGGTCGCAGCATGGCCGTCGCGGCCGCCGGTGGCCTTGGCGCTGGTCTTGTAGAGGACGTTCACGGACATTGTGGGTCTCCTGGGTCACGGGTGGTGCGCGATCTTTATTGCAGGCAATTAGATAGCGCGCAATCGAAATTGCGAGGTCTCACATTTAATTGTTCGCAATTGAATGTCGGGCCGCGCGGTCCCACAATGGGCAAACCTTGTGAGGATTCCCCATGGCCCGGAAACCATCGGCAGCGGACGCGCCGCTTCGGCTCGACAACCAGATCTGCTTTGCGGTCTATTCCGCCGCGCACGCCTTCAACCGCGTCTACAAGCCGCTGCTAGACCTGCTCGGCCTGACCTATCCGCAATATCTGGTGATGCTGGTGCTGTGGGAGCGCGACGACGTGCCGGTCAAGGAGATCGGCGAGAAGCTGTTCCTGGATTCGGGCACGCTGACGCCGCTGCTCAAGCGGCTCGAGGCCGCCCATCTCGTCAAGCGCACCCGCTCGAGCGAGGACGAGCGTCAGGTGCTGATCGCGCTGACGCCGCAGGGCCATGCGCTGAAGGAGAAGGCACGCAGCGTGCCGCAGTCGATCCTGGCGGCGACGGACTGCTCGGTGTCGGAATTGGTCGCGATGAAAGACGAGATCGTGGCGCTGCGCGATCGGCTGAATGCCGTGGTTGGGGAGTAGTCGGGATTTAATTCAAAGCCCGCCGTCGCCCTTCGGGCTATGGCGGGGCAGCCTTCGCTTGCTTCGCTACGATAGAGCTTGGTGTGGCTTGCCGAGCCGAAGCTGGCGAAGCCAGCGAAGGCTGGTGGAGCCAGGCGGGATCGAACCGCCGACCTCTTGCATGCCATGCAAGCGCTCTCCCAGCTGAGCTATGGCCCCTTAGTCCTTAAACCGGGTGAACCTGGTTGATCACCCCGGACCGGCGAGCCTTGGCGACTCGCGCGGTGCACCCTTTTTCACAGATCAGGGCTGATCTCAAGTCTCTTCATCACCTCCGACATCACCAATGATGTCGGTCACGTCCTCATCGCCCTCTTCCTCGTCGGCGATGAAGGTCGAATCATCGTCATCGTCGTCGTCGAGGGTCTCATCGACCTCGATATCGTCCTCGGATTCGGGCACGACGGCCTTGACCTTGCCGGTGCTCTCCTCGGCATCGGCCTCCTCGAGGGAGACCAACTCCTCGGCCTCCGCCGGCTCCGGCGTGGTGTCCTGAGCCATGCTGCGGGCCTCGGCGCCGCGGGGAGCACGTGCGGGCGCCACCGGCGCGATCGGCACGACTTCGCCGGTGTAGGGCGAGATCACCGGATTCTTGTTGAGGTCATAGAATTTCTTGCCCGTGGTCGGGCAAATACGTTTGGTTCCGAGTTCGGACTTGGCCACGGCAGGAATCCTGGGAATGTCTGAAAAGCGGTGCTTCACTTGGCTAGTTGGCGGCCCGCTGTCAATAGCGCATTACGAGAGAACGACATGCTCGTGACGGGGCGCGGACCATGTGGTACCTGCGCGCCAGCCCATAGGGCCTATTCAAGGACACAATCTTGACCCATTCCGACCAACCGAGGCCGCTCCAGTCTCGCGCCAGCGGTGCCCTGACCGGGAAAGTACGGGTGCCCGGGGACAAGTCGATCTCCCACCGCGCGCTCATCCTGGGCGCGCTCGCGGCCGGCGAGACCAGGATTTCGGGCCTGCTGGAGGGCGAGGACGTCCTCAACACCGCCAAATCCATGCAGGCACTCGGCGCCAGGGTCGAGCGGACCGGAGATTTTGCCTGGAAGGTGCAGGGGGTCGGCGTTGGGGGCTTCGCCCAACCCAAGACGCACCTGGATTTCGGCAACTCCGGCACGGGCTGCCGGCTGGTGATGGGTGCCGTCGCCGGTTGCCCGATTTCGGCGGTGTTCGACGGCGACGCCTCGCTGCGCAGCCGTCCCATGCGCCGGATCCTCGATCCGCTGGAAAAGATGGGCGCGAAGGTCACCTCCGGCGGCGAGGGCGGGCGTCTGCCGCTCACACTCCAGGGCGCGCGCGATCCGCTGCCGATCACCTACAAGACCCCGGTGGCCTCGGCCCAGATCAAGTCGGCCGTGCTGCTGGCGGGTCTGGCTGCGCCGGGCACCACGACCGTGATCGAGACCGAGGCCAGCCGCGACCATACCGAGCTGATGCTGAAGCATTTCGGCGCCGACATCACCTCGGTGCAGGAAGGTCAGCACGGCTGCCGCATCACGCTGGTGGGCCAGCCCGAGCTGCACGGCGCCAATGTCGTGGTGCCCGCTGATCCATCGTCGGCGGCCTTCCCAATCGTTGCAGCGCTGATCGTCGAGGGCTCCGATGTCGTGCTGTCCGATGTCATGACCAATCCGCTGCGCACCGGTCTGTTCACCACGCTGCGCGAAATGGGCGCTTTCATCGAGGAAAGCGAAGTGCGTGGCGATGCCGGCGAGCCGATGGCGCGCTTGCGCGTGCGCGCGTCGAAGCTGCGCGGCGTCGAGGTGCCGCCGGAGCGCGCACCCTCGATGATCGACGAATATCTGGTGCTGGCGGTGGCGGCGTCCTTTGCCGAAGGCACCACCATCATGCGCGGCCTGCAGGAGCTGCGCGTCAAGGAATCCGATCGCCTGGAGGCCACCGCCGCCATGCTCCGCGTCAACGGCGTCAAGGTCGAGACCTCCGGCGACGATCTGATCGTCGAGGGCCGCGGCCATGTCCCCGGCGGCGGCACCGTCGCCACCCACATGGACCATCGCATCGCGATGTCAGCGCTGGTGATGGGCTGTGCCTCCGACCAGCCCGTGACCGTCGACGACACCGCCTTCATCGCCACCAGTTTCCCGGATTTCATTCCGATGATGCGTTCGCTAGGGGCCGAGTTTTCATGATCATCGCCATCGACGGGCCCGCGGCCTCGGGCAAGGGGACGCTCGGCAAGCGCCTCGCCCACCATTACGGCTATCGTCATCTCGATACCGGCGTGATCTACCGCGCGGTGGCCTATGCCCTCATGCAGTCCGGCCATGATCTCAGGGACGAGGCCGCCGCGGTCGCGGCGGCGCTGGAGCTCGATCCCGAAAAATTCGGCAATCCCGTCCTGAAGACGCAGACGGTGGGCGAGGGTGCCTCCATCGTCTCGGCGATCCCGGGAGTCCGCGAAGCCCTGGTCAATTTCCAGCGGCAATTCGCCGCCGATCCGCCCGGCGCCGTGCTCGACGGCCGGGATATTGGAACCGTGATCTGCCCCCATGCCGACGTCAAAATCTTCGTGGTCGCCGACCCCAAGGTCCGCGCCCATCGCCGGACCATGGAGGCCAGGGCGAGAGGCGAGGAGGCCGACGAGGCGGCCGTGCTCGCCGACATCATCCAGCGCGACGAACGCGACAAGAACCGGCCGATTGCGCCTTTAAAACCGGCCCCGGATGCTTACTTGCTAGATAACTCCCAACTCGATATAGAAGGCGGCGTCCGGGCCGCCATCAACATTATCGAGGCCGTCCGAGCGGGCCGGTCGCGGGGTTAAGCCGCAGCCGTCATTGGAGGAAGCGCCCGCTCCCGCCTCTTTGATGTCGATATCTTCGGTCCCCTCGTTTCGGGGCCGGCGCGATCCAGGCTCCGGACATAAGATTTCCACGTATCGAACGCGCGGGCCTCAGCCGGCCCGCTTCCGCTGTTCCGCTGCAAAGCCGGAGCAGCGAGCGGTCGCTCGAAGGTTTTGCGGACCTTCCGACACTGCGTGTGCGATGCGCCCCTGAACCCAACGGCCGGCAAGACATCCGCAACTGGAGAACAAATGGCTTCGACTTCTGCTGATACCTATAGCCCCTCGCGCGACGATTTCGCCGCGATGCTCGACGAGTCCTTCGCAGGTGGCAACCTGCAGGAAAGCTCCGTCGTCAAGGGCAAGGTGGTTGCAATTGAAAAGGACATGGCCGTCATCGACGTCGGCCTGAAGACCGAGGGCCGCGTTGCCCTTCGCGAATTTTCCGGCCCTGGCCGTGACTCTGACCTGAAGGTCGGCGACGAGGTGGAAGTGTTCCTCGATCGCATCGAAAACGCTCTCGGCGAAGCCGTGCTGTCGCGCGACAAGGCGCGCCGCGAGGAGAGCTGGGGCAAGCTCGAGAAGGCGTTCCAGAACAACGAAAAGGTCAACGGCGTCATCTTCAACCAGGTCAAGGGCGGCTTCACCGTCGACCTCGACGGTGCCGTGGCCTTCCTGCCGCGCTCGCAGGTCGACATCCGTCCGATCCGCGACGTTGCGCCGCTGATGAACAACTCGCAGCCGTTCCAGATCCTCAAGATGGACCGCCGCCGCGGCAACATCGTGGTGTCCCGCCGCACGGTTCTCGAAGAGACCCGCGCCGAGCAGCGCCAGGAGCTGGTGCAGAACCTCGAAGAGGGTCAGGTCATCGACGGCGTGGTCAAGAACATCACCGATTACGGTGCGTTCGTTGATCTCGGCGGCATCGATGGCCTGCTGCACGTCACCGACATCGCGTGGCGCCGCGTCAACCACCCGACCGAGGTGCTCTCGATCGGCCAGACCGTGAAGGTCAAGATCATCAAGATCAACCACGAGACGCACCGCATCTCGCTGGGCATGAAGCAGCTCTTGGACGATCCGTGGCAGGGCATCGAAGCCAAGTACCCGCTGGGTGCCCGCTTCACCGGCCGCGTCACCAACATCACCGACTACGGTGCGTTCGTCGAGCTCGAGCCGGGCATCGAAGGCCTGATCCACGTCTCCGAGATGTCGTGGACCAAGAAGAACATGCACCCCGGCAAGATCGTGTCGACCTCGCAGGAGGTCGACGTGCAGGTGCTGGAAGTCGATTCCGTCAAGCGCCGCATCTCGCTCGGCCTCAAGCAGACCATGCGCAACCCCTGGGAGGTCTTCGTCGAAGGTCACCCGACCGGTTCGGTGGTCGAGGGCGAGGTCAAGAACAAGACCGAGTTCGGTCTGTTCCTGGGTCTCGAGGGCGACGTCGACGGCATGGTCCATCTCTCCGACCTCGACTGGAAGCTTCCGGGCGAGCAGGTGATCGACAACTACAAGAAGGGCGACATGGTGAAGGCCGTGGTGCTCGATGTGGACGTCGAGAAGGAGCGCATCTCGCTCGGCATCAAGCAGCTCGAAGGCGATCCCTTCGCCGAGCCGGGCGATGTCAAGAAGGGCGCGGTCGTGACCTGCGAAGTGCTCGAAGTGAAGGAGAGCGGTATCGAGGTGAAGATCGCCGGTACCGACTTCACCACCTTCATCAAGCGCTCCGAGCTCGCCCGTGACCGCAACGACCAGCGCGCCGAACGCTTCGCCGTCGGCGAGAAGGTCGATGCCCGCGTGATCCAGTTCGACAAGAAGGCCCGCAAGGTCCAGGTGTCGATCAAGGCGCTCGAAGTCGCCGAAGAGAAGGAAGCCATCGCGCAGTACGGCTCCTCGGATTCGGGTGCGACGCTCGGCGACATCCTGGGAACCGCGCTGAAGAACCGCGACAACAAGTAAGCGAAGAACGCGTTTCGCTGCAGCAAAGCCCCGGCGCAAGCCGGGGCTTTTTTGTGTGTGCCGAGTATGAACGACAGCTTGGAGGTGGAAGT
Source organism: Bradyrhizobium sp. WSM1743 (assembly GCF_000473065.1). Classification (GTDB taxonomy): domain Bacteria; phylum Pseudomonadota; class Alphaproteobacteria; order Rhizobiales; family Xanthobacteraceae; genus Bradyrhizobium. Next base: position 25,512 of record NZ_AXAZ01000094.1, read on the forward strand.
CCTCTATCCAGCCTGATGACGGCGAAGGATTAGCGAAGCGCAAGGGCGTCATCGCGAGATGGGGTCTGAAGACAGCGCGGGGCAAAGCCGCGACCCGATGGACAAGAACCGGATAACGAGGCCTACCCGGCCGGACGAGCAAGCACATGATTGCGAAGTCCATGGTCATCAAGGGTCGGGGTGGTAAATCCGGCGGGCGTGCGGTGAAGGCGGTCGGTCTTACCTCGGGAGGTCTGCG
>NZ_AXAZ01000095.1 GCF_000473065.1 Bradyrhizobium sp. WSM1743
GCCGCCAAGAAGCGATTGCACCACAACGTGCTGGCGATTGCGCTCGCCAACAAGCTCGCCCGGATCGCCTGGGCGGTCCTCAATAAGGGACGCGCCTTCACGTGCGTCAAGACGGAGGAGATGGCGTCCGNATCTGCTTGATCCTCGCGCCGTGCGCGGCGCCGTCAAGGCGCAGCCTGGCCGCAGGAGAGCAAGCCGTCAGGACAGCACGGCGGCCTGTGGGTCAAAAGCGCCGGTTTGAACCGCGCCGTGTCACTTCCGGTGTGGCCCGATCAGCTGACCATATCTGAGCCAAACCGAACTTCGCCATCAGGCCAACAACGGAAGTCGCGCCTTATTCGATCACCTCGTCGGCACGGGCGAGCAGCGATGGGGGGATTTGGATGCCTAAGGAGCGCGCGGTTGCCGAGTTGAGAACCAAATTGAACTCCGTAGGCTGCTGAATGGGCAGATCATCCGGCCGAGCACCTTTTAAAATACGTGCGGCGTAAGTGCCGATTTTTTGAAAAGTTCCGACAAGGCTGGGCCCGTAGCTCATCAAGCCACCGGCCGCCGGAAATTCGCGGAATTCGTAGGAGGCCGGAAGCGAATGACGATTGGCCAGTGCGACAATTTGCGCACGCAGGTTAAAAAACATCGCATCGTTGCTGACGAGCACCGCCCCGACTTGGGCACTGACTAGCTGCCTGAATGCTGGTTCGAGGGCATCCGGGTTGCGCGCCTTGGCGACTTTCAAGGGCCGCCCGGTCGAACGGGCAATTTCGTCGATTTCCTGCAGCAGGTCTTGATTGTCAGAGTTTACCAAAAATCCGACGGTAGCGTTTTGCTGGAGCAGCTCCTGAATCAGTTCGAGACGCTTGAGGACAAGCGTCGCTGTCATCATAGATATGCCCGTGGCGTTGCCTCCGGGATGAGCGAAGCTCTTTGCCAGCCCGAGCTTCACCGGGTCTGACGCAATTATGAATACGATCGGAATGGTTGAAGTTGCCCTCCTCGCGGCGAGCGCAGCCACATTGCCCCCTCCGATGATCAAGGCCGGATTGAGGTGCAAGAGCTCTTGTGCGAGCTCCGGAAGCTTATCGTGGTTTCCTCGTGCCCACCTACGTTCTATCGTGACGTTTCTTCCGACCATGTAACCACTCTCCGCGAGACCTCTTTCGAACGCTGCGTCATAAGGGCTCGCCATGTCAGGTGACCCCACGGACAGCACACCAATTATAGGTACCGCTGATTGTTGCGCGCTCGCCGCAAGCGGCCACAGAGGTGCCGCACCGACAAGAAGCGTGATGAACTCGCGCCGTCTCATGTCCGCTCCCTAGGCTCTCATGCGGCATCGTAGCGGTCCAGGCGGGCACAATGATAGAGGCTTGAAACCGCCATGACAGCCATTGCCGCACCGCACAGCCAATGTCGTAGTTGGGTCAAAAGCGCCGATTTGAATGGCGCCGTGACACTTCCGGTGTGCCCCGATCAGCAGACCATTTCTGAGCCAAACCAAACTTCTCCATCGGGCCAATTCCCGACTAATGCACGCAGCAAGCAGGTCCTCTATTCGATCACTTTGTCGGCCCTGGCGAGCAGCGTCGGCGGGACTTCGAGGCCGAGCGCGCTTGCGGTCCTAAGATTGATCGCCAACTCGAACTTGGTGGGCTGTTGCACCGGCAAATCGCCTGGTTTTGCGCCGTTGAAGATCTTGTCGATGAAGGCTGCGAGCTGGAAATAGAGGTCAGGATAGTTTACGGCGTAGGCGATCAGTCCCCCGGCTTCGACGAACTCGCGGGCTGGGAAGACGGTGGGCACACGGTTGCGGGCTACCCATTCAACGATCATTTGTTGATGCATTTGGGTGAGACCGTCTGCCCCGACGACGAGGCCGTCGATATGCCGTCGCACCACCAGTTCGAATGCGTGGCTCAGGTCACCCTCGCTCCGCACGTCAAGCAGCTCAGCCTCGAGACCCAGCAAGCGTGCCGCTATCTTTGTCTCTTCCCATTCGGCTGGGACAGCTGGATTGCCCATGTTGTGAAGCAACCCAACTCGCGTGAGGCCAGGAACCAGTTCTTTGAGAACCTGAACCCGTTTCGCTGTCAGTTCGGTGCTGAAAGTAATCACCCCCGTGATGTTGCCGGTCGGCCGCGCGAAGCTCGCTACGATCGCACCGGGGCCGCCCATTGTCATCATGACTACTGGAATCGTTCCGGTCGCGTTCTGAACCGCCGTGGTGGCAGGAGTGCCTCTCGCCAGGATCAGGTCGACTTTGAGGCCAACCAATTCGGATGCGAGGTCCGGAAACCGCTCGGCCCGACCGTCAGCCGACCGATACTCGATGATCAAGTTGCTTCCTTCGAAGTAACCGAAATCGCGCAGACCTTTGCGCAGAGCCTCGAGATTGGCGGCGTTCCGTGCCGCCGGTATTGGCTCCACAATCCCGACGCGATAGACCTTCCCGCCTCGCTGCGCACGCGCTGCGAGCGGCCAGGCCGCCGCGCCGCACAGCAGCATGATGCATGAGCGCCGGTTCACTCCCGGTCCCTCCGTGCTTCCGACTGGAAGCATAGCACACCTCGGCTACAGCAGGAGACTGCTGCGCTGCGGGATTTCGATGCTGCCTATGTCGCAGATGGGTCAAAATGCGAAGACCTCAGAGTGAGGAAATCCAGTCCGCTCCGCCCTACTAAGCGGCCTCAATACCTTCCGCGACTTCGCTGATGGGCCAGTAGCGGCAGAGTGGGGGCCGCAGATTGTCCTCTGCCCGACCGAGGAATAAAATGCCCTCCAACTTTCCGAGTTTGCAACAATCCGGTGCGCAAGCTCATCGCGGGCAACGCGAGGGGGGAGCCTCATCATCGGAGGTACACATGGCAGTGGAAGATCTTGATCGCGCAGTCGAGCGAAGTAATCGAGCCGTGGCAGCGGTATTCCGAGGTGATCCGGGACCGGCGAAGGCTCTCTTTTCAGAAAATGATGACGTCACTTTGGGCAACCCTTTTGGGCCCTATGCACGCGGCCGTAAAGAGGTCGAAGAAACGATTGCCCGTGCCGCCTCAAACTATCGCGATGGCGACGTCACCGGCGTGGAACTTGTAGCGAAATATGTGTCCGATGGGCTCGCCTGTGTCGTCGAAGTGGAGCGAGGGCATGCCAAGGTTGGTGGGAGCGATCAAACGGCCACAGTGGCTTTGCGTGTGACCAGCCTCTTTCGCTTGGAGCACGACGTTTGGAAACTTGTCCACCGGCATGCCGACCCGATCACGACACTACGCCCAGCAGCGTCTGTGATCAGCCAATAGCAACGCGCTATCATTCGTTCGGCGTTCTCATCTTCAGCGACAACAATCTGCTTGCCACGAGTGCGCGGCCTCGACTTCTGTTGTGGGTCACAAGCGTCGATTTGGCGATCGACTGGTTTGCGTTTGTAAGCCGACATGCAGGGGCACGCGGCGGATGGAGGCGTCGCATGACGTTGCAGCCGCGTCTCTGACGCTCCTCGGCGCAGTTCATACGGCAAGTGCTACGAACGACTTGTTCGTCAAGGTAGACTCACTTTATTTCATTTCCCGTCACGTTTATGCGGGAGACAAAATGCGCTCGTCGTTTTCGCCTTCGCTTCAGTGCGGTTTTGCCCTGGAGGTGGATGGCCTTCTCAAAACCTGTTTCGACACCTTGGAGGGTGCGACGACCGGTGCCCGAGAGATCATCCGGAGGTTTCCCAATTTGCGGGTCAGGATCTACGACTTCGCCGCCAAAGCGAGTTTGGACGTGGAGGATACGTAGGGGCGGATCGCAGTTTCTCGAAGTCTAAGCCAGCCGCGTCGGCCAAATCTCTGTCACCGTTCCAGCGCGAAGATGGGCGGCGCCTCCGAAAAGGCTCTATGCCGGATCTCGATGGACCACCGGCCAGTACCAGCCCTCCGGGCCCATCGCTCTCATGGCGTCGCGGATGCTCTCGATCTCCGAAGCCGAAAAGCGGTCGAGCAGGTCCAAGGCCGGCTTGCCGCACTTCAGCCGCGTGCCGGCGAGCTCGACAAGCAACCATTCGCCCGACGACTCGGTGCCCCGGGGCCCAGCGCCCACGGCGCCCCGTTCGATGAAATGCGTCCAGCGCTTCGCCGCCCGCACCCTCGCTTCCAGCTGCTCCTCCTTGAGCTGCTTCAGCAACATAGGATCGAGCCCCAACGCGATCGCCCGCTCGGCGGCCTCGATCAAGTCTACATTCTTGCGCGCGACGAAGATTCCGCCTTCGAACACCTGCTTCGGCGAGGAGCAGGCGCGCCAGACGTCGCCGTCGAGGCGAAGCAGCACGCCGCGTTCGTCGTCTACCCCGACGTAGAAAACATCGGGAGCAAGCCAAGATGCCGGACGGATCGTAAAAGACGGAGTCTGGTAGGACATGAGCGATCCTCGTTGGTTGAAGGCGGGCTTGTTCGAGTCTCCGCCACCGCGCGAAGTCTCCAAGCGTTCCATCGTGATTTAGTCGCAAAAACGGGGGGCGCAATCGATGGTTATTCGTGCGGCGACAGCCCGCAAGGATTCATCTTTTTCAATGGATTGAATCGCCACGCGAAAAAGATTCTTGAAAAAATCGACGATGGGGGCCGCGGGCGAGTTTTCAAGGACTCGTCCGCGCTCGTCGAGCGGCGAAGAGGCGACCGCCCAACGGTATCAATCGGGATAACGCCCGCCGGCGGCGGAGTAGGCCTTCAGGAGCGCTTCGCTCCACGCCGCCATCGCCTTCGTCTTCTCCGGGATACGCTGCGCCTGAAAATACCACCGCTTTCCGGTCCGGCCCACGCGATCGAGCTCGTCCCTGCGGTCGCCCGCGATCTCGTGGCCGATCACCAGCGAAGCGGTGCCCGGTGGCAATTCGGTGTGGTCGAGGATGAAGTCGCCCAAAGTGGAGCGGATGATGTGCATGGAGAAGGGCGGAATTCCGCGCAGGACATCGCGATGGTTGCCTTGGCGCAGGCCCCTCATGCTGCGCAGGTGATTTGCGAGCGCGGATCCCGAAACGGGGGCGTCGCCGTTGCTCATCACACGGGAGGCGAACACCCGACTACGAAGCGCCCGATGCTGCGGGCGGCGGCTCGTTGCCCAGAACTGCCGGCGGCGAAAGCACCGTCACGCGACCGGCCCGACCGCATCAGGCCGAGGACGAATTTGCGATTCAGACCCGAGGACCTCGACATTCCGGTCGTCTACGTGACGCACCACGCCGAGGCCCGTCCCCGAACAGGCGTTCGCGCCAGCGAACCGGTCGCTGCCGTCTTCAAGCTTCTGAGCATGGCGAGGCCCGTGTGACGGCGGGCCGGACGCTGAGCCGGAACTCAGAGCAGCGCCAGGACCGCAACAACGACGATCAGACCCGTCGCGGTCACGCACCAGCATGACAGTTCAAGGACTCGCATGATCTCCCCGGTTGAAGGGCCTGCCCTGCCGCGACCCTATACCCGGAACCCGGCAGGCGGAACCGAAACTTTCCCGCGGCTTCATGTGTTCACGACGGGGGCGCAGGACACGCGAGGCCTTGCCCATGCCCATCATGCCGATAGGCGATGTGTTTCTCACCGTCGCGATTATGACCTTGGCCTTCCTGGGGGAAGTCGCTGTTTTCGTTCTGCTCGGCATCTTCTGAATCAAGCCCGTGCCTTGGCGCGAGCCTAGCGGGCGCACCACGTCATCCTCGAAAGAACGCGGGGGCGCGATGTCCACCATCGCCTTGGCCGGCCCCGGATTCCTACGGTCGCATCGATGCGTGATCGTTTAGCATCCGCGATTATATTTCCAAACTATGGACGTCGAGTACGATCCCGAGCGCGAGGCGTTTGCGGCCATGAAGCTCGCCGCCGAGGCCGATGGAGCTGAACGGCAGAGATGGATCAACGCCGCGCTGGCGTGGATCGAACTCACTCGCCTGCGTGTGCCGTTCGGCCGCGAGCGGGGCGTGAGGGAAGAGGCGATTTAGTCGCTTTCGGACTGACCCTCCGGACAGGTGTCGCCGATGGAATCCAGGACGTCACAGATTTCGACGATGGCCATCTCTGCGGACAGCCCGGCTGGCGGATCTCGGCGTGCATTGTCCGAAGCGCGCTGACGGGCGCGCGGGTTGGCGCGGTCCTGCATCCAGCCGTCCTCCTCGCATTCGCTGGATGCAATCTATCAGGGCGACCGGCGTGGGAGCGCCGCCGATGATCCAGTCCCGAGATTGCTGGACGTTTCGAATAGGCCCGCCCCGGTGAAGGGATTGCAAGACCTCAGCGGAAAACATTGCCCCCTTTCACGCGGCCGCAAGGCAGAAGGCAGTCAGATGCCGATATTGACCTTCTCGAGTTCGTCGGCCGCTCGCGTTAGCTGCGCGAGCTCGAACTTCACATGCACATTGAAGTCGCGTGAGCCGTCCTCGACGGCGCGGAGCGCCGCGCTCCATTTGTTCGCGAATGCCTCCAGGACTGTGACAGCCGCGGCTCCGATCCCGCTGAAACTTTCGTGAACCGCACGGAAGGCCTCGGGAGGTTCTATTCGGGCGACTTCCATGTCGAAATCCAATGCTTCCAAGACGTATCCCTCAAGCGTTTCGACGGCGTGCAGGAGTCGTACGGGATCAGCGGGTGTGCCGGGCGGTCCAAGGGCAGCAGGAATTTCGTCGGTGATGCAGGTCATTGCTCGTTGGGTTTTGGCGCCAAGTCTCGGCACCCTGTCCCCGGAGAACTCGAGATAGCGCGCCAAATCAACTGCCTCCGGCTCCTGCGAGCGCGAATCCTGTCGACGTCCTGCGCCTCATCCTTCAGAGACGCGAGTCTCGAGCGCAAGAGCTCCTCGACCAGCAGATACTCCCAGAGCTTCGGACGGGACGAGACGAGCTCCACCACCTTGTCCCCCTGTCGAGCGAAGATCGCAGCCGTGTCCTCGATGGGTCCCTCCTCACCAGATTCGCAGAAATCTTCGATTTCGTCGGGGTCGTGTCGCTCTCCCAGCGCTTCATCGAAATCGAGCAGATCGTCTCGATGCAGGAGAAGAACGCCGGTCTGGCCTGCAAGCGCCCGGGCGGCCTTCGTGTAGGCAGCGTTCGTGACCACGCAAGCAAGATCCGCTTCCTCGAACTGCATCGCTGCGTACGCTTCCTGAACCGCCTTGTTGCCGACCGCCTTCGAGTACAGTTTGCACTGCAAGACCACGCGGACGCCCTCGCGTTCGGCGATGACGTCCGCGCCTTGATCTCCTGACCCCTTGGTGGTTCTCGCGTCCCATCCCTGCGCTCTGAGCTGTTCGGCGCACCATCGCTCGAACTCGATCGGATCGGCGATGTCGTCCGGGTCGTCGACCACGGCCTCCTCGCGGCGAACCGCGTCCTCTATCAGATCAAAGCAGAAGGCCTCGAACTCCTTGTCGGATTCGTACTTCAAAAACGTGGCTGGGTCGCGCGCGCCAGGCAAATCGAAGATGAGGACGTTGCGGTAGAAGTGCTCCTTCTCCTTTATCCACCGGTCTATGTTGACCTCCTGATAGGCTCCGAAGAAGACCGTCTGGTCACGGCGCCTCCTGAGCGTTTTCGCGTGCGTTTGGATGATGGTCTTGGCCGCCTTGCTGACCTCTTGTTTCCGCTCGGCGTAGTTCGCGGCAACGACGACGAGGAAGGCGACGATTGCCATGCCAACCAGCAGCGCACCCAGCGGATGTTCGCTGGCCCAGTTGTAAAACAAGACGCAACCCACAAGCCCCAGCAGCACCAGACAGCCGAGCGCGTTATCTCGTCCGGAAAACATATGATTCTAACCATCCCTGCGAAGACAGGGCCGAGTAGATAGCCGGCGTTTGTGTGTCAATCCGGAGTTCTCCGAACGCGCAAGGTACGGCAATGGCAATGCCGGAACCTTTTCGTTCGGGTTTCATCAACAGCTGCCTTGGCCGTTCGAAGTCAAGGCTGGCTCCGGAACTGAGCTGGCTGCGCGCCGCTTCGAAGTCGAGATGCCCAGCATCACCCAAAGGCGAATTGCGAAGCTAACCGCCGTCGTCATCGGGACTTGCTCTTCTGGCCCAGCTCTCCCCACTTCGTGAAGGAGGATGTCGATAAGATCAAATCTGACATTCGCTCCGAGTTCAGCAAGCGGGACGGTTTGAAGGTAATCGACGTCCAGACGATCAAGGAGAGCGATCGAAAGCTGTCCGGGTTCGACTTCAACGACACCTATGGCCACTCCGCCGGCGACGACTGCATCCGCCAGGTGGCGCAGGCGCTCGCGTCCTGTTTCAAGAGGCCGGCCGACCTGGTCGCGCGCTACGGCGGCGAGGAGTTCGCGATTCTTCTAGCCGAGACGACGCTTGCGAACGCGGAGGGCCTGACGGAGACCGTGCCTCTCGATTGTCGACCTTGCCATTCCCCGTCAGGGAAGTGCCCATGGCCACGTCACCATCAGCGTCGGCCTAGCCAGCGGCAAATGCGAAGCGAGAGCGTCGACGGCATCGATGCTGGCGGCTGCCGATGGCGCCCTTTACGTCGCCAAGGAGCAGGGTCGCAATCAGGTCTGCGTCGCGGCCGACAACCCTAGTCTGAGGCTGGTAGAGCCGGCGGGTTAGGCGCCGCCCGGAGCTAGGCGGGGATCTCCGCGAACGACAATTCGCAAACCAGGCCCTCCGGACGCCAATGGCGCGCGATGTGCCCCCTCAAGGTACGGATCACGCCATCGATCGCGCCTACCCCGAAGCCCTTGCGAATGGGTTCCTGCACCTGCGGCCCTCCGCTTTCCGACCAGCGCAGCGCGAGCGGGTCGACCTCCCATTGGATCTCGATCCGCCCCGACGGGGTCGACAAAGCGCCGTACTTGGCGGCATTTGTCGCAAGTTCGTGGACCGCGACTGCGATGGCCTGCGCCAACGTCGGCGGCAGGCGGAGGTCCTCGCCAACGATGCTGATCCGGCCGCCGTCTCCGCCCGTATAGGGCCGGAGCTCTTCCGAGATGATCGTCTTCAAGCTCGCGCCGGTCCAACGCGAGGCGGAGAACAGTCTCTGCACGTTGGCGAGCGCACTCAGCCGCCCCTGAAATGCCGCCTGGAATTCTTCGGCGCTGTTCGCCTTGGTCAGCCGCAGCATCGCCTGGATCACCGCGAGCAGGTTGTTCGAACGGTGGTCGACTTCGGCCGTGAGGAGCATCATCCGCTGCTCCGCCTGCTTGCGGGCCGTTATGTCGACCAGCATGTTGACCGCCCCAATCAGCCGGCCGCGCTCGTCGCGCAGCGGGGTCGGGTAAGGCGTGAAACAGATCCGCGAGCCGTCCGGCCGTTCTGCGACGGCCTCGGTGTCGCGGACCGGCCGGTTCTCCTTGAGCGCGACCGCCATGGGACATTCGTCGTGCGGAAGCGGCGTGCCGTCGGGCCAAAAGAGCTTCCACGTCACGCACCACATCTCGCCAATCTTCGGCGTGCGACCGGCGAATTCGATGCAGGCTTGATTGAAGAAGGTGATCCGGCCGAAGGCGTCGGTCGTGTAGATCGCGGCGGGTAAGGCCTGGAGGAGATCGCGGAATCGCTGTTCCGAATCCTTGCCGCCGCCGTTCCGCATCGCCGCATGCCGCGCGGCAATCTCTCCGATGGCGGCCTCGTCCGAATGTCCAAACAACTGCAGCCTCGGGGTTCACGAACGGCGGGGGACCGAGCAGGCAATTCGCCATAAAGACCATTGTTCCATGCGTCTTGGTCAGCCCGCGGCGCCGCCGGTGTTGAGAAGCTGCGAGACCGCCGTGACGAGTTGGGCCGGCGCGAAGGGCTTGGTGAGCAGGATGCTGTTGGGCACTCCGAGCCTGGCCCATTCCTCGGCGGCCGTCCCCGTCATGTAGATGACGGGAAAGGCTGGGTCGCGTTCCCTGGTGAGGCGCGCGAGATCCCAGCCGCTCGTCGCGCCTTTCAGGTTTACGTCGGTCACAAGCGCGCGGAATTCGTAGATTCCACTCTTCCGGACGGTCGCGGCTTCTTCCGCCGACGACAGGCTCTGGGGCCGGAAGTCGCCCTCGGTCAGCGCCTCCTCCAGCATCTCCTGGATCTGGTAGTTGTCCTCGGCCACCAAGATGGTGAGGGAATCGGTCAACTAGAGCCCCATGATAGCTGTCGATTCTACGCGGTGGAGGTGGCCGGGTTCCACTAGAAGAGTTGAAGTGCACAGACGCGGCTGGTCGGCGGACCGCCTTCAAGGCGCTGGCTCGCGACCGCTCTCGAGGCCCCGTAGACTCACGCAATCCAAAATGTCGGGCGGAAGGTATATCTCTCCCTGCAGCACCGGGGCTGGCGTTTTCATCGCTGTTCATATTTTTGCCGGTGGGCCGCAGTTAACAGTCTGCGGCCATTCTGCATCTGGTCCCGGAATGCGGCGGATCGGTTTGCCGACGGCCCGAGGTTCAGCCGCCGCGTGCCGCGCCCACCGTATCTGCCATCATCGTACCACGCGCGCCCATCGGCTTCTCGGAGCCGGTCGTCCTGTCCCGCGCGGTCTGGTGCTCCATCTCGGCATCGAGCTCGGCGCCCAGCAGGATGACGATTGCGGAGATCCAGAGCCAGGTCATGAAGCCGATCGCGGCGCCGAGCGATCCGTAGGTCTTGTCGAGGCGGAAGCTGGTGCACGCCGAGCCAGAGACATCGAAGTGGGAGAGTCGCTCCTACAGGTGCCCGAGCTGTAAGAACATCCTTCGACTGGTTGAACATGTCGCACCAGCTACGAACGGCGGATCTCCAAACCTTGAGCCATACCGCCAGTCGAAGCGAGCCCGCTACATCATCCCAAAGACACGTCATTTGAATCGCGTCGTCGGATAGGCGCTATTGATGATCGGCTGGCCTGGATCGCCCAGTTCGGCAGCAGGATCGGGGAGGGCGGCCGACAAAAAGGAATGTCACATTCCAGGCGACCGCGCGAGCATGATGCGTCGCAATACGTGAAGCGATTGCCGTCAATCTGTAATTGATGTCTTATCGGTGCCTTCTGATTTCAGAGTTGATAGTTTGGGGAGGGAATTGCGATGCTGCGGATCTTGCTCTCATGCTTTTTCGTGACGGTTTTGTCGCTGTCTGCCATGGCGATCGACGGGGATCCAGAACGACAGGTTGAGGGAATCGCTTCCGAATATGCGGCGAGCTTCAACAAGCAGGACGGCGCTGGAATTGCCGCGCTGTTCGCGACCGGCGGAATCCACGTCAATCCAGCGGGGCCGCGCTCTGACATCGCGGAATTTTATCAAGGCGCCTTCAAGGCAGGGTTCGACCACGAAGAAATCACAGTGGACCAGGCATGGCCGTTGGAGACGGACATGGCGCTCGCCATCGGCGGATACCGTCTTACGGGCAAGAATCAAAGTGGTGCGCCCCTCGAGACAGGAGGCATCTGGACGGCGACCTACGTGACTGAGGGTGGCAAGCTCAAGATTCGTTTGTTGTCGGCGATGCCCAAGCCTCCGGCTCCGAAGTAGGGGCACCTCATCTTCGACGCGCCCAACACGGCGCTTTTGCGTGCGGTCCTCGATGAGGTCCGCGAGAGCATTTCGCGGTGCGAGATCGGCGTGCGCACGCCGGTCGCCTCGAAGATTTTGGCAGCGGCCGAAGTCTCGCAAAGGATTGAGGCGAGTTGGGCGCGAAGCCCTTTCGCGGCGCCGACCAGCGGTGCTGACCGATGGGAGTTGGGGGTGAATTTTCAGGTCACGGTCCTAAAGATCCTGGTGAGCTATCCGGACGGCTTCGCCGTGATGGCCGACCTCAAGCGCGACATGGCGATCCTGGCGACCAGCGGGCGCGACTGGTCCGAGCGGACTAAGCGCTTGGCCGCGCGCGTGCCGGATCTGAATATCTTTTCCCAAGCTCTCGTCGAGCGTCTGAACGGCGGGTGGCGCATCACCGACAAGGGCCGCGCCGTGCTCGAAACGATGGAGGCCCGTCAGCGCGATCCGGAGCACGTAGTCGAGGGGGCCGCATCCGAACTGTGTAGCCCCGCAGCGCCTCCGCCGCGGCTTGCGGCGAATAGAGGCATTCGCCGTTCGGACCGCCGACGAGATCGACGCATGGCCCGCGAACGCATTCGAGCAAACGCCTCCTGAACCATTGTTCTTTCCAGAGACGTCGCTGAGCCGAGCAAACAGGTTTTCGCGCCAGCCACGCCGCCGCGCTGGCCGAAGATGGAGAGGCACCCGTTTCGGCCGCGCCTTGTGGGCAAGTTCCGAAGGCACCCACCCGCCGCCTCGAAAGGGGACCGAGGACAAGAGTGCTATCAGAAAGTCCAAGAACTGCGAAGGCGCGCTTCGCAACCCGGCGCTCGCGATCAAGTGCCAGAGCTCATGGTCGGAGTCCCCCTAACCACGGTCTCGCTACCCAGTCCTTGCCGCGACCGCCATTACCGGCGTGTCCAAATGCGATGCGTCAGCAGCCGCACGCGCTTAGCCGCGCGTTTCTTCAATGAGCTGATTGATCCGTACGGACTGAGCCAGCAATTGCTTTCTAGCTCCCTCACTATCGATCTGTCCGATGAAGCGCCGGATGTAGACGTTTGCGAGATCAAGAATGAAGAGGATTTCGCGCAACTCCTCCGGCGATCCAATTTCCAGCGTCTTGACTTGTGCCAGCAAGGCAGCAACTTCGTTCAAGACCTGAACGGGCCTTTGCTGGGGCAAATGGTCTTGCGATTTATGGCGCGGACGGAATTTGATGACCGTTGTCATGGGTCAAGGAGCCTCTTGTCGGCTGCTTAGAATTTGATCAACAGCAGGTCGCTCCCGCGAAGGGAGCGATGATGAAAAATGCAAAAAACAAAACGCAATCAACACCACGCGAGAGCAACTGTTCGCGCAGACCTCCGTAGAAGACCGGCAATCCGCCGTGGAATCACCGGCCTCCACAATACAGTTTCGCGCTAAAGTTGTTAATATGGATTTACAAGTGCATTTGGTTCCTTACCGCCGCTCGATGTTGATCCGGCGATTTTCGACGTGTGGGATAAAGCCATGTGAGGCTTTAGTCCGTTCGGCTAGAAGTCAACTCGCATTCGATCACGCAAACAATCCTGCTCGGAATCTCAATCCCAAGCGCGGTGCAGCAGTCCTGCTCTATCCCGCGATCTACCAGGCGTCCGGCTTTGCACGGGAGACCGGATTCGGCGTGCTCATCATAATAGGAATCGAGACACTTCGCCCGTCGTGCGCAAGACTCTGCGACGAGGCTCGCAAGTCCCGGATCCTGAGCCAGAGGGAGCCGGAAAGCTGGGTGCGCTGCAAGCATTGATCACGATTGCCGAAGTTGCCGAGAATGCGCGCGTGGTCCGATGGAGTCTTGCAGAAGCCCATTGCGGCGCTGACGCCTTTTGGCGCAACTTGGTACCAAGCCATTAAGGTTTCATTGACCAAGTTGTTCATATAACAAGCGGTTATGCTCTTGAGGAAGCCGATGAAGGTCTGGGTCAGCCTGGCTTTGCTTGCGGCGCTCGTGCCGCTTGGGCCGCGCTTTGGCGCGCCGGCAGCGGAGTCATCCGGCGACGCCACGGCGATGCGCGCGAGCTACCGCCGACCAGCGGTGATTCCTTTCCCGGATGACAATCCTTACTCTGCGCCAAAAGCAACTCTTGGCAAGATGTTGTTCTTTGATCCGCTGCTCTCGAGGTCCCGAACCGTTTCCTGTGCGACCTGCCATAATCCGTCGCTGTCGTGGGGCGATGGCCTTGCGCGTGCTGTCGGGGAGGATCCGAAAGGCCTTCCGGTGCGTGCACCCACTCTGATCGACGTGGCGTTCATCGAGCCGCTGGGCTGGGACGGAAAGTTCAAGGATATTGAATCGGTCACGTTTGGTCCGATCACGGGGCGGGCCAACATGAATCTGACAGAATCGGAGGTGATCGACCGGCTGTCCGCCATCCCGGCCTATGTCGATGCGTTCGCGAGCGCGTACGGAGATAGTGCGATTACCCGTCGCAGGATCGAAACTGCCTTGGCGACGTTTCAACGCACCATTGTCGCTGAGGAGTCCCCGTTCGACCGCTGGATCATGGGCGACGAAACCGCAATCAGCGCGGCGGCCAAACGTGGGTTTGAGATCTTCAACGGCAAAGCGCGCTGCGCAAACTGCCACAGCGGGCCGTCTTTCACCGATGGATCGTTTCAGGACATCGGCACCGCAAAAGATGGTGATATTGGACGCGGGCGGCTGTTTCCGACATCACAAAAGCTCCGGTACTCATTCAAGACACCGACATTGCGCAACGTTGCAGAGCGCGCGCCCTACATGCATGATGGATCGGTCGCAACGCTCGAAGAGGTCATCGAACTTTATGACCAGGGTGGGATCGACCGTCCAAGCCGGTCGCCTTCAATCAAGCCTTTATCCCTGACAGCAGAGGAAAAGTCCGAGCTGGTCGCCTTTCTTCAAACGCTGACTGCCTCGTCCCCGGCCACGCCTCTTCCCAACTTGCCGCGCTGACGAGCTCCCGTAATCGCGTCCTCGGGAACGGAACTCAGTGAACGTGCGGCAGTGCCGACCCAAGCAGGCCAAAGCCGAGGACAAGAAGCGCGCCTGCCCAAGCTTCCAGAGTTTCAGTGCGCGTTGCGCAGCGCTTCGCGCCGCGGGCCAGCACTGAGCCTATTGCCACTCGCGCCGTACCTAACGCGTCGAACATGGACCGTTCCAACCATCCGTTTCGTCTGACGTTCAGTACGACGTCCGGATTGAAGGCTCGTCCGCGAAATCTGTAAAATTTGAAAGGACTTGCGGCCCCGACTGCCCGCATCCGCCGCGGCGCGGCTGCATTAACCACCAATCAACCAGCAGGTGCTGCGAACATCACAAACCTTAAAATTTATGCTAAGGTGAACAAATCGTTAAGGCTGTGCTTTTCCAAACGGGCGGATTTTTGAAATGTTCAGGTCTCTGGGGCGGGATGCCATATCGGCATCTCGGGGAATTGCTCTGTTTGCCAGGTCCATCGTGGGATTCTTTAGTTGGGCCCTGGGGACCCGAGCTGCCAGCGCCCATGTCAAATGGTTCTGTGCGTATGATGCCGCCGGACAGCCGCGAGGCCTTGAGAACGTCCTGTGTCGGGATTTTGAGCTCCTCCTAGGCGTTGCGTTGCTCTGGCTCTTTTCCGGCTGCGTGGTCGAGCGCACGTCTCTCGGCGAACTGGTGGCCCGCTCCCTGAACCGTTTCACGCAAGGCTTGCGCCTGCACACCGAAGTAATGATCCGCGCCGTCTGTGGCTTTTTCTTCATCTCGGTCTGGGCGGTCGGAGGTATCATCCTGACCCCCGAATTGAAAACGACGTCCGCAGTGGTGGGACCTTTGCAGCTCGCCATCGCTGCCGGCCTGCTGTCGCGCCGCACGATGCCATTCTCGGCGGCGGGAATCGTGATGTTGTTCGGTCTTGCCGTCCGCGATTACGGCACGTTTCATCTGGCCGATTACCCGATCTTTCTGGGTCTTGCGGCCTATCTTGCTCTCACGGGATTGCAAAAGGATTTGTTGGGCGTTCCGCCGCTCGATGTCGTGCGCTATGCCACCGCCGTGACCTTGATGTGGGCGTCAGTGGAGAAGTGGGCCTATCCGGAATGGAGCTTTCCGCTTCTGATCGAGCACCCCGGCATCACGCTTGGATTCGACAATGAGTTCTATATGCGGGCCGCAGGCATGGTCGAGTTCACCCTTGCCTTTGCCTTGGCTTGGACGCCGCTGGTCCGGCGCGTGGCAGCGGCCATGCTGCTCGGAATGTTCATCAGCGCGTGCTTCGAATTCGGCTGGCTTGATGTGATCGGGCACTCGGCGATTATTGTCGTCCTGGTTGCGATTCTTGCCGACAAGCGCCCGAAGGAAGCCAAGTATCGCGCCCCGTGGCTCGCTCCCGCCGGACTATGTGCCGCACTGAC
Organism: Bradyrhizobium sp. WSM1743; assembly: GCF_000473065.1. GTDB lineage: Bacteria > Pseudomonadota > Alphaproteobacteria > Rhizobiales > Xanthobacteraceae > Bradyrhizobium. The sequence continues at coordinate 15,870 of NZ_AXAZ01000095.1, forward strand.
CGTCACGCTGTTCGCCTATTACGTCGGTCACGCCGCGATCTTCAACACTTCAATACTCTAGGGTCACTACTTGGTGACATGCACGCCAAGCTTCATTTTGGGATGAATGCCGCACAGGACCGTGTAGTCACCTACCACGGAAAAGACGACGTCGAATTGGCTGCCCGGCTTTTGATCACCGCTGTCGAACTCGAACGTCTCCGAGCTCAAATAGGCGTGGTGCAAGAGCTCTCCATCATCGTTAACGAACCGTAAAGTCTCGCCGCGCTTGATGATGACCTCGCGCGGCCTGAATTCGCGATCCTTTTGCGAGATCGTGAAGGGGGCTGCGCCGAGAGCGCCGCCTGCGAGCAGTCCCGCGGTGATCGCTGTTGTGAGGTGGAGACCGAACTTGCCCAGGCGCAAGGGTAAAAGTCTTGCAATCATTTCAACCCCGCTGAAACTTCAACTTTACCAAATATCTGGCTTGGCTCGGATGTTCCGAGCGCGTGAGTACTCCCAGACTTATCGCAGGTTGATCTTAACGATTTCCGCATCCCTTGCAGTCATTACTAGAGAAATTTGAGGCGGAGGCAGGCGGCTGCGTCCGCGCCTATGTTTGCGATTAGTTGTTTACAGCGAAAGACACCGCGATGAGTCTTTTCGTCGGCAGGGTTGTGCGCCAACCGAAAGCGGTTCTTGAGACGCTTCGGTCCGGAATCGCCTGCCTGTTGCGGCTTGTCGAGGCGCGCGGCTCAATTCGAACCGGGATCTTGATCTTCTGTCTCGCAATGAGCGCGATCGCGGCAGCCCTTGGGGGTTATGCCACCCTTGGCATGCGACACGCCGGCGACCTGGTTGCCAAAACCTTCGACGAGTCACTGATGTCGATCAACTACGCGCGCGCGGCGGGTGCTGATTTCGCCGCAATGCGCGTGGCATCTGCACAACGCCTCCTCACCAGGGATCCGTCGGTCCGTGCTCGACTTGAAGCCGAAATCGACGAGCTGGCGAAGTCTCTTTCTGAAGATGTGACGATAGCGGCGGAACGGTCGCAATCCGGCCGGGCCACAAAAGCGGCCGCCAAAGTCCAGGAGGCCGCAAGAGCCTGGACCGCGCTTCATCGTCGTTCAGTGCAAGCGCCTGCTGACGAGCATGGGAGTGCTGAAGCGAAGGTGCGTCAGATCGACGATCTCGATCAGTACTCCAACGCCGTCAATCAGCAGATTGAATTGCTGGTGAACTATACAGCCGGCGATGGCTTCTTATTCCGTCAACGTGCGCTTGCTGCAATCAGGCGGGATCTGCAACTCAACGTGGCCGGCCTGACCTTTGCCCTTGTCCTGTCCGGGCTGTTTTCGTGGATGTTGGCCCGCCGGATCATCGGCCCAGTCGCGATTGCCTCCAAAGCGGCAACGAGCATTGCTGATGGCGACTTGAATACAGACATTCCGAAGGGCGGCGGTGATGAGCTCGGTACCCTCCTGGCCGCAATGGGAAGGATGCGGGACAATATCAAGGCGATGATGGATCGCGAGGTGGCGCAGCGGCGCTCGGCGCAGGCACGCCTGTCCGATGCCCTCGAGAACTCCCGCGAGGGGGTCGTCCTCCTCGATAGCGATGGCCAAATCGCCCTATCCAATTCCAGAGCCAGCGAATTCATTCATTGCTTGCCACAGCTTGTTCACCCCGGTTGGTTGCGGGGGGCTCGGGTATCAAGCGACGACAGCTCGCCTGGACTCGCTCTTCGAGACAACCTCGGCAACGTCGATACCGTGGAGGGTGAAGCCCAGCTCCCGGACGGTAGGTGGTTGCGGGTCAGCCGCAGCCCAACCCAGGAGGGCGGGGTAATGCTCGTCTACAGCGACATTACCGGGTTGAAGCAGCAGAAGGCGGAGCTGCATGCGACGAATCTAAGACTCGATGCGGCGCTCACGCATATGTCGCAAGGTCTCTGTCTCTATGACAGGGAGGGACGGCTGCAGGTCGTCAACCGTCGCTTCTGTGAGATCTTCGATATTTCGCCGGAGCTCGTGCGTCCAGGCATGACATTCGAAGATGTCCTCGGCCTGAGTGTTGCCGCCGGCAATCATGGCAGCCAGACTGTGGGCGATCTTCTGGCGGAATGCGAGGAATTCTTGGCGCGCCGCAGCGGCGGCAACTACCTCCAGCAACTCAGCGAGGGACGAATCGTCTCGATCGCCCATCGCTCCACATCCGACGGCGGCTGGCTGATCAGTTGTGAAGATGTGACCGAACAACAAAAGGCGCAATCTCAGATCGCGTTCATGGCGCGCCACGACGCGCTGACCAGATTACCAAACCGGTCTCTCTTCGGCGAGCGGATCGAGCGAGCCGTTGCGGAGGTCGGCCGGGGAACCGGGTTTGCCGTGTTCTGCATCGACCTGGATAACTTCAAGCAGATCAATGATACCTTGGGACATCCGGTGGGCGACGCGTTGCTTTGCGCGGTCGCCGACCGATTAAGCGCGTGCGTCCGAGAGGTTGATACCGTTGCGCGTTTGGGTGGCGACGAGTTTGCCGTCGTTCAATCTGACGTCCGAAACGGTGAAGAGGCTAAGCGCCTCGCCCAGCGCATCGTGGAAAGTGTCGGAGCGCCCTATGAACTGGTCGGCCATCGCATCATCGTCGGGTGCAGCGTCGGAATTTCGCTCGCGCCAGGTGACGGTACGACGCGCGAAAAGCTCCTGAAGAACGCCGACATGGCGCTGTACCGGTCCAAAATGGACGGCAGAGGAACATGGCGGTTCTTCGAACCAGCAATGGACGCAAGCCTGCAAAGCCGCCGAGCGCTCGAAATCGACCTGCGCGAGGCTATGGACAAGGACGAGTTCGCTCTGTTCTACCAACCCATTTACGACTTGCGAAGGGACCGGATCAGTGGCTTCGAAGCCTTGTTGCGCTGGCAGCATCCCAGGAGGGGGCTCGTGCCGCCCGATCAGTTCATCCCGCTCGCAGAAGAAATCGGTCTCATTGCGCCGCTCGGAGAATGGGTTCTCAACCGTGCGTGCGAGCAGGCCGCCAATTGGCCGGACGAGCTCAAGATTGCGGTCAATGTCTCGGCGAGTCAGTTTCGTGACCCGAGATTTGCAGATGTCATCGCCAACGCGATCGACGTGTCAGCGCTGGCGCCGCACCGGCTTGAGCTCGAAATCACGGAATCGGTACTGCTCGGCAACAGCTCCGAAACGATCGCGACCCTGCATGAGCTGAAGGCGCGTGGGCTGCGCATTGCCTTGGACGATTTTGGTACCGGCTACTCGTCGCTGAGTTACCTCCGCAGTTTTCCGTTTGATAAAATCAAGATTGATCAATCCTTCGTCCGTGACGCAACGGCGACAAATGGGTCGAAATTGATCGTCAGGGCGATTACCAGTCTCGGAAGAAGCCTTGGTATGACAACGACAGCGGAGGGGGTCGAAACGGTTGAGCAGTTGAACCAGATGAAGGCGGAAGGCTGCAACGAGGCGCAAGGGTTCTTGTTCAGCCGCCCGGTTCCAGCAACCGAACTCGCATCAACGATCCTGAGCTTGCGAAACGGCCTCAAGCGAAGGGACTGGAGCAGGGCGATAGCCAGCTAGGACTGCACGGCTCGTGGCGCTCGACCGCGCGCGCCCACGCCAGCCTGAGGCAACTCGCAGCGTTGACTGCGGAAGTCGGGCGACCGAGGCGCTCTGTTGCATCCCCAGCGCAATCTTTTCGAGCGCGGAGTAGCGCTTCAACCTATAGCTTTACCCTCGGTTAGCTTAGTTCGCGATAGTCTCCCCAAATGGGATCAGGGCAAAACATTCAATGCACGCGCTGGCCTGCCTGGCTGAATGCGGCCGCGCTCCTCATCGTGAGCTGGAGTGTCATCGCAGCACTATCGCTCCGCGCCGGCGCAGGTGCTGAACTGGTCGCCGCGGCTTTTCCGCCATGGTGGAGTGCCCAGCAGGCGTTTTTGGCCGCGGCATCCGCCAACGCCGCCATTGTCCGGACCACTGCCGTTCCAGCCCTGCTGGTGGTTCGGCCCGACGACCATGATGGCCTCGCCCGGCTCCGCAATGCCGGTGCTTGGCTGACCATCGATCCGCAGGCGATTGTCGCCTGCATCAGAACAAATGATTTGAAAGCGGACGATTTGAAAGCAAACCATTTGGGGATTGCAAATGACCTTCGAAGGCGATGAACTGGAACGCTTGCGTCAGTCCACCAGCAAGATTCTGCTCGCGGTGCTCTGGGCGCATCTGCCCATTGCTGTCATCATTGCTCTGACGCTCGGCGCCGATTGGCTTGTACCAGTCTCCTTCATGGTCGCGATGGCGCTGGCCTCGACCTGGTCGTGGCGCATGAATGCGAATGGGCTTTCCACCCGCTTGGTCTTTGCCGTTGCCTTGATGGCCGGCGTGTCCATGTTTGTCTTCCAGTTCGCGGGGCATGCTTGGCAGGTCGACATGCACATGTACTTCTTTGCCGCACTGGCGATCCTGGTCGCCTATTGTGATTATCGGCCCATTATCGCCGGCACGGCGGCGGTCGCGCTGCATCATCTGACGCTGAACTTCATTCTCCCGGCGGCTGTCTATCCGGGAGGCGCCGATTTTGGCCGGGTCATTCTCCACGCTGTTATCCTGCTTGTCGAGGCCGGCGTATTGATCTGGCTTGCGCAGACGCTCTCGAATCTGTTCGCGACGGCGGCGCAGAAAACGGCGGAAGCCAAGGCTGCCACCGCGGCCGAAGCGCGCGCCAACGCCGATCGAATCCGGAATGAGCAAGCCAAGCGAGACCGGGATGCAGCAAGGCACCAGCTCTCCGTCGGCTTTGAGCGCAAGATCAGTGAAGTCGTCGCAGCGGTTGCGGTGGCCGCCAGCGAAATGCAGGGGCTGGCGGCGTCCATGAATGAGGGCAACGCGGAAACGACCCGGCAAACCGCTGCCGCCGCAGCAGCTTCGTCGCAGGCCTCGACAAATGTGGAAACCGTCGCATCTGCCACCTCGGAGCTCACTGCTTCCATCAATAGCATCGCCAAGCAGGTAACGCGCTCCGCCTCGATTGCCGCCACGGCGGCCGCGCAAGCGCAGCGCACCGACGCCGTATTCAAAGGGCTTGCTGCGGGTACGCAGAAGATCGGCGATGTCGTGACGCTCATCCACAACATTGCCGGTCAGACCAATCTGTTGGCCTTGAATGCGACGATCGAAGCCGCGCGTGCCGGCGAGCATGGCCGCGGATTTGCGGTCGTCGCGAGTGAGGTCAAGGATTTGGCCAACCAGACGGCCAAAGCGACCGAGGAAATTGCAGCACAGATTCAGGACATTCAAGCTGCCACCGTTGAGGCCGTGAACGCGATCGCAGCGATAGGTGGCACGATCGTCGAGATTGATCAGATCTCCGGTGAAATCGCGGCGGCGGTCGATCAGCAGAGTGCTGCAACCCGCGAAATTGCGGGCAACCTGCAGCAGGCTGCCGACCGCACCAAAGATGTGAGTGGGAGTATCGTTAACATCAATAGCGCGTCCGAGGAGGCGAGCAGCGCCGCAGGGCGGCTGTTTGATGCTGCGACAGCGCTTTCGTCACAATCCGATCACCTTAAGATCGAAGTCGACAGCTTTCTGAGCTCGTTGTCGGCCGCGTGAGGTTCTCCGGACAAAGTATTCTGGCCCCTACCTGACCACGTACCCTCAGAGGTGCACCATCTAAGCGGTTCTATGCCCCTTCGCGTAAGGCGGCCTGCCGGAGCACGATGGCACCGCGGTGATCATGACCCACGAGATGGAACGAGTTCTTGCCGATATCGATGCCGATCACGGCGATCGCTGCATTGAGCTTCCGAGACATGGTGTGCTCCTTGTCTTGAGCGCCCCTTGCCAGCTTCTCGCACTGGCAGGGCCGGAGCACGGCCGGACCATTCCATTAACGGACGTGGAACATTCCTATCCTCCGCGAAAAGTTGGACGTCATCGGCCCTGCTTGCAGATCGCTTTTGCATTTGTCCAGTTTGCTCCTGGGGTGTCGCTGGTGGCACGGACGTACTACCTCGGTGCACAACGCTCCGATCGAGCCGCGAAAGAGTGCTCAAGAGGGTTATAGCGACGAACGAAAAACAGCAGCGGCAAACGATGAACAAAAAACCCCGCCGAAGCGGGGTTACTGATGCAGTGTAGCTGGTAAATGTTAGGCTTTAGCCATGCACTCTTTGACATACGCCTTCTTCTTCGACAGATGAAGGCCCTGCGCAGAAGCCTCCTTCTTGCAAGCCTTCTGCTTCGCAAGCCACTCGGGGTTCTGTGTCGCGCTTCCTGCAAGTGCAGGTGTGGCGACTGCTACTGCCAGCAAGCCGGCTGTGATAACGCCAATGTATTTCATAAAATCTCCAAAAGTGTGATGCATCGAGAACCATGTTAGGTTCCCTCCTAACGAAGGCAATGTCGAGCGCGCCCAAAATAGCATCAAAGCGGCTCGATTTCTGAGTAAGGAGGGGGCAGTGTGACGAAGAACCGTGCAGCGGCTCGCTGTCTTGCCGTCCTCGTTGCGGCAAGCTCGATTCCATTCTGACAATCTGGTCGTACACAGCCGAAAGGCTGGCGAGCTGACTCCACCGTCAACAGGCACGACGTTGTCGTCACAGCTTCCGCTTGTGATGCTGTGGACGGCTCCTCCACCGGCACGAGAGTGCCAAGGTGTGGGCGCCGTTTGAGGCTCCCACGATTCGGAGGAGCAGCCCTATGCAGCCAATTTCGACCATCGGTCTGGATATCGCGAAGTCAGTCTTCCAAGTGCACGGCGTTGATGCAGCTGGCCAGGTGATCATCCGCCGTCAGTTGAAGCGCCGGCAAGTCCTGACGTTTTTCCAGAAGCTGCCGCCCTGCCTGGTAGGGATCGAGGCTTGCGCATCATCACACCATTGGTCCCGCGAGTTGCAGGCATTGGGGCATGCGGTGCGATTGATGCCTCCGGCCTATGTGAAGCCCTACGTCAAGCGGCAGAAGAACGACAGCGCTGATGCGGAGGCGATTTGCGAGGCGGTGACGAGGCCCAACATGCGGTTCGTGCCGACCAAGACGGTTGAACAACAGAGCTGTCTGATGCTTCACCGAGCGCGCCACCTCTTCATCCGCCAGCAGACTGCCGTGATCAATTCAATCCGCGCCTATCTCGCCGAGTTCGGGATTGTCGCCCCTGTCGGGCGCAGGGGTGTCGAGCAACTGCTGGAAGTCGTCGCCGATACAGCCGAAGACCGAGTCCCGGAGGGCGCCCGGATGTGTCTTGCTGCTCTCGGTGGTCAATTGCGCGCGCTGAAGGCCCAGATCCTGGAGTTCGACCGACGCATCATCGCCTGGCATCGATCAAGCGCGACGAGCAAACGGCTGGACGCGATCCCCGGCGTTGGGCCGGCTTTGGCAACAGCTCTGGTCGCGAGCATTGCTGATCCTAGAGCTTTTCGATCGGGACGAGACTTCTCGGCCTGGGTTGGGCTTGTACCGAAGCAGAGCTCGAGCGGGGGCAAAGACAAGCTTGGCAGCATCAGCAAGCAGGGCGATCGCTATTTGCGTAGCCTGTTTACGGCTGGCGCGCTCGCCGTAATCCGCTACGCCAAGATCCATGGCACCGATCATCGGCCATGGCTCACGCGATTGTTGGCCCGCCGGCCCACCAAGGTCGCGGCCATCGCGCTTGCCAACAAGCTCGCCAGGATGGCCTGGGCGATGATGGCGAGGAACGAACGCTACCAGGAGCCGGCCGCGCTGGCGGCCTAAACGAGATCGCGCCGACATCGCCGGCGTGACGTAACGGTTGGGAGGGCGAACAGCACGTAATGCAGCGCCGGTCGATCCGGCGATCAGGACAACCCATACGGGCCACGGCATCTTCGAATGCGTGCTTTTGATCGGGACCTGATCCGCGGAGGGCATTATGGCCAGCGGTCAAGTGAACCGCACAAACAGGCCGAACACATGGCTGCTCCGACCAACGCCGCAAAGTGAAGATTCTCCTTGCCAACCCGGAGCCGTCCACACATGGCCC
>NZ_AXAZ01000012.1 GCF_000473065.1 Bradyrhizobium sp. WSM1743
GACATCGTCATTCTCGATAATCTTGGAAGCCACAAGTCGAAAACTGTCAGGCAAATGATCCAGGCTGCTGGCGCCAGGCTGTGGTACCTGCCGCCATACTCGCCCGACCTCAACCCGATCGAACAGGCATTCTCCAAGATCAAACACTGGATGCGGCAAGCTCAGAAGCGCACCATCGAGGACACTTGGCGCCACATCGGTCACCTCATCCAGGACATCCAGCCTCGCGAATGCGCCAACTACTTCGCCAACGCCGGTTATGCTTCCGTCAAAATGTGAAACGCTCTAGGTTGCTGATACCGCTTTCAAGCAACGACACCGCTCGACGCGGCCGACTTCGCTGCTCAACATCGTTGGCACGTAGCACGGGATGGCTGAGGTTGCGATGAGTCGTCATTGTCGATGCTGCGGCTTGCGCTCACATACGGTGACAAGCGGATGTTTTCCGCGACAGCAGTTCCTTCATTGCTCACTGACCGGCGCTTCATGGCTGCGAGCCATTGTGCCCGCCGCAACTTGCAGCGAAGAACCAACCACCCAGGAGCCGGCAACAAAACCTATCAGGCCGTTCGGCAGGTTTTGGTCAAGGACAAGGATGCTGACGGACAGAGTTGCGGCAATTGACGCACCGAAGGTTCCGGCCGCACTCATGATCTCGACCGGCTCGGAACCGTTCCATTCTTCCGAGATGCTCGATGTCGGCCTGCCTGCGACATTGCCGGACAAATCAATTCCGACATAATAGCCAAGAGCTCCGTAGATCATCGTTATCAGCACGATCCAGCCGCTTTCAAACAGTCCGCCTTTCTGTCGTAACAGGGTCGCACCAACGTAGAGGCCGCAAGAGGCCCCAACGGCTGCCAGCCCGATTCTTTCAAGAAGATGGGCCGATTTGATCAGACTGGAACGGGCGATCCGAAGATTGCTGACGCGCCTGATTAAAGAGAAGGCGCTGGAAATTGCGCTGCTTATCTTCATAGGGGGCTCCTTCTGAGTAAGTAGCAGCCTACCGGCCGACCCCGAACAGAAGCTGCGTGAGTTGCGCGACGCCCTTTCATTCCAATTTCTGAAAATCTTTGCTGAGTGATGGGACTGGCTTGCTCGCGAGCAAGACGGAGCCAATCCAAAGCTGCGAGCATGCGGCTGCGCAGGCATTGCATCTCACCCGTGTATGCCAAATGGTGCGGGTGCGGCAATTTCTTGCCGGAGTGATAATTCAAAAAGAGAGCGATTGAGTATGAAGCGGTTCACACACTGCTCTTCCCTATCGCTCCATTCAGTCACAATTTCCGGAGGACGCGTCTGCATCGTCGCGATGACCCGACGGCGAACGCGCTCGAGCTGCAACGCGCGGTTGGTCAGCGAGCTGTCCGCGTCTCGCCGAGATCAGAGATCCGCACTTGGCTTCGTGAAGCTCGCAGTATCAGGCCGACCATTCCTCGCCCCAGACCTGGACGACGTGGCCGGGCGACACTTCGCGATATTGCTGCACGAGCGGCTGATAATCCGGTGCGCGCACGGGGCTTCTGATCTCATCGTTCGAGGCCTCGCGGCGCGTGCCGCGGCGCGACGGATCGGGCACCGGCACGGCGGCCATCAGCTTCTTCGTATAGGGATGCTGCGGATTGCCGAACACGGCGGCACGCGGACCGATCTCGACGATCTCGCCGAGATACATCACGGCGACGCGGTGGCTCATGCGCTCGACCACCGCGATGTCGTGAGAGATGAACAGATAGGCGAGGCCCATGCTGGCCTGAAGGTCGAGCATCAGGTTGACGACCTGCGCCTTGACCGAGACATCGAGCGCGGAGACCGCTTCGTCCGCGACGATCAGCTTCGGCCCGAGCGCGAGCGCGCGGGCGATGCAGATGCGCTGGCGCTGACCGCCGGAGAATTCGTGCGGGAAGCGCGCGGCCATGTCGGCGGAGAGGCCGACGCGGACGAGAAGGTCGGCGACCTTGTCGCGGGCCTGCGCCGCAGTGGCGAGGCCATTCGCGAGCAGTGGCGCCGCAATCGCAGTTCCCACCGACATGCGCGGATTGAGGCTCGCGAACGGATCCTGAAACACGATCTGCATGTGCTTGCGGAAGTCGCGTAAGGCCCGGCCGTTCATGGCCAGCACATCCTGGCCGTCGATCAGGACCCTGCCGCTATCCGGCTCCGTCAATTTCAGGATGGAGCGGCCCGTCGTCGACTTGCCGCAGCCGGATTCGCCGACCAGCGCCAGCGTCTCTCCGGCGCGCAAGGTGAAGGAGACGTTCTCGACCGCATGGACGCGGCCCGAAACCTTGCCGAACAGGCCCGAGCGGATCGGGAAACGTGTGGTGAGGCCTGAGACTTCCAGCAACGGCCGCTCGGCCGTCGAGACGGTGTCGGGCGTCTCCCCCGGCTCGTCCGAAGTACCCGTCACCTTGTCGACGATCGGAAAGCGCATCGGCCGCGCGCGTCCGTCCATCGAGCCGAGACGCGGCACGGCCGCGAGCAGCGCGCGCGTATAGGGATGCGAGGGCGCGGCGAAGATGCGCGCGGTCGCGTCAAGCTCCACCGCCTGCCCGCCATACATCACCACGGTGCGGTCTGCGATCTCGGCGACGACGCCCATGTCATGGGTGATGAAGAGGATCGACATCCCCTCCTCCTGCTGAAGCTCCTTCAGCAGCTCCAGGATCTGCGCCTGGATGGTGACGTCGAGCGCGGTGGTCGGTTCGTCCGCGATCAAGAGCTTCGGCTTGCAGGCCAGCGCCATCGCGATCATCACGCGCTGGCGCATGCCACCGGAAAAGCGATGCGGATGCTCGTGGAAGCGCGATGTCGCCGCGGGGATGCGGACGCGATCGAGCAGCCGGACGGTTTCGGCCTCCGCCGCCGCGCGCGACAGGCCGCGATGCTGGATCAGCGCCTCCGCGATCTGGAAGCCGATGGTGAGCACCGGATTGAGGCTCGTCATCGGTTCCTGGAAGATCATGGCCACGTCATTGCCGCGGATGTCCTTCATGCTCGCTTCGGGCAGCGCGAGCAGATCGCCGCCGGCCAGCATGACGCGGCCCTCGATGCGGCCGATCTCCTTCGGGATGAGCCGCATGATCGACAGCGCGGTGACGCTCTTGCCCGAACCGGACTCGCCGACGATCGCCACGGTCTCGCGTGGCGCGACGTCGAAGGATACGTTGCGCACCACCGGAATCCATCGCCGCTCGAGCATGAAGGAGGTGGTGAGGCCGGCGACCGAGAGTACGGGGGACTGCGCTTGTGCGATCACCTGGTTAGCTCTGCTCGCGTCGATGCTCATGCGAAGCCCCCTGCCGCGGAGACGGTGCGCCCCCTCCCCCGCTTGCGGGGGAGGGTTGGGGAGAGGGTGTCTCCGCAAGCGAGAACCCCCAAGAGGAGAGAGCCCTCACCCGCGCCTTCGGCGCGACCTCTCCCGCAAGCGGGAGAGGTTAAGCGAGTCCGTGGCTGCACCGATGTCATCATCACCATCGCGACCTCAGTAACCACGGCTGCGGTCGACACGCCCCGGCAGCTCCTCGCCGCGGCGGTGACGGGCGATGACGTCGAGCACGAAATCGACCGCCGCATCGGGCGTCGTCATGCTGGCATTGTGCGGCGTCAGCAGGATGCGCGGATGGCTCCAGAATGGATGGCCCGCCGGCAGCGGTTCGGGATCGGTGACGTCGAGCACTGCGCCTGATAGCGCGCCGCTGTCGAGAGCCGCGAGGAAATCGGCCTCGACGAGATGCGGGCCGCGCCCGACATTGACGAGACAGGCACCGCGCGGCAGGCGGGCGAAGAGGTCCGCATTCAGGATGCCGCGGGTCTCGTCGGTCAACGGCAGCAGGCAAACGAGAATATCGCTCTGCGCCAGAAAGTCCGGCAATGCGTCAGCGCCCGCGTAACAGGTGACGCCTTCGATCTCGCGCGGCGAGCGATTCCACCCCGATAGCGGAAAGCCGAACGGCTTGAGCCGTTCGAGCACGGCCTGGCCGAGCTGACCGAGCCCCATCACGCCGACGCGCCGGCGCTTGGCCGGCGTGATCCGGATCTCGCGCCAGACCTGCTGCTTCTGCTGGCTGATGAAGTCGAGGAGATCGCGATGCAAGCCGAGCACGGCCATGGTGACGTACTCGACCATGGTCTCAGCGATGCCGGGCTCCAGCATGCGGACCAGCGGAATGTGTGCCGGAACTTTCGTGGTATCGAACTGATCGACGCCAGCGCCAACCGAGAAGACCAGCTCGAGATTGGGAAAGGTCGTCGCGATGTCATCCGGCGGCACCCATGCCACCAGATGGCGGACGTCGGCGGGATTGCCGATGTCGGGCCAGAGCCGGAACGGCATGTCGGGCGCGCGCTGCGCGAAGATGCTCGCCCACTCTGCGCCGCGCACCATGTTGGCCTTGTAGAGAACCGTCATGCCGTCCTCAGAACGGGCTGACCGGCGCGAGCCGGCGGCCGTCGATCATGCGCTTGTGGCTGTAGGCGGCGGGATCGACCAGCGGCGTCGCGCCGGTCACAATATCGGCGGCGAGCTTGCCGGCCGCGGGGCCGATACCGAAGCCATGGCCGGAGAAGCCGGTGGCGAGGAAGAAGCCCGGCAAGGCATCGACCGGCGAGATCACCGGAATCGTGTCGGGCGTGCAGTCGATGGTCCCGCCCCAGGCTTCCGCGATCTTAATGTCCTTCAATTCCGGATTCGACTGGATCAGCGACGCGAGCGCCGCATTGACCAGCGACATGTCGGGCGCGGGATCGCGCACACGCTCGGCCTCGAAAGGAGACGGCTTGTCAAAACTCCAGCTGGTGCCGCGCATGAGCTGATCGAAGAACGACTTGCCGAACGACAGCTTCAAGCCGTTCTTGCGGTGTTGATAGGTCGGCCAGAAGGTGCGCGCGTAACGGAACAGGTCCGGCGACAGCTCCACGGTGCCGCGGTTGCGCAGCGCCAGCGTGAAGCCGCCGTCGAGGCGGCGGCGGATGCAGTAGAAATCGGTGCCGAGCGCGCCGGAGGTGATCTCCGGTCCCGGCGTGGTGCGGCAGGCGGTGGCATTGACGAGGCCGATCGGCAGCTCGATGCCGTGGCGGCGGCAGAACAGCGACGACCATGCGCCGCCCGCGAGCAGCACGGATTGGGTGCGGATAGTGCCCTTCTCAGTGACGACGGCGCTGACGCGCCCGCCCTGCGTCTCCAGTCCGCGCGCGGCGCAGCCTTGATGGATGGTGACGCCGTGCTTGCGCGCGGCGGTGGCAAGCGCTGGCACCGCCATCGACGGTTCGGCACGGCCATCGCTCGGCGTATGCAGGCCGCCGACCCATTTGTCGGTATTATCAGGCATGCGCTCGGCAACTTCCGCCGGCGTCAGGACGGTGGAGTGCACCTGCTGCTCGCGCGCGATCGCGGCCCAGCGCTCCCAGCCGGCAAGCTCGTCCTTGCTCTTGGTGAGGAAGAGGACGCCGGTGCGGCGGAAGCCGGCATCGACACCGGCATCGTTCTGCATGTCCTCCCACAGCCGCAGCGCCTCGCGGGCGAGCGGAATCTCCTCGCGGGCGCGCCCCTGCTGGCGGCACCAGCCCCAATTGCGGCTCGACTGCTCGCCGCCGACATGGCCCTTCTCGACCAGCGCGACGGAGTGCCCCTTCTTCGCCAGGTGATAGGCCGCCGAGACGCCGATCACGCCGCCGCCGATGACGACGACGTCCACCTGCGCCGGCAGGCGTTCATCGCTGTTGATACGGTTGAGCGGCGGGGACATGGGGCACTCCTGGAGTTCAGTTCGATCGAGTCTTGCTCGTCACGGGATGTTCATTCGCGGATCGAGCGCGTCGCGCAGGCCGTCACCGAGGAAGTTGAAGCTGGTCACCGCGAGCGTGATGGCGAGGCCCGGCGCGATTGCGAGCCAGGGCGCGCTGGTGAGATAGATCTGCGCGTTGTTGAGCATGTTGCCCCAGCTCGCGGCCGGCGGCTGGATGCCGTAGCCGAGATAGCTGACATAGGATTCGAGCAGGATCGCTTTCGCGACGTTCAGCGTCGCGGCGACCACGATCGGCGCGATCGCATTGGGCACGAGCTCGCGGAACATGATCCGTAAGTTCGACGAGCCGAAGGCGAGCGCGGCCACCGCGAACTCACGTTCGCGCAACGACCGCACCTGGGCCTCGACGACGCGGGCGACGGCCATCCACGCCGTCGCCGCGATCAGCACGGTGGTGGTGACGAGGCCGGGCTCGGTGAGCGCCGCGAGCGCGAGCAGGAGGAAGATGGTCGGAAAGCACAAGACGGCATCGACCAGTCGCATCAGGACCGCACCGACCACGCCGCCATAGAAGCCGGCAAAGGCGCCGACGGCAATTCCGACGGCCATCGCGATCACCATTGCGACGATGCCGATCGAGAGCGAGACGCGCCCGCCCATCATCAACCGCGCCAGCACATCGCGGCCGAGCTCGTCGGTGCCGAGGATATGCGCGCCCGACAGCGGCGGCGCAAACCGCTTCATGATGTCGATATAGGTGTCGTCGAACGGCAGCAGATAGGGACCGAAGGCCGAGCCGAGCACGAGCACCAGAATGATCACGGCGCCCGCGAGCGCCAGCCGGTGGCGGCGGAAGCGCCGCCACGCGGCCTGGCCGGGGGCAAGCTGGACGGTGGACAGGGCTGCGGTCGCCATCGCCTAGCCCACCCGAATGCGCGGATCGACGACCGCATAAAAGATGTCGGCAAGCAGCGAGCCGATCAGCACCATCGTCGCCGAGAACATCAGGATGCCCATGACCACGGGATAGTCGCGATAGCCGATGGAATCGAGGAACAGCCGGCCCATGCCCGGCCAGGTGAACACGGTCTCCGCCACCAGCGCGCCGCCGAGCAGCGTCGGAAACTGCAGGCCCGCGACCGTGATCATCGGCAGCAGCGCGTTGCGCAGTGCGTGCACGGTGAGGATGCGCCATTCCGGCATGCCCTTGGCCCGCGCGGTGCGGATGTAGTCCTGGTTGATCACCTCGAGCATCGAGGAGCGCATGAAGCGGCCCCACATCGCGGTCTCGACCAGCGCCAGCACCATGGCCGGCGCAATCAGGTGATGCAGCAGGTCGAGGAAGGAGCCGTCGCCGACTGTCTGCCGGTTGCCGGCCGGCAGCCAGCCGAGCTTCACGGAGAACACGTAGATGGTGACGAGGCCGAACCAGAAGGTCGGGATCGACAACGCGATCATGCCGCCGACGGTGGCAAGCATATCGAACAGCGAATAGCGGCGCAGCGCGCCGAGGATGCCAATCCAGCAGCCGAGCAGCACCGCGATGATCGTCGCCGTCGCCATCAGCTCCAGCGTGGCGCCGAGATGCGACGAGATCACCGACAGCACCGCCTCGCCGTCGCGATAGGAGCGGCCCCAGTCGCCTTTGAGCATCCGGCCGAACCAGTCGAGATATTGGATCGGCAGCGGCCGATCGAGCCCGAGCTGTTTGGTGACGCGATCGAGATCCTCCTGCGTCATCTGCGCCGAGGCCGCGAATTGCGACAGCGGACCGCCGGGCGCCATGTGCAGGATGGCAAACCCGATTCCCGAGACGATCACCAGCAGCATGATCGCCTGCGCCAGGCGGTTGACGACGTAACGGGCCATCTCAGGCGATCCAGCGTGTTGGACGTGTCACGCCCAATACCATTCGCGCATGTTCCAGCTGTTGATCGACATGTTGATGTTGGGACGGAAGCCTTGCAGCCCCTCCTTGATGCCTTCGGCGATGAAGCTCTGAAACAGCGGCAGGATGGCGAGGTCGTTGCGGATCAGCTTTTGCAGCTCGCCATAGGTCGCCTTGCGCTGCGCCAGGTCGAATTGCTTGGCGCCTTGGGCCAGCAGCCGGTCGGCCTCGGCACTCTGATATTGATAAGTGTTGTAGCCGCGGCCGCCCTTGGCGGGAATGGCGCCCGAGCCGAAGCGCGGCGTCACGTCGGGGTCGCTGCCCAGCATGAAGTTCACGCCGACGATCACCGAATTGAACTTCGATTGCTGCCAGAAGTCGCCCCAGATCACGGCCGCCGGCATGTTGTTGACGCGCATCGCCGCGCCAATGGCCCGCCAGTCCTGGATCAGGAGCTGCTGGCACTGTTCGCGCACGGCACTGCCCGCCGTCGTCGAGTTGGCGAACTCGAGCTTGACGCCGACCTTCTCGCGAATGCCGCTGGAGCCGCGAACCCAGCCCGCGGCGTCGAGCAGCGCGTTGGCCTTGGCCGGATCGTATTTGTGCTGCGGCAGCCCCTGCTGGAACGACCAGGCCTGCTGCGGCACGAAGCTCTCGGTCGGCGTCGGCAGACCGTAATAGAGCGCGTCGATGATCGCCTGCTTGTTGATGCCGAGATAGAGCGCCTCGCGCACAGCACGATCGGTGAAAGGGCCAAAATCCAGGTTCGGCGCGATATGCTCTACCGAGGACGTCGAGGAGACGAAGATCTTGCGGCCCTTCAGCGTCTTTGCCTCCTGCACGAAGTTCGGCAGGATGCCTTGCAGGCCGGTGTAGTCGACCTGACCGGTGCGGAATTGGGTGTAGAGCACGGTGAGATCAGGGATGTATTTGAAGACCACGCGTTCGACGTACGGCCCCTTGCCATGATAACCGGTGTGGGCGTTCAACTGGATATGGTCGCCGGGCACGCGCTCGCCCCAGCGAAACGGGCCGGTCCCGACAGGCGCATTGTGGAACGGTGAGGCGTTCGGATCGGACACCTTCTCCAGGATGTGCTTGGGCACGATGAAGGTGAACGACGCCAGGATCGACATATAGGGCGA
The DNA here is from genome assembly GCF_000473065.1 of Bradyrhizobium sp. WSM1743. Lineage (GTDB taxonomy): Bacteria > Pseudomonadota > Alphaproteobacteria > Rhizobiales > Xanthobacteraceae > Bradyrhizobium. Next base: position 8,784 of record NZ_AXAZ01000012.1, read on the forward strand.
ATAGGGCGCTTCCATCCGCCAATGGATCTCGTCGGGCGCCACGACGGTGATGTCCTTGACGAGGCTATGGCCGACCCGGCTGCGCGCGCGGAAACCGGGATTGTTGATCAGCTCGATGGAGAATTTGACATCCTCTGCCGTGAACGGCGTGCCGTCGTGCCACTTCACGTCGCTGCGGAGCTTGATCTTCCAGGTCAACCCGTCGGCCGACAGGCCGCCGTTCTCGAGGGTCGGGACTTCGCGAGCGAGGTCGGGAACGAAATTCCCGTCGGGATCGATGTACCAGAGCGGCGAGAACACCTGCCACCAGATGCCCTGATCGACCTCGATACCTGGCATCAGCGGATGGAAGACGGTCGGCTCCTGCGACAGCGCCGCGATCACCTGGCCGCGCGGCTTGTCCGGGGGAGTGGTCGGGCGTTCGGTCTGGGCGAAGGCATTACCTGAAAACGTCCATCCCGCTGCGGCGCCGGCGCCGAGCTGGAAGAATTGACGGCGATTCGGAATGCCGAGATGCAGTGCCCCAACGCCGTGCTTGCCGGTGTCGTCTGCCATGACCCACTCTCCGTTTCCGCACGCGGCACCGTCTCCCGCGCCCCCGAGACCCCGGCAAAGGGACAGGAGTGGGCTTTAGTGCTTCTAAATTTTTCAGTCAAAATTTCATCATGACTAAATACAGCTGTCAATCGCATTGCTAGTATGCGCGACCTTTTCACTCCGACTGAAGCCATGGGACCGATGCGGTCCGAGGCTGAGATGATGCATGGGAGAGCGACATGGATGGTCGCGGCGAAACGAACAGTCCGAAGGACGCCTCGACGATCGAGGCTGACGATGCGGGCGACCAGCGCCTGGGTGAAACCGTGCGGCTGCTGCGGCAGCGCGCCGGCCTCTCGATCCAGGACGTCGCCAACAAGACCGGCCTCTCCACCGGCATGATCAGCCAGCTCGAACGCGCCCGCGCGATGCCGTCGGTCCGCACGCTGCGCCTGCTCAGCATCGCGCTCGACGTTCCCATCTCCTATTTCTTCGAGAGCAGCGATCCCGTCGACGGGCAACGCTACATCGTTCGCAAGAACAACCGGCGGCTGCTGCGGCTCACCGCCAGCGGCGTCGTCAAGGAAGCGCTGACCCCGGAAGGCAAAGGCCAGCTCGAGCTCTACGAGCTCACGCTCAACCCCGGCGCCTCCTCCGGCACCGACTTCCTGCAGCACACCGGCGAGAAGGCGGGTTACATCCTCTCGGGCAGCCTGCGGCTGTGGCTGGACAACCAGGCCCACCTGCTGGAAGCCGGCGACAGCTTTCGTTTTCCGAGCATCGTGCCGCACATGTTCGACAACCCGACCCAGCAGGTGGCGCGCGCAATCTGGGTGACGACGCTGCGCGAAAACCAGGGCGAGACGTCCTCGCAAAAGCAGGCATAGCCGATTGACTAGCTCATCCGCCGCCGCAGCGTGGCTGACGGCGTCTCGCCGAATTTTTCGCGGTACGCGCCGGCCATGCGGCCGAGATGGGTGAAGCCGAGATCGAAGGCGATGTCGGTGATGGAGGCATCGCGGGCGGCGTGCGCGAGGCGCGCGTGCAGGCCAGCAAGGCGCATGTCGAGCAGCATCTCCGAGATGGATAGGCCGAAGTGACGGCGGAAGCCGAGCTGGAGCGCGCGGATGCCGATGCCGGACACGCAGGCGAGCTGCGCGAGATCGAGCGGCTCGCCGGCATTGTCCGCCAGATGGTCGCGCGCGACGCGGAGCGCGCGCGGCAGGCGCTCGGCCTGCCCTGAGAACGTTTGAATCGCGTCCGACAGGCCATGCCGCTGCCGGTTGAGGAGATGATCGAGCAGCGCCTCGCGCCAATCGGCCACCGCGACTGGCGACAGCCTGCCGGAGGGACCGACACGCTCGGCGAGCGTCATCAGCTCGGCAAGGCTGGTCTGCAAGGCCCGCCCGGAGGGCGCGTCCAGGTCGATCACCGGATCGAACTCGACCCTGCCTGCCGCCCTGCCCGACAGCGCCGCGGCGCGCTGCTCGACCATGCGGCGGTCGAGCAGCAGGATCGCCTGCGCACAATCGCTCCACATCATCCGGGTCGGAATCGTCGGCGACAGCAGCGACGCCGTCCGGTCCGGCGCGGCATCGAGCTCGCTGACGCCGGCACGAATGCGAGCGGTGCCCGCAAGCGGGACTTGCACCAGGAAGAAGCGCTCGAGGCAGCCGGGATCGATACTGACCGATCCGCCATAGGCGACGTAGTTGATGGAGAAGCCGTCGAACGCCGCGCAATTGTGCCGGGCGGAGAAGCCGGCCGCGCGTGGCTGTGTCGGCTCGAGATCGTGCGGGCAGAAGATGCGGCCGATCTGCTCGGCGGCTTCGTCGACATCGTCAGTGGTGACGCGGGCGAAGGCCGCAAGCCGCTCGGCTGCGGGCGCCCTTGCGCTCATTTCCAGCACGGCTGCGGACGTCATCGACCACGCTTCGCGTCGCGGAATTGCTTTAAGCCTATAATAGTTCCCCTGACGCGAAAAGGGTCGCGCCCGCAAAATCGTCGTGCTGCATGGCCATAGGCGCATCCGGATTCGTTTAGCGGATAGACAGCCGGCCTATAGCTGGCCGAAGCTCCGTCCCCGCCGGAATCCATGAGGAGCAAGCCATGACTGCACTCGAAAAGGGCATTACTGCAAACGGCACGGGCTATGGCGGCAAGAGCTGGAACATCCTTGGCCAGGTCTATTTCCCCAAGGCCGTCACTGATTCCACCTTCGCGTTCGAAACCAACAGCGATCCCGGGCAGTTCGTGCCGGTGCACATCCATCCGACCCAGGACGAGTTCATCCTGGTGCAGGAAGGCACGCTCGACCTCAAGCTGGACGGCCAATGGGTCAAGGCTCATGCGGGCGACCTCGTGCGCATGCCGCGCGGCATTCCGCACGGCTATTTCAACAAGTCCGACAAGCCGTGCCGGGCGCTGTTCTGGGTCTCGCCGATGCAGAAGCTGGAGGCGCTGTTCAACCAGCTGCACAATCTGACCGACCCTGCCGAAGTCGTGCGCATCTCGGCGCTGCATGAGGTCGACTTCCTGCCGCCCGAGGCCAATGACTAGGCGACCCGCCTCCTCCGCTTGCACCTGCTTGCAGCCCGGCCGGCCGCGCCTTGCGGCCGAACGCGGCCGCTCGCGCGCCAAACACATCGAGCAACCCCATGGTCAGCCCAAAACATGTCTGCGTGATCGGCGCCGGCGTCTCCGGTCTTGCCGCCGCAAAAGCGTTCTCCAGCCGCGGCCACCGCGTCACCATCGTCGAGCGCAGCGGCGATCTCGGCGGCGTCTGGGAGCCGGCGCGCTCCTATCCTGAGGTGCAGACGCAGAGCCCGAAGGAGCTCTACCGCTACACCGACCGCGCCATGCCGGACATCTATCCGGAATGGCCGACCGGGCCGCAGGTCCACGCCTATCTCGCCGACTACGCCAAGAGTTTTGGCCTGGATCATATGCTGCGCCTCAACACCGAAGTCGCCGGCATCGCGCGGCGCGCCGACGGCAGACCGGGCTGGATCCTCGCCTTGACGAGCAAGGATGGCACAACGAACGAAGACTTCGATTTCGTCGCGGTCTGTACCGGACAGTTCAACGAGCCGCGCGAGCTGCATTGCCCCGGCGAGGACGGCTTTCTGGCGCAGGGCGGCCAGATCCTGCACTCGTCGAAATACGGCGACCCGGCGCTGGCGAAGGGACGCCGCGTCGTCGTGCTCGGCGGCTCGAAGTCCGCAACCGACATCGCCGTGAATGCGGTGAAGTCAGGCGCGCGCGAGGTGACGATCGTCATGCGCGAGCCGGTCTGGCGCATCCCCTATTTCATCGGCGGCCTCGTCAACTTCAAACGCATCCTCTACATCCGCGCGCAGGAGGAGATGTTTCCGGGCTGGGGCGCCAGCGCGATGGCAAGGCTGGCACATCGCATTGCCGCGCCGCTGGTCTGGGCCAATTGGCGCGGGCTGGAAAGCTTGCTCAAGGCGCAGCTCAAGCTCAAGCAGTGCAAGATGGTGCCGACGGAGCGGATCGAGGACGGCGTCAACTGCTCGGTGCCGATCGCGACACCCGGCTTCTATCCGATGGTGGCCGACGGCCGCATCAAGGCGGTGTTCGGCACGTTCGACCATTATGAAGGCGACAACATCGTGATGAGCGGCGGCGAGCGCGTCGGTGCCGATGTCGCCGTGCTCGCGATCGGCTACAAGCTCGGCGTGCCGTTCCTGCCTGAGGTTTATCGGCAGAAACTGGTCGACGCGGACGGGCAGTACCGGCTCTATCGCCTGATCGCCAACCCTGATCTGCCGGAGCTCGGCTTCGTCGGCTTCAACTCGTCGTTCTGCACCGTGCTCTGCGCCGATCTCGCCGCCAACTGGCTGGTGCGCTATGCCGACGGCCAGCTCGCCAACCAGCCGACGGCCCAGGCGATGCGCGACAACATCGAGATGATGCTGCACTTCAAGCGCGTCGAGCGGCCGGCCGCGGGCGTCTATGGCGGCCTGTGCGTCGCGCCCTATCACTATCGCCATTTCGACGAGCTGATGGCCGACATCGGCGCGAAGAATCAGAAGCGCGGCGGGCTCAAAGGCCACTTCCTGCCTCCGGACGCGGATGCCTATGCGAAGTTCCTGGCGACGGCGCCAGACTATCGCGCGGCGTAAGACGTGTCGGACTTCGGCAGCACCGTCTCGAGATCCGAATCGATCACATCCGCCGTACGCTGATAGTGCTGCTGCAGGAGCGCGACGGCATCGTCGGTCTTCCGGTCGAGCACGGCCTGGAGGATCTGTGCATGCTCCGTCCCGATCTTCCGGACCGGGTAGGCCTTCGCAATCGACATCATGCGATAGCGGTAGAGCCGGTCGGCAAGCTGCTCGCAGAAGCCGAGCAGCGGGCGCGAGCCGCACAGACCAATCAGCGTCGCATGAAACGCGCGGTGCACCTTCTCCCACTCGGGATTGTCCGCGAACTTTTGCGGATCGAGCGAACGCGGCGTGCGGTCGAGGCGGTGATGCGTCACCAGAAGCGCCTCCTCCCATTCTTGGGTCGCGTTCTGCATGGATTCGCGCAAGGCCAGCCCTTCGACCCAGCAGCGCGTCTTGGTCAATTCCCGGAGCTCATCCTTGCTGACCGGCTTCACGTAGAAGCCGCGCTGCTCCATGCCGACGACGAACTCCTCGGTGGTGAGACGGTTGAGCGCCTCGCGGAGCGGAGTCTGCCCGACATTGTAGTGCTCCATCAGGAAGCGCGACTGGAGCTTGCGTCCGGGCGCAAGGCGCGTGGTCAAGATGTCGGCCTTAAGGCGGGCATAGATGCTCGTCGCCAAGGTCGCCGGCTGCTCCATCTTCTGGCTCGACAGGTCAGATCTCATGAAAGTTCCCACTGATTCATCGAGCTTTCTTGTACATCAGGCGACCCCGAGACCATAATTTATAAATTTTATCTTTACGACGATTTTTATATAGATTATCGATCCGCCAACGCCAACAATTCTTGTGGGGATCGGCGCCGGCCGGCCCGCGAACTCTGACGAGGAAGTCCGATGTCCAATTGCCCCGTGGCCGCCCTGCGCAGCGTCGAGATCACGACGCCGCGCCTTGGCGCCTCGGCCGACTTCTACGCAAAGGTCTGGGGCCTCGATGTCGCTGCCGAAGCCGAGGGCACGGTCTATCTCGCCGCCACCGGAGCGGATCTTCACGTTCTCGAGCTCACGCAGGGCGAACGGGCTGCGCTGCGCAAGGTCACTTTTCGCGTGCGCTCGCGTGACGATCTCGACCGCCTGTTCGCGCGCGCATGTGAGGCGGATTGCGAGATCATCACGCCGCCCGGGGCATCGTACGCGCCGTCGGGCGGCACGCACTTCGTGATCCGCGAGCCGCAAGGCTGCTGCATGGAGTTCGTCCACGGCGATCGCACCAAGACGGCGCGCACTGTGGCTGACCGCCCCGAGCGGCTCGCCCACGTCAACATCAACAGCGCCGACATCGAAAAGCTCTCGACGTTCTACCAGCAGGTGCTCGGCTTTCGCCTGACCGACCGCTCGAAACTGATGGCATTCCTGTGCTGCAACAGCGATCACCACGCCGTCGTACTCGCGGAAGCACCGGTCAACGGTCTCAACCACGTCGCCTTCTTGATGCCGGATCTGGAATCGGTGATGCGCGGCTCCGGCCGCATGATTAATCACGGCTTTCCGATCGGCTGGGGAGTCGGCCGGCACGGGCCCGGCGACAATGTGTTCGCCTATTTCGTCGATCCGGATGGGGTCGTCATCGAATACACCGCCGAAGTCCTCCAGGTCGACGACAACTACCGCGCGAAAGGACCCGCCGAATGGGTCTGGCCACCGGGACGCACCGACCAATGGGGCATTGCGCCGCCCAAGAGCGAGGCCTGCAAGAACGCGCAACTCTCCGTGCTCTTCGACGCGGATCGCCACGCATGACGACGCCCTCGACCACCACGGACTACGACGTGCTCGTCGTCGGCTTCGGGCCCACCGGCGCAGTCGCGACCGGCCTGCTCGGCCATCTCGGCCACCGCACGCTCGTCGTCGACCGCCTCACCGACGTCTACGACAAGCCACGCGCGATCGCGCTCGATCACGAGATCTTTCGCCACTTCGACAATATGGGATTGGCCGATGCGATCGCGCCCCATGTCGAGCCCTTCACCGCCTCCGAGCATTTTGGCGTCGACGGCCAGTTGATCCGGCGCGTCCACATGATCGCAAAGCCCTATCCGCTCGGGTACACGCCGAGCATGGTGTTCAGCCAGCCGCCGGTCGAGGCGGAGCTGCGTCGTCACGCCACGAGCTTTGCCTGCGTGCAGGCCGAGCTCGGCGCCGAGCTGGTCGATCTCCTGCAGCGGCCGGATCGTGTCGAGGCGAAGCTGAAGGATGCCGGCGGACAATTGCGCACGGTGACGGCGCGGTACGTCCTCGGCTGCGATGGCGCCTCGAGCACGGTGCGCCAGATCGCCGGGATCGCGCTCGAAGATCTGATCTTCGACGAGCCCTGGCTGGTGGTCGACGTGCGGGTTGATGAGGCCGCGCTCGCAAAGCTGCCGCGAAACTCCGCGCAGTTCTGTAGTCCGGCGCGGCCCGTGAGCTTCCTGATCGGCCCCAAGAACCATCGCCGCTGGGAGATCATGCTGCTGCCGGGCGAGGACCCCAGGCAGATGGAACGGCCAGAGAACGTCTGGTCTCTGCTGTCGCCCTGGCTCACGCCGGAAGACGGCGAATTGTGGCGCGCGGCATCCTATCGTTTCCACGCGCTGGTGGCCGCCGATTGGCGCAACGGCCGCGTCGTCATCGCCGGCGATGCCGCGCATCAGCAGCCGCCCTTCATCGGCCAGGGCATGTGCCAGGGCCTGCGAGATGCGACCAACCTCGTCTGGAAGCTCGATTCCGTGCTGAAGGGCATCTCGCCCGACGCCCTGCTCGACAGCTACACGGCCGAGCGCAAGCAGCACGTGATTGAACTGACCGGCAAGATCAAGACGATCGGCCAGTCGATCTGTGAACGCGATCCCGCGGCCGCGCGACGCCGCGATACGCAGATTCTCCTTGAGGGCGGCGGCAAGCCGCTCGAAATCACGCGGCAGGAAATCATCCCGCCGCTGCGCACGGGTTTCCTGATGAGGCAGGATGGTGCGGCGCGCGGAAGCCTGTTTCCGCAGCCGCAGGTCCTGCGCGGCGACAAGGCTTGTCTGCTCGACAAGATCACCGGATCCGGCTTGCGCATATTCATCGACGGTCGCCGCAGCGATGCGCCGTCTCTAATCGCGCACTGCGCCGCGCATCCGGAGTTGATCCCAACGGCAATCGCGCCTGCCGGCACGGACGCATCCGGCATGCTCGAGGAGACCGACGGCGTGCTGGCCGGCTGGTTCGACCGACACGGCGTCGCCGCCGCGGTCGTGAGGCCCGATCATTACGTGTTCGGGACGGCGCGCAACGCGGGCGAGCTCGGCTCTCTCTTGCGCGAGGTCGGCTCGCGTCTGCACGGCCATCTCAATCCCGATCTGAACATGGAGAAGACTGCATGAAACTCGCAACCGTTGCGATCGACGGACGGAGGACCTGGGGCCTCGTCGAGGGCGACAATTTCCTCGATGTCGGCGCCGTGCTCACTACCCGCTATGCCGATCTGAGGGCCGCCATCGCCGGCATGCTCGCCGGTGTCGCGGATGCGAAGTCCAGGGCAGCCGATACGCCGCTTGCCAAGCTCAGCTGGCTGCCGGTCGTTCCGAACCCGGACAAGATCCTGTGCGTCGGCCTGAACTACGAGACGCACCGAAAGGAAACCGGCCGCCCCGAGGTCGAGCACCCCACCATCTTCTCGCGCTATTCCAACAGTCAGACCGGGCATCTGAAGCCCATCATCCGGCCGCGCGTCTCGACCGATCTCGACTTCGAGGGCGAACTCGCGGTCATCATCGGCAAGGCCGGGCGATATATCCCCCGCAGCGAGGCGATGGGCTTTGTTGCCGGCTACGCCTGCTACAACGACGGCAGCATCCGCGATTTCCAGCGCCACACCCATCAGTTCACACCGGGCAAGAATTTTCCTGATACCGGCGCGTTTGGCCCGTGGATGATGACGCCGGATGAGCTCGGCGAGCTCGGCGAGCTTAAGCTGACCACACGCCTCAACGGGCAGGTCGTGCAGGAAGCACAGATCAAGCACATGATCTTCGATATCCCCCGCCAGATCGAATATTGCTCGACGTTCACCCGGCTCGAGCCCGGTGACGTCATCGTCAGCGGCACGCCCGGCGGCGTCGGCGCCAAGCGCACCCCGCCGCTCTGGATGAAGCCCGGCGATATCGTCGAGGTCGAGGTCGAGAAGCTCGCCATCCTGCGCAATCCGGTCATCGACGAGGCGCCGTGAGCGATCCGCCCGACGTCCCTGCACCTCGGCGGCGGCGAGGCCTGCCTCGTTCGCCGCCGGGCCGACGCGCCTGATTTGAGACGACACAAGCAAAAGCCAAAGAGGGGAAACACATGAGCAACACCGCTGAGGTCATCGCCGGCGCAACCGATCGCGCCGAAGCCGCGCCCATCACGCCCGCATTCCGCAAGCTCGTGGTCGCATCCTCGCTCGGATCTGTCATCGAGCACTATGATTTCTTCATCTACGCCTTCACCGCTCCCATCGTGTTCGATCGCTTCTTCTTCCCGAAGATGGATTCGACCGCGAGCATGCTGGCGGTATACGCGACCTTTGCAGTCGGCTTCGTCGCCCGGCCGCTCGGCGGTATGGTGTTCGGCCATTACGGCGACCAGCTCGGCCGCAAGGCGATGCTGACGATCACCTTCGTTCTGATGGGCGTCGCGAGTTTCCTGATCGGCTGCCTGCCGAGCTATGATTCGATCGGACTCCTGGCGCCGATCGCGCTGGTCGCCTTGCGCTTCCTGCAGGGCTTTGCCTTCGGCGGTGAATACATGAATGCGGTGTCGCTGACGCTGGAGAATGCGCCATCGGCGAGGCGCGGCTTCTTCGCCTCCTTTGTCAACGCGTCCGGTCCGATCGGGGTGATCCTGGCCTCCGGCTTCATAGCTTTGCTCGGCTCTCTCTCGACGCCGCAGGATTTTGCACAATGGGTCTGGCGCGTGCCCTTCGTGCTGAGCCTTCTGCTGGTGGTGCTCGGCACCTATATCCGCCTCCAGGTCGATGAATCGACCCTGTTCAAGGCGGTGCAAGCCTCGGCCGCGCGACCGAAGGCACCGCTGCTCGACGTGGCGCGGTCGTGGAAGAAGTCGGTGCTGTTCGGCTGCTTCGCCAACATGGTGCACAGCACGTTCCAGTACATGAGCACGGTCTTTGTGCTCGGCTATGCCGTCAGGACGCTGGGCATGGCGCAAGCCAACGTCACTTTCGGCACCATGGTCGCCAACGTGCTGGAGATGTGCATGGTGCCGCTGATCGCGGCCTATTCGGACCGCTTTGGCCGCCGCCCGTTCATTGCGCTCGGCATCCTGCTGGCGGCGGCGTGGTACCCGATCTACTTCCAGCTCGTCGCGACCAAGGATCCGACGCTGCTGATCATCGGTCTCGTCGTCTCGATCGGCGTCATCCACGCCCTGATGTTCGCGCCGGAAGCGGCCTTTACGGCAGAGCTATTTCCGACGGAGGTTCGCGTCAGTGGCTCCTCCCTCGGCAAGCAGCTCGGCATCATCCTGGGCGGCGGCATCGCGCCGCTGGTCGGCACCGCCCTGATGGGATCAAGCGGCAGCTTCACGCCTGTGATCCTCTATTTCGAGGCGATCGCGGCCTGCGCCTTCATCGGTATCCTGCTCGCCCCGGAAAGCGCGAAACGCACGCTCTAGGCAGCGCGACCACTGGAGCACCGCCAGCTCCAGAGCGATTGCATCTCGCCAGCCGCCGCCCCCGACGCTTACGATCCCCGGTGACGATTCGACCGGCGCCGGGGAACCGCCATGGGACAGAGATATCTGATTGCCGCAACCCTGACTGCTCTTGGCTGGCTCCTGACGGCGCCCGCCCTCGGACAGCAGGGTCCGCTCACCGCGCGGCAATCCGAGGCGCTCGCCACCTACGAGCGGGCGCTCGCCGACTTCAAATCCATCCTCGCCGAGCGGCGGCGCCAAATCGACGCGAAGGAGCCGCTGCCGAACCTGCCAGGACAGGCGCTCTATCTCGCGCGCGTCGCCGTGATCAGCAGCTACAAGGATCTCACCGACGCCATGCCGTCGCGGATCGGCCGGCCGAACAAGTTCGAGATTCCGCCGGCCTATTTCGATGCCGACATCGAGCCGCTGGTCGACGAATACGGAAAGCTGTTCGACCTCATGGAGGCGCCGCCGGCCAATGCGCAGAACTCGCCAACGCCGTTCAAGGACGTCGTCGATCTCGCGGTCGCGATTGCGCGCGCGAAGGGCCTTGCGCCTGAACATGCCGAGGCCGCGGGCCGCATCAGCCTCGGGCTGTTCTTTGCGGAGACCAACGGCAAGCAGAATGTCCGCAATGCGCGCTCGAACACCTATATGGGGAGCTTCCAGACCGGCCCCTCCGAAGACCGCAACGGTCGCAGGAAATGGGAGGCCATCAAGGGCGACATCGTCGCCATCGATCCGGCGCTGAGTGCGCGCGACGACAAGGAAGAGGCGCGGGCCCGCGGCACTGACCATCGCTTCAACCACTGGACCAACGTGCGCGACGGCCTGATGAACGCGCATGCCGACCTGTTTCGGGAGATACCTGGAATCGTGAGGACGCTGCCTGACCCGATCGACCAGATGAAGCTGTTCGAGCTGATCCAGATCGTTCCCACCCCGACCAGGTCCGCGCTCAAATCGGGCGATCTCCTGAACTACAGGGTGTCCAGTCCCACGATCATGAAGCACCTGCGCAACAACAGCATTTTTGCTTTCGGACAGGCCGACCGGGCGCGCAGCTCGGCAAGCTACCGCGAGATCCTCGCTGCGATGTGGCTGTTCAATCGGAAGTTCGAGCGCGCGATGGCGAAGTACGCGGAGATCAGGCCGCGCTGATGCATCGGTTGCAACCGCCAGTGGAGGTTGTAGTCTCGCGATCTCATCGGCGACACGGACCGTTGCATGCGCATTCTCGTTCTCGGCGGCAGCCAGTTTCTCGGGCGCGCGATCGCAAGCCATGCTCGCGCCAGCGGTCATGACGTGACCTGCGCCGCCCGCGGCCTTACGGGGCCGATGGCCGCGGGCGCGCGCTTTGTGCGGATCGATCGCGATGTCGCCGACGGTCTTGCGCCGCTCGCGGGTGAGAGATTCGACGCCGTGGTCGATGTCTCGCGTCATCCCGGCCAGGTCCGTCGCGCCGTCGCCGCGCTGAAGCGGCCGGGCGTGCATTGGACTTTCGTTTCGACGATCAGTGTCTATGCGGACAACCGCATCCCGGGGCAACGCGCCGACACGGCGCCGCTGCGCGAACCTGTTGCGGGGGAGATCGAGCACAGCACCGACGCCATCTATGGCGCAGCCAAGGTCGCTTGCGAGCAAGCAGTCGGCCACGATGCCTTCATCTGCCGCGCCGGCCTGATCGCCGGACCGGAGGACCCGACCGGACGGTTCGCCTACTGGCCGGCGCGGCTGGCGCGCGGCGGCGAGGTGCTGGCGCCGGGATCGCCGGAGGATGCCGTCCAATTCATCGACGTGCGCGATCTCGCGCAGTGGATCGTGCATGCGGCAGAGACCCGTCTCACCGGCATCTATGACGGGATCGGGCCAATTCGCTCGCGCGGCGAATTCCTGGCCGAGTGCGCATCCGCGCTGGGCGCGTCGTGCACGTTCACCTGGGTCGACCGTGCCTTTCTGGAAGCGCATGACGTGCGGCGCTGGGCGGGTCCGAAATCGCTGCCGCTGTGGCTGCCTCTGCCCGACTTCGCCGGCTTCATGACGCGCGACACCTCGCCGGCGCGCGCGGCCGGCCTGACCTCGCGACCGCCGGGAGACACCGCGCGTGCTACGCTGCATTGGCTTCGCGCCAGCAAGGGACTGGTCGTCGGTCTCACCGCCGAAGAAGAGAAGGACGTGCTTGACGCCTGGCATGCGCATCGTGCGCTTGGTGAAGAGCAGGACGATCGCATATGACCTGTGGCAGCTGCCTGTGCGCACGCCTCGTCCTTCGAGACGGCGCTTACGCGCCTCCTCAGGATGAGGCTAAATAACTGTCAAAGACACACCGCCCGTTGCGGCGCAAGGCCTGCGACCACCATGGCTATGGTGTTCCACGGCCGGGCATTTGTTGGTAGCCTGCCGCACCGACAGACAGCAACCGGGGGCCACCGAATGACGCGCGCGAATCCCGCATCTCCCGCACGAGGTAGGAAAGCGTGGAGTCATGTCGGGCGGGTTTTGGCAACGGCAACCGCCGTGATCGCACTCACCGGCTGTGAGGACAAGAACACGTTCGTGGCGCCGCCGCCGCCCAAGGTCGACGTCGCGACGCCCGTGCAGCGTCCTGTGACGCGCTACATCGAGGCCACCGGCAACACCGCGCCGATCAAGAGCGTCGATCTGGTCGCGCGCGTGCAGGGCTTTCTGCAATCGATCGACTATCAGGACGGCACCTTCGTCAAGCAGGGCACCCAGCTGTTCACGATCGAGCCGGAGACCTACAAGCTCAAGCTCGAGCAGGCGCAGGCGGCCGAAACCGGCGCGCAGGCCTCGCTGCGGCAGGCGGAAGCCGACTACAAGCGGCAGGCCGAACTGGTGCAGCGCCAGGCGGTCTCGCAAGCCACGCTCGACACCTCGACCTCGAACCGCGACAACGCCCAGGCCAATCTCCAGCAGGCTCAGGCCAACACCAAGCTCGCCGAAGTCAATTACGGCTACACCAAGGTCACGGCGCCGTTCGACGGCGTCGTCAGCGCGCACATGGTCTCGATCGGCGAGCTCGTCGGCGTCTCCTCGCCGACCCAGCTCGCCACCATCGTCGCGATGGACCCGATCTTTGTGAACTTCACCGTCAACGAGCAGGACGTGCTGCGCATCCGCGCCGAGGCGGCGCGCCGCGGGCTGACGCCCACCGACCTCAAGCAGTTTCCGATTCAGATCGGCCTCCAGACCGAGACCGGCTACCCGCATCAGGGGGATCTCGATTATGTCTCGCCGACCCTCAACCAGTCGACGGGCACGCTGGCGGTGCGCGGCCTCGTTCCCAACGACAAGCGGGTGCTGCTGCCCGGCTATTTCGTCCGGGTCCGCGTGCCCTTCGACCAGGAGAAGAGCGCCCTGCTCGTTCCTGATACTGCGCTCGGCAGCGATCAGGGCGGCCGCTATCTGCTCGTGGTCAACGGCGACAACATTGTCGAGCAGCGCAAGGTGCAGATCGGCCCCGTCGATAACGGCCTGCGCGTGATCGAGAGCGGCCTGAAGCCGGAGGACCGCGTGGTGATCGCGGGGCTGCTGCGCGTCATCCCGGGCCAGAAGATCGACCCGCAAGCGACGAAGATCGACCAGTCCCAGGCGTCTGCCAAGTAGGAGCCGCCGGCCATGATCTCAAAGTTCTTCATCGAGCGACCGGTCCTCTCGAACGTCATCGCGCTGCTGATGATCCTGATCGGCGGCGTCGCGCTGTTCAATCTCGCCATCGCGCAATACCCCGACGTGGTGCCGCCGACGGTGCAGGTCACCACGCGCTATCCCGGCGCCAGCGCCAAGACCGTGATCGACACAGTGGCCTTGCCGATCGAGCAGCAGGTCAACGGCGTCGAGGACATGCTGTACATGCAGTCCTACAGCGGCTCGGACGGCACCTACACGCTGACCGTGACGTTCAAGATCGGCACCGACCTCAACTTCGCGCAGGTGCTGGTGCAGAACCGCGTCTCCAGCGCGCTGTCGCAATTGCCGCAGGCGGTGCAGAACCAGGGCGTCACCGTGCAGAAGCGGTCGACCTCGATCCTCTTGTTCGTGACGCTGACCTCGCCGGATGCAAGGTACGACAGCTTGTACTTAAGCAACTATGCCACCATCAACATTCGTGACGAACTCTCGCGCCTCCCCGGCGTCGGCAACGTCACCGTGTTCGGCGCCGGCCAGTACTCGATGCGGATCTGGCTCGATCCCAACAAGCTGCAAGTCCGAGGTCTCGTGCCGCAGGATGTCATCCAGGCGATCCAGCAGCAGAGCCAGCAGGTCTCGGCCGGCCAGGTCGGTGCGCCGCCGACGCCGCCGGGACAGGCGTTCCAGTACACGCTCAACGTCAACGGACGGCTCGACGACGCCAGCCAGTTCGAGAACATCATCGTCAAGTCAGGCACCAGCGGCGACGTCACGCGGGTGCGCGACGTCGGCTGGGTCGAGCTCGGCGCGCAGACCTACAGCCAGATCTTCTCGCTCAACAAGCAGCCGGCGGTCGGCATCGGCGTGTTCCAGTCGCCCGGCGCCAACGCGCTCCAGGTCGAGCAGGCCGTCGAGAAGAAGATGGCCGAGCTCGCCAAGCGCTTCCCGGAAGGGATCAAATACGACACGCCATTCGATACCACCAAGTTCGTGGAAGCCTCGGTGCACGAGGTCTACATGACCTTGATCGAGGCCGGCCTGCTCGTGCTGGTCGTGATCCTGGTGTTCCTGCAGGACTGGCGCGCGATGCTGGTGCCGGCGACGACCGTGCCTGTCACCATCATCGGCGCGTTCGCCGCGATGGCGGCGCTCGGCTTCACCATCAACATGTCGACGCTGTTCGCGATCGTGCTCGCGATCGGCATCGTGGTCGACGACGCCATCGTCGTGGTCGAAGGCGCCGCCCACAACATCGAGCAGGGCATGAACGGCCACGACGCCGCGATCAAGGCGATGGACCAGCTGTTCGCGCCGATCGTCGGCATCACCCTGGTGCTGATCTCGGTATTTCTGCCGGCCTCGTTCCTCGCAGGACTCACCGGCCGCATCTATTCGCAATTCGCGCTGGTGATCGCCGCGACTGCGCTGCTCTCCGCCATCAACGCCGCGACCTTGAAACCGACGCAATGCGCGCTGTGGCTGCGGCCGGCGGTGCCGCCGGAGCAGCGCAATTTCTTCTATAGGGGTTTCAATGCGGTCTACAACCGCGTCGAGCGTGGCTACACAAGGCTGATCACGTTCCTCGTGAAGCACGCCACCATCTCGGTCGCGTTCGCCCTGCTGGTCATCGGCGCCAGCGGCTATGGCCTGTCGCGGGTGCCGACCGGCTTCCTGCCGATCGAGGACCAGGGCTATCTGATCGCCGCCGTGCAACTGCCCGACGGCGCCGCGCTGGAGCGGACGCAAGCCGTGCTCGACCGAGCGAGCGGGCTGATCAAGGACACGCCAGGCGTGGCGCAGGTCATCACCATCGCCGGCATCTCCGCGCTCGACAACAGCGCCAGCCTCGCCAATGCCGGCGTCGCCTACATCATCCTGAAGGACTGGGACGCCCGCAAGGGTCCCGGCGAGGATCTGCGCTCGCTGGTGTACGGGCTGAACGACAAGCTCGCGACCATCATGGAGGCGCGCACCATCGTGCTGCCGCCGCCGCCGATCCAGGGCATCGGCAACGCCGCCGGATTCTCGATGCAGGTTGAGCTGCGCGACGGCAACAGCGATTTCGCCAAGCTGCAGGCCATCACCGGTGCGATGGTCTCTAACGCCCAGAGCCAGAGCGCGCTGCAGCGCGTGCAATCCTCGTTCCGCTCCTCGGTGCCGCAATTCAACGTCGAGATCGACCGCATCAAGACCCAGACCCTGCACGTGACGACGGATCAGGTGTTCTCGGCGCTGTCGACCTATCTCGGCTCGTCCTATGTCAACCAGTTCAACAAGTTCGGCCGCGTGTTCCAGGTCTACACCCAGGCCGATCCAGCCTTCCGCGTCACCGAGCGCGACATCGCCAACATGCAGGTGCGCAACTCGAACGGCGACATGATCCCGATCGGCACCGTCGCCAAGATCACGCCGGCGACCGGGCCATCGCTGATCAGCCTCTATAACCTCTATCCGTCCTCGACCGTGATCGGCCTGCCGGCGCAGGGCTACTCCTCCGGCCAGTCGCTGAAGCTGATGGAGGAGATCGCGGACAAGACGCTGCCGCCGGGCACCGGCTATGAATGGACCGCGATGTCCTACCAGGAGAAGGCCGTCTCGAACCAGATCTACTGGGTGTTCGGCCTTGCCATGCTGCTGGTCTATCTCGTGCTCGCCGGCCAGTACGAGAGCTGGTACGCGCCGATCTCGGTGATCCTCGCCGTGCCGCTGTCGCTGCTCGGGCCGATGCTGATCCTCTCCGGGCTCAAGATCGACAACAACCTCTATTGCCAGATCGGCCTGATCCTTTTGATCGCGCTCTCGGCCAAGAACGCCATCCTGATCGTCGAGGTCGGGCTCGAGCTGCACGGCCGCGATGGCAAGCCGCTCCTGGAGTCCGCGATCGAAGCCGCGCGCGCCCGCTTCCGCCCGATCCTGATGACCTCGTTCGCCTTCATCCTCGGTGTCGTGCCGCTGGTGCTCGCGACCGGCGCCGGTGCCAGCGCGCGCAAGTCGATCGGCATCACGGTGTTCTCGGGCATGCTGGCCTCGACCTGCCTTGCGGTGCTGTTCGTGCCGGCCTTCTTCGTGGTGGTGCAGCGCTTCGAGAACTGGCGTGCGTCGAAGAAGGTGGCGAAGGCAGTGGCGGAGGTGAAGGCTTAAGAGCCGCTGGGTCGGATGGACCGTGCCGCGCGCTCAGTGTAACCTTTCCCGCGTGCGGGAGAGGTCGGCGCGCAGCGCCGGGTGAGGGCTTTCTCCTCTGGGAGACTGTCCCAATGCGGAGACAGCCCTCTCCCCGGCCCTCTCCCGCAAGCGGGAGAGGGGGTGCACCGTCCGCGCAGATATAGCTTGCCCTCAAGCCTTCTCCGCCGGCGCCTGCTGCGCCTCGCCGCTCGACACCAGCAGCACGGACACCTTCGATTGCCTCAGCACGGCGTCGGCGACGCCGCCGAAGGAGAGATGGTCGGCCTGGATGCGATCGACGCCCATGACCACGAGGTCGACGTCGGTGGTGTCGATCTCGCGCAGGATCGCGGCCTCCGGCGCCCGGTTCAGCCGCAGCGTGGTGGTGATGTCGACGTCGTAGCGGGCCGCGAGATCGCTGGTGTCCTTGAGTATGCCCGTCTCCTGGCTCAGTCCGCGCGAAGTGCCACGCTGTGCGCCCTTGTCGCGCGTCGTCGCCACATAGATCACCCGCAGCGAGCCTGAGCCGGCCAGCGCCACCGCGACTTCGGCGCCGCGCTTGGAGACGCCGCTGCCGGAAACGGGAACCAGGATGTTGAGCGCGTCGGGCTTCGGCTGCTTCAGATGCTTGCCCTTGCCCACGACAATCGCGAGCGGTCCTTCAAACTGCGCGGCGATGTCGTCGATCCTCCGATCGAAACGGTCCTTGGTCGCGATCACCTTGTCGATGCCGACGACCAGGAGGTCGAAGCCCTTGCGGGCCTCGTCGGCAATGGTCTCGCCGAGCTCCGCGCGGCCGGTGCGGGTGACGACGTCGATGGCATCGCCATTTCCGGAGACGGTTTCGGCGGCCTTCTTCACCACGGCTTCGTGACTCTCATGGCGGTCCTTCTCCTGCTCGTTGGGCCGCTGGCCGATATGCAGGACGGTGATCGGCAGGCCGCGCATGCCGGCGATCAGGCCCGCGACGTGGGCTGCGAAGGTGGCGTTGGAGCTTTCGTCCACCGCCAGCAGGGGACGCTCGAGATTGGCGATGAAGCCGCGCTTCTCGAATTCTTCCCGCTCCAGCCGCTCCTTCTCCTCCTTGCTCATCGGCAGCCTGGCCAGCGCCCCGCGCAGCATCGGCGGCATCGCCATCGTGGTCACGATCGCCATGGTCACGATCATCGTGAACAGGTTCTGGCTGAGCACGCCGATGGAGAGGCCGATGGTGGCGATGATCACCTCGGTCGAGCCGCGCGCGTTCATGCCGCTGGCGAGCGCCAGCGACTCCCTGGCATTCAGCCCGCCCACGGTGCCGCCGACGAAGGCGCCCCCGAACTTGCCGACGCTGGCGATCACGACGAGGAGCCCGGTGAGCATCAGGAGGTCGGGATCGCGCAGCACCGAGAGATCGGCGCTGAGTCCGGCGAGACCGAAGAACACCGGCATGAAGAAGCTCGAGATCAGCCCGCGCAGGCGCTCGTCGATCTGCCGCGTCAGGATCGGGGATTCGCCGACCAGGATGCCGGCGACGAAGGCCCCGAGCACCGTATGGACGCCGATCAGATGCGTGATCAACGCCATGACGCTCATCAACAGCAGGATCACGGTGATGACGGGCGCCGCGCTGACAAGCGTGTCGTTGGCCCAGCGGATCAGCTGGAACACCAGGCGGCGGCCGATGGTGAAGCTGACGGCAAGGAAAGCGAGCGTCCCCAGCACGGCTTTCGCCACCGAAGCGATATCGAGCGTGCCGTGCGAGGCCAGGCTGAAGATGACGGCGATGATAATCCAGCCGATGGTGTCGTCGATGACGGCGGTCGCGACGATGATCTGCCCGACATTGCGCCGCATGAAATTCATCTCGCGCACCACCACGGCGACGATCTTCACCGAGGAGATCGACAGCGCCGTGCCCATGAACAACGACGCCACCAGGCGCTCCTGCGGATTGGGCAGCAGCGCATCCGGCAGGAACTCGCCGAGGGTGAAGCCGCAGGCGAAGGGCACCAGAATGCCGGCAATCGAGATCGCGATCGCGGCCCTGCCGACCTTCCGGACCAGCTTGAGATCGGTCTCCATGCCGGTCAGCAAGAGCAGCAGCAGAATGCCCACCTGCGCGATGCCGTCGATCATCGCCTTCTGCTCGGGCGTCTTGGGGAAGATCGCGTGCTGCGCCTCGGGCCAGATCCAGCCGAACAGCGACGGCCCCAGCATGATGCCGGCGAGCAGTTCGCCCATCACCGAGGGCTGGCCGATCCGCTGCATGATCTCGCCGAGACCGCGGCCGACCGCCATCAGCAGCGCGATCTGCAGGATCAGGAGGAATTCGGAGGGCCCGGCCGATTTGCCGGCTTCGGCGCCGGCCGCAATGGTGGTGAGGACAAGCGCCGCGGGGACAAGGCCGACCGGTCGGAGCAGGCGCGATCGCATGCAGGTTTCTTTCCCCCTTCATCTGCCCCGGTGTCGGGGCCACAGAGGATAGAACCCGCGGAAGGCGGAGCCGGTTCCGCTGCGCGCGGCGGGGTTCAAAAACGAAAAGTGCGAAAACAACCCCATGCACAGTAGAGATGAGGTTGAAAAAGCCCGCGAATTTCGGTCTTGCCGAAACGGCTTGCTCCGTCGGGCAAAACACTGGCAGAATGGCATCGTGGGTGGCAGGGTGCCTCCTCATCCCCCCGCGCAGCGAAGCAATCCAGAGTCCCTCCGCGGAAAGGTTCTGGATTGCTTCCGCCTTCGCCGAGGCTTCGGCGGACAAGTCGCTGCGCTCGCAATGACGAGTGGAGAGAGTCCCAACCTTACGCCCCGCTCGTGCCCCGGACGCAGCGCAGCGCCACCCCGGCGATGCGAAGCATCGTCCGGTTCGGCGGTGCGCTGCTGAGCCGGGGCCCATGTCTCGATGGAATTCGCGGCCTCTGGGTCCCGGATCGGCGCGCGCTTGAGGCGCGCTTGTCCGGGACACGAGATTTCATGCCGCCTGCGGCGTCCTGATCTCGCGCGGCAGGATCAGCGCGGCGGCGATCGCGAGCAGGCAGAGCGCAGCGAAGGCGTGCAGCATGGTGACGAAACCGCCCTGCTCGTAGAGCCAGGCGACCAGGCCGACGGACGCGCCGGCCGCGGTGAAGCCGACGAAATAGCGCACGGCATAGGCGCGCGAGCGCCATTCCTCGGTGGTGTACTTGCCGACCATGGCGTCGTTGACCGTGACCTGCCCGAACGCGCCCATGACGATGCCGATCGAGACCACGATCAGCGGCAGGTTGGACAGGCTCGCAGCCAGATACAGGAACGGCGCCAGCATGAAGGACAGCGGCAACGCCACCGTCTTCAGCGAATAGCGGTCGAGCAGCCGGCCGATCGTGTACTGCGTCATCGCGCCGAACACGTAGACGCCGGCGGCGATGACCCCTAACAGCGCCGGGCTCTTGGTGAGGTCCGCGAGCCGCTCGGCGAACAGCTTTGGCAGCGCCACGTTAACGGCATTGAACGTTGTCGAGATCGCGATCACCACGATCAGCAGCGCCAGGATCACGCGCCACATGTCCTGCTTTGCCACCCGCGCCTGCGCTGCCGCCTGCTTCGAGCCCTTGCGATCCTCGTGCACGACGCTCATCGCGAAGCCGATGCCGATCAGGACCGTGACCACGCCGGGAACGATGAAGGTAAAGCGCCAGCCGAGATATTGGCCGATCACGCCAGTGACCAAGGCCGACGACGCCACGCCGAGATTGCCCCAGACGCCGTTGATGCCCATCTCACGGCCGAGCCGGTCGGCATAGGACACGATCATGGCGGTGCCGACGGGATGATAGATCGAGGCAAACATGCCGATCGCGAGCAGCGCGGCGCCGAGCTGCACGGGTGTGTGCACGAAGCCGACCGCGATCATGGAGGCGCCGATGCCGACGAAGAAGATCAGCATCATATGGCGGCGGCTCCAGCGGTCTCCGAGCCAGCCGGTGAGCAGCGAGCCCGCGCCGAAGGCAACGAAGCCCGGCGTCGCGTAAGGCAAAAGTTCCGAATACGCCATGCCGAGCGCCGGGCCCATGATGATGACCGCGGCGGCGAAGATCAGCATCGAATAATGGTCGATGAAATGGCCTGCATTGACGAAACTGATGACCCGGCTGGGACTGTTCATACGGAATCCTCTCCTACTCCGAAAATGAGTTATATGTCGTGGCCATGACGGGATGCTGCCAATGACTGTCTTGGAAACGCCAATCCTCCGGGAGGTCCGGAGCAATCACCGCTCGCCCGCGGGCGTACACCTGGTCGCCCGCGATTATCCCAAGGCGATGCGGATCGAGCCGCACCTGCACCGCGAGGCGCAGCTGATCTATGCCGCGAAGGGCACGATGCAGGTGACGACGCCCGGGGGACGCTGGCTGGTGCCGCCGGACCGGGCCGTCTGGGTGCCGGCCGGGCTCGAGCATGCCATCGACCTGCTCGCCGACATCGAGATGCGCACGCTGTATTTCGACCTGGCTTGGCTGAAGCGCGAAAAGCGCTATGAGGGATTGACCAGGGAATTCGTGGTGCGGGTGTCGCCGCTGCTCAATCAGGCGATCCTGGCGCTGTTCGACGCGCGCAACACCGAGGAGCGCACCGAGCTCCTGGTCCGCCTGGTGATGCTGGAATTGCACCAGGCCGAGGATTCCGCGACCTTCGTGCCGCTGCCGCATGAGCCGCGCTGCCGCCGGGCCGCGATGATCGTGCTCGACGATCCCACCGGCCTGCACGACATCGACACGCTGGCGCGCGAGGTCGGAACCTCGGCGCGCACACTGTCACGGCTGTTTTCGAGCGAGACGCAGCTGAGCTTCAAGAGCTGGTGCCAGCGCGCGCGGATCGCGGCGGCGATCGAGCGCCTGTCGACGGATGCCAGCGTGTCGATGAAGCAGCTCGCGACCCAGCTGGGTTATGCCAGCGTGCCGGCGTTCTCGGCCGCGTTCCGGCAGGTGACGGGGCGCACGCCGACGGAGTTTGCCACACACTCGGTGTCATCGCCCGGCTTGACCGGGCGATCCAGTACTCCGAGACGGCGCGGCTAGAAACGAGAAGCCGCGGCGTGCTGGATGCACCGGTCAAGCCGGGGCATGACAGCGCGCTTTGGAATGAGCACTGCCTGCCATATCAATCTCCCCGCCCGGGCATGACGGCATTCTCCAAACGCAGGCCCCAACTAAAGATGCCGCATTCCCCTGCTTGATTGTGATCGGCTTCCACCCAAATCCCATGTAAGCTTCCGCAACGCACAAACCTGAATCGAAAGCCCAGATGGCCAACGCGTTCTTCTCCGACCTGCTCGCCACCATCTCCGAGCGCGGGCGCACGCTGCTTCGCCGCGGCGACGCCTCGGACACCAAACGGGATGCCGATGGACTGCTCGAGCTCTGCGGCGCGCTGCTGTCCGGCCGGGGCGAAGCCTCCGGCACCGCCATGGCGCGCGAGGTGCTCGATCTCTATCAGGAGCTGGACGCGGCGGGACGCCGCGCCTTTTTCGAAGGACTGGTGCACTTTTTCGGCCCCGACCGGGAACGATTGTCCAAGGCAATCGAACAATGGCGCGCCAAGCCGACCGATGAGGATGCCAGCGCGCTGCACTTTGCCTCCGAGCCGCGGCGGCAGGAGCTGATCCGCCGACTCAACCGCGCGCCGGGCGGCACCGGCGACCTCGTCAACATGCGCGCCGATCTGCTCGGCATGATGAACGGACACACCGATCTCGCCGCGCTCGACCGCGACGTCTCGCATCTTCTCTCTTCGTGGTTCAACAGGGGGTTTCTCGTGCTGCGCAGGATCGACTGGTCGACCCCGGCCAACATCCTCGAAAAAATCATCCGTTACGAAGCCGTGCACGAGATCTCCGACTGGGACGATCTGCGCCGCCGCATCGATCCGGTCGACCGCCGCTGCTACGCCTTCTTCCATCCGGCGATGGTGGACGAGCCGCTGATCTTCGTCGAGGTGGCGCTGACCGAGACCATCCCCGGCGCGATCGCGCCGCTGCTCGCGGTCGACCGCCAGCACCTTCCCATCGCGAAGGCGCGCACCGCCGTGTTCTACTCGATCTCCAACACCCAGCGCGGCCTTGGCGGCATCTCCTTCGGCAGCTTCCTGATCAAGCAAGTGGTGGAGGAGCTGCGCCGCGAGCTCCCGAAGCTCGACAGCTTCGTGACGCTGTCGCCGGTGCCCGGCTTCATGGCATGGGTGAAGCAGGACAAGGACCTGCCGCTGTCGGACGAGGACCGCGAGGCTCTGAAGCGCCTCGACGATCCCAAATGGTTCGAAAGCCCCGAGACAGCGGCGCTGCTCCGCAACGTGCTGGAGCCGCTCGCCGCCTATTACTTCCTGAAGGCGCGCACGCCGAAGGGCCGGCTAATCGATTCCGTCGCCCGCTTCCATCTCGGCAACGGCGCAAGACTCGAGCGCATCAATTGGCTCGGCGACCTCTCGCCCAAGGGCATACGCGAGTCCGCCGGCGTGATGGTCAACTACCTCTACCGCCTCGACGACATCGAGAAGAATCACGAGGCCTACGCCAATGACGGCGAGGTGGTGGCGTCGAGCGCGGTGAAGAAGCTGCTGAAGGGCGAAGGGCGAAGGCTGCTGGATATGCGGTTGTCGTAACGAGGCCGCCCGGCTCGCGCCACGGCGTCATTGCGAGCGCAGCGAAGCAATCCAGGCTGCGACCTGCGGAAAGACTCTGGATTGCTTCGCTGCGCTCGCAATGACGGAGTGTGGGGCGACAGTAGGGCTACTCCGCCAGCGCCTTCATTTCCTTGTAGAGATCGGACTTGCCTTCGAAGCCGATGCCGGGAAGATCGGGCATGGTGATGTGGCCGTTCTCGACGCGGACACCGTCCGGGAAGCCGCCGTAAGGCTGGAACAGGTCGGGGTAGCTTTCGTTGCCCCCTAAGCCGAGGCCGGCGGCGATGTTGAGTGACATCTGGTGGCCGCCATGCGGGATGCAGCGGCTCGGCGACCAGCCGTGGGTCTTCAGCACCTCCAGCGTGCGCTGGTATTCGCACAGGCCATAGGACAGCGCGCAGTCGAATTGCAGCCAGTCGCGGTCGGGGCGCATGCCGCCGTAGCGGATCAAATTGCGGGCGTCCTGATGGCTGAAGAGATTCTCGCCTGTGGCCATCGGGCCGGGATAGAACTCGGCGAGCGCGGCCTGTAGCGCGTAGTCGAGGGGATCGCCGGCCTCCTCGTACCAGAACAAGGGGTAATCGCGCAGCATTTTCGCGTAGGCGATCGCCGTCTCCAGATCGAAGCGGCCGTTGGCGTCGACGGCGAGCTGCGCGTCGTTACCGATCTCCTTCAGCACCGCCTCGATGCGGGTGCGGTCCTCGTCGATATCAGCGCCGCCGATCTTCATCTTGACGACGTTGTAGCCGCGGTCGAGATAGCCGCGCATCTCGCCGCGCAGCATCGAGAGATCCTTGCCGGGATAGTAGTAGCCGCCGGCGGCGTAGACGAAGACGCGCGGATTGGCGGTGACGCCGTGACGTTCGGCGAGCAGGCGGAACAGCGGCTTGCCGGCAATCTTCGCCACCGCGTCCCACACCGCCATGTCGATGGTGCCGACCGCGACCGAGCGCTCGCCATGGCCGCCCGGCTTCTCGTTGGTCATCATCGCGCCCCAGACCTTGTCGGGGTCGAGATTGTCGCCGGCGCTATCCAACAGCGACTTCGGATCAGCTTCGAGAATACGCGCGGCGAAGCGCTCGCGGATCAGGCCGCCCTGCCCGTAGCGGCCGTTGGAGTTGAAGCCGTAGCCGATGACGCGCTTGCCGTCGCGCATGACGTCGGTGACGACGGCGACGAGGCTCGTCGTCATCTTGGTGAAGTCGATATAGGCGTTGCGGATCGGCGAGGAGATCGGTTTGGTGATCTCGCGGACGTCGACGATGCGGATGGACATGGGGCTGGCCTTTGGTGGTTATTATCGTCATTGCGATCGAAGCGAAGCAATCCAGAGCGTCACCGCGGAAATAGTCTGGATTGCTTCGTCGCAAGGGCTCCTCGCAATGACGAGGAGAGAGCGGCGCACTCAGCCCACCTACTTCTTATCCCGGAAATACGGCTCGACCGGGCCGTGCACCTTGATGGTCAGCGGATTGCCGTAGCGGTCCTTGGCGTTCCCTGCGGTGACGCGGACCCAGCCCTCGCTGATGCAGTACTCCTCGACATTGGTCTTCTCGATGCCCTTGAAACGGATGCCGACGTCGCGCGCCAGGATGTCCGCGTTGTAATAGGGGCTGTTCGGATCGACCGACAGGCGGTCCGGAAATTCGTCGCTCATGATTGTCTCGCTCACAACAGTGTTTCGATTTGCTGCCGCAATCCTTCGGGCCGTGCGGTCGGCGCGTAGCGCGCGACCACCTTGCCGGCACGGTCCACCAGGAATTTGGTGAAATTCCATTTGATGGAGGCGCCGAGAAGCCCGGATTGCTGGCGTTTCAGGTACTCATACAGAGGATGCGCCTTCGGCCCATTGACGTCGATCTTCTCGAACAGCGGGAAGGTGACGTCGTAATGGGTCGAGCAGAACTCCTGGATCTCGCTCGCCTGCCCCGGCTCCTGCGCGCCGAACTGGTTGCAGGGAAAGCCGAGCACCGCGAAACCGCGCGGGGAGAGATCGCGATAGAGATCCTCAAGACCGCGATATTGCGGCGTGAAGCCGCATTTGCTCGCGGTGTTGACAATCAAGAGCACCTGCCCCTCGAAGCGGCGCATCGGCACCTCCTCGCCGGCAAGCGAGTTGGCCTTGAAGTCGTAGATGGCGGTCATCGCTAGCCCACGGGATCGATCGGCGACGGCGGCACGCCGCCGGCCTCGATCGCTTCGCCCGCAAGCAGACAAAGGTCCTCGCGGTAGCGGCCGGAGACGATGTGCACGCCGACCGGCGCCTTGCCGACGAGTCCGGTGGAGACGACGAGGCCCGGCAAACCCATGAAGGGAATCGCGATTTGCGGCAGCTGCGCTTCCCAGACGCGCTTGAAGGATTCGTTGTCCTTGCGGTCGAGATGATCCGGGAACGGCAATTCGCCGGAGACCGGCGTCAGCAGCACCGCATATTGTTCGAAGAACAGCATCCATTCGCGCGTCAGCGTGGCTCTCCGGGTCAGCGCCTTGGCGTAATTGGCCTGGTCCATCGGCGTGACCCTATTGCGGTTGCCGCGCAGGCAGGCCAGCGCGCCGGGATCGCCCTCGCGCTCGGCCATCTCGAGCTGCGCCTCATAGCCGTCGCCGAGCCAGAGTTTTATTTGCCACTCCACCGCCTCGCGCATCGGCGGCGTGTCCGCGATGATGTCGACAGTCCAGCCGGCACGTTCGAGGCGCTTGCCGGCATCGCTCACCGCCGCCTTCACCTCCGGCGTGGCGGCAAGGCCGCCCGGATTGAGGCAGAGCGCGGCACGCTTTTCCCGTGCGGGTCCTTGCAGCGGCACCGGCACGAACCAGGGGTCGCGGATGTCGCGGGCCGACATCGCTTCGAGCGAGATCCGCAAGTCATTGACCGTCCGCGCCAGGGGGCCCGACACCGCCATGATCTGCGGCCCGATCGGGCGCTCCGGCAGCGCCGGGTTGAAGGCGGGGATGCGGCCGAGCGTCGGGCGCAATCCGTGCACGCCGCAGGCATAGGCGGGATAGCGGATCGAGCCGGCAATGTCGGTGCCATGGGCAATGTGGCCGATGCCGGCCGCGACCGCCGAGCCGGCGCCGCCGGAGGAGCCGCCCGGGGTCAGCGAGGCATCACGGGGGTTCTTGGTGTCGCCATGGATCAGATTGGTGGTGAACCAGCGGTAGGAGAAGGCCGGGCAATTGGTGCGGCCGAGCAGGATGGCGCCGGCTTTGCGGAAATTGGCGACCACCGGATTGTCCTCGCGCGCGATCACGTCGCGCTGGAGCTTCAGGCCGTTGGTGGTGGCAAAGCCTTCCTGGTCGACATTGGCCTTGATGGTGACGGGGACGCCGGCGAGCACCCCGGGATCCTCGCCCCGTGCGATCGCGGCATCGACGGCATCGGCCTGCTTGAGCACGTCGTCCGGCCGGTGGTCGATCACCGCGTTGAGCTGGGGATTGACGGCATCCAGGCGCGCCAGACCGGCCTTGGCGGCCTCCCTGGCGGACACCTTTTTGGACTTGACGAGGGTGGCGAGGTCGGCAGCCGACAGGCGCCAGAGATCTTGCATGGCTTGCTCCGTGTAACCGGCGTCTTTTAACGCCGGCAACGCGGCAAAGCCATGCGGATTTCGCGGGGGTGAAGGGCGGGTTTGGTGCCGGGCGGTGCCTTATTCGCCGTCATTGCGAGGAGCCCTTGCGACGAAGCAATCCAGACTGCCCCCGCGGAGGGATTCTGGATTGCTTCGCTTCGCTCGCAATGACGGTGGAGGGAGCTGCGTGCCCCTGACGTAGCCTTGCGCCCGTCTAATGCTTCGTCGCCGACTGGTCCGGCAGGTCCAGCAGGGCCTCGGTGAAGGGAAACTCCAGCACGATCTCGCCGTCGGCGTCGGTCACCTCGATGACTGCCTCCAGCAGGGCCCGTTGGGTGCCTTCCGACTTCACGACTTCAAGGATCATCTGGCGCGCGACCTCCCAGGCGCGATCGGGGTTGCGCAGGTCCTCGCCGTCAGGATCCACGATCAATTCGTCGCCGATACGGGTGTTGAAGAAATATCTGGGCATGCCTGATCCAATGGGGTCGCCTGTAGTCGAATAGAAGCCGTTCCATACTCACAACTCGTTTATACCGACAGGGATCACGACCTATCGGCGATTTTGCGTACGGCTTCGTTCATCTTTACGGCGGCAATGCGCTCACTTTGCAGTGCAACAATTCCGCTGACCTAATACCTAGGTCGGGAAAATTTCACTGGCGAACTTTTCCGCCAGCATTAGTTTAACGGGCGGGCGGATACGTCCCGAATTCGCAAGATGGAGAGCCGAAATGGCCTGGAAAGCCCCGAAGATCGTCGAAGTGCCCTGCGGCATGGAAATCAATATGTATGTGAGCGCCTCCCGCAAGTAAGCGGTTGGTGAGATCGCGTTCTGCGCAGGTGGATCTTTCGGTCACGATGCATTTCCGGAAGACGGGATTTGTGTCGGCCTGAGACCCACCTCGCGAATTTGCCTCCAGGAGACGGATCATGCTTCGCGTCGTCGTCCTGGGCGCCGGGGCCGGCGGCGGAGTTCCGCAATGGAATTGCGGCTGCGAGGGCTGCAGAGCGGCCCGCAGCGGCGGCCACGAGCTTCAAAGGACCCAAGCCTCGATCGCCTTCAGCGGCGACGGCGAGCACTGGTTCCTGATCAACGCCTCTCCCGACCTGCGGCAGCAATTGAATGCCACGCCACAGCTGCACCCCAAGGCGGGCGCACTGCGTCACACGCCAATTGCGGGCGTGATTTTGACCAACAGCGAAGTCGATGCGGTGGCGGGCCTGCTGTCGATGCGCGAGGGTTCGTCCTTCACGATCTATGCGCATGAGAAGGTGCTGGCGATCCTCGGCGCCAACAGCATCTTCAACGTGCTGAACGAGAAGAACGTGCGGCGCCAGCCGATCGCTCTTCGCGAGCCGTTCGAGCCCCGCCTGCCGGATGGTGCGCGCTCCGGCCTGGAGGTGCTGCCCTTCGCGGTGCCGGGCAAGTCGGCTTGGTATCTGGAAGGCAAGGTGCATCCGGGCGGCGAGAGCGGCGACGGCGACACGCTGGGCCTGAAGATCACCGACAGGGCCACGGGCAAGTGCTTCTACTTCATCGCGGCCTGCGCCGAGGTGACCGACGCGCTCAAGGCCGAGATCGATGGTGCCGCGCTGGTGTTCTTCGACGGCACGGTCTGGCGCGACGACGAGATGATCAGGGCCGGCCTCGGCCACAAGACCGGCAAGAGCATGGGACATGTCGCGATGTCCGGCGACGACGGCGCCATCGCACGGCTGGCCGACCTCAATATCGACAGGAAGCTGTTTCTGCATATCAATAACTCGAATCCGGCGCTGCTGCCCGGCTCGCCCGAGCGCAAGGCTGCGGAGCAGGCGGGCTGGCAGATACCCGCTGACGGAACGGAGATCGTGCTGTGAATGCCGCGTCACTGACTGGAATGACCGCGCTCTCGATCGGCAAGGACATCAAGCTCACGAGCGCCGAGGAGCTCGAGGCGACGCTGCGCCATATCGGGGCGACGCGCTATCACAGCCTGCATCCGTTCCATAAGCTGCTGCATGGCGGCAAGCTGAACAAAGGCCAGGTGCAGGCTTGGGCGCTCAACCGCTACTATTACCAGAGCACGATCCCGATCAAGGACGCGGTGGTGATCTCGCGCTTCCGCGACCGCGCCACGCGCGTGGAATGGCGCCACCGTATCGAGGACCATGACGGCGATGTCGGCTCCGAGGGCGGCATCGAGCGCTGGCTCAAGCTGACCGAAGGCCTCGGGCTCGACACCGCTTACGTGGAATCCAACGAAGGCATTTTGCCGGCGACGCGCTTTGCGGTGGAGGCCTACGTCCACTTCTGCCGCGAAAAAAGCCCGCTGGAGGCGATCGCCTCCTCGCTCACCGAGCTGTTCGCGCCGAACCTGCACGAAGAGCGCATCTCCGGCATGCTGGAGCATTACGACTTCGTCAACCCCGAGATCATGAGCTACTTCAAGCGGCGGCTGGCGCAGGCGCCGCGCGATGCCGGTTTTGCGCTCGACTATGTCAAGACGCATGCCACGACGCCGGAGCAGCGTGCGCTTGTGTGCAACGCGCTGATCTTCAAGACCAACGTGCTGTGGGTGCAGCTCGATGCCCTCTATCATGCCTATGTCGAGGGCCACATTCCGCCGGGCGCCTTCGTGCCCAAAGCGGGCTGAAGAGGAACAGTAATGGCCGGGCCGCGTCATATCAGCGTCAGCGAGACAAGCCGCCCCGTGCTGCCGCGGCATGCCAAGCTGAAATATGACGAGACGCGACAAGTCTGGGTGATCCTGGCGCCGGAGCGGGTGCTGGCGCCGGATGAGATCGCGGTCGAGGTCTTGCAGCTCTGCAACGGTGAGCGCAATGTCGGCGACGTCGCCGATCAACTGGCCGCGAAATACGCCGCGCCGCGCGAGGCGATCCTGGCCGACGTCATCGTCATGCTGCAGGATCTCGCCGACAAGGGCTTTCTCACCGAGGCCCGGGAGAAGACGTCATGAGCGATTTGCTCGGCAACATCCCGCCCGACACCAGCGACAGCCTCGCGGTGCTGGAGAAGCAGCGCTCGACGGCGGAGGCTTTTGGTATCCCGCTCGCCGTGCTGCTCGAGATCACCCATCGCTGCCCGCTGCAGTGCCCCTACTGCTCCAACCCGGTCGAGCTCGACCGCTCCGGCAAGGAGCTGACGACCGACGAGTGGAAAAAGGTCTTGAGCGAGCTCGCCGAGATCGGCGTGCTGCAGGTGCATTTCTCCGGCGGCGAGCCGACGGCACGCAAGGACCTGGTCGAACTGGTGAAGCATGCCAGCGACGCCGGCCTCTACACCAACCTGATCACCTCAGCCGTGCTGCTGACGCGCGAGCGGCTGAGCGATCTCGCGGATGCCGGGCTCTGTCACGTGCAGATCTCCTTCCAGGGCGTTGAGGAAGGCCTTGCCGATCGCGTCGCCGGCTACAGGAACGCTCATCGCAAGAAGCTCGAAGTGGCGAAATGGACGCGCGAGATCGACCTGCCGCTCACCGTCAACGCGGTGATGCACCGGCAGAACCTGCACCAGCTCCCCGACGTCATCCAGATGGCGCTCGATCTCGATGCCGACCGGCTCGAGGTCGCCAATGTCCAGTATTACGGCTGGGCGCTGAAGAATCGCGCCGCCTTGATGCCGACGGTGGCGCAGCTCGACGAGTGCACGCGCCTCGTCGAGGAGGCGCGCGAGCGGCTCAAGGGCCGGCTGACGATCGACTATGTCGTGCCTGACTATTACGCGCTGCGGCCGAAGAAGTGCATGGGCGGCTGGGGCCGGCAGTTCTTCAACATCTCGCCGGCCGGCAAGGTGCTGCCCTGCCACGCCGCCGAGAGCATCACCGGGCTCGAGTTCGAATCCGTGCGCTCCAATCACTCGATCGCCTGGATCTGGCAAAACTCGGACGCCTTCAACCGCTATCGCGGCACCGGCTGGATGAAGGAGCCCTGCAAATCGTGCGAGTTCCGCGAGATCGATTTCGGCGGCTGCCGCTGCCAGGCCTTTGCGCTGACGGGCGATGCGGCCAACACCGACCCGGCCTGCGCGCTGTCGCCGCTGCACGAGACCATCTTCAAGCAGGCCGAGCGCGAGGCCGAGGGCGAGACCAACCGCTTCCTCTACCGTAACTTCGCCGGCGGCACCCTGGAATCCGAGAATGACGCCTGACGCCGACGCAGCCAGCTCGGTCAGGCGCGCCGATCCCTTTGCGCCGCTGACCTCGGACATGCTCGACGTCGGCGACGGCCATGAGCTCTATGTCGAGAGCATCGGGCGCGCGGACGGAATCCCTGCGGTGTATCTGCATGGCGGACCCGGCAGCGGTTGCCAGCCGGACCATCGCCGGCTGTTCGATCCGGACCGCTTCTGCGCCGTGCTGTTCGACCAGCGTGGCTGCGGCCGCAGCCGTCCCAAGGGATCGCGCGAGCACAACACCACGGCGCATCTGATCGCGGACATGGAGAAGATCCGCGAGAAGTTCGGCTTCGAGCGCTGGATCGTGGTCGGCGGCTCCTGGGGCGCGACGCTGGCGCTGGCTTATGCAGAGGCGCACCCCGAGCGCGTCTCGGGCATCGCGCTGCGCGCGACGTTTCTCGGCACGCGGGCCGAGGTGGAGGCGGCCTTCACCTCGCGCCTGTCGCAATTCCATCCCGCGCTCTACGAGGATTTCCTCAGCGTGCTGCCGCGGGAAGAACGCGAACGGCCGGTGGAGGCCTATTGGCGCCGAGTCCTCGATGCCGACCCGGCAGTGCACGGTCCTGCCGCGCGGGCCTGGCACGACACCGAGCGCACGCTCTCGGAGCACAAGCCCGCAAAGACACGGCTGGACCTCGCCTCGCTCAACGTGTGGCGGACGCTGCCGGCGACGCCGTTCATGGAGGCGCATTATTTCGTCAATGACAGCTTCATGAGCGAGAACCAGCTGCTGCAAAACGCGGGCCGGCTCGAAGGCATTCCCGGCATTATCGTGCAGGGGCGCTATGATCTGTTGTGTCCTCCTGCGACATCCCAGGCCCTTGCGAAAGTCTGGTCCGGTTCCGAGCTTCGCATCGTGGAAGAGGCCGGACATTCGCTCTATGATGGCGGCGTGAGGGACGCCGTCATGAAGTCGATTGCGGACCTCGCGTCGAAGATCGGGCGATGAGAGGACAAGAAGAATGCCGCTCGCCGGGAAAGGCATGCTGCTGACGTCGATGAACATCGACGTTTCAGATGAAGCCGATTTCAACCGCTGGTACGATCGCGAGCATCTGGAAGAGCGTGTCGCGATCGACGGATTCCTCGAAGCGCGGCGCTATGTCGCGCATGCCGCCAATCCCAAATATCTATGCCTGTATTCGACCGCGACGTTAGAGGTGCTCGACAGTCCCGCCTACAAGGCGCGGCTCGCGAACCCGACCGACTGGTCGCGGCAGACCATGGCGCGCTTCAAGGACATGCTCCGTGTCGTCGCGCGCATCACCATCAGCAAGGGCACCGGACGCGGGGCCGCGCTCGGCCTGGTGCGGCTGCGGCCGAGGCCCGACAATGCCGCGACCTGGCGTGATGCACTGCAAGAAAGGCTGACGCCGGACCAGCGCGACGGCATCGTCTCGATGCATCTGCTCGAAAGCGAGCTCGAATTGTCGGGCGCAACGGCGGAGATACCGGCGGTGCGCAACGAAGGCGGGCGCGACTGGTTCGTGCTGATCGACGGCACGCATGTCGGCGCGGTCTCCGCCGTCATCGCCGAGCGCTTCACCGGGCCGGCCGCGGCGCCCTTCCCGCTTCCCATCTCCGTCGGCATCTACTGCCTGATGTGGGACCTCACCAAGAGCGATATCGCGCGCGGCTGAACCAGCATCCGCACCGCAGCATGCTGCACCGCACGCACATCGCGCGGAGCATGAATGCCGTGCGCGCTTGGCTCCCATGAAAGAGGGGAAGCGCGCAAATTTGCCGTTGTACTTCGGAACGGTTCTAATAAGCTAACCCAATGACGTCATTCAGAAACCAGATCGA
Source organism: Bradyrhizobium sp. WSM1743 (assembly GCF_000473065.1). Lineage (GTDB taxonomy): Bacteria > Pseudomonadota > Alphaproteobacteria > Rhizobiales > Xanthobacteraceae > Bradyrhizobium. The sequence continues at coordinate 42,166 of NZ_AXAZ01000012.1, forward strand.
GACGCGTTAAGCGTCCGCCAAGCTCAACAAAAAAGGCCGCGGGGTCTTTGGGCCTGCGCGGACAGGGTAGGAATGAAACCGACCGATATCGCGGCCCCCGACTACTTTCACAAAGTGGTCGATTGCCAGTGGGCCTGTCCTGCGCACACCCCGGTTCCCGAATACATCCGACTGATCGCACAAGGCCGCTACAGCGACGCCTACATGATCAATTGGAAATCGAACGTGTTTCCCGGCATCCTGGGACGCACCTGCGACCGTCCCTGCGAGCCGGCATGCCGCCGCGGACGCGTCGAGGATAATCCGGTGGCGATCTGCCGTCTCAAGCGCGTCGCCGCGGACTTCAAGGACGATATCAAGCAGCGCCTACCGAAGCCCGCGCCGAAGAACGGCAAGCGTGTTGCGCTGGTCGGCGGCGGTCCGGCCTCGCTGACGGTGGCGCGCGATCTTGCGCCGCTCGGCTATCACTGCACCGTGTTCGATGCCGATCCGGAAGCCGGCGGCATGATGCGGACGCAGATCCCGAAGTTCCGCCTGCCCAATTCGGTCATCGACGAGGAGACCGGCTACATCCTGGGTCTCGGCGTCGACTTCAAGGGCGGCCACCGCATCGACAGCATGAAGGCGCTGCTCGCGGAGAAATATGATGCCATCTTCGTCGGCTCCGGCGCGCCGCGCGGCCGCGAACTCGACATTCCCGGCCGGAAGGAGGCAGCCGCCAACATCCATATCGGCATCGAGTGGCTGGCCAACGTGTCATTCGGCCATATCGACAAGATCGGCAAACGCGTGATCGTGCTCGGCGGCGGCAACACCGCGATGGATTGCTGCCGCACCGCGCGTCGCCTTGGCGGCGAGAGCGTCAAGGTCATTGTGCGCTCCGGCTTCGAGGAGATGAAGGCCTCACCCTGGGAGAAGGAAGACGCGATCCATGAGGACATCCCGATCCTGAACTACATGGTCCCGGTGGCTTTCAAGCATGTCGCCGGCAAGCTGATCGGCGTCACCTTCCAGAAGGTGAAGGCCGAATACGACGCCAATGGCCGGCGCAACCTGGTGCCGTCGGGCGAGCCGGACGAGACGATCACCTGCGACGACGTGCTGGTCGCGGTCGGGCAGGAGAACGCCTTCCCCTGGATCGAACCGGATTGCGGCATCGAGTTCGACAAATGGCACATGCCGAAGGTCGATCCCAAGACATTCGTGTCCACCAATCCGAAAGTGTTCTTCGGCGGCGACGCCGCGTTCGGCCCCAAGAACATCATCTGGGCGGTCGCGCACGGCCATGACGCCGCGCTGTCGATCCACAGGATGCTCTCGGGCGAGGCGATCGACGAACGTCCGCTGCCGGAGGTGCAAATCTCCTCGCAGAAGATGGGCATCCACGAATGGAGCTATGACAACGACATCTCCAACGACAAGCGCTTCAAGGTGCCGCATCGCGACAAGGTGATCGCGCTGAAGGACATCCGCGCCGAGGTCGAGCTCGGCTATGACGTCAAGCTCGCGCTCGGCGAGGCGCATCGCTGCCTGAACTGCGACGTGCAGACCGTGTTCTCGACCTCGCTCTGCATCGAGTGCGATGCCTGCGCCGACATCTGCCCGATGGACTGCATCACCTTCACGGGCAACGGCGAGGAAGGCGATTTGCGCCAGCGCCTGAAGGCGCCTTCACCGCATTCGGACCAGGACCTCTATGTGTCCAGCGACCTCAAGACCGGACGCGTGATGGTGAAGGACGAGGATGTCTGCCTGCATTGCGGGCTGTGCGCCGAGCGCTGTCCCACCGGCGCCTGGGACATGCAGAAATATTTCATCGAGATGACCTACGCAGGTTCGACATGCCCGACAAAAAGCCGCTCAGCAGCGTAAACGACTTCGTCGTCCGCTTCGCCAACGTCAACGGCTCGGGCTCGGCCAGCGCCAACGAGATGTTTGCGCGCGCGATCCTGCGCCATGGCGTGCCGGTGTCCCCGCGCAACATCTTTCCATCCAACATCCAGGGCCTGCCGACCTGGTACGAGGTGCGCGTGACGGAAGCCGGCCATCTCGGCGCCCGCGGCGGCGTCGACATGATGGTGGCGATGAACCCGCAGACCTGGGACAAGGACGTCGCCGGCATCGAGCCCGGCGGCTACCTGTTCTACGATTCCACCAAGCCGATGCCGTCGACGAAATTCCGCGACGACATCACCGTGATCGGCGTGCCGCTGACCGCCATCACCAATTCGACCTATACCGATCCGCGCCAGCGCCAGCTGTTCAAGAACATCATTTATCTCGGCGCGCTCAGCGCGCTGCTCGACATGGATCCGAAGCTGATCGAGCAGCTGATCGGCGAACAGTACAAGGGCAAGGAGAAGCTGCTCTCCTCCAACGTCCACGCGCTGCATCTCGGCCGCGACTGGGCGCTACAGAACCTGAAATGCCCGATCGGGCTCAGGGTGAAGAAGTCCGACAAGGTCGGCGACCGCATCTTCATCGAGGGCAACAGCGCCGCCGCTCTCGGCGCCGTGTATGGCGGCGCCACCGTGTGCGCGTGGTATCCGATCACGCCGTCCTCGTCGGTGGCGGAGGCCTTCACCGCCCATTGCAAGAAGTACCGGCACGATCCCGAGACCGGCAAGGCCAAATACGCGATCGTGCAGGGCGAGGACGAGCTGGCTTCCATCGGCATCGTCATTGGCGCCTCCTGGAACGGCGCCCGCGCCTTCACCGCGACCTCGGGCCCTGGCATCTCGCTGATGACGGAGTTCATCGGCCTCTCCTATTTCGCCGAGATTCCGGCGGTGATCATGAACATCCAGCGCGCCGGCCCCTCCACAGGCATGCCGACCCGCACCCAGCAATGCGACATCATCGCCTGCGCCTATGCCTCGCATGGCGACACCAAGCATGTGCTGCTGTTCCCGGAAGATCCGGCCGAGGCGTTCGAGTTCGCGGCTGCCGCCTTCGATCTCGCCGAGCGGCTGCAGACCACGATCTTCCTGATGCTCGATCTCGACATCGGCATGAACCACCGCCTCTGCCGCCCGCTGAAGTGGGACGATGCCCGGCAATATGACCGCGGCAAGATCATGACGGCGGAGATGCTGGAAGAGGGCCGCGACTTCGGCCGCTATCTTGACGTCGACGGCGACGGCATTCCTTACCGCACCTATCCCGGCACGCATCCGACCAAGGGCTCCTATTTCACCCGCGGCACCTCGCGTGATCGCTATGCGCGCTACTCCGAGGAAGGCACCGTCTATGCCGACAATATGCAGCGCCTGGTGCGCAAGTTCGAGACCGCGCAGGATCTGGTGCCGCGGCCGCTGCAGGCCAATGCGGAACGGCCGACCAAATATGGCGTGATCTATTTCGGCTCGACCTCGCCGGCGATGGACGAGGCGATCGGCCTCTTGGAGGCGCGCGGGCATCAGCTCGATCGCCTGCGTATCCGCGCCTTCCCGTTCCATTCGAGCGTCGCAAGCTTCCTCGCCGAGCACGACTTCGTCTACGTCGTCGAGCAGAACCGCGACAGCCAGCTCCGCCAGCTCATCGTCAACGAGAACGGCATCGATCCCGTCCGGCTCGTGCCGATCGTGCACTACGACGGCACGCCGATCACCGCCCGTTTCATCGCAAAAGCCATTGGCGACCACCAGGATCACCTCAAGGTGACCCCGCTCCGCAAGGCCGTGTCATGATTTGTCCGTCACTCTCTCCGTCGTCATGCCCGGGCTTGACCCGGGCCTCCACGCTCTTTCTCTCCGCCGCCAGGACGTGGATGGCCGGGACAAGCCCGGCCATGACGCCGCGGAAGCTTCAGGTGCTCTGATGACCTACATCGCGAAACCGAAATTTCATCATCCGGGCCTCAAGAAGAACGCGCTCGGCTACACGCATCGCGACTACGAGGGCAAGATCTCGACGCTGTGCGCGGGCTGTGGCCACGATTCGATCACGGCCTCAATCATCGAGGCCTGCTACGAGCTCTCGATCGAGCCGCATCGGGTGGCCAAAATCTCCGGCATCGGCTGCTCGTCGAAGACGCCGGACTATTTCCTCGGCAATTCGCACGGCTTCAACTCCGTGCACGGCCGCATGCCCAGCGTGCTGACCGGTGCCAACCTCGCCAACCGCGATTTGATCTATCTCGGCGTCTCCGGCGACGGCGATTCCGCCTCGATCGGCTTCGGCCAGTTCGCGCATTCGATCCGGCGCGGCGTCAACATGACCTACATCGTCGAGAACAACGGCGTCTACGGCCTGACCAAGGGCCAGTTCTCGGCGACCGCCGACCGCGGCTCGAAGAGCAAGAAGGGCGTCACCAACACCGACAACGCCATCGACCTCGTGGCGATCGCGCTGCAGCTGGGCGCGACCTTCGTGGCGCGCTCGTTCTCCGGCGACAAGAGCCAACTGGTGCCGCTGATCGCAGCCGCGATCGGCCACAAGGGTGCATCCTTCATCGACGTCATCAGCCCCTGCATCGCCTTCAACAACCACGCCGGCTCGACCAAGAGTTTTGACTATGTCCGCGAGCACAACGACGCCGTGAACCGGCTCGACGTGCTGGTGGGCCGCGATCCGATCGCAGTGGATTATGCTCCAGGCACGATTCAAGTCGTGGAGCAGCACGACGGCAACAAGATCGCGCTGCGCAAGATCGACGCCGACTACGATCCGCATGACCGGTTGGGAGCACAGACCTTCCTTGCGAGGCACGCCGCCAAGGGCCAGATCGTCACCGGCCTGCTCTATGTCGACCCCGATGCGGAAGACCTGCACGAGCACCTCAACACGGTCGAGACCCCGCTCAACACGCTGGAAGCGGACACGCTGTGTCCGGGCTCGGCGGTGCTGGACAAGATCAACGCCAGCCTGCGGTGATCAACGGCGCCGTACCGGACCGGGCTGCCTGACTCGTACCGTGATTTTCTCGGACGCGACGGGCGGATCGAAGGGATAGTGCTTCGCATCGCCCAGCACCAGTTGCAGCGTGTGCGTGCCGGGCGGAAGCTCGAGAAACGTTTCGGTTTGCCCTGCCCCGAAATGCAGATGGGACTTGTCCTGCGGGATCGGCTCCTTGATATCGATGGGGTCGTTGACGTCGACCAACAAATGGTGATGACCGGCGCTTTGATAGTCATCGCCAGCATGGGTCACGCCCATGTTGCGCAGACCGAACCGGACCCAGAACCCACCACGGATCTTCTGCCCCTCCTGCGGCGTGATGAAATAGAGCTTTGCGTCCTTGGGAGCGGTCTTGCCCTGAGAGTAAGCAGCGCTTGGCAGCAAAACACTTGGCAGCAAAACACCTGGCAGCAATGCGAGCGCCGCCGCGAGCGCGGCGCAGCGAATGATTTTCATCAAATCTACTCCAGCCTTAAGGACTTAGCGCGACACGGAATCCATGCGTCGGGTAACGGACATTGGTATCATAGCCATCGCGGTTGGACGGCCGCACGTATCTCGAATCGTTCTTCCAGGAGCCCGAGCGCAGGACGTGCGATGAGCAGTCGCCGCCGGTCCATGCCGAGCCGTCGACCGGCGCCCCCTGATAATTCTTGTGCCAGCAATCCTCGACCCACTGGTCGACGCCGCCGCCCATGTCGTGGAGCCCGAACGGATTGGGCTTGAAGCTGCCTACCTTCGCCGGCTGCTCGGCCGCGAGGTCGCCGCAATCCTTGCATCCGGCCATGCCCGGCTGCAGCTTGTCGCCCCACCAATACTTTGTTTGCGTACCGCCGCGGGCTGCGTATTCCCATTCGGCCTCGCTCGGGAGCCGGTACCGCTTTTTCGTCGCCTGCGACAGAAAGGCGGCATATTGCTGCGCATCAGTCCAGCTCACATTGCTGACCGGCGCATCGTCCTTGCCGGTCGCGGTGAAACCGCACGCGTTCGCAGCCGCGCATTCGTTCCACTCCCGCACCGTCACTGGATATTTTCCGATCGAGAACGGCTTGATCGTGACCTGGTGGATGGGACGCTCGGTCGGATCGTCGTTGCTTCCCATCGCGAAACTGCCGCCGCGAAGGGCGACCATTTCGGGCTCGCGCAGCGGCGTCGCGGACGGGCTTGGCGCCGGCGTCGACGATGGAGGCGCCGAAGCCAATGAGGGAGATGGTTGCGGCGCCTGCGTCGCGACTTCGCGCGGCGGAGCTTGCGGGACCGGAGATGGCGCCGGAGAAGCGGCGGGCGCTGCGACCTGCTCGCCCATCCTGCCCTGCGGCGATGCCAGCAGATACCAGAGTGCGCCGGCGGCAATGACGAGCAGCGTGATGGCCAGGAAAAAGATCAGCGCGTTCTCGCGCCGGCTTCTTGTCCTGCCGACGGCATCTGCATCCGGCAGCACGCGATAGACGCGCACGGGATCGGTGATGTTCTTGACCTTGCGGTCGCCGAGCGACTCATAGCCGCACACGATCTTGTGCTTGATCTGCTCGTAGATCGCGCCGGAGATGTAGACCTGTCCCGGCTCCGCGATGCCCTCGATACGCGTGGCGATGTTGACGCCGTCACCATAGATGTCGTCCGGCTCCACGATGACGTCGCCGAGATTGACGCCAATCCGATATTCGAGCCGGGAATGCTTGGGAATCGAGGCGTTGCGACCGACGAGATTTTGCTGGATGACGATGCTGCATCGAACGGCCTCGACGGGACTGTCGAAAATGGCGATGAAGCCGTCGCCGGTCGTCTTCACCAGACTTCCATGGTGCTCGATGATGGTCGGCTGGATGATGTCGCGCTCGATCCGCTTGACGCGGGTATGCGTGCCTTCCTCGTCGGCCTGCATCAGCCGGCTGTAGGAGGCGATGTCGCCGACGATGATCGCGGCGAGACGACGAGGCATTCCGCTGTGCGGCGGCGGCTCATCCTGATTTCCGGATCTGAAGTTGCGAATTTCGCCCATGCGGGGGACTCCACAAACTTGCAAGGCAGCCCCAGCCTACGACTGCCAAAGGCGGTCGTCTGTGAAGGCTATCACATTGACGAACCGAGACAATGTCGCAGCGATCGCCGGCGTCGGGTTCCGGAGAATCAGGGCGTCACACCCATTGAACCTTCTTGATCGCAGCCATGACTAAGGAGGCCGTTGGCCCCTATCCCTGCAGGATGGGTCACACGAGCGACGTGCGGAGGTTGAACGCGCTGCGCTCCCGCCCTGACTTTCGCTGCGCTGACCAGCCTCGCCCATGCCGATGAGGCCGACAAGGTCAGGGAGACCACGCGCAGGCGAACCCCGACGTCAGCAAGCGCGTGGTCGAGTTCTCCAAGGACGGCGTCGAGCTCGCCGCCTGCGGCAACACGATGAAGGCGCAGAACGTCACGCTCAACGAGCTGCTGCCGGGCTTCGTCAGCGCCGAGAAGGGCGGCGTGGTGCGTTTGGCCGAGCTGCAGTCGCAGGGGTATCTGTATTTGCGGCCGTAGGGCCCGAGAGGCCGCCACATCCCCCGTCATTGCGAGCGTAGCGAAGCAATCCAGAATCCCTCTGCGGAGGCAGTCTGGATTGCTTCGTCGCAAATGGCTCCTCGCAATGACGTGGAGAGAGTTGCGCGAGTGAGCGCCATATCCCCCACAGCGCTTGACTTACCCATAACCCCGGAGTTATGGGTTTATCCATAACTTTCTGATTATGGATCTTTCATGTCCGCCGCGCACGATCTCCTGTTCAGGACGCTCGCCGATCCGACCCGGCGGGCGATCTTCGAGCGGCTGTGCCGCGAGGGGGAGCAGACCGTCGGGGCGCTGACGGCGCGATCCGGTGTGTCCCAGCCGGCGGTCTCAAAGCATCTCGGCGCCTTGAAGCAGGCTGGCCTGGTGCGCGACCGCCATGAAGGACGCCAGACCCACTACAGCGCGCGGCCCGGTGCGCTCAATCCGCTGATCGACTGGACCGGCCAGATGGCCGGGTTCTGGCAGAAAAGGCTCGACGCGCTCGATGATCTGCTGAAGAGGATGGACCAATGAACGAACCTGCCGAGACGCGCTCCGTCGTCATCGAGCGCGAATTTGCCTTTCCGGCTGAACGGATCTGGCGCGCGCTAACGCAGCCGCATCTGATCGAGGAATGGCTGATGAAGAACGACTTCAAGCCGACCGTCGGCCATCGCTTCAACCTGCGCGGCGAATGGGGCGGCGTGCTGGACTGCGAGGTGCTCACTATCGAGCCGCAGAAGACGCTCGCCTACACCTGGAATTTCTCGCATGAGGACGCTGCCTTCGATCTCAAGAGCGTGGTGACCTTCACGTTGACACCGACGGGCGCGGGCACGCATCTGCGCGTCGAGCAGGCAGGCTTCAGCCCGACGCAGAAGCAGGCTTTTGGCGGTGCGCATGCCGGCTGGAAGCAGTTTTTGGCCAAGCTGGACGAAGTGCTGGCGCGGGCAGACTAGCTCCGCCGGCGTCCATTTCGATCAATCTCGGAGGAGGTCTCAATGAGCACCCAAATGTGGATTCGGCAGATTCATCGCTGGCTGTCGATGGCGTTCACGCTTGCGGTCATCGCCAACATCGTGACGATGACCATGCAGCTCCAGGCCGTGTGGATCGGCTTCTTGGCGCTCGTCCCGCTCATCCCGCTGCTCGCGACCGGGCTATATTTGTTCGCGCTGCCCCATGTCGGCCGCAGCAAAGCGAACGAGGCGAGATGATGAAGAAGGCCGTGACAGCGAAAAAGGCGAGCGTGAAAGAAGCGAATGAACCTTCGCCCTCGAAACTGATCGACGGCAGGATCAAGGAACTCGGCGACTGGCGTGGCGAGATGCTCGCGCGGATTCGCGGCCTGATCAAGCAGGCGGATCCCGACGTCGTCGAGGAGTGGAAATGGCGCGGCGTTCCCGTGTGGGAGCACGACGGCATCATCTGCACCGGCGAGACCTACAAGGAAGTGGTGAAGCTGACCTTCGCCAAGGGCGCGGCGCTGGACGACCCCGCGGGCCTGTTCAATTCCAGCCTCGATGGCAACGTGCGCCGCGCCATCGACATTCGCGAGGGCGAAAAGATTAACGAGAAGGCGTTGAAGGCGCTGATCCGGGCGGCGGTGGAGCTGAATGCGAGCAAGGCGAAGAAGAAGCCGGCAAAGCGATCGGCCTAAACAGCCGTAGTGCAGCCACGAGTGCCTTCCTTCTCCCCTTGTGGGAGAAGGTGGCGCGAAGCGCCGGATGAGGGGTCTCTATCGGCAGGGGAAGGTGTGGAGAGATACCCCTCACCTCAATGAGCTTGCATCTGCCGGCGTCGCTGCCCTCTCCCACAAGGGGCGAGGGCACATCAACGCGCATTTCGCCTTATTGCCGCATAGTAGGCCGCCTCAGGCCACCGCGGCCGGGATCGGGCGCGGGCTGACGACATATTCGCGTACGACCTTGTCGTTGGCATCGACCTCGATCAGCGCAACGTCGTAGGTCCAGAGATCGGCGAGATGCTGGAGCACGCGCTTGGCGTCGGTCTCGTTGAGCTGCGAGCCCTTGATGACGTGATGATGCAGGATCAGGCGCCGATCGCCGGAGAGATCGACGTCAACCACCTCGATATTGGCGTCGATGAAGCCGACGTCGTGCTGCCGCGCCAGCTCGCGGCGGACGCGGCGGAAGCCGCGCTCGTCGTGGATGGCATCGACCCGGATGCCGGCGCGCTCCTCTGGATCGTCGTGCAGATGGAACATGCGGAAGTGCCGCATCAATCTGGGGCTCAGGAACTGGCCGATGAAGCTCTCGTCGCGGTAATTGGCCCAGACGTCACGCAGCACGCCCATGACATCGCCCTTGCCGGCGATGTCGGGGAACCATTCGCGGTCCTCGTCTTCCGGCCTGGTGACGATGCGCTCGATGTCCTGCATCAAGGCAAAGCCGAGCGCGTAGGGGTTGAAGCCGGAGAAGCGGGGATCGTCGAATTCGGGTTGGAACACGACGTTGGTGTGCGATCCCAGGAATTCGAGGAAGTTGCCGTCGCTGATGCGCCCCTGCTCGTGCAGCCTGGTCATGATGCGATAGTGGACGTAGGTCGCCGTCCCCTCGTTCATGACCTTGGTCTGGCTCTGCGGATAGAAATATTGCGCGATGTGGCGGACGATGCGCAAGAGCTCGCGCTGCCAGGGCGCCAGCCGCGGCGCGCTCTTCTCCAGGAAATAGAGCAAATTCTCCTGCGGCAGGCCGAGCAGCTTGCGGCGGCGCTCGATGCTGAGCGCGGACCGGCTCTTGGTCGCGCCCTTGGGGACTGTGCGCCAGAGATCGTTGAAGACTTCCTCCTCGTGCTGGCGGCGGCGCCCTGCCCGCTTCTCCTCGGCGCGCAGATCGAGCTTCTTCTTGCCGGGATAACGGTCGATGCCGTGCGACATCAGCGCATGCGCGGCATCGAGCGTGCGCTCGACCTCGATGCGGCCGTAGCGATCCTCGCATTGCATGACGTAGTTCTTGGCGAAGTCGAGATAGTCCAGGATGCCGTCGGCATCGGTCCACTGCTTGAACAGATAGTTGTTCTTGAAGAAATGGTTGTGGCCGAAGGCGGCGTGCGCGATCACCAGCGTCTGCATCGTCGCCGTGTTCTCCTCCATCAGATAGGAGATGCAGGGCGAGGAGTTGATCACGATCTCATAGGCGAGCCCCATCAGGCCCTTGCGATAGGACGCTTCGTGGAACGCAAAGTGCTTGCCGAACGACCAGTGCTTGTAGAACAAGGGCATGCCGACCGACGAATAGGCGTCCAGCATCTGCTCGGCAGTGATGACCTCGATCTGGTTCGGATAGACGTCGAGCCCGAGATCCTTCAACGCCACCTCCTCGCAGGCATCGGTGATGCGCTGCAAGGTGTGAAAATCCCAATCGGCGCCTTCGAACAATCGTTCCGTCATGGAGCGGCCTTCTCCTGGGCAGTATCGCGGCGGTGGAACAGATCGTGGAACACCGGAAAGATCTCGCTGCGCTCGGAGACCTTGCGCATCGAGAGCGGTGCGCCGCTGTTGCGCAGGCGCTCATAGAGGGTCCAGAGCGAGGAGTCGGAGAGATCGAAAGCGCTGCCGCCTGATTCCCCGACCTCGAGATAGGCAAAGAACTGGCAGACCGGCAGGATCTTGTCGGTCAGCAGCAGCCCTGTGAGCTCGCCGTCGGAATAGGAATTGTCGCCGTCGGAGGCTTGCGCGGCGTAGATGTTCCAGTCCGCCGGGTTGAAGCGCTCGCGCACGATCTCGTGCATCGCCTGCAGCGCGCTGGAGACCAGCGTGCCGCCCGAGGCCGGACCGTAGAAGAAGGTCTGCTCGTCCACCTCCTCGGCGCGGTCGGTGTGGCGGATGAAGACGATCTCGACGTGCTTGTAGCGCCGCTTCAGGAACACGTAGAGCAGCATGTAGAAGCGCTTGGCCAGATCCTTCATGTGCTCGGACATCGAGCCGGAGACGTCCATCAGGCAGAACATCACGGCCTGCGCGACGGGCTTCGGCACGGTCTCGAAGCGCCGGTAGCGGATATCGAGCGGATCGATGAAGGGGATGCGCTTGGATTTCGCCTTCATCTTTTCGAGCCGAGCGACCAGTTCCGCGCGCTCGTCCTCGTCCGTGCATGCTTCGATCGCGGCTTCCAGCTCTTCGATCTCGTCCTTGCGGGGACGCCTGAGCGCGATGCGGCGGGCGAGCGCGAGCTTCACCGTCCGGCTGACCGAGATGTTGGCGGGCGAGCCGGACATGGTGTAGCCGGCGCGCTGGATGCCTTCGCTCTCGGTCTGGGCGATCTTGCGCTTGGCGAGATCCGGAAGCTCGAGGTCGTCGAGGAAAAGATCGACGAACTCGTCACGGCTCAGCACGAAGCGGAAGGCGTCCTCGCTGTCGCCTTCGCCGGGGCCGGAATCCTTGGCGCTGCCCTGGCCGGAGCGCTGGAGATAGTCGCCTTCGACGAACTTCTTATTGCCGGGCAGGACCATGTCCCGCGTTCCGCCTTCACGGCGGAAGCGCGGCTCGTGCATGCCGTCGAGCGGGATCGTGACCTCACCACCCTCCAGGACGTCCTTGATGTCGCGTTCCTGCGAAGTCTTCTTGACGGCGCCCTGCACCAGGGATTTGGCCCGACGCAAGAACCGCTGGCGGTTCTCAAGACTCTTGCCGCCTGGATTCAGGCGCCTGTCAATGATGTGAATGGGCACTTTTCCATCCGCCTCAACCGGCCTGCTTCACGCGCATGTACCATTCAACGAGCCGGCGAACCTGACGCTCGGTGTAGCCACGCTCCACCATGCGTGCGACGAACTCGCCGTGCTTCTTCTCCGTCTCGCCGTCCTTCTTCGACCCGAAGGAGATGACCGGAAGCAGGTCCTCGACCTGGGAGAATATCCGCTTTTCGATCACATCGCGAATCTTCTCATAGGAGGTCCAGGTCGGATTCTTGCCGCCGTTCTGGGCCCGCGACCGTAACGAGAATTTGACGACCTCGTTGCGGAAGTCCTTGGGGTTGGCGATACCCGCCGGCTTCTCGATTTTGGTCAGCTCCTGGTTCAAGAGCTCGCGATCGAGCAGCTGGCCGGTGTCGGGATCCTTGAAATCCTGGTCCTCGATCCAGGCGTCGGCATAGTCGACGTAGCGATCGAACAGGTTCTGGCCATAATCCGAGTAGGATTCCAGATAGGCCTTCTGGATCTCGTTGCCAATGAACTCGGCGTAGCGCGGCGCCAGCTCCGCCTTGATGAATTCAAGATAGCGTTTCTCGGTTTCCTCCGGAAGCTGCTCGCGGCGGATCGCCTGTTCCAGCGCGTACATCAGGTGCACGGCGTCGGCGGCGACCTCCTGCGGATCGTGGTTGAAGGTCGCAGCCAGGACCTTGAAGGCGAAGCGGGTGGAGGCACCGTCCATGCCCTCGTCGACGCCGGCGGCATCGCGATATTCCTGGACGCTGCGCGCTTTCGGATCGGATTCCTTCAGGCTTTCGCCGTCGTAGACCCGCATCTTGGCGAACAGGGTGGAGTTCTCGTGCTTGCGCAGGCGCGACATCACCGAGAACCGCGCCAGCGTCTCCAGCGTCGAAGGCGCGCAAGGAGCCGACGCGAGCTCGGAGCCCTGGATCAGCTTTTCGTAGATTTTCTGCTCCTCGGCGACCCTGAGGCAGTAGGGCACCTTGATGACGCAGATTCGGTCGATGAAGGCTTCGTTGTTCTTGTTGGCCTTGAAGCTCGCCCACTCGGCTTCGTTCGAGTGCGCGAGGATGATCCCGGTGAACGGGATCGCGCCGATGTTCTCGGTGCCGATATAGTTGCCTTCCTGCGTCGCGGTCAGCAGCGGATGCAGCATCTTGATCGGCGCCTTGAACATCTCGACGAATTCGAGGATGCCCTGATTGGCGCGGTTGAGGCCGCCGGAATAGCTGTAGGCGTCGGGATCATTCTGGGCGTAGGTCTCGAGCTTGCGGATATCGACCTTGCCGACCAGCGAGGAGATGTCCTGGTTGTTCTCGTCGCCGGGCTCGGTCTTGGCGACCGCGATCTGGCGCAGCCGCGACGGCTGGATCTTTGCGACGCGGAATTGCGAGATGTCGCCGCCGAAGGCTTCGAGCCGCTTGTAGCACCACGGGCTCATCAGGCCGGTGAGACGGCGGCGCGGAATGCCGTATTTCTCCTCCAGCATCGGACCGAGATGATCGGGATCGAACAGGCTGAGCGGGCTCTCGAACACGGGCGAGAGTTCGTCGCCGGCCTTGAGCACATAGATCGGGTTCACTTCCATCAGCGACTTCAGCCGCTCGGCGAGCGAGGACTTGCCGCCACCGACCGGGCCGAGCAGATAGAGGATCTGCTTGCGCTCCTCCAGGCCTTGCGCCGCGTGGCGGAAGAAACCGACGATGCGCTCGATGGTTTCTTCCATGCCGTAGAAGCCGGCGAAGGCCGGATAGGTGCGGATCGTGCGGTTCAAAAAAATACGGCCAAGGCGTGGGTCCTTGGCCGTATCGATCGTCTGGGGATCACCGATCGCCGCTAGCAGTCGTTCGGCCGCGTTCGCGTATTTCATGGGATCGCTTCGACACGATTCCAGATATTCCGCCATCGACATGTCGTGCTGGCTTCTCGCCTCGAACGACCGAGCGAAAGCGTTGAATAGAGAATCGTTGTACATGATCCCTCTCCGCGTGAGTTCCGCTATAAGCTGAAACGAAAGCAGTTACCGGACCGTTCCTCAGGCCGTTTCGAATCAGCGTGAGCACATGACGATCATTGGACACCCGGGCGCCAACTCGACGCAACGCACAACGTAGGCACTCCATGAGTTACGAACAGGCACATGCCTGTAATTTGTGCGAATCTGTCTCTATATTGGCTCATTTCCAGAAAATGTCACTTGGTCGCAACATCCGGACGTTCCCGGGGATGTGCCGATCCGGCAATGCAGCATAGCGATCCGGGAGCGGCGATCTTATGACACTTGTACGGCGAAGCTTTGGGGGCCGCGTTCATCTTCCTGCTGCAATGCAGTGTGCGCGCTGCTGGCGGCGTGGCAGTCGCGACAGGCGCGCAGCAGTGTATCAAAATCAGTCGCCAGGCCCTCCGTGCGGATGACGATGCGACCATCCTTCACGGCCCGAGCCAGGGTGGGAATGGCGCACAGCTGGCGCCGCAATGCCGGCGACGGCGTCAGCACGATCGTCTTGTGGCCGCGGCATTCTTCAGCTGAAATCTCCGCGATCGACTCCCACGGCAGAAATTCATTGCCGATGCGGAGATCGCGGATGCCGTAGGGGGTGACGACCACCACGGCTCCTCGCTCGGCGGGAAGCATCCAGATCAGCCAGCTGGTCACCAGGCCGAACACCACGACGCCGACATAGCCGACCGTCGTGTCATAATCGCCGAGACCGTCCCACCAGTCCAAGGCAAGGCTTGCACTGAGCAGGGTCATGGCAAAACCCGCCGCGACCAGCAGCCGCAGCTGCGTCACGCAGCGACTGATTTCGAGATCGCAGGACGCGTCGATGCTCACCGTCGACGCAACCGATTGCCGGCTCTCGGCGCCCGCCGAACCTTCATGATGGGCGTGCATGCTTTTCCCCCCAGCTTGGCCATTCGCGGCCAACCCACGACGCAACGGCGGATCCACTTCGCCGAAGGCACTCCACGCAACCGTTGGCTGACAACGCGAGACGGCTGACGCTACGCAAGGAGACCTCGGCCGTATCCTCCGGCCAACGACTTCTACGCAACACAGCAACTGCCCGCCTGGATCGCCATGATCGCGACGGAGTTCCACTGGAGAGTATGACTCTCATACCCTTGATTGGTTCCCTCCGGGGAGCATGTAAGCTAGAGGATAGCGCGTCAGGACCGGCGCGAAAACCCCCTCGTCCGCAGGCTTGGAGAGAAATAAGCATCATGAATCCCGTCAAAGAACTGGAAAAGCACGGACAAGCGGTCTGGCTGGACTTCCTGGCCCGTGGCTTCATCGCCAAGGGCGACCTGAAGCGGCTGATCGACACCGATGGCGTCAAGGGCGTCACCTCCAATCCGTCGATCTTCGAGAAGGCGATCGGCAGCTCCGACGAATATGACGCCTCGATCGGCAAGGCACTGAAGCGCGGCGACCGGACCGTGGCCGACCTGTTCGAGGCGGTCGCAATCGAGGACATCCAGAATGCCGCCGACGTGCTGCGCCCGGTCTATGATCGCCTCGAGGGCCGGAACGGCTTCGTGAGCCTGGAAGTGTCGCCCTATCTGGCGATGGATACCGCCGCCACGGTCGCCGAGGCGCGGCGGCTCTGGAAGGATGTCGGTCGCCAGAATCTGATGGTGAAGGTGCCGGCGACGCGCGAGGGCTTGCCGGCGATCGAACAGCTGATCGGCGAAGGCATCAGCATCAACATCACGCTGCTGTTCTCGAAGGCCGTCTATCTCGAGGTCGCCGAAGCCTATCTCGCCGGCCTCGAGAAATACGTCGCCGGCGGCGGCGATCCGTCGCATGTCGCGAGCGTGGCGAGCTTCTTCGTCAGCCGGATCGACACCATGGTCGACAAGCAGCTCGACGAGAAGATTGCCCGCGCCAATGATCCATCGGAGAAGGAGCGGCTTGCCGCACTGAAGGGCAAGGTCGCGATCGCCAATGCCAAGCTCGCCTACCGGGACTACAAGCGCCTGTTCACAGGTTCGCGCTGGGAGAAGCTCGCCGCCAAGGGTGCCAAGCCGCAGCGCATGCTGTGGGCCTCCACCGGCACCAAGAACAAGGACTACAGCGACGTCCTCTATGTCGAGGAGCTGATCGGCCCCGACACCATCAACACCATGCCGCCGGCGACGCTGGATGCGTTCCGCGATCACGGCAAGCCGCGCGACAGCCTGGAAGAGAATGTCGATGACGCCAGGCGCGTGCTGGAAGAGCTGGAGCGCTCCGGCATCTCGCTCGATGCGATCACCGAGGAGCTGGTCAAGGACGGCGTCAAGCTGTTTGCGGACGCCGCTGACAAGCTCTACGGCGCCGTCGCGCACAAGCGTGCCACCGTGCTGGGGCCCGCGCTCGACCGCCAGCTTCTCTCGCTCGGCGACGGGCTCGGCAAGGCCGTGGCCAAGAGCACCGAGGAATGGCGCGCCTCCGCAAAAATCCGCAGGCTCTGGCAGCGCGACAAGTCAGTGTGGACCGGCACGGACGAGGACAAATGGCTCGGCTGGCTCGACAGCGCCGCCAAGGCCGATATTGCCGATTACGAGGACTATGCGGGCCGCGTGAAGGGCCAGAAATTCTCCGACGCTGTCGTGCTCGGCATGGGCGGATCGAGCCTCGGACCGGAGGTGCTGGCCGAGACCTTTGGCAAGAAGCCCGGCTTCCCCAAGCTGCATGTGCTCGATTCCACCGATCCCGCGCAGGTGCGGGCGATGGAAGGGAAGATCGACATCGCCAACACCGTGTTCATCGTCTCCAGCAAGTCCGGCGGCACCACCGAGCCGAACGCGATGAAGGACTATTTCCATGAGCAGGTCGCCAAGGCGGTCGGGACCAAGGTGAAGACCGGCCATCGCTTCATCGCGGTGACCGATCCCGGGTCGTCGCTGGAGAAGGCGGCAAAGCAGCTGAACTACGCCCGCATCTTCCACGGCGAGCCCTCGATCGGCGGACGCTATTCGGTGCTCTCGCCCTTCGGTCTGGTGCCGGCGGCGACCGCGGGCATCGACGTCAACACCTTCGTCAAGCATGCGCTCGCGATGGCCCGCTCCTGTGGGCCGGACGTGCCGCCATCCGAGAACCCGGGCGTGCAGCTCGGGCTTGCCATGGGCCTCGCCGGGCTCGAAGGCCGCGACAAGGTGACGATCCTGGCGTCGAAGAAGATCGCCGATTTCGGCGCCTGGGCCGAGCAGCTTATCGCGGAATCGACCGGCAAGGAGGGCAAGGGCCTGATCCCGATCGAGGGCGAGCCGCTGGGCGATCCCTCGGTCTACGGCAACGATCGCTTCTTCATCGACATCCGCATCGAGGGAGAAGCGGATGCCGCCCACGATTCCAAGCTTGCCGCGATCGAAGGGGCCGGCCACCCCGTGGCGCGCATCGTCATGAAGTCGATCGAGCATCTCGGCCAGGAGTTCTTCCGCTTCGAGATGGCGACGGCGGTTGCCGGCTCGATCCTCGGCATCAACCCGTTCGACCAGCCGGACGTGGAGGCGGCCAAGATCAGGACCCGCGAGCTCACCGCCGCATTCGAGAAGACCGGCGCGTTGCCGGAAGAGCAGCCGGTGGTCAGCACGGATGAGGCCGATCTCTACACCGACGAGGCCAACGCGGCGGCGCTGCGCGCGGCCGGCGCCAACGGCGATCTCAGCTCCTGGCTGAAGGCGCATCTATCCCGCTCGAACCATGGCGACTATGTCGCCCTGCTTGGCTACATCGCGCGCGACAAGGCGACGATCGACGCGCTCCAGGCCATGCGGCTGGAGGTGCGCGAGAAGCGGCACGTCGCGACCTGCGCCGAGTTCGGGCCGCGCTTCCTGCACTCGACGGGCCAAGCCTACAAGGGCGGACCCGACAGCGGCGTGTTCCTCCAGATCACGGCCGACGATGCCAAGGATCTGCCGGTGCCGGGCCAGAAAGCCAGCTTCGCCGTCATCAAGGAGGCGCAGGCGCGCGGCGATTTCGACGTGCTCACCGAGCGGGGCCGGCGTGCGCTGCGCGTGCACCTGAAGGGCGGGCTCAAGAAGGGTCTCGCGGCCCTCAACGCGGCGCTTAGCGACGCGCTGAACTAAAGGAACAATGCAGATGCAACTCGGCATGATCGGCCTCGGCCGAATGGGCGGCAACATCGTTCGCCGCCTGATGCGCCAGGGACATTCGACCGTGGTCTACGACAAGGACGCCAAGGCGGTCGCAGGACTTGCCGCAGACGGCGCGGTTGGCTCGGCGACGCTGGAAGAGTTCGTCGCGAAGCTGGAGCGTCCGCGCACGGCCTGGGTGATGCTGCCGGCAGGGCGCATCACCGAGACCACGATCGAGACGATCGCCGGCGTGATGCAGGCTGGCGACGTCATCATCGACGGCGGCAACACCTTCTGGCAGGACGACGTCCGCCGCGGCAAGGCGCTGAAAGAGCGCGGCATCCATTATGTCGACGTCGGCACCTCCGGCGGCGTCTGGGGCCTCGACCGCGGTTATTGCATGATGATCGGCGGCGAGAAGCAGGTGGTCGACCGGCTCGATCCGATCTTCGCAGCGCTCGCGCCAGGCGCCGGCGACATCCCACGTACGGAAGGACGCGAGGGGCGCGATCCCCGCATCGAGCAGGGCTACATCCATGCCGGTCCCGTGGGCGCCGGGCATTTCGTCAAGATGATCCACAACGGCATCGAATACGGGCTGATGCAGGCCTATGCCGAAGGTTTCGACATTCTCAAGAATGCCAATATCGAGGCTTTGCCGGCAGATCATCGCTACGATTTCGATCTCGCCGACATCGCCGAAGTGTGGCGGCGCGGCAGCGTGATCCCGTCCTGGCTGCTCGACCTCACCTCGACCGCGCTCGCCGACAGCCCGCAGCTGTCGGAATATTCCGGCTTCGTGGAGGATTCCGGCGAAGGTCGCTGGACCGTGAATGCCGCGATCGACGAGGCCGTGCCGGCCGAAGTCTTGACCGCGGCGCTCTACACACGTTTCCGTTCCCGTCGGGAACACACCTTCGCCGAAAAAATTCTCTCTGCAATGCGTGCAGGGTTCGGCGGCCACAGGGAGCCGAAGCAGCCGGGCGCTTCGAAACCAAAGTAACGAGTAAACAAGCGAAGGCCGACAATTCGTGACAAAAGACCCGCAAGTAAAGCGCAAGCCGGAAAATTGCGCCTTCGTCATCTTTGGTGTCACCGGCGACCTCACCCATCGCCTGGTGATGCCCTCGCTCTACAATCTGGCGGCCGAGCACCTGTTGCCGGAAAAATTCTGCGTCGTCGGCGTCGCCCGCAGGGGCCAGTCGGATGACGAGCTGCGCGACAGCCTGATGCAAGGCCTGCGCGAGTTCGCGACGCGGCCCGTGGACAACGACATCGCCAAGAAGCTGCTGGAATGCGTGACCTTCGTCGAGGCCGACGCAAAGGATCCGCCCTCCTTCGACCTCCTGCGCGAGCATCTGGATTCGCTGGAATGTGCGCACGAGACCGGCGGCAACCGGCTGTTCTATCTCGCCACCCCGCCCGCCGCCTTCGCGCCGACCGCGCGCGAGCTCGGCCGCACCGGCATGATGAAGGAGAACGGCGCCTGGCGGCGGCTGGTCGTCGAAAAACCGTTCGGCACCGACCTCGCCTCGGCGCGTGCGCTGAACACCGAGCTGCTGAAAATCATGGAGGAGCACCAAATCTACCGGATCGACCACTATCTCGGCAAGGAGACGGTGCAGAACATCCTGGTGCTGCGCTTTGCCAACGGCATGTTCGAGCCGATCTGGAATCGCAACCATATCGACCACATCCAGATCACCGTCGAGGAGAGGCTCGGCGTCGGCCACCGCGGCGGCTTCTATGACGCGACCGGCGCGTTGCGCGACATGGTGCCGAACCATCTGTTCCAGCTGATGTCGCTGGTGGCCATGGAGCCGCCGAGCCGTTTCGACGCACATTCGGTGCGTTCCGAGAAGGCCGAGGTGCTCACCGCGATCCAGCGGCCGAGCCTGGAGGAAGCACTGAAGAGCTCGGTGCGCGCGCAATATCTCGCAGGCCGCATCGGCGATAACGACATCCCGGACTATCGCAAGACCTCGGACGTCAAGCCCGGCAGCACCACGGAGACCTATGTCGCGCTCAAGCTGATGATCGACAATTGGCGCTGGGCCGGCGTGCCGTTCTATTTGCGCACCGGCAAGGCGCTGGCGCACAAGCGCACGGAGGTGGCGATCAAGTTCAAGCAGGCGCCGCTGTCGATGTTCTCGGGCACGGCGGTCGATCGCCTGTCGCAGAACTTCCTCACCATCGGCATCGCGCCGACCGAAACCATCGAGCTTCAGTTCAACGCCAAGGTCCCGGGTCCGAGCGTCACCATCGACGGCGTCGAGATGAAATTCCGCTACGGCGACTATTTCCGGGCCGATCCCTCGACCGGCTACGAGACGCTGATCTACGACTGCATGATCGGCGACAACATCCTGTTCCAGCGCGCCGACGGCGTCGAGGCCGGCTGGCAGGCGGTGCAGCCGTTCCTGGACGCCTGGAAGAGCGCGGGCACCAACGGCATCGAGACCTATGAAGCCGGCAGCGAAGGCCCGAAATGCGCCGACGAGTTGCTCCGGCGCGACGGGCGAAGCTGGCGGAAATACTTGTGACTGCGGCCGGCCAGCCGAAGCTGATCGTCGAAGCCGACGCCGACGCGCTTGCCCGCGCCGCGGCCGAACGGGTCATGGCGCGGATCGCGGCCAATCCCGGACGGATCGCGATCTGTCTCACCGGCGGCTCCAGCCCGAAGAAGCTCTATCAATTGCTCGGCAGCGAGGCCTTCCGCGGCAGGATTCCATGGGACCGCGTGCACTGGTTCATCGGCGACGAGCGCTTCGTGCCCGAAAGCGATCCCCTCAACAACATGGCGGTCGCGCGCGCGGCGTTTCTCGACCGCCATGCGCCCGCCGGCCATATCCACCCGATTCCCACCACGGCTGAAAATCCCGATGCCGGCGCTGAAGCCTATGCACGCGAGCTGCAGGCCTTCTATGGCACAGACCAGCTCGATCCGGGACGCCCGCTCTTCGACCTCGTTCTGATGGGCGTGGGGCCCGACGGCCACACCGCCTCGCTATTTCCCGGTTATCCCGAGATCGAGGAGACTCGACGCTGGGTCGTCGGCGTCGCCAAAGCCAATGTCGCGCCGTTCGTGCCGCGAGTCTCGCTCACCCTGCCCGTTCTGGCCTCCTGCCGCGAGATGCTGTTCGAGATTGCCGGGCACGACAAGCGGCCGATCTTGACGCGCCTCTTCAATGGCGAGAATCTGCCGGCCTTACGCGCGCGCTCGGATGGTGAGACTATCTGGCTGGTCGATAGGGCCGCGCTTCCGGAGGAAATTCGTGGGCCGCGCTGAAGCACCTTGTGCATTGATTGTGATGGGCGTGTCGGGTTCGGGCAAGAGCACGGTTGCGAGGGCACTCGGCGGGCGGCTCGGCTGGCGTTTCGAGGACGGCGACAGCTTTCATCCCGCCAGCAATGTCGAGAAGATGCGCGCCGGCCATCCGCTCACCGACGAAGACCGCTGGCCCTGGCTCAACGCCATCGCCGACGAGATCGCGCGGGTCTGCGGACGCGGCGAGCACGTCATCATCGCCTGCTCGGCGCTGAAGCACGTCTATCGCGACGTGCTGCTGCGTGGTCGCGATGACGTCCGCTTCGTCTTCCTGAAGGGCACGAAGGAGCTGATCGCCGAGCGGCTCGCACGCCGCAAGGGCCATTTCATGCCGCCCGAGCTGCTGACGAGCCAATTCAACACGCTGGAGCCGCCGGAGGCGGGAGAGCACGCGGTCACGGTCTCGATCGACGAGACCGTCGAAGCGATCGTGGACGGCATCGTGCGGCAGCTGAAACTGGGCGGCGCGAAACGCTGAGGCAAGAAACCTGATGAATTCCAAGGTCCTGCCATGACGCAAATCTCACTCGTGGTATCCGACGTCGACGGCACGCTGCTGACCAAGGACAAGACGCTGACCGAGCGCGCGCGGAGCACGGTGCAGCGGCTGCACCGGGCCGGCATCGGCTTCACCATCACCTCCAGCCGCCCCGCGATCGGCATGCGCTTCCTGATCGAGCCGCTGGCGCTGTGGCTGCCGGTCGGCCCCTTCAACGGCTCCTCGATCATCGATCCCGAGATGAGGCCGGTCGAGCAGCACCTGATTCCCGCAGGCGCGGCCGAGCGGTCCCTGCGGATCCTTCGCGACTACGGCGCCGACATCTGGCTGTTCACCACCGACAAATGGCTGATCGACAATCCGCGCGGCAGCTACGTCGCCCACGAGCAGCACACGATCCGCGCCGACCCCAGCATTGTGACGGATTTTTCGCCGCATCTCTCCAGCGCCTGCAAGATCGTCGGCGCCAGCGCTGATGCAGCAGGCCTGGAGCGCTGCGAGAAGGTCATGCAAGAGGCACTTGGCAGCGAGGCGATGGCGGTCCGCTCGCAGACCTATTATCTCGACATCACCCCGCCCGGCTTCAACAAGGGCACCTTCGTCGAGGCGATGGCCAAACGCCTCGGCATCTCGACCGACGCCGTCGCCACCATCGGCGACATGCAGAACGACCTCGCAATGTTCCGCGTCAGCGGCACCTCGATTGCCATGGGCAACGCCGCCGACAACGTCAAGGACGAGGCGACGCATGTCACTGCGAGCAATGAGCAGGACGGCTTTGCCGAGGCGATGGAGATGATCTTGAAGCGGAATGGGGTTGGGTAGAGCTGGCCGCGGACTCTCAACCTCTCCCGCTTGCGGGAGAGGTCGCCGCGTAGCGGCGGGTGAGGGCTCTCTCCTCTCGGGGGCTCTCGCCCGCGGAGACACCCCCACCCAGCCCTCCCCCGCAAGCGGGAGAGGGAGCGCACCTCCCTCGGGGCGCTAGTCACTTCGACCGCTGCATCGCCGGCTTTTCACTCTTCAGCCTGGCCGCCGAGAGATTATGTGCGGTGTTGATCAGGGCGATGTGCGTCAGCGCCTGCGGAAAGTTTCCGGTCTGGCGCCGCGCCTCGGAATCGTATTCCTCCGCCAGCAGCCCAACGTCGTTCGCAATCCCAACGACACGATCGAACAGGACTTGCGCCTTGTCGAGGTCGCCCGACAGCACATAGGCATCGGCGAGCCACAGGCTGCAGGCCAGGAACGCGCCTTCGAGCGGCGGCTGCTCCGCTGGCAGCTCGCGCGGATCGTGCCGCAGCACGAAGCCGTCGCGCATCAGGCATTTCTCGACGGAAGCAATGGTGCCGCGGACGCGCGGATCCGATGGCGGCAGGAAGCCGACGGCCGGCAACAGCAGCACGCTGGCATCGAGCAGTTTCGAGCCGTAGGATTCGACGAAGGCATTTTCCTCTGCATCGAAGCCGTTGTTGCAGACGTCGCGATGGATCGCCTCGCGCAGGGTGCGCCAATGCAGCAGCGGTGCCTTGAAGCCGAAGGTCTCGGCACTCTTGATGCCGCGGTCGAAGGCGACCCAGGTCATGACCTTGGAGAAGACGTAGTGTTTGGGCTGACCGCGACGCTCCCAGATGCCGTGATCGGGCCGGTCCCAGATCTCGGCCAGATGATTGAGCACCGCGCATTCCAGCGCCCAGGACTGCTCGTCGAGCTGGAGCTTGACCATGCGCGACTGGTGGAAGGCATCGATCAACTCGCCGTAGACGTCGAGCTGGAGCTGCGCGTGCGCGGCGTTGCCGACGCGCACGGGCTGCGCGCCTTCGTAGCCGCCGAGCCAGCCCGCTTCCCATTCGAGCAGCCGTCGCTGGCCCCAGATGCCATACATGATCTGCATGTTCGCCGGCGAGCCGGCGGCGGCGCGCAGCAGCCAATTGTGCCAAGCCAAGGCTTCCTCGGTGTAGCCCGAGTTCATCAGCGCCAGCAGCGTGAAGGTGGCGTCACGCAGCCAGCAGAAGCGGTAGTCCCAGTTCCTGCTTCCCCCGAGCTTTTCCGGCAAGGAGGTGGTGGGTGCCGCGACGATGCCGCCGGTCGGGGCAAAGGTCAGCGCCTTCAGCGTGATCAGCGAACGAATGACCAGATCCTGATAGTCACCGTCGCGGGCGCAGTGGCCGCACCATTCCTGCCAGAATCTTTCGGTTTCCGCGAGCGCGAGCTCCGGGTCGATCGGCCCGGGTGGCGGCAGATGCGAGGGACCATAGGTCAATACGAAGGGGATGGTCGCTCCGGCCGTCACCTCGAAGTCGGAAACCGTGGTCAGATTCTCGCCGCGGGACTCGACCGGCGTGCGCAGCACGATCATGTCCTGGCCGGCAATTGCCATCAGGGAATGGTCGATCCGCCGCACCCAGGGAATGTCGGCGCCGAAGCCGAAGCGGATGACGAGCTCCATCCGCATCTTCACGGTGCCGCTGACGCCTCGGACCAGCCGCACGATGTCGGACGCCTTGCCGCGCGGCGGCATGAAATCGATCAGCGCGAGGGTGCCGCTCTTCGTCTCAAAACGCGTTTCGAGGATGAGGGTATTGCCGAGATAGCGCCGCGAGATTCGGAGCGCGTTCTCACTCGGCGCGATCAGCCAGCGCCCGTTCTTGTGCGTGCCGAGGATGGCGGCAAAGCAGGCGTCGGAATCGAAGGCAGGCCAGCACAGCCAGTCGATCGAGCCGTTGCGCCCGACCAGCGCCGCGGTCTCACAGTCGCCAATCAGCGCATAGTCCTCGATCCTTTGCATCAATGTCGTACGAGCCTGGGAAGCCCCGGCCTTTCAACTCCCGCCGGTCAGCGAACGTTCCCGCGTCGCGGCCTTCAAAGCCGCGAGATCGATCTTGGAGGCGATTTTGTCGAGCGCGACAGGAAGACGCTGGCGCCAGTTCGGATGCTCGTCGATCGTGCCGGGAATGTTGGGCTGGTCGATCACGCCGAGCAGGTCCTCCATGGACACCGCGAGCAGGCGCGAGGGCGTGCGCGACAGGAAGGCAAGCACCGAATAGAGGTCGTTGGCGCCGATGCCGTTCTGGCGCAGGATCTCGTCGAGCCTGCCGAGCGCATTCCAGCGCGCCTGGTCGTTCTCGCCGGGATCGAGCCCGAGCGAGCGTTTCATCCTGAGATCGCTGAAGGAGCGCCAGCCCGCATAGGTGCAGAGGTCATGCGTGTTCAGCGTGACCAGCGCGTTGGGCCGGTAGTGGTCGACATTGCGGAAATGGCCGGCATCGTCGCGCTCGAACATCATGACGAGATAGGACCAGATGCCGAAATCCTGCATCATCTCTCGGAAACCTTCCGGCACGGTGCCGAGGTCCTCGCCAATCACGATGCATTTGTGGGCCGCGCTCTCTCGCACCACCGCGGCGAGCAGCGCCTCGAACGGCATCTGCACATAAGCGCCGTTGTCGGGCTTGAAGCCGCGCGGCACCAGATAAAGCCGCTTCAAGCCGAGCGCGTGATCGAGCCTGATGGCGCCGGCATGGCGCATCGACGCTGCGAGCATGTCGGCGAACGGCACGAAGGATTGCGCCTCGAGCCCACCGGCATTGAAGCCGGCGAGACCCCAGTCCTGGCCGATGGTGTTGAGCACGTCGGGCGGCGCGCCGACGGCGAGATGGCGGGAAATCGCCGTCTGCTCGTTCCAGGCATCGAAGCCGTTGGACTGCACGCCGACGGCGACGTCGAGGTAGAGCCCGACCCGCATGCCGAGCTGACTGGCGAACTCCTTGGCGGCATGCAGCTGGCTATCGGCCGTCCATTGCACGAATTCGACGAACTCGACCTCGCGCTTATCAGGGCCATTGTGCAGCTCGGCGCATTTCGTCTCATCCGGCTGCTGCCATTCCGCCGGCCATTCCCACCAGGGCGCGGTGAAGCGATGACGCAGCACCTCGAAGCAGGCAAAGCGGGACAACAGCGGCGCGCGGGCGGCGCGGAAGGCGTCAAACGCCTTGCGGCGCGCCTGGCTCGCGCTCGTCACGAAGCTGTTGAAGGCAGCGCGCAAGGCCAGCCATTTCAAAGCCGCCATGTCGGCATAAGGGACGCGATCACCTTCGCGTAAGCGGGCGGCCGTCGCGGCCGCGTCGGGCACGAGGTCTGCCGAGAATTCGGGAATCGCCTCGACGTCGATATAGAGCGGGTTGAGGAAGAGCCGACTGTTGGGCGAATAGGGGCTGCAATCGGCCGGGTGGTCGTCGAACAGGACATGCAGCGGATTGAGCCCGACGCCGTCGGCCCCGAGCTGCTTGGCAAGCCTGACCAGCCCTGCGAGGTCGGTGAAGTCGCCGATGCCCCAATTGCGGTCCGAACGGACGCTGTAGAGCTGCACGGCAAGCAGCCAGCCGCGATCGAAATCGCCGCCGAAGGCGCGCTCGGGCGCCACGATCATCGGCACATCTTCCGTCGCGCCTTCGGCATCGGTCAGTGTCAAGCGGTGATACCCAGGCGCCAGGCCCGCGGGCCAGGCGATCACGGGCTCGCGCGTCTCGCCTTGCGCGATCACATTGCCGTTGCCGAGGATTTTCCATTGCAGCGGTGGCACGCCGATAGAAGCCAATTCCGTGCGCGGATGGCCCAGCGCACGCACCACGACCGGCCCGCTGGCGAAGCGGTAGACCCGCTTCTCCGGCAGAGCCTCGAGGATGGATTTGAGCGCCTCGGGCGCGGTGACCCGCAGCTTGCCGAGGGCATCGATGAATTCGGACTGAACGCCCTTGATCCGGGCTTGAGCTAAAAGATCCATTCGGCACGCAGCTTGCAAGCCATTGTTTGGCCAGGGGCATCGATTTTAACGAGATCGCGGAAGAGGTTAGTCACGCGGTAACTCGCAAACTGCGCTTGCCGTTCCCGAGGGAACCAATGACACACAAGCGGCTTTCTATAATGGTACCAAGCGTGGGTTCCCGACAAGGGAAACGGGCTCCTGCTTTCTTGTCAATGGCATCACCGTGAACAAGACAATTCAAACTGTCGAAAGTGCCGCAGCCGGCAGCGCTTTCCTGATCGAGGACGTCTATCCCTTGATCGACGGCGGCCGCTTCGCCGTGAAGCGGATCGCGGGCGAACCGGTCGAGGTCTGGGCCGACATCTACCGCGACGGCGACGCCGTGATCGCCGCCGCGCTGATCTGGCGCCGTGAGCACGACGGCGAATGGCGGAGCGAGCCGATGAGCCATCACGGCAATGACCGCTGGTGCGGCGCGTTCACGCCCGTTGAGCCCGGCCAATATGTCTACGCGATCGAAGCCTGGACCGACGAGTTCGCCACCTGGTCGCACGCGGTCGCGCGCAAGCAGCGCACCGGGGCCGATGTCAGCCTCGATGCGATCGAGGGCGCCGGCCTTTTGACCAAGGCGCATGGCGCGCGGCAGGACGCAGCAGCGGTCATCATCAGGCAATGCGAGGACTATCTGAGGAACGGCGACGTCGCTTCGCTGCTGGCAACCGAACTCGGCGAAGCCATGGCCGAGAGCCAATCGCGACCCGACCTCACGCGCTCGTCGCCCTTTCCGCTGGCCGTAGACCGCGACAAGGCGCGCTGTAGCGCCTGGTATCAGATGATGCCGCGCAGCCAGAGCGCATTGCCGGGCCGACATGGCACGCTGCGCGACTGCATCGCGCGGGTGCCTGACATCGCCGCCATGGGCTTTGACGTGCTCTACTTCACGCCGATCCACCCGATCGGCCACACACGCCGCAAGGGCCGCAACAACGCGCCGGGGGCGCGTGAAGGCGATCCCGGCTCGCCCTATGCGATCGGCTCGGCCGAGGGCGGCCACGATGCGCTGCATCCCGAGCTCGG
This sequence comes from Bradyrhizobium sp. WSM1743, assembly GCF_000473065.1. Lineage (GTDB taxonomy): Bacteria > Pseudomonadota > Alphaproteobacteria > Rhizobiales > Xanthobacteraceae > Bradyrhizobium. Next base: position 70,012 of record NZ_AXAZ01000012.1, read on the forward strand.
CACGATCGAGGATTTCCGCGCGCTGGTTGCCACATGTCTTGAGTACGGGCTCGAGCTCGCGCTGGACTTCGCCGTGCAGTGCTCGCCGGACCATCCCTGGCTGACGCAGCATCCGGAATGGTTCAAATGGCGGCCGGACCGCTCGGTGCGGACGGCGGACGGCCCCTATTCCGACATCGTCATCCCCGATTTCAATTCGGTCGATCGCATCGGCCTGTGGAACGCGTTCCGCGATGCCATGCTGTTCTGGATCGACCATGGCGTGACCATTTTCGCCATCGATAATCACGACACCGCGCCGCTCGCGTTCTGGGAGTGGCTGATCCGCGACATCCGCCACCAGCACCCGGAGGTAATCCTGTTCTCCAAGACCTATGCACGGCCAAAGCTGATGAAGGGCCTCGCCAAGCTCGGCTTCGCGCAGTCCTTCACCTACTTCCCCTGGCGCACGGAAAAGTGGGAGCTGGAGCAATATCTCGGCGAGCTGACGCGCTATCCTGAGCGCGATGTCTATCGTCCGCACCTGTTCGTCAACACGCCTGACCTGTTGCCCTATCACCTCCAGAGCGGCGAGGCCTGGGCATTCAAGTCGCGCATCGCGCTGGCGGCGACGCTCTCGGGCAACTACGGCATCTTTGGCGGATTCGAGCTGCTGGAGCATGAGGCGATTCCCGGCCGCGAAGAATATCTGGATTCCGAAAAATATCAGATCAAGCAGCGCGACTGGGACAAGCCCGGCAACATCAAACCCTACATCGCCGCGCTCAATCGCATCCGCACCGAGAATGCGGCGCTCCGGCAGACGGTCAATTTGCGCTTCCTCGGCGTCGAGGATGGGGAAACCATTGCCTTCGTGAAGCAGACAGCCGAGCCCGCCAATGCCGTCATCGTCGTGATCGCGTTGTCGCGCCATGTGCGCGAATTCTGGCTGCCGCTCGGCGACGTCAGCATTGACGCCGGCGGGCAGCGACACCATGTGACGACACTCGAAAACCTCCTCACCGGCGAACGGTCCCGCATCGAATGGGGCGGAATCAGATTGCGTATCGATCCAGAGCGCGATCCGGCGCTTCTGTTCCGCGGCCTGGCGTAAGGGTTCACGCCATGAATGTCCTGTCTTCCGTCGATGCCAAAAAAGCCGAGGCTGCCGAGGCCGTGGATGAGCTCTGGTACAAGGACGCGATCATCTACCAGCTCCACGTCAAGGCCTTTGCCGACAGCAACAATGACGGCATCGGCGACTTCACCGGGCTGACCGAGAAGCTGCCCTATCTCCAGGAGCTCGGCGTCACCGCACTGTGGCTGCTGCCGTTCTATCCCTCGCCCGGCCGCGATGACGGCTACGACATCGCCGACTACGGCTCGGTCAATGCCGATTTCGGGACGATGAAGGATTTCAAGCGCTTCATCCAGGAGGCACAGAAGCGCGGCCTGCGCGTCATCACCGAGCTCGTCGTCAACCACACTTCCGACCAGCACAAATGGTTCAAGCGCGCGCGACGCAGCCATCCCGGCTCCAGCGCGCGCAACTGGTACGTCTGGAGCGACACCGACCAGAAGTATCAGGGCACGCGCATCATCTTCACCGACACGGAGAAGTCGAACTGGACCTGGGATCCCGAGGCCGGCGCGTTCTACTGGCATCGCTTCTTCTCGCACCAGCCCGACCTCAATTTCGACAATCCGCGCGTGGTGAGCGCCATCATCCAGGTGATGAAGCGCTGGCTGGATGCCGGCGTCGACGGCTTTCGGCTCGATGCCATTCCATATCTCTGCGAGCGCGAGGGCACCTCGAACGAGAACCTGCCGGAGACGCATGCGGTCATCAAGCGCCTGCGCCAGGAGCTCGATGCGTACTCCAAGGGCAAGCTGCTGCTGGCCGAGGCCAATCAATGGCCGGAGGATGTGCAGGAATATTTCGGCCGTGGCGACGAGTGCCACATGGCCTATCACTTCCCGCTGATGCCGCGCATCTACATGGCGATCGCGCAGGAGGATCGCTTCCCGATCACCGACATCCTGCGCCAAACGCCGGACATTCCGGCGAGCTGCCAATGGGCGCTGTTCCTGCGCAACCACGACGAGCTGACGCTGGAGATGGTCACCGACGTCGAGCGCGACTATCTCTGGACCACCTACGCCAACGATCCCCGCGCCCGCATCAATGTCGGCATCCGCCGGCGCCTTGCGCCGCTGATGGACAACGACCGGCGCAAGATCGAGCTGATGAACTCGCTGCTGCTGTCGTTCCCCGGCACGCCGATCATCTATTACGGCGACGAGATCGGCATGGGCGACAACATCTATCTCGGCGACCGCAACGGCGTGCGCACGCCGATGCAGTGGAGCCCGGACCGCAATGGCGGCTTCTCGCGCTGCGATCCGGCGCGCCTCTATGCGCCGCTGATCATGGATCCGGTCTATGGCTATGAGTCGGTGAACGTGGAGGCGCAGTCGCGCAGCCTGTCCTCGCTGCTCAGCGCCACCAAGCGGCTGATCTCGGTGCGCAAGTCGACGCTCGCCTTCGGCCGCGGCACCATGACCTTCATCCGCCCGGCCAACCGCGCCGTGCTCGCCTATGTCCGGCAATACCGCGACGAGGTGATCCTCTGCGTCGCCAACCTCTCGCGCGCAGCGCAAGCGACCGAGCTCGACCTGTCGCCGTGGAAGGACCGCATCCCGCAGGAGATGCTCGGCCGCACCCGCTTCCCTGCGATCGGGGAGCTGCCCTACATGATCACGCTGGGGCCGTACGGCTTCTACTGGTTCCAGCTGCTCGAACGCAACAAGTCCGAGCCGGTGACGCCGCGCGCGGTGCCGGAGTTCGAGACGCTGGTGGTGCCGGTGAACTCGAACTGGGTGTCGCTCGCCCGCGAGCGCGGCGTGTTCGAGCGCGACGTGCTGCCGGGATTTCTGTCACGGACGCGGTGGTTCCGCGAGCACAATCCCAAGCAGATCAAGACCGCGCTGACCTCGGCGGTGCCGTTCTGCGACATCGGCGATAACAGGCCCTGGATCGCTTTCTTCGAGACCAAGCAAGGGGACGCGGCCACGCGCTACGTGCTGCCGCTACAGATCGAGTGGGTGCGCTTCGACCGCGAGCGCTTCAATCCCAAGGCGCTGGCCGCCGTGCGCCAGGGCGCGCGCGAAGGCACGCTGCTCGACGTCGCGACCGACCAGATCTTCATCGGCCTGTTCCTGCGCAATCTGTCGCAGAAGCTCGTGGTGGAAGAGAACAATCTGCGGCTGGACTTCAAGCCCACCAGCCGCTTCGCCGATTACACCATCAAGGAGCCCGAGCGCATCCGCGCGATCGAGCAGTCGAACAGCACCGCGCTGGTCGACAACCAGTACGTCGCCAAGATCTATCGCCGGCTCGAAAGCGGCATCAGCCCCGAGATCGAGATCGGCCACTATCTCACCGAAGTCGCGCGCTTCGCCAACACGCCGGCGCTGCTCGGCAGCGTCGAGCTGGTCGAGGGTAACCAGCGCAGCGCGCTTGGCGTGCTGCATGCCTATGTCGAGAACCAGGGCGACGGCTGGACCGTGACGACGGGATATCTCGATCGCTATATCGACGAGCAGCGCGTGGCGCCGGCCGATGAGATGCCACGCGAAACCCAGGAGCAGGCGCCGTATCTGCATTTCATCGCGCAGATCGGCCGGCGGCTCGCCGAGCTGCATGTCGCTCTGGCCGCGGCAAAATCCGACGATCTCGCTCCGGTGCCGATCGACGCCGCCCAGACCAGGGCCTGGCTGTCCGACCTCAATGCGCGCGCCGAGCGGGTTCTCGAGCGGCTGGCCGACAGCCGCGACGGGCTGCGGGAGGCGGACCGGCCCCTGATCGATCGGCTCACGGCGATGCGCGCGAGTCTGCCCGACGGCCTCAATGCGCTCTTGCCATCCGACATCGGCGGGTTGAACATCCGTCATCATGGCGACTTCCGGCTCGGGCAAACTCTGATCGTGAAGGACGATATCTTCATCATCGACTTCGACGGCGATCCGCGTGTGCCGCTGGCCAATAAGCGGCGCAAGGCGCCGGCCGCGCGCGACGTCGCCGGCCTGATCCACTCGATTGATGTTTCGGTTAACGCGGCCCTCAGTCGCGCGCTCACGGGCGCCTCCGACGAGCAAGACCGGCTTGCGGCCGCGCTCGACGAATGGCGCGAGCGCGCCTCCGCGACCTTCCTGTCCGCCTACCGCGAAACCATGACCGATCGGAGGCTGTGGCCGGACGATCGGCAATCCGCGGAAGGCCTGTTAAGCTTTTTCCTGCTTGATCAAGCGTTCGACGAAGTAGAGTACGAGCTGTCCTACCGGCCTGAAGGGCTCCATGCGCCGCTGACCGGACTGCTTCGCATTCTGTCCAGTGCCGAGAGCGAAGCCCATGCCTAAACTGCCTGCCGAAGCCTATGCGATCATCGAGGGCCGCCACTCCGATCCCTTCCACTATCTCGGGCTGCATCCCGAGGGCGGCAAAAGCGTGGTACGCGCCTTCCTGCCCGAGGCCACCGATGTCGAAGCAGTCGGCGAGCATGGCGAGATCGCTTCGCTCGACCGCGTGCACGATTCAGGCCTGTTCATCGGGGCCCTGCCCAATGGCTCGAAGCACTATCAGCTGCGCGCGAAATTCGGCAACAACGTCGTCGAGTTCGAGGATGCCTACCGCTTTCCGCCGATCCTGACCGATTTCGATCTCTACCTGCTCGGCGAAGGCACCCATCAGCGCCTCTACGACAAGCTCGGCGCGCATCCGATGCGGCTCGAGGGCGTCGACGGCATCGGCTTCGTGGTGCTGGCGCCAAATGCACGGCGCGTGTCCGTGGTCGGCGATTTCAACTTCTGGGATGGGCGGCGTCACCCCATGCGGGTGCGCGGCAGCGGCTATTGGGAATTATTCATTCCGCATGCGAAGGCTGGCGATCACTACAAATTCGAAATCATCGGCCCGCACGGCCACCTGCTGCCGCTGAAATCCGATCCGCTGGCATTTGCCAGCGAGCTGCGGCCGAAGACGGCTTCGATCGTGTTCGACGAGGCGCGTCTGGCGCGGCCGCGCCCGGCGCCAGACGGCATCAGCGCACTGTCGGCGCCGATGTCGATCTACGAGGTCCATCTCGGCTCGTGGCGGCGCAAGAACGGCAATGAATGGCTGACTTATCGCGAGCTGGCCGAGCAGCTGCCGGCCTACGCCCGCGACATGGGCTTTACCCATCTCGAATTCCTCCCCGTGAGCGAGCATCCTTTCGACGGCTCCTGGGGCTACCAGCCGACCGGCCTCTACGCGCCAACCAGCCGCTTCGGCACACCCGATGACTTCGCGACACTGGTCGATGCCTGCCACCGCGAAGGCATCGGCGTGCTGCTGGACTGGGTGCCTGGTCATTTCCCGGACGATCCGCACGGGCTCGGCCATTTCGACGGCACTTCGCTCTATGAGCACGCCAATCCGCTGCAAGGCCGCCACCTCGACTGGGGCACGCTGATCTACAATTACGGCCGCACCGAAGTGACGAACTTCCTGGTGTCGAATGCGCTGTTCTGGCTGGAGCGCTACGCGATCGACGGCCTGCGCGTCGATGCGGTCGCGTCGATGCTCTATCTCGACTACAGCCGGCCGCCCGACGCGTGGATTCCGAACCAGTATGGCGGGCGCGAGAACATCGAAGCGATCAACTTCCTGCGCCGTTTCAACGCGGAAGTGTTCGCCCGCTTCCCGCAGGCGACCACCGCAGCTGAGGAGTCCACTGCCTGGCCGCAGGTCTCACGCCCGGTCGAGTTCGGCGGGCTCGGCTTCGGCTACAAATGGAACATGGGCTGGATGCACGACACGCTGAGCTACATCAGCAAGGATCCGATCTACCGCAAGCACCACCACGGCGAGATCCTGTTCGGCCTGCACTATGCGTTCTCGGAGAACTTCATCCTGCCGCTGTCGCATGACGAGGTCGTGCACGGCAAGCGCTCGATCCTCGGCCGAATGCCCGGCGACGAGTGGCAGCGCTTCGCCAATTTGCGCACCTATTACAGCTTCATGTTCGGCCATCCCGGCAAGAAGCTGCTGTTCATGGGCGCAGAGATCGCGCAGAGCCGGGAATGGAATCACGACCAGTCGCTCGACTGGCACCTGCTCGAATACAAGTACCATTCCGGCATCCAGGCGCTGATCCGTGACCTCAACCGGCTCTACCGCGCGGTGCCGGCGCTGCACCAGATGGATTGCGACCAGGCCGGTTTCGAATGGCTGATCACTGACGATGCCAACCGCAACGTGTTCGCCTGGCTGCGCAAGGGATTCGACGAGCACGCACGGTGTCTCGTCATCGTCAACTTCTCGCCGAACGTTTACCAGAACTATCGCGTTCGTGTGCCCCTTGGCGGCAAGTGGAAAGAAGTGCTCAACTCAGATTCCGCGCATTACGGCGGCAGCAATGTCGGCAATATCGGCGAAGTTCATGCCGAGGGCGGCGAGCTCCGCCTCACCATTCCGCCGCTCGCTGCGATCTTCCTTGTTCCGGAAAGCTGATCAATGCGCCTGACTGCTGGATCGCCTACACGCCTCGGCGCAAGCTGGGACGGACGCGGTACCAATTTCGCGCTGTTCTCCGCCAACGCGCAGAAGGTCGAGCTCTGCCTGTTCGACGCGCAGGGCCGCCGCGAGCTCGAGCGTATCGAGCTGCCTGAGAAGACCGAGGATGTCTGGCACGGCTATCTCAACGACGTCTCGCCCGGCCAGCTCTACGGCTATCGCGTACACGGCCCCTACGAGCCCGAGCACGGCCATCGCTTCAATGCCAACAAGCTGCTGCTCGACCCCTATGCCAAGCGGCTCGCCGGGCGGCTGGTCTGGAGCGATGCGCATTTTGCCTATCGCACCGGCTCACCGCGCGAAGACCTGTCCTTCGACCGGCGCGACAACGCGCGCGGCATGCCGAAGGCCGTCGTGGTCGACGAGACCTTCAACTGGGGCCGCCGCGAGATCCGTCCCAACACCCCCTGGGAAGACACGATCATCTACGAGGCCCACGTCAAGGGCCTGACCCAGAAGCGCGGTGACGTGCCGCCGAATTTGCGGGGCACCTATGGCGGCCTGTCCTCGCCGGCGATGATCGAGCACCTGAAGAGGCTCGGCGTCACCACGGTCGAGCTGCTGCCGGTGCACAGCTTCGTCGACGACCGAATCCTCGTGGAAAAGAAGCTCGCCAATTACTGGGGCTACAACACCCTGTCCTTCTTCGCGCCCGAGCCGCGCTACGCCCAGGACAATGCGCTCGATTCCTTCCGCACCACCGTGGCGCGGCTGCACGATGCCGGGATCGAAGTGATGCTCGACGTCGTCTACAACCACACCGCCGAGGGCAACCACCTCGGCCCGACGCTGTGCTATCGCGGCATCGACAACGCCTCCTATTATTGGCTGAACCGCGAGAACCCGCGCTACTATGACGACTTCACCGGCTGCGGCTCGTCGGTGAACCTCACCCATCCGCGCGTGCTGCAGATGGTGATGGATTCCCTGCGCTACTGGGTCGAGGTCTGCCACGTCGACGGCTTCCGTTTCGACCTTGCCACCACGCTGGCGCGGGAGCCAAACGGCTTCGATCGCCGCAGCTCGTTTCTCACTGCGGTCCGGCAGGACCCGGTGCTGGCGACCGTCAAGCTCGTCGCCGAGCCGTGGGACCTTGGCCTCGGCGGCTACCAGGTCGGCGCCTTCCCCTCGCAATGGTCGGAATGGAACGACCGCTATCGCAGCGCCATGCGCCGGTACTGGAGCGGCGAAGGAAGCCTGATCGGCGACATCTCCAGCCGCATGACCGCGTCGTCCGACCTGTTCAACCACGACGGACGGCGGCCGCGCGCCAGCATCAATCACATCACCGTCCACGACGGCTTCACGCTCGCCGACCTCTTCAGCTACAACGAGAAGCACAACGAGGCCAATGGCGAGGACAATCGCGACGGCTCCAACGACAATCACAGCAACAATTGCGGTGTGGAAGGGCCGACCGACGATCCCAAGGTCATCGGCCTGCGCCGCCAGCTGCGCAAGAACGTGCTGGCCTGCCTGATGCTGGCGCAGGGCGTTCCGCTGATCCTTGCCGGCGACGAGGTCGGCAACTCGCAATCCGGCAACAACAACGCCTATTGCCAGGACAACGAGGTCGGCTGGGTCGGCTGGGACAATCTCGGCAAGGAGGGCGACGACATGATCGACTTCGTCGCCCAACTCGCCGACATCCGGCGCCGTTTCTCGCAACTGCGCAGCCATCGCTGGCTGGATGGCCGACCCAAGGACGGCGCCTCCTATGGTGCGTTGTGGCTGACACCCGCCGGCAACGAGATGACGGAGAGCGACTGGAAATTTCCGGAAGGCCGGTTCCTCTCCTATGTGATGGGCCCGATGGAACCGGGAGGGGCTGCGATCTTTATCGTTCTGAACGCCGCCCCCGAAGAGATCGCATTCAAATTGCCCCAAATGACCGAATACAAGAGCTGGCAGCAGATCCTGAACACGACCGATGCCAAGCTGAATACGATCGACTTCCCGCCAGGGAGCGACAGCAAGGCGCCGCCGCGCTCCGTGCTCGCCTTCGCGGGGGCGCCATGAGGCCATCCTTCGGGGCGAGGCCGACGAAAGACGGCGTGTCGTTCCGGCTGTGGGCTCCCGGCGCGCGCCGTGTCGACCTCCTGCTCGACCGCAGGCACGCGATGCAGCGCCGGCAGGATGGCTGGTACGTCGCCGACATCGCCGGCCTCACCGCCGGCAGCCCCTACAAGTTCAGGATCGACGACAAGATCGACGTGCCGGATCCCGCTTCGGCTTTCCAGCCGGACGATGTGTTCGGCCCAAGCGAGGTGATCGATCACGACGCTTTCGAGTGGCGCGCGCGCGATTGGCGTGGTCGCCCCTGGGAAGAGACGGTGCTGATCGAGGCTCATGTCGGCACCTTCACAGCTGAAGGCACCTACCGCGCCATGATCGACAAGCTCGATCATCTCGCAGCGACCGGCATCACTGCGCTGGAATTGATGCCGCTCGCCGATTTCGCAGGACGCCGCGGCTGGGGCTATGACGGCGTGCTGTGGTATGCGCCCGACAGCGCCTACGGCCGGCCCGAAGATTTGAAGATGCTGATCGACGAGGCGCATCTGCGCGGGCTGATGGTATTCCTCGACGTCGTCTATAATCATTTCGGCCCCGAGGGGAATTACCTCGGCCGCTATGCGCCGACGTTCTTCACCGACGCGCACACGCCGTGGGGCAGTGCGATCGATTATCGCGTGCCGCAAGTGCGAGCCTTTGCCGTCGAGAACGCCCTTTCCTGGCTCAGCGACTACCGCTTTGACGGCCTCAGGCTGGATGCCGCCAATCACATCATGGCTGTCCCGGGCGAGCAGTCCATGCTGCAGGACCTCAGCGTATCCGCCGGCGAGCTTGCCAAGGCGACGGGGCGGCACATTCATCTCGTGCTGGAGAACGGCGACAATCGCGCCAGCCTGCTCGACGCTGCGCAGGAGCCGCCGAACGGCAAATATCGCGGACAGTGGAACGACGATTATCACCACGTCTGGCACGTCATGCTGACCGGCGAACTCGCCGGCTACTACGGCGACTACCAGACCCCGCGCATGGATCTCGCCCGCGCGCTCGCCTCCGGCTTCGTCTATCAGGGCGAGATCTCGGAGTTCTGGGGCAAGAAGCCGCGCGGCGAGCCGAGCGGCAAGCTGCCGCCGGCAACCTTCGTCAATTTCCTGCAGAACCACGACCAGATCGGCAACCGCCCGCTTGGCGAGCGGCTGGAAAGCCTGACATCGCCAAGACAGATCGAGGCGGCGCTCGCGGTTACCCTGCTCGCCCCGATGGTGCCGATGCTGTTTCAGGGTGAGGAATGGGGCTCGACGGTCCCCTTCCCGTTCTTCTGCGATTTCCAGGGCGGACTCGCCGACGCCGTGCGCAAGGGACGCAAGCAGGAATATGCCTGGGCTTACGAAAAATACGGCGACGAGGTGCCCGACCCGCTCGATCCGGCAACGCTGGAATCGGCCGTGCTCGACTGGACCGGCCGCACGCCGCAGCAGGACGCCCGGCTTGCGCTGGTGAAGGACCTGCTCGCGCTCCGTCACAAGGAGATCATGCCGCGGCTCAAGGGCGCGAGCTTCGGCGACGCCGAGGCAGCCGACGACGGCCTGCTCACCGCGCATTGGCGGATGGGCGACGGCACGACGTTGCGCCTTGTCGCCAATCTGTCGGATCACGAGATCATGTCCGACGTCAGCGCGGGCACGCCGATCTGGGGCGGGACCAGCGAGCAGCTTCCGCCCTGGTCGGTGGTCTGGCGCCTCGGAGGTTGACATGCCTCCTGCCATTCCGCTCGCGACCTACCGGCTCCAGCTCACCGCGGATTTCGACTTCGACAAGGCTGCCGAGGTCGTTCCATACCTCAAGGCGCTTGGGATCACGCATCTCTACGCCTCGCCGGTGATGAAGGCGCGCAAGGGCTCGACCCATGGCTATGACACCGTCGATCACAGCCAGTTCAATCCCGAGCTCGGCGGCGAGGCCGGTTTTGCGCGGCTGAGCGAGGTGCTTCAGCAGCACGATCTCGGCCTCATCATCGACTTCGTGCCCAATCATGTCGGCGTGCATTTCGCCGACAATCCCTGGTGGCTCGACGTGCTGGAATGGGGCCAAGCCTCGCCGCACGCGGCCTCCTTCGACATCGACTGGGATCAATTGGCCTACCGCGCCCGCGGCGGCGTGCTGCTGCCGATCCTTGGATCATCCTACGGCGAGGCGCTGGAGCGCGGCGATATCGAGCTGCGTTACGATCGGGATGAGGGAAGCCTTTCCGCCTGGTATTTCGAGCATCGCCTACCCGTCGCCCCGGAGCGCTATGGCGAGGTGCTGCGGATGGTCGTCAAGGAGGCGGACGCGGCGGAAACGGAACCCGGCAAGCGCCTGCTGGCGCTCGCGACCCGCTACACCGGGCTGCGCCGTCCCAATCGCAAGGAAGCCCCCGGCTTCAAGGCCGAGCTCAAGGAGATCGCAGGCGCCACCGACGTCATCAGTCGCGGCCTTGCCGCCTATCGCGCCGGCAAGGACCGCCCGGCACAGACGCTGACGCTGCATCATCTCCTGGAGCGCCAGCACTACAAGCTCGGGCACTGGCGGCTTGCCTCCAGCGACATCAACTATCGCCGCTTCTTCGACGTCAACGGCCTCGCCGGCCTGCGCGTCGAGGATCCCGGCACCTTTGCCGCCACCCACCGCCTCGTGAAGCAACTCATCGCCGACGGTAAATTACAGGGCATCCGACTCGATCACATCGACGGCCTGCGTGACCCCGCACAATATTGCCAGCGATTGCGCCGGCTGGTGCGCGACGCCCAAGGCACCACAAAGCCGTTCTATACGGTGATCGAGAAGATCCTGTGCGAGCACGAGCGCCTGCCGCATTTCGCCGGCGTGCAGGGCACCACCGGCTACGAGTGGATGAACGTCATCACCCAAGTGCTGGTCGACGCCAAGGGGCTAGAGGCGCTGGACGAGACCTGGCGGCAGATCAGCAACCGGCCGCCGCGGCTTGCGCCTTACGTCAAGGACGCCAAGCGGCGCGTGCTGGAGACATTGCTGACCAGCGAGTTCACCGTGCTGACGCGCCTGCTCGCGCGCATCGCCAACGGGCATTATTCGACACGCGACTTCTCAGCCGACAGCCTGCGACAGGCGCTCGAGCTTTATGTGCTGCATTTCCCGGTCTATCGCACCTATCTGACGCACAGCGGCCCCACCGCGCACGACCGCAAGCTGATCGAGGACACCATCGCGCGTGCCCGCCGGGAGTGGTTTGCCGCCGACGAAGGCATTTTCGACTTCCTGCGCGATGCGCTGACCATGGACCTGCTTAAGCCCGGCCGTCCTCCGCACAGCACGCCGCGCGTGCGCCGCTTCGCGCTGAAAGTGCAGCAATTCACCGGGCCGATGATGGCGAAGTCGCTGGAGGACACGGCGTTCTATCAATTCCACCGGCTGCTTGCGCTGAACGAGGTCGGTGGCGATCCCGCGAGCACCGGCCTCAGCATTCCCGCCTTCCACCAGGCCATGCAGGCGCGCGCCAGGGAGTGGCCGCGCGGCATGACCGCGACGGCCACCCACGACACCAAGCGCGGCGAGGATGCCCGCATGCGCATCGTCGCGCTCAGCGAGATTCCCGGCGAATGGACCAGCGCGGTGGCGCGCTGGAAGGTGTTGAACGCGCCGCATCTCACGCTGCACGGCAATTTCCGCGCACCGTCAGCGACGTTCGAATACATGCTCTATCAGACCCTGCTCGGCGCCTGGCCGCTTCAAGGGCCGGCCGATGGCGGCTTCGTCGAGCGCATCCAGGCCTATGCGCTCAAGGCCGCGCGCGAGGGCAAGGAGGAGACGAGCTGGCTCAATCCGCATGAAGCATATGAGAACGGCATCCGAGACTTCATCGAGAAGATCCTCGACCCCGCTCAATCCGCCGAATTCCTGGAGACGTTGCAAACGCTGGCTCGCCGCGTGGCATTGCTCGGCACGTTGAACTCGCTGAGCCAGCTCACGCTCAGGGCGACGCTGCCGGGCGTGCCGGACTTCTATCAAGGCACCGAATTCTGGGACCTGTCGCTGGTCGATCCCGACAACCGCCGCCCCGTCGACTTTGCCGCACGGCACGCGGCGCTGACGTCATTGGAGGCGCCGGACTGGAGCGGCCTGATCAAGGCCTGGCCGGACGGCCGGCTCAAGCTGGCCTGGACGCGCCATCTCCTCAAGCTGCGCAACGAGCTTGCCGACATCTTCGCGCAAGGCGACTACCAGCCGCTGGAGGTTCGGGGCGCTCATGCCGACCAGGTCATCGCCTTTGCCCGCCGCCACAGCCGCGCAGCCGCGATTGTCGTGGTCGGGCGTCAGTTCGCGCCGTTCACCCAGGCGGGCCGGGAATGGCCCGTGCTGGAGGGTTTTGACGCAACGATCGACATCACGGGCTATACTGTGCCCGGCCTTGCGGGGAACGACTTGCCGCTCGCACAGGCTTTCCGCGACTTTCCCGCCTCAGCCATCGCGGCCCGAACGGCGAACGCCATCAGGCCCTCGCGGCAGCGCGTGCACGCCTGAAGTTACTTTCCCCCGTCTTTGGTCAACAGCAATTGGCCGCGCTTCCTGATCGTCGCCTGCGCCATCTCGGCAAAGCGCTGCAACAACCAGGGCAGCACCACCTCGACGCGGACTTGATCGTCGGCGACGTCGACCTGACCGGTCGCCACCTGCCCGAGCGCACGGATGCGGAAGTTCATGCTATCGCCGCTCCAGCGCTCCTCCTCGACCTGCATCACTGGAATGCTTGCTGCGGCGCGGGCAAGCCCTGCCTTGAGCCGACGCACCGCTTCCTCGCGGCCGAGACGATGCGGAATTGAGACGACAAGCGGCGCTGACATGGCCATGCCCCGTGGTGACTGTTCCTCACATAATCATGCCGGCGAGACGGGCAAAGGTTCCATGCGAGTTGATCCTGTGACCGCCCTTTCGTAGCCGGAACTATCAAACCTGCGGCAAGTTGCCCTCACACGACGGGACAGGTGCAAACGACCCTTTCAACAAAGGGCTGAGGAGATTCGCATGTCAATCGGCACGATCATTCTGATCATTCTGGTCATCGCCCTGCTCGGCGGCTTCAGCGGCATCGGCGGCGGTCCGTTCTATGGCACCGGCTATTATGGCGGCGGCGGCCTCGGGCTTGTCATCATCATTCTGTTGATCCTGCTCCTAATGGGACGGATCTAGTCGAAAGCATGAACTCCCGTAGGGGTTAGCCGTAAGGCGTAACCCACCACTTGTCTCTCCGCAGAAGCGAAAGAGGTGGGTTACGCCAGCGGACCGCGCTTTGCGCGGCCGCGTGCCAACCCACCCTACTTCATTTTCCCCGTCAGCTTTTTGACCGCCGCTTTGATCGATGCGGCGGCATCGTCATAACCCTCCCATGCTTTCGATCTCGGCAACAGGCCCGGCACGGTGCGTAGCGTGTAGCGCTTCGGATCGAGGTCGCTCTTCACCTGCGCCCAGGTCAGCGGCATCGACACCGTGGCACCGGCGCGCGCCCGCGGCGACAATGGGGCAACTGCCGTCGACATGCGGTCGTTGCGGAGATAATCGAGGAAGATCTTTCCCCTGCGCAGCTTCTTCGACATGTTGAGCAGATAGCGTTCGGGATTACCGTCGGCCATCCATTGGCAGACGCCTTGCGCAAACGCCTTGGCCTCCTTCCAGCTCACCTTGTCGCGCGCGCCGTGGAGCAGCGGCACCACCACGTGGAGGCCCTTGCCGCCCGTGGTCTTGCAAAAGCTGTCCATGCCGACATCGCTCAGCCGCTGCCGCATCTCCTTGGCCGCCTCGACGACGTCGGCGAAGTCCACGTCCGGCGCCGGATCGAGATCGAACACCAGCCGCCCCGGCGTGTCATAGGCATAGGGCGCGCAGTTCCAGGGATGCAGCTCGACGCCGCCGATCTGCGCCACGGCGGCGAGCCCCTCGAGCCGATCGATCTGAAGATAGGGCTTGCGGTCGCCGGAGACCCGCGCGAGCTCCAGAAGGTTCGACTGCCCCTGCATGGCGTGGCGCTGGAAGAAGCATTCGCCCTTGATGCCGTCAGGGGCGCGGATCAGAGAACATGGCCGGCCCTTGAGGTGCGCGATCATCCATTCGCCGACGGCTTCGAGATAGCGGGCAAGGTCCAATTTGGTGACGGGCTCGCCATTGCCGTCATCGGGCCAGAGCTCCTTGTCCGGCTTGGAGATGACGACACCCATGACCTCGGCATTTTGAGCGGCCTGCCTCGGTTGCCGGCCCGCCTTCGTGCGCGTCGCCTTCTTGGCCAAGGGCTTGGCGAGCTCGGTATCGACCGGCGTCTCGGCCTCGACCTCCTCGGCCGGCTTGTCCTGTCGCAATCCCTTGAACGCCGCCTGGCGGATATTGCCGTCGGCGGTGAAGCCGGCGAACTCGATCTCGGCGACGAGCTCCGGCTTCAGCCAATGCACGTCCCGCGTCTTCTTCGGCGCGTTCTTGCCGCCGAAGGGGCTTTCCTTGGCCTCCACCGCCTTCAGTGCGGGCATGATGCGCTTGACCTTGTCCGCGCCAAAGCCGGTGCCGACCATGCCGACAAAGACGAGATGATCGCCGCGCTGCACGCCGGCCATCAAGGAACGGAATTTGCCGTTGGTGGTCTTGTACCCGCCGATCACCACCTCGTGGCCGGCGCGACATTTCGACTTGACCCAGCTCTCGGTGCGGGCGGAACGATACGGCGCGTTCAGCTTCTTCGACACCACGCCTTCGAGCTCGAGCTTGCAGGCCGATTGCAGCACGGCATCGCCGCCGCTCTCGAAATGCTCGACATAGCGGATCTGGCTCGATTTCCGCTTGCGCGATTCCAGCAGCTCCTTCAGCTGCGCCTTGCGCTCGCCGAGCGGCAGACGGCGGTAATCCTGATTTTCCGCGAAGAGCAGGTCGAAGGCAAAGAAGATCAGCTCGTCCGTCTTGCCATCGGACAGCGCAGCTTGCAGCGAGGAGAAGTTCGGCGCGCCATTATGGTCGAGCGCGACGATCTCGCCGTCGATCATCACGTCCGGCAGCGCTGCCGCTTCCTCGGCAATGGCGGCGAACTTGCCAGTCCAGTCGAGACCCTTGCGCGTCTTCAGCGTCGCCTCGCCGTTCTCGACCCGGAGCTGCACCCGGTAACCGTCGAACTTGATCTCATGGCACCAGCCCTCGTCGGCCGGCGGCCGCTCGACCAGCGTACAGAGCTGCGGCGCAACGAAATCCGGCATCTCCGCGACCTTCTTGACGTTCGTCGCGGTCGTGGCGCTCTTCTTCGCCGTCCGGCCGGCTTTCAACGCGGTGCGCGGCGCCGGCTTCACCGTGCGCCCTTTGCTCTCCTCGGCACGGTTGGACTGCCAGACTGCATCGGCCTTGCCCTTGGGGCCTTTGGCCAGCATGAACGGCTTTGGCGCGCGGCCCTTGCCTTCGGCGATCTGCTCCATCGCGCGGCCGGAGGCGACGGACTTGTCCTGCTCGAGAATGTCGTTGTCCGCGCCTTCGCGGACATATTCGTCACGATGCTTGATCAGCAGCCAGTTGGTACGCTTCTCGCCGCCGCGGTTGCGCATGCGCACCAGGACCCAGCTGCCATGCAGCTTGTCACCGTGCAGGGTGAACTTCAGGTCGCCCTTCTTGAAGCCGGCTTCGGGATCATCCGATTCCCAAGTGCCGCGGTCCCACAGCATCACGGTGCCGCCGCCATATTGGCCTTCGGGAATCGTGCCTTCGAAATCACCATAGTCGAGCGGATGATCCTCGACCTCGACCGCCAGCCGCTTGTCGTGCGGATCGAGCGAGGGCCCCTTCGTCACCGCCCAGGACTTGAACACGCCGTCGAGTTCGAGCCTGAGATCGTAATGCAGCCGAGTCGCGTCGTGCTTCTGGATCACGAAGCGCCGCTGTTTCGAGGGCGCTACCGCGGCCTTGCCCGATGGCTCGGGCGTCTTCTCGAAGTCCCGCTTCTGTCGGTAAGTGGAGAGTTTTTGCAGCACGACCGGTCCCGCTTCTCTTTCGGCATTCAAGCCTATCACGGCAAAAGTCCCGCCCGGAACCAAAACCCTATGGAACGGTTGGGGTTCCAAAACGCCTTGAAAACGCTGGAGAATGGAATGGCCCCGCGCGCCTATTGGAAGGGAACGTTGAAGCTGTCGCTGGTCAGCTGCCCGGTCGTGCTTTATCCGGCGACCACTGCGGCCGAGAAGACGCGATTTCACCTGATCAACCGCGAGACCGGGAACCGGCTCAAGCAGCAGATGATCGATTCCGAGACCGGTGACGTCGTCGAGAGCGACCAGAAAGGCCGCGGCTACGAGCTGCGCAAGGGCAAATATGTCGAGATCGAACCGGAGGAGCTCGAGGCGGTCCAGATCGAGAGCAACCATACCATCGACATCGAGAGCTTCGTGCCGCGCGAGGAGATCGACCAGCGCTACCTCAACCATCCCTATTACATCGCGCCCGACGGCAAGGCCGCCATCGATGCCTTTGCCGTGATCCGCGACGCGATGAAGGACGAGGAGCGCGTGGCGCTGGCCAAGATCGTTCTCACCAACCGCGAGCATGTCATGGCGATCGAGCCACTCGGCAAGGGCCTGCTCGGCACCACGCTGCGCTTCCCTTACGAGTTGCGCGACGAGGACCAGTTCTTCGACGACATCAAGAGCCCGAAGATCACCAAGGACATGGTCGAGCTCGCCGGCCACATCCTGCACACCAAGACGGCACATTTCGATCCCAGCAAGTTCAAGGACGAATACGAGGACGCGCTGAAGGCGCTGGTGAAGCGCAAGGCCAGCGGCAAGAAGATCGAGCTGCCGGAGCCCGAGGAGCGACCGAGCAATGTCGTCAGCCTGATGGACGCGCTGAAGCAGAGCCTGAAAGGACGCGGCGGCAAGAAGACGGCGGCAAAGTCACATGCGCGGCGTGCGACGGGACGGCACCGCGGAGCCGCCAAGAAGGCGCACCGGTCAGGGGCGAGACACAGGAAGGCAGGCTGATTTACTCAGTCATTGCGAGGAGCCCTTGCGACGAAGCAATCCAGAGTGTCTCCGCGGAGGGATTCTGGATTGCTTCGCTGCGCTCGCAATGACGATGT
This sequence comes from Bradyrhizobium sp. WSM1743, assembly GCF_000473065.1. Classification (GTDB taxonomy): domain Bacteria; phylum Pseudomonadota; class Alphaproteobacteria; order Rhizobiales; family Xanthobacteraceae; genus Bradyrhizobium. The sequence goes on from NZ_AXAZ01000012.1 coordinate 87,726, forward strand.
GGGGACAGCATCCCGCCACAAACGACGGAATCAATCCCCCGCTTTTAACCTGTACCCGATCCCGGTTTCCGTCAGCACATATTGCGGCCGTTCGGGATCGGCTTCGATCTTCTGGCGGAGCTGGCGGACATAGACGCGCAAGTATTGCGCGTCGGTCAATTCGTCCCAGAGCTCCTTCGACCGCGGGCCTTCTCGATCGCGTGGTTGCGCCGGAGATGGTCGACGCCACGCTCGAGGAGACCATCGCCGGCCTGCGCGCCATCCACAAGCTGTCGCATGCCACTGCGAAGAGGCCTGCGCCAGAGAGCCATGGACGCCATGCGCGCAGCGATCGACCGCGAACTGACCATGGCTGCCTTTGAAGCGAGCAACCGGACCCGCACCGCGGTCGCGTTGACGGGCTAAGGCCACCTATCCCGCGGAAAAGGCCTGCCTGATCTGGCGCAGTTTCACGGAACCGTGTAGAGCGGTTTCATGAGCACCAGCAACGTCAACGTCGTCGTCCACCCCCTGGTCCAGCACAAGCTCTCCCTGATGCGGGAGAAGGATCGCTCGACCAAGAGCTTTCGCGAGATCCTGAACGAGATCGGGATGCTGCTCTGCTACGAGGTAACGCGCGACCTGCCGCTGGAGCTGGTCGAGATCGAGACGCCGATCGCGCCAATGCAGGCGCCGAAGATCGCCGGCAAGAAGCTCACGCTGGCGCCGATCCTGCGCGCCGGCGTCGGCTTCCTCGACGGCATGCTGGCGCTGATGCCCTCGGCGCGCATCGCCCATATCGGGCTCTACCGCGACCCCGAGACGTTGCAGGCCGTGGAATATTACTTCAAGGCGCCGCAGGACCTGTCCGACCGCACCGTGATCCTGATGGACCCGATGCTGGCGACCGGCAACTCGGCTTGCGCCGGCGCCTCCCTGCTCAAGGCGCGCGGCGCCCGCGACATCCGCTTCGTCTGCCTTCTGGCCGCGCCCGAGGGCATCGCCCAGTTCCAGAGCGAGCATCCCGACGTGCCGATCTGGACCGCCGCGATCGACGAGCGGCTCAACGATCACGGCTACATCGTGCCGGGCCTCGGCGATGCCGGCGACCGGATGTTCGGCACCAAGTAGACAGGTTTGCGCGAGCGCGTTACTCCAGGTGGCATGAGCGCCAACGCATTTTCGCTGCAATCGCTGATCCGGATCGAGACCGCCGCCGATCCTGCTCTCGTGTTTGACGGCGTTCCGGTCTCGCGCGCGGAATTCCTGGCAAAGGTCGAGCAGACTGCCGCCTGGCTTGCGGCCCAAGGCATCGGCAAGGGCGACGTCGTCGCGGTCTGGCTGGTCAACCGGGTCGAATGGCTCGCACTGCTGTTCGCCGCCGCACGGCTCGGTGCGGTCGTCGCCGCCGTCAATACGCGCTACCGCAGCGCGGAAGTTGCGCATCTGCTCAAACTGTCCGGTGCCAAGCTCATGGTGGTCGAGGCCGCATTTCGCTCGATCGATTTTGCCGCCATCCTCGCCGACGTCGCCAAGGCCGAGGTGCCCGCACTGCAACAGCTTGCCGTGGTCGGCGCGGATGCGATCCCGGCGCACTGGGCCTGCCTGCGGTTCGATGCGTTTGAGAAGCCCTATCCACCGGCTCCGCCGATTCAAGATGACGTCGACCTGCCCGTGCTGCTCTATACGACGTCAGGCACCACAAAGGGGCCGAAGCTGGTCGCGCATTCGCAGCGGACGCTGGCCACGCACGCCGCCTCGGTCGCCCACGCGCTCCAACTCGATCACCGGCGTCATTCGCTGCTGGCCATGCTGCCGTTCTGCGGCACGTTTGGCATGACCAGCCTGCTCGGCTTCATCGCGGCCGGCGCGACCATCCATGTGCTCGACGCCTTCGAAGCCGCGCCGGCCCTGAAGATTCTCAGCGCGTGCAGGATCACGCATTCCTTCGGCTCGGACGAGATGTTCCGCCGCATCCTTGCGCTCACCGATGCGCCACGGCCGTTTCCGCATCTCGAAATCTGCGGCTTCGCCGCATTCCAGCCCGGCTGGCGCGAGCTGGCAGCGGAGGCGGAGGCGCGCGGCATGAAGCTGTTCGGCCTCTACGGCTCGAGCGAGGTGCAGGCCCTGTTCTCGATCGGCCGCGCCGGTGATGCCTTCGCCGATCGCATCGAGGGCGGCGGCTGGCCGATGTCGCCTGATGCAAAAGTGCGCGTCCGGGACACCGAGACCGGCGAGCTCGCGCCCCAAGGCGTCTCCGGCGAGATCGAGATCAGCGCACCCTCGCGCTTCCTCGGCTATTTCAACAATCCGGACGCGACGCGCGATGCGATTGCCGCCGACGGGTTCTTCCGCACCGGCGACATCGGCCGGCTGCGCGGCGACGGCTCCTTCGTCTACGAGACCCGCGCCGGCGATGCGATGCGGCTCGGCGGCTTCCTGGTTGCGCCCGGCGAGATCGAGGACGAGCTCAAATCCTGCGCCGGCGTGGCCGACGCCCAGGTCGTCGCGGTCGACATCAAGGGCCAGGCACGCTGCGTCGCCTTCGTGACCCCGACGAAGGAGCCGCCAATGCAGGAGACGCTGATCGCGCGCCTGCGCGAGCGGCTTGCCGGCTACAAGGTGCCGGCGCGGATCTATGTCGTGGACGCCTTCCCTGTCACCGACAGTGCCAACGGCGTCAAGATCCAGCGCGCCAGGCTTCGTGCCATGGCGATGGAACGGATCGCCGCCGAATAGGCGGCCTATGTGATCTGCGCCACAAGACTCTTTCAGTACGACTTCGCGAGCCCCAGCACCTTTTCCGCGATGAAGCTGAGCGCGAGCTGCGGGCTGACCGGCGCGATGCGCGGGATCAGCACCTCACGCAAATAGCGCTCGACATGGAATTCCTTGGCATAGCCGAAGCCGCCATGGGTCATCACCGCCTGCTCGCACGCCGAGAAGCCGGCTTCGCCCGCGAGATATTTTGCGGCATTGGCCGCGGCGCCGCAGGGCATGCCCTTGTCGTACTGCCAGGCCGCCGACATCACCATCAGCCAGGCCGCCTCGAGCTCAACCCAGTTCACCGCGAGCGGATGCTGGATGCCCTGGTTCTTGCCGATCGGGCGGTTGAACACGACGCGCGTCTTGGCGTATTCGGTCGCGCGCGACAGCGCCAGCTTGCCGAGGCCAACGGCTTCCGCCGCGATCAGGATACGCTCGGGGTTCATGCCTTCGAGGATGTACTGGAAGCCCTTGCCCTCTTCGCCGATGCGATCCTCCATCGGGATCTCGAAATCCTCGAAGAACAGCTCGTTGGAATCGACGATCTTGCGACCCATCTTCTCGATCTCGTGGACCTTGATCCTGTTGCGGTCGAAATCGGTGTAGAACAGGCTGAGACCGTGGGTCGGCGAACGCACCTCTTCCAGAGGCGTGGTGCGCGCCAGCAGCAGGATCTTGTGCGCGACCTGCGCGGTCGAGATCCACACCTTCTGGCCGTTGACGATGTAACGGTCGTTCTTGGCCACCGCACGCGTCTTGAGCTGCGTGGTGTTGAGGCCGGTGTTGGGCTCGGTCACCGCAAAGCACGCCTTCTCGCGGCCGTCGACCATCGGCGGCAGCATGCGCTTGCGCTGTTCTTCCGTGCCGAACACCACAACGGGATTGAGCCCGAACACGTTGATGTGCACGGCGGAGGCACCGGACATGCCGGCGCCGGATTCGGCTATGGTGCGCATCATGATCGCGGCTTCCGTGATCCCTAGCCCGGAGCCGCCATATTCCTCCGGCACGCAGATGCCGAGCCAGCCGGCGTCTGCTAAGGCCTTGTGGAAGTCGTGCGGGAAGCCGCCGTCGTGATCCTTCTTCAGCCAATAGGCATCCGGAAAGCCCTCGCAGATCTTGGCGATGGCGTCGCGAATGGCTTCCTGCTGATCGGTGAGCGCGAAATCCATGTGCCTGATCTCCTCCTTGGGAGCCGCGACCGCGCCATCCCTTTCCTTCGCGTTCCCCACGCAAAGGCCGTCGCCGCTTGCTGCGTCTGGACGTGCCCTCGCCCGCGTTCTTAGCTCGAAAAACTGCGCACAGATACGTGAATTTGTCCGCGAAGTGTGTCTACCATGCATGGGGTCATGCGGCGCGACGGTGCGAGCGCGCCGTTATTTCGCAGGGAGGAAACCGCGATGGCCGGACTTTATTTCGAGGACTTTTCCGTGGGCCAGGAGTTCAGGCATCCGCTGACCCGGACCGTCACGGAGATGGACAACACCATGTTCAGCCTGCTGACGCTCAATCCCCAGCCGCTGCACATCGACGCGCATTTCGCCGAAAAGACCGAGTTCGGCCAGCGCATTTTCAACAGCCTTTACACCCTCGGCATCATGATCGGCATGACGGTCTATGATACGACCCTGGGGACCACCGTCGCCAATCTCGGCATGACCGACGTCACGTTTCCGAAACCGGTCTTCCATGGCGACACCTTGCGGGCGACGACAAAGGTGCTCTCGGTGCGGGAATCCAAATCGCGGCCCAAGGCCGGCATCGTCGAGTTCGAGCACCACGCCCTGAACCAGAACAACGAGATCGTCGGCAAATGCCGCCGCATGGCGATGATGCACAAGAGGCCGGTCTGATGCGTTCGATGCTGTTCGTGCCGGGCGATTCCCCGCGCAAATTCGAGAAGGCGAGCGAAGGCAGGGCCGACGCGCTGATCATCGATCTCGAGGACTCCGTCGTCACCGAGAAGAAGGCGGAAGCGCGCACGCTGACGCTGTCGATGCTGAAGGGACGCAGCGGCCCGCATCAGCTCTACGTCCGCGTCAATGCTCTGGATACCGGCATGACGCTGGCTGATCTTGCCGCCGTGATGCCGGGCAGGCCCGACGGCATCGTGCTGCCGAAATCGCAAGGCGGCGACGACGTGCGGCAGGTCGCGACCTGGCTCGAAGCGCTCGAGGCGGCGGCCGGCATCACGGTCGGCGCGACCCGCATCGTCTGCGTGGCGACCGAAACGGCCAGTTCGATCTTCGGGCTCGGCAGCTACAAGGGCTGCTCCCCTCGCCTCGCCGGGCTGATGTGGGGCGCTGAGGATCTTTCGGCCTCGCTCGGCGCCACAGAAAAGGCCTCTGGCGGCGTGTTCCACAGCCCCTATCGCCTCGCGCGCGATCTCTGCCTCATGGCCGCGGCGGCCGCCGAGGTCGCGCCGATCGATACCGTCTATACCGACATCGACAATCTCGCGGGCCTGGAAGCCGAAACGCGTGCGGCGCGGCGCGACGGTTTTTCGGCCAAGGCGCTGATCCATCCCAAGCATGTCGACATCGTCAACGCGGCCTTCGAGCCGACCGATGCCGAGCGCATATGGGCGGAGAAGGTGATCGCGGCGTTCGCGAGCAATCCCAATTCCGGCACGCTGCGGCTCGACGGCCAGATGATCGACAAGCCGCACCTTCGTGCTGCGAAGAAGATTCTCGGCCAGGCCTAGAGCAGGACGCAAAGCGCGTCAGGTAGGCCCCAGCTTGAAGCTTCCGACCTCAGTCAAATCCCTGAACGGGCGGTGCCGGGGATTGCGCCGGCACGGCGGGCGCGGCTTGAACCGGCGGGGCCGGATTGCCGGCAGCTCGCATCTGGCCGTTTGCTGCCATCGCCTCGCGCGTGCGCGACGGGCCGCCGGTCGCGGCCGCGCGGCGCGGCGGCTGCCGGTGTCTTGCCGACTGCGAACCTCTCATGCCCCAGGAGCGGGCGATCGAAGGTCCGGCCGTGTAGCCGATCAAGGCTCCGGCGACCGCACCGACCGGGCCCAGCACGACCGCGCCCGAGACCGCGCCGAGCGCCGCATCGCCTGCGCGCTCCTGCGCAACCGCGCTCGCAGGCACGCAGGCCAGCATTGCGACAGCAGTGATCAGAGCTTTGTTCATCGGAGCGCCTCCCTCACGGGAATTCACTCGTTCTCAAATATGGCCGCACGAGGTTCACTTGCCGGCCAACAAAAGGCAATCGACCGCGGAACCCGGCCATGGCAGGGCTCCGCTGCCACTGGCGGTTGCGGCAGCGGCAGCGGCCGCTACACGATCTTGATCGACATGTCGGGCAGGCCCTCGAGCTTGCAGAGCAGCACGTCGCCCTTCGCCACGGGGCCGACATTCTCCGGCGTGCCGGAATAGATGATGTCGCCGGCTTTCAGCTCGAACGCTTCCGACAGCTTGGCGATCTGCTCGGCCACGCTCCAGATCATCTTGCTGAGATCCGAGTTCTGCCGCACGGTCCCGTTGACGGCCAGCGAGATCGCGCCCTTCTCGAAATGACCGGTCTTGCTCGCCGGGTGAATCGGGCCGAGCACCGCGGCGTGGTCAAAACTCTTGCCGATTTCCCAGGGCTTCTTCTCGGCGGCCATGCCGTTCTGGAGATCGCGCCGGGTCATGTCGAGGCCGAGGGCGTAGCCATAGACGTGGTCGAGCGCCTTATCGACCGGGATATTGGTGCCGCCGGACTTCAGCGCGGCGACCAGCTCGACCTCGTGATGATAATTCTTGGTCAGCGACGGATAGGAATGATCGGCGACCTCGCCGATCGCAACGTTCTGGATCGCGTCTGTCGGCTTCTGGAAAAAGAACGGCGGCTCGCGGTTCGGATCCGAGCCGCGCTCGATCGCATGTGCCGCATAGTTGCGCCCGATGCAGTAGATGCGGCGGACCTGAAACACCTGGGTCTCGCCGACGATCGGGATCGTGACCATCGGCACCGGGAAGATCGGCTTCGGTCCGGCCTGCGCTGCGGCCGGCGCGACCTCGACCAGGGACACTGCGGTGGCCGCCGCCGCGGTTGCAATCAGGTCCCGTCGCGTCGGTGAGATCCTTCTCATGTCAGGTGCTCCCTTCCTTGTCCTTGGGCAGCGTCAAGCGCTCCGATCTGGCTGATAGTCGATCTTCAGCGTGCCAGCAACAAGGACGGGCACGGCACGGGCTTCGAACATCTTGACACCGCTCTTCCGCTGCATAATTTTTTTCGCCGAGAAGAGACTTTCTCACCCTCGGAAAATTCAAAGGACTTAACGCGACCGTCTGGAGAGACGACGATGCTCGATGAGAATCTGGCCCGCATTCGTGCGCACCGCAACAACATCCACCGCTACCGGCGCCTGCTGCAGACCAGGCTGTCGCAGCTGGAGCGCCATTTCATCGAGAGACGCCTCGCAGAAGAGCAATCGGCGCTCGATGGCCTGACCGCAGCGACCTTTCCTGTCAGCTTCCGCGCACCGGGAGCGCCGGCCAATGCGACGGGGGTGGCGCAATGAACAATCAGCGAGACTTGCTCATTCGAGGCAGCGAGAAGGTGATCGGCCATTACGAACTGCTTCTTGCAAGCGCGAAGAACGAGCATGAGCGCGAGCTCTATCGCCAACGCATCGAGCGCGAGCGGCGGCTGATCCAGGACCTGCAAGGGGGGCTGGATCACCGCGCGGCCTGAGCCGGAGATCATACGGCCCGCGACCGTCGCAGGGGACGAACCGCCCCCCTGCTTTCGGTTCAGCGAACGAGACGATTGGGGCCTGCGAGCGCACTGGAGGGTTCGAGCGCTGGCGCCACCCGCACGGTGGCGGTGAGCGGCGCACCATTTCGCAGCAGAGTAAGCCTCACATCCTCGCCGACCCGCGTAAGGCCGATCGTGTTGCGGAGCTGGGCGGCGGTGCGGATCGGGCGGTCGTCGGCTCCGGTCACGATATCGCCCTTGCGCAAGCCGGCCTTCTCGGCGGGCGAATCCGCCGCGATCTCGGCGATGACGGCGCCTTGACTCAATCCCTTGTTGACTGACGGATGCAGATCCTTCAGCGAAATGCCGATGCGGCCGCGCTCGACGCGACCGTTGGCAATGATCTGCACCATCACCTTGCGCGCCATGTTGACCGGAATGGCAAAGCCGATGCCGACATTGCCGCCCGCGGGCGAGATGATCGCCGAGTTGATGCCGACGAGCTCGCCGCGCAGGCTGACCAGCGCTCCACCGGAATTGCCGGGATTGATCGCCGCATCGGTTTGGATGAAATCCTCATAGCCCTGCTTGCCGAGGCCGGTCCGTCCCAGCGCGCTGACGAGCCCTGATGTCACGGTTTGGCCGAGGCCGAAGGGATTGCCGATCGCAAGGACGAAATCACCGACCTCGAGCCCGTCGCTATTTCCGAAGGGAAGCGCTTTGAGCCCGGCCGGATTCTGGACCTGGAGCACCGCGACATCCGTCGGCGGATCACGGCCGATGATGGCGGAAAACTGCCGGCCGTCCTTGGTCGTGATCTGAACCGCGGAGGTGCCTTCGACCACGTGATTGTTGGTCAGCACATAGCCGCGCTGGGCATCGACGATGACCCCGGAGCCGGTCGCATTGACCTCCCTCTCGATTTGCCGGGGAACGTCGAAGAATTCGCGGAAGAGCGGATCGCGATAGAGCGGGTTGTCCTCGCGCACGCGGCCGTGAACGGAAATGTTGACCACGGCGGGCATCACCTGACGCACCAGCGGCGCCAGGGTCGGTACCGAGCCGCCGGTCTTCAGATCCGGAATCTGGCCGGCCGGCAGGCTGCGATACTGTGCGTCAGCACCAGCAAGGCCAGGAAAAGCAGACGCACAGCATTCATCATCGTCACCTGCCGCTTGTGTTGTGTGGATATTCGAGACCCTGGTGGCTTCAGCCTCCGTCGCGTGGCGCGACGATCCACCCCTGCAATGCTAGATAAGGAACGGCCCAGGCTGCCGAGGATTGGCCGAGCAGCACCAGTCCGAGAATGGTGGGGTGAACATCATGCGGCCCGCCCTTCAGCGGCGGCCCATGGCCGCCGCAGCCGCATCGGCACGCCGCCGCCGCGCGGTGGGTCGTCATTGTCATTGTCACCGTCGAGCTTGCGCAGGGCGGTCAGAATGTCGACGAGCCGGACCGTGTGGCTCATGCTGGGGATCTCGCGCAAGGCCGGACAGGATTCGACCGCGTACATGTCGGATGCCCAGGACGACAGGATGATGCGCTTCTCCGGCGTCGAGAGCTCCTCGGCATTCAGGACTTCGGCAGGCGAGTTGTAATGGGCCGCGGGATGAAACAGCGGATTGAGAGTGCCGACATTGGTATTCACGTTGGTCATTGGCGGTGCCTCCCTCAAACTCCTTTCCAAAGGGACGGGGTTGTTGACGACTACGGGACGGCGGCGCCAATCGCCGCCGCCCCGATTGACACTAATGCGTATTGATCGCGATGCGCTTGACGCCTTCGCGCGTCTTTTCGGATTTCGGCAGCGACACGGTCAGGACGCCGTTGCTGAACGACGCCTCGGCCTTGTCCTCCTCGACGCCCTCCAGCGGGATTCGCCGTTCGAAGGCGCCGTAATAGCGCTCGGTGAAGTACCTGCCTTCGCCGTTGCGTTCCGCCTTCTTCTCGCCGCGGACGGTCAGAACGCCATTGGCGATCTCGACCTCGATGTCCTTCTCCGTCAGGCCGGGAAGCTCGGCCGAGACCGTCAGCGTCTTGTCGGTCTCGCTGAGCTCGACCTTCGGCCAGCCGAAACGACCTTCCATCAGCGGCGACAGGCCGGTCCCGCCGAAGCCACGGAAGACGTCGTCGAACAGACGGTTCATCTCGCGATGAAGCGTCAGGAAGGGATCGAAAGTATCGCGCACCGGCGCAAGCTCCTGGTTTCTCGACCAGGGAATGAGATCACGAAAAGCCATGGTTCTCTCCTTCATGCATCGGGAGCGCGGCCCGCGCATCCGCGCGCCGCGTTCCGCCGTTTGATCGATCGAGCGCTCAGGCTGCTTTCTTCTGCTCGATCTGAGATGCCGCAGGAGCGCCGCCCGCAATCGGAATCCGGCGCGGCTTCATGGCTTCCGGAACCTCGCGGACGAGGTCGATGATCAGGAGCCCGTCCTCGAACGAGGCCTGCTTCACCTGGACGTAGTCGGCGAGGTTGAACACGCGCCGGAACGGACGCGCAGCGATGCCCTGGTACAGGTATTCGCGCGGAGCGGTCTCGGGCTTCTTGCCCTCGATGGTGAGCGCGTTCTGCTCGGCGGTCACGGCGATATCGCTCGCGCCGAAACCCGCCACGGCAAGGCTGATCCGGTAGTGGTCTTCGCCGGAGCGCTCGATGTTGTAGGGGGGATAGTTGTCCTCGGTCGCCTGGCGCAGCGTGCTGTCGACGAGGTCGGCCAGGTGATCGAAGCCGATGGTGGAGCGCCACAGGGGCGCGAAGTCGAAACTGGTCCTCATAACCAAGTCCTCCAAAGAGCAAGATGGATACGAAGGAGCGCAAGGCGGGGATTCAGACGGGTCCGAAAAGACCAGCCCGGCGCCCGTGCCGGACCCGATTCTGGCATCCGGCACACCGCTCTCGCGGCGAAAAACGACTTAGAAAAACGAATGTCGATTTCAAGGGGGCTGCCGAAGATTTTTTTGTGCCCCTGGTTGTTGGTGCCGGGACCGCCCCCTTGCCGCCGGCGGTCGGCTCCTGAGGCGCTACCGGCGGCGAGTGCTCCGGTAGGCGTCGATATGAGGTAAAAATACAGATAAATTGTTGATCTGGATAAAGGCCAGGATTGCCTCGCATGCATCGGGGCCGGCGCATGACGACGATCGCGCTGCTCGTGACCGCAACGATGTGCGCGGCGCACGCTGGCGATATCTTCATCGCACCCACCGATCTGAAAGCGCTCGGAACGATCGACGCGCGCTTTCAATCCTACAACATCGAGATGGTGGAGGTGACCGGCGGGCGGTTCTGGAAGCCCTATCCGCCAACGGGACGTGCCTTCGATGAGCGGGATCGTTACAGCGCGCGACCGCCGATCGATCTCGCCAATGCGCGACTGCGCCTACTCGCCGCGGCGTTGTCGCCAGCCTATCTGCGCGTGAGCGGCACCTGGGCCAATGCAACGTTCTTTGCCGAGGCGCCGGGAAAGCCGCCGCCGGGATTCAATTCGGTGCTCAGCCGGGCGCAGTGGAGCGGCGTCGTCGAGTTCGCGCGTGCGGTCGATGCGGAGATCGTCACCTCCTTTGCGATCAGTTCCGGCAGCCGTGATGCCAACGGCCTATGGAAGCCGGATCAGGCGCAGCAGCTGGTCGACACCACGCGCGCGCTGGGTGGCCGTATCGCCGCCGCCGAATTCATGAACGAGCCGACGCTTGCAGTGACGGGCGGCGCACCGACGGGATACGATGCGACCGCCTATGGCCGTGACTTCAAGGTCTTCCGCGATTGGGTGCGGCGCGCCGCACCTGAGACGCTGATCCTCGGCCCGGGCTCGGTTGGCGACGCACCTTCGCCATTCGGTGCGGGCATCACCACACGCGACCTGCTTGCCGCATCCGGGCTTGGCGTCGATCGCTTCTCCTATCACCATTACAACACGATCTCGCCGCGCTGCGGCGGGCACGATGATCCGGCGCAGGCCCTCTCGGAACAATGGCTGGCCCGCACGGATACGACACTCAGGACCTATCAGGCCCTGCGCGACGCATTCGAGCCGAGCAGGCCGATCTGGCTGACCGAGACCGCTGATGCGGCCTGCGGCGGCAACCGATGGGACCGGACCTTTCTCGACACGTTCCGCTATCTCGACCAGCTCGGACGCCTGGCGAGGGCCGGCGTCGAGGTGGTGATGCACAACACGCTGGCCGCCAGCGATTACGGCCTGCTCGACGAAGCAACATTCCGGCCGCAGCCGAGCTATTGGGCCGCGCTGCTCTGGCGCCGGCTGATGGGAACGATCGTGCTCGACGCAGGCAAACCTGCCCCGCGCGATCTCCATCTCTATGCGCATTGCCACCCGGCCACGACAGGTGCGGTGTCGCTGCTCGCAATCAACGCGTCGCGCCGCACGTCACACGCGCTGACGTTATCGGACTCCGCCGAACGGTACACACTGCACGCGGCGCGGTTGCAGGGCACGATTGTGCAGTTGAACGGCAAGAGACTCGCGCTGACCACAGCTGGCCAGCTGCCGCGGCTAGAGGCCCGCGCAACACCGCCGGGAGCAGTTCGGCTCGCGCCGACGACCATCACCTTCCTGGTGTTTCCGAACGCCGCAAATCCCGCTTGCTTGTCCCGACGTTCAGGATTGTAGCAAATCCCGCGCCGTCTCCGGCGCCATCAGCGTCGCGATGATCGTGACGATCGACAGCGCGACGATGTAGACCGACACTGCCCAGTACGAGCCGGCCCATGCCAGCAGCCCAGCCGCGATCAGCGGCGAGAAGCCGCCGCTCAGCGCCGCCGCGACGTTGGCGCCGAGCGAGGCGCCGCTGTAGCGCACCTGGGTGCGGAACAGCTCGGGCATGAACGCGGCCTTCGGCCCGAACAGCAGCGCATGGGTGAGCGTCATCGTGACGACGAGCGCGAGCGTGATCAGCGCCGGCTCCCTGGTGTCGAGGAACCAGAACAGCGGAAAGGCCAGCGCAACCGAGAATATGCCGCCGGCAAGATAAAGCGCCTTGCGTCCGAAGATGTCGGACAGCCAGCCTGCAAGCGGCAAGGTCGCGAACTCGACGATCGCGGCATAGACCACGGCATCCAGGATCACCTGCCGTGGCAGACCGAGCTTCGTCGTCGCGTAGACCACCGTGAACACGGTGAGGAGATAGGCCAGCCCAACCTCCGACACGGTGATGCCGATCGCCAGCAGAAAGCTGCGCCAGTCGCGGCGCAGCACCTCGAGAGCCGGCTGCGCCAGCACCTCCTTGCGTTCGACGATCTCCTTGAAGTGAGGCGTCTCGGCGAGCTTGAGCCGCACGATGAAGCCGACGCCGACGAGCAGAATGCTGATCAGGAACGGCACGCGCCAGCCCCAGCTGAGGAAATCCGCCTCGGGCAGCTTCGTCATCAGGCCGAAGATGCCGGTCGATGCGGCGACGCCGACGGGGAAGCCAACCTGCACCAGGCTGCCGTAGAAGCCGCGGCGATTGCCGGCGTGCTCGATCACCATCACGACCGCGCCGCTCCACTCGCCCCCCAGCCCAATGCCCTGAACGAAACGAAGGATAACGAGCAGGATCGGGGCCCAGACGCCGATTTGACTGTAGGTCGGCAGGCAGCCGATCAGGAAGGTGCCGAGTCCCATCGCGATCATGGTCGCGACAAGCATGGTCTTGCGGCCGAGCCGGTCGCCGTAGTGCCCGATGATCGCGCCGCCGATCGGCCGCGCGACGAAGCCGACCGCGTAGGTCGAGAACGCCGCCAGCGTACCGAAGAAGGGATCGAAACTCGGGAAGAACAGCTTGTTGAAGACCAGCGCGGCCGCCGTGCCGTAGATCAGGAAATCGTACCACTCGATGGCGGTGCCGAGCGCGCTCGCCCACACCACATGCGCCGTCGTCGATCGCTCCGCCGCGGAGACCCCCGTTGCTATCGTCATGCCCTGCCCCAACGATTCCAGAGGGCATCATGAATAATCGTGATGACGGTTGCAACCTGCCCGCGCACTTGGTCGCTCTCGTGCCCCGGACGCTGCGCAGCACGAAGTGATGCGCTGCAGAGCCGGACCCATGCTTCCTCGAGCAATCAGTGCCGCATGGGTCCCGGCTCTGTGCAGCAGCGCAAGAGCGCTGCAGCGCGCCCGGGACACGTGAGCGTTCGGTGCCGCAACCGCGGAACTCGCCCCAACCACGCCATTCGCTATTGACAAATTAGTTAGCTAATATCTAATTTCTTCAAATCCGGCGCGCCAAGCGGCCAATAAGAGAGGGAACGACAATGAAAGGGCTTCTGGCCTCCGCCATGCTCGCGGCCATGACTTCGGCAGCCGTGACCACAGCGGCCACCGCACAAGTCTCCGACGACGTGGTGCGGATCGGCGTGCTGACGGACCTGTCGAGCTGGGGCCGCGACAATAGCGGCCCGGGTTCGGTCGAGGCAGCGAAGATGGCCGTGGAGGAATTCGGCCCCACCGTGCTCGGCAAGCCGATCGAGATCATCAGCGCCGACCACCAGATGAAGACCGATGTCGGCGTGCAGATCGTCCGCGGCTGGTTCGATAACGGCAAGGTCGACGCCGTCGTCGACATCCCCAATTCCGGCATTGCGATCGCCGTGCACAACATGGTGCGCGAGCGCAATAAGATCGCCCTGCTCTCCGGCCCCGGCGCGAGCTCGCTGACCGACGAGCTGTGCAGCCCCAACACCGTGCATTTCACCTACGACACCTATGCCCTGTCCAAAGTGACGGCCTCCGCCGTGATCAAGGAAGGCGGCAAGTCCTGGTACTTCATCACCGCCGACTATGCCTTCGGCCAGCAGCTCGAGAAGGATGCCACGCGCTTCATCAACGAGATGGGCGGCAAGGTGCTCGGCGGCGTCAAGCATCCGACCAACACCGCCGACTTCTCCTCCTTCGCGCTGCAGGCCCAGAGCTCGAAGTCCGACGTGGTCGCTTTCGCCAATGCCGGTCAGGACACCGACAACGCCATCAAGCAGTCCGGCGAGTTCGGCCTCGTCCAGGGCGGCCAGAAGCTCGTCGGCTTGCTCATGTTCGACACCGATGTGCACGCGATCGGGCTGAAGGCCGCGCAGGGCACCTACATGACGACGGCATCCTACTGGGCCATGGATGAGGCGACGCGCGCCTGGTCGAAGAAGTTCTACGAGCGCACCAAGGTGATGCCGACCATGATCCAGACCGGCGTCTACGGCTCGGTGTTGCACTATCTGAAGGCCATCAAGGCGGCCGGCACCGACGATTCCGCCAAGGTGATGGCCAAGATGCGCGAGCTGCCGATCGAGGATACATTCGTTCACGGCGGCAAGTTGCGCGAGGACGGCCGCGTCATCCGCGACATGTATCTCGCCAAGGTGAAAAAGCCCGAGCAGTCCAAGGAGCCGTGGGACTATCTCGACATCGTCAAGACCGTGAAGGGCGAGGACGCCTTCCGCCCGGTCTCCGAATCCAAATGTCCGCTCCTGAAGAAGTGAGGTGAGACATGACCGGCACCGATCCTAGCGCCATTGAGACTTACGAGTGCGATGTGCTCGTGGCCGGATCGGGTTGCTCCGGCATGTCGGCGGCGATCACCGCGCGCCATCGCGGGCTCGACGTGCTGATCGTCGAGAAGGAGCCGCGCTTCGGCGGCACCACCGCCCGCTCCGGCGGGTGGCTCTGGATTCCCGGCACCTCGCTGGCAAAGGCCTACGGTATCGAGGAGACGCCGGAGCAGGCACGTACCTATCTGCGGCACGAAGCAGGCAACAATTACGACGCGGCACGGGTCGATGCCTTCCTGAGCGCTGGCCCCGAGGCGGTTGACTTCTTCACCACCAAGACCGCGCTCCGCTTCGACATGCCGCTGGTGTTTCCCGATTATCACGCCGAAGCGCCCGGCGGCGCGCAGGGCGGCCGCTCCATGGTGACGCGCCCGTTCGACGGCCGCGAGCTCGGCGACCTCATCAAGACGCTGGGCAAGCCGCTGCCCGAGCTGACCGTGTTCGGCATGATGCTGGGCTCCGGCAAGGAGATCATCCATTTCATGCGGGTGACGAAGTCGCTGACCTCGGCGGTCTATGTCGCCAAGCGGCTGTCGCGGCATCTGATGGACGTGCTCCGCTACGGCCGCGGCATGACGCTGACCAACGGCAATGCGCTCGCAGGACGCCTGGCGAAATCCGCGCTCGACTTGAAGATTCCGATGTGGCTGTCCTCTCCGGTGCGCGAGCTGACGGTCGAGAACGGTGCCGTCACCGGCGCGATCGTTTCGCGCGAGGGACGCGAGGTGTGCGTCCGCGCGCGACAAGGCGTCGTGCTCGCCTGCGGCGGTTTCCCGCACGACGCGGCACGCCGCAGGAAAATGTTTCCGCACGCGCCGACCGGCAATGAGCACTATTCACCCGGGCCGACCGGCAATACCGGGGATGGACTACGTTTGGCGGAGGCCGCCGGCGGACGCATTGAGGACCGCCTGCCGAACGCGGCAGCCTGGGTGCCGGTGTCGCTGACGACGCGTAAGGACGGTTCCAAGGGCGTGATGCCGCATTTCATCGACCGCGCCAAACCCGGCGTGATCGCGGTGATGCCCGACGGCAAGCGCTTTGCCAATGAAGGAAATTCCTATCACGACTTCGTCCAGGCCATGGTCAAGGCGGCCAAGCCCGGCGAGGAGATCGCCGCCTTCCTGGTCTGCGACCACAAGACGTTGCGCACGTACGGCCTCGGCTGCGTACCGCCTTTC
Organism: Bradyrhizobium sp. WSM1743; assembly: GCF_000473065.1. Classification (GTDB taxonomy): domain Bacteria; phylum Pseudomonadota; class Alphaproteobacteria; order Rhizobiales; family Xanthobacteraceae; genus Bradyrhizobium. The sequence continues at coordinate 103,881 of NZ_AXAZ01000012.1, forward strand.
CCGATGCCGCTGGGTCATCATTTGAAGACCGGCTACCTCATGCGCGGCGATACGCTGGAAGCGCTTGCGGCGAAAGCAGGCATCGATGCGAAGGCGTTCGTCGAGACCGTCAAGCAGTTCAATGTGACGGCGCCGCTGGGCCAGGATACCGATTTCGGCAAAGGCACCAAAGCCTATAACCGCTACCAGGGCGATGCGCTGCACGGCCCGAACCCCTGCGTTGCGCCGATCGAGAACGGTCCGTTCTACGCCATCAAGATGGTGATCGGCGATCTCGGCACCTATGCCGGCATCGTCACCGACGAGAACGCGCGGGCGCTCGACGCCGAAGGCCGGGTGATTCCCGGCCTCTACGCTGCCGGCAACGACATGGCGAGCATCATGGGGGGCAACTACCCCGGCGCCGGCATCACCCTTGGGCCGGCGCTGACCTTCGGCTACATTGCCGGCAGACATCTTGCCGACAGCGCCGCCAAGCGCAACGCGGCGTAAGCAAAACGCCAGGAGGCGCATGAAGAGAGAGAGCCGCGGCATCCAGTCGATCGAGGTCGGCGGAGAATTGCTCCGCGCGCTCGCAAGGAGCGGCGAGCCGATGATGCTGCGCGATCTCGCCCGCGAGGCCGGCATGACCCCGGCCAAGGCGCACCCCTATCTCGCCAGCTTCTCCCGCATCGGCCTGATCGAGCAGGACGAGACCACCGGCCGTTACGAGATCGGCGCGCTGGCGCTGGAGCTCGGCCTGATCAGCCTGCGCCGCCTCTCCGGTGTGCGCATCGCGCGTCCCAAGATCGCTGGCCTCGCGAGCCAGATCGGCCACGCCGTCTCGCTCGCGGTCTGGGGCACGCACGGCCCGACCGTGGTGCAGCTCGAAGAGCCGGCCCAGCCGGTGCACATCGTGATGCGCGTCGGCTCGGTGATGGCGCTGCTGGAGACCGCGACCGGCCGCGCCTTTGCAGCGTTCCTGCCGGAGAAGACGATCAACGCCGCGCTCGACAGCGGCCTCGACCGTCACGGCGTCGGCTACAATCCAAAGCGCGCCGTGAAGGGCGCGAAGGTCGCCGAGATGCTGATCGAGGTCCGCAAGCACGGCCTCGCCCGTGCGCTCGGCGATCCCCTGCCCGGCGTCAATGCGTTCTCCGCGCCGGTGTTCGATCATTCCGGCCACGTCGCGCTGGTCATCACCGCGATGGGGCCCGAAGGCACCTTTGATGCCCGCTGGGACAGCCCGATCGCGCACGCGCTGCGCGACTGTGCCAGCGGCATCTCGAAGCGGCTGGGTCACGGGATGACGATCGCGGCGGAGTGAGGGGCAGACTGCCCACCTTACGACGATTGTCATTCCCCGCGAAAGCGGGGAATCCAGTACGCCGCAGCGGATGTGGCGAGAGCGAGCTCTTCAACGCCGGCCTCTGGAATACTGGATCGCCCGGTCAAGCCGGGCGACAGCGAGAATGGAGCCGCCCTACTTCTCCTTCACCGGCACCGTATAATTCAGGACCAGCCGGCCGCCATCCGGATAGATCGTCTGCCCGGTGATGTAGGACGCATCGTCGCTGGCAAGGAACGCGACAACGGACGCGACCTCGCTCGGCTCGCCGCCACGGCCCGCCGGCGTGCGTGACATCACGGTCTTGCGGGCATCCTCCGAGGTGTAGATCGACGACGCCACCATGTCGGTCAGGATCGTCCCCGGCCCGACCGCGACGACACGAATGTTGTGTGGGGCCAGTGCGACAGCCGCGACGGAGGTGAGCTGCTTCATGCCGCCCTTGGACATGGCATAGGTCGCCAGCGCCGGGATCGCCAGCAGCGCGTTCACCGAGGACATGTTGATGATGACCCCGCCGCCACCTTGCGCGATCATCTGCTTCGCCGCCGCCTGCACGCCGAAGAACGCGCCCTTCAAATTGATGCCGATGATCTCGTCGAAATCCTGCTCGGTGATGTCGAGAATGTCCTGATTGCGAGCCACGCCGGCGTTGTTGACCATGATGTCAAGCCGGCCGAACTCCTTCACCGCGGTGGCGACGAGCTGATCGACATCAGGGCGCCTGGCGACGTTGCCGACGACGGTGCGCAAGGCATCCGGCCGTCCCAGCTCGGCGGCCGTGGCGGCGAGGCCATCGGCGTCGACGTCGGAGATGACGACCTTGACGCCGTCGTCCAAAAATCTCTTCGCGCAGGCCTTGCCGATGCCGCGCGCCGCGCCGGTGATGGCGGCGACCTTGCCGGACAGTTTCATGGTCTCACTCCAGGACTTCGGACGATCTCACCGTCAAATCACGTGAATACGCGCGGGCGCAAGCCCGCATGAAACCAGGTGATCATGGAATAGATGTCGTAGACGGGCAATCCCACTTCAGCCTGAAGCGCCGCGGCATAGGGCGGCATATTGGTGCATTCGAGCACGATGGCGCCGACATCCGGATTTTTGGCAACGAGCTCCTTGCCGGCCTCGACCACGTCGCGCTCGGCCTGGGCGATGTCCATGTCGTCCTTCTCGGCCTTGATCAGGACACGGAAAAACTCCTTGCCGTTCTCAGTGCCGACCAGCGGCGTGTCGAGCGGCACGCCGGCACCTTCGAGATGGGCCGGCGTCAAGGTCGAGCCTGATACCGTGACGAGGCCGACGCGCTTGCCCGGCGGCAGGGTTGCCTGCACCCACGGCACCTGCATCAGCGAGGAGGTCGCGACGGGAACGCCGACGGCCGCCGCGATCTCCTTCTGAAACAGCGAGAGGAAGCCGCAATTGGTGGTGATGGCCTCGGCCCCCAGCCGCACCAGATCCTTGGCCGCGTCGATGAAGTCCGGCAGCAGGCCGGCCGCACCCTTTAGCACCACCTTCTCCGGCGAGGCGCCGCTGACGACGCGATAGAGCACCGGGAACGGCCAGGTCGTGCCGTTGCCCATGTCGCCGGGGATGCGGGGGAAGCGCGCTTCCAGCATCAGGATGCCGAGCGGCGCGCCATAGACGGCCTTGCCGCCACGGGCGATGCGAGAAGGCGAGTTGGCAGGATAAGTCATGGTGCGCTCTCAGAGGAAACGATCGGGTGCGAACGGCGCGAGTGGAATCTCGGCCTGCTTGCCGCTCAGGAGCTGGGCGACAAGACGGCCGGTGCGGGCCGAGCCGACCAAGCCGACATGGCCATGGCCGAAGGCATAGACGATGTCGCGGGAGGCGCGCGCATAGCCGATGCAGGGACGTCCGTCCGGCATGCTCGGGCGATGGCCGAACCAGGTTTTGATGCGCGAGGCCGGGATGTCCTTCGGCAGTTTCGGGAACATCCCGAGCAGATGGTTGCGCAGGATTTCGGCACGCTTCCAGTTCGGCGCGGCTTCGAGACCGGCGATCTCGACCGTGCCGGCGGCACGCAGGCCCTTGTCGGTCCAGTTCACCACCATCTTGGCGTCGGATACCATCATCGAGCTGCGCGGACCTACTTCCGGCTTCTCGATCATGACGTGATAGCCGCGCTCGGTCTCGAGCGGCAGGGAATCGCCGACTGATGCGGTGAGCTGCTTCGAGCGGGCACCGGCCGCGACCACCGCGGCATCGCAAGCGATCTCGCCGGTCTCGGTGAGCACAGCGACGAGCTTGTCGCCGTTGAGCTTCAGACCAGTCGCCTTGGCCCGCACGTGCTTCGCGCCACTGGCGATCGCATGAGCGGCGAGCGCCGCGACATAAGCGCCGGGATCGCGGCAGCGCCCGGCCTCCTCCACCACCACGCCAAAGGTGTAGCGCGGATGCAGGTCCGGCTCGCGCTGGCGCATCTCGTCGGCGTTGAGCTCCAGCCATTCGACGCCGAGCTTCTTGCGCAGGCGCCAGCCGAGATCGTTGTCGAAATTGCCGCGCGAGGTGAACACATGCATCACGCCGTTGCGCTCGATCAGTTCGGGTACGCCGGCCTCTTCGGCAAGCTTCTTGTGCAGCAGCGGCGCATCCTTCAAGAGGTCGCGCAGCGCAGACGCCGTCGTCTCGACCCGCGCCTCGGTCCAGCCCGAGAGCAGGTACTTGACCAGCCAGGGCAGCGCCTTCGGCAAGTAAGACCAGCGGATCGCGAGCGGGCCGAGCGGGTCCAGGAGATAGCCCGGCACCTTCTTCCAGACGCCCGGCTCCGACGGCGGGATCACCGAATGCGACGACAGCCAGCCGGCATTGCCATAGCTCGCCGCCTGTTCGCCGCCGGGCTCGCCCGGATCGATCAGCGTGACGCGATGGCCCTCGCGCAGTGCCTCGATGGCGCTGATCACGCCGACCGCGCCGGCTCCGATGATGGCGACGTGACGGCCCTCAGGCATTGCTTACGCCTTCACCTGCGGCACAAAGTCCTTGCCGACCGAGATCGCGCGCGGATCGATGATGCAATGCAGGATCGACGGCTTGCCCGAAGCGAGCGCGCGCTCGAAGGCGGGTGCGAACTCTTCGGTACGCTCGACCCGCTCACCATGACCGCCGAACGCCCTGGCGTACATCGCGAAGTCCGGGTTCTTCAGCTGGGTGCCGACGACGCGGCCGGGATAGTCGCGCTCCTGGTGCATGCGGATGGTGCCGTACTGCGAATTGTCGACCACGATGACGACCAGCGGCGCGTCGTATTGCACGGCGGTCGCGAATTCCTGGCCGTTCATCAGGAAGCAGCCATCACCGGCAAAAGCGACGACGACGCGATCCGGATATTGCCGCTTGGCAAGCACGCCCGCCGGCACGCCGTAGCCCATCGAGCCCGAGGTCGGCGCGAGCTGCGCGGCAAAGCTGTGGAAGCGGTGATGGCGGTGAATCCAGCCGGCATAATTGCCGGCGCCGTTGCAAACGATCGCGTCCTTCGGCAAGCGGTCGCGCAGCCAAGTCATCACCTGGCCGTACTGGAACGTGCCTGGCAGCTCGCGCGCCTTCTCGGTCCAGGCGAGATAATCCGCATGCGCCTTGGCCGCCTCGCCCTTCCAGGCGACGGCTCCAGCCGGCTTCAGCGTCTCGACGGCGGCGGCGAAGGCGGCCGGCGTCGCCTGGATCGCCAGCGCCGGTTGATAGACGCGGCCGAGCTCTTCCGAGCCCGGATGCACATGGATCAGCTTCTGCCGCGGCGTGGGAATGTCGAGCAGCGTATAGGACGAGGACGGCATCTCCGACATGCGGCCGCCGATGAGCAGGATGACATCGGCGCCCTCGATGCGCGCCTTCAGGCCCGGGCTCGGTCCGATGCCGAGATCGCCGGCATAGTGTGAATGGTCGGCGTCGATCAGCGAGGCCCGGCGGAACGAGGTCGCGACCGGCAGGTCGAACCGCTCGGCGAAGCGCGCGATGCTCCTCGCCGCCTCATCCGTCCAGCGTGAGCCGCCGAGAATGACGAGCGGCGCCTTGGCGCCGGCAAGCATCGCACCGACGCGCTCGATATCGGCAGGCGCCGGCCAGCTCACGGCGGGCTCGATGCGCATGGCATCGGCAACGGCCGCGGTCTCGGTCAGCATGTTCTCCGGCAGCGCGATCACCACGGGACCGGGACGGCCCTGCATGGCGACGCGGAAGGCGCGCGCGACCAACTCCGGAATGCGGTCGGGGCGATCGATCTCGACCGCCCATTTCGCCATCGAGCCGAACACGGCTTTGTAGTCGAGCTCCTGGAACGCCTCGCGCTCGCGCATGCCGGTGTCGACCTGGCCGACGAACAGGATCATCGGCGTCGAATCCTGCATCGCGATGTGGACGCCGTGGCTGGCATTGGTGGCGCCGGGTCCGCGGGTCACGAAGCAGACGCCGGGCCGCCCGGTGAGCTTGCCATAGGCCTCCGCCATCATCGCCGCGCCGCCTTCGGCACGGCAGATCACGACGTCGATCGGGCTGTCATGCAGCGCATCGAGGGCCGCCAGATAGCTCTCGCCCGGCACGCAGGTGACGCGCTCGACGCCCTGGGCGACGAGCTGATCGATCAGGATCTGGCCCCCGGTGCGGGTGTTGCGAATGGTCATGTCGGCTCCCTCAAGGCTTTGGCGATGCACTCATATTCGGAAACTGGCGTAGGACAGGCCGAGAGAGCGCGCAAGTTCGAAAGGCGTCTCGCAGCCTGCGCAGGCGTCATGCCCGTCCCTGCCGTTTGCACTACAGGCTCTGTCCGCGGTCACGATGGCGAGCTTCGAAATCTTCGTCTACGATCCGGCCGAACCAACTCGGCTGGAGCACCGGAATGCAAACCATCGGTCTGATCGGAGGCATGAGTTGGGAGAGCACCGCGCTCTACTACAAGCTCATCAACGAGCGGGTCCGCGACCGCATGGGCAAGCTGCATTCCGCCCCCCTGCTGATGTATTCCTACGATTTCCAGGGGATCAAGGAGATGCAATACGCCGGCCGCTGGAGCGAGGCGGCGGCCAGTCTGGCGGAGGTGGCCAGGCGCCTTGAAAGCGCCGGCGCGCGAGCGATCGTGCTGTGCACGAACACGATGCACAAATTGGCCCCCGAGATCATCTCGAGCATGACCGTCCCGTTCATTCACATCGGCGACGCGACGGCGCAGCGGATCCGGGCCAAGGGATACCGGCGGGTCGGATTGCTCGGCACCAAGTTCACGATGGAGGAAGACTTTTACATCGACCGATTGCGCGCGCACGGTCTCGACGTCCTGATTCCTCCCGCAGACGAGCGCGCCGAGGTGAATCGCATCATTTATGACGAGCTGTGCCTCGGGATCGTCGCTGCGCCCTCGCGCCGTCGCTACCAGGACGTGATGGCGGCGCTCGTCGCCGGCGGCGCCGAGTGCATGATCCTCGGCTGCACCGAGATCACGATGCTGGTCGGCCCGGACGACACATCGGTCGAGACGTTCGACACCACGGCCATTCACGCCGAGACGGCGGCTGATTTCGCGATCGGATGATTTGACCTCCCCGATTTCAGCCCCTTGCCGGGATCGAGCTCCGATGACGTGGGCTATCCTCACCCGCTCCGCTTCTGCCGCGTGCTTGCCAGCAGCACCAGCATGAAGGAGGCCGCCGTCATCAGCGTCGAGATCGCGGCGATGGTCGGGTCGATCTCGTCGCGGAGCGCGGTGAACATGCGCTTGGTCAGCGGCTGGTACTGGCCGCCGGAGATGAACAGCGCGACGATGGTCTCGTCCATCGCCGAGATGAAGGCGAAGATGCCGCCGGCGATCACGCTGGACTTGATCTGTGGCAGCGTCACCGCGAAGAAGCTGCGCAGACGATTCATGCCGAGACTGCGCGCCACCATCTCCTGCGAGGGGTCGAAGCTCTGCAGACCCGCCAGCACGGAGATGACGACATAGGGCAAGCCCAGCATCACGTTGGCGAGCACGAGGCCGGACATGGTCGCGACCAGGCCGATCTTGGCGTAGACGAAGAAGATCCCGACCGCGGTGATGATGATCGGCACCACCAGCGGCAGCAGCAGCGCCATATGGATGATGCGCATGATGCGCAACTTGGACTGGCTGATGGCATAGGCGGCGGCCACCCCGAGCGGGGTCGCAATCACGACGGTCAGCAGCGCGACCGTCAGCGTCACCCGCGTCGCCTGCATCCAGGCGGCGTTTGAGAAATATTGCTGGTACCAGCGCAGCGAGAAGGACGGCGGCGGGAAGCTCAGGAACCGCGCGCTGGAGAACGAGATCGGCGCGATGATCAGGACGGGCAGGATCAGATAGACCAGCACCAGCGCGCTGATCACGTAAAGAGCCATCCGGGCGGGCGAGGTGCGCATCATTGTCGCCCCAGCACGCGATCGAGCGAGATAAAGCGGCTGACGACGAAGAAGATCAGGAGCACGCTCAGGAGCAGCACCACGGCAACCGCGCTCGCAGCCCCGAACTGGTTGTAGAGTTCGACATTGCGGCTCACCAGCATCGAGACCATCACGGTGCGACCGCCACCGAGCAGCTCTGGGGTGATATAGAAGCCGAGGCAGAGCACGAACACCATGGTGCAGCCGGCGAGCACGCCCGGCAGCGACAGCGGCAGGAACACGCGGAAGAATGTCAGCGATGGGCTCGCACCCAGGCTGGCGCCGGCCTGCATGAGATCGCCGGGAATCTTCTGCATGGTGGCATAGAGCGGCAGCACCATGAATGGCAGCAGGATGTGCACGGTCGCAACCACCGTGCCGAAGGTGTTGTGGACTAGCGCGAGCGGCTCGGAAATCACATCGAGATAGCGCAGGAACTGGTTGATGACGCCGGTGCGCTGCAACAGCGCCAGCCAAGCGTAGGCGCGCACCAGCACGCTGGTCCAGAACGGCAGCACGACCAGCGACAGGATGAGGATGCTCCATCCTTTCGGCACCGCGTTGGCGAGATAGGCGACGGGATAGCCGAGCAGCAGTGCGATCCCCGTGACCGCGAGGCTGATCTCGAAGGTCAGCGCAAAGCTGCGCCAATAGACGTCTTCGGTGAAGACGCGGCGATAATTCTCCAGCGTGAAACCGTCATGGTAGACCGATTGCCACGCCAGCCAGCCGACCGGCAGCACGATCAGAGCCAGGATCACCAGCAGCGCCGGCGACACCAATGCGAGCATCAGGCCGTGCTCGCGGCGCTGATGCTTCTGGGAGGGATCTGGCATCGATATCGTCAACGCTGCCTCGCTTACTTCTGCATGAAGGACGCCCAGCGCTTCTCGGCCGCCTCGCCCGCGGGTGAGGACCACCAGGCGTAGGACATCAGCGCCTGCTTGGCCGCATTCGCCGGCTCGCTTGGCAATTGCGCGGCGCGCTCGGGCTTGATCACGCCGGTGTCGAACGCCTTCGGGTTACCGGGGCCGTAGTCAATGTGGAGCGGAAGGTTGGCCTGGTGCACGGGATCGACGGCCTCGTTGAGGAATTTCACCGCTGTGTTCAGATTCGGCGCACCCTTGAGGATGCACAGCGACGTGCTCTGCAGAATGCCTTGATTGTAGGTGAAAGAGACCTTTGCGCCCTCCTTCGCAACGGCGCTGACGCGGCCGTTCCAGGCCATCTCCATGTCGACCTCGCCGTCATTGAGCAGCTGCGCCGACTGCGCGCCCGAGGTCCACCACACCGTGATGTGCGGCTTGATCTCCTCCAGCTTCTTGAAGGCGCGGTCGACGTCGAGCGGATAGAGCTTGTCGGGCGCGACACCGTCGGCCATCAGCGCCGCCTCGAGCGTGGCGATCGGGTGGTTGCGCAGCGCCCGGCGGCCCGGGAATTTCTTCACGTCCCAGAAATCCGCCCAGCTGTTCGGCGCGTCCTTCGGGAACGTCTTCTGGCTGTAGGCGAGCACGCTGGAATAGAACTCGTAGGACACTGAATACGGGCTGCGATAGGCCTCGGGCATCGCCGCGGCGTTGGGGATTTTGGAGAAATCGAGCTTCTCGATCAGCCCCTGCTCGCCGCCGCGCAGGCAGTAGCCGGTCGGGGTGTCCACGACGTCCCAGATCGGCTTGCCGCTGCCGACCTGGGTCTTGATCGCGGGCCAGGCATCGGGAATGGAGTCCTGGTTGATGGTGATGCCGAGCTTCTTGGCGGAGGGATCGAGGATCGCCACCGTCTGCGCCTGCTGATAGGCGCCGCCTTGCGAGACGAAAGTGATCTGCTCGGCGGCCTGCGCCGTGGTGCCGCAGAGCGCGACCGCGCCCAACAGAGCATAGCCAAATCCGGAATTCCGTTTCGTCATCATCCTCGCCTCCTCCATCGCCAAAGTGATCTCACTGACCGATCGCATCGAGAAACTGGTACCAGCCGGCGACCATGCGCACGGCGGGCTCGCGCAGCGGATAGAACGGAATGGGCTTCATGCGCCTGACATCGAGCAGGCCGACGTCGGGCGTCTCGCCGCGCACGAAGGCAGCGAGATAGCGGCCCATCAGGCTCGACATCGCGACCCCGGCGCCGTTGTAGCCGAGCGAGACCAGCGTGCGGTCGTCGAGCCGGCCGATATGCGGCACCGAGTCTAGCGTCATCGCGACGAGGCCCGACCATTTGTAGGCCAGCGGGATATCGGCGAGATCGGGGAAGATGCCGACCATCGCCTTGCGCAAGGCGTCGAACGCGGCCTGCGAGTCCTGCTTGCCGAAGGCACCGCGGCCGCCAAAGATCACGCGATTGTCGACCATGCGAAACCAGCGCATCATGCGCTTGGTCTCGGTATAGGTTCTCCCCGTCGGCATCAGCCGACCTGCAAGATTGCGCGGCAGCTTTTCGGTGGCGATGATGGCGCTGCGGAACGGGATCAGCGTGCGCTGCATCTGGGCGGTGGCATCGGTCAGATCCGAATAGCTGTTGGTGGCGATGATCGCCTGCTTCGCCCGAACCGCGCCTTTCGGCGTCTCGGCGACGATGCCGCCATTCTCCCGCCGGAGTTTGACCACCGGCGATTCCTGGAAGATGGCAACGCCGCGGCGTGCGACACCATCGGCAAGGCCGCGCAGATAGTTCAGCGGATGGATGCCGCCCGAGCCGGGATTGAGCACGCCGCCGACGAAGGCATCGGAGCCGGTCTCCTCGCGCACGCCGTTCTTGTCGAGAATGCGGACCTCGGCGGAGCCCATCTCGCGCGTCATCCAGTTGGCCTCGTCGACCGCGGCCCGGAGCGTCGTCTCGTTATGTGCTGCCTTGACCTGGCCGGTACGCGTGAGCTGGGCGCTGGTGATGCCGAACTCGCTGACGAGCTCTTCGACCATGTCGGTCGATTCATGCGCAATCTCGTACATGCGGCGCGCCATGGCGCGGCCGTGCACCGCATCGATCTCGCGGAACGAGAGGCGGAATTTTGCCGTGATCACCCCGCCATTGCGGCCGCTTGCGCCCCAGCCGGGGCGGTTGGCCTCCAACACGACCGGCGCGAGCCCGCTCTTGGCGATGTGGTGCGCGGCGGAGAGGCCGGTGTAGCCGGCACCGATGATCACAACATCCGCCCGCTGATCGCCCGACAGCACGGGATAGTCGCGCGCCGGCTCCGCCGTGGCTTCCCACAGCGAATTGGCCGATGGCAGCGCGCTCCAGTCCCGTGTCATGCCGCCGCCCCTCCGTCACGCCGCCGGACCGATCGCGGCGTCGGCGAGCGCCTTCAGCGTCGGATAATGGAAGTCCGGCTTGGTCAGCGTCTCCACCGCCGGCGTGCCGCCGAAGCCGGCGATGCCTTGGCGGCGCTCGATCCAGCACACCTTGTAGCCGAGCTTCCGCGCGATCCCGATATCGTGGTATTGGCTCTGCGCGACGTGCAGGATGTCGGACTGCTTGTAGCCGAAGGCGGACTGGCGCCCTTTGTTATAGGCGAAGAATTCCGGATTCGGCTTGGCTACGCCGGTGTCGTCGGCGCAGACCGTGTCGTCGAAGGGATCGCCGAGCGCATGCGCGTAACAGGAGAGCGCGACGCGGTCGGCGTTGGTCATCGCAACCAGGCGGAATTTCGTCCGCAGACGCTTGAGCGCCTCGATCGAATCCGGGAACGGTCCCCAGCGCAGCACCGCGAGCTGGAACGCGTCGCAGGACGCATCGTCGGCCGGCAGCCCGAGCTCCTTGCCGAGATAGCGGTAGACGTGGAACATCACCTCGCTCGAGCGCTCGTAATGCTTGTCGCGGCCGCGCTTGTAGGATTCGAAGACCTGGTCATCGCTGAGCTCGGCCGGCGTTTTGCCGGAGATCCTGCGCACCGCGGCGAGCACGCCGGTCTCGAAGTCGATCAAGGTGCCGACGACGTCGAAAGTGAGAACCTTGAAATTGCTGAACGCGGCTTGGGTCGACATTTTGGTTTCTTCTCTCGGGTTGGATGAGGCTGAGTTCAGTCCCCCACCCTGGGGACGACAATCGTGTCCTCGGGGTGGAGCGTCACGGTGAGGCTGCCGCCGAGCGGTGGAATGCGGCTATAGGCCTGGTGGTAGGCCGGCTGGCGCAGGCTGAGCGCGATGCCGTCGGCGAGCGCGAGGAAGATGCGCAGGCTCTCGCCCTGATAAACGACGTCGGTGACCGTTCCGGTCAGCCGGTTGCAGGCGGCATCCTGCGCGCCGTCGTCGATCAGCAGTTTCTCGCTGTGCACAGCGAGCATCAGCGCGTCGCCATCCGGAATGGCGCGGGCGCTGCGCAGCAGCGCATTGCCGAGCGCGACGCAGGCCGCATCGACACGGCGAACGGGCAGCATCGTCGCCTCCCCGATGAAGCTCGCTACGAAGGAATTTGCCGGATAATCGTGCAGCCGTTCGGGCGCGTCGATCTGGATCAGCCTGCCGTCCTTCATCACCGCGACGCGGTCGCTCATGGTCAGCGCCTCGCGCTGGTCATGGGTGACATAGATGATTGTGGCGCCGATGCGCTTGTGCAGCGCGCGCAGCTCGATCTGCATGGATTCGCGCAGCTGCTTGTCGAGCGCGGAGAGCGGCTCGTCCATCAGGATCAGGCGCGGCTCGAAGATCATGGCGCGCGCCAGCGCCACACGCTGGCGCTGTCCGCCGGAAAGCTGCGCAATGCCACGCTCTTCATATCCGGCAAGGCCGACCATCGCGAGCGCCGCGCGCACCTTGTCAGGCCAGCTCGCTTTCGGCAGCCGGCGCGCGCGCAGGGGAAAGGCGACGTTCTCGCCGACGCTCATATGCGGGAACAGCGCGTAGTTCTGGAAGACGACGCCGAGATCGCGCTTGTGCGGCGGCATGTAGGTGACGTCGCGGCCGCCGAACAGGATCCTGCCCGACGAGGGCAGGATGAAGCCGCCCAAAATGCCGAGCAGCGTGGTCTTGCCGGAACCGGACGGACCGAGCAGCGAGACGAATTCGCCGGCGCCGACATTGAGGGACACGTCGTCGAGGGCGCGAACGGGGCCATAGGCCTTGCTCGCGGATCTGATCTCGACGCTTTCCGCTCGTTTGTCCAACGATCGACCTCGCCTCATTCCCGCAACGGCGCGCCTCACTGCGCGCCATAAGCCTACTTTATAGACAGGGGAGCTGACGCACTCACGGTCGAAGCGTGCACCGCACCATCTCTTCTCTCGCAAGCCCAGTCTTTAAGCTGTCATGCCGATGACACCAGACTTGGTAAAACTCGGCAATTGCCAAATTCTCACGCGGCTCATAACATGGCGTTATGCCCGAGCTGCGCCGCATGCTGCCTTCCAGTAACGCCCTGTTCGTCTTCGACGCGGCGGCGCGCAATGGTAGCTTCACCGCGGCGGCGGCAGAGTTGAATGTCACGCAGCCGGCGGTGAGCCGAATGCTCGGTCAGTTCGAGGAGCATCTCGGCGTTCGCCTGTTCGACCGCAAGGCGGGACGCGCGGTACTCACCGAAGAAGGCGAGCTCTTGTATCGCCGCGTGCTCGAAGGCTTTCGCAGCATCGAGAGCGGGCTCGTGGAAATCGAACGGCGGCGCAAGGGCACCGAGACGGTGACGCTGTCGGTCTCCTCCGCCTTCACCACGCATTGGCTGATGCCCCGCATCGACAAGCTGCAGAAGCAGTTTCCGCAAGTCGATCTGCGCTTCCAGCTGATTTCCGGCGCGCTGCGCGGGCCGGTCGAGAATGTCGATCTCGGCATGCGCTTTCGCGATCGCGACGAGCCGTCGTCCGGCGGCACGCTGATCATGAAGGAGGTCATGCTGCCGATGTGCAGTCCGGGCTATCTTGGTGAGAGCGATCCCGCGGAAGGCAACACCATCATCCGGCTTGCGGAGACGCCTGGCGATTGGGCGGCGGATTACGCTTCGCTCCTCACCGGGCGCCGCGGCGCAGCCAAGGCGCTGAGCTTCACCGATTATGCCGTCGTGGTGCAGGCCGCGCTGCTCGGCCAGGGAATCGCGCTCGGCTGGCTGACGGTCGCCTCGCACTGGCTTCTCACCGGCGCACTGGTGCCTGCCTCCGACAGGCTCACCACCACGCGGCGTCTCTGCGAGTTCCTGCCGCCGCGCAACCGCGCGATGCGCCCGATCGCCGCCGAGATCCGGGACTGGATCATCGCCCAGATGAAAAGCGAGATCGCCGCGATCGACCGGCTCTACCCGAAGCTCGGCGCGATGGACGCGTGTTACTAAGCAGGCGGTCTTGGGGCGAAGCCCCGCTCTCTCCACGTCATTGCGAGCGCAGCGAAGCAATCCAGAGTCTTTTCCGCGGAGGGATTCTGGATTGCTTCGCTCCGCTCGCAATGACGATGTCGACAGAGCTTTGGCCTCTATCGATGCTCGATCGCCCTGATCGCGCCGCGGAGTTCGGCGAGGCCGCGCAGGCGGCCGATCGCGGTGTAGCCGGGATTGGTGCGCTTGGTGGCGGCGAGATCATCGAGCATGCGGTGGCCGTGGTCCGGGCGGAACACGATTTTCTTGTCTCGTGAGCGCTGAGCGTTCTCCTTCAACAGCGCCTTGAGCACCGCGATCATGTCGACGTCGCCGTCGAGATGATCGGACTCGTAGAATGACAGGCCATCCGCCTCGCGCTTGGTCGCGCGCAGATGGGCGAACGCAATGCGCGGACCGAAGCGCTCCGCCATTTCGGGCAGATTGTTCTCCGCGCGCACGCCGAGCGAGCCCGTGCACAGGCAGATGCCGTTCGCCTTCGACGGCACGGCATCGAACAGCGCCTGATAATCGTCCGCGCTGGAGGCAATGCGCGGCAGGCCGAACAGTGGCCGCGGCGGATCGTCCGGATGCAGCGTCAGGGAGACACCGAGCTGCTCGGCGACCGGCGCGACCCGCGCGAGGAACTCGGCGAGATGCTGCCGCAGGATCTTTGGCGTGATGTCGCGATAGCTCTCCAGCCGGTCTCGGAATTGCGGGATGGTCATCGGCTCGGTGGTCGAGCCCGGCAGCGCGCTGGCGATGACCATGACGAGATAGTCGATATCGGCCTGGCTCATCTGGTCGAACAGCTTTTTCGCGCGCGCCTGCTGCTCGGGCGAATAGTCCTGCGCAGCGGCCGGACGCTTGAGGATATGCAGCTCGAATGCCGCGAAGCGGTCCTGGTCGAACCGCATGGCGCGGGCGCCGTTCGGCAGCTCCCATTCGAGATCGGTGCGGCACCAATCGACGACAGGCATGAAATTGTAGCAGATGATCTTGATGTCGCTGGCGGCCACCGCCTCCAGGCTCGCGATCCACGCTTCGATCGACTTCGTCCCCTTTCCGCCGAGCCGCTTGACGTCGTCGGGAATCGGAATCGATTCCACCACCGACCAGGTCAGCTGCGAGCGGCCGGGCTGGCCGTTCTCGATAAAATTCTTGCGCTCCTCGACCGCCTTGCGCGTCCAGGATTCGCCGATCGGCACCTGATGCAGTGCCGAGACGATATCGCTCGCCCCGGCCTGCCTGACATCATCGAGCGAGACCGGATCATCCGGCCCGTACCAGCGCCATCCCTCCAGCATCATGGATCTCTCCATCAATTCGCGGTCAGCACGACCTTGACGCTCTGCGAGCGGTCGAGCGCCAGCCGCAGCGCGTCGGGCGCGGTCGACAGCGGCCGCTCGGCGGTGACCAGCGACAGCACATCGACGCTGCCGTTGCCGATCAGTTCCACCGCATTCATGAACTCGAAGCCGAAGCGGAACGAGCCGCGCAGATCGATCTCCTTGGCCATCACCGCGTTCGAGGGCGTCGGGATCTGGCCGCCGGGCAGATTGCCGATCTGCACCACGACACCGCCGCGCCTGACGATGCCGATCGCGCTGGCAAGGCCTGCAGCCGTGCCGGAGACCTCGAAGGCAACATCGTAAGGACGTGCGGCGGCCTGCGCCTTCAGGCCCTCCTCACCTCCCGCAACGTTCTCGACGTGCGAGGCACCAAGCCGGCTGGCAAACGTCAGAGGCGCCGGTGCGATGTCGGCGACCGTGATGTCGGCCATGCCGGCGCGGCGCGCGGCGAGCATGGTCAGAAGCCCGATCGGGCCGGCACCAAAAATGATGCCGCGCTTGCCCTCGATATTGCCGGCGCGGGCGACCGCGTGGAGGCAGACCGCGAGCGGCTCGGCCAGCGCCGCGGCCTGATAGGACACGTGGTCCGGAATCTTCACGCACTGCGCCGGGATTGCGTCGAAGTAATTGGCGAAGCCACCCTGCATGTGCGGCGTCTTCGACGCCGAGCCCATGAAGTAGATGTTCTCGCACAGGTTCGGCCGGCCTTCGCGGCAGGCGACGCAATGGCCGCACCAGCGCGACGGGTTGACGGCAACGCGGTCGCCGACCTTCAGCTTGGCAGCAGTGCCGGAGATCTCCACGACCTCGCCGGAGATCTCGTGGCCGAGCACCAGCGGCGACTTCACCACGAAATCGCCGGTGCGGGCATGGCGGAAATAGTGCATGTCCGAGCCGCAGATGCCGCCGGCGCCAAAGCGGATGCGCACCATGCCCTGGCTAAGCTTGTCGAGCGGATGCTCGATCATGCGCAGATCTTCGGGGCCGAACAGGGTTGCGGCGAGAGCGGTCGAGGTCATTTGGAGAGTCCCATGTATTTTGGCAGCCAGAGGGTCAGGTCGGGAATGTAGGTGATCGCGATCAGCGCGAGCAGCAGCGGCACCAGCCAGGGCAGGATCGCGACCGTCGTGCGCTCGACCGAGAGTTTTGCGACGCGGGCGAGCACGAACAGCACCATGCCGAGCGGCGGATGCAGCAGGCCGATCATCAGGTTCAGCGTCATGATCAGGCCGAAATGGATCGGGTCGATGCCGAGCTTGAGCACGATCGGCAGCAGGATCGGCACCAGGATGGTGATCGCCGCAGTCGTGTCGATGAAGCAGCCGACGAACAGGATCAGCACGTTGGCGAGCGCCAGGAACACCCATTTGTTGTGGGTGATGCTGAGCATCCAGTCCGACAGCATCTGCGCCGCCTGCGACACCGTGAGCAGCCAGGCGAAGATCGAGGCGGCGGTGACGATGAACAGCACCGAGGCCGTTGTCTCGATGGTGTCGAAGGTCGCCTTCGCCACCGTTTGCAGCGTCATGGTCCGGTAGCGCACGAGGCCGAGGAACAGCGACCAGATCACGGCGGCGACCGCGGCTTCCGTCGGCGTGAACCAGCCGAGCGTCATGCCTCCGATCAGGATCACCGGCGCCATCAGCGCCATCACCGCCGAGAAATCGAAATACCAGTCGATCAGGAGCAGCGTGCCGAGGCCGATCACGACCGCCATGTTGACCGAGAGGCCGGCGAGCACCATCAGCCAGATCGCCATCGGGAACGACAGCACGATCAATATCTCGAGGCCGGCCGAGCCGAGCTGCGGCCAGGAGAACGGCGTGTCACTGCCCCATTTGTTCTTGTGCGCGAAATAGGTGACGGTGGCCATCATGAACAGCGTCAGGACGACGCCGGGAATGACGCCGCCGAGGAACAGCGCGCCGATCGAGACGTTCGCCATCATGCCGTAGATCACGAACGGCAGCGACGGCGGGATGATCGGCCCGAGCGTCGCCGAGGCCGCGGTGACGCCGACCGAGAACTCGGTGGAGTAGCCGTGGTCCTTCATCGCCTTGATCTCGATGGTGCCAAGACCGGCGGCATCCGCGATCGCGGTGCCGGACATGCCGGAGAAGATCACCGAGCCGATGATGTTGACGTGACCGAGGCCGCCACGCATCCACCCCACCAGAGCGACCGCAAACTTGTAGATGCGCCCGGTGACGCCGGCGATGTTCATGAGGTTGCCGGCCAGGATGAAGAACGGCACGGCAAGCAGCGGAAAGCTCTCGACACCAGCGATCATGCGCTGCGCCAACGTGACGTCGGGTGTTACGCCGCTGACCAGGATGTAGAGCAGCGACGACACGGCCATGGCGATCGCCACGGGAACGCCGAGCAGCATCAGGATCAGAAAGCCTCCGAGCAAGAGCAGCATGGTCTTATCCTTCCGATCCGTCGTAGGCACCGGGACGTTCGAGGACCGAGTAGCCCTGCCGCCAGTTCTGTAGCGCCACCTGCACCGAGCGTGCGAACATCAGCACGAAGCCGAGCAGCACGGCGTAATAGACGTAGTTCTTGGCAAAATTGATCGTGGTCATCTGCTCGTCGCCGATGATCTGGATATAGACCCAGACCAGCTTGGTGGCGTAGCCGAAGAAGGCGATCCGGATCAGGTCGATCGCGGTCGACAGCACGCGCCCTACTGGATGCGGCAGATAGCGATAGACGAGGTCAACCTGGATGTGCCGCGACAGCCGCACGCACATCGAGGCGCCGATGAAGACCACGCCGATGAGGCAGTAGGTCGCGATCTCCTCGGTCCAGGCGTAGCTGTCGTTGAGCACGTAGCGGGTGAAGAACTGGAGGAAGACGGCGAGCGCCATCACCCAGAAGATCGCCAGCGCCACCCAGTCCTCGAAGGCGTAGATGCCGAGATCGACCTTCGGCGTCGCCTCCTCCTCGAAGGTATGGGCGATCTCGTCCGCGGTGATCTGCCGGTGGATTTCGGCGGTGGACATGGGGGCACTCCTCAAGCATCTCAGTCGTCATTCCGGGGCGGCTCGACGGGATCGCGCAAAGTGCGGCCCGGAGAGCCGAACCCGGAATCTCGAGGTTCCGGGTTCGACGCTGACGCGTCGCCCCGGAACGACGGGGCTAGTCATTTCACCGCCTGGATCTTCTCCCAATCAGCCTTGCGATAGCCGAACGTCTCGAACGCGACGTTCTTCAGCACGGTGTCGCGGAATTCGTTCTTGTCGACCTCGGTCACGGTCAGCCCCTTTTCCTTGAAGAAGGCGACCAGCTTGGCTTCGTTCTGCTTGATCTCCCCGGTGGCCTTGGCTGCTGCCTCCTGCGCCACGTCGGTGAAGATCTTCTTGTCCTCGTCGCTGAGCTTCTTCCAGAGCGCACCGGCGATCACGGTGTTGAGGTGGTCGACGATGTGGCCGGTCAGCACGATGTGCTTCTGCACCTCGTAAAACTTCTTGGCCTCGATCGTGGTCAGCGGATTCTCCTGCGCCTCGACCGTGCCGTTCTGGAGCGCGAGGTAGACTTCGGCAAACGCGATCGGCGCGGTGTTGGCGCCGCAGGCGCGCGGCATTGCGAGGTAGGCCGGAACGTCGGGCACGCGCATCTTCAGGCCCTTCATGTCGGCACAGGTCTTGATCGGCTTGTTCGACGAGGTCTGGCGCACGCCGTAATAGGTCACCGCGACGATATGGTGGCCGCTCTTGTCCTCGTACCCCTTGGCGAGCTCCTTGAAGATGTCGCTCTTGGTGTAGGCGAGCAGATGATCGGCGTCGCGGAAGGTGTAGGGATAATAGGTCACGCCGATCGGCGGAAAGCTCTTGGCTGCGAAGCTCGAGCCGGAGATGATGATGTCGACCGAACCGAGCGACAGGCCCTGATTGATGTCGGCTTCCTTGCCGAGCTGGGAGGCCGGATAGACTTCGATCTGGTAGCGCCCGTTGGTGCGCTTGCCGATCTCCTGCGCGGCCCAGACCGATGCGGTGTGGAACGGCTCCGAGGTCTCGTAGACGTGGGCCCATTTGAGCTTGGTCTGCGCCATGCTCGCGCTGGTCGCTGCCAGCAGCGTGGCGGCGGAGATCGCCGCGGCAATCGTCATCTTCTTCAACATCGACTTTTCCTCCATCGTTCAAGTCTGCTTCTTGTTCGCCCGCGTCCGAAGCGGATGCGGGCCGCCCAATCTCATCGCCGCCGCGCGCCGCTGCTCGCGGCTGGCTTCTTCTTCGGCGCATGTTTCGGTTTCGACGGTTTTGCCGCCGATCGCACCGTGCGGCTTTGCCCCGAAGCCGGTCCCGCCGCGGTCTCGGCACCGAAATTCTGCGCAAAACGTTCCTGGGATCGCGCCAGATGAGCGCGCATGGCTTCACGCGCGGCGGCCGGATCATGCGCCGCGATCGCGTCGCGCACGGCGCGATGCTCGTCGAGCGCCGTGCGCCACGTGCCCGGGCTCTCGAAATAATGTGCGAGCTGCGCGAAATAGGGATTGAGACGCTGGTCGAACAGCTCGCCGACCACCCGCACCAGCACGGCATTGCCGAGGCTTCCGGCAATCGCGACATGGAACGCGCGGTCGTGCACCATCGAGGCTTCGCCGGGATGCTCGACGTTCTCCATCGCGACCAGGGACGCATCGATGCGGGCGACGTCATCCTCTGTCGCCACGCGCGCGGCCTGCTCGGCAATGGCGCTTTCCAGGAATTCGCGGGCCCGCAGCAGCTCGAATGGCCCCTCGATGACGGACGCGGGTGCGGGCGCGGCGACGGCGGCGGGCTCGATCACATAGATGCCGGAGCCGACGCGAATGCGGAGGCGGCCCTCCACCTCGAGCGCGATCAAGGCTTCGCGCACCGTCGGCCTGGACACCTTGAGCTGCTCGGCGAGCTCGCGCTCGGTCGGCAAGCGGCTGCCGACCGCGTACTCGCCGCTGTCGATCAGGCTTCGCAATTGATCGGCGACCTGGCGATAGAGCCGTCTCGCCTCCACAGCTTCCAGCGGCACGCTGGTCCTCCCGAAAGGGTCTCGCGCAGCGCCTCCCGAGACGCCCGCGGCCCGCCAATTTTGGAAAATTGGTCTTACCAATTGACCGGAGCATTGACCGAGGACGGGCGCCATGTCAAGCAGCGGCCAAACACAGGGAGAGACGACCATGCGCCAGAGTTCGATGCGTCTTGGCCGCGCCAATCTCGACCGGCTGCCGCCAGCCATCCGCCGCCCGGCCTATGATCGTTCGCGCGTCACGCCCGGCATCGTGCATCTCGGCCTCGGGGCGTTTCATCGCGCGCACCAAGCGGTTGTCATCGATGACTGCCTTGCCGCCGGCGCCACGTCCTGGGGCATCGTCGGCGCCAGCCTGCGCAGCCCGCACACGCGCGACGCCCTCGCCCCGCAGGATCATCTCTACACGGTTGCCATACGCGCCGCCGAAGGCACCGAGCACCGCGTCATCGGCGCCCTGCTCGACAGCGTCGTCGCGCGCGAGAACCCGGCGCGGCTGGTCGAGCGCATGGCCGATCCCGCCACCCGCATCGTCTCGCTGACGGTCACCGAGAAGGGCTACTGCCACACGCCGCAGACCGGCGACCTCGACGAGCGGCATCCCGATATCGTGCACGATCTCAACAATCTCGATGCGCCGCGCTCGGCACCCGGCTTCATCGTCGCCGCCCTGGCACGCCGGCGGGCGCTGGGCGCCACGCCGTTCACCGTGCTGTGCTGCGACAACCTCGCCGCCAACGGCCACACCGTGCAGCGGATCGTGACGCAGTTCGCCGCGCTGCGCTCGAAGGATCTCGGCAAATTGATCGCGGATGCGGTCGCCTTCCCCTCGACCATGGTCGACCGCATCGTGCCGGAGACGACGGATCGCGACCGCGATGCGGTCGCATCGGCGCTGGGCATGCGCGACGCCTGGCCGGTCATGACCGAGCCGTTCACGCAATGGGTGGTCGAGGACCGCTTCACGGCGGGCCGGCCGGACCTTGCCGCTGCGGGTGTCGAGCTCGTCACAGACGTCAGGCCGTTCGAGTTGATGAAGCTGCGGCTGCTCAACGCCAGCCATTCCGCGCTTGCCTATCTCGGCTATCTCTCAGGCTACGAGACCATCGCCGACACCATGCAGGATCCGCATTTTGCGCGCCTTGCCGCGCAGGTGATGGAAGAGGCCGCGGTAACGCTGACCATGCCATCAGGCACGGATCTCGCCGCGTATCGCGCCTCGCTGCTGAAGCGCTTCGCCAATCCGGCGTTGCATCACCGCACCTGGCAGATCGCGATGGACGGCTCGCAGAAGCTGCCGCAGCGGCTGCTCGGCGCGATGCAGGATCGCCTTGCCAGGAACCTGCCGATCGCAACGCATGCGCTCGCGGTGGCCGGCTGGATGCGCTACGTCACCGGCCTCGACGAGAAGGGCCGACCGATCGACGTGCGCGATCCACTCGCCGGCGAGTTCGCCGCGCTGGCGCGCGAGGCGGGACCTGTTGCCGAGCGGCTCGCGCCCGCACTGCTCGGTGTGGCAAAGGTGTACGGCCCGCTCGGCGCCGAGCCGCGCCTGCGCGAGGCCGTCACGGCGGCGCTCGGCCGCCTCTACAAGGATGGCGCGCGGCAGGCCGTAGCAATGCACGTCTCGGCGTGAGCACAAAGTGGGCAGCATCTTGGATGCTGCACTGCGGCCAAAATCGACGGAAGTCGCGCTTGATTTTTGCCTGTCATTGGCTCACGCGAGAGCGATGGGAAAGGACACCAAGGTCATCGCCGCCAACGCGGCCTTCTACGCCGCGTTCTCAACGGGCGATTTCGCCGGCATGGAACGGATGTGGGCGGATGACGACCGCATTTCCTGCATCCATCCCGGCTGGCCGGCCATCATCGGGCGCGCCACAGTGATCGGAAGCTGGCGCGATATCCTGCAAAACCCGCAGCGGCCGCAGATCGTCTGCGCAGAGCCGCAGGCGATCGTCGACGGCGACAGCGCCCGCGTGCTCTGCATCGAGATCGTCGACGGCACCGCCTTGGCCGCCGCCAACCATTTTCGCCGCGTCGGCGACGACTGGCGCCTGGTGCACCATCAGTCCAGCCCGATCGCGCAGATTGTCGAGCAAGCCGAGGACGATAGGACCAGTCACCGCGTCCACTGAAGGGCGACGATCACGCGAGCGTGATCTACTGTGCATGGGGTTGTTTTTCAGTTTTTTGTTTGGCGATCCCGAGGTCCGACAGATCATCCAGCACGACCCGCGCCGCGGTGAAGTCATCGTCCGCAAAGAACATGCTGCGCGTGATCAGAACCGGGATGCCGGCGCGCGAGGCCGCGACCAGGCCGTTGGCGGAATCCTCGATCGCAACGCACTCGGCGGCGCCCAGCTTCAGCCGCGCCAGGATCTCGAGATAGACGTCCGGCGCAGGCTTCTTGTGCCTGACATCATCGCCGGCGACGATCGCCTCAAAATCCGCGGCCCAGCGCTTGCCCAGCGCCTGCGAGAGCAGCGCGTCGATATTACCGTGCGAGGTGGTGGTCGCAATTGCAAGCCGTTGGCCCCGCGCCCTCGCCGCAATGAGCAGATCCGTCACGCCGGGCCTTAAGGGACAGCAGCCGGTCTCGAACAGCTCGGCATAATGCGCGGTTTTGATGCGGTGGAGCTCTGCAATGTCCATGTCCGATAATGGCGGAGCGGTCCCCAGCCTCTTGTGGTAGGCGCGCATGCGCTCCTTGCCGCCCGTGACCCGCAACAGGTCCTTGTAGACGGCGCGGTCCCACTGCCAGTCAAGACCGTGGCGGGCGAAGGCAAGGTTGAAGGCCTGCCGATGCAGCTCCTCGGTCTCGGCGAGGGTGCCGTCGATATCGAAGATCAGCGCGACCGCGCGCCGGATCAGCTCGTTGGCGTCGCATCGCACCGTCGCGGGTGCCTCCGCCTGCGTGATCGACCCGGTCGCCAACAACGTCTGCCTCCCGACCTACCTCTGACGAGCGAGCATCCCGCGAAGTGGCAGGCGAGACAAATCGCAATATCTTTTGCCGGACCCAAAAATCTCTTATGAGCGAAAGGCGCGGCTGGCGCGAACGGGAACTCAGACCTGCACGGGAGACGCATGCGGCTCTTCATCCTAGGCCTCGGCTACAGTGCCCGGCACTTCGTCCGCACACACGGCGACAGCTTCTCGCATGTCGCCGGCACTGTGCGCGACCCCGCGCAGCGGAACGATCTCGCCGGCCTCGAGGCGCATCCGTTTTCGGGTAGCCGTCCCTCGCGCGAAACGGTGCAACGAGTTCACGACGCCGATGTCCTCCTGGTGTCGATCCCGCCCGGCAGCACCGGCGATCCCGCGATCGCGGCGTTCGGCGACGTGCTCCAGGGGAGCCGTCGCAGGATCGTCTATCTCTCCACCATCGGGGTGTACGGTGATCACGGCGGTGCATGGGTCGACGAGAGCACGCCGCCGCAGGCAGCCCTCGACCGCACGCGCATGCGGGTTGCTGCGGAGCAGGCCTGGATGGACACGGCGCGCGGCAATGCCGTGATCCTGCGGCTCGCCGGCATCTACGGTCCCGGCCGCAATGCGCTGGCGACGCTGCGCGCGGGGACGGCGAGGTGCATCATCAAGCCCGGACAGGTCTTCAACCGCATCCACGTCGATGACATCGCGAGCACGATCATGGCCGCTGTTCATCACCCGGGCGGCGGCGTTTGGAACGTCTGCGACGACGAGCCTGCGCCGCCACAGGACGTTATCACCTATGCCGCGCAGCTGATGGGCATTGCACCGCCGCCTGAAGAAGAGTTCGCGGCTGCCGAGATGTCGGCAATGGCCCGCAGCTTCTATGCCAGCAGCGCGCGTGTCTCCAACGCAAAATTGAAGCGCGAGCTCGGCGTCACGCTGGCCCACCCCACCTATCGACACGGCCTCGACGCACTGTGGCGCGCAGGCGAAGGACGATAGCAGGCAGGCGCCGCCGAAGCGCCGGAAAGGCCCAGAGCAAATGCAGATCGCCTTCGGGCGGTCTGAGCGCGCGCCTCGTCCTTCGAGACGACCGCTTCGCGGTCCGCGCCGCCCTCTTGATCTCCAGCGTCAGCTCAAGACGCCGTACTTCTTGAACCAAGCCTCGGCCCGCTTCCAGGCGTCTTCCGCGGCGTCCTTGCGGTAACTGCCGCGATAGTCGGCATGGAAGCCGTGCGGCGCTTCGGGGTAGATCTTGAAGTCGGCCGTCTTCTTGCTCTGCTCGAGCGCTGCCTTCATCTGCTCGACCTGGGCGACGGGAATGCCGGTATCGGCGCCGCCGTAGAGGCCGAGCACCGGCGCCTTCATCTCGGGCGCGAGCTGCATCGGGCTCTTCGGCCACAGCGGATTGGCAGGATCGACCAACGTACCGTAGAAGGCAACGCCCGCCTTGAGAGCGCCGCTGTGGGCGGCATACTCCCTGACCGTGCGGCCGCCGCGGCAGAAGCCGATGATGCCGAGCCTGGTAGTATCGCCGCCTTGCGATCCTGCCCATGCCACCGTCGCATCGAGATCGGACAACGACTCGGCGTCCGGCTTCGCATTCACCACCGGCAGCAGGTCCTTGACGTCCGAGACCTTGGTCAGATCGACGCCCTTGCGGAAATAATAGTCGGGCGCGACCGCGAACGCACCGAGCTTGGCAAGGCGCCGCGTCACGTCCTTGATGTATTCGTGCAGGCCGAAGATCTCCATCGCCACGATGATCACCGGCGCCTTGGTGTTGCCGGCGGGCCGGGCGAGATAGGCGGGCATCTCCTCGGAGCCGACCTTGATCCTGGCATCGCCAGCCCCAAGACCATTGGTGTCGGTCGTGACCACCTCGGCGCGCACCGGCCCGGCCGCAAGCGTATACCCTGCCGCCACGGCCGCAGTGGCACTCATGAATCCGCGGCGCGAGACCGGGGCGTTCTTTGTCAGCCCGACGACGTCGGGCGTCATGGTGGTCTCGAAGCTCATTGGTCCATTCCTTCCTGCTGATTGCCATCCCCCGGAGGCGACGCATTCGCCAATAGTTGCCGGCGGAACGCAAGTCACCAGCCTGCGAGCACGCTCGCTTTCACGCCAAGCCACGACGGCCGGCGATCGCGCAAGCCGCGGCTGCTTGAAGGATTCGAGGATGTTGCCGAGAGTGGCGGCCAACGCGACACGGCTGGCGTTGAACGGCGCTGGATTCCCAACGACACTCCGACATTCCCTGGATCGCGCGTGCCGAACTTAACCCTCTAGCTGCATTGCATCGCAACATCCATTAACCGAAAAATGCGGTTCTTTTCCTGCCGGCCGGTCCGTCAGACGTCGCATGGAATGCTCTTGTTCGCGCACTCGACAGGCTCAACCGCAACAAATGGCAATCGCGGCGGCGACAATGACACATCATGTTGCTCGCGCATCGCACGCCATCGCCAATTCTCGTGCGAACCGTCGTCATTTGATTGAAATTTTCGGAAGATCTGAGCCACGCGATTTACTCGAACTTTCTTCGTGACACCCTAGTTCCACGGCCGGAAGTTCCATCTCCGGAAACGGAGAGGCTCCTTCCCCGACGCGCGATCGGCCGCCCGGCAACGGACGACGGAGCGCAGGCGCGTTTCATTCTCATCCGCTGAGATTGCGCTACCCAAGGCTCAATTGAGTAAACGTTTATCCGACCTGGAACTGAAATGAATTTGGCTCGTGAATCGATTGAACTGCTGGAGCAGGTCGCGCGAATTCTGTGGTTCGAAGGCACCAAGCACGGCTTGCGCGACCGCGAATGGATGGCGCTGCGATTCCTCTCCCGCGCCAACCGGTTTTCCCGAACGCCGTCGGCGCTGGCGAGCTACGTCGGCACCACGCGCGGCACCGCCTCTTTCATCATCGGCGAGCTCGAGCGGCTCGGTTATCTCGAACGAAAGCGCTCGGCCACGGACAAGCGATCGGTGATGTTGAGCGTAACGCAGCAGGGCAAGAAGTTCCTGGTGCGCGACCCCGTCAACGTTCTCGTCGAGGCGATTGCCGGCCTTGGCGACGACGTCAAGATCCGCTTCCGTGACACGTTCCGGCACGTGCTGGACCACTCGGATGCTGCCGAGCAGCGGCACCACACCGACGTTTGCAAGCGGTGCATCTTCCTGCGGGAAGATCGCACCACCACAGACAGCAAGACGACCGCCGAGTTCAGCTGCCGCCTGTTTCGCGCGCCGATCGCGGAGGCGGAGGTCGATCTGCTATGCACCAGCTTCGAGCATCACCGTCAATAGAGGACGGCTCGATCAAGGCGTTGCCTTGCGTGACGAATAGATGACGCCGCCGCCGGCTTCCACCACCAGGCGCCCGTTCTCGTTCCTGATCTCTTCGATGCGGCCAAGACCGGGCACCTGTTGTCCGAGCACGGCCTCGATGACGCCGTTCGGGCCTTGCAGGATCGCAATGCCCTCATAGGCCTGGCGGACCGACCAGCCCTTGATCGTCTTGCGCGGCACAGGCGCACGCTCGGGCGCAGGCACTGATCCCGTGAATTCGGGCGCTGCGACCGACGCCATCATCGGCCCTTGCTGTGACACGGGCTGCGATTGCGCCATTGCCGGCGCGGGAGCCTGCGCCTGTACCTGAGCGAGCTTGTCGAGCTTCACTGTGGAGGACGAGCTCACCCGCTCGATCCGGTCCAGGTTCTCGGCAAACCTGCCGAAGCGATCATTCGTCACCTTGCTCGATTGATCGACCGCGGTGCGCAAGCCGTCGAGATTCTCGGACACGCCCGACACCTGCTTGCGCAGTTGCGCGACGGTCTCACGCAGAATTCTGATCTCCGCATTGGCTGCAGCGTTGTTCTGAGCGGGCTGGGTGGTGAGATAGGCGATCACGCCGGTGCAGGCGCAAACCACCAACATGGCAGCGACCGCCAGAGTTGCGAGCGGCGCGACCCATGTCGGACGGGGTGGCGGCGGCTTCGCCACGATCACCGCCGGCTTGATCACGGTCGGCGCAGGTTTTGGAATCGCCATCTTGTCGAGACGGGCCTTGGCACGAATGCGCTTCAGCCCCTCAAGAGCTTCCTTCGCGAGAGCCTCGTCGCTCGCCGCGGCCGATACACGCTTTGCGCTCGCAGCCCGCTTGGTCGCTCGCGTCGTATTGTCCTTTGTATCGCTCGCCTCCGGAGCAGGCTTCGCCGCCGCGGAGGCATCCGCGGTCGCGTTGGGACGAGCTTGTCCATCGGACAACATGTGAAAATGCTCCGTTCGTTTCGATCTGTCGAACGGTGACGTTATTTGGCGAAGCTTGCCCGAAACTGCGCATCGAAAAACATTTCATCGTCGCGATGCGACGCCGCATGAGTCAATCGCGCCATACACGTGGCGATAGTGCGACTCGAAAGACACACACTCGCCAAGATTTCACCAAGCTGGAGTTGCCGCACGAACATGAGTCAAATTGTCGCATGTGGAAAACCGAGCTCCGGGGTCAATCCGGGGTTGAAAACCCCTCGATATGCGTGACCCGGAGCACCACTCAAAATAGCTGTAATTCTACGGGGATGCGGAACTTTACAACCGGAACGATGCAAAACTAGTTAAAGATCCAAATCAACTGATGCGATTGAATACATCAAGAAACAACCTGAAACGAATCAACAGCATCAAGCCCGTGTAGCAATCGCTTTCTTACGCACGCTTGATCGGAAATCGGCAATTGTTACGGTCCTACTCAAGTGATTCTCGCCAGTTGGCGAGGAGATCGACACAGTTCAGCAGTGTTCGGACGCGATGAGCAACTTGGCGCAACTGTTCTAGGTCGTTTCTCAATCCGCTCCGCGAGGTGATCCGTAAGACACCCGCCGAGCCTCACGCAGTAAGCGTTTCAGTATCGAGTCGAAGTAGCAGGCCTGTAAGACACAGGCACTGAATGCGTAGGGCTGCCCGCGAATATCGAAACCATAACAACGGTTCGCGGGAAGGAATGTCGTCAAACAGCATCGTTGCCGAGCCGGGGCATCACAACAACCAACCGGCCGCAACAAGTGCGAAACAGGGGCGAAAGACTGATGTATATTATCGTTGATGATCGCGAGAGCGTCGCGAACAGCTACGTCGGAGGGCTCGTTCGCGAAGGTGTATCGTCGATCGGCTTCTCCTCCGGAGAATTCTGGGACTGGCTGCAATCTGCGAGTGAATCGGATCTGGCGGCGGTAGACGCCTTTCTCCTTGGGGATTGCGATGCCCGCGGAAGCCTGCCGCGGGCGATGCGCAAGCGCTCCTCGGCGCCCATCATCGCCATGAGCGGCCAGAAGATGCTCAAGAACACGCTGGAGCTGTTCGAATCGGGCGTCGACGACGTCGTACACGTGCCGATTCACCTGCGCGAGATCCTCGCCCGAACGGCCGCAATCGCGCGCCGCCGGGTGGGCGAGCTACCGAGGCCCTGCGAGAGCAGGATCCAGGTCTTCTTCAACGGCCGTGACCCCGAGATCGCGGGCCACGCCCTCACCCTGCCCCGCCGCGAACTGCGCATTCTCGAATATATGGTCGCCAACCACGGCAAGTGGATCACCAAGACGCAGATCTTCAACGCGGTCTACGGCATCTTCGAGTCCACCTTCGACGAGAGCGTGATCGAGAGTCACGTCAGCAAGCTGCGCAAGAAGCTCCGCGACCGCCTCGGCTTCGACGCGATCGTGGCCCGGCGTTACGTCGGATACCGCCTCAACATCCCGGCCGGCGAGACCCTCGACGAGCCGGTGCAGGAGCTCGACGACGTCGGCATCCTCCTGAACAGGGCGCATGCTGCCCCGGCGGCATACCCGGCCGGAAACTGACGGCAAGACACTGCCACGAAACCGGCAACGGCCTCTGCGAAGCTTCGCGGAGGCCGTTTGCATTTTCAGAGGCAGAGACCCGAAGGCACCCACTTCGCTCGAAAGCACTTTAAGGCCCGACGGGCCTGAGCGCACGCCTCATCCTTCGAGACGACCGCTTCGTGGTCCCTCAGGACGAGGCAAAGTGGCAGCGATGCCTGTTAAGGCTTAAGGCTGCCGCCGCCGCACACTCCGCCCTGATCCTGAGGCCCGCCAAAGGCGGGCGTCTCGAAGGATGCGCCTCACGCTCTACGGCTTCTGCTGGAATTCTTCCTTGGACACGTAGTTGAAGTCCTCGACCAGGACGTCCTGGACGATGTCGGCCTGCATCCGCTCGTTGACGCGCTGCTTGATCGCCGTCGTCAGAATGGAGAGGTCGTAACGGGCGAGCTTCCTGAAGTCGAGACGCTCGTCGGCATAGATCCTGCGAAAGGCCTCGTCGACGACGAACGGCTCCGGCGGAACGTTCAGCTGGTGCATGGTCCGCGCCTCCATGGTGTAGACGAAGCGCGCGACGATGTAGCCCTGCACGTTGCCGTTCTCGACCATGGGCACGCTCAGGGCCCGCGTCTTCTGATATTGCAACCCGTCGAGATACTCGTCCTTCGCCGGCAGCAGGCTGCCGTTCTCCTTCCAATAGGCGACGGCATAGCTCGTGCCCGCGGTGAGGATGCACACCCAGAGTCCGGCCAGCACCAGTCTGATCATTTTCCGTCCTGCACTGTGCGACCGGTATAGGTGCCGTCCGACTCGGCCTCCTTGACCGCCTTGACGATGATGCTCGCGACCTCACGTACCGCGTCGTAGTGCATTTCCAGAATTGAACGATTCCGCTCGAGCTTCTCCCGTAGCCGCTGAATCTCCTCGGTGATCTCGACTTCGCCGCCGAGATGCATCCGCGCCCGCATCAGGCGGACGAACTCGAGCATGCTCCGGCTCTTCCGGGCGCTGAAGTCGTCGAAATCGATCTTCTGCCCCGTCGCGAGCGCGACCGTCTCCTCCTCGACGATACTCGCGAGCCGGCGGATTGCGGCCAGGAGGCCACGCACCTCGTCCGATCTCACTGCATCCGCGGCGTCGGCCATCGCCTCTCCACTCGCGATCGGCAGCAGGACGGGCAGCAGCGCATCGCTTGCCGCTGCTTTCGTCGTCATCACCTCGGTATCCGCGACCGCCGGGTCTATCGCCATGGCTGCCGCGCCTTCTAGTACCTGCATCGGAAATTCACCCCTCAACTTCTGTCACTCGTTCGCGGATCATCATCCGGCGTTCCCCGCAGCGTCCGGCCCGGCAGGATGCGCGGCGGCGAGCTGCTTGGCGATGCCAATGCCCTTGCCATTTGCCAGCTGGTTGCCAAGCTGCTCTGCAAGCATCGACTTCCAGACGCCGCCAGCCGTGCCCTTGCCAAAGACCTCCTCCGACTCCTTCGGCAACATCGTCTCGACGAAGGTCTGGAGGATGAAGGCTTCGAACTTCCGGTAGACCTCGCCGGATGCCGGCGCCTTGATCACCTGCACGGGAGCCCCGTTCACTGCACCCGACTGCGCTTCGGCGACCTTCGCCGCGGATTGATCGGCAGCCGCAGCGGCCTTGCCGACCTCCGCGTCCATCGTGGCGGCGAAATCGGCGCCCGAGGATTTCAGCGCGTCGAGCTTCGCGGTCGCCGTGCGCTGCGTCACGGGGTCGGCGGCTTCGAGGACATCGAGAACGAGGTCTGGCGTCGCTGTCACGATCATGTCTTGTTCCGGTTGGCTGGCGGTGGCATCCACGTGCGCACGGTAAGGCTCGTTCCCGTCATTTCCTCGAGCGAGCGCTTCTCGGCGTCGCGAAGCTTGTCTGCGAGCGCGGCCTTCGCGACCTCCTCGAGCTGCTTCACGCGGCGGGTCTCGCGGCGGACCTGGTCGAGCTGTCGCGAGGCCTGCTCCTTCACGGCGCGCGCGCCGACGCTCGTCCTGTTGAGCCGCCGAGCGATTGATTCGCTCGTTGATCCCGCCGGCGGCCTTCCATCGTTCAGGGCTCCGACCAGCCATTCCTGCTCGTCCTGCAGGCTGCGCTCCTGCTGCCGCAATTGCGCGAGCTGCCATTCGGACAGCCGAAGCTGGAGCTTCACCAGCGAGACCATCCGGCCGAGCTTGTCCGCGCGCGACGTCATGACCGGTCACTCCGCGAGCCACGACGAGACGCCGAGCATGAACTGCGTCAGCAGCTCGTCGCTGGTGAGGTAGAGCAGCAGGAAGCCGCCGAACAGCACGAAGGGCACCGAGATGAAATAGACCGGAATTGCCGGCGTCAGCTTGTTGATCAGGCCAACCGCCAGGTTGACGATGACGGAATAGACGATGAAGGGGCTCGCGATCCGCAGCGTCAGCACGAACGCTTCCGACAGGCGGCCGACGAGCAGGTCGAGCGCCATGCTGCCGCCGAGCCTGTTGCCGGGATGCCAGACGTCGTAGGAGTTCATCAGCCCGCGCAGCACCTGCCAATGCTGGTCGGTCATGAAGAACAGCGTGGTGACGGCCGCCATGATCAGCGGCACGAGGGCCGGCGCCGGATCGGTGTCGCCGACCGGTGTGCCCGGGATGTTGCTGAGCCCGATCGCACTCGCCATCACGGTCGCCATGGTCTGGAGGGCGAGGAAGAACACCCGCCCACCGAGCCCGATGACGCTGCCAACCACGAGCTCGGAGCAGATCAGGAGCGCCAGCGTCAGCGGCGCCGCATTGTCCGTGAGCGGTTTCAGGATCGAGACGAGGATCGGCGTCAGCGCAAACGTCGTGACCAGCGCGACGAACAGGCGCACCTGGGGCGGAACGTTGACACTGGAATAGCCGGGCACCAGCATCAGGCAGGCGCCGATGCGGCAGAACACGATGAACGTCACCAGCACGCTGTCGGCGAGCCCAGAGATCACGATACGGCTCCGAGTGCCCTGATCTCGGCGCTGCGCGCGACTTCGACATGCGACAGAATCGGCAGGGTCGGGAACACCCGCTCCAGGATCATCCTGACATAGGGACGGGCCTCGGGGGTCACCGCCAGCACCACGCTGGTGCCGCTTTCGGTGAACTTGCGGATCGTGGCGCTGGCTTCCGTCGCGAACTGCTCGATCAGTCGCGGGTCGGCGTCGAACGCGACGACATCGCCCTTGGCGTCGCGCTTCAGGCTTTGGTGGAAAGCGAGGTCCCAGCGGTTGCCGAGACGGACCACGTTGAGCACGCCATTGTCGGAGAGGTCGCCACAGATCTGCTGGGCAAGACGCGTCCGCACGTGCTCTGCGACCTGCTCGGAGCGCCGCACATGGGGCGCGATCTCGGCAATCGCCTCGAGGATCAGATGGAGGTTGCGGATCGACACGCGCTCGGCCAGCAGGATCTTCAGGATGGCCAGCAGGCCCGAATAGGAGATCTGCGAGGGGCAGAGATCCTCGACCAGGCGCTTGTATTCGGGATCGAGCTGGTCGAGCAGGGCGCGCATGTCCTTGTAGGACAGGAGCTGGGCGAGGTTCGCCCTGATCACTTCGCTCAAATGCGTGAGCAGCACCGACAGGTTGTCGACCGGCTTGCAGCCCTGCCGCTTGACCTCGTCGGTGAAGGCTTCCGTCACCCACAGCGCCTTCATGCCGAAGGCGGGTTCAATCACCTCGTCGCCCGGCACGTCCGGCTTGCCGTCCTTGTCGACCAGCACCAGCACCTCGCCGAGCCTGAGCTCACCATGGGCGACGCGCGTGTCGTGAATCCGGATCTGGTAGCTCTTGGGGTCGATCGACAGATTGTCGGTGAGCTTGATCTCGGGAATGACGAATCCGTACTGCTTGGCGAACTTCTTGCGGATCTTGGCCACACGGTGGGCAAGCTCGGTGCGCGAGCCCAGGAGATGGACCGAAAGGTGGCCGCCGAGCGCCAGCTCGATCTCGGCGGTCTTGAGCTGCTCCTTGACGGATTCCTTGGCCTCGTTCTGGGCACGCTCGTCGGCCCTGCGCGCATCCTCCTTCTGTTTCAGCGCGGCCTGCCGCTTCGGCAGCGAATAGCCGACGAAGGCCATGACACCCCCAAGCAGCACGAAGGGCGCCATCGGCAGCCCCGGCATCAGGGCGAGCACGAACATCATCAGCGCGGCAGCCGACACTGCGCGCGGATAGCCGCCGAGCTGCCGCAGCACCGCCTGCTCCGCCGAGCCCCTGGTGCCGCCCTTGGAGACCAAGAGGCCCGCCGACAGCGACACGATCAGCGCCGGCATCTGCGACACCAGACCATCGCCGACGGAGAGCTTGGTGTAGACGTCGGCGGCGCGGGACAGGGTCAATCCGTGATGGGTGACGCCGATGACGATGCCGCCGAAGATGTTGATCGCGGTGATGATGAGGCCGGCGATGGCGTCGCCGCGCACGAACTTCGAGGCGCCGTCCATGGCGCCGAAGAATGCGCTCTCCTCTTCGAGCTCGCGCCGCCGGCGCTGGGCTTCCTTGTCGTCGATCAGGCCTGCGGACAGGTCCGCGTCGATCGCCATCTGCTTGCCGGGAATGGCGTCCAGGGTGAAACGGGCGCCGACTTCGGCGATGCGCGTCGCACCCTTGGTGATCACGACGAAATTCACCGTAACTAGGATCGCGAAGATGATCAGGCCGATGACGAAGTCACCCCCCATGACGAACTTCGAGAAGCCGGCAACGACGTGGCCCGCGGCCTGTTCGCCCTCCCCTCCCCGCGACAGGATCAGGCGCGTCGTCGCGATGTTCAGCGCCAGGCGCAGGATCGTCGCGATCAGCAGCACGGTCGGGAAGGCCGAGAAATCGAGCGGCCGCTGAATCCACAGCGCGACCATCAGGATCAGCGCCGAAAGTGCGATCGAGAACGCGAGGCCGAGATCGATCAGGATCGGAGGAATCGGCAGGAACAGGATCGTGAGCATGGTCACGATGCCGCCAGCAAAAAAGGCATCCGCCCCCAGGCGGCGCGGATTGGGCAGGCTAGCAGCTAACGTATCGGCCATGGGTCACCGGCAGAGGGGTCCACCCGTAATCTGCCGCGCAAAGCTTACGCGAGGGTGGTGCCGGGGCTGTCCGGATCAGAAGCCGTGCTCGATCCGCGAATAGACCATCTCGGTGAAGGTCGACAGATGCGCGCCGATGAAGGAGCCGGAGACGGCAACGACCAGGAGAATGACGATGATCTTCGGAACGAAGGTCAGCGTCACCTCCTGGATCTGGGTCAGAGCCTGGATCAGTGCGATGACGGTGCCGACCAGCATCGCGGCGCCAACCGCCGGCCCGGAGGCGACGATGATGGTCCAGATCGCAGCCTGGACGATGTCGAGGGCGTCTCGCTCGTTCATGACTGGCTGATCGTGAGGCCGGGCCCGACGGCGACCTTCGTGCCGTCCTGAAGGGTCGCGATGGAGCCGTCGCTGTTGATGGCGACCGAGACGACCTCGCCGCTGAAACTGGCACCGGTCGAGTCGGTGAAGCTGACTGTCTTCCCGATCAGCCCGTTGGCTTGCGACAAGGATTGCGAAGACAGCAGCGCGTCCAGCTTCGAATTCGTCTGCATCGCCTGCTCGACCGTCGAGAGCTGGGCGAACTGACTCATATATTGCGAGGTATCCATCGGATTAGTCGGGTCCTGGTTCTTCATCTCGGCGACGAGGAGCTGAAGAAACGTGTTGTAGTCCACGCTGTTGCTCGACGTCGCCGAGGTGGAGCTGGTCGAGCTGGACGACTTGCCGGTCGTGTCGGTCGCGCTGGTGACGTTCATCTAGCCTCTCCGCTGTCAGGCAGCTTCGACTGGGGAAATCGTGGCGGCGCCGGCCAGGATGGCCTGCTCCACCGGGAACAGGGCCCGAATCCGCTTGAGCGCCTCGAAGTAGCGGGTCGCCCCGACCAGTTCGTCGATCGCGCCGAGTCCATCCAGCATCTCGCGGCTCTCGCACACCGCACATAGGGCTGCGTGATGCTGCGCGTAGAGCGCCGCAGCGTCGCGGACGTCGGTCGGGTTCATCAGCATGAGCTGGACGATGAAATAGAGCTGCCGCAGCGCCGTGGTGGCGTCGGAAGCCTGCATGACCTGCCCTTCGAGCAGGAACATCACGTCGTTGACGAGCTCGACGGAGACCTTGCGGTCCACGCGGAGCACCGCGCCGTTGATGTAGATCCGTTCGCCTGCACGCAAGGAGATCTTCATTAAAGCGCGTCTCGGATCAGGCGGTTGATTTCGATGAGCTGCACCACGTCGTTCGACCGCTGTTCGCGGAGACGGTCGGCTTCCTTGACGACCCACAAGCCGATCGAGATGATGTCGGCGCGCAGCTTGTCCGGGAGCCCGTTTTCCGGGTGCGCGAGATCCTCGATGAAGATGGTCCACAGCCGCCGCACATAGAGCAGGCTCTCGACCAGGTCCTCGAGGCTGAAGCGCCCCTTCTGGATCCGTTCGAG
Source organism: Bradyrhizobium sp. WSM1743 (assembly GCF_000473065.1). Classification (GTDB taxonomy): domain Bacteria; phylum Pseudomonadota; class Alphaproteobacteria; order Rhizobiales; family Xanthobacteraceae; genus Bradyrhizobium. Next base: position 139,493 of record NZ_AXAZ01000012.1, read on the forward strand.
CCGGTCGATGCCGAGGCTGAGCGCCTGCCGCTCGCGGCTTCGCGCCTCATAGCCACTTTCGTCAACGACCGCTTCATAGGCTTCAAACGTCATCAGGACCACTCTTCGCAGGAGACCGAACAACTAGACAAGGTGACGAGCCCCGGGTCAGAGGTAATTGATGAGGCTGATCTTCTGGAGCTGCGAGGTGAGCGCCAGGGCCGTCTGGATCTGGGTCTGCAGGGTGTTGACCCGGACCGAGGCTTCGGTCGGGTCGACCTTCTCGATACCGACGATCTGATTGTTCAGAATGTCCTGCTGCGTCTTGAGCTTCGTGGTTGCGGTGGTGATCCGCTGCTGGACCGTGCCGACGGTGCCGCCGAGCGCGGCGAGGTCGCTGATGGCGTTACCGACGAGCCCGATGGCCTTGTCCACGACGACCTGGAAGGTCTCTTGGCTCAGGTTTACATTCCCGAGATCGGCCATCATGGTGTAGGCCTCGGCGAGCCTGCGGAAGCCGGTCTGGTTGGCGCTGACGGACGTATCGGCGATCTCGGTCGTGGAGATGCGGCTTTGCATGGTCTGGTCCGTGGCCGATGACCAGTTGGTGTTCCAGGCCGGGCTCGCAAACTCGGCATCGAAGGTGGTGTCGAGGAAGGTCTGCATCTGGGCCGGGGTAATGGTGCCCACGCTGGGCGAGGATTGCGAGAAGCCGAAGGCCGCGAGAAAATCGGCATCGACCCGGTTCTTGCTGGCCGAGCCCGCGGTGTAAGCCGTGATGGGCGCGTTCTGCGTGTTGATGCCCGAGAACAGATACGAGCCGTTATAGGAAACGTTCAGCGCGCCGATCAGATCCTGCAGATTGGAGGCCGCAGGCGGCAGGATGACCCGCCCGCCACCGTCGGTGCTGCGGGCCGCGATCAGGTCCTTGAGGAAGTCCGTCGCAGTCTTGCTGAGCTGGGTGATCCGGTTCTGCGTCACGTCCAGGCGTCCCGAGACGAGCCCGTTGGTATCGACGAGCTGATCGGCGAAGCTGAAGTCGGCCCGCAGCGTGAGATCGCTTCCCGTCGTGGCACCAAGCTCGAGACCGACATCGGCGAAACGGCCGGTGGTCGCCTCCGTCGAGGCCTTGCTCAGCGCCGCCTGGTTGCTCGTGATCGAAGACCTCAACGACGAGGACAGCATCAGGGTGGAAATGTAGTTTGCGCTCATCATGACTTAATTCCCCACGGCAGCCAGCAGGCTCTGCAGCATTTCATCGACGGTCGAGATGATCTTCGACGACGCCGAGTAGGTGCGCTCGACCTGGAGCATCAACGACATCTCGTCATCCATGTTGACGCCGTTGACGTTCGACAACGCCGTGACGCTGCGGTTGAGCAGTGTGGTCTGGTACTCGGAGTTGTCGTTGGCGGTCTTGCGCTGATTTTCAATCCAGCTTGCCGACGACGACGCGAAGTCGATCAGGCTGCCGCTCGGCTTGCCTTGCGTGGTTGCATCGAATGGCTGCGACGCGTCCATGCCGCTGATGAGCTGCTGCAGCCGGGCCGAATAGCCGCCGTTGCCGGCGGTATTGTATTGATAAGCGGGGTTGCCGCTGATCGCACCGTCGCGCAGCAGATTCGGGTTGCCGCCCAGAGCCGGGTCGACCGACGCAGCGACCGAGATCGTGCCGGCGAGGCCCACCGAGACGGTTGCGCTCGCGGGCATCGCGGGCGCGCCGGGATAGGTGAAGAGACCGGGGACGTCGGGCAGCGCCGCGGCCGTTTGATCGCTTTCCCTGAAAGTATTGATCAGGCCGCGCGCGATTTCGTCGAGCTGGCTCTGATAGGTGACGGTGTCCTGATCACGCAGCTGAGCAAGACCGGCTAGCTTGCCCGACTTTAGCGGCATCACCGAATTGGCGCCGGTTACCGGGACGCCGTCGATATAGACCGCGTTGCCCGTGGTGCCGGGCGTATAGATATTGGTTGCCGCAAAGCTCACCGTCCGCGCCGTCTTGTCGAACAGCACGACGCCGCTGTCGGTGTAGAGCGCCGCATCGCCGTTGGGGCGGATCGACATCGAGACGCCGACCTCCTGCGACAGCTTCGAGACGATGTTGTCACGCTGGTCGAGGTAGTCGGTGATGTCGTCGCCGGAGATCGTGCCCTTCACGATCGCGGTGTTCACGGTCTGGAACTGGGAGAGCAATTGGTTGATGTTTTGAACCGACGTGTTCATGTCGGCATCCGCGCCGTCACGGACAGACTGCACGGTCCGTGTCGCCTGGTTGAGCGCGGCGGCCATGTCCTTGGCGGACGTGACGGCCGCCTGCGCCAACGTGGTGTTGTCCGGCGCGTTGGCATATTTCTGCAGCGCCTCCTTCAGCGCATTGAGCTGCGCTGTCGGAGACTGGTCGAGTTCCGGATCGTCCACTGTGGCAGATGCGATCTTCTGGAGACCATCATAGATCGCGCTCTGCTTGGCGGAGGACGACGTCGCGATCAGGACATTGTTGAACAGGCCGCCGCTCGCGGCGCGCTGGATCGCCGCGACATACACGCCAGCATTCGGCAGATTGTCCAGCACCGCGATCTTGCGCGAATAGCCGGTAGCGCTGGCACCGGAGATGTTGCGCGAGATCGTCGAGGACTGAATGCCCGACGCCATGAGCGAAGCGCGAGCGGAGTCGAGAGCGGCGGTAAGGGACATGGTTTGCTCTTGCCCGGAATGGGCGCTGAAGGATTCAGCGCTTCAGGTTGACGACGACGTCGAGCAGGTCGGCACCGGTCTGGAACGATTTCGAGTTGGCGGTGAAGCCGCGTTGGGCCTCGATCATCGAGGTCAGTTCGTCCGCGAGATCGACATTGGAGTCTTCGAGGGAGCCAGACTGGATGGTACCGAGCCCGGCTCTGCCGGCATTGGAGACCTCCGCGTTCCCCGAGTCCAAGTTGGTTGAATAGACGTTGCCCGGCTCCGGCGTGAGATTGTCGGGGCTCTCAACGTCTGCGACCGCGATCGTGAACAGATTCAGCGTCTGACCGTTCTTGAGAATGGCGGTGACGTACCCATTCTGATCAATATCGACCTTATCGATGGCCGAGGGAACACTGCCATTGACCGTCGCCTTGAAGCTGAAATCCGTACCGACCTGCGTCATGTTTGACAGATCGAGGGTCATGGTCGCGCCGTTGGGGACCGGTATCGCGAGAGTTGTCGGACTCGCTGCAGCCAACGCACCTTTTCCGGCCGTCGTCGTGTCGAAGGTATACGTGGTGGCGGCACCGAGCGCGCTGCCGGTGGTCGAATCATAGGCCTGGATCTGCCAAGTGTCTGATCCGGCGGCCGTCGCGGTGTGAGCCATATAGAGATCGATCGTGACAGCTTGACCGATATTGTCGTACGCCACGATCGAGCTTTTCGATGAATATGACGCCGGGCCGGGCGGGCCGGCAATAACAGCCGATTTCGGATCCAGATTGCCGGTCGTCAGCGTCCCGGCCGTCGAAGCTACGGGCTGCTGCGATACCTGGGCAATGTTCACGATCTGCAACCCGCCGAGGGTATTTTGCGAGATGTCCACCTTGCCCGGCTTGCCCAAGAGATAGTAACCGGCCGCATTCACCAGATTCCCCTGAGCGTCCGGCACAAACGACCCGGCGCGCGTCATGAACTGCTGCGTGTTGTTGGCGTTCGATACCACGAAGAAACCATTGCCCTGAATGGAGAGGTCCGTAGTCGACGTGGTGAACTGCGTATGTCCCGCATCGCTGATGGCATAGCGGACGGTAGTCTCGACGGCGCCGGAATCGTAATTGCCGGAGCCGCTCTTCAGGATCAGCGAGGAGAACTCCGTGGAAGCCCGCTTGTAGCCGGTCGTGTTGACGTTGGCGATGTTGTCCGAGACCGTCGACAGCTTGTTGGACTGCGCGGACATGCCGGAAACGCCGGTGCGCATAACACCATACAGGCTCATGAATTGGGCTCCTTTGGTAGGTTGCAGCTACAATGGGGGGTCTTGCTTGCGCGGGGCTGATGATTGGAAGCGATGCACAACTTCATGTTGTCATGTCGTTTTCGGCTGACAGAACGAGCGCGCCTTGTCGGTCCACGCGCCGAAGCCGCTCGAGACGAGATGAGCGACGATGTGACAGACGTAGCGCTTCTGCGCCGGCTGGTTGTTGGGACCGGCATTGTAGCGGGCGACTGCCATGGTCCAGCTGCCCTCGCGCTGCTTCAGCTCCTTGAGGAAGCGCGCGGCGTAATCGACGTTCCTGGCGGGATCGAACATCGCCCGTACCGAAGCGAACTTGTCGCCGTGATAATAGTGGTTGATCTGCATGCAACCGAGGTCGATCAACTTGATCCCCTTGGCTCGCATCGTCTCGAAATTCGCGATTGCGTCATCCATGTCCTTGGCGAACACGGTCTGCCCGTCGGCGCCGAGGGCATACGGATGGAGCGCACCGCGCCGACCAGTCTCGGTGAGGCCGACCGCATAGAGAATGCCGAGCGGAATCCCGTGTTGCTGGGCCGCGCGCGCCATCTCGCGCTCGCAGGGGCGCGCAATCTCGGCGGCCGCCTGGGCGGCGCTCGCATTAGAGATAAACAGGGCCGCGACGATGATGCGGCGCCACGTCCTGATCATGACGCGTCTCCTGATTGAACTGGCGCTCCTGGCGGGCCTGCTTCGCGCCGCCGTCGGATTGCCCCGATGACGTGCCGGCACCGCCGAATGCGCCTTGCGACTGCGGCGAGGACTGTTGCTGGCCCGAGAGCTGCGGCTGCGATTGGCCGGAGCCGCTCTGGAATCCGTCGAGCGAGCCGTGCTGGACCGGCGCGACGTCCGCGACATAGCCCGCCGACTGCATGAGATCGCGGATCTGGCCGCGCTGCTGGTCGAGCATTTGGCTCGTGTCCTTGCGCTCGGCCGCAAGCTGGACGGACACCTCGGTGCCGACGAGCCTTAGGCGCACGGTGACATTGCCGAGCGCGGGCGGTTCGAGATTGACGGTCAGGATCTTGAGCGGCTGATCCGGCGCATTGGTCTGGGACGCTGTAAGATCCGGCGCTGCGGACGCCGCCGGTGCCGAGGACTCCTTCAGCTCGGCGACGACTGCATTGGCGACCTGTTGCGGAGCGTTGAACTGCGCCGGCGGCAGATGGGTCTCCTGCTGGACCACGGTGACCTTGGTCGTCTCGGGCAGCGCGGCGCGCGCCGAGGCCTTGGCAGCGCGCTCGACATTGGCCGTGACCGCCTCGAAGCCGGGTGTCGCGGGCATTGCGCTCGACGCCTCCGTGCCTTGCGTCGGTGCGGACTGCGCCGCGCCAACCACTTGCGAAGCCGCAGCCTGCGAGCGCGCGGTGGGAACGACACTGGAGGGCGCAGTGTCGACCGTCGCTGCCTTCGCTGCGCCGGTGGCGGGAGCCTCGCGCTTCGCCGTGGAGGACCGCTCGTCGCGCGCGGGCGCGTCCTTATCGGCGGATTGCATCTGCGTTTTCACGGCAGGCGCGGCAGCGATCTCCTGCCCGACCACGACGGCAATGCCCGATTGACCCTGGACATCTGCTCCGGCGGCGTGATCCACCTGACGCAGTTTCTCCGGCGACCTGTCGGCCTTCTTGTCGGAGGACTCCTCAGTGAAATCCGGTCCCTCGGACGCCGCGATGTGTTCGCGTACCGTCGCGTCCTTCTCCTTTGTCGGGTGAACTAGGCGCGTGCGCAGCGTTGCGGTCTTCGCGGTCGTATCGCTGCCATCATCGCTCAGTGCCTGCTTCGCGAGGTTCGAGACGGTGTGGAGCAGATCGTTGAACGACGAATTTCCCTGCGATTTGGTCCCGGCGCCCTTTGCGGAACGCGACGTCCCACGCATGTTGAGGCTCTCGGCGAGACCCGAGAAGAGCTGTCCGGAGGTTCCACTGAGCTTGGTCATGGACGGCGGTCCCTGGTCAGGAGTTCGAGTTCGCCGAGTTGCTTCTGCGCGCGCGCGAGCGTCACGGTCGATGACGCCAGATCGAGCCGTGCCGGCGTTGCCGGAGGCTTGTCGGCCGCGGCGGCTGGTCCGCCCGCGAACGGCTTGCGGACGTCGAGCGCGAGCTGCACCGTGGCATTGAGGAGGGGGACGTCGCGCTCGGGCAGCTTCGACCGGTCGAGCGCCTTCAGCTCGGCGAGACCGCCGTCATATTCGTCGGTGAGCGCCCGCGAGGCGCCGCGGAAGAAATGGGCCCGCTCGCGCTCCGCCGAGGCGTCCGCGCTGAACGTCAGCGCCCGCTCGCCGGCAAGGCGGGTCACGGCCAGCCGTCCACGCACCATCGCGGCGCGCGCGATCACGAGATACAGCTTGAGGCGGCTCGCGCGATCGATCTGCTCCAACAGGGCTGCGATCCGCGCAAAGCGGCGCTCGTCGAGTGGCAGGCTCGATTGCGTCAGCCCCGCGGAGAAGCGCTGCCAGAAGTCGCCGGCATAGATCGAGTTACGGTAATGGCGGATATAGGCCAGCGTCAGAAACTCGAACTTCTCGAAATCCTCCGCCTGCCCCACCAGCAGGATCTCGCGCCGCAGCGCCGCCTCCTCGACGAGCGTGCCGGGCAAGAGCAGGCGCGCGTCGTCCAGACGCTCGATCGCGAGCGATGCCTCGGCACGCGCGAACAGCGCGCCCTGGACCAGCGCGACCTGTCCGCCCAGACCTGAGGGGATCGTCCGCGGCTTGACGTCCTTGAGCAGCTCCCGCGCTTCGTCCTGACGACCCTCGACATAGGCGAGCGCACCATTGAACAGCCGCTCGTCGACGTTCATCTTGTCGCGCGGCAGCTTGCGGACGACCTGCGGCGCGCCGCCGCTGAGCAGGTAGATGACCACCGCCTGGCTGTTCTGCGGATTGCTCCACACGGCGGGATCGGCAGCGAGAAACTTCTCGCCGATCTGCCGGATCAGCGCGATGTGACTGCTGTGCGCGGCGGTGTCGCCGTTGGCGATGCCGTCCTGCACCGCCTGTAACGCACGGACGAGCTCATAGGGTTCGCCGGACTGGGGCGCAGGTTGAGCAAGCGCGTTCGCCGCCGTGAACGGCAGCAGCAGCAAGGCAGCGCGGCGCAGCAGCCTGATCAAGGGCGCTTCTCCCGGATCAGGATCTCGATCCGGCGGTTCTGTGCGGCCGCCGGATCGTTCGGAAGCTTCGGTCGCCGATCGGCGTAACCTTCGACATGCTCGATCCGCCGTGCATCGACGCCGGAGCGCACCAGCATGTAATAGGCCATCTGCGCACGAGCGGTCGACAGCCGCCAGTTGTCGTAGGTCTCCGAACGATACGGCCGATTGTCGGTATGGCCGCGGACGATGATCATGCCCTGGCGCTTCGTCAGCAGCGGCCCGATCTTGTCGATCACGCGGATCAGCTCGGGCCGCGGCTCGGCCGAGCCGACCGCGAACATGCCGAAGCTCGCATCGTCGGTCAGGCTCACCAGGAGTCCTTCCTCGACCTGACGCACCTCGGCCGCCGGCCCCGCGCCCGCCTTGATGTCCGACAGCGCGTCCGCGATCGCGGACTGAAGCTGCTTGAGGGTCGGCTGCTGCGTTTGCGCCGCATCGCGCGGCTCGGACTCCTTCGCCGTGTCGTTGGGACGCGCCTGCGGTGCGGCGCTGGCCTGAACGCCAGCTTGGCTGCTGCCCTCGCGCGAGGACTGCGTCGCTGCAGGGCCGGGCGGCAGCAGGGGCGACAGGCTTGCGGACGAGCCATCCGCGTTCGGCGCCACGCTTCCGCCGGCATCATCCGTCTTGCCGCGGCGCGGCTGCGCATCTCCCTGACCTGCGCCGGACGCGTTGTCGCGCGCGGAGGCATTCGGCTTTGGCTCGCCGTCGATGAAGCGATCGGCGTCCTTGGACGCCTGCGGCGCCAGCCTCCAATAGCCGGGATCGAAGGGATCGCGGTAGGCATCGCCACCTTTGAGGCCCTCCTCTTCGACGGACGTCAGAGCGCCGGCACGCCGCTGGCCCGAGGACTGGTTCGCGCTATTGGCGATCTCGGCGAGCGTCGCATAGGGATCGCGGAACAGCACCTTCTCCTCATAGGAGGCCGGCTTCTCGGCGGTTGGCGAGTCACCGCGACGTTCTTCGTTCGGCCCGGCCGGCTGACGCTTGCCATCCTGGCCTTCGAACGACGACGGCTCCTTCTTGGAGAGATCCTTGAGACCCTTCGGGGCAGGTGCGTTCTCCGCGAGCTTGATCGGGTTGAAATAGCTCGCGACCACCTGCTTCTGGTCCTGGTTAAGCGCATTGAGAAGCCACATGACCAGGAAGAATGCCATCATCGCGGTCATGAAGTCCGCGTAGGCGATCTTCCAGACGCCGCCGTGATGCGCCTCCTCGGCGAAGGCGCTGCGCCGGCGGACGATCACGAGCTCATGCTTGACCTCTTCCATGGCGGACTACCGGCGCGCTTCCTTGAGACGTTCACTCCAGGCGGAGATCTGCGTCTCGATCACGGTCTGGTCAGCCACGACGCGGACCTCGGAGATCTCGGCGGCCTCGTATGCGATGCCCGTTCGCCTGGACGCCTCGAGCTGCGTCTTCACGAGGTCGAGCAGCTCGCTCGGGCCAGTGACCTTGAACACCGGCACCGGAGAATTGCCGGTCAGCGCCGCGACCTGCTCGACCAGCGATCCGATCGCCTTGTCGCGCACCGCCTCGGTGAGGAACGGCAGCAAGATCCGCGCAACGGAGCTTGCGATGTTGGTCTCGATCTCGCGGCAGGCCGCCTCGAAGCCGCTGACGATCGCGACCGCCTGCTGGTCGGACCATTTGGCCCGCTCCTCGCCGAGCCGGATCGCGCTGCGGACGCGCTCCTCGGCGAGCTTGGCTTCGCCTTCTGCAACGCCGGCCGCATGGCCGCGCCGATAGGCATCGTCCAGGAGATTGACCGGCGGCGCTTCCGTCGTGGGTGCCGCAGGCGGCGCCTGAAGCTGCGGCTGCGATTGGGGCTGAGGCTGCGGTTGAGGCTGCGGCTCGCGCCGGGCTTCCTTCGGCCTGGTCAGCACGTCCTGGATTTTCGGCGGCGGAGGCGGCGGCGACTTGACCCGGCCATTCGCATCGAACTGCGTCAGGAGTTTTCCGATTGCCGCGTTCATGCCGCCTCCTCGCGCCGCATCCAGTCTTTAAGGATCGCTGCCGCCTGCATCTGATCGAGCCGGACAATCTGCTCCAGCCGCTTCTGCGGCGTTCGCTGCATCTTGCCTTCGAGGTCTTCGACGAGGTTGAGCTCGGCCTCCTCGCTGTCGGCTAACGCAAGAGCCGCCGAAGCCTCGAGTTGGGCGGCCTCGGCCGCCTCGGCCTGCTCCTGCTCCGCACGATGGGTCAGAATGCCGTTGACCGCGGGCCGCAGCCCGAACCAGACCAGCATCGAAGCAACGGCCAGGATCGTCACCGCGTTGATCACGCTGCCGAGCTGCTTGTTGATCATCTCGACGAAGCTGATCGGGGGCACCGGCGCCAGCTCGCGCGAGCCCTCGATGAAATCGACCGCCGTTACCTGGATCTGATCGCCGCGCGCCTTGTCCAGTCCGCCCGCCGTCGCCGCGAGCTGGCTGATCTCGGCGAGCTTGCTGTCGACGATGGCCTGGTTGCTCTTGTCGCCGAGATCGGCGACCAGCCGCGCGCGGTTGACCAGGACGGCGATGAACAGCTTCTTGACCGAATAGCCATCGCTCACCGTCGTCGTGGTCTTGGACGAGACCTCGAAATTGGTGACGTCCTCGCGGCGGGTCTTGTCCTCGCTGGAGTTCTTGCCGCCGCCCGCATTCACCTGCTGGTCGGGGAGATTCTGCTGCACGGTGGTCGGCGTCGAACGGTCGGCGTTCTGCGAGGATTCCTTCTCGCGCACGTTCCGCACCGAACGCTCGGCGCGGCTCTCGGGATCGTAGACCGTCTCGTTGATCTGCCGCTTGTCGGTGGACAGCTGCGGAGCGACGCTCACCTCGAAATTGTCCAGGCCGAGATACGGCGTCAGCGCCTTGCGGATGTTCTCCTGCACCATGCCGCTGACCGTCTTCTGCAGGCTCGCCATCTTCGTCGGCGCGGCGCTCGCCTCGTCCTCTTCGGCGAGCAGCATCGAGCCGTCGGCGTCCAGCACCGTCACCTTGTCGCGGCTCATGCCGGGGATGGCGGCAGCGACGAGATGACGGATCGACTGCGCCGTGCGCGCCTCGATCGCGCCGTCGGTGCGCAGCACGACCGATGCCGAAGGCGGCTGCTGCGTCGCGCGGAACGAGCCGCGCACCGGCAGCACGATATGCACCCGCGCCGCCTTCACGCCCTTCATCAGTTGGACCGTGCGCGCAATCTCGCCTTCCAGCGCCCGGAGCTTGGTGACCTCCTGCATGAACGAGGTCAGGCCGAGTGAGCCGATCTTGTCGAACAGCTCGTAACCCGAATTGGCGCTGGTCGGCAGCCCCTTCTCGGCGAGCAGCATGCGCGCCTGCATGGTCTGGCTCGGACGCACCGAGACGGCGTCACCGGCGGTATTGACGTCGAAGGCGATGTTCTGCTCGCGCAGCGCAGCGCCCATGCGTGTCACGTCTTCGCGGGTGAGGCCGGTATAGAGCGTCTCGAACTCAGGCCGGCTCAGATAGTACGCACCGCCGACGACGGTGACGAGAACGGCAAAGCCGATCAGTCCCAGGGCCATCAGGCGTCGCGGCCCAAGCTCCAGCAGATTGTTGAGCAGTTGCTGTATCTGCGCACGACTGAGCATATGACCTCGTACCAATGCGAATGGTGAGGACACTCAGCTGCCAACCTTGTCTGAAGGTTGCGCGAGGCCACGAATGTGTCGGTTCGCTGGCGAGGCGTTGCAATTTTACAAGAAGCCTGGGCGACGCAATCACAGTTTGCCAGCCACAAGCGGACGCTCGGGCGCATGGCAGCGCGATCGGCTGCGGCGTGTTGCACGAAGTGTGGCGTCGGGAGGTCGATTGCCGGCACGTCCTGTGCCGTCGCGTCCGCCGATCATGGCGGGGACCGTGCTCCCTGAGGGAGCACGGTCGTTTTCGAAAGCGCCGCTTAGCCGCGGAACAGCGACAGGATGCTCTGGCTGTTCTGGTTGGCGATCGACAGCGCCTGAACGCCGAGCTGCTGCTGGGTCTGCAGCGCCTGGAGGCGGGTCGATTCCGCGTTCATGTCGGCGTCGACGAGTTGGCCGACACCACGGTCCACCGAGTCCATCAGGGTCTTCACGAACTCCGTGTTGGTCGAGATGCGGTTCTTGACCGCACCGAGATCGGCAGCAGCCGAGCTCACCGAGTTGATCGCGGCCGTGACCTTCGCGATGTAGCCATCGAGCGTGGTCTGGTCAGCGGCCGAGTCGGTCAGCGCGGAGATGTTGATCGTGTCGACCGACGCGCTGGCGCTCACCGTGTCCAGGATACCGGTCTGCGTGGTGGAGTAGAGCGTGTAGTTGGCGGTCGTCACCGTGATGGAGCCGATGGTGGGCGTGCCGCCGACACGCGAATACGACGAGACGAGATTGAAGCTCGTCGGCGTGGTGCCCGTCGTCGTGCTCAGCCAGTTGATGCCGTTGAAGGTGGCCGAATTGGCCTTGAGCTTCATGTCCTGCTGGATCTGGGTGATGTCAGCCTGGATCTTGGTGCGGTCGATACCCGCGGTCTTGGCTTCGACCAGCAGCGCCTGGAGCTTGGTCAGGCCGGATTCCTTGTCGCCGATCACCGAGGTCAGAGCGGTATATTCGGTGTCGACGGTCGCGGCCGACAGACCGAGCGAGTCGGAGACGGCGGACAGCGCGGCGTTGTCGGAGCGCATCGACGTCGCGATCGACCAATAGGCAGCGTTGTCCGAAGCGGTGGACACGCGCTGACCGGTGGAGATCCGGTTCTGCGTGGTGGCGAGTTGGGCGCTGACAGACCGCAGGGTCTGGAGCGCGGTCATTGCGGAGGAGTTGGTGAGAAGACTAGAACCCATTTTGATGTCCCTTTGAAGATTGAATCGAGCTTAGGGGACATACCGGGCTTGCACCGGTACGACAGAGCGGCGTCATGCCTTTGGGCTTTCCGCAAACGCGGGTTCAAAGCCCAATCTGTCGTAACGGCGAGGTTAGCGAGCGAAGCTTGTGCGAGGCTTGTGGCTCTGTGCTCCAGCTGCAACAGGTAGCCGAAATGAGGGCGTGCGCAGCGTCACGCCAAACGACAAGGGCCGCGCTTCGTCGGAAGCGCGGCCCTCCTTTTGGTGATTCAGCTCTTAGCGGAACAGCGACAGGATGCTCTGGCTGCTGTTGTTGGCGATCGAAAGCGCCTGAACGCCGAGCTGCTGCTGGACCTGAAGGGCGGCCAAGCGGGTGGATTCCGCATTCATGTCCGCGTCGACGAGCTGGCCGACACCGCGATCAACCGAGTCCATCAGCGACTTCACGAACTCCGTGTTGGTCGAGATACGGTTCTTGACGGCGCCGAGGTTGGCGGCGGACGCGGCCACCGAGTTGATGGCAGTCGTGACCTGCGCGATGTAGCCATCGAGCGTGGTCTGGTCAGCTGCCGAGTCGGTCAGTGCGGAGATGTTGATCGTGTCGACCGACGCACTGCCGCTCACGGTGTCCAGAATGCCGGTCTGCGTGCTGGAGTAGAGCGTGTAGTTGGCGGTCGTCACGGTGATGGAGCCGATCGTGGGCGTGCCGCCGACACGAGAATACGACGACACGAGGCTGAAGCTCGTCGGTGTGGTGCCGGTCGTCGTGCTCAGCCAGTTGATGCCGTTGAAGGTCGCGGCATTGGCCGTGCTCTTCATCTGTTGCTGGATCTGGGTGACGTCCGCCTGGATCTTGGTGCGGTCGATACCCGCGGTCTTGGCTTGGACCAGCAGCGACTGGAGCTTGGTCAGACCGGAGTCCTTGTCACCGATGACCGTGGTCAGAGCGGTATATTCGGTGTCGACGGTCGCGGCCGACAGACCGAGCGAGTCGGAGACGGCGGAGAGCGCGGCGTTGTCGGCGCGCATCGAGGTGGCAATCGACCAATAGGCAGCGTTGTCCGAAGCGGTGGCCACGCGCTGACCGGTGGAGATCCGGTTCTGCGTGGTGGAGAGTTGCGAACTCACAGACCGCAGGGTCTGGAGTGCGGTCATGGCAGTCGAGTTCGTAAGCAGGCTTGACATTGCGAATGTCCCTTTATGTACGCGTTTACATTTTCACGAGGGGACATACCGGGCTTTCACCGGTACGGAAGGGCGGCATCATGCCTTTGGACTGATGTGGGTGGGGTCCAACCCGCCGTGCCGCATTGCTAGCACGCCGAATCTTGCTTCCAGATTAAGGACCGCCTGAATTCCATAGTAAAATCATATGGTTAACATTACCCGTCGCTAACCATAACCAGCGTGTATCGCTTAACCATATTCTGGCCAGCGAGCTCGGGCGGTCACGAGAACGAGCGCACCAGTCCGGAGGCGAGCAGATTCCAGCCGTCGATCAGCACGAAGAACAGCATCTTGAACGGCAGCGCGAGGATCGTCGGCGGCATCATCATCATGCCCATCGACATGGTCAGCGTCGCCACGATCATGTCGATCACCAGGAACGGCAGGATGATGAGGAATCCGATCTCGAACGAGCGCCTGAGCTCGGAGATCATGAAGGCAGGGATGATGACGCGCAAATCGACCCGCTTGTCGTCGAACTTCTTGCGGAAGCTCTCCGCGGCGAGCGCTTCGAAGGTCTGGAGATCCTTGTCGCGGACATGGGCCAGCATGAACTCGCGGAACGGATCCGTGATCTTCAGATAGGCCTGCTCCTCCGATATCTCGTTCTTCATCAGCGGCTGGACGCCGCTCTCCCAGGCGCGGTCGAAGGTCGGCGCCATGACGTAGAAGGTCATGAACAGCGCGAGACTGATCAGCACCAGGTTGGCCGGCGTGGTCTGGAGGCCGAGACCGGCGCGCAGGAACGACAACGCCACCGCAAATCGCGTGAAGCTCGTCACCATGATGAGCAGCCCCGGGGCCACCGACAGCACCGTGATCAGTGCCATCAGCTGGATGATCCGGCCGCTGGTCGAGCCGTTTCCCGGCGGCAACAGGGAATTCAGGTCTGGAATCTGGGCCAACGCCGCTTCGGGCAGCACGACCAGAATCAACGCGAGCAGCAGGATTCTCACTCTCACTGAATCACCAGCGTCTCGATGATCAATTCGCGGACCTTGCCCGACGAGCGGATGTTGGCGCGCTCGGTCAGGTCGTCACGCAGATGCTGGAGCCCGCGCGAGCCCTCGAACTGCGCAACCGTCGTCGAGCGCAGATAGGTGACGATATCCTCGCTGATGTGGGCGGCCAGAATGCCGGCATCCTCGTCGCTCATGCTGTCGGTCACCATGGAGGCTTCGATGCGCGCCCAGTTGTTGGCCGGCGCGGCGAGATTGGTCACGATCGGAGATAGTTTCCGGAGCCGCGCGCTGCCGGCGTAGCTCGACGCGATCGGCGGCGGCGTGACGCTCTTCTTGGCATCGGCAACGCGCTCGGCGGTCGCGATCAGATGCAGACCGGCAAGTGCGCCCGCGCCGATCGCGATCAGGGTCAGCACGACGATGGCCGCAATCAAGCGCATGGCGCCCCCTGCCGTCGCGACGCGACCCTACGGCTGCGAACCTCAGAATGGTGCCACGGCGTCATAGATCCGGTGTCCCCATCCAGGCTGCTGCACGTCCGACAGATTTCCGCGCCCGCCATAGGACACGCGCGCCTCGGCGATCTTGTCGTAGGAAATCGTGTTGGCTCGCGAGATGTCGCGCGGACGCACGATGCCGCCGACGTTGAGCACGCGCATCTCCGTGTTGACGCGAAATTCCTGCGATCCGCTGATCATCATATTGCCGTTCGGCAGCACGTCGGTGACGATGGCCGCGATCGACAGCTTGATGTCCTCGGTGCGGTCGATCTGGCCGTTGCCCTTGATCTGGGTGTTGGTGCTGAGGTTGGCGTTGGCCTGGCCCTTGTCGCTCCATCCTGCGACGTCCATCAGCCAGTCGAGCCCGAACTTGACCTGGGAATCGCGAGAGCGGCCGGTCTTGTTGTCGAGCTTGGCCTTGTCCTGCATCGAGATGATCACCGTCACGACGTCGCCGGTGCGCCGGGCGCGGGGATCGCGGTAGAGATCGGTGCCGTCGTCCCAGGTCGAGCGATAGCTGACGGGCGTGCGCATGCGCGGCGTCACCGGGATCGGATCGGCCTGCGTCCTCAGGCCGCTGCCGACGGGCGACATCTGCGGACCGGTCAGGACTTCGGCGGGATCATGGAAGCATCCGGCCAGGAGCACGGACGCCGCCAGCAGCGAGAGGATGAGGAGCGGCTTGTTCATCTATTTGGTCTTTCCGTCGTCCACGCGACGCATGCCGCCGAGCAGGTCGGCGAGGTGCGCCGCGCGTGCCGTATCCATCTCGTTGAAGATCGCGCTCGAGCTTCTCGGGCTGAGCTTGGCGAGCACCGCGGCGGCGGTCTCGTCGGCCATGCCGGCGATCTGGGTCGCCGCAGCCTCGGGCTTCATGCGCGAATAGATCTCGACCACGCTCGCTTCGGCTTTCTTCAGGAAGTCGTCGCGCAGCGCCATCCACTTCTCGTATTCGGCGCGCTTGGCCTCGACTTCGGCGATGCGCTCGCGGAGCAAACTCTCGGCCTTCTCCAGCTCCTTGAGCTGCCAGGCCAGCCTTGCGTCGACGGCGGGATCGGCGACGTTGCTGCAGAACAGGGCGATTTCGTTGTCCGGAGCCGGCGCAGCCTGCGGCGGCGCAGGCTTCGGCGGCGCCGTGACACCGGCGGGCTTGGCCGGACGTACCAGCGCGGCCGCAGGCGCGGGTGTCGGCGTCTCCGGAGCCGGCACCGCACCGGTAATCGTCGGTCCTGAATCTTCGGCCGCCCATGCCGTCGCCCGGACCGAAGCATTGTCGCCTGGTATCGCGGTGCCCGGCGGCTGCGGCTTCTGCGGTCCGCCCGCGCGGGCGCGCGCGAAGGAGAGCAGGTTGAGCGGCTTCGACGGCTTGGCCTCGTCCAAAGCGAGCACGGGCGAGGCGCTCGCGAGCACCGATGCCGCGGCCAGCAGGAGGAGTTTGGCTTTGTGATCCAGCTTCAGCATCGGGCCGCGTGCGATTCTCGCTTCAGACCTGAGCATTGAGCGACCAAGCTTGCACGACGCTTGTGCATCATTGCACGATGACGTCGGCCTGGAGCGCGCCTGCGGTCTTGATCGCCTGGAGGATCGCGATGATCCCTGAGGGCTTCAGGCCGATCTGGTTCAGCCCGCGCACCAGGCGCTGGAGATCGACCCCGCTCAGGATCGCCACCTGAGATCCGGCCTCGTTGGCCTCGACCACGGTCTGCGGAACGACCACCGTCTGCCCGCGCGAGAACGGCGCCGGCTGCGACACCACCGGCATCTCCGTGACACGAACCGTCAGATTGCCGTGGGTCACGGCGACGGTCGATATCCGCACGTCGCGCCCGATCACGACCGTGCCGGTGCGCTCGTTGATGACGACCCGCGCCGGCGTGTCCGGCTCGACCACCAATTCGCCGATCTCAGCGAGGAAGCGGACAGGGCCGATATTGCGCGGCTTCGACAGCACGATGGTGCGGTAGTCGCGCTCGAAGGCGATCTGCGCGCGGTAGCGACCGCCGGCGTAGCGGTTGATGGCGTCGAGAATGCGCGTTGCGGTGACGAAGTCCGGGTTCTTCAGCTGGAGCACCAGGAACTCCATCTCGTGGAGGCTTCCCTGCACCTCGCGTTCGACCAGCGCACCGTTCGGGATGCGTCCAGCCGTCGGCGTGCCCTGGCTGACGTTCTGCGCCTGGCCTCCGACGCTGTAACCGGCGACCGTGATCGCGCCCTGCGCCACCGCATAGACCGCGCCGTCCGCCGCGCGCAGCGACGTCATGACCAGCGTGCCGCCGAGCAGCGACGTCGCATCGCCGAGCGACGACACAGTGACGTCCATGCGCTCGCCGGGCCCGATCGAGGGCGGCAGGTCAGCAGTCACCATCACCGCCGCGACGTTGCGCGTGCGCAGCGTCGTCGGACGCGGGGGGTTGTTGGTGCTCGTGGTCTCGTTCCTGACGTTGATGCCCATGTTCTCGAGCATCGATTGCAGCGACTGTTCCGTGAACGGAGCGTTGCGCAGCGTATCGCCGGTGCCGTTCAAGCCGATGACGAGGCCGTAGCCGACGATCTGGTTTTCGCGCAAACCCTTGATGTCCGCGATGTCCTTGATGCGGACGGCGGCCTGGGCGCCGGCGGCCGACACGACCAGGATGAGCGCAAGCAGGAGCCTGGTCATGACCCGTCCACGACCTTGACGGTCCCGTCCGGCTGGACGACGCCCTTGATGATCACCCCGGTGTCCGTATTGCGCACCGGGATCAGCGCGCCGGCCGCACCCGACTGCATCGCCGAGCCGTAAGTGACGATGGACAGACCGCTGTCCTCGACCACGACCTTGACCATGGCGCCGCGGGCGACGGTCCAGGGATCCTCCACCGCATTGGTCGGGATCGGTTGGCCGGGCAGCAGCGCGCGCCGGGCCATGCGACCGACCAGGACCTGACGTCCCTCGATGAACATGGCAACGCCGAGCAGGCTCGGAGCGAAGGCGCGCTCGGTGATCATCTCTTCCCGGATCAGCTCGCCGGCTCGGATCGCGACGGCCGGCACGGGAAGCCGCTTCTCCTCGGCCGCAGCGACGCGCGCCGCGACGAGAATCAGCAGCACGGCGGCCAACCCGCGCATGATCAGGCCCACCCAGTTCAACATCAAGACACCAGAGCTAGCGCATGCCCTTCGAGACCGTCTGGGCCATTTCATCCGAGGCCTGAATGACCTTGGCGTTCATTTCGTAGGCGCGCTGCGCCGAGATCAATTCGGTGATTTCCTTGACCGGGTCGACGTTCGAGGCTTCGAGCCATTTCTGGTTGATCTTGCCGTAGCCGGCATCGCCCGGCAGACCGACGACCGGCGTGCCGGATGCCGTGGTCTCGCGATAGAGATTTCCGCCCAGCGGCTCCAGGCCGGCTTCGTTGGCGAAGTTGGCGAGGTTGAGTTGGCCGATCTGCCGCGGATTCACTTCGGTGTCGAGCTTGGCAAACACCTGGCCGGTCTGGTTGACCGTGACCTCGACCGTCCCCTGCGGGATGGTGATCGCGGGATCCAGCAGGTAACCGTCAATCGTGACGAGCTGGGCGTTGGCGTTGACGTTGAACGAACCCGCACGGGTGTATTGCACCTCGTTGTTGGGTCCGAGCACCTGAAACCAGCCGCGGCCGTTGATCGCAAGATCGTAGGGATTGCCGGTTTGCGTCAGCGCGCCCTGGATGTGCAGCTTGCGGATCGCCGCCGACTTGACGCCGAGGCCGAGATTGGCGCCTTCCGGAATCGGCGAGGAGCCGTTGGTGTTCGCGACACCCTGCATGCGGTCCATCTGGTAGAACAGGTCCGTGAACTCGGCGCGCGCCCGCTTGTATGAGGTCGAGTTGATGTTGGCGATGTTGTTCGCGATGACTTCGATGTTGGTCTGCTGGGCGTTCATGCCCGTGGCCGCAATGGCGAGCGATTTCACTATCGTTACTCCTTCAGATCAAATCGACATCCGAACGACTTCTTGGTAGGCCTGCACGACCTTGTCGCGAACCGCGACCGCCGTCTGCAGGGCCTGCTCGGCCGACATCAGCGCTTCCACGACGCGGCGCGTCGATTCCTTGCCTTGCATCGCCGAGATCGACGCCGCTTCGCCCGCCTTCAGCGTCCCGATCGCGTCAGTCGTCACCTGCTTCATCACCGATTCGAAGCCGACGTCGTCACTGGTCTGGATCGCGGTGGTCGCCGCCGGCGCGACGGCCTGCGTCTCGGTCGCGCGGGCCGTCGCCTGGCCGGCGGATACCGCCGTAGATGAAATCGCCTCAAGCATTGTCAGCTCCTTAAGAGGTCGATGGTCATGCCGAGCATGGACCTCACCTGCTTCACGACCTGGAGATTGGCTTCATAGGACCGGTTGACCTCCCGCATGTCGGCCATCTCGATCATCATGTTCACGTTCGGCAGCTTGACGTAGCCGGCCTTGTCGGCAGCGGGATGCCCCGGATCGTACTCGACACGGTACGGCGTGGTGTCGACCCCGATCTCCTTGACCTTCGCGAGCTGCGCGCCCGAGGCACGGTCCATCGCGGCGTCGAAGGTGATGGTCTTGCGCTGATACGGATCGGCGCCTGCGGTGCGTCCGGTCGAGGTGGCGTTCGCGAGGTTCTCCGAGACGATGCGCATGCGCGTCGACTGCGCTTCGAGCCCGGAGCTCGCGACCGTCAGAGAGGCGCTCAATGAGTCCAGCATGTCAGTTCACCTCAGGCCTTTGCACTCGACAGCACCATCCGGTGAAACGACCGCACGATCGCCGAATTCATCGAATAGTCGCGGCTGACGTCGCTGCCCTTGATCATTTCCTGCTCGAGGCTGACGGAGTTTCCGGAGTGAACCACTTCCCAGCTGTCCTTCTTCGCGGTCGCCCGCGTGTCGGTCTCGGTTGCGGACAATTGCATGTGCGACGGCGACGTCGTCGCAAGCCTGACCGGCATGCTGTCGAGCACCTTGTTGAACGGCTCGACGTCGCGCGCCCGAAAGCCCGGCGTGTTGGCGTTGGCGACGTTGGTGGCGATGGTCGACTGGCGCAGTTCGAGATACCGCGCCTGCGACGATGCGAGTTCGAAGAGATAAAGCGGTCCCACGACGGCCCCATTCTGATCCATTCGGGACAAGCCTAGGGCGTTAAGCTTTCGTCAAGCTGTTGCGCGAAGCACCATCCTCGGAAATCTACTGAACCTTCTCGGGCCGCGGCGTCTGCTTGGATTGGAGGAAGTAGATTATCTCGGCGACCGGCCGGAAGAATTCCGCCGGAATCACCTGATCGACCTGGACCGCCTCGTAGAGCGCGCGCGCCAGCGCCTTGTTCTCGATGACGGGGATTCGGTTCTGCTCGGCAACCTCGCGGATCTTCAGCGCGATCACGTCCATGCCCTTGGCCACCACGAGCGGCGCAGCGTTTTCCTCGCGCTTGTAGCGCAGCGCGATCGCAAAGTGCGTCGGATTGGCGATCACCAGCGTCGCGCGCGCGGCGGAGGCGATCATGCGTTGGCGCGAACGGTCGCGCGCCAGTGAGCGCAGGCGCGCCTTGATCAGCGGATCGCCTTCCGCCTGCTTGTGCTCGTCCTTGATCTCCTGCCGCGTCATGCGCAGCTCGCGTCGCCAATGGAAGCGCGCCCAGGCGAGGTCGATCGCCACCAGGACGATGGTCGCGATGCAGATCGCCGACACGATTCGCATCGCGATGTTGAGAATCATCTCCGGCAGCGCGACCGGATCGGTGTACATCGCCTCGAACGCCTTCGCTTCGGACGTGCGGAGCACGAAGGCGACGACGGCGGTCACCGCGGCAAGCTTGAACAGCGACTTGGCGAACTCGATCAGGCCCTGCGTTCCGAACAACCGGCTCCAGCCGCTCACCGGGGAGATTCGCGACAAGTCCGGCTTGATGCGCTCGAGCACCAGGCGCGGCGCGTTCTGCAGCAGCGAAGCGGCGAGCCCGAACACCACCAGGATGACGACCAGCGGCACCAGGAACCGCAGTGCCTGGAGCCCGACCACGGTGAGCAGGTTCTGCGCGTCAGCGCCGGTAGAGAGCGGGAAGCCCTCGGGATCGTCGAGCAGACTTTTCAACGTCGGCGTCAATTGCTGCACGCCCTGGCCGATCAGGAACGCCTGGATCACCATCAGCGCGGCCATCGAGGCGAAAATGGAGGCCTCCCGAGAGACCGGAATCTTGCCCTGTTCGAGCGCATCGCGGACTTTCTTCTCGGTCGGCTCTTCTGTCTTGCTCTCCTGATCGGATGTTTCTGCCATGCCCGTTCAGCGGTCAGCGAAAGACCAGCTCATCCTCCTGCTCGGGGTTGAGCTCGATTTCGCCCTTCTCCGCCAGTTCGAGCGCGAGGTCGGTGATCACGCGCCGCGCCTCCAGCACGTCGCGCTGGTTGGACGGCTCGCCGATGGCGAGCTCGTGCTCGACGACGCGGCGGACGCGCGAGGCGACCGAGGACAGGATCAGCTCGCGGAAGTTCTTGTCGGTGCCCTTCAGCGCGACGACGATGCGATCGGTCGGCACCTGGTCGAAGATCATGGTGCGCGCCTTCGGCGTCAGGTTGACCACGTCGTCGAAGGTGAACAGCAGCTCCTTGAGCACTTCGGCCGACTTCGGCCGCTTCTCCGACAGGCTCTTCAGCATGTCCTCGATGTGGCCGCGTTCCATCTTGTTGATGATATCGGCGACGCGGGCGTAGGTGTCAGCGCCAAGGTTGCGGGCGAAGTTCAGCGTCAGGTCCTCATGCAGCGTCTTCTCGATGATGCGCATGGCGTCGTCGACGATCGGCTTGAGGCTCAGGACGCGCCGCATCAGTTCGTTGCGCAGGCTCGATGGCAGCTGGCTCATGACCTTGGCGGCGCAGGCCGGCTTGACCTTGGACAGGATCAGCGCCGCGGTCTGCGGATGCTCCTTGGACAGGTAGCTCGCCAGCGAGTTTTCCGACACCGACGAGACGCGGTCCCACACCGAGCGGCTCGAATTGCCGAGCAGATCCGACATGATCTGCGAGACCTGGTCGGCCGGAAGCACGTCGCCGAGCACGGCTTCCAGTCCGCCGAGCGTGCCGAGAATGTTCGCGCCCATCGAGAACTGCTGGGCGAACTCCTCAACGATTCCCTCGAGCTCCTGCGCGGTGATCGGCCGCAGCTCCGCCGCCGCCTTGGTGACGATGCGGATCTCCTGCGGCTCGAACTGCTGCAGCACGCTCGCCGCCGCCTGCCGGCCCATCGCCAGCAGGAGCGCGGCGACCTTTTCCGTGCCGCCCAGCGTGGTAACGCCTCGCTGCTTGACGGGAGCGATGCCGACCGGTGCCGCCATGGTCAGGTATCACCCTGCCCCAGCGGCCCGACGATCTCCGTGAGCGAGACGCCGAAGCGCGAATTGTCCTCTTCGACGACGACCACCTCGCCGCGGGCGACGATGCGGCCGTTGACGACGACATCGACGGGCTCCCCGACCCGGTGATCGAGCGGAACCACCGCGCCGCGTCCGAGCTTCATCAGGTTTGCCACCGGAATGGTCGCCGATCCGAGCACCACCTGCATGGTGACGGGAATGCGCAGGATGGCGTCGACATTGGCAAACTTGCCGGTCTCCTCGGCCGTGCGCTGGGCGATCTCCGCCAGCCGCTCCAGCGGAGACGTCTCGGCCTCTGCCGATGCAGGTGCAGACTCATAGTCGAAAGATTGCGCCATTTGTTATCGCCTCTTGGTATTTCCGCTCCCGGAGCGCCGTGGCGTTCCGATCGTATTCGTGCTGCCGGCTTCGGCTTCAATGCTTGTTCAGGTCGGCGCCTGCGGTCGCGGCGGGCGCGAGCCCGCTCCGCGCATCGAGCGCCGCGATCGCCTCGTGGGCCTGATCGATCTTCGTGCTCAGCACGTTGGCGAGCCGTCCGAGATTTGCGGTGGAATCGTGCGCCGCCGTGATGACCGTGTCGAAGGCGCCCGCCGTCTCGTGCACGATGGTCGAGAATTCGCCCTGATAGCTGCGCAACCGCGCCAGCTCTCGGTGCATCCTGGTCACCCGCATGCTGGTGAAGGCGAGCGCAATCAGCAGCACGACATCAACGAGATAGGATATCATCGACGAACTCCCGCTTCTGATCGACGGGATCTGCCACCTGCATGGCGTAATAGCCATCAAGCTGGCCGATCTGACACCAGAACAGCACCTGATTGTTGCTTTCGAGACGGGCCAGCGTGCGCGGCGTGGCCTCGAGCTCGAGCACCTGCCCGACCTTGAACTTCACGACGTCGCCGAGCGTCACCATCTTCTCGTCGAGCACCGCGCTGAGCGTCACCTCGGTCCGGTGGACCTCGCTCTCCATCTGCTCGCGCCAGCGTGGGTCGGCTGCGCGACCATCGCTGACGACGACATGAGCGAGCTTCTGGCGGAGCGGATTGAGCGCGGAGTGCGGAATGATGAGGAACATCTGGCCGCCGCGGTAGAGCGCCTGCAGCATGATGTTTGCGCAGATCGACATGTTGCCGCTCCGCCCGATCGCCAGCGAAGCCATCGCCGTCTCGACCCGCTCTACGCGAAAGGTGACGTTCGAAGTGCCGGCGAAGGCGGATTGCAGCGCCTTGGCGAAACGTTCGAACAGCGCCTGCACCAGGCGGAGCTCGATGTTCGAGAAAGAGCGCTCGACGTCGAGCGGCGGCTCGGCGCCGTCGGAGCCGAACATCGCCTCGACCATCGTGAACACGAAGTCACGGTCGAGCATGATGATGACGCGCGAGTCCCACTGCTCGGCATAGAGCACCGCCGCGACCGCGTTGGCCTCGTAGTCCTTGATGATGTCGCCGACCCGGTCGTTGGTAATGCCGTTGACCGAGAAATAGCAGGGCGTTCCAGCCATCGGCTGCAGGCTGTCGGTGCACGATGCGGCCATGCGATCGAAGATCACATTGAGCATCGGCATACGATCGATCGATATGCCGGCGGCGTCCAGCAGGTAGTTCGGCAGCTGCTTGCGCTGATCGACTTCGACGTCTTCCATCATCATGCGCGCGCCGCCTTGGGTTCAGCATCGGCAACGACGGCCTTGGGACCTGCGATGGTCTCGTTCTCGACGACGTCGATCGAGGGACGCTCGCTGCTCGAGATCATCTTGCGGCCGTGCTCGACGGCGATCTGCGGCATGGCGCCGTTCATGAACGCCAGCAGCGTCTGCTTGACGATGATGTAGGGCCGGCACTTCTTCTCGCGCGTCATCTTGATCTTGATCGCGAAGGGCGAAATGATGCCGTAGGACAGGAAGATGCCGGCGAAGGTGCCGACGAGGGCGGCGCCGATGAAGCCACCCAGCAGCTTCGGCGACTGGTCGAGCGCGCCCATCGCCTTGATGACGCCGAGCACCGCGGCGACGATGCCGAGGGCCGGCATCGCCTCCGAGACCGTCACCAGCGCATGGTAAGGTGCCAGCTTGCCCTTCACGATGGTGTGGATCTCCTCGTCCATCAGCGCTTCGATTTCGTGCGTACGCGCGTTGCCCATGATGATGAGGCGGACATAGTCGCAGATGAACTGGAGCAGCGAGGGATCCCCGAGCACGCTGGGGAATGCCTTGAAGATCTCGGACGACGAGGGATCGTCGATATGCGCCTCCACCTCGTTGCGGCCCTTGCCCCGCAGCTCACGCATCAGGGCGTGCAGCGCGCCGAGCAGGTCGAGGTAATAGCGCTGTCCCGGCACCGCGTTGGTGATGGCCTGCATGCAGGCGACCCCGCTGTCCACGACCGTCTTCCATGGATTGGCCAGGATGAAGGTGCCGACCGCGGTACCTATGATGATGACGAATTCCCACGGCTGCATGAGCACGGCCAGGTGTCCGCCCATGGCGGCAAAGCCGCCGAGCAGCGCCGCTACCGTGATGAAAATCCCCACGAAACTGCCCAACACGCCGCTCCATCGCCGATCCCACTGGGAATACCTAGTCGGCGACGCTTGCGCGAAGCTGGCTCCTTCGTCGCCAGCCCCGCGCAAGCAATTGGCGGCAGCTTGAAGCGGTGTCGCAACGGCGGCCAGAGGGGCGCGTGTCATGCTATCCACCATCGCGGACTACACCAGGCTGACCAAGGACATGGGCAAGTCGCTGACGCAGGTCGCGAAGCAGCCGGACGTCAGCCGCGAGACCGATTATTTCCTCAGCCATATCGGCAAGGTGAAGACCATCGACGATTTCCTGAAGGACTATCGTCTCTATTCCTACGCGATGAAGGCCTATGGCCTCAGCGACATGACCTATGCCAAGGCTTTCATGCGCAAGGTGCTGACCGAGGGGGTTGCGAGCAAGGACGCCTTCGCCAACAAGCTGACCGACACCCGCTACCGGCAATTCGCAACCGCCTTCAATTTCGCCGCACTCGGCGACAAGGCGACCCAGACCGCCGCGGCCACGACCGGCACCGCGACCCAATACGTCACGCAGACGATGGAGGAGAAGGCCGGCGATCAGAACGAAGGCCTGCGTCTGGCGCTGTATTTCACCCGCAAGGCTTCCACGATCACGACCGCCTACCAGATCCTCGCGGACAAGGCGCTGACGCAGGTGGTGCAGACCGCGCTCGGCCTGCCGGCGACGATCAGCTCGGCCGATATCGACGCCCAGGCCAAGATGATCGCGAGCAAGGTCAAGCTCACCGACTTCCAGGACCCGGCCAAGGTGACCAAGTTCGTGCAGCGCTTTGCGGCGATGTGGGATGCGACCCAGGCCCAGAGCGACAGCTCGACCAATCCCGCGCTGGTCCTGATCGCCGGCGCCGCGACGTCGATCAGCATGGATACCAACGTGCTCACGACACTTCAGAACATCAAGTTCAACAGGTAAGTCATGCAATCGGCTCTGTATGTGGGATTGTCGGCGCAGGTCGCCCTCGAAAAGCGCCTCCAGACGATCGCCAACAACGTCGCCAACGTCAACACGGCGGCCTTCCGCACCGACGTGGTGAAGTTCGAGACCGTGCTGTCCAAGGCGGGGCCAACCCCGGTGGCGTTCTCCTCGCCTGGCGACAACATCATCTCGCGCGAGATGGGCAACATCACCGAGAGCGGCAACCCGCTCGACGTCGCGGTGGTCGGCCAGGGCTGGATCGCCTTCGCCGGTCCGAACGGCACGGTCTACACGCGCGACGGCCGCCTCCAGATCGCCCCCAACGGCGATCTTCAGACCGTGAGCGGCTTCCCGGTCGTCGATTCCGGCGGCGCGCAGATCACGCTCGACCCGAACGGCGGACCGATCTCGATCGCGCGCAGCGGCGCGATCACCCAGGACAACAACGAGATCGGCACCATCGGCCTGTTCAACATCCCGGCCGACGCCAATCTCGAACGCTACGGCAATTCTGGCGTGACACCCGACCGGCCTGCGACCGCCATCGCCGATTTCTCCCGGGACGGCTTCAAGCAAGGCTATGTCGAGGGTTCCGGCGCCAATCCGATGCTCGAATTGACGCGGCTGATCTCGGCCTCGCGCGCCTTCGACGGCACCAACTCGATGATCGAGGGCACCGAGAGCTCGCTCCAGAACGCGATCCGGACGCTCGGCGAACCCGGCAAGTAGACCGCGCCTCGCGCGCATTGAGATTGAGGTTGGACGGTTTCCTTGAACGCTCTTCGGCAACTTGAGTGGGCGCTGCTGGAGCTTCAGCAGAGCACTCCCCTGGCAAGCGTCAGCGGCGCGATCTCCGAGATCGCGCCGACGCATTTCCGTGTCTCCGGCCTGTCGCGCTTCGTCAGGCTCGGCGAGCTCATCGGCGTCAATTCGGCCGGCAAGCGCCAGATCGGCGAGGTGGTACGGATCGACAGCGACGGCATCGTTGCCAAGCCGTTCGACCGGCAATTTGCTGGCGGGCTCGGCTCGGTCGCCTACCGGATGCCGCCTCTGTCCTTCGCGCCCGATCCGAGCTGGAAGGGCCGCGTCATCAACGCCCTCGGCGCGCCGCTGGACGGACAGGGGCCCCTCACCCAGGGATCCCAGGCGGTCTCGGCGGAGGCGGAGGCGCCGTCGGCCATGAAGCGCGCACGCGTGCACAAACCGCTGCGCACCGGCGTGCGCGTCATCGACCTGTTCGCGCCGATCTGCGCCGGCCAGCGCGTCGGCATCTTTGCCGGATCGGGCGTCGGCAAATCGACGCTGCTCGCGATGCTCGCCCGCAGCCAGGGTTTCGACACTGTCGTGCTGGCCCTGGTCGGCGAGCGCGGCCGCGAGGTGCGCGAGTTCATCGAGGACGTGCTGGGCACCGACCGTCATCGCGCCGTCACAATCGTATCGACCGGCGACGAAAGCCCGATGATGCGGCGGCTGGCGCCGAAGACGGCCATGGCGGTCGCCGAATATTTCCGTGATCGCGGCGAATCGGTCCTGCTGATGGTCGATTCGATCACTCGGTTCGCCCATGCCGCTCGCGAGGTCGCGCTCGCCGCAGGCGAGCCCGCGGTTGCGCGCGGCTACGCGCCAACGGTCTTCACCGATCTGCCGCGCCTGCTGGAGCGCGCCGGGCCCGGCGAGGAAGGATCCGGCACGATTACCGGGATCTTCTCCGTGCTGGTCGACGGCGACGATCATAACGAGCCGATCGCGGACACGATTCGCAGCACACTTGATGGGCACATCGTGCTCTCCAGGCACATCGCCGACCAGGCGCGCTATCCGGCCGTCGACGTTCTGGCCTCGGTCTCGCGCCTCGCCCATAACGTCTGGGACCCCGAGGAGCGCGAATTGGTGAGCAAGCTGCGCGCCATGATCGCGAAATACGAGGACACGCGCGACCTTCGCCTGATGGGCGGATATCAGTCGGGCCGTGATTCGGGTCTCGACCAGGCGGTCGAGATGGTTCCGAGAATCTACAGCGCGATGCGGCAAGGCGCTTCGGCCCCGCCGAGCGCCGATCCGTTCCGCGAGCTCCGGGACATGCTCAAGGGCGATTAGCCGGTGGAGAGGGTGAGGCGACGCGACAGCCGCCTGCCGCCCGTCCTGCTCGTGGTTTTCGACAGCAGATTGCGCATGTTGCCACGCTTCCAGCGCATGCGCGCATCGGTCACCGATTTCCGCCGTAATCCCATCCACCGTGAGCGTAACGCGTGGCCGCAGTGCAAGCGATCGAGCGGCGATTCCGCGAGCACGGCAACAACAACCGGCACGTGCAATTCCTACGAGTTCCCCTGACGATTCTGCGGTAGAACGCAAAGGTTGTGGATGACGTGCCGGCGCACATGATCGTCGTGCACAAGCTTCGATCAGTTTGCGTCAACGACGGACAGCAATGTGCCGTGCAATCAAACCTTCGTATGTTGCGCCGCATGCTGCTCGTCAGGCAGCGTATTGCGTTCACCATCATGTGTCCCGAAGAGCGAGATTGCCTTGAACGTTACATTCGCCTGCAACGACATCCAGTCTCCGCGAGGGTCTCTACTTGATTTTGTTGAGAAGCTCATTCATCGTTTCCGCGGAATACAAGAAACGTCTGCTTGTGACTTGAACTTTGGGGGCTTCGGTTGAACTACTCCGATCCACCGTCTGCCGGCGACGGCAACCCGGGCTCCCGCGCGACGACGCTGTTGGGGTGCCATCGGCGGCGCAGCCTGTCGCTCCGGACGATGCGACGCGCCTCGGCCACGGTCGGGCCCGTTGCGGTTCGTGCCTTTGAACGAGAGTTCGACACGACATGCTGCTCGGACACTCAAGGCGCAAAGCGGCTTCGGGACGCCGCAGACGAAGTTCCGGGGACGAGGTAGATTCATGCCATTGGCGCGAGAAGCCGTCGAGCTGCTGGTTCAGGCGGCGAGGGCTTGGTATTTCGAAGGCAACCAGCATGGATTGCGCGATCGGGAGTGGATGGCACTGCGCTTTCTCGGCCGCGCCAACCGGTTTTCGCGCACCCCGTCCGCGCTGGCCGGCTTCATCGGCGCCACCCGAGCGACTGCATCGCAAATCGTGAAGACTCTGGAGAGCAAGTCCCTTCTGGTGCGAAAGCCATCGCATGAGGACAAGCGTTCCGTCGTCCTGCACGTCACCGCCCAGGGCGACAAATGCCTGAACCAGCACGACCCGATCAACCACGTGTTGAATGCGGTCACGGCGCTCGGGACCGACGAGTGTATCAGGCTGCGCGATTCTCTCCGCGAGATTCTCAATCATCTCGACGCGGCCCATCAGCGGCTCGATGCCAGCATCTGCCGGGACTGCATGTTTCTCGCAGAGCGCGGCCCGGGCACCGGCAAAGGACGTGGAACCGCCGAATTCATGTGCCGGCTCTATCGTGCTCCGATCTCGCTCGAGGAGACCGAACTGCTGTGCACCAGTTTCGAGCGCACGCGTGACCGCCCCAAGATCGAGCAGCATCTCGACCGTGGGCGCGTGGCCAGCCAAGGCTGAGGCGCGCGCTCGCAATGACGGAGTGTGTGGCGATAGCTCGCTCTCCAAGTGACGCTGTCATTCCCCGCCTCGTGCGCAATCGCGCACTGGGGCGGGGAATCCAGTACGCCGCGGCCTCTCGATTCAACCACTGCCGTCTCGGAGTACTGGATCGCCCGGTCAAGCCGGGCGATGACAGCGCGTGCGTGGTGGCAGACGTGCATATTCATTCTCGCGGCGCAATTCGCCCGAGCTTTGCCTGATCGCTCCACCCTCTGAAAGCCAAGAGGGCGCAGGGAAGGCCGCATAGGCGTTAAGGTAGCGCGAGCATCGATTGATACGGACGTTTTCGAGGAGGCTCGCGCAGGTGCCGCCCAAGCGCTCGCTTTCTGCGGCGGAAGCAACGGATGGTTGGTTGTGGAATGATCGCTTGTAGCAAGGATGCAACGAGTTGTTGCAAAACACGCCAAGCGCCAGGTGCCGTCAGGCGGCCTGCATCCAGCGGGGAGAGTCCTCGAAGTCGCGGGCAAGCGGCTCGAGCAGCAGGATGATCAAGAGGTGTGCCAGC
>NZ_AXAZ01000096.1 GCF_000473065.1 Bradyrhizobium sp. WSM1743
AAGTCGAAAACTGTCAGGCAAATGATCCAGGCTGCTGGCGCCAGGCTGTGGTACCTGCCGCCATACTCGCCCGACCTCAACCCGATCGAACAGGCATTCTCCAAGATCAAACACTGGATGCGGCAAGCTCAGAAGCGCACCATCGAGGACACTTGGCGCCACATCGGTCACCTCATCCAGGACATCCAGCCTCGCGAATGCGCCAACTACTTCGCCAACGCCGGTTATGCTTCCGTCAAAATGTGAAACGCTCTAGAGCGCGATGAGATCAGGCATGATTGCCATAACGGAGGTGCACCCCTCTCCCGCTTGCGGGAGAGGGTTGGGGAGAGGGTGTTTCCACAATGGGGCAATCTCCAAAAGGAGATAGCCCTCACCCGACGCTTCGCGCCGACCTCTCCCGCAAGCGGGAGAGGTGAAGAGCCGCGGTAATCGATTCAACCTAAAACCATTCCGCTTTAGCGGCGTGCCTCAAGCGCGCACCGCGGCAAGTCCCGGCACTGCGGCAAAGCCTGCCTTTGTCGCATAGCCGCGCACGATGGCTTCGCGCTGGGAATAGCTCAGCACATTGTCGACATTGTCGAAGCCGTCGGGTGCGAGCTGCTCGACCGCGTCGATGACGCCCTCGGGGCCGCCGCGTCGATTGGACCGGACGATCTCGGCCGTCATCGGCAGGCGCTTCTTCTCGTATTCGAGCAGCGCCTGGCGCGGGTGCTCGGCGCGCACCAGCGCGTCCGCAAGGCAGCGCGCGTCGAGGATCGCCTGCGAGGCGCCGTTCGATCCGACCGGATACATGGGATGCGCGGCATCGCCGAGCAGCGTCACTCTGCCCGATGACCAATAGGGCAAGGGATCACGGTCGCAGGTTGGATACTCGTAGAATTCGGGCGTCGCCGAGATCAGACTCTTCACGTCGATATAGGGCACGGAGAAGCGCGCGACGTGCGGCATCAACTCCTCGCGCCGGCCCGGTCGCGACCAGTCCTCCTTGCGCGGTGGCGGAGCATTGCCCTCGCCGACCTTCACCAGCACCGCCCAATTGGTCAGCCGGCTTGCCGCGCTCGATCCTTCCGCGATCGGGTAGATCACCACCTTGGCATTGAGACCGCCGGCCACGATCATGGATTTGCCGGTGAGGAACAGCGGCCAATCGCGGGCGCCGCGCCATAGCATCAGGCCGTTCCAGCAGGGCGGGCCTTCGTTCGGGAATAGCGTCTCGCGGACGCGCGAATGGATGCCGTCGGCGCCGATCAGGATATCGCCACGCGCGGTGTGGACGTGCGCGCCAGCGCGATCGAAGAAGTAGGCCGTGACGCCGCGCTCGTCCTGCGTGAAGGCGCCGAGCCGGCAGCCGGTGTGAATTGCGTCCGGCCCGAGCCGCTCCTCGACCGCGCGATGGATGACGCCCTGAAGGCGGCCACGGTGGATCGAGAATTGCGGCACGTCGTGGCCGGCGTCGATGCCGCGGGCCTCGCGCCAGACCTCCTGGCCATGGCGGTTGAGATAGTAGAGCTGATCGGTGCGGATCGCGACGTCGTCGAGCTTCTGCAACAGGCCGAGCCCGGCCAACTCGCGCATGGCATGCGGCAGCGTGTTGATGCCGACGCCGAGCTCGCGAATGGTGTCGGCCTGCTCGTAGATCTCGCAATCCAGGCCGCGCGAGCGGAACATCAATGCCGTGGTGAGGCCACCGATACCGCCACCGACGATAATCGCCTTCATCGCCCTAACTCCACTCGAAACACAGGCAATGGGTTAACGTCGCACGGGCGGTCACTCCGCCGCAAGCGGCTTTGTCGCCTCCGCCTTGAGCTCGGCCCGGGTCTTGGGCTTAGCCTTAATTCTCAGCTCCTCGAGGTCCTGCCGGTCGCGCACGCTGTTGCGGAAAATCTGATCCTTGCCGGGCAGATATTGCGGCGGGCAGAAGGCGTCGTTTGCTCCATACCAGGCCGCCGCCTTCATGGTGAAGAAGGGGTCGACCAGGTGCGGACGGCCGAGCGCGACGAGATCCGCCCGGCCGGCGGCCAGAATGGTGTTGGCCTGGTCCGCCGTGGTGATGTTGCCGACGCACATGGTGGCCACGCGCGCCTCGTTGCGGACCTGATCGGAGAAGGGCGTCTGGAACATGCGCCCGTAGACCGGCTGCGCATCGCGCACGGTCTGGCCGGTCGAGACGTCGACGAGATCGACGCCGGCCTCGGCAAAGGCGCGCGCGACAGCGACGGCGTCGTCGCCGGTGATGCCGCCATCAGCCCAGTCGGTTGCGGAGATGCGCACCGACATCGGCTTGTGCGACGGCCATACCGCACGCAGCGCCTCGAAGACCTCGAGCGGGAAGCGCAGCCGGTTTTCGAGCGAGCCGCCATACTCGTCCGTACGGGTATTGGTCAGCGGCGAGATGAAGCTTGCGAGCAGATAGCCGTGGGCGCAGTGCAATTCGAGCATGTCGAAGCCGCAGCGCTCGCCGCGCGCGGCCGCCGCGACGAAAGCGTCTCTCACCGCATTCATGCCGGACCGATCGATCTCGCGCGGCACCTGGCTGTCGGGGAAATAGGGTAGCGGTGAGGCCGAGAAGACTTCCCAGCCGCCCTGCTCCAAGGGACGGTCCATGCCATCCCACATCAACTTGGTTGCGCCCTTGCGGCCGGCATGTCCCAGTTGCAGGCAGATTTTCGCGGCCGAATTGCCGTGGACGAAATCCACGATGCGCCGCCATGCGGCCTCCTGCTCGTCGTTCCACAGGCCGGCGCAGCCGGGCGTGATCCGGGCCTCGCGGCTGACACAGGCCATCTCGGTGAAGATCAGCCCGGCGCCGCCGATCGCGCGCGAGCCGAAATGCACGAGGTGGAAGTCGGTCGGCACACCTTCCTTTGCCGAATACATGCACATCGGCGACATCACCGCGCGATTGGCGAGCTTCATCTCACGCAAGCGGAACGGCTGGAACAGCGGCACCATCGGCCGATCGGTGTCGACGTCGAAGCCGCTGCTGCGCACCTGCCTGGCAAACGATTTGTCGACCTCCGCCACGAAATCCGGCGCGCGGAGTTTCAGATTGTCATAGGTGATCGCCTTCGAGCGCGTCATGACGCCGAAGGCGAACTGCACCGGGTCAAAATTCCAGAACCGGTCGACATGCTCGAACCACACCAGCGAGACGTCGGCGGCATGCTGCGTCTTCTCGACCTCCTCGCGGCGGCCGCGCTCATAGACCTCCAGCGCTGCCTTGATGCTGGGCGCCTCCTCCATGGCTTCGGCCAGCGCGATCGCGTCCTCCATCGCGAGCTTCGTGCCAGAGCCGATCGAGAAATGCGCGCTGGCCTTGGCGTCGCCAAGCAGGACCATGTTGTCCTTGACCCAGCGCTTGCTGCGGATCATCGGGAAGTTGCGCCACATCGAGCGGTTGGTCAGCAGCTTGTGTCCATCAAGGAACCAGCCGAAGATGTCCGCCATCCGCGCGGCGGACTGAGCCTCGTCCAGCCCTGTCAGTCCCGCCCGCTCGAACGTTTCAGGGTCGGTCTCGAAGATCCAGGTCGAATGCCCGGCCTCATACTGATAGGCATGGGCGATAAACGGCCCCCACTCCGTCTCCTGGAAGATGAAGGTGAAGGCATCGAGCGGCCTGGTCGATCCCATCCAGGCAAACTTGTTGGAGCGAACGTCGACCTCCGGCTGGAAATGACCGACGTATTTCTCGCGGAAACGGCTATTGATGCCGTCGGCGATGAGGATGAGATCGGCATCGGCGAAGCGGGATTCATCGTCGATGTCCACCTCGAACTGCAGCGCGACGCCAAGCTCTCTCGCGCGCTCCTGAAGGATCAAAAGCAGCTTGCGTCGCGAGCAGCCGCAAAAGCCGTTGCCGCCGACCCGATGCACCGTACCGCGGAAATGCACGGCGATGTCGTCCCAATAGGCGAATTCCTGGGTGATGCGACGGTAGCTCGGAAGATCGCGCTTCTCGAAATTATCGAGCGTCGCATCCGAGAACACCACGCCGAAGCCGAAGGTGTCGTCGGCGCGGTTGCGCTCATACACGGTGATGTCGGCGCTTGGCCGCTGCTTCTTCAGCAGGATCGCCGCATAAAGACCCGCAGGTCCGCCACCGATGATCGCGACTTTCATGGGAGCCTCGCCACTTCAAACCGGCCACGAAAACTATTTTAAGCCTAAAATAATTTCACGCAAGTCCCCGTTGCTGGCCTGGCTGCGGATAATAGCGCCGCTCAGTCGCCCCTGAAGACCGGCTTGACCTTGTTGGCGAAGGCCTCGAAAGCACGCTCGAAATCCGCCGTGGTCATGCACAGCGCTTGGGCAACGGCCTCCGCTTCGATCGCCTCCTCCACCGACATCGCCCATTCCATGGCCAGCATCCGCTTGGTCATGGTGTTGGCGAAGGTCGGCCCTTCCGCGATCTGTTTCGCCAGAATTTGCGCCTGGGGCAGCACCTGCTCCGGCGTGAGGATGCGGCTGAAGAAGCCCCAGCGCTCACCCTCTTCCGCGGTCATGAACCGGCCGGTGTAGAGCAATTCCGAGGCGCGGGACTGCCCGATGATGCGCGGCAGGATCGCGCAAGCGCCCATGTCGCAGCCGGCCAGACCCACCTTGTTGAACAGGAACGCCACCTTGGCCCCGCTTGCCGCGAGGCGCATGTCCGATGCCATGGCGATGATCGCCCCGGCGCCGGCGCAGATGCCCTCGACCGCGGCCACGATCGGCTGCGGGCACGCCCGCATCGCCTTGACGAGGTCTCCGGTCATGCGCGTGAAGGCGGTCAGCCCCTTGGTATCCATCTTCACGAGCGGGCCGATGATCTCGAACACGTCGCCGCCGGACGAGAAATTGCCGCCGGCACCGGTGACGACGATGGATTTGACCGCGTCGTCGAAGGCGCAGGCGCGGAAGAAATCGGTGAGCTCCCGGTAGCTTTCGAACGTCAACGGGTTCTTTCGGTCGGGGCGGTTGAGCGTGACCGTCGCAACGCCGTCGACCACGGCCAGCAGGAAGTGCTGCGGCGAGTAATCCGCAAGCGGAACGGTGACAGGATTGGCGGGTCTGCTCATGCGATCTCCTTGGCTTCCTTGGTCCGGACCTTGCTTAGATTTCACCACCGGCAACCGCGATCGCCTGTCCGGTGATCGCGCCGGCGCCCTCGCCGCATAGCCAGAGAACCGCGTCTGCGACCTCCTGAGGCGTGATCAGGCGTCCCTGCGGATTGTGTTTCGCGAGCTCTGCGACCGCCTGCTCGCGGCTACGCCCCGTCTTCTTCATGATGTTCTCGATGCTGCCGGCAACGAGATCGGTATCGGTGAAGCCGGGACATACTGCATTTACGGTGACGTTGCTTCCAGCCATCTCGAGGGCCAGGGACCGCACCAGGCCGACGACCGCGTGCTTGGCTGCGCTGTACGCACTGACATAGGCATAGCCCTTGAGCCCGGCCGTCGACGCGACCGCGACGATACGGCCATAGGGACGATCCTTCATGCCCGGCAGCACAGCCTGGACGGCATGCACAACGCCCATGAAGTTGATATCGATCATGCGACTGAAGAGAGCGCTGTCCGACTTCGCGAACGGCGCCGATTCAGCGCTGCCCGCGTTGGCAATCAGGATATCGATCGGCTTGCGCGCACTCGCCCCGGCAATGGCGGCTTTCACTGACGCTTCGTTCGAGACATCAGCGACGGCCACAAAGTGCGCGGCACCTGCAGTGACCGCCTCTTCGAGTACAGCCGCGTTCCGGCCAAGCACGGTTACGGTCGCGCCAGCGCCGACGAGTGAAGCAGCTATCGCACGGCCGATGCCGCGGCCGCCACCCGTCACCAGTGCGTGCGGCGAGTGCGGCAATCCGGACATGCGCTGGCTCCCAGGGATCTCGTGATCGTTCTTTCGATATATTTTAACCTTCAAATTTTTGCAACGAAAGCGGCGCTCGTTCCCTCAAATGCCGCCGCGCGAGAGGCGGCCCGAAAATTGCTTTAAGTATAAAATTATCGCTTCCCATCCCCCACAGGCCTGTTAGCATCAAAGGCCCAGCAAAAGGATGTCGCGTGTCGCAGCCTGTGCCAATGATAACAAAGGACGGACGCTTCGCCTATGAAGCCGCGGGCGATCCGGGCGCGATACCTCTGATCTTCCTGCATGGCATTGGCGGCGCGGCGCGGGCCTGGCGGCAACAGCTTGCCACATTCGGCGACCGCTTCCGCGCGATCGCATGGGATATGCCGGGCTATGGCGGATCGGCGCCGCTCGCCAGCATCAGCATCGCTGCCCTGGCGGAGGCGCTCCAGCAGTTCATCGAGCAGCTCGGTGCCAGCAGGCCTGTTCTGATCGGCCATTCCATCGGCGGCATGATCGTCCAGAAGTGGCTGGTGCAGTCCCCCAAACTGGCACGTGCGATCGTGCTGGCGCAGACCAGCCCCGCCTTCGGCAAGGCCGATGGCGACTGGCAGAAATCATTCATCGCGGCACGGCTCGGGCCGCTCGATCGCGGGGAAACAATGAAGTCGCTGGCCCCCTCTCTGGTGAAGGAGCTCGTCGGCGACGATCCCGATCCGAACGGGATGGAGGTTGCCCGCGAATGCATGGGGAGCGTGCCTGAGGCCAGCTATCGCGCCATGATGCTGGCTCTCATCGGCTTCGATCAGCGCAGCACGCTTGGGAATATTTCCGTTCCCACACTGCTGCTGTCCGGCTCAAAGGACAACAACGCGCCTGCGCCGATGATGGCAAAGACGGCGACCTATATTCCGGGAGCCCAATATGTCGAGCTCGCCGGCGCGGGCCATCTCGCCAATCTCGAACGCCCCGGTGCCTTTGACGAAGCTCTCGGCCGGTTTCTGAACTCTCTCGCGACCAAAGCGTAAAGGTAACTGCGCGATGACCATGCAAGTCAGCAAGACGATTGGCACGACCAAGAAGGTCGCGCTGGATGCGCCGATCTTCGATCCTGTCGCATTCCGTTTGAACGACGAGCAGGCCGACATCGTCACGCGCGCCCGCGAGATCGGCCAGACTGTGTTCGCTGCGCGCGCCGCGGCCTACGATCGTGAGGCGGCCTTCCCGACTGAGAATTATCGCGACCTGCATCGCGTCGGTCTGCTCGGCATTGCCGTCCCCAAGAAGCACGGTGGCCTCGGCGCGAACTACCAGACCTACGCCTTGGCGGCCGCTGAAATCGGCCGCTATTGCGGCGCGACCGCGCTGACCTGGAATATGCATGTCTGCTCGACGTTGTGGTCGGGTCCCCTCGCCGACGATCTCGACATGGATCCAGAGACCCGCGCCGAGCACGAGCGACGCCGCGCAGTCCACTACAAGCGCATCGTCGAGGACGGCGCGATCTATTCGCAGCCCTTCTCTGAAGGCGGCGCGGCGGCTGCGGGAGGGGTCGCATTCGGCACCGAAGCAAGGCCGGTCGACGGCGGCTGGGTCGTCAACGGCAAGAAAATCTTTGCCTCGCTCTCCGGCCACGCCGATTATTACGGCGTGCTCTGCACCGAGATCGAGGAAGGCGAGAAGGCCTCGCGCCGCAACACTCTTTACCTTGCGATATCAGCAAAATCGCAAGGCGTCTCGGTCGTCGGTGATTGGGATCCGCTCGGCATGCGCGGCACGGTCTCGCGGACGCTCCTGTTCAAGGACGTGTTCGTGCCGGAAGACTCTGCGCTGATGCCGCGCGGCGTCTATTTCCAGGCTGCAATGCGCTGGCCGCACATGTTCCTGACGCTGTCGCCGACCTATATGGGCCTGGCACAAGCCGCCTATGACTTCACCGTACGTTACTTGCGCGGCGAGGTTCCGGGCATGCCGCCGGTCAAACGGCGGATGTACCAGACCAAGCAGATCGCGGTCGCGCAGATGCAGATCAAGCTGGAGCAGATCAAGGGAGTTTGGTTCCAGGCAGTGACCGAGGCGCGCGCCAATCCGAGCAAGGAGCAGGTTCTGCGCGCCTACGCCGCGCAATATTCGGTGATGGAGGGCGCCAATGAGCTCGCCGCGCTCGCGATCCGCACCTGCGGCGGTCAGGCCATGCTCAAGTCACTGCCGCTGGAGCGGATCTATCGCGACAGCCGCTGCGGCTCCCTGATGCTGCCCTGGACCGCCGAGCTCTGCCTCGACCGGATCGGGCGCGAAGCGCTGTACGAGGCCGGCGAAACGGACGACTGACCGTGGACCTCTGTAGCCTGATCGACCGCAATGCGGCGTTCGCGCCAGACAAGATAGCCATTGCCTTCGAAGGGAAGCGGCTGACCTACGCGGCATTCGCCGCGCGCATCGAACGAACCGCGACGGCCTTGAAACAGGAGCTCGGCGTCGGCCGCGGCGACCGTGTCGCGATTCTAAGCCTGAACCGACCGGATTATCTGGTTCTGCTCTACGCGTGCGCGCGGCTCGGCGCGATGCTGGTGCCGCTGAACTGGCGGCTGGCCGTGGCCGAGCAGCTGTTCATTCTGAGCGATGCCGGCGCCAAGGTCCTGGTGCTCGAGCATGCATTTTCCGGAGTGCTCGCCGAGCTTGGGCAGTCTGCGCCGGGGACATCCATCGTCGGCCTCGACTTCACGCCACCTCGTGGGACGACATTCGAAGATATGCTGACCCGCAGCCAGGGCAGCGGTCGAAACCCGCACACCGACCTCTCCTGCCCGCTGCTCATCGTCTACACGTCAGGAACGACGGGACGACCAAAGGGTGCGGTGCTGCGCCAGGAGGCGCTGCTCTGGAACGGCGTCATGAGCCAGCACATGCACAACATGACGTCCGACGACCACGTGCTGACCGTGCTGCCATTCTTCCACGTCGGCGGCCTCAACATCCAGACCACGCCGGCGCTGCAGCTGGGCGCGACCGTCACGGTCCATGCGCGCTTCACGCCGGATGCCGCACTTGCTGCCATCGAACAGGAGCGGCCGACACTCACGGTGATGGTACCTGCGATCCTTCAGGCAGTGAGCGAGCATCCTGCCTGGGCGGCCGCCGATCTTTCGTCACTCAAAGCCGTCGCCACCGGCTCGACCATCGTGCCTCCGCATCTGATCGAGCGTTTCGTCGCGCGCGATGTTCCTGTGCTTCAGGTCTATGGCTCGACGGAAACCTGCCCTATCGCCATCTACACGCGGCTTGGCGGCGACCTTTCGCGCACCGGATCGACCGGCCTTGCCGGCTTATGCTGTGAGGCGAAGGTGATCGACCAAGCCGGAAACGAACTGCCCGTGGGCACGCCGGGCGAGATCGCGGTGCGCGGCCCCAACGTGTTCTTTGAATATTGGGGCAATGAGGCCGCAACGCGCGATGCGTTGCGCGACGGCTGGTACCGCACCGGCGATATCGGCCTGTGCGACGCCGACGGCTATTTCTGGGTCCGTGACCGCAAGAAAAACATGATCATATCAGGCGGGGAAAACGTCTACCCAGCCGAGGTCGAGCGCGTCTTGCTCGAACATCCTGACGTCAGCGAATGCGCCGTGATCGGCCGGCCCGACCCGCGCTGGGACGAGGTGCCGATCGCCTACGTCATTGCGAGATCCGGCCGCCGGCTCGAAGCGGACGAATTGAGGGCGCATCTTCAGGCACAACTCGCGCGCTACAAGGTTCCGCGCGAGATCGTCTTCGTCACCGATCTGCCGCGGACGGCGCTGGGCAAGGTCCAGCATTTCCTGCTGAAGCAGCTTGATGCGCAGGCCCGCGGGCAAGGAGAAGCATCTTGAAGATCGCAGTTCTGGGTGGGGGAAACGGCTCTTTCGCGGCCGCGGGCGATTTTGCGCTGTCTTGGCATGAGGTGCGGCTTTGGCGCCGCGATGCCGATCAGGTCGCGGCGCAGCGCGCCGCAGGAACGCGCATCCTGGTCAAGAATCACAACGGCCACCACCACGTGAAGCTCGCGCTGGTCACGACCGACATCGCCGAGGCCGTCGACGGCACGGAGCTGATCCTGTGCCCCGCGCCCGCCTTCGCGCAGCCGGATATCGCCCGTGCGCTCGCGCCGCATTTGCGCGACGGTCAGGTCGTGTTTCTGCCACCGGCGACGTTCGGCTCGATGATCTTCGCCCAAGCGGCCCGAAATACCGGCAACCATGCCAAGGCGAGTTTTGCCGAGACCGGCACGCTGCCCTGGCTGACGCGCAAGCACGGAGCATTCGAGGTCGCGATCACCATCCGCGCCAAGCGGCTTCCGGTGGGCGTATTCCCGCTTGATCAGGCGCCGCATGCGCTCGAAGTGATCGGACGCGCTTTCCCAGGCGTGATCGAACCGTGCGGGGATGCGCTGTCAGGCGCACTGATGAACGCAGGCCCGATCATCCATCCGCCGCTGATCGTGATGAATGCGGGCCCGATCGAGCATTTCGAACGCTGGGACATCCATAAGGAAGGCACACAAGCCGCGATCCGGCGAGTCACCG
Source organism: Bradyrhizobium sp. WSM1743 (assembly GCF_000473065.1). Lineage (GTDB taxonomy): Bacteria > Pseudomonadota > Alphaproteobacteria > Rhizobiales > Xanthobacteraceae > Bradyrhizobium. The sequence continues at coordinate 10,404 of NZ_AXAZ01000096.1, forward strand.
ACGCACTCGACGCCGAGCGGATTGCGGTGCGCGAGGCGCTCGGCTACGGCGCGCCGCATTTTCCCCTCGCTCACCATTATGCGAGAGAAGGCGAGATCTGGATGTATGGCCGCGGTTCGCATGACCGTCTGACCGATTCCGGCGACTGGCGAGAGCGGATCGTGCTGACCGAGCACCGCTACATGCGTGAGGATCTGCGGCTCGGGCTGTCGCTGCTGGTGTCCGTCGCGGGCCTGGCTGGCGTGGCCACGCCGCTCGCCAAAGCGTTCCTGTCGATCGGTGGCGCGGTCTGCGGCGAAGATTTTGCGCAAGGTGGCCGGACACTCGAAACACTAGGCCTTGGCGATCTCAGCAAGGCCGAACTGCAGACGCTGCTTCGCAATGGATTCTGATCGATGACCAATCGCGTCAACATTGCTTGTCTCGGAGCCGGCCGCATGGGGCGCGGCATCGCCGTCGCGTTCGCCTATGCGGGGCACCGGGTCACGATGATCGACGTCAAGACACGCTCGGCAGAGGAGTTCGCCAAGCTAGAGGCGGATGCACTCGGCGAGGTCACGACGACCTTTGCCAGCCTGTCGAAGCTGGGGCTCTTGACCGAGGCAGACGTCGAACCGCTCATCGCCCGGGTCTCGGTGATCGCTGCCGGCCAAAGCGAAGACGCGCTATCCGAAGCCGGCATGGTCTTCGAGGGCGTTCCCGAGGTCGTCGAACTCAAGCGGGCGGTGCTCGGGGCGGCTTCAAAACAGGTCGGTCCGGATACGGTCATCGCATCGACGACGTCGACCATTCTCGTCGATGATCTCTCCGGTGCAATCGTGAACCCGCGTCGCTTTCTCAACGTGCATTGGCTCAATCCGGCCTATCTGATCCCGCTCGTCGAGATTTCTCCGGGCAAATCAACCGATTCCGCCATCATCGAGCAAGTCAAGGCGCTGCTCGACGGCATCGGTAAGGTACCCGTGGTCTGCGCCGCGACCCCCGGTTTCATCGTTCCACGCATCCAGGCGCTGGCGATGAACGAGGCCGCACGCATGGTCGAGGAGGGCGTCGCCAGCGCTGAGGAGATCGACAAGGCGATCCGCTACGGCTTCGGCTTCCGCTACGCCGTGCTCGGGCTGCTCGAATTCATCGATTGGGGCGGCGGCGACATCCTCTACTACGCAAGCAGGTATCTGGAAGGCGCGCTCGGCAGCGAGCGCTATCGGGCGCCGGACGTCATTTCACGCAACATGCATGAAGGCCGGATCGGCCTGCGCACGGGCGCAGGATTTCTCGACTATTCCGGGCTCGACGTCGATGCCTATCGCGCGAAGCGCCTCCAGGCCATGGTCGACCTGCTCCGGCACTTCGGACTGGCGCGGCCCCCGGTGCTCGACCGCAGCTAGCCAAACACGTCCTGCAGCACGCCCTCTCGAACCACGGCGACGCCGTCGAGCTCGATCGTCGTTCCCATCATCGGCAGGTCGAAATGTCCCGCCGTATAGCGCCCTGCGAATTCATTCGCGCCGGTCGAGAACAGGAAATTGCCGGAGACGGCTCGGATCTCGGTGCCGTTGGTGTCGCGCTGATCGTACATCGAGAGCGCCTCGTACCGCGCGCCGGGGTTCATGCCGAAGCCCACATGCGAGACGGCATAGGCTTCGCGATCCCCCCATGCAGCGAGATAGGCGCGCATCATCGCGGCGTCGGTGCCTTCGCCCTCCAGCTCGACGACGTAATCGTCCTTCAGGGTCATCTTCACCGGCGAGGTCAGGTAGCGCTTGAAGGTCAGGTTGATGTCGCCGGGCGCCATCACCAGCGTGCCGTTGATGGTCCCGCTCTTGGGAAAGCTGACGACGATGCCGCCGGGCCAATGCGCCAACGTGCCGGGCTTGTCGGTCCAGCCCCACACACCGACCGTGGAGGCCCCGACCATGTCGACGTCGAGAGCCGTGCCGGCTTTCGATGTGACGCGCATCCGCTTGGTCCCCCGCAGCAGCTTCGCCGCGGCACGGACACGCTTTTCGAGTGCGGAATCCGGCACCATGCGCTCCAGCGCTTCGGGATGCTCGTTGGAGATCACCAGGATCCGCGCGCCGGCTTTAAGAATCTCCGGCGTCTCCACCGCGTGCATCAGTCCTTCGATGGTGCAATCCACGACAAATCCAGCCTGCTGAAGCGCCGTGATGACTGGACCAAGCTTTTGGATGGCCTCGCTTGCCCCAGTCGAGCGGACCGGAACAACATGACGGTTACGCGGTGTCGGCATCACCACGTGAAATGGCCGGGCTCCCATGCGCAGCAGGGCCAGCTCCGCCAGATGCACGTTCAACGCGCGCGACTGGGTTTCCGAAAGGATTGCCGCGGTATCGCCGGCCTTGACGGCGCATCGCTCAAAGATCTCGCAGAATGCGTCGATCCATTTTGCCTCGATGCGATCAGCCAGCATGGTTCTCTCCCGGTCTTCTCTTTGTTCGTTAGGCTTCGGGGAAGCCCCGGAGCAAGTACGAGCGCACTGCCCCCAACACGCCGTTCAGGATCAATCCCAGCAGTGAGATCGTGATCAGCGGCACGAACATATCGACGGCCTGGAAGGTCCGGGCCGCCGTCACGAGCGCGTGCCCCAGTCCGTCCGTCGACGTGATCATCTCGGCCAGAAACACCACGATGCAGGAAATGACAAGGCCGATCCGGCATCCGGTCAGGATCGACGGCATCGCGGCGGGCAGCACCACCTTGAAGAGGATTTCATAGCGCGGCGTTCCTGCCGCCATGGCCGACCAGATCAGCTTCTGCTCGACGGCCGATGCACCATAATAGGTCGAGAGCAGGATGGGAAAGAGCGCGTCCGCGGCCACCAATGTGACCTTCGATCCGTGGCCGAACCCGAGCAAAAGCAGGAGCGCCGGATAGAGCGCAACCTTGGGCAACGGCGCCAATACGCGGACGATGGGACGGACCACCGCGTTGATCGCCGGATTGGCGGCGGCAGCGATGCCGATACTGACCCCCAGCAGGACCGCAATCGCGAACCCGGCAAACAGGCGGATCAGCGTTGCCGCGATCTCCTGCTGAAATGTCAACGTCACGAGCTGCTGAAGCAGCCGGCTGAAGACGAAGCCCGGCGGCGGCAGCAAGACCGCGGGCGCAAGGCCGAATGATACCAGGCCCTGCCACACCGCGATCACCAGCACGATCGGCGCAATCCCAAGAAAGACGTTCGGGGAGAGAGGGCGCGACATCATGAGAAGCTCAGCGGCATGTCGAACTGCGGCTCGGACCAACGCACGAGTCTGGCGCGAATCCTTTCGAAAATCGCGTCGAGGCAAATTCCCATCGCCCCCACAATGATGATCATTGCAAAGACGGTGTCGTACTGGCCCATGTCGAGCGCATTGAACAGGATATTGCCAGCGCCCGACTGACGGGCGATCATCTCACTGGTGATCATCGTGATCAGCGCCAGCACCAATCCCGTGCGGCACCCAGTCAGGATTTCCGGCAGCGCCGCGGGCAGCACGATCCGCACCAGGCGTTGTGCGGGGGAAAGTCCCATCGCGGCACCTGACCACAGCATCTTCTCTTCGACAGCCTTGGCACCCTCGAAACTGTGGTAGATCACGGGGAGGCTAACGCCCAGGAAGATCACCAGTGTCTTGGTGACGTCGCCGACGCCCAACCAAAGCATGATAATCGGCATCAAGGCGGCCTTCGGCACCGGATAGATCACCATCAGGAGTGGATTGAAGAAGGCCGCGACGGTCCGGCTGCGTCCCATCAACAGGCCCAGCGGAATCGAAACCAGCACCGCCACGCCGAACCCGATCGCCATGCGGCGAAGCGAATCGAGGATGTTCGTCAGGGACTCCTTGTCGCCGAGAATGTCCGGAATTGCCCGGACCGCCTCGACCGCCGTGGGGAAGCTGTCGTTCTTCAGCGCGAGCGAGGCAATCTGCCACACGGCCAACAACCCGATGCAGGCCAGCACCGGAGCAGCCCGCCTGGTCAAGACCGCCGGCGACATCATGTTGGCGCTCCGGCTTCGTCGCTCTCATCGAACATGCGCTCGATATTGACGACGTACTTCTGGTACCGCGGATCGAGCAACAGTTCGTTGCGGCGGCGCGGCCGCGGCAGATCGATGTCGATGACCTGCCGGATTCGCCCGGGCGATTTCGACATCATGACGACCTTGTCCGAGAGGAAGACAGCCTCGTCGACCGAATGAGTGACAAATAGCACCGTCTTGCGGTCGCGCTCCCAGATGTTCAGAAGATCGTTCTGCAGGCGGGTCCGGGTATGCGCGTCGAGCGCACCGAACGGCTCGTCCATCAGCAGCACTTCGGGATGGTAAGCAAGCGTGCGCGCCAGCGCCACGCGTTGCTTCATGCCACCCGACAATTCCTTGGGGTAGAAATTCTCAAAGCCCTTGAGGCCGACCATCTCGATCAAGGCCCGGCCCTGCGCTTCGGCCTCGGCGGTGCGCACACCTTGCTGGCGTGGTCCGTACATCACATTGCCCAGCACGGTCTTCCAGGGAAACAGGGCAAACTCCTGGAACACCGGTCCGCGGTCCGGACCTGGTCCCGTGATCGCCCGCCCCTTCATCTTCGCCGCGCCGCTGGTCGGATTGACGAAGCCGCCGACAATATAGAGCAGTGTCGACTTCCCGCAGCCGGACGGGCCAAGGATGGAGACGAAAGCCCCCTCCTCGATCGTCAGCGAGATGTCCGATAGCGCCAAATGATCCTTGCGCGCCGAGGTCTGAAAGACCTGCGAAACGCGATCGATCTCGATGATTGCGGAAGCCGGCTCTTGTGACGTCACCGGTCTCCTCCATTCGCTCGATCTCGCAGGCACTACCGTCATCCCGTCTTCCGTCTCACTCGCACGAACGTTCAGCGGCACAAGGTTAGCAAGAAGCCTGCCAGACCGGCCGTCCTTCGCACGCGTGCGGTCGTCATTCGAACCACGGCCATTCTGCCGGGCCTTCATGCGTAACGGCGCCGCCCGGCGCCTGGCCGACCAGCCGCGCATATTTTGCGAGCGCACCTGCACGGTGGCGCGGCGGGCGCGGCTTCCAATCGCGTCGCCGCGCGGAGAGCTCCTGCTCGTCGAGCAGGACATCCATCCGCCGGTTTGCGGCATCAATCCGGATCCTGTCGCCGTCGCGAACAAGCGCCAGCGGACCGCCAACAAATGCCTCGGGGGCCACGTAGCCGATGCACATGCCGCGGGTCGCGCCGGAGAACCGGCCATCGGTGATCAGCGCCACTTTTTCGCCCATGCCCTGCCCGTAGATCAGCGCGGTGACGCCGAGCATTTCGCGCATGCCGGGTCCGCCGACCGGCCCTTCATTGCGGATCACGAGAACCTCGCCCGCCTTGTAGCTGCGATCACGAACCGCTGCGACGCAAGCTTCTTCATCCTCGAAAACGCGCGCAACGCCTTCGAAGAACTGGCTCTTCAAACCAGCGACCTTGATCACTGCCCCGTCGGGACAGAGATTGCCCTTCAGAACTGCCACACCACCGTCAGGCATGATCGGCGCGCGGGCCGCGCGCACAACCTCTCCATCGGGGGGGTTGGCCCCACCATATTCTTCGGCAAGCGTGCGGCCGGTAATGGACAAGCAGCTGCCATCGATATGCCCGCTCTGGATCAGCTCACGGATCACAACCGCCGCGCCGCCGATGTCATAGACATCCTTTGCGGTGTATTTGCCACCGGGGCGCAGATTCCCGATCAGGGGTGTCCTGGCAAAGACCTCGCCGACGTCGTCGATGGTGAACGCAATGCCGGCTTCGTTCGCGATTGCAGGCAGGTGCAGCGCGGCGTTGGTCGAGCCGCCCGTCGCGGCAACGATCGCCGCGCCGTTCTCCAGGGATTTTCGGGTCACGATGTCGCGCGGCAGTGGCCCACCGCGCTCCAGCATTTCCATGATCAGCCTGCCGGCGCGCCGCGAGATCTGCGCACGCTCCACATAGACACCGGGCACCATCGAGACGTTGGGAATGGTCAGTCCTATCGCCTCCGAAACCATTCCCATGGTGTTCGCGGTGAATTGGCCGGCGCACGCGCCGATCGTCGGCAAGCAGGCACGCTCGATCCGCTCGAGCGTGGCGCCATCGATCTCACCGGTCATGAAGCTGCCGACAGCCTCGTAGGAGTCGAGCACCGTCAGCGTGCGTCCATCCACGCGGCCAGGCAGCGAGCTGCCGCCATAGATGAAGATGGACGGCACGTTGCAGCGAACCATGCCCATCATCACGCCGGGAAGGGTCTTGTCGCATCCGCCGTATCCGATCAGCCCATCGTAGGCCAGCCCATGCACAACGGCTTCGATCGAATCGGCGATCAGCTCCCGCGAGAACAGCGAGAATTTCATTCCCTCGTGGTTCATGCTGATGCCGTCGGAAACCGAGATGGTCGAGAACTCGCGCGGTGTGCCCCCGGCCTCCTCGATTCCAGTTTTGGCTGCAGCCACCTGGAAGTCGTGGGTCATGTTGCAGGGCGTCTGCTCGCCCTTCATGCTCACGATGCCCACCATCGGCTTGGCGATCGCAGCGTCGTCGAGCCCCATGGCGCGCATGAATGCGCGATGCGGGGCTCGGTCGAGCCCGTCCGTGGTGACGCGTGATCGCAACTTCTTCATATGTTCATCTTCTTCATGCAGCGGCCCGGACGATCCGGAACGCCACGATCTTGCACGCGATAACTCGCCCGCTTCTATTGCAGCGGAGCGACGATCGTCTGATGCTTGAACTGTGCGACATCCAATTTCGGCAGCATTCCTGTCTCTGCATAGATATCCAGCATCTTCTGGATCGCCGGGAAGTTTGGTGCTGCGCCCGGATCGCGACCGAAGTCGTTGTCCTTGAGCAGATAAGTCTCGAGCACGGGAACGGGCGCCTTGAGCACTTCGGACACCACCTTCAAGGTTTCCTCGCGGTTGGCCAGCGCCTTCTTCATGCCGGACGTGATGTCGCGGACGTAGGCTTTGACCAGCTCCGGATTCTTGTCGACGAAATCGGCACGGCAGGCTTCGAGGATGTGCACGATGTTCGGCATGGCCTGGGACAGCGAGAACAGCTTCCTGGTGCCGCCCTTCGCCTCCGCGCGCGCGGCAAACGGCTGGTTCATGTTGACCGCATCGACGCGGCCTTGGCGCAGCGCGTCCTCGGAAACGGCAAAGCCGACCTCGACCAGCTTGATGTCCTTGGCGGGATCGACGCCATTCTGCTTCAAGAGCAGATTGAACGGCCCCTGCGTGCCGCCACCGATCACGGAAATGCCCACCGTCTTGCCCTTGAGATCCGCGATTGTCTTGATGGGCGAGTCATCCTTGACGGCCCAGTAGACCGAGAAACCGCCGGGCTTCTCGAAAACGTGCTGTGCCACGATATACGCCTTGAGATTCCCACCGACGACGCCGTTGGCGAGCGACAGCGGCGCCTGGGTCGCACAGTCCAACGCACCGGCCGCCAGCGCCTGCGTCATCGGCGCGGTGCCCTGGAATTGGGTCCATTCGATATTGTAGATCTTGCCGATACTGGGAAATTCGGTCGGCCTGCGCATCATCCAATATTTGGACTCCTCGGCCGGGATCGTCCAGCCGACGCGGATCGTCTGCTGCGCCCATGACGGGCTTGCTCCAGCGCTCACGGCTGCTGCCGCCCCCAAAGCCAGGACCCACTTCGAAACGGTTCGCATCGTGCCACTCCGCTGCTCCGGCGCCGACCGGCGCCCCCACCCGACCGGCTCAAATGTTTCATGGTTCAAACAATCAGGCAAGCCATGCGAGCGGGGCGGTTCTGCCGTCCGATGCGCAATGTATGGTAAGGCGGCGTCTGCGACAGAAGGAGGCAACCTATGGCTGATGAGAGCAAGGCAAACCCGCAAGGCACCCGGAGGCTCGGCTATCTCGGCCTGGGACTCATGGGAACGCCAATGGCCCGACGCCTGCTCAAGGCCGGCTACCAAGTCGCTGTCTGGAACCGCTCGGAGGGCAAGGTGGCGCCGCTCGTCGATGCCGGTGCCAGGCGGGCGGTCACGCCCCGCGATCTCCTGGCAAACTCGGATATCGTCTTCATGTGCGTGACGGATGCGGCGGCGGTCGAGGAGGTGATCTTCGGGCCCGAAGGTCTGGCAGCAGGCTCTGGCGCGGGCAAGCTCGTGGTCGACTTCTCGTCAATCCATCCGGACGCAGCGCGCGATCTTGCGATGCGATTGGAAGACGCAAACGGTGCCGCCTGGATCGATGCGCCGGTGTCCGGGGGCACGAAGGGCGCCGAGGAAGGCACGCTCGCCATCATGGCGGGCGGAGAAGCTGGCGACATCGAGAGGGTGCGGCCCTATGTGCTGGCCATGGCGCGCAGGTTCACTCACATGGGCCCAGTCGGCGCTGGCCAGACCACAAAGCTGTGTAACCAGGTGATCGTCGGGTGCGCGATGGCCGTTCTCGCGGAAGCAACGCGCCTTGCCGTGAACGCCGGAATTGATGCCAACCGATTGCCCGAAGCGCTCGCCGGCGGCTTTGCGGATTCCATTCCGCTTCAGCTCTTCGTGCCACGGATGGTGCAGGGCATTCACACCCCGCCGCTTGGCCACATCGCCACGATGCTCAAGGACCTCGATACGGTTGCCGATGTCGCACAGGCGACGTCGACGCCGGTGCCGATGGCTTCGCTTGCCGGACAACTCTTCAGGCTGGCGAAGGCAGCGCGAGGTGCAGAAGCGGACGCGTTGGAGATCTACAAGCTTTCAGCGGCAGAGCGCCACGCTGTCTAGGGCGACCTGAAGAGCGTTACGGCGCCTTCTTGCGCTCATCGTCGGCTATGAAGCGACCGAACGCCCCCCGCGCGAAGAGCAGCGGCTCGTTCGCATTGTAGGTGTAAGCCTCGACCGCGCCGAGAAAGATCACGTGGTCGCCGCCATAGTAGCGATTCACGGAGCGGCATTGAAAGTTGGCGACGCTCTCGGCGAGCACTGGCGCGTTGCCGAAGCCAGGTGTCCAGCTGACGCCGGTGAACTTGTCGTCCGACGATTTTGCGAATTTGTTCGCAAGTGCTTGTTGTGAAGCGCCAAGAACGTTGACGCTGAAATGGCTGGCGTTCTGGAAGATGGTCAGGCTCGAGGAATAGACGACGAGGCTCCACAGAACCAGTGGAGGATTCAGCGAGACCGAGGCGAACGAATTGCACGTCAGTCCGTAGGGCTTGCCGTCAGGCGCTGCCGCCGTGATGATCGTCACGCCCGTTGCATAGGTTCCGAGCGCGTTGCGAAAGTCGCGAGGATCGATCTGCGAGCTGTCGCTAGCGAACTCGTTGGCGGGATCGGGCGCCCGGGGCTGCTTCGGCAGATCATTCATCGGCCGACCTCACAGCGTGAGATTCTCGGACGGCAGGCCGAGCGCCACCCGCCCATAATTGGTCCCCGCCGCATCGAAGTTGAACGCGAGATGCGAGTTGATCGCGTGCGCATCGCGGAACTGCCGCTGCAACACGCCGCTCGTGAATAAGCCACGCGCGCCGCTCGCGGCAAACAGCATCGAAACCGCGTCCGTGCACAAGTTCACTGAAAAAGATCCGTCGCGCCGATATCTGGTCTTGGTCGCCATGTCAGGGATATGACCGCACCGTGCGTTCTCCATGGCATCGAGGCAGGCGGACCGCATGATCAGGCGCGCGGCGTCGATCTTGGCCGAGGCCTCCGCGATCTTGATCTGCGTGCTTTGAAAATCGCTCAGCTTGGCGCGGTTGTAGGTCGAAATGCGATGACGCGCGACCTCCGTGTAATCGTCAAGACACGCCTGCGCATTCCCCAGCGCGACACCGGAGAGGACGTAAGGAAATAGCGAGAAGACGGGCAGCGCATACAGCGGGTTCGGATTGACCGCGCTTCCCGGCGTCGGGCCACCTGAGAGGTCGCCGACAGCGATCGTCATATGGTCAGCCACGAAGGCGTCCCTGACCTCCACGTCGCAAGATCCCGTCCCGCGCAGTCCGGCGACGTTCCAGGTGTCCAGCACCTTGTAATCGCCTTTCGGCAGCAGAAAGATTCGATACTCGATGCCATCCGCCTCGTCGTCGGAGTAGACTACGCTTGCCAGCATGTTCCATTCGCAGGAGGCAACGCCCGACGAGAATGGCCAGCTGCCATGCAACTGGTATCCGCCCTTGACCCGCGTGGCGCGTCCGGCGGGAAAAATGAACGAGGATGCGATCAGCGCGTCCGGATCACGGCCCCAGACCAGATCCTGCGCCTTCTGCTCGAACATGCCGAGCATCCAATGATGGCTCGCCAGATTGGCCAGATTCCAGGCTACCGATGCATCCGCCTGCCCGAGCAGCTCAGCGCAATCGACGAGAGCGACATAGTCGAGCTCGGCGCCGCCGATCCTGGCCGGTTGGAGCATCCGGAACAGGCCGGCGCCATGGAGATCCATCTCGGTTTCCGACGGGAGATGCCGCAGTTCCTCCGTGCGCGCCGCCCGCTCACGTAGTCGCGGCAGGAGGGCCCGGGCCTTCGCGATCATTGCGGCATAGGCGCCTTCGCCGGCTTCCGACCCGGTGGAGCGCCCTATGCTCGGCTTTCGGTCCGGCGCCATTCGTGTCCCTCAATTTCACGTATTTATGCGGCCGCCCCTTCGCCAAATCAAGCCAATGCAGCCTGCATTGCGAAGCATCGTCCCGCACGCTGCGCAATGCCCGGTGCCATGAGAGCGGCTCACATCGGCGTCGAGGGTTTGCCGGAGCCAAAAGCACCCTTCTGGGTAAACTCTTTGATCCGACGTTCGTCGTAACCGAGGATACTACGCAAAACCGCCTCGGTATGCTCGCCCAACCGGGGTGCAGCAACGGGATCGACCGCATCGGTTAGGCTCATCGTGATCGGCGGCTCGATGTTGGGCACCCATCCCGCCGTAGGGTGCGGAATCCGGTTCAGGCGATGGCGCTCGCGAGCCTCGGGTGCATTGAAGCCCTCCTCGACTGTCCGGAGATAGCCGACCGGGATATTGGCCAGCTTCATCTTCGCCATCCAGTTCTCCAGAGTATCGCTTGCAAAGACCTCCGCAATGGCTGCCCGCAAGAGCTCCTTGTTTTCCGAACGGGCCTTGCGCGTCGCAAACCGCGGATCGATGATGAGATCAGGCCGATTCAGCACCTCGACCACGAGCCGGCGGTAAAGCCGGTCGTTGGCGCAGGCCATGTAGAGCGGCCCGTCAGAGGCCTCGTACACGCCGACGGTGGGAGACCCGCTGGGCGAATTGCCGAACCGGCCGGGGTTTTCGCCATTGATGAGGTAAGCCATGCCGTAGAAGCCGGTCATCCCCATCGCAACGTCGAACAGAGCGACTTCGACACGTTGCCCACGGCCGAGCCGGTCGCGCGCTAGCAGCGCCAGCAGGATGGCATTACAGGCAGACATCCCTGTCGCCATGTCGACGATGGGCGGTCCGGTACGAACCGCCGGGCCGTCGGCAAATCCATTGAGCGACATGAAGCCGCTCTCCGCCTGCGTGATGGGATCGAAGCCGGGGCGCGAGGCGAACGGTCCGGAGCGGCCGTAGGCGGAGATCGAGCAATAGACCAGCCGTGGATTGAGCGGCGCGACCGACTCATAGTCGAGCCCGAACTTCTTCATGACCCCGCTTGAGAAATTTTCCACGACCACGTCCGCCTTGCGGATCAGATCCAGCGCGATTTCTCGAGCCTCCGGCACGGCAAGGTCGAGCGCAATGCCGCGCTTGTTGCGGTTCAGGCTGAGATAGGCGGCGCTTTCGCCGCCGATCTCGGCGTGCTCATAGGCACGCGTGTCGTCCCCGCCATCGGGATTCTCGATCTTGATGACGTGCGCGCCAAAATCGGCGAGCGTCTGGGTGCAGGCCGGCCCGGCGACAACACGCGTAAAATCGACGACCAACAGACCATCGAGCGCACTCGGCCCTCCCGTTCCTCGCGACGAACGTACCGGCAATTGGGGCTTGGTGGGCATCGATAGCGCTCTCCCTTACATCGGCTTATGGCCGCCGAATTCCTTGCAAGAGCAAACTTAAAGCCCGGCGCCGCCGACTTCGCAAGTGCCTCGCCCGCATCTCCCGAATACGCAACAAGGGCCCGGCAGCCACCAGGCTGCCGGGCCCTTCGACATTCTGAGCGTGCAGGCCGCGCTACGCCCCGCGCGGCCATTCTACGTTGTCCACGTTCCGCATCGCGAGAAACCCCGGTCGCTCCCTCAACGGAGCCACTTTCGCCAGTAGAGCGTATGCGACCAGGCCCAGGGCAATCCGCATAGGCGTTAAGGTAGCGCGAGCATCGATTGATACGGACGTTTTCGAGGAGGCTCGCGCAGGTGCCGCCCAAGCGCTCGCTTTCTGCGGCGGAAGCAACGGATGGTTGGTTGTGGAATGATCGCTTGTAGCAAGGATGCAACGAGTTGTTGCAAAACACGCCAAGCGCCAGGTGCCGTCAGGCGGCCTGCATCCAGCGGGGAGAGTCCTCGAAGTCGCGGGCAAGCGGCTCGAGCAGCAGGATGATCAAGAGGTGTGCCAGCAAGTAGGGCTTG
>NZ_AXAZ01000097.1 GCF_000473065.1 Bradyrhizobium sp. WSM1743
ACGATCAAGAACTGCATCGTTCAGAATTTCACCAACTGGGGCATCCTCGACACGAATGATGCGCTCAACACCCGTGTGGAGAACTGCACTATTGATGGCACCGGCTCACATGGAACAACTGGTCTCGGTGTCGGGGGCGGCACCAACTCTGCGATAATCGGCTGCGATATTAAGGGTATGGCGATCGCCATCAATATGTTCGGATCCGCCTTGGTCAAGGACAACTATATTCACGACCTGAATGATACGTCGAGCGACCCGGCGGCCCGGCACTTCGATGGCATACGGGCAATGGTGAGCGGCGCGGATATCGAGCACAACACGATCATGATGCCCGACCGAGACGGCGGCACTGCCGCCGTCTTCATCAATACTGAGTTACCCGATGCGCCCGGTCCTATCGATAATGTTAAGGTTATAGATAACCTGATGACCGGCGACGCTTCGTACACGGTCTATGTGACGCGCGGGGAAGGTGCCGTCACCAACGTCACCGTCGAAAACAACTACGTTGAGCGCGGGATGTACGGCTACTTCAATGTCAGCGGGACGACCCCGACTATCCGCAACAATGTCCTATGGGACAACCAAAAGAACCCCATCCCGTACCCAAAAAGATGATGCCCTTTTGCTTGGCGCAACTGCGGATACGGATTGCGGTACCCCCTAGTCAAGCGGTGATAGCAAATCGCCTAACCTAGTCAAATGTCTCCCATGAAAGGGTAGGATACATTTAGCGACCCATAGGCCAGCTTTTCGCGTCTTCCAGTCACTGGCCGATGCTCTGAGCGACGTAGTATCTACAGACCATTTTGTAGCGTTAGCCACTTCCGTGTCGTCCAGCGTGTCCTCAGCATCATGGGAGGAGGCGGGGCGGATTCGCAACGGCTATTCGTCGCTCAGTGACGGGGGTACGCGCAAGATCATCCAAAAAACAGGCGATGGCAACATCGCCGCCGGTTGCATCTTAAGGGCAGACACACGATAAATGTGTGAATGTGTCCGTATCTCATCAAGCGGCTTCATGCAGTCGAAGCCCGCGAGCGAGCCGCACTTGAAGAATGAGCAAGCTGTTTTTAAGATTGCAGGGTTTTGGTGCTGTCGGAACCTAAACCTGCAATTTCAGGGGAAGCGTGATCTCCTGTCAGCATTTCAAGCTGCCGCATGCGGCGATCCGCCAAACAGTTCAACCGGCATCAGCGGCAGTTGCGATCCTGCGAGCCGGTTCGACCGGTCATCTGTGTGGGGCGAGAGCACTCCGCAAGCCAGCAAGAAAATGTTTCCTTCAAGAGCAGAAGAGCTCGATGATCTACCCATTGGAGAAAACCTGGGCCTTGCCGCCTGGTAGTCGGCCAAGATGATCTCGAACTTCGTCCGGATAATTGCGTGGTTAGTTTAGTCCGTGATCAGGGAGCCCTTGTTCACCATTTCATCGGAAATGATTTCAGGGCAACCTACGGCCGGCTCGTGGTCGCAGTCTACGTGTCTGCTCGGGCCGGGCAGATGCGGAGCAGCTTCATCACGCATGAATACACCAATAGGTCAAGGAGGTGGTGTTTGAAATGTCTGACAAATCGGCATTGTTATGGCGATTGGGGTCCCTCGTCCGCAACTTCGCGAGCAGCGAGTCAGCGATGGCTGCTCAATTTGATGGCGAGGCAGCGTCAGTTTGAAGGCGCGCAGGGTGAGCTCTTCCTCAACGTTGCCTTCGGCTATATCAAAGTCTCCCACGATCAGATTGAGAAGGATCCTGATCGATGCATTCAGGAGGCGCTCGCACTCGTGTTCGCCAAGTTCGCCGAGATGCAGACGCTGCGCCAGGTTCACCTACAAGAGTGAATCGCCTTGCCTGCAGTCAGCCGTGGCCCCGAGCGCCGTCACGTCGAGTGGAAGTTACCTACACGATCCGCCACATCCTGACCAATCCGATCTATGCTGGCGCCTACGCCCTCGGGCGTTCTGGCAGTCGGATGACGATCGAGGCCGGCCGCAAGAGAATCGTGCGGGGCTTCCGCTGGGAGCGCAGCACCTGGGAGGTTTTGATCAAGGACCACCATGAGGGCTACATTACATGGGCGGAGTTCGAGAGGAGTCAGCGCTTGATCACCAATAGCGCCAATGGGAAGAGCTTCATGAGTCGTGGCTCGGTCCGCTGCGGTGAGGCGCTTCTTGCAGGGCTCCTTCGCTATGGTCACTGCGGTCGCAAACTTCACGTTGCCTACAGCGGCACGCACAGTAACGTCGGGCGCTATCATTGCCGCGGTAGCCAGATGAATCATGGCGGAGAGCCATGCATCTCATTCGGCGGCCCGCGTGTGGATGCGCAATCAGCGTCGAAGTCATCGCGCGCCTCCAGCCGCTCGGAGTCCAGGCTGCGCTGTACGCCATGGAGGACCGCGGCCGGGAGCACACGAGAAGCTGAGTCAACTTGAACTTGCCCTTGAGCAAGCGCGCTATGAGGCCACTCGGGCTCGTCGGCGCTATGAGGCTGTCGATCCCGACAATCGTCTGGTCGCCGGCGAGCTGGAGCGACGTTGGAATGAACGCCTGCTGGCGGTCCGCGCGCTCGAGAAAGAGCGCGGTGCACTGTTGGCCAAACCGGAGAGTCCTCTGAGCGAGGCCGATCGCGAGCGGGTGCTTGCGCTTGGCTCCGATTTGGAGCGGGCCTGGAACAGTCGTGGCGCGACGCCTTCCACGCGCTAGTGAATCATCCGAACCTTAATCCACGAAATCGTTGTACGCGTCCGCGATGCGGCAATTGAGCTTGTGATCCACTGGCAGGGCGGGGATCACACAGCGCTAGAAACCAGAAAGAACCGCACGGGCCAACACCGCTGGAACACATCCGCAGATGTCATCGATCTCGTGCGTGTTCTGGCACGCCAGATGCCCGACGGCACGATCGCGGCGGTCCTCAACCGAGCGGGCAAAGTCGACGGGGCACGGTAACAGCTGGACCGCGCCCGCGTTCGCCACTTGCGCAACCACCAAGCTATCGCGCCCTACCGGGAGAAGGCGAGCCCATGGAGAGAGGAGAAATCACTCTGGATGAAGCCGCCGCTGCGTTGAAGGTCAGCCCATCGACGGTTCGCCGCCTGATCGCGGAGCGACGCTTGCCCGCGCACCAGCTGCGCAAAGGCGCACCATGGGTGATCAAGGCGCCTGATCTGGAGCACTCCGAGATCAGGAATGCCGCGCAGGCGCGGCGCTTCCGGCGCCCGTCGTCTGGCGATCTCCGCCAAGGAGAGCTTGAACTATAATGACATAGCGAGGTGGGCAGTATGAATCGGACTCGGGCGGCCCAAGCAGATGGACCGCCTCGGCGCGGTCGATGAACTTCAATTCGGCCAGCGCCAGGATGCGATTGCGATCGAGCGAGGGCTGAAATGCGAAGTCGAAGCCGGCGCGCGTTTTGACGGTGGTCAGGCGAGACATTCTCAGCGCGGTGCTGACACGGCGATTGTCGCGCAGCGTCAGCTCGTCGACAAGCAGCTGATCGAGCGCCTCAATCCAGGTGACCTCACCCTGTTCGATTCGCCGCAGTGCGGTGTCCAGTATTTCCAGCGCACGTGGCATCTTGAGTGCGACCAGGATTTTCTTGACGCTGTCGATCGCTGCCGGCTGCGTGTGGATGGTCATGGCCGGCCTCCCGATTGGGCGAGCCGTTTGCAGACAGCTTGGTAAAACTCCAGCGACCGTCGTGGAATGTGGATCGCCGGTCCGACCGCCGAGCGCGTCGGCCGCGCCAGCTCGCGATCTGGGCCGGTTAAGTGCCTGGCGATGCTCAGGTGCGATGCGGGTCCGCCGGCGACCTTACAGAACGGGATGGACGGCGATGATGTGGCCTTGATCGAGAATGCGAACGATACCTGCTTTGCGATCCGTTAGTCGCCCCTTAAGAAGCCGTTTCAAGCGTGGCTGGGAGGACGAGCGATCGCGGCAGGACCGTGAGGATTAGGCGCAACAGAAGCCTCAGCCCGGCGAGGAGGAGGCAAAGATGACGGCGATCAGAACGAGGTTAGCGGCATCGCTGTCGTGGCCCTTGAGCTGGTTTAGTGGTCTGATTCATTCGGACGATTCCCAAATCGGCCGAAGCGGTTCAAGCTCTCGTTATGAGAGCAGGAATTGTCGTCAATGTCACCCGAGCGGATCACGGTCGACTTGAGGCTGTCGTCTCGGACCGCAGCGCGCCACAGGAGCATGTTTGGCGTGCCCAAATCATCCTCGCGACCGCCGATGGCTGTGGCACTGCCGAGATCATGCGGCGGTCGCGCAAAGCAAGCCGGTGGCATGGCGCTAGCAGGCACGGTTCATGGCGGAGGGCGTCGACGGGCTGCTGCGCGACAAGACACGCCCTCCCGGCAAGCCGCCGCTGCCGGCGATACCGTTCGGAAGGTGATTGAACTTGTGAGCGGCCCGCCGCAGGAGCGGCGTCGCATTGGACCGGCCGGATGCTTGCAGAGGCGATCGGGATCAGTCTGCGGTTGGTGCAGTGCATTCTGGAGGCTCATCAGCTTGCGCCGCACCGTATCCAAACGTTCAAGCTGTCGAACGATCCGAAGTTCGCCGAAAAGCTCAAGGATGTGATCGGCATTTATGTCGACCCTACTGCGCATGCCGTCGTCCTTTCAGTCGATGAGAAGAGCCAATCCAGGCCCTCGACCGCACCCAGCCGGGTTGCCGATGAAGCCGGGCCGCGCCGGAACCATGACCCACACTACAAGCGCAACGGCACTACCACGCTGTTCGCCGCACTCAATGTCCTCGACGGCACCATCATCGGTCGCAACATGAAGCGTCATCGGCATCAGGAGTTCATTCCTTCCTCAACGAGGTCGACGCACAGGTTTCCCAGGCAAAAGTCTATCCATGCGGTCGTCGACAACAATGCAACTCACCACCATCCAAAGGTCCGCCAATGGCTCACCCAGCATCCACGCTGGACCTTCCACGGCTTCCTGGCTCAACGCCGTCGAAGGCTTCTTCGCCAAGCTCACCAAACGCCGCCTCAAACGCGGCGTCTTTCGATTCGTTGGCGATCTCAAGGAGGCCATCAACAGCTTCATCGAAGAGACCAACGCCGAACCGAAACCTTTCGTTTGGACGGCTCACCCAAATCGCATGCTCGCCGCTGTCAGACGTGGGAACAAACGTTAGAGTCGCTCCACTAGCAGCCAGCCGAGGCGTCCGTGGGCCTTGATGCGACCGATCACGGGCTCCACGGCGGAGCGGCGCCTGAGCTCGCGTTTGACGTCGACAGAATCGATTTCGCAGCGGGCGAGTTTTTCAGTGGAGGTGAGGTAGCGAAGTCCCTCTCCCGGCGTCGACCAGGACCCATTGTAACCCTGTCATGGGGCTAGGCGGGATTGGAGTGGTGGGGTAGTGTGTATCCTTTCGTTAACTCTGGAGCAGTTAATGCGTTTAGCGGTTATTGCAGCGGGTAATCCGCTGGATATCAGTACTTGGTCCGGCACGCCTTATTTTATGACCAAGGCCCTGGCGCAGAAATTTCCGGATCTAGTCACGGTTAGAGCGCCGCGGGCACCGTGGTTCCCGTTCATCCGACGTGCAGTAAGAAAGGCGAGTTCGGGCCGCATCGATCTGGAATGGAGCCACGCCATCGCAAAGCGTGACGCTGGCCGGATCGCTCAACAATTGAAATCAGAAGGCGTCGATATTGCCATCTCCATCGCTTGCTCACCGATCACAGCATATCTTGCGCAGGCCATAGCGACGGTTCATGTCTCGGACGCGACCGTGCCGCTGATGCGAGACTATTATCAGGAATTTTCCCGGCTACCGGAAACGATCGCCCAGTGCGCCTTGGAGCTCGACAGAACTTCCGTTCTAAGGGCGAGAGTTTGTCTCTACTCGACGGCATGGGCCGCGCGTTCCGCCATCAACGACTACCAGGCCGATCCAGGCCGCATCCATGCGGTGCCTTGGGGCGCCAATGTCGAAGGGAAAAACTCGTTCAGTCGGACCGTGCCTTATGACGTCTGCCACCTCGTTTTCATCGGAGTGGACTGGAATCGGAAGGGTGGTGCAATTGCCATTGCCGCAGTGGAGAAACTAGCTCAGGCAGGATATCCGGTCCGGCTTCACGTCATCGGCGCCACGCCACCCCAAGGCCAACGCTCGGAAGCAATCATCGCTCACGGCTTCATTGGCAAGGGAACCCCAGAAGGTCGCCTCAAGTTCGATGAGATCATGCGTCAGGCCGCGTTCTTGTTTGTCCCGACCCGGCAGGATTGCTCACCTATGATCTTTGCGGAAGCGAACTCTTATGGCGTTCCGGTCATCACAACGCAGACAGGAGGCGTTGCTGATGTGGTCCATGAGGGCGTGAACGGACACCTCTTATCGGCAGATGCCGGCCCCGATGCATATGCCGACCTCATCTGGTCGATCTGGTCGGAGAGGGCAAGATACGAGCAGCTTCGGATTTCATCGCGCGTCAGATTCGATCATGCGCTGAACTGGAAAAGCTGGCTCGGTAAAGTCGTTCCGATCCTCGAAGGGCTCTATACAAAAGGCCGTATGATCGATGCGGCCAATTTGAAGTCAAGCGACGTCAGGATTTAACCCCGCGGCGGCATGAAGTGAGCCCTTGTTGTTTTGCGGAAGTGAAGCAAGCCGCTCGCGAAGCGCGCCCTTCATAGCGCCGTAGCGAGCGAGCGGCTTGAGTCACGATTTCTTCTCCGATTTGGCCTCTAGCGCAGTGGGCTTCTGCAATCGGCGCCTTTCCTTCGAGCGGTAGCTGTTGCCGCGGATCGTGATGCGTGGCTGTGGTACAGCAAACGATCAAAGATGCATGCGTCCTCGAGCAAGTTGCGTCAGCGCCAAACGAACCCAATTTTGGCTAGCCTCATGGACAGCTGGTATGTGGTCTTATCGGTGCGAACCTCCTACCCGCTCTTCTCGCACGAGAAATTAAACCGTGGTCGCATTTGCATTAATTATTGCGTTTAAGTGCTCGCGCGATTATGGCTGCGGCGCAACACGCGGCCTGCGGTTTGCGCATCGGTGCGCCGAATGCGGAGAGCCCGACCCTTAGTGAAGTTTCGTTTCAGCTGCGAAGCGGGCAGGCCGTCGGAATCATCGGTCCGAGCTCGGGCAAATCGACCATGGCGCGGGCGCTTGGTCGGGGTGTGGCCATGCGTTCGCGGCCGGATAGCTCGACAACGCTGCGCTCGATCACTGGTCTTCGGACGCGCTCGGCAAGCATATCGGCTATCTGCCTCAGAACGTCGAGCTGTTCGACGGCAGCATCGCCATGAACATTGCGCGGTTCGATCCGAAGGCGACGGCTGCTGCAGTACTTGAAGCCTCGCATGCCGCGGGCGCGCACGAGCTCATTCTTTCCCTTTCGGACGGCTACAGCACGAAAATTGGCGAGGCCGGGATGGCGTTATCGGCGGGTCAGCGACAGTGCATTGGGCTAGCGCGCGCCTTCTACGGCAAACCATTCCTGGTCGTGCTCGATGAGCCGTCTTCGAATCTCGATGCCGAGGGCGAGGAGGCTTTGACCGAGGCGATCCTGAACGTGCGCCGCCGGCGAGGGATTGTCGCCGTTGTCGCGCATCGCCCGAAGGCGCTGCAAGGTGTGTGGACCATGTGCTGTGCTGTGCCTCGGGAAGCCAGGGTTCAGTCCTTCGGCAAGAGAGAGGAGGTTCTCAACAGAGTGTTGCGAAATCCTGTGCCGCTCAAGGTGGTCAGGGAAGGTCACGGGGCCGCCGATGACCAGCCACGTGACACCGGCCATGGAATCCATCCAGCGCTACATGATTGTCGGCATGATCATGTTTGGCACCGTGGCGTTCGGTATCGGCGGTTGGGCGACAACGACCCAATTGTCGGGCGCCGTGATCGCCCAGGGCGTGGTCGTGGTGGATTCGAACGTCAAGAAGGTTCAGCACGCCACAGGCGGCATTGTCGGAGAGCTGCGCGTGCGGGAGGGCGACCGGGTCAATGCCGGTGATGTCCTGATCCGTCTCGACGAGACGCAGACGCTTGCAAACGCGACGATCGTCACCAGAGCCTCGATGAACTGCTGGCACGGCAGGCTCGCCTCGAAGCGGAGCGCGACGGCGCCGAGCAGATCGTGTTTCCCAAGGCCCTGTTCGACCGGACCAAGGAGACCGAGGCAAGCCGCGCGATCACTGCCGAGCAGAGATTGTTCGACCTGCTTCATCAGGCGAGGGGCGCCAAAAAGCGCAGTTGCAGGAAAAGAAGGCGCAGCTGGAAGACGAGAACAAGGGTTTTACGGGCCAGACAGAGGCCAAGCAGAAGGAGATCGATCTGATCCGCCAAGAACTGGAGGGCGTGCGCACCCTCTGGCAAAAGAACCTGCCGGCTCAACTCCCTCGAGCGTGATACCGCTCGTCTGGAAGGCGAGCGCAGTCAGCTTGCGGGAATGATCGCCCAATCAAAGGGCAAGATCGCGGAAATCGGGCTTCAGATCATTCAGATCGGCGACCTGCGGACAGAAGTCGGCAAGGATCTGATGGAAACTCGCTCGAAACTCTCCGAGCTTGCCCAACGCAAGACGGCGGCGGTCGATCAGCTGAATCGGATTGACATCAGGGCACCGCAATCCGGCCGCGTCCACGAGCTCAGCGTCCACACGGTTGGGGGGTGATCTCTCCCGGCGAGCAAATCATGCTCATCGTCCCGGATGCGGACTCGCTTGTCGTCGAGGTCAAGATCGCACCGCGCGATGTCGATCAGGTCTATGTGGGGCAGACTGCGACAATGCGTTTTGCAGCCTTTAACCAGAAGACCACCCCGGAAATCGACGGGGAGGTCAGCCTGGTCTCGGCAGACATTACGCAGGATCGGCGTGCCGGAACGAGTTACTATATGTGGCGCGTCCCTGCTGAAGCCGGAGGAACTGGCGAAACTCGGATCGGCCAAGCTGTTGCCCGGCATGCCGGTCGAGGTCTTCATCAAGACGCCGGGTCGGACCGCGCTATCCTACCTGCTCAAGCCGCTGCAGGATCAGGCGGAGCGCGCGTTCAGGGAGCGCTGAGCGCCTCCGAACCGGATCGCAACCTCGAATGCATGCATTCGAGGCTGCGTCCTATCCGCGCGCGTCGGCGGCGCGGCCAGCCCCTCGAATTGCGCCTTGGCGGCCGGGAGCGTAGGCAGTCGGCGTGTCGGGTCGACGACAGCTGATCACAAGCCAGGACTGCGTGGGCGGCCTGGTTTGACGGCCCGATCGCGGCGTATGCCTGTCGCCCGCTCGTGAAGCGACGGACTGCTCGAACGACCGTCCGCTCAGGACGTCCATTTGCTTGGCGTGCAAGGTCATGGCCGCAACGCCGACAAGTATTGAAGCTTCAGCCCCAGAATGACGAGTAGCTCTGGCATGTGACATCGGTCCTCCCCAGGGAAGCACCGTTCATGGACGATTTTGGCTTCGGCAACAAAATAAGCCCAGTCATCCCGGCAGCCGTTGCTGACAGTAAGCCGATTCTGTTGCCGCAGACCGCCAGACACCACAGTCGTGCAACTGCTTCACGCCGAGCGGGCCATCGACGGCGGGGTGTCGCTCGTTGAACGCCGGCGACGGGAATGCTGCGCCTCGCGCATGCGTCGATATCCAGGTCCTCACGACGAAATTCCCAGGCCTCGAACATTCAAGCAATCAAGGTGTCGCTGCGCAGCTGGTCAATCAGCGCAGCCGTGAGAGGGCGAAGGTGGCCACTGTTGGTGACGATATTCGATGTTGTGAAGCACCTCGGGCCTGATCTTCTCCAGGAGAGGTTCTGTGGGGCGCGATGCGACCATGATGATGCTTTCAAACCTCGCGCCGTCCTCGCCACCGTCAAGGCCGCTTCGCGCCGCCTCCGGCGGTGGCCTCCGGCCAGCCTTGACCGCGGCTGCGTCCCTCGATGCGATCAGCGACGCCCAGCGGACAGCGAGCTCCAGAGGCTATCGTCTGACATCGGCCACGGTCCCGTGGCGGCCAGTCTTTGTGAATGCGTAGACGTGCTTGGCTCCCGCCATTCCTGCGAGGACGGCGGTCACCGCATAGGCGCCACTTGCGGCTTCGGTCAGAACGGTCAATCCCGACAGATCCAGCTCCATCCGCGCGATGGCGAGTTTCATCGGCTTCTGCAGTCGAAGAGGTGAAAAGCCGACCTGGAGGGAATTTGCGTGTCCGTGTCAGCTGAACGCAATTGCGCGATGGTTGCGCCGGCTTCAATTCCGGTCAGGGATTCGAATCCCGATGTTGCCCGTGGAAGATGCCGGATTCATGGTGCTCTCAGCCGGCGCGCTCTGGATATCCGACCGCGCGTCGCGCGGAGCATGTAATAGAGCGGGTCGGGTATGAGCGCGCGAAGATGATCCTGCCAGCCCATTCGCTCGATCCACTGATCTTCGCCGGGACGCGCGGCCCAATACCGGACGCGGCGTTCGCCCGATGCAGGGACGCGGCGTGTCGTGGTGTAGTAGTAGGAGGCGACCGACAGGCGCATTCGACCGGGCGGGCAGGTGACCGGATCGGGCAGCCCATGGAGCGTGGCGCCGTGGGTCTCCCAGAGGATCATGGTGTTGAACCGCGGGAAGATGCGGCGTCCGAGCGCCGACATGTCCCGAGGCCACAGTTCAAGACTGCCGCCGTAAGAGTCGGGCCAATCCCGATTGAGATAGATGAGTAGATTGACACGGTGGAACAGTCCGGTCGTCGGATGTATCTCGAAATCTTGATGGATCTTCGTGAAGCCCCCTGGAGGCGTTCGATGCACCCCGGCAAATTTGTGAGTTGGATCGGAAAGAAGGTCGCGAACTCCCGTGATCGCCGACACGAATTCCCGGAAACGAGTGCTGTCCACGAGACTGAGCAGGTGCTGGGTAGCTGGTCCCAAGCCCTCCGAACTCTCCTGCTTCACGAGACGATCAGTGTTTGTCGTGATCAGACTGGTCTCTTCGAGCGCTGCGCATTCGGCCGCTATCATGTCCAGCAACTTTTCGGGAAATGCGTCATTGACGACAATGTGCGGCCAAGGTTTTGCATTGGTATATTCGGTACGCAGTGCGTCGGTCCGGACGAACAGGCCGCCCAGCGAGTGAAGCTGGAAATCTACATGCAATTTCGCGTCTCCTCTGTAGCAGTTTCTCTCTGTTGGCCCGCTCGGCTTCGATCTGGCTCCTAAACAAATAAATAATACGGTTAAAATAATCAAAATTAAATGTCAAAATAAATCCAAAATAAATTGTATATTTTGGAAAGCGGTTCTGGAGCAGAAATATTGTTTCAACATGTCACTCACCAAAGCTGCAACCTATGTGCAGTCTATTTAAATCATTCAATTGGCGAATGTAACAAGCATTTGCACTGCAGCATTGCGACGATTTGGCTTATGTTTTGAATAGGCTCGCGTGCAGGACGTCGAGGGAATTCTTGAAGAGCTGTGGAAAATTTGCAGCCGTGACCCTTCCAGCGATGACAGCTGCTGCTGCCCACCTCTCTGTCCGTTGCATATGCAAGCGCGCGCAATGGTTCATTGGCAAGCGGGTGGTTGTGTCGACTTCTAGACCGGCAGTTGTCAATGCGATGAGGAGCGGCCGGGCGTGTCCTCTAGCCCCAATGCAGCACGTCCTTGCGGGTATAAGTGTTCCATTCGGGAAAGAGCCGCTCCTCTTCTCAGGTCCATCAGGTCCTGCATTCGGCCCAGTAGTCCCAGCTCGATGAGCAGCGGATGGATCGGAATCACTCGGCCGGCGGCGTTCGTCTTGAGATTGCGCAGGTCCTTGACCGCGATCCGTCCGTTCCTGGCATCGAACGGCCGCCGGTCGAAATAATAAAGCTCGCCGTCGGTGCGGACGTCGGTGCATTTGAGCTGGCCGACCTCGCCGGGCCTCATGCCGGTGAGGAAGCAGATCAAGAAGCCCCAATAGATGTGCGATTGCACGAGGTACCCGCCGGGCTGCCAGACGTGCACGCGATTCTTGCAGCCGGTGAAGAGCGGCAACTTCAACGGCGTGAGCAACTCATCATCGTCGAAGGCATCGCGCGGCAACGGTGCCAGGTTTTCCGGCTCGATGCACACGAACTTGGGACGCGGTCCGCGGTAGTGCTTTTCGGCGATGGCAAAGTCAACGAATTTATAAAGCCCGGCCCAATAGTGGCTCTTGATGGTTGTGGTGGTCACGCGCTCAAGCACCGACCCGCGCGTCCGCCGGCACGTCACGCTCGACATAGGCGCGCAGCCGGGCGTCGAGGACGGTCCCCAGCGCCTCCAGGTCCGGAGCTGCGATCAGCTCCCGCACCCATCCGAGATTGTCCATCAGCCGGCGCCTCGCCTCATCAAAGTTTCCGGTCCTGAGGCTGATACGGAGAAGGGGAGCCAAAGAGTTTTGCTGCCTGTTCTCCCCAACCGAATCTGCAGGAAATAGCGACCGTCGCCGCGTCGAGCGAGATAGGAGGGACGCGCCACGAATGAGCCTTTCAGGGCGCGGCCGACGTGAGACATCCGGGTGGATGTAACACCGTCAAATCCGCTACTACATTCCGGCCAAGCTACGGAAAAACCTCAAGATTTCGCTTCGGATTTGGACTTGATAGGCGCGTCCCTCCCAAGATCGCCTGCGTTCGCCTACCCTCATCGAGTGGGGATAAGCTCGATTTTGGTCTAGCACCTCATTCGTGGCTCGTGGGCGGACTATTCCAGATGAGGTCACACTTGCTATATTAATGTAATTTAAATTAAATTCCCGTTCACGCTATCGCGTGGTTAAATAATCAAATAAATTTAATGTGCCATTTCACCATAGCCTGCATCTTCAAAACGTGACGCAAAAATATGGCTGCTTCGATCGAAACAAAGCCACCGATCCGAATTCTGGTGGGCATTGCGAGTTACGGTACCAACAATGCCCCCTACCTGGAGGAGATTATCCGTCAGTACAAATCTATGCCGTTCAAAATCGATATTGTTGTGTTCTCGAACATCGAAAAGAATCTGGGCGCGGACATTGAATGTACTATCGGGCTCCCGAACAAAAATCCTTGGTCGCTTCCTTTTGCGCACAAGAAGCTGTTCGTTGAGCGAGCTAACTCCTATGATCTATTCGTATATTCCGAAGATGATATTCTCATTGCGGAGAAGACAATTCGAGCGTGGTTGAACGTAACCGCTGAGCTATTGCCAAATGAGGTGGCGGGTTTTCTACGAATCGAATTCGGCAGCAATGGCGAGGTAAATTATCCGGACGCTCACGCCCATTTCCATTGGGATCCGTCGTCCGTTAGGCGGCGGGGCGCCTATACATTGGCTCACTTCACGAATGAGCACGCTGCTTGCTATGTACTTACCCAAGCGCAATTAGCCGCAGCGCTTAGGTCTGGAGGGTTCGACGTTGCCCCGCACGAAGGGAAATATGATCTGTTGTGCACGGCAGCCACAGATCCATATACTCAATGCGGGTTCACGAAGTTGATTCCCGTTTCGCACCTAGGTGCGTTTACAGTTCACCACATGTCCAATCGCTATGTGGGGAAAATAGGCGTCACGGCCGAGGAGTTTGGCAGACAAATCGATGTATTACTACGCATTGCCGACTGTCCGCCGAAAGCATTGATCCCGACCGAGACCAGGCTTTGGCGCAATGCGTATTCCAAAGACTATTACGAGCCCGTTACGGAACAATTTACTTCGCTGATTCCGCCCGCCGCACGCAGCGTGTTCTCGATAGGTTGCGGTTCGGGGGCCCTCGAACGATGGCTGGCGAAGAAGGGTTTGCGTGTTGCCGCCATACCTTTGGATCCGGTTATTGCCAGTGGTGCGGCAGCTGACGGGGTGGAGATGTTTTATGAAGACTTGGAAGGTTTGAAAAACAAAAAGCATTTCGACTGCGTTCTTTGTTCGAACATATTGCATCTCGCGCCCAAACCTGAGAAGTGGCTTTCACTAATGCACACGTTCATGCATGGGAACTCGACACTGATCATACAAACGCCGAATATGATGTCGTTGAAAGCAATTAGAAGTCGGTGGAAGGATGGTCCGCTCATCCCCCTCGTTGATTACACGACGATGGGAACGCATTTTAGCTCCGCTCGATCAATCCGAAAGTGGTGTTCCAAGGCAGGCTTCAGGATCGAAAAAATATCCAAAATCCTGCCGCATCCCACGGACGGGAGGGCCGGCTTGGCTTCCGCGATCGCCGGGCATCTCCCAACACTGTTCTTGTCGCCATTCGCAAGTTCCATCGTGGTTACGGCCACCAGGAAAGTTAAGTAAATCGACGCGAGGGATATACTTACTCGGACTGTTGCTGTTCTTATTGGCTTTGCGTCCTTACCTACTTTCTTGCGACGTTCGAGACGTGCGCTAATCGTTGGACGATGGATCAAGAACGCCTTCGCCAGCACCAGCGCTCATGAACAATTTTATTTTGCGTCCCGTCGTGGAACTGGGCGGGCTAAATCATTTTGTGGGGATTTCACCGCCCTAGGAGCAATTCATGGCTGGCTAGGCTGGATCGGGGGTTCCGGTGAGGAGTGGTTTGTGATGATGCTGGTTGGGCGGGGGCCTCATCTGATGAGCCGACCTCCTTCCAATAATCTGCGAGAGCGAGTGGTGGCAGCGGTGATAGCTGGCGAGAGCTGCCATACCGTGGCGTGCGGGTTGAAGACCTATTTGAAGAGAGCTTCGTAAGCCGCAATCAGTTTCGGCCCTTCATGTTCCCAGGATAGCTCGTTGCGTACGCGTTGGCGTCCGTACATGCTCATCTCTTGGCAACGAGCCGGGTCATCGATAAGTTCAAGAATCTTATTACCGAAATCGGCAGTGTCCGTTTTGCGCGCGTAGAGAGAGGCTGATTGCGCCGACACGCGCCCCTCCGTGAGATCGAATTGCACGATCGGCTTGCCCAGCGCCATGTACTCCATGATCTTATTCATGGTGGACATGTCATTCATAACATTGGGACGGTCGGGATTGACACAGATGTCTGCGGTGGAGAGCACTTTGAATAGTGTAGTGTCATCAACCCGGCCGGTGAAGTTCACGAATTCCGAGAGCTGCATGCGGGCGCACGTCTCCTTCAGCTTCTTCAGGCTCGGACCGCCCCCCATGACGACGAACTGGACATCTGACCGTTGGCATGTTGAAGTAATATGCCGCACTGCCTCCAGTAGAAGATCGATGCCTTCCTGCTCCCCGATAACGCCGACGTAAGCGACGAGATGTGCGCGCCCGTTGCGCCAGGTGACGTCGGGAGGCAGTTCGCGCACGCGCGCGAGGTCCGGCCCCGAGCGGACGACGAATACCCGATCCGGCTTCATCTTGCCGCGCTGAATGGCGACTTGGGCATAAGACAGGTTGGTGGCGATCGAGATGTCTGCCACGCGGAAAGTCATTCGTTCCAGAAAGATGAGCGCTCTCCAAAGCAGCCCGCGATTTCCAAATTTTGCTTCGAATAATTCCGGGTTTAGATCGTGGTGATCGAAAACGAACTTCTTGCCGAACAAATATTTATAGATGGCGCCAACTAGGAAAATGAGGTCTGGTGGATTGCAGGCGTGAATCGCGTCGAAACCTCTGGTCCGGAACACCTTGAAGGAGTACACACATTGCCAAAACAGTGCGGTGCTGTATTCGGCAAAGTACCCCAGCTTGCCTTCGGCCTGAATTGGCAGCGGGTAGCGATAGATCTCGATGGAATCGATCGATTCGAATGGGCTCTCCGCGAACGGACCACGGGGGCAGATCACGCATACATCATAGCCTGCTTCTCGCAGTGATTGCGCTTCCGCCCAGACGCGACGATCGAAAGGAACCGGCAGGTTCTCCACGATGATTAGGATTTTGCGCCGCCGAGCGGTACCCGCCGCGTCGAAAGCAGATGTTACTGTCATGCTGATCCTGGAACTCGCTATTACCAACAAATGCCGTGATAATTTGCTCCGGTCCGCATCTTCGGGTTGATCCGCACAAGATCGATGAGGATTTTCTCATCCAGTAAGGGATGCGGGTATCTCTGAAATTCGGCGCGATTTCCAACCACAAGGACGTCTGCGAATTCAATAAGATCAGATATTGTTTCCCGAAGCAGACAGGCAATGTGAGGCAAGCGCTCCGTCAGATAATCCCTGTTGCCCCCGGTTAGACGCGACAAACGAACGTTGGAATCATAAATTGCTATTTCATAACCGCGACCAATCAGTCTTTCGGTGATCTCCAGCAGAGGGCTGTAGCGCAAATCGTCCGTGTCAGGCTTGAAACTCAATCCTACGACACCAATACGTCGCTTGCCCGTTGCGGCAATCAGTCGGAAGGCGCTTCGAAGCTGGTTTTCGTTCGCCTGAAGGACGGCATCGAGTAAGGGAGTCTCGACGTCGGCCAGTCTTCCGGCATAGCGCAAGGCACTTACATCCTTTGGTAAACAAGAACCGCCGAATGCAAATCCAGGCTTGAGGTAGGCAGGAGAGATGTTCAGTTTCGTGTCGCTCACAAGCGTCTTCATGATCTCATGGCTGTCGACACCCATCGCCTTGCAAAGCAGGCCCAACTCGTTCGCGAAGCTGATCTTCGTGGCGTGCCACGCATTGTTTGCATATTTGACGGCCTCCGCCGCGCGGACAGACATGACCTGCGGTGCCGCGGAACACTTCGAATGAATATCCAGCAGACGCCGAAGGGTCCGCTCGTCATTGTCGACACCGAACACTATCGCGCCCGGATCGTCATAATCCGCGATGGCCATTCCTTCTCTCAAGAACTCAGGAAAGTAAGCGATCCCGAAGCCTTGACCTGCCTGTTTGCCCGACGATCGCTCAAGTATAGGTATGATCAATTGTTCCATCGTCCCGGGCAGCATTGTCGAGCGAACTACAACGGAATGGAAATGGCTACTCTCGCGGAGACTTTCTCCGATCTGTTGCGCCACTCGGCATGCGAATGATGTGTCAAGCGAGCCATTTTCCTGCGACGGTGTTCCAACGCAGACAAAGGAGATATCGGTTGATAGGACAGCCTCAACAGCATCCGTCGTCGCCTTCAAGCGGCCGGCGCGGACACCCGAAAGGATGCTTTCGCCAAGCCTTGGCTCTACGATTGGCGAGAGACCTCGGTTGAGAACATCGACTTTGTCCTCGTTGACATCGATCGCCACCACTTTATGGCCATCCCGCGCAAGGCAGGCTGCAGACACCGAACCAACATAACCAATTCCGAAAATGCCAATTCTGAGCTTCGCTGCACTGTCCGCAGGGATAATTTCTTGGACATCGATGTGCTTTGGAGTGTGCCGCGCGAGACCTGACCCCCTGTACACCAAGCTTTCCATAATTTGATCCTTCGGAAGCGTAAGCTAATCGACCAAGCTGCCCTCGGAAAAACCCGCGTTTAATTTAAATTAAATCGACAATTTGAATTTGGCAATAGCTTTTAAATAGCGAGATTTAATATTATTGGCTGGGCGACGCCGCTTGCGCCTGATAATCGCGGTAGTAACCAGGGTTTCGATCGCGATTCCGGCCCACAGCGAAAGCTCGTTAATCGCCAGGATATAAGGACCGTGATCTGCAAGTTTCGGTCAGCCGGATAGACGCGGTCGTGGTCTGCAATGGCTGCACTGACGACACCGCCGAGATCGCCGGCGTTTCGTGCGATCGTCCGAGTTGTCGAGTCCGAGATCGCAAAGAACACTCATGCGCTGAATCTCGGCGATAGGATCTCATGCGGTTGTCCTATGCCGACGTCAATATCATGATTAGTGTCGATGTCATCCTGGCTCTGGCGAAACGACTATGGCGTCAAGAAAAGCAGCGAGATTGCCGTGTCGCTCTGGTGCATAGAAGCTTGCGGGCGCTCGTGATACCCGCATTCTCCTGATGAATTGCGGTCATATTCCTAGCTTCCGAGATGGCTTGCGTAGCGGCGGTGCCGCGATCTTCACCACGAGAATTTCATCTGGTGCAACGGGCTGCCGGAATACCTAATTAAGCGTTTTCCCGGAGGGTGGCAGCGGAGTTATACGCCGGGATAGCCACCGTGATTGTCATATTGGAGAACTACAGCCTTGGCCCTATGCCAAGAGGTTGTTGCAACTATTGGATGAAACGGATTGGGCTAATCGACTGCAGCAGGCTCTTGTCTGGCCGGTTGAGTTCGATTCCACTCTCCCGAGATCTGCCGGCCGTCTCCCCTGAGCAGCACTCCGACCATGCGGCCGCCGCGATAGAGTCTGATCGCGATCAGACAAAGTAGTGCGAGAATGCGCTGGTAGGAGCCCGAGACGCGCGGCGAGGAGACAACTGTCTTCAATTCAAATATCGGAGACCCGGCGACAGCGATTGCTCTTGCCAGAAAGCGCAAAGCCCCAAGGCGTTGAGGCCGGATGCGTTCGTAATCATGCGCGATATGTCTATCCCATTTCCTCCTCAGCTCCGCGAAGGTCTTCCGGGCCGGGTGAAATACTATCATTTCCGGCACATATCGTATTGCATAACCGGCAGCGCGAGCGCGAAGGCCCCAATCGCGATCTTCGGCAACCTCAATTCCCGCAAACGGTCCGACTTTGGCGAGGACCGACCGCAAGGTTGCAAGATTGCCGGTCCCAGAGAATCCTTCTGCGATGTGTTCGTTATTGCGGTACGAATAGATGCTCTCATATGGTTCGAGAAATGTAGGCCGCGACGGGTGCTCATACCCGACACGCACATCGCCTCCTATGATTGTCGTCGTCCCATCGGTCAACGCGGTTTCGATCGCGGAAAGCCATCCGGAGTCGGCTCGGCAATCGGCGTCGATAAATGCCAGGATCCGGCCGCGCGCCTCGCGGATTCCACGGTTGCGCGCCGGCCCAGGGCCGGGAATTCTCTCTAAGAGGAGCTGTACATCCGGCCAGGCAGAACAGATTTTGTCGGGCAGTCTGGCCGAACCGTTGTCGACGACGATGATCTCGACATCGCTCGTGACGCCGCGCTGGGCGTGCAGGGCTTCCAATCCAACTCTGAGATGGTCTTCCTGGTTGAGGTGCGGAATAATAATCGAGATGAGCATTGCCGGGTACTCCGTCAGAAGAATTCGCGTAGAAACGTCTCGAGTGCAAACAGGGCCCAGAGCGTTTTCTCGTGGTTCTGCTTGCCGTTGGCGTGCTCGTCCAGATAAAGCGCGACTGTCGCGCGGTCGAGATAGGGGCTGGAGATACTGTCCGGCGAAAGCAGGAGCTCTCTTGCCGAATCGCGCAGCGGGCCGCGAAACCATTCGGTCACCGGCATTCGAAAGCCATTCTTTCGCCGGGTCAGAACTGATTGCGGTAGCCGTGGAGCCAATGCTTCGCGTACGATCCGTTTGGTGACTCTCCCCTTTATCCGGTAGCTGTCAGGTAAGGTGCTGGCGAACTCCGCGAGCTGGACATCCATGAATGGCGCGCGCGCCTCGATAGAGGCGGCCATGGTCATCATATCCATACGCTCGAGCAGGTTGTCGGGCAGCCAAGACGTCTGGTCAAAATGAAGCACCCGGCGCAGGGATGTGCTTCCCGGCGCTGGAGTGAAAGGGCGAGTATCAGGCTGGCGGGAAACCGATGGCCCGATCCAAACTCTGCTCCGCTCGACCGGCGTAATCGCACCAAACCACAAGATCATTCGCTCATCGAACCGGCGCGCGCGCATCGCTCTTGAGGCAATCCTCAACCTGCGAGCCGCTGCGGGAGCCGGGGATGTTGCGATCAGCAAAGCGTGCCCTGCGACCGACAGAACTCCCGGTCCAGCAAGGTGACCAAGATATCGTTCGATAAGGTGCTTCGGATAGCCAGCGAACATCTCGTCAGCCCCTTCGCCAGATAAGACAACCTTAACGTGTTTCGCCGCTTCCACCGACAGCAGATAGATTGGTAAATCGGCGGGTTCCGTGATCGGAGCGCCGCGGTGGCGGCCAAGCATCGGGAGCAAGTTGGTAAGGTCGTTCGCGGCCAGCTCCAAGGATGTATGTGTTGTGCCGATCTCACCAGCAGTTTCGGCGGCGGCGGTCAGTTCGGAAGCCGGATCATCCCGGAAACCGATGGAGAAAGTTCGTAGATTTGGTGCGCCAAGATGGGCCAATGTCGCCACAATCGCTGCGGAGTCGAGCCCGCCGGACAGGAAGGCCCCAAGCGGCACATCGGCCCTGCGGCGTAGCCTCACAGCTTCATCAAATACATCGAGGAAGGCTGCAATCGGATCGGAGGGTGGCTTCCGGCACTGCGCGGTTTCCTCCGGCGCGGTCCAGTAGCGCTCCGTTTTCATCACTCCGTCCTGCCACGTCAGAAAGCAACCTGGTTGCAGCTTGCGAATGCCGCGGAAAAAGGTGTAGGGGCCAGGGGCGTAACGCCAGCAGAGATAATGGTACAGAGTCTCGACGTCGAGTTCTGTATCGACTTGCGGGTGCGCGAGGAGCGCTGATATCTCGGAGCCGAACACCAACACAGGTCCCGAGGGCGTCTGCCGTTCAGCCAGGAACAGCGGTTTCTTGCCGAACTGGTCCCTCGCCAGCACAATGGTCCGTGCAACTTCGTCGTGCAGCACAAAGGCGAACATGCCCCTGAACCGGGGCAGGCATTCCGCGCCCCAGGCTCGCCAAGCTTCGAGAATAACCTCGGTATCCGAGCTGGACGTGAATCGCGCGCCGCGCTTAAGAAGCTCCTCTCGGATCTCGATGTAGTTGTATATTTCGCCATTGAACACGATGGTGAAGCGCCCGTCGTGGCTAGTCATTGGCTGACTGCCACCTGAAATATCGATGATCGAAAGGCGACGATGACCCATAGCGGCCACTGCTCCTCCAGAAAGGGGAAGGATCACCTGCCCTTCACCATCCGGCCCGCGATGCCGAATGGCGTTCGTCATGATTTGCAGGCATCCAAGGTCTGCTGGCGGTCCTATCCATCCCGCAATGCCACACAAAGGCTGCTCCTCTGATCACCTTGCAATAAATGGCATATCCGACACGATAAGCCGAATAAATGCCGTTAATATTTGATTTGCAATAATAATTATCGGGATTTCAGGGCAGTCAAGATATATAATCCTCGTCCATAGGTATATTAATTTGGGGGTGGAGAATATAATCCAGAGTGGTGTTGCTCTCGAGCCACCGGTCGGTATAGCAGGGACGGTTGTGCATGGTAATCGCGGCTGGCGAATTCGATCGATCTGCACCCGTCATTTCCATTATTGTCGTCAGCTACAACACGCGCGAGATGACGCTGGAATGCCTGCGGTCGGTCTTTGCGCAGACACGCCAGCCCTTCGAACTGATTGTGGTGGACAATGCCTCGTCCGATGGGTCCGCCGCTGCTATCGCGGCAGAGTTTCCGGATGTCCGCCTGATGGCGGAAATCGAGAACCATGGCTTCGCCAAGGCCAACAACATAGCTGCGTCCCATGCCCGCGGGGAGTATCTTCTGTTGCTCAACCCCGATACCGTCGTACTTGAGGGAGCAATCGATCGGCTCCTTGATTTTGCGCGTCGTGTGCCCGAAGCTGGAATCTGGGGCGGTCGGACGCTCCACGGTGACCGCAGCCTCAACCCTACCAACTGCTGGCGGCGCATGACGCTCTGGAGCGTGACGAGCCAGGTCGTGGGGTTATCCAGCCTGTTCCGCCGCAGCACGCTCTTCAATCCCGAAGGTTACGGCGGTTGGCCGCGCGACAGCGAGCGCGGGGTCGATATCGTCACGGGGTGTTTCCTTCTGATCCGGCGAGCATTCTGGAAGGACCTCGGAGGTTTTGACCCGAGCTACGTGATGTATGGCGAAGAAGCCGATCTCTGCCTGCGCGCCCAGGCGAAGGGGGCGCGGCCGATGATCACGCCAGAAGCTCAAATCGTCCATTATGCCGGTGCTTCCGAAACAGTGCGGTCCGACAAAATGGTGCGGCTACTACGTGCCAAGGTGCTGCTGATCCGGCGGCATTTTCCTCGTTGGCAGCGGCCGGCCGGCCTGATGCTCTTCCGGCTTTGGCCGCTCAGCCGATACTGGGCAACGCGCGCGCTAGGGCGGCGCATGGCTGCCCAAACTTGGGGCGAGATCTGGCGACGACGGCCCGAATGGTGGCATGGCTGGCCGGAATCTGGGAACGGGCCGTAGAGCGACCGGGATAAGACGCAAGAGGCTCCTCACTCCTCAGCCAAACGAGAATGCGGCGGGAGTTGTGTTCGATGGCGGAGAGGATGACGTTGACGCCGTCGTAAAAGTTGTCCGGCGCCGCCTCGGCGGTGCGAAGCAAAAGGGCGATCATCTTTTTGGGTACGGGGTGGGGCTCTTTTTGTTATCCCATTGGACATTGTTGCTGATAATCGGGGTCTATTTTTAACTTGAAGATTATCAATGGGACCGGGCGCATCGGGGTACTCAGTATTGATGAAGACGGCGGCAGTGCCGCCGTCTCGGTCGGGCATCATGATCGTGTTGTGCTCGATATCCGCGCCGCTCACCATTGCCCGTATGCCATCGAAGTGCCGGGCCGCCGGGTCGCTCGACGTATCATTCAGGTCGTGAATATAGTTGTCCTTGACCAAGGCGGATCCGAACATATTGATGGCGATCGCCATACCCTTAATATCGCAGCCGATTATCGCAGAGTTGGTGCCGCCCCCGACACCGAGACCAGTTGTTCCATGTGAGCCGGTGCCATCAATAGTGCAGTTCTCCACACGGGTGTTGAGCGCATCATTCGTGTCGAGGATGCCCCAGTTGGTGAAATTCTGAACGATGCAGTTCTTGATCGT
>NZ_AXAZ01000098.1 GCF_000473065.1 Bradyrhizobium sp. WSM1743
TGGATAATCTCGGCAGCCACAGGAGCAAAGCGGTTCGCCAGCTGATCCGTTCGGTCGG
Organism: Bradyrhizobium sp. WSM1743; assembly: GCF_000473065.1. Taxonomy (GTDB): domain Bacteria; phylum Pseudomonadota; class Alphaproteobacteria; order Rhizobiales; family Xanthobacteraceae; genus Bradyrhizobium. The sequence goes on from NZ_AXAZ01000098.1 coordinate 59, forward strand.
CGCCAAACTCTTCTTCCTGCCAAAATACTCGCCCGACCTGAACCCGATCGAACAGGTCTTTGCCAAGCTCAAGCACCTGCTTCGCAAAGCTGCCGCGCGAACCGTGGACGCGGTCTGCGCCGCAATCGGCCACGCACTCGATGCCTTCACCGCCGAGGAGTGCGCCAACTACCTCAAAAATTCAGGCTATCGAACTTAATGCCATCACGCTTTAGTGCGCGCAGTGCAAGGATCAGCCGACGCTGCTTCAAGGCAGGCAAAGCAAGAGGGGGCATTCCGAGCGCCCGACGCTCAAGGGCGAGCCAAAATCGACGTGCGGCCCCCAAACGAAGCTCGAAATCGGCATCGAGCGGCAGATCAACGACGACAGCATATCCGCTCACCGGAAGCTTGCTTAGCCAGAGGCGATGCTTCGTGCCCCCGAGCGGCACGATCGCATGCCATCCATCCGGCGCACGGCGAAGCTCGCTGCCCGGCAGACTGTCGAAATCGAGCTGATAACTTCCGGGCGCAATGCAGTTGGCCGCTCGCATACCCAGTACGGTCGGCAGCACCTCGGGTGCCCAAAAGACTGCTTGCTTGTCGAAGGTCTTTTGCGGATCAGCAGGAAAACGAGAGCCCCCACTTGCGTCGGAACTCGCCCGCCGCTGCGCTCGAACGTTCGCGGCGAGATAGCCGCTTATAATCCTCTTGATAGTCGCGATCCCGGCGCAGCCACTCCCAGGCCAGGTCGGCAGCATCCGCCTTCTTCAGGCCGCTGTACGCTTCCTCAGATCTCCAGTCAGTATCCGGCATCGCACCTTTCCCGCAGAATCTTCAGACGGGACGAAATGCATCCGATGATTGTGGCCCTTTCCGGTTGCTTGCGTATCGTGTGCACGCCTTGCACGCACTTAATCGATAGAATGATCAACTTTTGCGATCGCGGCACATTCCGGCGACCTGACAGCCGCGCGGATCATTGTTTTGGCCAACCGCTACGAAGCAGATCACGATAGCCGTGGCCCGCCAGCCACTTGGCCCGAGTCAGATGACTTTCGAATGTGCGTCGCGCTCGATCCGGTTCAACGCTGAGATCAAGCCCAAGCACAATTCGTGCGATTTCGCGCCAATCTGCCTTGTCAGCGTCCGCATCAAGCAGTCGCATGTAGGCAACAGCGTGCTCCCTGTCATATGACGTGAGTTCGTCGACGCTGGGCGCCAATTCTGCGATCTTCGGCTCGGCCGGCACCGCCTGAAACTCCTACCCAGTTGACAAATCTACCGAAATTAGAGCAGCGATAACTAATCTGAGCTCGTTTTGGTACCCGTCCAATGGTCGCACCCCAACCTCCTTTTCGCGCTGAGACGGCAATCGCATAGCGGCTCACATTGAGCTGGTGGCTCCATCCTGCGCTTTCCCTTTTTCATCGCTGTCCATACTGCAAGCGATTGCAGATGTGCCCTGTAACTCGGTTGTCCTTGTTGTTGCTGGCCGAAAGCGTGGTGGTCCGTGGTGACGAGCCCGGTCGCACTCGTGAAAGGCAACAACCTGGAGAATATTCGTTTCCGTTTCGACCCACAGTTGAACATTCGTCCTATCGTCACGATCCCGGGAAAATGCCGCAGGTACCTCTGAGCGCTATTTCTTCTCTGCCGCTAATGGCAACCTATTGCCCGCTAGAATGCCTGTGGTGGTCAACGAGAAGACGGCACGCGCTAGCTGCGTCTGCATCTCACCGTTGCCTGATTCCTCGAAGCAATTGGGGAGGACAGCCACTGCTCGTAACAGCTTATCGTAATAGTCTGGCTATAACCAGTGGTTTCATAATCATCGGAATGGCTGCCTCTGCGCATGAACGCTCGTGCGCTTGTGGCCTGGAATGTGCGCCGGATCCGCGTAGAGCGCGGCATTCCGCAAGAGCAATTGGCCTATGATGCCGGGATCGACCGCTCATACATGGGGCGCATTGAGCAGAAGAAAGAGAACCCAACTATTGATCTCCTGGAACGCATCGCCGCGACTTTGGGCGTTCACTTGTCCGAATTATTCACACAGCCGGCTAAAGGTGCAATGCCCCCCAAGACGATGTCCAGAGGCCGCAAGCCGGCACGGCTTGGCCGAAACAACACGTAATTATTGAGCGGGCCATGTTTCCGCTAACGCTTGGGCGGAATCGAGCCGGAGCGGCCCACGTGCTTCATCGATCTACAGCCGACGCTTTCGATCTCCTATTCCAGCCGATGTGGCCCCAACAAGGTTCCGCTTAGCGCTCCCTCGGAACGCTCTGTTGAGCATCTCCGGAATGAGGGCTTGCGCCGCTCGCGTAAACCTACCGAGGGTCGCTTGAACCCGAGGTTTTCGAAGAGCCTGCTTGGGGACGACGGGTGCGGTTCGGTTGATGGCAGCGCCCCAACCGGGAGTCCGCGAGGTTATGCAGGGACTGTGCTATCCTGGCGCGCAAGAGCATGAGAGCAAGCTGGTGTGCGCCTCGAGGATGGGACCTTTCCGCTGGCCGAAGATCGGAAGGTGTGATGCGCTTGCACGCGCGCAGTTAAGGCGCTCCTGGAAAGGCTCGACTGGCGGCTTGTTCATGGGACACGTGAGATGTCGGCACGATCGCGAGCGGGATAGTTTCAGCCGGCGCCGGGCGCCGTGAACAAGGTCATCCGACGCGTCGCAAGATGGTGGCGAATATGTTCTGAATTGGATGTGAGCTAGGCCGGGCCTGACGATCCCGATGCGATGAAGGGGATGCTGCTCGCCGAGCGAGAGCCAACGCTTGCATCAGATCATCAAAAATGCAGCGTCATCGGTTTGACCGACGAGCAGAGACGATGCCTGAAGATTAATGCTATTGGGCCTGGAAGAAGCCTACCAGGTGGCAGCTGCGCCGTTAGCCGGTCTAGCGCATAAGAAGGTTGGCTCCGCTCGACATTGCAGGGCCGCAACTTAGTGTTAAGTCTTCCGGCGTCTTACGAAATCCGGGACAAGCGGACAATGTCAGGCAGCTTCTGCGGCCCTTGTTTTTGGCCTCTTCACATGCCGTACGCGGGCGTCAATCGCAAGCTGGTCCATGGCCCAGTGAGGACTTCCGGTGTTGTTCGCAGGGCACGGCTCAGTCGCGCGATTGTCCCAGATTACGACGTCGCCTGATTTCCATTTCCAGCACAAGGTGTTCCGGGGCGCAATGAGATAGGATTGCAGCCGTTCAAACAGTCTTTGGCTGGGATAGCGCTGCAGGCCGACGAAGTTGTTCACGGAACGACCGAGCGAAAGCATGCGTTCGCGGGATGAACACGAACAATCGGATGTGTCGTTTCGTAGATCGTTCCAGTGGATACGCCGCACCAAGGCCGCTTGTGGGTGGCCCTCTCTGTCGCAGTGAGATCAGATGCGACGAAGCTCACAGCCCAAAGGTTATCTGCGAGCATCCGCAGGGGATCGGGAAGATCAAGATAAGCGGCCGCCCTGCTCGACCAAGCAATGTCGCCGCCAAAAGGCGGGACCGCTGCAAGCCGTAGCACCGAAATGGCTGCGGGGACCCTCTCTTCGTTCATCTGGTTGAGATGACTGCAGGCGCGATCAGACAGCTCCTGCCGGATCGTTAAACCGCCCATTGTGTCCGCCATTGTGGGATTGGGTATCAGCCGAGCCGGAGCACAAAACGCTGCTGCTGGGCATCCTCGAGATGTCCCTGATCACGGAAGAAGATGATCTTATGCTCTAGCAGAAGCCGGTTGAAGGCTACGATGACATCGTCAGGCAAATCGTCCGATAGGGTTCGTGCTGGCGCTGGGGAAGTGCCCGTTTTTGACACGAAGTGCCTCGATTGCAACTTCGATGAGGACTTCGGAGGACAGAACTGTCGGTTTCAGGTCACCGAGTATATTTCATAGTTTTCGAATCCGAATGCACCAGCAAGATCAACGCTAACCTCGCTGCACCGTTCGAGCCACTGAACATGAATTCGCTCGTACAGCTCTCGACCAATCAGAAACTGGCCTGCCTTCGCCTTGCCATTAATTTTTGCGCATCGATTAAGGCCATCACTCTTCATCACTCTCTCGGAGAAGCCGGTTGACGGGACGTTCAATTCGGACACCACGGCAACGCCGTGATCGGCGCCCACGCGGATTGAGAGACTGGGTAATCCTGCGGCCTCGAGAGCAGGGTTCACTGCACCTTCGAGCACGGCAAGAAATGTAAGCCCCATATCAAGCGCGTTGTCGCACTGAACATTCACCGACTGAGAAGTGATGTAAGCGATAAAGCCATCTCCCGTGGAAGTGAGGATCGTCCCGTGGAATTGCCCCACCACCGATCCCAGCTCTTGAAAGAAAATAGTGTACGCTCGGTCATAGCTACTGCCATTCCGCGCCCTGAGCTTCGTCGATCCGCATATGTCAACCGACAGAAAGGTCACATTCCGGACCGGATCTTCCGGTGCCAGCTGACGGTGCTGATCGGCCTCAGAGTTGGGAGCGATGAAAATGCCAGACTGCAACTGACTTTCAATCGCCGTCCGTCGATCCTGGGTGTAGTCTGAGGCGCTCTTTATTGTCGGGGAATTACAATACATCGGCAGGCCGGCTACACCCGACATTGAGTTCAAGCACTCTTCGGAGACCAAGAAATCGAGATATTTGTCCCTATAGTACAACCCGTCTTCCATTTGCAGCGTTTCATATCGGCGAGGATCGGGCTTAACGATTGCGCGAAATGTTTGGGTTGTCTCGTCTAAAGAGACAATATCCCACGCGAAATCCATCCGGACATAATTCGGTATCCTCTCTCCATCCTGCTGACCGCTCTGCATCGTCTCCTCGCTATTCTAACCGCTTTTCGAGATCCCTGGAGCGATTCGGGACAAACCAAATATAGACCATTTGGGAGCGCAAAGCTGTGTGATGCTCCACACACAAATTGATCGAACGTCGAGTTGGCTGGGCAATGAATGAGTGGTGCGGTATCAGGTCAACGATGTCTCTGATTTTTTTGCACCTCCCGAACTCATCAGGCGTGTAGTTTGCTCCGCGCCGGCCACGCACATCCCGCCTCATATCGTAAATATCGCAATCGTCTAAACCGAGATCCTTGCGAGCGACGTCTTCTCGGTAGCCGATAGCCAATCGCGGTGAAAATAGTCAAGCACGTACCTGCGCTACGAGCTCCCTTTGGTGTTGCCATGAAATTTGCCCTGCCACTGCAATCCGGCGCCGAGGTGTGCGCTGATACAAGCAGCTTTCCCAACACTTCTCGCATGGGGCTAGGCGTCTGAAAAATGCTTTAGTCAAAACCAATCGCGGCGAAAGACGTCTTCCAAATATGCGGACGTCAGCCCCTCCCCGGTGGACAGATGGATCGAGGTGGCGCTGTTTACGACCGGCAGACCGTCCACCCCGATCACAATGATAGTGACCGGCTTGTGTCGACAAGCCGACGCAACCGTCCTCGACGCACTTGTTCGTCAAAGATGCTGGATGACGCAAAGCTATGCGACAAACGAAGAGCGAAGTCCGAACTGATCGCCGCGATCCAGCCGGATCTGCGATGCAAGCAGCCGACGCTTTGCCGGTCTTCTCTCCGTTTCCGTTCGCCTGCTTCGCGTTGGCTCGCAGATCAGGTCAGCCGCACCGCATTGTATCACCTCGCCCTTTCGCTCGATCGCCACGAGGCTTCGTGCAGGGCGCGTTTCCCGAAGATCTAGCGAGTGTCCGGCACTCTCTGCGCGATCTGATCCGAAACCGCGCGGCATGTAGCAGTCGGACGATCTCGGCCGGAAGCAGTGACAGTTCGCGACAGCTTGCTCAATTGTTCTGATCCGTCAGCGTGACATCGCAAGGCCTGATATTTTTCCCTAGAGCCTCCGGCGCGGTTCCGTTCCACCAGCTAGAAGTGTTTGCTCGAACTTGCGCAGGTCGCCGTCTCTGCCCACCAAATCGCCCAGGTTCTTTGCGGGGTCCTTGGTCAATCGCCGGATGCCACTTTGATCCCGCTTCGCGAGATCCGCTGGCCAGCCCCGAATTGATTCCGTTTATGGCAAATGCCGTTTGATCAGCTTCCACGACGGCGCGCTCCCTGAACGGTTCCAATTCGCGGACGCTTTGCTGATGGAATTCGGATCGGCGTGCTTAATCCTGTTTGGTTGAGCCGGTAGGTTCGCCGGCACCGCTACTTTCGGATGAAGATCGTCGAGAACCTTACTGTAGCCACATCGAGGGAGCACTGGTCAAGGCGTTCTGCCCAACTTGCCTGAGAACTTCGACAGACGTCTCCGACCCTCTACCAGGGGCCTCTCGAAGCAACGGTCTATCTGCTCGACGCGCCGACTTTCCAAGTGAGCAAGACGCTCAAGATTTCGGATCTGCAGATTATTGCGGCGGACGGCGGGCTCAAGAACTCAAGATCGGCGGGCAGACGCGCGGATCGTGCGAAGATGGCGGCAAAGGAATTCTTCTTCGGGTGACCCCGGGGCTCAGATCCTCAACAGTCTGGAAAGATGATGATGCGTTTCCGTCCAACATTCAGGTGGTCGCGACCTCGACCGACCAAATCCTCTTCGCCGTCAAGCGTCAGCGACCGATTGGCGTGAGACGGTTGGCGACTGCGACACTGGAAGTGTCGCGACCAAGCGCTGGGGCGACGGCGGCGATGAATTACTGGAATTCTCAACTCAAGCTTGGTGTTGATGGAACAGCCATCTCGATCTATGATTCCGCCTTTGGATTAAGCTCTTTCGCCCAAGGGCTGGTACTCCATCGAGGCAAGCCGGTCATCTGTGGCAGCCTCGGCGGTCGGCCGGCGATTTCGGCCCAACAGTGAAGCGATTGAGCCGATAATGTTAGCAGTACAGGACGCTTTGGCCCTTGCTGGACTGCGACATACCCGATGCGGAGATTTTCAGCGATCAGAACTCTGCCTGCGAGCACTGTGCGATCACCCGCAGGGAGGGATACCGCTGGCTTTGGCATTCGCCTCAGTGGTCTCTCCCACCTTGAAGCCGCCGCTCCAGATACTGACCATCGGATCATCTCCCGATTTCGTGTAGCAGTAGCGGGCGGAGGACTGCGCCAATGAGGCGTTTGGATTGTCGATAGCATTTCGCAAATTGAGCACTGATGCGCAGTGCAGCAGGATATCGGTGATGTCGTCGCTGTGCAGAGACGGCACGTCCAGTTTTGTGATAATCGTGCGCACGCGTTGACGACCGTTATCCACGTCCGGATTGGCAGCGGGCGGATTGCCGGCAGCCGGTTGCACTGCTGCAATCGCTTGGGGCTTTTTCGCCTTGTCCTTCTTCGGCTTTGCCGCTCGACCAGCCTTTTTGCGCGAGGCGTTCACTGCGTTCCTCCTCTTACGGAATTATGCGGGTACCACGAAGACCGGCTCTGAGCTGTTGATTGATGTGAAACGCCTGCGCGAGCGGTGACAACGACTTGCCGCCCTTTGCCAGGGGGCCGAAGGTGAATACGACCTGATGCGTTCGTTCGCGCCCTGTGCTGAACAGCTTTTCAGACGGATTCACCGTGCCGGTCGTAAACTTCCACGTCGGCGTGATGTCTCCTGAAACCGTCTCCTTGATTGAGACTGTTTGCGTCAGGACGTTCTTCTCGTCCTTGATCAGCTCGACGTTATCCGGATCGTTGGCCAGGCCGAGCTTGACGATCTGGATGCGGGACTCCAATAGCGGCAGGATCTTCAGATCGATGTCGACCAGCGGCGAACCCTCCTTGTTTCCGGAAGGATCGCGGCACGGACGATCCGTGCTGTTGCGTTGAAAGAGATTTGGCTTGTAGAGCGCTGCGATCGGATAGAAGACGTTGAAGTTGTTCTCGTTCGTCGCAACGGCCCCACCGCTGATGCCGCCTGCGAGACTGAATACCGGCGAGAGTGGAGACACTGGCTCCCAGAGGCCGGTCGGATTGACCGTCGAGTTTTCCGAGACCGTCAAGTCGGTCGCAACCTCGACACCCCAGCCGGCGAGGAAGCTGCTGTAGGCGCGATGATTGGCTCGTTCGCGGGCTTGGGCCAGATCCTCCTTGACCGTCAAAGTCACGGCGTAGCTCAACTCGCAAACGATGCTGCGAATGAGCGTCGAATTCATGTCTTCGACTTCACGTGAGCTGGATCTTGGCCAATCCCTCTGGCTTGGAATGTGCCGCAGCCGGTAAGCGACAGGCTAACGGCCCCGAAAATGAGGTGCAGCAATCTCATGCAAACATCGCCTTTTGCCGGCGCACCGGTTCATCACGGCGAGCCAAGCTCAAACCAGCCTAAAATCGTCTTTGCGACGCTCCCATCCCCGTGCGGCAGCGCTCCGTGTGGCGGCTCCCACGGGTTTTGCGAGCCCGTTGGCACTAACTTAGAGCCCGAAGGCGGCAGAGTCTGTGACCGGAACGCAACAATCTTACAATTTATGATTGTCTCAGCTGCTGAGCTTGCGCCTGGACCGCGAGAAAGAAACTTGCCTCGCTGGCGGCGGCACCTCGGGGATGGCGCTTTGATGTCGCCGCGGAAAGAAAACGGCAACGGCCAGCCGTCCACGAGAAGCCGCGAACCATCATTCGATGACAACGAACGTTGAGGCGATCCTCGGCCTGTCCGAGGCACGGCTGAGTCGGTAACCTGCCGAGCATGCCCCACATCTTCCAACTAACCGGCGCCAATCCGATAGGGCACCGATCGTGGCGTCGTCTCGTCGGAGACCATTCGGCAGAACCAGGAGCAGATGCTGCGCGAGCTCGCGCAAATGGTCGAGATCGACTACCCGCCTGAGCCCGGCCCTAGAACTTGAATTCAGGCGCACGCATAGCCGCCGATCAACCTGCCATCGGCCGGCTGGTGGTGAAATTGCGCAGCTCGATGCAGAACACCTTCGAGGCGCTTCCAAGTTGCGGAGCGTCTGTTGAAGCAATGTTTCGTTGAAACACGCCAACGCAACAACCTCACCTCGAGCAGATTTATGAGCTTTCCCACCGTCAAGCCGAACACTGACAAGATGACCACACCGGCCAACAACTGATCCATCTGCATGAGATTGCCGGCCTTGGCGATGTGCTCAAGCTTTATGTCTTTGATCGTTTTCTGGATCCGACACCGCTTCCGAAGATCCTCAATGTCCAGGGCGCGGGGCTCGCCGTGATGCGCGATGCCGGAGATCACAAAGCATTTTGGCTCACTGACATTGAGACCATCAGCTCGGTTATGTAGGCGGCGGATGTTGTTTGTCTCGTTGTAGTAAAGTATATAGACCGAGTCTGCGCGCGTCAGCTGATGCAAGGTGATATCGGGCTCGCGCATTTGATTGACATCGATCATTCGCACTCGGTGGAGGGCAATTGGGTGATCTGCACGATATCTGATCGAGGCCGGCGCATGAACTCCGACCATCTTTGGAGGTTTAGGCTGGTCTGTTCGCTCGGCTTTCGATGTCCGCACACCGTTGCATTAGCGTATCAAAGGTCTCTGGCTCGTCCAGCAAGAGCCCGTCGTCGACCATGTGTTGATAGTCCTGTTCTAAAACGGCTCGCGCTTCGCCTTCAGGGACGAGCTTCAGCGCACCATTGACCACCTTGTGATAGTCAATCGTCGTGCCGGCACGGTCCTTTTCAGAGAAGAACCATGTTTTATGCTCTGCCACCGTGTCAGCCAGCTTTCGGTCTTTCAATGCAGCGTCCGCGATCCCCGCGTCATCCAGCCTCACGAGATCGTACCAGTGGCGAGCGAAACGTTCGCCTCGCAGTTTACCCTGGGCGCAAAAAACATGGATGGCAGTCGCCTTCTCCCAGAAGGTGCGCTCCGCTTTCATGGTTCTTGGCTTGGCAGTTGGAAACTCGAGCGTTTCAAGATACTGGGCGGCGTCGCAAACCGCGTCGTGAGGCTCGCTCGGCTCGCCGGTGGATCTTGCGCCGAATTCAAGCATGACGGCGGGGCTCACATAGCCGTTGCCTGTCTCCAAGGGAGCGTATCGGACGAAGATTTTGTCATCATCGGCTTCCGCCTTCGCACTCAGCTTGTCGTTTTCCAGACACTGATTGATAACGGGAAGCGCCTTTTCTTTCACCCAAACTGGAAGTCGCTCTCGGACCTGGTCGCTCCATTTTTTGCCCTGGCTACGGGTCTGAGGGACGGGATTGCTCTCGCTTGTTTTCACGAGATCAGGGGCTATTGCCCGAATATCGTAGGTAAGGTCGACGTCTTCTGAGAAGCGGCGGATTGCGCCGTACGCCTTGGAAAGGGACGTTCCGCCCTTGAAAACGAGGTGCTCTCCTAGTGGAGAGGAAAAGAGTGCATTCAAGCACCAAACAACCCAGACATCTTTCTCAAGGAGATGTGCCGGACGTCCTGAATTGGAAGCAGCAACGCCGAGCGCCTCTCGGCGCTCGGCGTCAGACAGATTTAGGAACTTGTCAGACATGCAGTTCGCTTACCGGCTTGGCAAGCCAAGTCGGCAATGAAGACGCCGCGGACTTTAGCTCACTCACTTCGGTTGGGGTCAGTTTCTGACTGACCGACCGCAATGCTCGTTCTGCCGTCTTGGGACCAACCCAGGCAAGCGCACGCACCACCTCACCAGCACGACGATTGGCCAGCGTAAGCTGCCAAAGCGGCGCATGCTTGAGCTGGACAACTTGCTTGCCAAGGTGGAGCTCGCGAGAAGGACCAGAGGTCAGGTAAACCTGACGGACAGGTACCTGCGTTGTCAAACCAAGATGGTTGGCCGCCGCCGCGCCGCTGGAAACAATGGTCTCACCGCTGCGAGCCTTGGTTTCCTCAACGACTTTTTCGACCGACGGAGCTCTAACCCCGAAACGGCTTTCGACCGGACGCAGATACACCCCTCGCCTCGCGCGCAGAAGTTTTCCTCGCTCGGCAAGACGCGAAAGGGCCTGATCAACAGCAGCACGCTTTCCAAGATGCAAAAGCGCCTTGGCAGCAATCGGTGCGCCTTCGGGCAGTTCTTTGGTGACTTCCAAAATCCGGGTGCTAAGGGCGGTCATGGCTCTCACTCCAGTGTCAGAAACATAGGAGGACTTCTGACACCCTACAAGAGCTAAGTTTCAAAAAAGTTTCGGTGTCAAATCAAGGATTTATCTCATTATGACCGATTCGGACCTTTTTTGAGGGGCAAAAAAGCGGTTCTGCCCTCCCTCCAATGTGCTGGGGCCGGATCGGTATTCAGACCGCCTGATTATCGGTCCTTGGCGCGAAAGAGCGGGCGCAGCAACCGCAATCGCTTCACATTGCTGAGGCCCACCACATGAAGTCTGAGCCCTCGCGTCGTGCTTCGCCCACCCAGTAAAGCGCGTTGCCCAGCGCTCGACCAGGTGCGGTGCCGGCCCGGTTTGTCGACTCTGGACATAGACCTGAAGGACTTTACCTGCAGCGTCTAGGAACGATTGCTCGGCCTTCATTTTCGCCGCTAGAGCTCCAGGCGCCGATCTCAATCCCGGCAGCTGCATACTCCAGCCCTTCAGGAAGTGCCCCCTCTGCGGATATCGCCAAGCGGTCTTCCGAGTAGAGGTGTTGTCGGCCGGTCTTGGCAAGACGCCGCGCGTCCTCAACCTGGAAGCCAATTGCATCGATGGCCAAGCCCACAATGATGGATGCCTTCTGATGCGATTGAATGAGATCGTGACCTTCGATTCTTACCGTCACGATCGATCCGAAATCGCGAAGCGAGGCCAGCACGTCCCACGCTTCATGCAAGTCGCGGTTGCTGTTCCGGCCGAGAGCCCGATCGCGAAAATCATCGAAATGAATCTTGCGTTCGTCAACCTCGAGGACGTGCGCCAGGGCGGCCGTATTCGTCACGTAGCGAGCTATCGCCACGGCGAGCCACCGGAGTTCTGCGTTGAGAGGAGTGCCCAGCTGTCAACGGCGAGATCGGCGACTACACACATAACTCTTGGCGTGGTCTTCGTGGGTTCCGTGACTGAAGTTTAGCCGAAGGATATCTACCCCGGAAAGGTAGAGAGCACGTATCCTCTCAGGCTCGGCACTTGCCGGACCGACTGTTGCCACGGTCTTGGCGTGACGCCAGCGACGCAACGTACCCCCCATCCGAAGATTGTGATCGATCTAGCCATAAAGACCAAAGCCGACCATTCCGGACTGCGGTCGACGGTAGTTGAGCAAGCCAATGTCCTCTTCGTCAGTCGCTCAACACCATGCGATGGAGGCTATTGGCAAAGTAAATCCTGCTTTGAACCGATCCATGACAATCATTGTTTCAATGCGCTTTATGTCTGAACTTTCGTCTGTAAGGCGCCGGGCAAACCGCTCGTAATCTTCCATATCGTTTACGGTAACGAGCAAGACGAGGTCAGCCAGACCTGTAACGTAGAATGCGCTCATCACTTCAGGCATCTTGGTAATTTGCCTCTTTAGACGATCAACGGTATCGGCACGCGCACGCTCCAAGGAAATGAGAACCACTGCGGTCACATTCCGCCCAATTGCTTTTGGAGAAATAATGGAAACGTCGGCCTCTATGACACCCGTCGATCGAAGGCGCTTCAGCCGCCGTTGAACTCCGGATGCGGATAGGCCGACCTTCCCTCCAAGTTGTTCACTACAGAGGCGATTGTCTCGTTGGACGAGATCAAGAAGACGAAAATCGATCTTGTCGAGTTGCATCACTGCCTCGCGGCCAGCGGATTGCGATCGCGTCGGGGAAGCAGACGCCTGCGCCGCTTGTCCTGACATTTTCGACTCCTCACCACGCCGCCTAGCTGTTGAACGATCGTTTTCACCCGCTGTCATATGTCTTGGAACACCTGTTCGGAGCCCAGCTCTTTGCGATACATCGAAGACAGTTGGTGCGGCGATCTCCCCCTCCGCCGGGGCTCACCAAACTCGAACCCGGCCGCCCTCTCGAGTATGTCGCGGGTCGGGGCCGACGTTTCTATCGATGCGCGCCCGGGACCCGAGCACATATTCCCCGGCACAAACGAGGGTGGTAGACGGTCAAGGCGATCGTGGTGATGCCGCTGAAGAACCGCACGGGATTACAGATTTCCGAGCGCGCGACCTTGCAGCGGGGATGCACGGCATCGGGACGCAGCGACAGCGCGCCCTTCCAGCTCGATGAACCCGCCGGCTCCTTTTCGGGCCTCGGATGAGCATGAACCACTTATCACATCGTTTCCGGTGCTGCTCCGTCCCATGATCTTGTTCGTAGCCCGTCTTTTCGTTACATGACACGCCGCAACGGGCGGGATGTGTCAGGCACGACTATCGTTACACTGTCCGTCCATTGGGCCGGCTGCAATCAGCTCAATATCTCGACTGCAAAGTGGGCATGATGACGCTCCAAAAAACCGCCGCCGGATTTCTCCGGCAGCGGCTCAAGTCTTGGGAGAAAGCAGACGAACCGGTCTGCCAGCGGAGAAGAGATAAGAAAGGAATTCTGGCCCCCTGGTCGCTATTATTCAAAAGTTGTCGGATTTGTCACAGCGCACGAACTCAGCATCCGGGTAAAGTTGGGTAAGCCGACAGTATTAGACGCAGCTGTCTTCCAGGTCTCACGCGACAGTGACCGTCCCACGGCTCTGCAAACGCGATATTTGCGGAGCCGCTCGGGCACGATTCACAACAGATGGCCGGCACTACCGGCCCGCGCGGTCGTCAAAGTGGAACCGATAATTCGTCAGCACAATACGGCGCGCCCTTATTTCCCAATACAAGGTTTCTCGCGCCAAATGCGTGCTTCTCTAGGTCGCCAGAGGGAGAAGGCGGAGCGAGGGGCTTAGCGCCAATTCCTCACGCCGGCTCCTCTTGACGCTTGGCAATCTGGCAATCGTGGCGCGGCTGCATCCTGTGGCTCGCTGGATGGCGCCTCATGACCGGCCAGCAGCGAGCAAGCGAGCGATGCCCTCGTTGCGCTCGATGTCCTCGGGGGCGTTCCCTTGTAGCGGCCCTCAGCCTTTGCCTTCACTTGGCTCTGCGCCTGCCTGCGGCGCCTAGCCGATCGCTCATCCAGTCCGCCAGATGGGGTCTCTTTGTCGCTTACAGATATCGACACGGTCGCGAGCGGGATAGTTTCAGCCGGCGCCCGTGCGCCGTGAAAGGCCATCCGACGCTTCGCGAGATGGTGGCGAAAATGTTAAGTGTGAGCTCGGCCGAGCCTGACGATCCCGATGAGATGAAGGGATGCTGCTCGCGTAGCGAGAGCCAACGGATGCATCAGATTATCAAATATGCAGCGTCATTGGTTTGACCGGCGAGCAGAGCCGATGCCTGAAGATTAATGCTGTTGGGCCTGGAAGAAGCCTACCAGGTGGCAGCTGCGCCGTTAGCCGGTCTGGCGCATAAGGCCGGCTCCGCTCGACATTGCAGGGCCGCAACTTAGTGTTAGGTCTCGCGGCTTCTTGCGAAATCCGGGAGAAGCGGACAATGTCAGGCAGCCTTTGCGGCCCTTGATTTTGGCCTTTTCACGTGCCGTACGCGGGCGTCAATCGCAAGCTGGTCCATGGCCCAGTGAGGACTGCCGGTGTTGTTCGCAGGGTACGGCTCAGTCGCGCGATTGTCCCAGATTACGACGTCGCCTGATTTCCATTTCCAGCACAAGGTGTTCCGGGGCGCTATGAGATAGGACTGCAGCCGTTCAAACAGTCTTTGGCTGGGATAGCGCTGCAGGCCGACGAAGTTGTTCACGGAACGACCGAGCGATAGCATGCGTTCGCCGGTCTCGGGATGAACACGAACAATCGGATGTGTCGTTTCGTAGATCGTTCCAGTGGATACGCCGCACCAAGGCCGCTTGTTGGCTTCGGCGGCCCTCTCTGTCGTAGTGAGATCAGATGCGACGTAGCTCACAGCCCAGAGGTTATCTGCGAGCATCCGCAGGGGATCGGGAAGATCAAGATAAGCGGCCGCCCTGCTCGACCAAGCAATGTCGCCGCCAAAAGGCGGGACCGCTGCAAGCCGTAGCACCGAAATGGCTGCAGGGACCTGCTCATCGTGCATCTGGTTGAGATGATTGCAGGCGCGACCAGGCAGTTCCTGCCGGATCGTTAAACCGCCCATTGTGTCCGCCATTGTGGGATTCGGTACCAGCGAGCCAAGACGGAGTACAAAACGCTGCTGCTGGGCATCGTCGAGATGTCCCTGATCACGGAAGAAGAGGACCTTATGCTCTAGCAGAAGCCGGTTGAACGCTACGATGACATCGTCAGGCAAATCGTCCGACAGCGCAATATTCTTGATTTCGGCACCAAGCCGGTCCGCGTGCTTGACGATGTCTGCTCGCGGAATAACATTTTCAACAGCCATTGTTCCACTCATGACGGCGCCTCTTTCTGTGGATGTCTAAACAAGCTCAGTGGTGGTCGCGTCTGGCGACAAACCCGGCAAACCAGCTTGATGCTACACACCCGAATTGTCTGAGCATGCGTCACCGCGCCCCTCAATTAGGCGGCTGAATTCTGATACACACCACAGCATCTTAGAATCCGACTCCCCCTCTGCGTGTCGACACGGCTAGTGCCGTTCTCATCGAAGGACACTCGCATATGAGGCCACCAGATCGATTTGCAGCCTGATCAACAGTGCAGATCATAGACGCGATCCATGTCCAGTCCATGAAACGAAACCAGCTTTCTTTTTGAGCTCGCGCAACGTTCGCCTCGTCTCGGAACTCATGCTTGGAAAATCCTCGAACAACGACTGTGTCGTACCTCATTCATCCCGCAAGGCCTCATGCGCACGATGAAGATTAGAACTGGTTCGCGGCATGCACTGGCGAAGCGGAGGGGACCCACCGCCTCGAAACATAATCTACCTCAAGATGCATGCCATATTATAAACTACTTCAACGCGCTCCTAATCATATTTTTGCGAGTTGGAGTTGTTCAATGCGCGACGTTTCATCAGCTGATCACTTGCTGTCATGCCTTGGACTAGCGGGAGGAGCGCAAAATAAGAAGGCTGCAACTTCAGATGCAGCTTAAACAACGGACTTAATCCCTCGATTTTCGAAATTTGCGCTCGGCACGAATGCAGCTCGTCCCTGTGATGCCGTGTCTTTCGTTCTACCCGGAGACGTCGATTTTCCTTGCGGCGTGCATGCCGCTTGGCTTTGCGGTAGTTGAGCACACACAATCGAAACAGAGCGCCCACGGCCAGGAATATCGCTCCGAAGGCGTCTTTGCGTTCTCAGACTGAGAGCCGCAAATTCCGGCTGGCTATCTGCTCACTATGAGCGACACGACACCGAAGGGCGGTCGGATTTCAGATCATAAGTCACGGATGTAGCTTCCTCATGATCGCTCTCTCTTATTCTTGGCTTGAGATCGAGTGCTCGCCAGGACCAAGCGCGACGTGACCTCGCCGCCGAGGCGCCACCCGCGCACGACGTTCGTCAAGACCAGGCCAGCCGACTCCGCTGCAGCAAGTCGCCGCCGCCCTTCGGCGACCCTGCTACAGCTTGCGCAGCAGTCACGTCACGCTGCTCGAGAACGTGAAGATTTGCCTCATCACCTCAACGAGGCGGCGATCAGCGCCCTGATCCGCGTGGTCAACCGCTACGTCGGCAATCTCGTACCGATGCCCAGAGTCTTTCCGAACTACAAAGCGCCGATCGTCCGGACCGGCGCCGACGGTCGCGAGCTCGCAACCGCGCGCTGGGGTATGCCGTCCTCGCAGCATGCGCAAATGGAGGCGACCAAAAGACGCGCTGCGAAGCTGGAAGCCAAGGGTAAGTCGGTCGACCTCAAGGAACTCCTCCGGATGGAGCCGGATGGCGGCACGACGAAGATCCGCGACGTGACAAGCAAACATTGACCCAGTGGCTGGGTCCGGAGCATCGGTGCGTGGTGCCGTTCAACTCGTTCAGCGAGGTCAACAAGGCCGAAGGCGGCGACATCTGGTTCGCTCTTGACGGTAGGCGGTGGAGTAAGGAGCGCGGGCGATCGATTATGGCGCGACAATCAGGATGAAAACGCGTATTGCCTCACGCATCGATGCTCCCGGGCGCGACCGATCGCCTCGTTTATTTTGCTCCTCGCTTGGGTTGAGGAGGAAGCCAGGTGCGGAGATGGCCGGCGTTTCGGAACGCCCGGCCTACTCCGCTGGTAGCCGGTACATCATCGTGTTGTCGTGACCTCTGACCTTGGTGGCATTTTCTCCGTAGGAGCGAACAGCAGCGCATTCGCTTGCTCGCTCCGCCAGGATTCAAGCCGCCGTTGAAGAGCTCGAAGAAGCCTGTTCGGGTATCCACGAAGACGCGCGAGTGATCTTGACCGCAACCCGGCACTTAACGCCGTCCACGCCGACGATGAAGTGACCGCGCCGCTAGCGAAGCTCGCAGTGGATCAGAGGATCAAGGCGCGCATGCCCGGCGCGCACAAGCAAAGCGTGCGCAACTACGTGGCGCGCGTGCTCGCCGAAGCCGCCCGTATCCACACCGAAGAGACCCCTTGACGGCCTCGCCCGCTCTCAACCTCCAACCGCTGCGTAACAGGAACGCACCACCATGTCCGACAAATTGAAGAGGCCCATGCTGACAAGATCAGCGACGCGCGCAGGGACGCGCTTTTGGCCCTGCCATTGATTTTGTGAACTACAAAGGGACCGACCACGGCACGGATGAGCGCGCCGCAGCGCTCGAAAAGGCAGTGGGTGATTACGAAGCCATCGCCGAGCCGGATTATTGCTACGCGTGCCCCTCTCTCGAAGTGTGCCGCCGTCACGGGTCCTGCTTCAGGATTGACGCGGGCACCATCGGCGCCGTTTAGACGCCCGCGCCGACTACTACGCGTCAACAAGAACAAGAACGCATTGTCGGACGTGTGATTATGCAGTTCGATATTGGTTTGCCGTACTGGCGTGAATTTGAGGCGACAATTGATCAACCAGGAAGGTCCATTAAGGCAGAGCCCACCACCTTCTAACGCTTCTCACACATCGCATCGCTGCGGTTCCGCACCGCATGGGCGGCTAACTAGGACATCGAACGATGAAAATCGCAAAGCTCTCTCTGGAAAACCGGTTCATTCTCGAAAACCAATACGCGATCATGTACGCACTGCAAAGCCTTGTCCGCACGGATACGTCTTGCATGCTCCGTCTTGGAACGCAATTGGCCAAGACGGAGACCGCATGCTTGTGCGGCGAAATTGTCGCTCCCGCTACGGATGGGAGGCGGCGCAAGGGCACTTGAAGAACTCATCCGCGTCGCTGCGCGGCGGGGCGAGCTTAACCACCTCTCCGTCGTCGCGAGCGACGCGGCTTCCACGCCGTCTTCCGCGTTGCGAGCGGCACCGGCCATTCCAGCGCCACCGACAAAGACCCGGTTGAAGCTCTCCGCGGCGCCCTCACAACCGCGAAGATGGTCCGCGCTCCGCGCGGCCCATCCATGAAGCCAACACCGCAGCCCGATCCGGTGAGCACCGACGACGAACTGGACTTCGGTCGATGTCTGTCGACTTCAAGCGCAGGAGAGAGCGGGCCTCAACGCCATTCTCTCGATGCCCATTGCTTCGGCCTACATGAAGTCGTACTCATCCTCCTCCCAATCGGGCATCCTTTTCGCTGAACGTGACGAGCTTTCGGCATTCCTGCCATCGCTCTCCTCAGTCTTCGCGAGATAAAGCGGAGGCTTGTCTGCTCGCTGCCATCGACCCGCGCTATTATACGTCCACTTATCGGACCTTGTAGGGTCAAGCACCATCAGAGAATCGCTCACCTCAACAAAACCGAGGGTCGCAGCCCGCTCCCTTGCCGCCTCATTTATTGGATGGGATAGCAGCAGCGGTCTGTCGCCATCCAACCGAAGCTGATGCTCTAGCAAGATGTCCCCTGCATTATCCACGAGGGGATGAGCAACCCGAAAATCGACCGTTGACGTGGTTTCCTTCCGTCCAGGGAACAGTTTTTCAAATTTGGCGCGCGCACGCCTATCGTCGAACACCTCTTTGACGGAAGCTCCACTTTCCGTGCGCAGAAGCCCGACACTTTTGTTCCCAAGATCGTAGCTGAAATACCTCGCATCTTCTGAACCTTTTTTCCCATGATCATAGGCAACTTGAACGGTCCGTGCGGCCTTATTTGCGATCGGCCGCGAATATATCTCCGGGTTATTGGCGATCTTCTGGATTTCGTCGCCATAAAACTCTTCCAACTTATCGAGGAATGCGTTTCGCGAGAGTTCTACCACAGGTGCCTCTGAGGTGAGGAAGTAGGGGCGTGAACCGCTGGAAGAAGTCGCGTAAGGGTCTGGATGATCAGTTATTTGCATTCCAGAAAGGGCGCCTTCGAAGCTTCGCCCATATGCGTCGGTGTGCGCGCTCGCGAAGGCGGACTCTCTCGTCTCATCACTGCTGTGAGAGGCCGCCCATGGAAAACTGTATGATTCGTTAATTTGATTGTACATGAGGTTGGCGCTGCTTTCCACGAAGCTGATTTAACCGAGCTTGGGGCCCGCTCGGTCCCGAGCGGAGATCGATAAGCAGCCTGTCTGACGACAAGCTTACGACAACCCTTCTAGGTAGGACTTAACGCTCATTTCCTTGGATTGCTTTCGCGCTCTCGCCCGAGGTCCGCGTTCCAGTTCAGTTGGAAAGCGGTCCTGCGCGAGGTTTGAGTGCCCGCAGGGTCCCGGCCCCGAGGATGGGAGTTTCCTTGCTCGTGAATGAGCCCACGCGAGGCTCACCGTTGTCGCCGACGCGCGCGCATTAAGATCGCAGGACGCACGCGCTGATTCCATCCGTTACTCTGTCACAGCCGCATGCTGTTCGTGCGGTCCTATCCGCGGGAGACGCAGGAGATGGTGTTCGATGCCCACGACTGCGCATTCCAGGGATGGTGATCAGGTGTTCCAGGCGATGGTGATCACGGATTCCAGTGATCGTGATCAGGTGCGGAGGCGAACACGGCTGACGGGTTTATGTGTGCTGGAAATGGCCTCCTCGTCAAGGCTGGCGGGTTGGTCCGAAGATCGTTCCGGCGGTCCATGGGAGGGCCCCGTGCGCGGCGCGGAGTGCCCCCATGAGCGACGTAGCGACGCGCGCGGGAGGGGCCTGTGGGCCGGCGGGGCGATCGTGCGCGAGGTGCTCACGGTTTTTTCTTTTCGCCAGCCTGACGCCGTAGACTATCGCCTTTGAGCTCGATGCGGTGGGCATTGTGAATGATGCGGTCCAATATCGCATCGCCGAGGGTGGGATCGGCAATGACGTCATGCCATTGCGACACGGGGACCTGACTTGTGATCAACAAGGATCCCTTGTCATAGCGATCATCGACGATCTCAAGCAGATCACGGCGCTGGTCGGCGGTGAGCGGTTCAGGTCCCCAGTCGTCGAGGATGAGGAGATTGACGCGCTCAAGCGCGGCGATCTGGCGCGCCAGACGGCCTTCGCCGCGCGCCTGGGCGAGATCGGCGAATAGGCGGGATGTTCGCTTGTAGAGGACGGAGAAGCCGTCGCGGCAAGCCTTGTTGCCGAGCGCACAGGCAAGCCAGGACTTGCCGGTGCCGGTTGGACCGACAATGACCAGGTGGTTGCTGTCGCGGATCCATTGGCAGGTGCCAAGGTTCTGGAAGAGCGAACGATCGAGACCACGGGCGGTGCGATAGTCAACGTTCTCGATGGCGGCGACTTGACGGAGCTTGGCACTGGTCAAGCGGCGCGTGAGGCGGCGGTTGTCGCGGGCAGTGACCTCGCGATCGACGAGGAGGCCGAGCCAATCGGCGTGCGGCATCTCGGCCGCCTCGGGATTGTTCTGCAGTTCGACGAAGGTATCGGCCATGGCGGCGAGGCCGAGGGCGCGCAAGCGATCGACGGTGGGGTGAACGAGCATGCTGATCTCCTGATCAATTGTAGTAACTGCGGCCGCGGATGTTGGCGTGGAAGAGGATGGGCGCCTCCTCGGCGGGAGGAGCGGTTCTGTCGGTGCCGTTCTTGAGGATGGCAGCGACCGATTTGTACGAACGGGCATTGAGCAGCAGCGCACGGGCGCAGGCGGCGTCGACGCGTTCCTGGCCATAGCGCTTGACCAGCCCGAGAATGCCGATGGCGGAGCGGAAGCCCTGTTCTGGATGCGGCCGCGAGCGCAGGATGACGTCGATCAGCGTCTCGGCATCAGGACCGACCTTGGCGGCTTCGGAACGAATGCGCTCATGGGTCCAGTCACGATAGCGGCGATGCGAGCTCGGCATGTGCTCGGGAATGGTCGTCGGGCGATGCGGCAGCGTGCTGCGCAGATGCGAGGCAACGCGCTTGCCGCGGAGGAAAATCTCGACGGTCTTTTGGGTGATGCGAGCCTCGACCTCCTGATGCACGAGGTTGTGAGGAACGCTGTAGTAATGCTTGGCGATCTCGACGTGGTAATCGAGGTTGACCCGGCAGCGCTTCCACTCGGCATACTCGTACGGCTCATCCGGCAAGGGGGTCAGCGCCGGACGATCGAGCTCTTCGAACAGTTCGCGGCGACTTCGTCCCCAGCTGCGCAAAGGTCGATCGTTCAGCTCGACAAGAAGCGCGTGGATCGCCTCATTGAGGGCGGCAAGCGAGAAGAAGCGGCGGTTGCGCAAGCGCGCCAGAATCCATCGCCCGACGATTTGGACCCCGACTTCGACCTTGGCTTTGTCCCTTGGCCGATACGGCCGCGCCGGAACGATGGCGGTGCGGTAATGGCGGGCGAGATCGGCATAGGTCCGGTTGACCATCGGTTCGTGAAAGCAAGCCCGGGTGATGCCGGCCTTCAGATTGTCGCTCACCGTCTGCCGGGCCACGCCACCGAAATAGGAGAATGCCCGAACGTGCGAGGCGATCCAGTCCGGCAGGCTCTGGCTGAAGCTGGCTTCGGCATAGGTGTAGTTCGAGGCGCCGAGCACGGCGACGAAGATCTGCATGCTGCGCACCTCGCCGCTGAGCCCGTCAACCACCTCCATGGTGTGGCCGGAATAGTCGACGAACAGCTTCTCGCCGGCGACATGGACCTGGCGCAGCGTCGGCTTGAGGCGGCCAGCCCATTCCTTGTAGCGTTCGCAGAACCACGCATAGCTGAAGCTGTCGGAGCTTGCGTCGCAATACTCCTCCCACAACAGCATCAGCGTAACGTTCCTCCGCCGCAGCTCGCGATGCACGAGCGCCCAATCCGGATGCGGGCGCTCGTCACTGGGCCGATCGGATGGTGGCGGATACAGGCGGTTCTCGAGCCGGACATCGTCATCCAGCTCCGGCGGCAACGGCCAGGTCAGGCCGGCGCGGCGGGTTCGNTTGAGGTACTTGCTGACCGTGCCCTGGGCCAAGCCCAGGCTGCGGGCAACGGCGCGTTGCGACATGCCGACGCTGTAGTGCAGGCGTAGAACTTCACGAATGTGGCGCATGGACAGTCTCTCGGTCGGCATCTCGATCCTCTGCGGTTAGGCAAAAGACCAAGCTACCCGGGTTGCAGACTGTCAG
>NZ_AXAZ01000099.1 GCF_000473065.1 Bradyrhizobium sp. WSM1743
CATCGATGACGTAACCAACATCCCTTACCCGCCGAGGTCTGCGAGAGGATGAGACGACCATGGAGGACGGTCTTCCCGGCGCATGCGAACACTGGTGACCCGAATGGCCCGCTCGAGGCCTGTCCGCTAATCAGCTCGAATGCGCGCTGATATCCATGATGGCCCGGAGCCCAACACGCTCCAATCAGAGGCCGGATACATTGATGCAAGACCGCATCTGCCAGGTTGACGAAACCGCTTGCAACGCGCGGCCGGACCATACATTAGGGTCAAAAGCGGTAACGCTCTGCCCAGCAGAAGATTTCCGCTCTTCCCTCAGGAGCTGACATTGCTTTTATGAGCACAGGCCCTAGCGGCCTCGCCCCGTCCCGTCATTGAGCAAACACGCCACCTGATGCCCATCACCGGCATCCACCAGCGCCGGCCGCTCCGTCTTGCATCGCGCCATCGCAAACCGGCAGCGGGTGTGGAATGCGCAGCCCGAGGGCGGATTGACCGGGCTCGGCACGTCGCCGTCGACCAGCGGCGCGAGCTTCTTCGCCAGCGGATTTGCGATCGGCACCGAGGCGAGCAGCGCTTGCGTATAGGGATGTCGCGGGTTGCGGAATAGCTCGTCCTTGTCGGCGATCTCGACGATGCGGCCGAGATACATCACGGCGACGCGGTGGCTGATATGGGCGACCACGGCGAGATCGTGCGCGATGAAGAGATAGGAGAAACCGTGCTGGCGCTGCAGGTCGATCAACAAATTGATCACCTGCGCCTGGATCGAGACGTCGAGCGCGGACACCGGCTCGTCGCAGACGATCAGGCGCGGCTCCAGCGCCAGAGCGCGTGCGATGCAGATGCGCTGGCGCTGGCCGCCGGAGAATTGGTGCGGGAAGTTGCGCATCTGGTCGGGCCGCAACCCCACCTGCTCGAATAGTCTTGCGACCCGTGTCTCGAGCGCCTTGCCCGTGGCGAGCCCGTGCACGGCGAGCGGCTCGCCGACGATATCGCCGGCGGTCATGCGCGGGTTGAGCGAGGCAAACGGGTCCTGGAACACGATCTGCATCGAGCGGCGGTGCGGGCGCAGTGCCGTCTTGGACAGATGGGTGATGTCCTCGCCATCGAGCCGGATCTGGCCCGAGGTCGGCTCCACCAGCCGCAGCACGCTGCGCGCCACCGTGGACTTGCCGCAGCCGGATTCGCCGACGAGGCCCAGTGTCTCGCCGGTTCCAAGCGCAAACGAGACGCCATCGACCGCGTGCACGGTGCCGACCCGCCGGCGCAATACGCCGGCGCGCACAGGGTAGTGCTTCTTGAGGTCGGTGACTTCGAGCAGCGTTTCGGTCATGCCACCTCCGCGACTTCTTCCGCGCGCCAGCAGGCGGCGAGATGGCCGCCGCCCCAGTCCGCCAGCGGTGGATACTCGGCCTCGCAACGCTTGATGGCGAGCTTGCAGCGCGGCGCGAAGGCGCAGCCCTTCGGCAGCCGCACCAGCGACGGCACCGTGCCGGGGATTTCGTTCAGCCGCGCCTGCGCGGGGACACCAGAGGCGGGGACGGCCGGGATCGAGGCCATCAGCCCGCGCGTATAGGGATGCTTTGGCGAGGCGAACAGCGCTTCGACACTGGCCTCCTCGACCTTTCGCCCCGCATACATCACGATCACGCGCTGCGCGGTCTGCGCGACGACGCCGAGATCATGCGTGATCAGCACGAGCCCGGTGCCGAGCTCCTTTTGAAGATCGAGGATCAGCGCCAGGATCTGCGCCTGGATGGTGACGTCGAGCGCGGTGGTCGGCTCGTCCGCGATCAGCAGCGCCGGCCGGCAGGCCAGCGCCATCGCGATCATCGCGCGCTGGCGCATGCCGCCGGAGAGCTGGTGCGGATATTCGCGCGCGCGCCGCGCCGGCTCGGGGATGCGCACCAGCCGCAGCATCTCGACGGCGATGTTGTGCGCTTCCTTCGACGAGATGTTCCGGTGCAGCCGCACAGCTTCGACGATTTGGTCGCCGATCCGCATCACCGGATTGAGCGAGGTCATCGGCTCCTGGAAGATCATGGAGATGCGGTTGCCCCTGACCGCGCGCATCTCTGCTTCATCCAGCGCCAGCAGGTCGGTTCCTTCGAGCGAGACGGAGCCGCCGACGATGCGGCCGGGCGGATCAGGCACGAGCCGCATCAGCGAGAGCGCGGTCACGCTCTTGCCGCAGCCGGATTCGCCGACGATCGCCAGCGTCTCGCCGCGCTTCACGCTGAACGAGAGGTCGTCGACCGCCTTGAAGAGGCCGGAGTTGGTAAAGAACACCGTCTTCAGGTTCTTCACATCGAGCACTAGATCGGATTTGTCCGCCATCAGCCGCGCTGCCTCGGATCCAGGATGTCGCGCAGGGCGTCGCCGAACAGGTTGGCGCCGAATACAGCGAGGCTGATCGCGATGCCCGGGAAGATCACGAGCCACGGCGCGGTGCGGACATATTCGGCAGCGGATTCGGATAGCATGCGCCCCCATGACGGATAGGGTTCGGGAATGCCGAGGCCGAGGAAGGACAGCGAGGCCTCGGTTAGGATGGTCGAGCCGAGCTGCGCCGTCGCCAGCACGATCAGCGGCGCCAGCGTGTTCGGCAGCACATGGCGCAGCGCAATCCGCATCTCGCTCATCCCGATCGACTTTGCGGCCTCCACGAACGGCTGCTCGCGCAGTGCCAACGTATTGGCGCGGATGACGCGCGCGACCGTCGGGATCAGCGGAATGGCGATGGCGATGATCACATTCGGCAGCGAGGGGCCGAGCGCCGCCGTCATCACCAGGGCCAGCACCAGCAGCGGCAGCGCCTGAAGAACGTCGGAGACGCGCTGGAATACAAGATCGACCCAGCCCGAGAGATAGCCGGAGGTGAGGCCGACGATCACGCCGATGGTGCCGCCCAGCGCGGTCGAGCCGAGCCCGACCGCGAGCGAGATCCGCGCGCCGTGGATGATGCGGCTGAACACGTCGCGGCCGAACGAATCGGTTCCCATCCAGTGCGCCAGGCTCGGGCGCGCCAGCGCGCGGGCGGAATCGACCGTGAGAGGATCATAGCGTGCGATGAAGTCCGCGAAGATCGCCGTCAGCACGAACGCCGTCATGATGACGAGCCCGGCCGCGCCCAGCACATGCCGTTGTGCCATGAACAGCACGCGCCGCCACCCGCCGGTGGCATGTGCGCCGGCCCGTCTCAGTTCAACGTCGAAGTCGATCGCGGCCAAGCTGATCTCCTAATCCGTGTACCTGATCCGCGGATCGAACACCGCGTAGAGCATGTCGACGGTGAAATTCGCGAACACCACCACGACCGCGATGAACATGACGAGGTTCTGCACGATCGGATAGTCCCGCCAGCGGATCGCTTCCACCAGGAAGCGCGCGACGCCTGGAATGTTGAACACCGTTTCGGTGACGATCAGGCCGCCGATCAGGAACGCCGCCTCGATGCCGATCACGGTGATCACGGGCAGGATCGCGTTCTTCAGTGCGTGGTGATAGTTCACCGCCGCATCGGAGGCACCCTTGGCGCGCGCGGTGCGGATATAGTCCTGCCGCAGCACCTCCAGCATCGAGGAGCGGGTGATGCGCATGGTCAGCGCCGCGCTGCGGAAGCCGACGGCCGCGGCCGGCACGGCATAGGTCGCGAATGCCTCGAGCCAGGTCTTCGGATTTGGATTGAAGATCGGCATCTGCCCGAACATCGCCACCGACGCGGTGAGGATCAGAAGGCCGAGCCAGAACGAGGGCAGCGACAATCCGCTGAGGCTGACGACGCGCAGAACGTAATCGAGCCGCGTGCCCTGCTTCACCGCGCTGATGACGCCGAGCGGAATGCCGATCGATGCCGAGAACAACAGCGCGAGGCCAGCAAGCCGCGCCGTGATCGGGATCCGCGGCAGGATCTCCTGCAGCGCCGGCTTCTCCGAGACATAGGAATAACCAAAATCGCCGCTCAGCAAGCCGCCGATCCAGTGCAGATATTGCGCAACCAAAGGCTGGTCGATGCCGAGCTGCTTCTCGAGCTCGGCCTTGTCGGCAGGATCGACATAGCCGGCGGCGGCAAACAGGATATCGACGATGTTGCCGGGCACGATGCGCAGCAGGAAGAAGATGACGACCGAGATCCCGAACAGGGTCACGAGCATCAGGAACAGGCGCCGCACCAGATAGGCAAACATGCATCGCCCTCCGCGCTAGTCGTCAGCCTCGCGAGCTACTTGTCGAGCCACACATCCTCGTAGCGGAAGCCGTTGTAGGAGCTGTTCGACATGATCGTGATGCCCTTGACATAGGGCTGCCAGCAGGTGCCGGCCCGTGCATGGAAGATGATCGGGCGGGCGACGTCCTCCTGCAGCTTCTTGTCGATATCCCACACCAGTGGCTTGCGCTTGCTGACATCGGTCTCCTGCGACTGCACGTCGAACAGCTTCTCGATCTCCTTGTTGCAGTAATTGGTGTAGTTCCGTTCCGAGCCGCAGGAATAGTTCTCGTAGAACG
Source organism: Bradyrhizobium sp. WSM1743 (assembly GCF_000473065.1). Taxonomy (GTDB): domain Bacteria; phylum Pseudomonadota; class Alphaproteobacteria; order Rhizobiales; family Xanthobacteraceae; genus Bradyrhizobium. The sequence continues at coordinate 4,510 of NZ_AXAZ01000099.1, forward strand.
ACTGGTCGGGGTCGTCGACGGAATTGCCGGTCAGATTGAGGCCGAGCATGTAATCCTTGCGCGCGACTTTTGGGAACCAGTTTGCGGTTTCCACAACGTCGAGCTCGCCGTCGATATAGATGCTCTTGAGCTGGTCGATCAGGATCACCGCGGGGTCGCGATATTCGGCGAGATTGCGCGTCGAGACCTTCACCGCGAGATGCTTGTCGGGGCCGTAGCCCGCCTTCTGCATCAGCTTCTTCGCTTCCTCCCGGTTGGCATTGATATCCCGGCCGTAACCCGGAATGGTCTCCAGCTTGTCCTTGGGCATGCCCCAGATGCCTTGAGGCGGCGGCAGCATGGTGCCGCCGATATCGGCCTGGCCTTCGAACAGGATGTCGACGAAGGCCTTGCGGTCGAGTGCGAGTGACATGGCCCGGCGAATATCAATGTTGTCGAACGGCGCGGACGTCGAATTGACGATGATGTTGGTCGAAACGTTGGTCGGTTCGACGACGCAGACCGCGTTCGGCGCCTGCGACTTGACGTCCTTCAGGAGCGGGATCGTGATGTGCGTCGGGAAGGTCATGTCGAACTTGCCGGCGACGAAAGCGAGTATAGCGGTCGAGCGGTTGGTGATGATCGTGTATTCGATGCCGTCGAGATGGGGCAGGCCCTTCTTCCAATAGTCCGGATTTCGCGTCAGCTTGATCGATTCATTGGCCTTGAACTCGACGAACTTGAACGGTCCGCTCCCGATCGGATGGGTGCGCATGTCCGCCGGCGAGACGTGACACGGATAGATCGGCGTGTAACCGGACGCGAGCATCGCCAGCAGCGAGGGCTGCGGCCGCTTCAGGTCGAAGGAAACCTCGAATTCGCCGCTCGTCGTGACGTCGTTGACTTCGCTGTACCAGGCCTTGCGCGGATTCTGCCGCAGCTTCTGCTGCGATTTGCCCATCAGGAGATCGAAGGTGCATTTGACGTCGGCCGATGTGAACGGCTTGCCATCGTGCCATTTCACGCCCTGACGCAGTTTGAACGTCAGCTTCTTGTTGTCGCTGCTCCAGGACCAGCTTTCGGCCAGCTCAGGCCTCAGGGTATCAGGGCTGTTCTGGGCAATGTGCTGGTCGTAGATGACGAGATTGTTGAACACCCCCATGAAGGGCACGTTGATCGAGTAGGTCGCGCCCTCGAGGATGGACGCATTGGCCGGACTGTCGCGGTGATACATCCGCAGGATACCGCCCTGCTTGGGCTCGCCGGCGAGCGTGGCGGTTGAGGCCGTCAGCACAGATAGCGCCGCCATTGCGGCGAGCGCCCACACGCTCCGCATGCTCATCCTCCCTGGACCTCGGCCTTTTGCGGCCTGTTTGTCAGACGATAGCGAGGCGCGAGCAGCGAGGCAACGGGCTAACGCTCTTTATGGCCTTGGCAATTTGGATGACGTAACGCCGCAGGAGTTTCAGACCTTCGCGATGTGCGAGTGCAGGTGCGAAGTGACGGTTCCTTTTGCGCCTGCTGTGCTCAGATGCACTCCCAAAATGCCGTCGTCGTCCCGGACAAACGCGCCTAAGCGCGTGCAGATCCGGGACCCAACCACAGGAAGATGTTTGGCGAAGACTCGGAGTTGCCAGTTCGCGCCGCAACTCCTCCCTGGGAGTATGGGTCCCGGGTCTGCGCTTACGCTTGCCCGGGACGACAGCAGAGTTTGTGGCGCTTGCCTGTGCGCGCTATCCAGCACAGACCTCACACGATCCGCGAGGCCTTGTTCCCCCAATACCGGTCCCTGAGCAGCCGCTTGTACAGCTTCCCTGTCGGCAGCCGCGGCAATTCCTTCTCGAAATCAACCGAGCGCGGCACCTTCTGCCGCGACAGCGATTTTGCGCAGAACGCGATCAGCTCTTCGGCGAGAGCCGGCCCCGGCACCACGCCTGGCATCGGCTGCACCACCGCCTTCACCTCTTCGCCGAGATCGGCATTGGGCACGCCGAACACCGCGGCGTCGGCGACCTTCGGGTGGGTGATCAGCAGATTCTCGCATTCCTGCGGATAGATGTTCACGCCACCGGAGATGATCATGAAGGTCGCGCGATCGGTGAGATAGAGGAAACGGTCCTTGTCGACATAACCGACGTCGCCGACCGTGCTCATGCTGCCGTCGGCCGAGCGCGCCTCCCTGGTCTTCTCCGGATCGTTGAAATATTCGAACGGCGAGGCCGTCTTGAACCAGACCTGGCCCGGGCTGCCGACTGGGCACTCCCGCATGTTCTCGTCGAGAATGTGGAGATCGCCGAGCAGCACCTTGCCGACGGTGCCGCGGTGGCTAAGCCATTCCTCGCTGTTGCAGGCGGTGAAGCCGAGGCCTTCGGTGGCGCCGTAATATTCGTGGATGATCGGGCCCCACCATTTGATCATGTCGTCCTTGACGAGGGCCGGGCAGGGCGCGGCGGCGTGGATCGCGATCTCCAGCGAGGACAGGTCGTAGCGGCCGCGCACCTCACCCGGCAACTTCAGCATGCGCGAGAACATCGTCGGCACCAGTTGCGTGTGGGTGATGCCCCATTGCTCGACGAGCTGGAGGTAACGCTCGGGATCGAAACTCTCCATGATGATCACGGTGCCGCCCATGCGGATCGTGAGGTTCACGGCGGCCTGCGGCGCCGAGTGATAGAGCGGTGCCGGCGATAGATAGACCATGCCTTCCCGGTAATGCCAAAGCTTCGTCAGAAAATCGAACAGCGGCAGATTGTGCTGCGGCGGCTCCTCCGGCAGCGGCCGCAAAATGCCTTTCGGCCGTCCCGTTGTGCCCGATGAATAAAGCATCGCGGTGCCGAGCCATTCATCGGGAATCGGCGTCTTCGGCATGTCCGCGGTCACGTCCGCAAGCCCGACGATACGTTCGCTCTCACCCGGACCATCGGCGACGATGCAGAGCTTGACCTCGGGGCAGGCCTGGATCGCCTCGCGCGCGATGTCGAGCTTGGCCACTGACGTGATCAGGATCTTCGACTGGCTGTTGACGAGGAGATAGGCGAGCTCGCCCGGCGTCAGGAAGGAGTTGATGCAGGTGTAGTAAAGCCCGGAGCGCTCACCCGCGCCGCAGGCCTCGAGATAGCGCGAGTTGTTCTCCATGAAGATCGAATAATGGTCGAGCCGCTTCAAGCCGTGCCTGCGGAACAGATGCGCCAGGCGGTTGCTGCGTGCCTCGAGCTCGCGATAGGTGACGGCCTCGCCGGTCGCCGCCATGATGAACGCGGGCTGCAGCGGGCGCAGGCGGGCATGGTGACCAGGGTACATCTATCCTCCGGCTTGGATCATGCGGCGAGAAGCAGGATTTCTTTGATGTCGGCGGGACCGGCGATCTTGCGCGGATTGCGCGGGATCCAGTTCGTGCGCATCGCCTGCTCGGCGATTGCATCGAAATGCTCCGGCGACACGCGCACATCCGCAAGCCTACGCGGCATGCCGAGCGAGCGGATGAAGGCGTCGAGCACGTCGGCGGCGTCACGGCCGGGATAACCCATCGCGGCGGCGACGATCATTTGGCGCTCGGCATTGTCGCGCGCATTCCACCGCGTCACCGCCGGCAGCATGATGCAGGAGGTGTAGCCGTGCGGCACACCGAAGGCGGCGCCCAGCACGTAGCCGATGCCGTGGCTCGCACCCATGGGAACGCCGGCGGCGAGCGCGCCCATCGACAGCCAGGTCCCGATCTGCGCATCCATGCGCGCATCGAGATCGGCAGGATCGGCCTTCACCCGCGGCAACGCATCGGCGAGCATGGCGAGGCCCTTGACCGATTGCGCATCGGCATAGGGGTGCGTCTCGCGCGAGCAGATCGCTTCCACGCAATGATCGACGGCGCGGATGCCGGTCGAGAGGAACAGCCATTCCGGCGTGTGCACGGTGATGGCGGGATCGAGGATGGTTGCGCGCGGAACCGTGAGCGGATGCCGTAGCATCTGCTTCACGTTGGTGCTGCGGTCGGTGACGCCGGCGATCGAACTGAACTCGCCGCCGGCGATCGTGGTCGGTACGCTAACCTGGCGCACGGTCGGCGCATTCATCTCGGGCGCGACACCCTTGTGCACGCGAATGCGCTCGATGCCGTCGATATCGACAATGCCGTTGGCGAGGCAGAGCTGCATCGCCTTGGCGCCGTCGGTGATCGAGCCGCCGCCGACGGTGACGATCAGGTCGGCACCCGCCTCACGCGCCGCATTGGTTGCCGCGATCACCGCCTCGCGCGGCGTGTGCGCGGGCATGGCGTCGAACAAGCCGGCACAGCGCTCTCCGAGCGCATCCTTGATTTTCGTGATCTCGTCGGTTTGACGGTTCAGCGTCCCTGAGACCATCAGGAAAGCGCGGCGGGTTCCCAACCGGTCCATCTGCGCGACGACGGCGCCAGCCGCAGGATGGCCGAACACGACCTCCTCGATCGCGCCGAAAACGACACGTCCCTGGTGCACGCCTGTCCTCCCCGGACAATTCGTCTTGTTTTGTAAGGAGAAGTCTAGCCGAGCCCGCCGCGCCCGTCATGCGCGAAGACGCTGGCCCTTCTCTTACCCTCCCCTGGAGGGGGAGGGTCGGCTCACATTGAGCGAAGCGAAATTTGAGACGGGGTGGGGTGACAGTCTCTCCGCATCGAACGCTGCCCGTGTGGAGAGATCACCCCACCCGGCATCGCATTCCGCTTTGCTCCATGCGCTGCGACCCTCCCCCTCCAGGGGAGGGTGAGACCTTCGGTCTTGTGACGTGCCAACCCCAAGGTTCGCGACCACCCTTCCTCCTGTCAACCCGCCATCCGGTCAGGGCATGCGGCCGGCATTGCGCGTGCATTGGTCTTGAAGAGTTCATCTTTGCCGCCCATGTTGTGTCCCCCGCGAGTGGGCGCCTACCCTGCATTTTCCGCGGCTTTTATGCGAGGACCTGGGATGACTGGACCGGACGGAAGCGAGCAGTTTGTCAAAAAGCACGATTTCGTTCAGCTCAGCGCAATCGCCGGGTTTCTCACTGCGGCCTTCGCCCTCGCCGGCTGCGACAAGCCGGCCTCGCAGGCTGCTGCCCCGCCGCCTCCGCCCGTGACGGTGGCCCAGCCGGTCAAGCGCACCGTCACCGATTGGGACGAGTTCACCGGCCGCTTCGAGGCGGTCGAGGAAGTGCAGGTGCGCCCGCGCGTCGGCGGCTTCGTCAACTCCGTCGAATTCCAGGACGGCGCCATCGTGCGTCAGGGCGATCTGCTTTACGTGATCGACCCGCGTCCGTTCGAGGCGGTGGCCGAGCAGGCGGACGGCCAGCTGTCGGATGCGCGGGCCAAAGTGGAGCTCGCCAAGCGCGAGCTCGATCGCGGCTTGAACCTGGTGCAGACCAGCGCGGTCTCCGAGCAGGTCGTCGACCAGCGCCGCCAGGCCTTGCAAGCCGCGCACGCTGCCGAAGTGCAGGCCGAAGGTGCGCTGAAGGCCGCCAAGCTCAACATCGAGTTCACGCATGTGGCCGCGCCGCTCACCGGCCGCGTCAGCCGCCATCTCGTCAGCCCCGGCAATCTCGTGCAGGGCAGCGATACCGGCACCTCGACGCTGCTCACCTCGATCGTCGCGCTCGACCCGATCTACGTCTATTTCGACATGGATGAAGCGACCTACATCAAATACAGCAAGCTGTGGTTCGAAGGCCGGCGCCCGAGCTCGCGCGACACCGCGAATCCGGTGCAGGTGACGCTCGCCGGCGAGACCAAGCCCTCGCATGAAGGCACCATCAACTTCCTCGACAACCGCCTCGACGTCTCCACCGGCACGCTGCGCAGCCGCGCCGTTGTCAAGAACACCGATCTGTCGATCCTGCCCGGCCAGTTCGGCCGCGTCCGCCTGATCGGCAGCGCGCCCTACGAGGCGCTGCTAATTCCGGATGTCGCGATCGCGACTGACCAGTCTCGCAAGATCGTGTTCGTGGTCAAGCCTGATGACACCGTCGAGGCGCGCCCCGTGGTGCTCGGACCGCTCGACGACGGCCTGCGCGTGGTCCGCGAAGGCCTGAAGGCTGAGGACCGCGTCATCGTCAACGGCATCCAGCGCGCCCGTGTCGGCGCCAAGGTCACTCCGCAGACCGCTCCGGCCGGTGGCAAGTCATGAATCTCGGCCGTCTCTCCATCAACCAGCCCATCCTGGCGATGGTGCTGTCGATCGTGCTCTTGATCATTGGCGCGCTCGCCTACACCACGCTGCCGGTCTCCGAATATCCGCAAGTGGTGCCGCCGACCGTCGTCGTCACCACACAATATCCAGGCGCCTCCGCGCAGACCGTGTCTGACACGGTCGCAGCTCCGATCGAGCAGGAGATCAACGGCGTCGAGGACATGCTGTATCTCTACAGCCAGGCGACCTCGAACGGCCAGCTCACCATCACCGTCACCTTCAAGCTCGGCACCGACCTCGACAAGGCTCAGGTGCTGGTGCAGAACCGCGTTGCGATCGCGCAGCCGCGCCTGCCTGAGGAAGTCCAGCGCAACGGCGTCACCACGCGCAAGAACTCGCCCGACATCCTGATGGTCGTGTTCATGCTGTCGCCGGACGACACGTTCGACCAGCTCTACATCTCCAATTACGCACTGCTCCAGGTCCGCGACCAGCTGCTGCGCATCGACGGCGTCGGCGACATCCAGATCTTCGGCGCGCGCGATTATTCGATGCGGCTGTGGCTCGATCCTGATCGAATCGCCAATCTCGGCCTGACCTCGACCGAGGTGCTGGCGGCGATCCGCGCCCAGAACGTGCAGATCGCGGGCGGACAGATCGCCGAGCCGCCGATCGCCGATCGCGCCTTTCAGCCAAATCTGACATTTACCGGCCGCCTGAAGGACCAGAAGCAGTTCGAGGACATCCTGATCAAGGCCGGTTCCGACGGTCGCGTCGTTCGTTTGCGCGACGTTGCCCGCATCGAGCTCGGGGCGCTGGCGTATTCCACCAACAGCTTCCTGCTGCGCAAATCGGCAGTCGCCATGCTGGTGACGCAGCGGCCCGGGTCGAACGCACTCGCGACGGCAAAGAACATTTCCGACACCATGACGAAGCTCAAGGAGAGCTTTCCGAAGGGCCTCGACTACAATATCGGCTACAACCCGACCGAGTTCATCGCGCAGTCGGTCCATGAGCTGATCAAGACGATCTACGAGGCCATGCTGCTTGTGGTCGTCGTGGTGCTGGTATTCCTGCAGGGATGGCGGCCCGCGATCATTCCGATCATTGCGATTCCGGTCTCGCTGGTCGGCACTTTCGCGGTCATGGCGGCGCTCGGCTTCTCCATCAACAATCTGACCCTGTTCGGGCTCGTGCTCGCCGTCGGCATCGTGGTCGACGACGCCATTGTCGTGGTCGAGAACGTCGAGCGCCATCTCGAGCACGGCCTCAGCCGGCGCGATGCCGCGCTGAAGACGATGGAGGAGGTCGGCGGCGCGTTGGTCTCGATCGCCCTGGTGCTATGCGCGGTGTTCGTCCCGACCGCATTCCTCGGCGGCATCTCCGGGCAGTTCTTCCAGCAGTTCGCCGTCACCATTGCCGTTGCGACCGCGATCTCCTGCTTCTGCTCGCTGACGCTGTCGCCGGCGCTGGCCTCGCAGATCCTCACCCCGCATGAAGAGAAGCGGCCGCCGGCGAGCTGGAATGTCATCGCGCGGGCGTGGGGTGCCTTTACCGGCGTGTTCAATCGCGTGTTCGACCGGCTCTCGCACGGCTACGCGGGTCTCGCCAATTTCGTGATCCGCCATTCGGTGGCGATGCTCCTGATCTATGTCGTGCTGATCGGCAGCGCCGGCTGGCTGATCGTGACCACGCCGCAGGGCTTCATCCCGGCGCAGGATCGCGGCTACGTCATCATATCCGTGCAATTGCCGGGCGCGGCCTCGCTGGCGCGCACCACGGAGGTCGTGCGCGAGATCGAGCGGATCTCGCTGGATACGCCGGGCATCGTGCGCGTCGCCGCCTTCGCCGGCTTCTCCGGCGCCACGCGTACGCAGGCCGGCAATGCGGCGGCGCTGTTCCCGGTGTTCGACGAGCCGGAGGCGCGGCTGAAGAAGGGGCTGTCCGCGAACGCCATCACGGCCGAGCTGCGCAAGCGCCTGTCCGCGATCCAGGGTGCGTTCATCATCGTGATTCCGCCGCCGGCCGTGCCCGGCATCGGTACTGGCGGCGGCTTCACCATCCGCGTCCAGGACCGCCAGGGTCGCGGGCCCGAAATGCTCGCAGCCGCGACCGACGAGCTAGTTGCTGCCGCGCGCAAGGCGCCGACGCTGACTTCGGTATTCTCGCCGTTCACGGCCAACACGCCGCAGCTCTTCGTCGACATCGACCGCACCAAGGCGCAGAAGCTGGGCGTTCCCATCGCCAACATCAACGACACGATCCAGACCTATTTCGGATCGACCTATGTCAACGACTTCAACCTGTTCGGCCGCACCTACCACGTCACCGCGCAGGCCGATTTCCCGTTCCGGAAAGAACCAAGCGATCTTGCGCGCCTGCGCACCCGCAACGCCTCCGGCGACATGGTGATGCTCGGCAGCGTGGTCGAGTTCAAGGATGTCTCGGGTCCCGACCGCGTCGCGCGCTACAATCTCTACGCGGCCTCAGAGCTCCAGGGCGAGCCGGCGCCTGGCACCAGCTCGACCACCGCGCTCAACACCATCAAGCAGCTCGCGAACGACACCTTGCCGAGCGGCTTCACCTTCGAATGGACCGACCTGTCCTATCAGCAGATCACCGGCGGCAATGCCGGTCTCTACGTATTTCCGATCTGCGTACTGTTCGTCTATCTCGTGCTCGCCGCGCAATATGGCAGCTGGACGCTGCCGTTCGCGGTGATCCTGATCGTGCCGATGTGCCTGCTCGCCGCCACCATCGGCGTGCGTATCATGGGCCAGGACGTCAACATCCTCACCCAGATCGGCTTCGTCGTGCTGGTGGGACTGGCGGCGAAGAACGCGATCCTGATCGTCGAGTTTGCGCGCGACATCGAGCTCGAAGGCAAGCCGCGGCTCGAGGCCGTGATCGAGGCCTGCCGCCTGCGCCTGCGGCCGATCCTGATGACGTCCTTCGCCTTCATTCTCGGCGTCTTGCCGCTGGTGATCTCGAGCGGATCCGGCTCGGAGATGCGCCAGGCCGTCGGCGTTGCCGTGTTCTTCGGCATGATCGGCGTCACCCTGTTCGGCCTACTGTTCACGCCGATCTTCTACGTGGTGGTGCGGAACCTTGCGGAAGGGCGGCGCGACAAGAAGCCGGGGGTGGTGACCTGATTCAATGTGGCCGCCAGCGTATCCAGATCCCCTATGTCGTCCCGGACAAGCGCAAGCGCAGATCCGGGACCCATACCCCCAGGGAGTGGTTTGACGACGATTGGCAATTGCCAGCTAACCCCAAGCTCAATCCTGTGGTTATGGGTGCCGGATCGGCGCGCGCTTTTGGCGCGCTTGTCCGGGACGACAGCTCGTTTTATCGCGGCGCGCTGCCGTCCATACTAACGGCCTATTTGAAATGGATGGGCATGCACGGGGTTCTTCACTAGTATCCGCGCGATTTCACAACAGAAGACTGCTGGGAGTTAACATATGAAATCAGCCCTTTGGGCCGCTGTCGCAACCTCCGCCGTATTGCTCGCCGCGCCGGCTTCCGCGCAAGGCGTCAAGATCGGCATCCTCAACGATCAGTCCGGCGTCTATGCCGACTACGGCGGCAAATGGTCGGTCGAAGCGGCCAAGATGGCAATCGAGGATTTCGGCGGCGAGGTGCTCGGTCAGAAGATCGAGCTCGTCACCGCCGACCACCAGAACAAGCCGGATCTCGCCTCTTCGATCGCGCGGCGCTGGTACGACGTCGAGAACGTCGACATGATCACGGAGCTGACGACCTCCTCGGTCGCGCTTGCGATCCACGAGCTGTCCAAGGAAAAGAAGAAGATCGACATCGTCGTCGGCGCCGCGACCTCACGTCTCACCGGCGATGCCTGCCAGCCCTACGGCTTCCACTGGGCCTACGACACCCGCGCGCTCGGCGTCGGCACCGGCGGCGCGCTGACCAAGGCTGGCGGCGACACCTGGTTCTTCCTCACCGCGGACTACGCCTTCGGCTACGCGCTGGAGAAGGACACCAGCGAGATCGTCACCGCCAATGGCGGCAAGGTGCTCGGCTCGGTGCGCGTGCCGCTCAATTCGTCGGACTTCTCCTCCTTCCTGCTGCAGGCGCAAAGCGCGAAGGCGAAGATCGTCGGCCTTGCCAATGCCGGCCTCGACACCACCAACTCGATTAAGCAGGCGTCCGAGTTCGGCATCGTCGCCAGTGGCCAGAAGCTCGCGGGCCTCTTGATGACGCTCGCCGAAGTCAACGGCCTCGGCCTTCAGGCCGCGCAAGGCCTGGTGCTGACCGAGGGCTACTACTGGGACCTCAACGACAAGACGCGCAATCTCGGCGAACGTTTCCTCAAGCGCACCGGCCGGATGCCGAGCATGATCCACGCCGGCACCTATTCGGCAACGCTGAGCTACCTCAAGGCAGTCAAGGCCGCCGGCACCAAGGACCCGGATGCGGTCGCCAAGAAGCTGAAGGAGCTGCCGGTCAACGACGACTTCGCGCAGGGCGGCAAGGTGCTCGAGAACGGCCGCATGGTCCACGACATGTATCTGTTCGAGGTCAAGAAGCCCTCTGAGTCGAAGAAGCCCTGGGACTATTACAAGCTACTCGCCACCGTCCCCGGCGACAAGGCCTTCTTCACCGCGAAGGAGAGCGGGTGTCCGCTGACGAAGTAGGACGAAGCTGGCGCCACGCATTTCCGCCGTCGTCCCGGACAAGCGCGCCTCAAGCGCGCGCCGATCCGGGACCCATAACCTCAAGCAGACGTGGTTACGGGGATTCGGAGTGATCAGCGCGCGCCACAATTACTCCCTGTGATTATGAGTCCCGGATCAGCGCTTCGCCCTGGACAACGCTTCGCGTTGCCAAGAGCTGCGCTTGTCCGGGACGACGGCTGAATGTGTGTGGCGGCATAGTTGCCTCACACCAGCCGCAACACCACCGCCCCGATCGCCCCGACCCACAGCGCGATGGCGGCGAGGCTTTGGATCGCGAAGCCCGTGCCGCGCTTGGCCGCAGCCTTCGAATAGCCGACGAAATAGACGATACGGCCGATGATCCAGACCACGCCGATGCCCGCCGCAATGGCGTCGCTGATGTAGATCGCGAACAGCCACAGCGCCGGGAGGAAGATCGGCATCCATTCCAGCGTGTTCATCTGGATGCGGAAGGCCCGTTCGAAATCCGGATGGCCCGACATCGCCGGCACCTTGACGCCGGTCTTGTCGCGCGAGCGCGAGACGTTGATGGCGGTGAAGAAATAAAATGCGATCGCCAGCAGCGTGACGAGGGCGGTGAGATGATACATCGTCAGTTCCTTCGAAGAGATCGCGCCTCAATAGCCGGTCAGCTCGAGATAGCCAACGCCGTCATGCGTCCCGATAAAGCTGATTGGTCCTTCCCAATAGGAAAAGCCGGTCCCCATCCAGGCCCTGGGATTGAGCGGCTTGCACAGGATCGAGAACGATCGCGAGGGGATCGCGATCTGCCATTCCACCGGCAACTTGCGTCCAGCGACCTCAGCCGTCGCCTTCGGCATCATCTGGATGTCGCTGCCCGCGATCATCTGCGTGCCGCCGCTGGCGCTGATCCAGTTGCCGAACGGATAATCCTTGCCGTCCTTCTGCCGCAGCCGGTACAGCATCAGCTTGTCGCCGGATGAAAGATGCAGCGAGAGCCAATCCCAGCCGGTCTGGTCGGCATCGAGCGGCTGGCTACTCCATTCCCTGTCCATCCAGGCCTGGCCCGAAACGTCGACCGGCTTGTCGTCGATGGTGAGCGTGCCGCGCGCGCGATAGAACGGCTGGCTGTAATAGTAGGACGCCTGCCCGCGCTCCGACTTGCGGCTGTAGCCGCCATCGCCCTGCAACACCACCGGCCGATCGGCCTCCAGCGTCAGCGCATAGCTGAAATCGGTGCCGGACGCCTTCAGCGTCAGCGGCGCCAACGTGCGGTCGTCGGTACGCTCGAGGCTCTTCATCTCCCAATCGTCGATCCAGGCATCGAACGGTTTGGCCGTGACGCCGGCCTGGCCCACGCCACCGCGTGAAAACGTTTCGGTGAAGCGGTGAGTGTCGGCCCGCGTCACCGCGGCATGCGCCATCCACACCTGTTGATTGGCCCAGCCTTCGCCTTGCGGGCCCGGCTGCGCCGCCTGGCGGAACAGCGTCCATTGCAGGCCGCAAGCCGCACCACTCGCGTCGACGAGGTTTGCCGTGAGATACCACCACTCGATGCGAAACTCCGGATGCGGCCCGTGATCGGCGGGAAAGGCGAACAGCTTTCCCGGCGTCACCTTCGCAAAGCCGTCGGCGGTCTCGCCGAGTCCGGCATAGCCTTGGGCGCCCGCGCGGCGCGCGAGCGCGAGGGCGGCAATGCCGCCGGCGAAACTGCGCCGTGAGATCTTCTCAACGCTCATTGGCAAACACCTTGACGAGGTTCGCCGGCTGCATCCGCGCCAGCCGGAGCATCGGCAGCAGCGCTGCAAGCAGCGAGGCGAGCAGCGCAACCGCGACCAGCTCGATCAGCTGCAGCGGAAACACATGGAACGGCAGCCGCCAGCCGAATGCTTTCACGTTCACGATTGCAATCAGGCACCACGCCACCAACAGGCCGAGCGGCGCGGCCAGCAGCGCCGTGAACAGCGCGACCGAGAGCGTCTTGGTCAGCTCGATCGCGGCAAGGCGCGGCCGCGTGATGCCGATCGCCCACAGCGGCGCAAGCTGCGGCAGGCGGGAGTTGGCCAGCGTCAGCAGGCTGGTGAGAAGCGCAATGCCGGCGACGCCGAGCGTGAAGGCGTTCAGCGCCGAGGTCACCGCAAAGGTGCGCTTGAAGATGCGGATCGATTCCGCCTTCACCGTCGCCTGGTCGGCGACGCTGCGGTCGTCGAGCCCGAACTGCTTCTGCAAGGCCGCGATCAGGCCGGCGATATTCTCTCTCGCGACGATCAGGCCGATCCGCGTCTGCGGCGTCTGCGGAAACTGCCGGATCAGTGCCGCGACATTCACCGTGAGCTGCCCCTTGGGATTGCCGTAATCGGCATAGATGCCGACGATGTCGAACTCCCAAGTCCCGCCCGGCGCCGGCACCTCGACGACGTCACCGAGGCGCACGTTCAGCCGGCGGCTCAATTGCTCGCTGATGAAGGCGGCATTGCCCGGCACCAGCCGGGTCCAGGCGCGCGGCGCGGCTTCCAGCAGCGGCCAGCGCTCGCGATAGAGCGCGTGATCGGGCAGGCCAAGCAATTCGACCGATTGGCCCCGGATTTGCGTTTCGGCGCGTCCGCCCGAGAGGATTGCCTGAACATCGCCGCGGTCCTTCAGCCAGTTGCGGATTGCAACGCCTTGCGCATTGTCGGACGCGCTGATGTAGACGTCGGCGGCGAGCCGCCCGTTGAGCCAGCCGATGAAGGTGCGGCTGAACGTCTCCACCATGGTGGAGACCCCGACATTGACCGCGAGCGCGAGCAACAGCGCCATCAGCGCCAGCGACAATCCGGAGAGCTGTTGTCGGCTGTCTGCCCAGAACCACAGCGCAAGCGGGCCTCGCGCGACGCGCTGGCCCGCGAGCAGGATGATGTCGAGGATGGCCGGCAGGATCAGCGCCGCACCTAGCATCAGCGCCGCGAGCACGCCAAAGCCTGCGATCAGCGATTGCCCGTAATGGAGCAGCAGCAGCGCGACCGCGAACACGGCGCAGGCGGCGAGGCTCTGCAGGACCAGCCAGTGGCGCTGCCGCTGTTGCCAGGCGCGCGGCTGCGCGGTTGCCAGCACCGGCATCCTGATCGCCTTGATCAGGCTGGTTGCGGCCGCAACGAGCGCGCCGGCAACGCTGATGCCGATGCCGGCGAGCCACCACTCCGGTTGCAAGCTGAGCTGGCCCGGAATCTGCGCGCCATAGAGCCCGCGCAGTGATGCCGCGACGTCGGGCAACAATGCGGCTGCGATGAAATAGCCGCAGACGAGCCCGATCAGGCCTGCAACCAGCGCCAATGCCACCAGCTCGACCACCAGTACCGTGTTGACCAGCCGCGCCGAGGCACCGCAGGCCCGCAAGGTGCGCAGCATCGGCAGCCGCTGCTCGAAGGCGAGGCCGACGGCCGAGTTGACGATGAAGAGACCGACGAAGAACGACAACAGGCCGAAGGCGGTGAGATTGAGATGGAAGCTGTCGGTGAGGCGCTCGAGCTCCGTCTCGGCATCCGGCTCGACTCGCTGCAACTGCTCGCCAATGATGCTTGCGAGCGGCATCGGCTTGCCCCTCGGCTGTCCGATCAGCAGCCGCGACACCTGGTCCGGATTGTTGAGGAGGCGCTGTGCCACGCCGATATCGACCACCAGCACGCCGGGCGCGAGCTGCTTCTGTACGCGCAGCGGCGGCAGCTTTGCGCCGCTGCTGATCGGCGGTGACGCGCCTTCCGTTTCCTGCAAGTCGCTCAAGGTCTCCCGTGCCACCAAGGTCTGGCCGGGCGGCGCCACAAAGCTGCTCAGATCCGCGGCCCCGAGGCGCGGCGCGTTGCCGACATCGACTGGCAGCGTCACCGGCTCGATCCCGAGCAGCCGCACTGAGCGTCCGTTGATCTGGACCCGGCCCTCCAGCGCCGGTGAGACCGGCCACCCGGCGCGGCGCAGTTTTATGAACAGCTCTTGCGGAAAGGTTGCCGCATTGGGAGCGACCAGCATCGCGGTGCGCACGCCGCCGAACGTCGCCGCCGCGCGGTCATAGGCGCTGCGGGCCTGCTGGTTGATCGCCTGTACGCCGCTCCACAGCGCAGTCGCCGCGATCAGCCCGACCAGAAGCGCCGCGAACTGCATCTTGTGGCGGCGCCAATGGCTGAGCAGCACGGCGAGGATCCACAGCGCGCGCCTCATGCGATGCGTCCCGCATGCAAGGTGAGATGACGGTCGAGCGTAGCGGCCAGATGCAGGCTGTGCGTCACCATCAGGAAGCCGCAGCCGGTGCGCGCGACGAGGTCGCGCGTCAGCGCCAGCACGTCGTCGGCGGTGGCTTCGTCGAGATTGCCGGTCGGCTCGTCCGCCAGCAGCAGCGAGGGCTTTGTCGCCAGCGCCCGGCCGATCGCGACCCGCTGCTGCTGGCCGCCCGATATTTGTTCTGGATAACGTTTGAGCAGGCTGCCGAGTCCGAGCCGCTCGACAAGCTCCTTGGTCCAGGCCGCATCATGCCGGCCGGCGATCCGCGCCTGGAAGGCGAGATTATCCGCGACGGAGAGGCTCGGGACCAGGTTGAATTGCTGAAAAACCAGGCCGATGCGGTCGCGCCGCAAGCTGGCGCGTCCGGCATCCGACAGCTTGGTGACCTCGATCTCCTCCAGCCGGATCGTGCCGCCATCGGCGGCGTCTAACCCCGCGATCAGGTGCAGCAACGTGCTCTTGCCGCTGCCGGACTCGCCGGTCAGTGCGACGCGTTCGCCAGCCTTGAGGTCGAGATCGACGCCGCGCAGCACATGGACCGGCTCGCCGGCCGAGGAGAAGGTCTTGGAAAGATTTCGGATGCTCAGCACGATGAATGGCGCCGGACGGAATTAACGGAATTGCTGCGTAGCACACCTGCCGGGGAAATGCCGGGTTGCGTTGGTCTCGAAGCCGTTGTTAGCTTCCAAGACGGGCAAATCAAAAAAGTGCCAAAAGACATACGGGGAGATTCATGAGCGCTCAGGGAACGCCGGCGGCGGCGGGCAAGACGACAAGGACGCCGAAGGGCGCCTGGACCATCACCTTTCTCCTGTTCCTCTTCATGCTGGTGAACTTCGCCGACAAGATCGTCGTGGGTCTTGCCGGCGTGCCGATCATGACCGATCTGAAGCTCACCCCGGAGCAATTCGGCCTGCTCGGCTCTTCCTTCTTCTTCCTGTTCTCGATCGCCGCCATCGTGGTCGGCTTCATCGTCAACAAGGTGCCGACGCGCTGGGTGCTGCTGGCGTTGGCTGTCATCTGGGCGCTGGCGCAATTTCCGATGGTTGGCACTGTCTCCTTCACCACGCTCCTGATCTGCCGCATCGTGCTGGGTGCCGGCGAAGGCCCGGCCTTCTCGGTCGCCGCGCATGCCATCTACAAATGGTTCCCCGACGAGAAGCGCACGCTGCCTACCGCGATCCTGTCGCAGGGTTCGGCCTTCGGCGTCATCCTCGCGGTGCCGGCCCTGAACTGGATCATCGTCAACCATTCCTGGCACTATGCCTTCGGCGCGCTCGGCGTCGTCGGCCTGATCTGGGTTGCGGCCTGGCTCGCGCTCGGCAAGGAAGGGCCGCTGGAGGACACGCAAATCTCGGCCGCGACCGAGCCGAAGATCCCCTATTTGCAGCTTCTCACTTCGCGCACCTTCATCGGCTGCGTCGCCGCAACCTTCGGCGCTTATTGGGCGCTGTCGCTCGGCCTGACCTGGTTCACGCCGTTCATCGTCAAGGGGCTCGGGTTCTCGCAGAGCCAGGCTGGCTTCATCTCGATCCTGCCCTGGGTGTTCGGCGCCACCATCGTCATTCTCACCGGCTGGATTTCGCAGGTGATGATGGCGCGCGGCTACAACACCCGTGTGGCACGCGGCGTTCTCGGCTCGGTGCCGCTGGTGATCGGCGGGCTGATCTTGGCGATGATGCCGCATGTCCAGGGCGCGGGCCTCCAGATCGCGTTCCTCGTGGTCGGCTCGGGCCTGTGCGGGGCGATCTATGTCGTCTGCCCGCCCATGCTCGGCGAGTTCACCCCGACGTCGCAGCGCGGCGCGATTCTCGCGATCTACGGTGCACTCTACACACTGGCCGGCATCATCGCGCCGGCCGTGATGGGAGCGACCATCCAGCGTGCCGGCAGCACGCTCGACGGCTACCTGACCGGCTTCACCATCAATGCGGTGGTGATGGTCGGCTCCGGTGTCATCGGCCTGCTGCTGCTGTGGCCGAACACTGAGCACGTCAGGCTGACGCGTGGTGCCGCGGCACAGGCCGCGCCGCTGAAGGGTGCGGTATCGCCGACGTAAGGGGGGCGCGCTTTTTTACCCTCCCCTGGAGGGGGAGGGTCGCTGCGCATGTAGCGAAGCGGAATGCGTAGCGGGGTGGGGTGACGGACTCTCCG
>NZ_AXAZ01000100.1 GCF_000473065.1 Bradyrhizobium sp. WSM1743
CTGGAAGCAATGGAAGCGTGGGAGCACCCGCTTCGCCGAGTTGCGACGTCGCGGCGTCGGCCGGAATCTGGCGGCACAAACCGTCGGCAACCCACATGGCCCTTGGCGGCTCGCGAACAGCCCCGCGCTCACCATCGCCATGCCAATCGCGTTCTTCAGGGCACTCGGCTTGGCTTCCGTCGCGGCACAGCAACCAGCATAATCTACCGAACCGCCGGATACGGACCCGTATGTCCGGTGGTGTGGGAGGGGAGAAGCCGCGAGGCTTCCCCCTATCCCGATTGACCCGTGTCCCGGACGCGCGAAGCGCGAGCCGGGACCCAGTGGGCATTGGCTGGCCTCGGATCAGCAATGCACTACGCCGCGAAGGGCGGCGCATTGCATTGCATCCGGGGCACGAGAGCGTGTTGTTTGGCGCGATTGCGTATCGCTCGCTCAATCGCCAAAATACCCTCAACCGCTCCCCCAGAAACTCATCGGAGGACCCCATGGGAACCACCATCACCTTCAAGCGCCCCGACGGCAAGGACGCTTCGGGCTATCTCGCCAATGCCGCGCGCGGCAATGCGCCGGGCGTGGTCGTGATCCAGGAATGGTGGGGATTGTCGGATCAGATCAAGGGCCTGTGCGACCGCTTCGCGCTCGCCGGCTTCGATGCGCTGGCGCCCGATCTCTACAAGGGCAAGGTGGTGCCCTATCACGACACGGACAGCGCCAACAAGGAGATGAACTCGCTCGACTTCATGGACGCGACCACGCAGACCGTGCGCGGCGCCACGCAATATCTGTCGCGGAATGGCGCCAAGGTCGGGCTGACCGGCTTCTGCCTCGGCGGCGCCGTGACCATCATCGGTGCGACCAAGATCCCGGAGCTCGCGGCCGGCGTCGTGTTCTACGGCATCCCGCCCGAGCAGGCGGCCAAGCCCGCCGACGTCAAGATCCCGCTCCAGGCTCATTTCGCCAACAAGGACGATTGGTGCACGCCGGAGCTGGTCACTGGCTTCGAGAAAGCCATGAAGGCCGCCGGCAAGTCGCTGGAGCTGTTCCGCTATGACGCCGAGCACGCCTTCGTCAACGAGCAACGCCAGGCGGTGCACGACCGCGAAGCCGCCGAGCTCGCCTGGGGCCGGGCGATGGAGTTTTTTCGGAAGCATCTGGGGTAGCGGCGGTCGGCCCGTATCCGAGAGAGCGACTTTTCGCCTGCGTGCAGACCACCCATACTGCTTGCGTTCTGCTATTCTGTCCCGGTGGAACGGAGCTGGAGCCATCATGGCAGAGTCAGAAGATCAGTTTGAGGATATGCCGCCCAGCCGGTAGGTTGGTCCAGCCGCCCTTGACGCCGCCCCCGCGCCATGGTGAGTATCCGCCCCATGAGCACCGCCGTCCGCCCAGCCCGTCTTTGGTGGCGCACCTCCTGACGAGGTGGCCGGTGCGATTTACCTTTCCCAAATCGTCTGAGGTCGCCCATGCAGTGCGGCGGCCCGATCGTTTGTCCTGTGTGGCGTTCCCTCGGCAAGTTTCGTAAGAGGACCACATGAACAGGACCGTCTTTGCCCTTCCGGCCAGAAGTGAGTACGCGACCCGCGCGGGTCTTGCGATCACGCGCGTGGCGGAGCAGTTCACCGGCGGCGCCAACAGGCTCGACGATCTCGTGAGCCTGCTCGACCGCCGCCGCGGCGTGGTGCTGTCCTCGGGCACGACCGTGCCCGGCCGCTACGAGAGCTTTGACCTCGGCTTTTCCGATCCGCCGCTCAAGCTCGAGACATCAGGCGTCAATTTCAAGCTGGAAGCGCTGAACGAGCGTGGGCTAGTTCTGATCGCCTTCCTCGGCGACGTGCTGAGCGAACCCTGCGTCGTCATCTCCGAGAAGTCGGCGACGCGCCTTGCCGGCCACATCATCCGCGGCGATGCGCCGGTCGAGGAAGACCAGCGCACGCGGCGTGCCAGCGTGATGTCGCTGGTGCGCGATCTCGTCGCCGCCTTCTCCGCCAATGATGACGGGCTGCTCGGCCTGTTCGGCGCCTTCGCCTACGATCTCGTGTTCCAGATCGAGGACCTCGTGCAGAAGCGCCCGCGCGAGGCCGACCAGCGCGACATCGTGCTGTACGTGCCCGATCGCCTGCTCGCCTATGACCGCGCCACCGGCCGCGGCGTGGTGCTCTCCTACGACTTCGCCTGGAAGGGCAAATCGACGGAAGGCCTGCCGCGCGAGACCGCCGACAGCCCGTACCTGAAGACGCCGCGCCAGGGCTTTGCCGATCACGCCCCCGGCGAATATCAGGCCACCGTCGAGACCGCACGAGCAGCCTTCGCGCGGGGCGATCTGTTCGAGGCGGTGCCGGGCCAGCTGTTCGCCGAGCCCTGCGACCGCTCGCCGGCCGAGGTGTTCCAGCGCCTCTGCGTCATCAACCCGTCGCCCTATGGCGCGCTGATGAATCTCGGCGAAGGCGAATTCCTGGTCTCGGCTTCGCCGGAAATGTTCGTGCGCTCGGACGGCCGCCGCGTCGAGACCTGCCCAATCTCGGGCACGATCGCGCGCGGCCTTGATGCGATCGGCGATGCCGAGCAGATCCGCCAGCTCCTGAACTCGGAGAAGGACGAGTTCGAGCTCAACATGTGCACCGACGTCGACCGCAACGACAAGGCGCGTGTCTGCGTCCCCGGCACCATCAAGGTCTTGGCGCGCCGCCAGATCGAGACTTACTCAAAGCTGTTCCACACCGTCGATCACGTCGAGGGCATGCTGCGCCCCGGCTTCGACGCGCTGGACGCCTTCCTCACCCATGCCTGGGCGGTCACCGTCACCGGCGCGCCAAAGCTGTGGGCGATGCAGTTCGTCGAGGACCACGAGCGCTCGCCGCGGCGCTGGTATGCCGGTGCGATCGGTGCGGTGAATTTCGACGGCAGCATCAACACCGGCCTCACCATCCGCACCATCCGCATGAAGGATGGCCTCGCAGAGGTGCGCGTCGGCGCCACCTGCCTGTTCGACTCGGATCCCGCAGCCGAGGATCGCGAATGCCAGGTCAAGGCCGCTGCGCTGTTCCAGGCGCTGCGTGGCGATCCGCCAAAACCGCTGTCGACCTTCGCGCCCGACGCGACCGGCTCGGGCAAGCAGGTGCTGCTGATCGACCACGACGACAGTTTTGTGCACATGCTCGCCGACTACTTCCGTCAGGTCGGCGCCGCCGTCACCGTGGTCCGCTATGTGCATGCGCTCGACATGCTCAAGCAGAGGAGGTGGGATTTGCTGGTGCTGTCGCCCGGCCCCGGGCGTCCTGAGGATTTCGGGATCAGGAAGACCATCGATGCGGCGCTGGAGCAGAAGCTGCCGGTGTTCGGCGTCTGCCTCGGCGTCCAGGCGATCGGCGAATATTTCGGCGGCGAGCTCGGCCAGCTCACCCATCCCGCCCACGGCCGGCCCTCGCGGGTCCAGGTGCGCGGCGGCCGGCTGATGCGCAATTTGCCGAACGAGATCGTCATCGGCCGCTATCACTCGCTCTATGTCGAGCGCGACAGCATGCCGGACGTGCTTGATGTCACCGCGAGCACCGAGGACGGCGTCGCCATGGCGCTGGAGCACAAGACCCTCCCGGTCGCCGGCGTGCAATTCCACCCGGAATCGCTGATGTCGCTCGGCGGCGAGGTGGGCTTGAGGATCGTTGAAAACGCCTTCCGGCTGGATGCGGGGGCGAAATGAGTGCAGGCTATTTCACCTCGTCATTCCGGGATGGTGCGTCAGCACCAGACCCGGAATCTCGAGATTCCGGGTTCGATGCTGACGCATCGCCCCGGAATGACAACTGAGATGAGAACCAATGACCTTTGACCACGACATCAAGGCGAGCGTCCGCACCATCCCCGACTATCCGAAGCCCGGGATCATGTTCCGCGACATCACGACCCTGCTCGCGGACGCGCGCGCGTTCCGCCGGGCGGTGGACGAACTGGTCAATCCCTGGGCCGGCAACAAGATCGACAAGGTCGCCGGCATGGAGGCGCGCGGCTTCATCATCGGCGGTGCGGTGGCGCACCAGCTCTCGGCCGGCTTCGTGCCGATCCGCAAGAAGGGCAAGCTGCCGCACACCACCGTGCGCATCGCCTACTCGCTCGAATACGGCATCGACGAGATGGAAATGCATGTCGACGCGATCCAGCCCGGCGAGCGCGTCATCCTGGTCGACGACCTCATCGCCACCGGCGGCACCGCGGAAGGCGCGGTGAAGCTGCTCCGTCAGATCGGCGCCAACGTCGTCGCCGCCTGCTTCATCATCGACCTGCCAGAGCTCGGCGGCGCCGCCAAGCTGCGCGCCATGGACGTGCCGGTGCGGACGCTGATGACGTTCGAGGGGCACTGACTTCTTGTCGTCCCGGCCTTCGCCGGGACGACCATCATGACGTCTTAGTCCTTCCTCTTGCGGTGAGATGTTGTGACAGAAGATCATCCTCTTCTCACCGTGCTGGCGAACTGGCCGGGCCGTGTTTCGACACAGCTGGCCTTTGAGGCGCGCGGCTTTGTAGTTCACAGAGCATGGCAGAATCGAATGATTGAGTTCTGCGGTGAAAACCAAGTGGATGTGCTCACCCGATACTGGGATGAAGTCGCGTTGGAGACGATGCGGTGCGCAGGAAAAGTGCATTCCGAGATGAGGTATTTTGGCATTGAACCGAAATACCGTTCTGCATTCTTGGATGAGCTCTTCGTAGCCATGGATTTCAAAGAGCCTCCATTCAAATATCCTCCGCTCGTGAGATGCTTGTTCGAGCACATGAAGAAAACCTGGTTTGATAAGGAGTTCGCCAATGGTGAAACAGCATTCATCAGGATGCAGAAGAGGCGGGAGGGCGAGCGCTTAGGAATTCGGACGGCAGGTTGGACGGGAAGGAAACGGGATGTCCTTCCCTTCATTGAAGAGTTTAGCTCGGCGCACGGATTCAAGCGCCGGCGCAATCGTTGGCACAAGGATCTAGGCTGCGGCCTCGTCTTCGAGATCGGCACTGACCTCGGGGGGAGTCCTTTTTGTACCCAGATGCCATTGACGTTTCGGATTTTCCACGCGGACGATCCCACATTTGCGTTCGAGTTGGGCGGGAATGAGCCGTTTGATCAGCTTGTTTACGGAAGTCGATTATACGGCGGAGGAGGGGATGCCAGCGAGTTTGTGCTGGGAATTCGAGCCAACATTGAGCTGTTTGATGTAATCGCCGTGTCCTTGGAGGCTTCTCAGCAAGCTTAGAATCTGAAGTCGCCTTGGCTTCTTGGGTTTCGGCCTTCCCGGAACGACGGTTAAGACCGCTGCAGGATCAGGCTGAGCTCGAGCTCCCGGAACGCGATGTAATTTCGCCGGGTCCATTGGTGCAGCTCGGTGGAGGAGTCCTTCTCCTGGCGCAGATAGCCGGTGAAGGAGAAGGTCAGCCGGTCGATATAGGTTTTGAGAAAGCCCGGCAGCGCGGGCAGGCGGAACAGCCGGCCGCCCGCCATCGCGGCGGGCAGCTCGCCGCGCACGACATATTCGTTGTCGACCGTGATCAGGTTCATCCGTGGGATCTGCCCGCGCAGCATCTCGTGGGCGCGGGCCGAGACGCGGTCGGTGTCGGCGACGAACAGGATCTGCGGCGCGACATGGCGGCGCGCCGCCTCCTTGAGCAGGCCGATCTCCTCGGTCATCTTGAAGAACTCGTCGAAGGCGTGGAAGCCGAGGTCGATGACCTTGGCAAGTCCATCGTCGACGATGACGCGGTCCATCAGCTGCATCTTGCCGTAGGTGTCGATCACGTCGGCGGTCTCGGTGATGCCAGGCAGGTAATCCAGCAGCGACGGCTCCTTCAGGTTGACGTCGAAGGCCGCGACGTTGCCGTTCTTGAGCAGCAGGAATTCGCTCAATAGCCGCGCCAGCAGGGTCTTGCCGACCTGCGGGCGGGGCGAGCAGATGATGTAGACGGGCGTCGCGGGCATCACGAACTATTATCTGAGCGAACTCACCGCCCAATCCAGCCGTAATCGCCCAGAGTGCGCAACTATTTTTCGCTGGTGCGGGCCGCGAGCTTGGAGCCGACGATGTCGGTCAGCCGGATGCGGTCGAACTCGCTCCAGACGTTGGCGAGCCAATGCCGGACATACCCGCGCAGCACGAAGGAGTAGTTGGCGGCTTCGTCGTTCATCCCCTTGTTGGCGACGAATTTCAGGAACGGGACGGACGAAACTTCGACCTGCTCATAAGCCATTTCGTTGAGCTTGGGGATGGTCAGCTCGGTGGCGTCCTTGATGCGGTGGAAGTAGGAATTGTAGGTCGACTGGTCCCACTGGAAGAACTGGGTGTCGTTGATGAAGTTCTTCACCAGGAAATATTTCGCGCCGGCCATGAAGCCCGCGGTCTCGGCGATCTCGTCAAGCGAGGCGATCGAGGGGCCGAGGATGTGGAACACCGCGAAGGTGATCTGTCCCGCCTTGGCGGCGTCGAGGAAGCCGATGTCGCGCAGCGAGGCCAGCGCCGGCGAGAGCAGGCCGGCGCGGACGTCGATCACGGTCACCGACGGGCTCGCCGCGTTGAGCGTATCGAAGATCTTCATCTGGTCGGCTGTCGTCATCATGTCGACGATCTCGGTGATCTCCGGGTGGAAGCGCTTCAGCGTTCCACGCGGCGACTCCGTATCGAACGCGCGCGTCGGCACGTTGTTGGCTGAGAAATAATCGAGCAAGGTGCGCGATACCGTGGTCTTGCCGACCCCGCCCTTGTCCGCGCCCACCACAACCACTGCCGGCTTTGCCATTGCTGTCCCCTAACGCGCCCCCGATCGCGAGGTCGCAATCGGCCGGGCCCCAAATCGATGCACCAAGTCTGCTGTTGGGCGCGAACATGGCAGAAACAAGGGAGAATTCAATTCCTGGTGGGGCAGTTGCGGCAATTCTCCGAGTTTTTCCCAATCGCCGCGAAATCTGGCGCGAGTCGCGGCAAATCACGCGCTCAATGCCGGCCCCAAGGACCAATTGGATTGCCCATTGCGGTTCCGGAGGGGCTTGGCGCAGGGTCGGCGGCACCTGGCCTCCCGGTACTGTTCCAGGGACCTTTGGGCAGTGGCGGCGGGGCGTCCTCCGCGGTGGCCTGCGCCTCGGTCTCATCGTCAAGCGGCAGCGGGCCGGGGTCATGGCCGCCGGCGAACTTGACCAGCGCGTCGACCCGGGACTGAACGGAAGGGTGGGTCGCGAACAAATCGGCAAAGCCTTCGCGGGGATTGTCGACGCAGAGCTCCATCACGGCCGAGGTCGCGCCGGGCAGCTCGCCGCGGCCCTCGATCTTGCGCAGCGCCGAGATCATGGCATCGGGGTCTTTCGTCAGCTCGACCGAGCCGGCATCGGCGAGATATTCGCGCGACCGCGATAGCGCGAGCTTCACCACCTGCGACAGCAGCCAGGCCAGCACGATCAGCACGACCGCAATGATGATGACGATGATCGCACCGCCGCCGGAGCTCTTGCTGTCGCTCGACGACGAGGACGACCGTGACGACGAAGAGGAGCCCGAGGACCATGAGCCGCCGGAGCTCGGGCTCCAGTCGAAGTTCGTGAACAGGCGGAAGAACAATTCGCCGAAGAAGCCGACCACACCGGCGATGATGACGGCGACCACCATGAGCTGCACGTCGCCGTTCTTGATGTGGGTCAGCTCGTGGCCCAGCACCGCCTCGATCTCCTTGTCGTTCAGCGCGTCGAGGAGACCGGTGGTGACGGTGATGGAATATTGCCGCGGATTGAGGCCGGTCGCGAATGCGTTCAGCGCCGGGCTCTCCATGATCTTCAGCTTCGGCATAGTGATGCCGCGCGAGATGCAGAGGTTTTCGAGCAGATTATAGAGCCGCGGCTCCTCCTGCCGGGTGACGTCGTGGCCGCCGGTCACGGCATCGATCATCGACTGGTGGAAGAAATAGGCGATCGCGATCCAGGCGATCGCCGCAAGGGTCGCGAAGGGGGCAGCCTTGAGCAGGTCGGCGAAGGCGCGGCTCAGATAGTAGGCCAGCGTGCCATTGCCGTCGATGACGACCTCGGCCACCAGCGCACCGGCATAGACCAGCACGTAGACCAGCATGAACAGGCCGGCGAGCAGCAGCATCGAACGAGCCTTGTTCGAGGNAATGTGCGTGTAGAGACCATACGCGGCCATGGCTGCTTCCTAATCACCGTCATTCCGGGGCAGGCCGGAGGCCTGAACCCGGAATCCAGAGATTGGTGATCTGGATGAGACTCCCGGTTCGATGCTGCGCATCGCCCCGGAATGACAGCATCTGTTGCGCACGCTCAAAATCAGAACTTCACCTGGGGCGCCGCCTCGACCTCGGTGCGGCTCGTGCCGAGATCGAAGAAGTCCTTCCTGGTGAAGCCGAACATGCCGGCGAACAGCGCAGCGGGCATCTGCTGGATGCCGGTGTTGTATTCCTGGACAGCGTTGTTGAAGAAACGCCGGCTGGCCGCGATCTTGTTCTCGAGGTCCGACAGCTCGCTCGCGAGCTGCTGGAAATTGGCGTTGGCCTTGAGGTCGGGATAGGCCTCCGACAGCGCGATCAGCCGGCCGAGCGCGCCGGAGAGCTGGGTCTCGGCCGCAGACACCTGCGCCGGCCCCTGCGCCGACATCGCCGAATTGCGCGCCTTGATGACGTCGTCGAGCGTGCCGCGCTCGTGCGAGGCATAGCCTTTCACCGTCTCGACCAGGTTCGGGACCAGGTCGTGGCGCTGTTTGAGCTGCACGTCGATATCGGCAAAGGCCTGGCCGACGCGCTGGCTCAGCGCCACCAGGCGGTTGTAGGCGCCGAACGCCAGGAGCACGAGGACGACGATGACGCCGAGAACGATCCAGCCGGTCGACATGGAGAACTCCTGAAGAGGGAAGAAGGCGGGCGCTAGGGTAGACCAAATTGGCGCAGGATAAGAGCCCGGCGCAGAGGGGAGGTAAGACTTGGTCGGATGAGGAACCATCCGAGTTCAAGGGAAGCACCGCCGGCGAAATTAACTTTCGGACATGATCGCATCGCCCCAGCGCCAGCGCCGGACGTCGGCATAGGCCGCCTTGTCGCGCCGCGGGACTTTCGTCAGCGCGACCCCAGCCTCCGTGCAGAGCTTCGCCGCGATCTCGACCTTGCCGACATCCGGCGGCGCTAGCACGCGCGCGGCGCGCGTCGCAGGCGACGCGCGGGTCAGGGCGACGTAGATAAAGCGCTCATCCTCGAACGGCACCTCGGCGCCCTTGATCTGGCGATGCGCCTGCGAGCGCGGCAGGCGCTGGCTGAAATGGCACCAGTCGGGCGCGGTGAGCGGGCAGGGCCTTTCGTGCGGACAGGGTGCGGCGACGTGCGCGCCAGACGCGATCAGTTGCTGGCGCAGGGCGAGGATGCGGGCATAGCCAGCGGGCGTGCCAGGCTCGATCACCACAAGCGCGTGGCGCGCTTTCGCCCACATCGCCTCGGTGAGTTTGCGCTGATCGGCCTCATCGAGCTCGCCGATGATGTAGCTCGCGACGACGAGATCGGCTGGCGAGACCTGGGCGAGATTGCTGCCGGCATCGCCAGGCAGATAGCGGCACTCCGTCAATCGCGAGCTGTCGCGCGCCAGTTCGAGCGCGAGCCGGCTCAGCGTGGCGTTGGCGTCGAGCAGGGTGAAATCCTGCAGCGATGGAAACGCTTCCGCGGCGGCCCAGCTCGCGGTGCCCGGACCTGCGCCGACATCGAGCAATGTCTCCGGGGCGAGATCAGGCGCGATCTCGGTGAGCGCATTGAGGCTGGCCGTCACCGCCGCGTAGGTCGCTGGCATGCGCGCGAGCGCGTAGGCGAGGGCATCGGCCTCCGACTTGATCGTGCCGGAGCCGCCGCCGGCGCGATAGGCGGTCGAGATCTTCTGCGATCGCTGTGCCGCGTCGGTGCGGGAGAAGCCCTGCAGCTTGCCGTCTAGGGCTGTTTTCAGTTCGGCGGGGAGGGTGGGGGAGATCATCGACAACCTCACGTCATTCCGGGGCGCAGCGCGAACCCGGAATCCAGAGATTGTAACGCAAGATTCCGGGTTCGATGCTACGCATCGCCCCGGAATGACGGGCCAAAAATCTCACGCCACGTTTTGGTCGAGAATGTCCACCGCTTCTTGCAGACTCACCGAGACGAGCTGGGAGACGCCGCGCTCGGCCATGGTGACGCCGAACAGGCGGTTCATCCGCGCCATCGTGATCGGGTTGTGCGTGATGATGATGAAGCGCGTGTCAGTCGAGCCGGTCATCTCGTGGAGGAGGTTGCAGTACCGTTCGACGTTGTGGTCGTCGAGCGGTGCGTCGACTTCGTCCAGCACGCAGATCGGCGAAGGGTTGGTCAAGAACACTGCGAAGATCAGCGCCATCGCGGTCAGCGCCTGCTCGCCGCCCGAGAGCAGCGACAGCGTCTGCGGCTTCTTGCCCGGCGGCTTGGCGATAATCTCGAGGCCGGCCTCCAGCGGGTCGTCGCTCTCGATCAGGTGCAGCGCGGCCTCGCCGCCGCCGAACAGCTCGACGAACAGGCGCTTGAAGTGGTTGTTGACGACCTCGAACGAGGTCAGGAGCCGCTCGCGGGCCTCCTTGTTGAGGCTCTGGATGCCCTGGCGCAGCCGCTTGATGGCTTCGACCAGGTCGTCGCGCTCGGTGACGAGGCCGGTGTGCTGGGTCTCGACCTCGCGCAGCTCTTCCTCGGCGCGCAAATTGACGGCGCCGAGGCGCTCGCGGTCGCGGCGCATCTTTTCGAGGTCTTCCTCGATGTCGTGCAGCGGCGGCAGCTCCGCGCCCGGCTCGATCTCAGCGAGGCCGGCAACCGCCTGCGGCTCGACCTCGAGCATGTCGCGGATCTCGCGCTCGATGTCCTCGAGCCGGCGCCGCGCGCCTTCCATGCGCTCCTCGGCGCGCGCGGTGGCCTCGCGGGCGCTGGAGAGTGCCTCGAGCGTCAGCTTGGCGACGCGATCAGTCTCCGCCATCGCGCTTTCCGCCGTGGCGAGCGCGTCGGCGGCCATGCGGCGGTCGTTTTCGGCGTATTCGATCTCGGTGATCAGAGCGCTGCGCTTCTCGGCGAACACTTGCGGCGCGTTCTCGAGCTCGCTGCGCTCGATCGTGAGCTCGGCGATACGGGCCTGGATGGTGTCGATGTGGGAGGCCGCGCTCTCCTTGCGGTTCTGCCACTCGGTGCGCTCGGCGAGGATTGCCTGCACGCGCCGGTCGGCGAGCTCGGCCTCGCGTGCCAGTGCCTGCGCCTCGGCGCGGACCTGGGCGGCCATGCGGCGGTGGCCCTCGATGTCGCTGCGGACGGCGGCGAGCTGGGTCTCGGTGTCCTCGCTCGACGGCAGCTCGGAGATTCCGGCTGCAGCATATTCGTAGGCGGCCTCGGCCTCGGCGCGGTCGGCGGCGAGGCGGCTATGCGCTTCCGACAACGTCGCCTTGCGCGCGGCGTGGCGGCTGATCTCGCGCTCGGCATTGGCATGGCGCTCGCGCGCGGCGTTGAGCTCCCGCTGCGCTGCGCGCCAGGCTTCGCGGTTGGCACCTTCGGTGCTCGCCGCCATCTGCAGCTCGGACTCGGCATTCTCCAGCGCCTGGCGATTGATCTGCGCGTCGATGCGGGCCTGCTCCAGCTCGTTCTCGATGTCGACGAGACGGGCGCGTTCGGCAAGGCGCCGTGCGGCGCCGGTCGGCGCGTGAGCCGCGGCGACAAAGCCGTCCCAGCGCCAGACGTCGCCCTCGGGCGAGACCAGCCGCTGGCCGGTCTTGAGCTGCGAGACCAGCTCGGCGCCACGCTCGCGCGGCACCACGCCTATCTGCGCCAGGCGGCGCGCCAGCTCGGCCGGAGCCTGCACGTGATTGGAAAGCGGCACGGCGCCCTCGGGCAACTCCGGATCGCCTTCGGTGTGGCCGACATTGGTCCAGCGCATCGGCGCCGACGGGTCGATCGGCGCGTCGAGATCGTCGCCGAGCGCGGCGCCGATCGCCTTCTCAAATCCCTTGTCGACGGTGATGCCGTCGATGATCGGCGGCCACAGATTCTTGGTCTCGCCGTTGACGATCTTGGAGATCGTGCGCGCTTCGGTCTCCAGTCGCTGCACGCGCTTGTCGGCTTCGACCAGCGGCGAGCGCGAGGATTCCAGCGTCTGGCGTGCCGCGACGTGCGCGGCTTCGCTCGCCTGCGCTGCGGCTTCGGAAGCTGCCAGCGTCTGCTCTGCGGTCTCGACCAGCGCGGTCAGCTCGTCGAGATCGCCGAAGCCGCCGGTCTCCTCGGCGAGCTTCTGCTCTTCCGCGGCGACGTTCGCGATCTCCTGGTTGAGCCGGGCGAGCTTGTCGCGGTGGGTGCGGACATTGGCCTCGAGCTGGTGGCGCTTGGCGGTGAGGTCGGCGAGCGCGGTGGTGAGCTCGGCGAAGCGCTGCTCGGTCTCGGTCAGCACCGCCTCGGCTTCGGCGACACGCTCGTCGACGCCGGAGCGCTTCTCGACGCGCGACTTGATCTCTTCCTTCAGCTCGCCGTCCTCGGTGTCGAGCCGCTGCAGCGCGACGTCGGCATCCATGGTCTGCTGCTGGGCGCGCGAGATGTCGCCCTCGAACTGGGCGAGGCGGCGCTCGAGCTCGGCGACGCGCTCCTTGGCGCGCTCCTCCTCGCGGTCGAGCTGCTCGCGGGCATTGGTCAGGCGCTGCAGGCCGGCGGCGGCGCGCGCTTCGGCATCGCGCAGCGCCGGCATCTCGGCGGCGCGGATCGCCTGGATGCGGGCGGCTTCGGCCTGGTGCTGGGTGCGCTCGGCCATCTCGCGCACGGCGAGATCATGGGTCTGGCCGGATTCGTTGACGTCGGCATGGGCGCCGATCCAGCGCAGATGGAACAGGGTGGCTTCGGCCTTGCGGACCTTCGCCGCGACCTCGCGGTAACGCACGGCCTGGCGGGCCTGCTTTTTCAGGCCTTCCATTTGCCCTGCGAGCTGGCCGATCACGTCCTCGACGCGGGTGAGGTTGGTCTCGGCCGCCTTCAGCCGCAGCTCGGCCTCGTGGCGGCGGGCATGCAGGCCGGCGACGCCGGCGGCATCTTCCAGCACGCGGCGGCGCTGCTCGGGCTTGGCCTGGATGATCTCGCCGATCTTGCCCTGGTGGACGAGGGCCGGCGAGCGCGCGCCGGTGGCGGCATCCGCAAACAGGATCTGCACGTCGCGGGCGCGCACGTCGCGGCCGTTGATGCGATAGACCGAGCCGGCCTCGCGCTCGATGCGGCGGGAGATTTCGAGAATCTGGCTGTCGTTCATCGCCGCCGGCGCGGTGCGATCGGCATTGTCGATCGTCATCGTCACTTCGGCGTGGTTGCGCGCGGGGCGGTTGCCGGAACCGGCGAAGATCACCGCGTCCATGTCGGCGGCGCGCAGCGACTTGTACGAGGTCTCGCCCATCGCCCAGCGCAGCGCTTCGACGAGATTCGACTTGCCGCAGCCGTTGGGGCCGACCACGCCGGTCAGGCCGGGCTCGATGACGAAGTCCGTAGGCTCAACGAAGGACTTGAAGCCGTGAAGTCGCAGGCGGGTGATTTTCATAAGCACGCATCTCTGTTGGCAGGCGCGAATCCCCCTGCCGGGACAATACCGTGGAAGGCAATGTCGCTATCCGGGCGAGTCGCGCGAGGCGCCTCATGCGGCTGGACAATGGCCGCGGTGCGCCGCGAGGGCAACCGGCGAAAGCCGCTTTTCCCAAGGGATTTATGCCAGGAAAGCTACGGCTTTCGAGATGCGAATCAGGATCTTGACGAGCGAATCAGCTCTTCAGCAGCGGGTTGATCTTCTTGGCGAACTCCTCGAACGAGGCCTCGCCCTTGATCTTCTCGCCGTTGATGAAGAAGGTCGGTGTCGAATCCACCTTGAGCACGTCGCTGGCATATTTCTGGTCGGCGGCGATCTTGTCGAGCAGCGCCTGGTCCTTCAGGCAGGCCTCGACCTGCTGCTGGGTGAGGCCGGCCTGCTTGCCGATCCGCGTCAGGGTCTCGGTGGTGTTCTTCGTCACCCAGTCGTTCTGCTGGCGGAACAGCATGTCGGTGACGGCGAAGTATTTCGGCGCGTCGTCCTTGGCGATGCAGCGCGACAGCATCGAGCCGGCGGCGGCTTTGATGTCGAGCGGGAACTCGCGGAAGATGTAACGCACCTTGCCGGTGTCAATGTACTCCTTCTTGATTTTCGGGAACACCTGCTCGTTGAAGGCGGCGCAGTGCGGGCAGGTCATCGAGGCGTATTCGGTGATGGTGACGGCGGCGTCCTTCGGGCCGAGCGCCATGTCGGGCAGCGACACCGGCTTCGCCACATCCGCAGCAGACTGCGCCATCGCTTCAGGGATCATGGCCTCCGAGATGAACCGCAGCGGTGAGAGCCCGGCGACCGCGGCAAGCCCGGTCAGCGACAGCATCGTGGTGAAGGCGCGGCGGGTGATGATCAAGGTCGGCTCCCGGGATTGGCAAGGTTCGCCCAAAGGAACGGGTCAAGGTTCCCGCTCGGGCGGCCTGTCGCTAGCTCGAAACGTCGCCTGAGGCAATGGCGGGCCGCAAGGACGGGTCCAGATTGGCCGCGAATTGAGGCTCAATTTCGCTTGATGGCGGCCCCGAGCCGCGCCAGTGCCGTCTTCAATTGTTCATCTTCGATGTCGGTCAGGCTCTCCGCCACCTTGGCGACCGCCTTGGGGTCCGGCGGGCCGGGTCGCTTCCGGGCCCTCGGCCGCGAGAGGGGGGCCTGGCGGAAGGCCAGCTTGCCGACTGCGCTCCACCCGAAGAAGCGGTTGACCCGCTCCAGGATCACGTCGGCTGAGTGCTGGATCTCCAGCGCCATCGGCCCCTCGACCCGCAGCACCAGGGTTGCCGGCTCCTGCGGCTGCCCCTCGACCGGGCGCGGCCATTGCATCCTGAGCGGCTCGGCATGGGCCGCGATCTCCGGCCCCGCAATCTGCGCCCACCGCGTCACCAGCTCGCGCGCGGCAAAGCCCTGTTTGGCGTAGGCCTCCGCAAAGACGTCGTTGAGCAGGATCCCGAGCGGCTTGGCGCTGAGGGGACCGGGTTTGGGGGGGAATTTGGACATGGAGACCTTATAGCACTTCGAAGGGCGGGCCACAGACTCCCGGTCGTCATGGCCGGCATAGCCGAGGACGGCGTCGCTTCCGCTCGCCTATGTCCCGGCCATCCACGTTCTCTGGCGAAGAAAGACGTGGATGCCCGCGATGAGCGCGGGCATGACGTGGAGAGATCGGCGTGACGCCGTTACAGTGAGAGCATGAGCCCTAAACTCGCATTGAAGGCGAAATCGGAACCCAATCAGGCGGAGATGTCGTCGCGCCCGCTGGCGCTCCTGGAATGGTACGACCGCCACCGCCGCCGTCTGCCCTGGCGTGCGGGGCCCGGCGAGATATCGGACCCCTATCGCGTCTGGCTGTCGGAGATCATGCTCCAGCAGACCACGGTGAAGGCGGTCGGGCCCTATTTTGAAAAATTCGTCGCACGCTGGCCCGACGTCACGGCGCTGGGGCGGGCTTCGCTGGATGACGTGCTGCGGATGTGGGCCGGGCTCGGCTATTATTCGCGCGCACGCAATCTCCATGCCTGCGCGGTGGCGGTGACGCTTGAGCACGGCGGCGTGTTTCCCGATACCGAAGAGGGGCTGCGCGCACTGCCGGGGATTGGGCCCTACACGGCGGCGGCGATCGCTGCGATCGCGTTCGACCGCCGCACCATGCCGGTCGACGGCAATATCGAGCGGGTGGTGTCGCGCCTGTTCGCAGTCGAGGAGGAGCTGCCGCAAGCAAAACTTTTGATTCAGCAGCTTGCGGCGACGCTGCTTGCCGACACCCGCGCCGGCGATAGCGCGCAGGCGCTGATGGATCTCGGCGCCTCGATCTGCACACCGAAGAAGCCGGCCTGCTCGCTGTGTCCGCTGAACGAGGACTGCACGGCGCGTGCGCAAGGCACCCAGGAGACGTTCCCGCGCAAGGCGCCGAAGAAGAGCGGCACGTTGCGGCGCGGCGCCGCCTTCGTGGTCACGCGTGGCGACGAGCTGCTCGTCCGCTCAAGGCCCGAAAAGGGCCTGCTCGGCGGCATGACGGAAGTGCCGGGCTCGGACTGGCTCGCCGGACAAGAGGATGCGGCCGCGAAGCAGCAGGCACCGGAATTGAAGGGGCTGTCGCGCTGGCAGCGCAAGGGGGGTGTGGTTACCCACGTCTTCACGCATTTTCCGCTGGAGCTGGTGGTCTACACCGCCAAGGTGGAAGCCAGCACCCGCGCGCCTGAGGGCATGCGCTGGGTGCCGATCGCGACCCTCGCCGACGAGGCGCTGCCCAACGTCATGCGCAAGGTCATCGCGCATGCGCTCGACCTTTCAGCGGCCTCGTCCTCCTGACAGCACGCTGGCAGCAGCGCTGCGCTATCACGGCGCGATGGAGGCTCGCATGGTCAAGACCGCGCTCGACAACTTTCCGAGACCACCCTGCACCGAACTGTTGGGCTGGCGCCTGCTCGATGCCCGCCCGGAGGAAGGCTGGATCAGGCTGGGTTTCGACGGCAAGCCTGAGTTCTGCAATCCAGCGGGCTTCATCCAGGGCGGCATGCTTTCGGCCATGCTCGACGACACCATGGGTCCCGCCGTGCTCGTGATGAGCGAGGGGCGGCTCTACACCACCACCATCAGCATGACCGTGAACTTCCTCAGCCCCGCCAAGCCCGGGCCGATCTTCGGCGAGGCGACCGTGACGCAACTCGGCAAGACCATCGCCTTCGTCGAGGCCAAGCTGATGGCCGATGACGGCATGGTGCTCGCGACGGCAACAGCGAGCGAGCGGCTGCTCGAGGCGGCGAGAGTGGTGCGCTGAGGCGGAGGCGATAATCGTTGTCCACCCATCGGCGTCTTCAAGCGCTCAGAACCAGTGGGATTACGGTGCGGTACTTTCCGGCAGAAGATGGGACTGGTGATTCGGCGGCCAACTCAACAGACACCTGACCAAGCCCATGCTCATTCAGCAGCTTGGTCAATTCGGAATGCACCGCCCGCCAAACCCGGTTTGGGTCAGCGTCGGCTGCGGGATGGAGGCGAACGCGCAATTGTGTTGGCGCAGTCTGCACGATCTGAAACAACTCCACGCCGGGTACATGATCGATCTCAAGCGCGAGCGATGGCACTGCGACTTTCTCGCCGCGTTCGGTTGGAAACGTGACGATGTCGGCAGCGCGGCCCCGCACGCGGATCGCCGGAAGCGGGTTGCCGCAAGGACAGGGATCAGGTCGTTGCAGGATGCGGTCGCCGAGATCGTAGCGGAGGATCGGCTGCACGCGATTGGCGAGGTTGCTCACGAGGACCGTATGCGACTCCTCACCGGGCGGAACCGGCTGATAGCTCGCATCGACGGGTTCGAGAATCACCCAATCGCTGTTGACGTGATGCCAACCGTGTTCACAGCCCGTAGCCATGAACAGGCATTCCGTCGCGACGTAAACGGTCCGGACCTTGGCGTGGAATGCCCTTGCGATCCGGTCGTATCCGTCCTGCGGAAGCCCTTCCGAAGTCGGAAGAACCAGCACCGGCCGAATATGCAGGCGACCGGCATCCTGCTCGATGGCCAATAGTGCCATGACGCCGGCGTATCCGATAAGCAGAGCCGGGTGGAACCGATTGAGTTCGGTGACCAGATTCCGCAACGGCGCCTGCGCCGCGAGCGCCCGGAATCGTCGGGCCGACCATTTTGTGCGGATCGCAGCAAAGCTGGTTGCACCGATGTAGTGGCCCCCCATCGCCAGCACCGAGGCCGCGCGGCCGCCGCGGACGAGGAGACGAAATATCTCGCTGCCGCTAAGCGCGCCGATCATCATGCGCAGCGAAAAAGCGAGTGTGACCGTCCAATTGTGCTTGTCCAACAGGAATATTCCAGGTGTCCCGGTGGTGCCGGAGGTGGTTGCCACTGAATATTTGCCAAGGAGGCGTTGCCCGATCAGCTCAGGGTTATCGACGAACGCTCGCACTGCCGCGAAACTAACCTCGCGATCGGTGACCCAGTCGTCAAAATGACGCATCAGCTCTTGCTTATTAGCCACCGGCAGCACGGACGAACTCTCAATCCGCTCCGGCAGACCCTGATAGAGCTCGCGATAATAGGACGAGTTGGCGCGAGCGAAGGCGACGGCCTCGCCAAGCCGGGCGCGTTGTCGCTGCGCGATAGCGTTGAGGCCTTGGCTCCTTGCGCGGTGCGCATCGAGCAATACCGATGAGATGCTTTCGCTCATGACAAGCTCACATAGGCGTGGTGCGCGCGCTCAGGCGCCATCACGTCGCACCACCCGCAAGCGGCTCGCGAAGGCCTACAGGATCATCAGACGAAAACGGCCTATCAAACAACCGCGCCCGACTCGCGGGCGCAAGCGCTTGCGCCGCGTGGGGCGCGGAGGTTGATGCTCGCTTTCTCTGGCCGCAAGGACGCTGGCACTGTCGGCGCTGGCCCCGTCGGGCACTGGCACTGTCGGCCTGCTCCTGTGGCGCTCGTGGCGCGAGAGACCGTCTCGATCAACCCACCCTTGATGTAGACCCGCGCAGGCAGCAGACCCAACTCACGACTAGGTGAAAGGCGAAATTGGTTAGGAGCCTGATCCGCCCAACGGGATAACGGGCGTCGCGCCGTGGCTCTACCGGGCCTGCAACCGGGCGGGCGGGACGCCGGGCGGCTCGTCGGATGACGCGAACGCCCGTCCGTGATCCCAATCCCCTGAGGCGTCTACTTATAATTGAGGGCGGCTTGGATCAGGCGCAGAGATGTCCGCTATGCCTCTAACTGCGGCGCACAGCGAGCATCGCCGGAGAGTCCTAGTCGGGCCACAAGGCGACATTCGAAAGGAAGGAGCCTTTACCATCGCCGCTGATCTGGTCCGCCGTGCTTGTGGGCGCGAAGCGCGCCAGTGGGCCTACAAATCGCGGCTTCGACTAACCGTTCGTGCTGAAAGGGGAGCGATACTAATATTCGCGAGCAGCGATGCAACCAGCAACTGTATTCAGATTGGCTCGCGCGCCGATCTGAATAGTCAGGAATGGGACACTGACCTATTGCAATGGGTGTGAGCGCTTCTCCGAACTTCACGTTTTGCCGCCAGTTGAAATCAGGATCTGCACACGATGTGCTCCTGCACTAGATCTGCCGCAGGAGTCCCCTTGGCTCAAGGCTTTAAATAATCCCTGTTTTAAATTAAATATCTTTATTTAAAATTAATAATCGACTATTTTAAACATTATTTGTGGATGCGGAGCAAAGTTGACTACGAAGCAACCGGGTGCCGGAAAGCTGGGCCTCAACTTCGATTCAAAGGACTTGGGCGTATCTCCTCGGATCTGACCGCAGGCTCTGAATGGTCCGATGATCGGATCCCACTGGATCGCACCTGCGAAGGCTTTGACGGACCGACTGCTGCGCGAAGCGCGTTGCACCGGGATCGGCTTGAAACTGCAAAGTAGGATTTTCGACTTTGTGGAGGAAACATGTACAAGAAGAACTGCCGTTCATTACGTCTCGGTCTAATCAGTTTTGGGCGATCGCAAAGAGATTGCACGATCCGAAGCATATCCCAGTTCGGCGCCGCGCTGGACGTTCGTGAAGCTCAAAATATTCCCGAGGAGTTTGCCCTGACTGTGCTTCCCGACGGTGATCGACGACGTTGCGCAGTGGTCTGGCGGAAAGACAAACGGATTGCGGTTGCGTTGTATTAGAACGCGACCGAACCGCTGTTTGGCCGCGCCGCAGGGCTTTAGCTCGTCGTGGTCGCCGATCGGCTCCCCGCAATGGAAGCAGACCTGCATCCGGATCAACTGGCCGCTGGCTTGCCAGCGTGGCCGCCCGGTGCGTTACTTCGGTCAGCAGGGCTGGCGTGGGTGGCTGGCGCGTGGGTTTGGCGCTTGAGTGCCGATATAGCCTTCGCCTTCTTCGCCCGGCATTGTGGTCAACTAGCTCCCAAACCGACAGCCGAGCTGGTTGAGTAGCTTTTGGGTGCGGGACCTCCAAGGTCTCGGACCCGTCGCCGACCACGGCCCGCAATTTCTTCCGCTTGGCCAGGCTCACAATTTCTCTATTTTGGGAGGAATTCATGTTGGGGACCTTTAAGCGTATCCTGCAAGACATCGCCTTCAACAAGATGTCCATCGGAATCGCGCATGCGCATCGCTTCCCCCTGCTGCATGAGAAGCATGCGCTCCGCGAACTGCTTGTCTATCTCGACATCGATTGCGTTTTCGACGTTGGCGCAAACGAGGGGCAATATGCCGAGCTGCTGAGATCTATCGGTTACAACGGTCGGATTGTGTCGTTTGAGCCTATCCCGCGACTCGCAAAGACGCTGCGCAAAAAGGCCGCTCACGATGCTAATTGGTATATCGAAAGCGTTGCACTGGATTCCACGCCGCGGCATGTCGAGTTTAACGTGGCATCGTCCCATTCCCTATCGTCCCTGCACACGCCGCTCCCCGGTGGCGTGTTTGAGCGGGATATAACCGCATCGGAAAGAATCGGCGTCGACACGGATACGCTCGATAATTACTTTCGCGACTATCAGAAAGAGCTTGGGTTCCGGCGTGCCTTCCTAAAAATGGACACGCAAGGGCACGACCTCTCCGTTGCTGCAGGAGCCGGCGAGACGCTCTCGGAGTTTTGCGGCATTCAATCCGAAGTGGCAATTGCTCCGCTGTATCAAGACCAACCGAGCCTGGGAGAAGCCGTAAGATTCTACGATGAACGAGGCTTTGCCATAAACGCGGTCCTTCCCACGCACTACGCCTTTCCAACGCTCATCGAGGTCGACCTGCTTTTCATAAATAGGCGTCGCATACATACTGGCCCAACAACGAGCTACCGACGGCAGCGCCGTAAACCCGATGAGGTAGCGGCAGGCGCGAACGAAACGAGCAAGGTCGTATTGCCCCCAAAGTCGGAGTGACGGGGCGGCGGCCGCGGCGGCACGCGTCTAGTGTCCGAGCAAGTCAGAGCCGGAGCAGTCGGTGGCCCATTTCGTGCCGGAAAAACCCCTGGTCAGCAGTGCTGACCGGGTTAGTTGGGCGAGCAGATGAGTGGCTAATTCTCTCTGCGCTCTTGTGAACTTAGCGCGCGAACTCGGATCACTGCTTAATGGAGCGTTGGAGGCAGCGTCGAAGTCGGCTAATGGGATGGTCCGGCCGTGCTCCGGCCCTACCAGCGCGAGAAGCTGGCGGGGGCAGCGAAGACAAGGAGCAGGCCATGTCTCAGAAACTCAACGCAGCGATCGCCGTGATCGGTATCGATATCGGCAAGAACTCGTTCCACGTCGTGGGGCACGATCAGCGTGGTGCGATCGTGCTGCGGCAGAAATGGTCGCGTGGCCAGGTGGAAACGCGGCTCGCCAACCTGCCGCCGTGCATGATCGGTATGGAGGCCTGCGTTGGCGCCCATCATCTCAGCCGCAAACTCCACATGCTTGGCCACGACGCCCGCCTGGCGGCGGTCCAGGGCTCACACGAGGCAGGTCCGGTCAAACCGTGACATCG
>NZ_AXAZ01000101.1 GCF_000473065.1 Bradyrhizobium sp. WSM1743
CTGCGCGGCCGCATCGTCACCGTCGTCGACATGCGGGCCCGGCTCGGCCTGCCGAGACCTGAGGACGGCAAGACGGCGATGGCGGTCGGCGTCGACCTGCGCGGCGAATCCTATGGCCTGCTGATCGACCAGATCGGCGAGGTGCTGCGCCTGCCCGAGGACGGCAAGGAGGAGAACCCCGTCAACCTCGACCCCCGCATGGCCAAGCTCGCCGGCGGCGTCCACCGCCTCGACGGCCAGCTCATGGTCGTGCTCGACGTCGATCGCGTCCTCGAGCTCGCGCCCGAAATGATGGCGGCCTGATACGGCGGCCCTGCCGCCGGCGGACCTGCAATTGGAAGTGTCCCCGCAAAGGGGAGGAAGCAGAGGTTCACATGCGAACTTGTCTCGTCGTTGATGATTCCAGCGTCATCCGCAAGGTTGCGCGCCGGATCCTGGAGGGCCTCGACTTCCAGATCCTCGAAGCCGAGGACGGTGAGAAGGCGCTGGAGGCCTGCAAGCGCGGCCTGCCCGACGCGGTGCTGCTCGACTGGAACATGCCCGTGATGGATGGCTACGAGTTCCTCGGCCATCTCCGGCGCATGCCCGGCGGCGACCAGCCCAAGGTCGTGTTCTGCACCACCGAGAACGACGTCGCGCACATTGCGCGGGCGCTGCACGCCGGCGCCAACGAGTACATCATGAAGCCGTTCGACAAGGACATCGTGACGGCGAAGTTCCAGGAAGTCGGCCTGATCTGAGCGATCGCCCGGAGGCTGAACGGATCCTTCGGCGCTTGTTTTCAACTGAACCGTTTCAGTCTGAGTTGGTGAGTAATGAGTGTTGCGTTCGCAGGTAATTCGACCACGGGCACGTCGCGCGAAGCCGGACTGCTGCGGGTGATGATCGTCGATGACTCCGTCGTCATCCGCGGTCTGATCTCGCGCTGGATCGGCGCCGAGCACGACATGGAGGTCGCGGCCTCGCTGCGCACCGGGCTCGAGGCGGTCAACCAGCTGGAACGCATCAACCCCGATGTCGCCGTGCTCGACATCGAGATGCCCGAGCTCGACGGCCTCTCGGCGCTGCCGCAGCTGCTGGCGAAGAAGCGCAATCTCGTCATCATCATGGCCTCGACGCTGACCCGCCGCAACGCGGAGATCAGCTTGAAGGCGCTGTCGCTGGGTGCGGCCGATTACATCCCCAAGCCGGAGTCGACGCGCGAGGCGGCGGCTGCGGATATTTTTCACCACGACCTGATCCAGAAGATCCGCCATCTCGGCGCGCGGCTGCGTCGCAAGCCCGCGGTTGCGAGCCCGCCGCTCGCGCCGGCGAGCCCGGCTCCGGCCGCGCGCGCTCCGGCTGTCACGCGGCCCGCTGCGCCCGCTCCGGCTCCGGCCGTGCATGCCCTGTCGTCAGGCGCGCTCACCACGCGTCCGTTCTCGACCCAAGTGCCAAAAGTGCTGCTGATCGGCTCCTCGACCGGCGGTCCCCAGGCGCTGATGTCGCTCGTCACCGAGCTCGGGCCGGTGATCGACCGCTTCCCGGTGCTGATCACGCAGCACATGCCGCCGACCTTCACCACCATCCTTGCCGAGCATCTGGCGCGTTCGAGCCGCCGGCCGGCGAGCGAAGCGGTCGATGGCGAACCAGTTAAGCCGGGACGGATCTATCTTGCGCCCGGCGGCAAGCACATGCGCGTCGCGCGCAACGGTGCGGACGTCGTGATCGCGCTCGACGACGGTCCCGCCGTCAATTTCTGCAAGCCTGCGGTCGATCCGCTCTTCACCTCCGCCATCGACATCTGGCATGGCGCCATCCTCTCCGTGATCCTGACGGGTATGGGATCGGACGGCATGCGCGGCGGCAAGGACATCGTTGCCGTCGGCGGCAGCGTGATCGCGCAGGACGAAGCCTCCAGCGTGGTCTGGGGCATGCCGGGCGCGGCCGCCAATGCCGGCATCTGCGCGGCGATCCTGCCGCTCAACCAGATCGGCGCCAAGGTCAATCGCCTGTTCGCAGGAGACCGCTCGTGACACCCGCGGATTACGACTATCTGCGCAAGTTCCTGAAGGAGCGCTCCGGTCTCGATCTCTCCGCCGACAAGCAATACCTGGTCGAGAGCCGGCTGCTGCCGCTCGCCCGCAAGGCAAGCCTTCCCGGCATCCCCGATCTCGTGCTGAAGATCAGGAACGGCGACGGCCGGCTTGCGACCGACGTGGTCGAAGCCATGACCACCAACGAGACCTTCTTCTACCGCGACAGGATTCCGTTCGACCATCTGCGCGAAACGATTTTGCCTGGCCTGATCCAGGCACGCGCCGCGCGCAAGTCGATTCGCATCTGGTCGGCGGCCTCGTCGACGGGGCAGGAGCCCTATTCGATCGCAATGTGCGTGAAGGAGATGGGCGCGGCCCTCACCGGCTGGCGCGTCGAGATCGTCGCCACCGACCTGTCGGAGGAGGTGCTGGAGAAATCCAAGGCCGGCGTCTACACCCAGTTCGAGGTGCAGCGCGGCCTGCCGATCCAGCACCTGATGAAGTACTTCACGCAGGTCGGCGAACTCTGGCAGCTCAACGCCGACATTCGCGCCATGGTGCAGTTCCGCCAGCTCAATCTGTTGCAGGACTTCTCCCATCTCGGCACGTTCGACGTGATCTTCTGCCGCAACGTGCTGATCTATTTCGATCAGGACACCAAGGCGGTGATCTTCGAGCGGATGGCTAAGGCGATGGAGGCCGACGGCACGCTGCTGCTCGGGGCTGCCGAATCCGTCGTCGGCATCACCGACGCGTTCCGTCCCCTCGCCGAGCGCCGCGGCCTCTATCAGCTCAACCCCGCGCGCTCCGGCCGTCCGATGGGCGGGCTGATGCCGCAACCGCTGAAGCTCGCCGCGGCGAGGTGAGGTCTCTCTGTCATTCCGGGGCCGCGCGTGAGCGCGGAGCCCGGAATCCATAACCACAGGCCATCGAAATAGGCAGGCGGTTAGACGTGGGCCCTTTCATCCGCCTGTGGTTATGGATTCCGAGCTCGCGACTTTGTCGCGCCCCGGAATGACGGTCCCTCACAAAATCGCGTGCGGCAGAAACCGCGAGCGGTTGCCCGTGATCGGGCTCTCGTCCTCGCGGATCGACAATCCGCACGGCTCGTGGTTCACCAGCCAGCTTCCCACCACCGGATAGAAGCCGGAAAAATTCGGCAGCGGCGACAATGCCTGGCGCACGAAACCTTCGGTGCCGTAGGGGCCTGCCTGCTCGTCGAGCGGCACGCCGCCGGACACCAGCGTGACATTGGCGCCTTCGCGCGACAGCAGCGGCTTGCGCACATAGGACGTGCCGAGCTCGGCGGCGCGCGAATCGTCCTCGAAGAAGGCCGGCAGCAAATTGGGATGGTTTGGAAACATCTCCCAGAGCAGCGGCAAGATGCCCTTGTTGGAGAGCACCGCCTTCCACGGCGGCTCGATCCAGCGCGTCGGTGCGTCCTTCAGCTTGGCGCCGAAGTCATCGTGGAACATCCATTCCCAGGGATAGAGCTTGAATGCGAGCGCGATGTCGCCATCGTCGAGATCGACGAAGCCGCCAGGCTCGTCGCGCCAGCCGATCTCCTCGATGTCGAGCAGCCTGGTCGAGAGGCCGGCCTGGCGCGCGGTGTCTTCGAGGTAAGCGAGCGTGCCGGCGTCCTCCTCGTTGCCGGTGATGCCGGTGAGATGGACGTGGCGGCCGCTAGCGATCTCCTTCCACGCCGCGATGAGCCGCTCATGGATGGAGTTGAACTGATCGGCTCGCGACGGGATGACGCGGCGTTCGATCGCCTGCTCGAGCCAGGTCCATTGAAACACCGCGGCCTCGAAGATCGAGGTCGGCGTGTCCGCGTTGTATTCGAGCAGCTTTGCCGGCGACTTGCCGTCGAACTTGAAATCGAGCCGGCCATAGAGGCTGCGGTCGTCGCGCTTCCAGCTCTCTGCGATCAGGCCCCAGAACGCTTCCGGTATCTTCAGGCGCCGCAAGTGGCGCTCGTCGCCGATGATGCGGCCGGCAAGCTCCAGGCACATCGCGTCGATCTCGCCGGTCGGCGTCTCGATGCCGCGCTCGATCTCGTCCAGCGTGAAGCCGTAATAGGCGCGCTCGTCCCAATAGCGCTCGCCGTCGATGGTGTGGAAGACGAAGCCGCATTTCGCTGCGGTCTCTCGCCAGTCGTCGCGCTCGAGACAGGTGATGCGCTGCATGTTATCTCCTGCGCATGATCTCCGCGCAAACGCGTTCCGCGTTTGTCGCGAGGGAAAACCGGCGGCCACTTTTCCGGATCATGCGCTAGCCGCCGCCCGAGAAGCCGTGGCCGAACGAGCCGAAGCCGCCGCGGCTCACGCTGCTGTGGCCGGAATCGGACGACGACGTTGTCGACGGGGAATGGCTCGAGGAATCGCCGCTGAAGAAGCTCGATCGCGACGACCAGCGCGAGCTGCTGCCGCCTGACGAACTGCTGCTGCTTGTGCATGTCGTGGTCGTCTGCCCCGGCACGGCTCCCGGAGTGGGCTCGCAGGTCTGCCGCGGCATCAAGGTGTAGGCGGTGGTGCCGACCGCGATCGTGCCCATCACCAGCAGCGCGACATGGCCGGAGCGCTTCACCGGCGGCCGCGCAGGCGGCAGCTCGGCCACCGGCCGGCGCTTGCCGAACTCCTTCTTGGAGAGCTTGTCGGCCATGTCAGTAGATCATGCTGGCGGCGTTGAGCAGCCCGGCGGCGAGCGAGGACAGGCCGAGCCAGATCGCCGGCGCAAGCTCGCCGGCGGAGATCCGCGCCGACAGATTGGACACCGGAACTTTTACGAGGAAGAACACGATGACCTGCACGACCAGTGCGATCGTCGCCCAGATCAGGCAGTCCAGCACGTTGGCCGAATGCGCGATGGCGCTGACCAG
Organism: Bradyrhizobium sp. WSM1743; assembly: GCF_000473065.1. GTDB lineage: Bacteria > Pseudomonadota > Alphaproteobacteria > Rhizobiales > Xanthobacteraceae > Bradyrhizobium. The sequence continues at coordinate 4,897 of NZ_AXAZ01000101.1, forward strand.
CGGCGCCACGAAGCCGAGCAGGCTGAGCCCGAGCGCGATCGCCGCGGCCGGCTCGTTATCCCGGATGAGCTGAAATTCGTTATGGGCCGTGATGCGGGTGTAGACGAACAGATAGGCCACGGTCGCGATCAGCCCGGTGCAGAAATAGACCAGGAAGGCGGGCAGGCCGGCGAGTGATTGCAGGATCATCGTTCCCCCATCGTGCAGCGACCATTCGTCGGCGGGGAGAGCGTAGCGGTTCAAACCTTAAGCTTCGGATGAAGCTGCCCCCAAAAACGAAAACCCCGCCATTTGCGGCGGGGTCCAGGCTGGGAGGAGCGAGCCTGACAGGGCTCGCGACGTAAACCCAGAAGATCAGGCGGGGATGCGCTCGTCGGCCTCGTGCGGCTCGCGCAGCACGTAGCCGCGACCCCACACGGTCTCGATGAAGTTGCGGCCCTCGGAGGCGTTGGCGAGCTTCTTGCGGAGCTTGCAGATGAAGACGTCGATGATCTTCAGCTCGGGCTCATCCATGCCGCCATAGAGATGGTTGAGGAACATTTCCTTGGTGAGGGTCGTGCCCTTGCGCAAGCTGAGCAGCTCCAGCATCTGATATTCCTTGCCGGTCAGATGCACGCGTTGGCCGCCGACTTCCACCGTCTTGGTGTCGAGGTTGACGACGAGGTCGCCGGTCTGGATGACCGACTGGGCGTGGCCCTTGGAGCGGCGCACGATCGCGTGGATGCGGGCCACCAGTTCGTCCTTGTGGAAGGGCTTGGTCATGTAGTCGTCGGCGCCGACGCCGAGACCCTTGACCTTGTCCTCGATGCCGGCGAGGCCGGAGAGGATCAGAATCGGTGTCTTGATCTTGGAGACCCGGAGCTGCTTGAGCACGTCGTAGCCGGACATGTCGGGCAGGTTGAGGTCGAGGAGAATAATGTCGTAATCGTATAGTTTACCGAGATCGACGCCTTCTTCCCCCAAATCGGTCGTGTAGACGTTGAAGCTCTCCGACTTCAGCATCAGCTCGATCGACTGCGCGACGGCGCTGTCATCTTCAATCAGCAAAACGCGCATGCCAGTTCCCCATAGTCGCCGCTCCTGGGCGTCAGGTCGGCCGCATTCGCGGCACTCAACAAAACGCCTTTGAACAACTGATTCGGATCCTGACAACAGATGGTTAACAAACTCTGATTCTGGAACGCAAGTCCCCCCGGTGCAATTTTTGTCGAATCGCCCTAAGGTCTTGCGCGCGAAGCAGCTTTCGTTATCCGATTCCGTTCAAGCTCCACTTTAAGAGACGGGCCTAACCGACTCCCGCGACTCGGCCTTCTTCTGAAGGGGAGTCACGCTCAGTCACAAAGACAGTGACGCAATGATTAATGATGCGGGTAAACACGAAGTTAAGCGCCGTTCAGAAATATGGCGAAACTTAAGAGTTTCACCGTGAAGTCCCGGATGACCTGGGCGCGCCCCTTAATGAAGGCTCACCGATGAAGGCTCTTGCCGAACAGATCGGCGACATCGACGGCATCAACATTTACGGCCGCGTGGTCGGCGTGCGCGGCCTGATGGTCGAGGTGGCCGGTCCGATTCACGCAATGTCGGTCGGCGCGCGGCTCGTGATCGAGACCGGCGCCAACCGCACCATTCCCTGCGAGGTGATCGGCTTCTCCGGCAACAATGCTGTCGTGATGCCGTTCGCCGGCCTCGACGGCGTGCGCCGCGGCTGCAAGGCGGTCATTGCCAATGCCGCCAATCAGGTGCGGCCGTCCGCAGCCTGGCTCGGCCGCGTCGTCAACGCGCTGGGCGAGCCGATCGACGGCAAGGGACCGCTGCCGCAGGGCTCTTCGCCGATGCCGTTCCGCAATACGCCGCCGCCCGCACATTCGCGCAAGCGCGTCGGCAGCCCGCTCGATCTCGGCGTGCGCGCGATGAACACGTTTCTCACCTGCTGCCGTGGCCAGCGCATGGGCATCTTCGCAGGGTCCGGCGTCGGCAAGTCGGTGCTGCTGTCGATGCTGGCGCGCAACGTCGATGCCGATGTCAGTGTCATCGGGCTGATCGGCGAACGCGGCCGCGAGGTGCAGGAATTCCTGCAGGACGATCTCGGCGAGGAGGGCCTTGCGCGTTCGGTCGTGGTGGTCGCGACCTCCGACGAGCCCGCCCTGATGCGCCGCCAGGCGGCGTACCTGACGCTCGCGGTCGCCGAGTATTTTCGCGACGAGGACAAGGACGTGCTCTGCCTGATGGACTCGGTGACGCGCTTTGCCATGGCCCAGCGCGAGATCGGCCTGTCCGCCGGCGAGCCGCCGACCGCCAAGGGCTACACGCCGACCGTCTTCACCGAGTTGCCGAAGCTCTTGGAGCGTGCCGGGCCGGGATTGGGCGAGGGCGCCATCACCGCGATCTTCACGGTGCTGGTCGACGGCGACGACCACAACGAGCCGATCGCGGATGCCGTCCGCGGCATCCTCGACGGCCATATCGTGATGCAGCGCTCGATCGCGGAGCGTGGCCGCTATCCCGCGATCAACATCCTCAAATCCGTTTCGCGCACGATGCCGAAATCGGCCGATCCGCAGTTCTGGCCCGTCATCCAGCGGGCGCGCCAGGTGATGGCGACCTATGCCGACATGGAGGAGTTGATCCGGCTCGGCGCCTACCGGGCCGGCTCCAGCCCCGAGGTCGACGAGGCGATCCGCCTGCACGAGCCGCTCGAGGCCTTCCTGCGCCAGCGCAAGGACGAAAATGCATCACTCGCGGACGGCTACCGCCAATTGGCGCAAATCCTGGGCGATTTGGAAACGGAACGCTAACTTTGTCAGGTCATCATCCGACCCCACAGAGTAGCAGAGCCGGTCTTGGCCCTAACAGGGCCTTTGGGGTGACCGGTGCCGTCCCACGTGCAGCGGGGGGACTTCTGGGGAGTACGAGTCGATGAAGTCACGAGATACGCTCATCCGCCTGAAGAAGTTTCAGGTCGACGAGAAGCGCCGCCGGGTCACCCAGATCGAGACCATGATCGCCGATTTCCAGCGGATGTCGGTCGATCTCGAACGCGAGATCCAGACCGAGCAGGAGCGCGCCGGGATCAACGATCCCTCGCACTTCGCCTATCCGACCTATGCCAAAGCCGCGATCCAGCGCCGCGAGAACCTGACCCGTTCGGCCGACGAGCTCAAGGGTCAGCTCGATGAAGCCAAGGCCGCGCTGGCCGAGGCCTTCGAGGAGCTGAAGAAGGTCGAGCTCCTCGACGAGCGCGACCAGGCCCGCGAGCGCGCCGAGGAGAATGCCCGCGAGCAGGCCGACCTCGACAGCATCGGCCTGATGCGCGCCCGCATCGGCGCCGTCGCCTGACGGCGCCAGCAGCCAGACCATCCAGGAATTTGCCAAACCCGGACCCGCAAGGTCCGGGTTTTCGTATCTGCTGTCCACAGCGTGGCGCCGCGCCCCTTGGTGGTCGGCTTTGCCGCGCGCTATGGTAGCGGGAATGAATGCTGTGCCAGCGACGGCGGTGCCCACCTCTCCCTCGGGAGAGGTCGGCGCGGAGCGCCGGTGAGGGGTGACGGTCTCTCGTTAGCCCTGCACCCCCTCACCCGATTTGCTGCGCAAATCGACCTCTCCCCGTCGGGGAGAGGTGAAGGGAAGCAACGGGGCCGCGTTTCAGGGGGCTGAATGCTGACGCCGGCAGAGCTGGTCGAGCTGATCGAGGCGGTGGCGAGGGGCGATCAGGCCGCGTTCGAGCGCCTCTACGCCGCCACGCGCGCGAAACTCTATGGCGTCGTGCTCCGTATCTTGCGTCGGCAGGATCTCGCAGAGGAGGTCATTCAGGAGACCTACGTCAAGATCTGGAACAGCGCCGGCCAGTTCAATCCGACGCTGTCGTCGCCGATCACGTGGATGGCCTCGATCGCACGCAACCGTGCGATCGACATCGTGCGCAAGAAATCGGAAGTCTCCATCGAGGAAGAGCCTCAGGCGATGGAGGTTGCGGCCGAGAGTCCCGATCCGCTGGCGCGCCGCGAGATGACCGAGGAGCTGAAGCGGCTCCTGGAATGTATCGGCCGGCTCGAGCCGGATCGTCAGAGGCTCGTGCTTCTCGCCTATTACAACGGCTGGAGCCGCGAGCAATTGGCGGAGAAATTTGTCGCGCCCGTCAACACGGTGAAGACGTGGCTCCGGCGCAGCATGTTGGATATCCGGGAGTGCCTCGGACTGTGATCGCTTGGATGATGAGGGTGGTTCTGGACTGCAATTGATGGCCTACACGGAGGACCATATCGCGCTCGCCGCGGAATATGCGCTCGGCACGCTCGACGCCGATGAGCGCGCGCAGGTCGAGACCATGATGGCGGTGGATGCGGCGTTCGCCGAGATCGTGCAGGCCTGGGCCTACCGGCTCGGCGCTCTCAACCAGATGGTCGGCTCGGTCGAGCCGCGTCCGATCGTGTGGGAGAACATCAGGTCCGAGATCGCGCGCACGGCCCTGGCACAGGAGCCGCCCGCGCTGGCCGAGGGTTCGCCACCACCGCCTGTGCCGCCTGTGCCGGAGCTCTCTCTGCCAGACGCTGCATTGCCCGAGCCTTCACCGGAAGCGCCGGGGCAACAGCAGCCGGAACAGGCCGAAGCACCGCGCCGCGAGCCCGACGCCATTCCAGACGTCGCGCCGATCTTCATGCCGCAGGTCCATGCGCCCGATCCGGACGTCGTTCGCGCGCCGCAGGCGCCGGGCGTCGACGACAGCAATGTGGTTAGCCTCGAGGGCCGCGTGAAGCGCTGGCGCAACGTCGCATCCGCCGCCGCGGCGCTTGCGGCCGCGCTGCTCGTCACGCTGTCGCTCCAGATCTTCCTGCCCGACGCGCTGCCGGGCGCCTTGCGTCCCGCGCCGCGCATCCAGACGGTCGAGGTGAAGACCCCGGCCGCGCCGCTCGCCGCCTCCGCGCAATATGTGGCGCTGCTGCAGGGACAGGGCGGCGGCCCCGCCTTCATCCTCACCATCGACGGCGCGACGCGGAATTTCACGGTGCGCAAGGTCGGCGCGACGCCGGAGCCGGGCAAGAGCTTCGAGCTCTGGCTGATCTCGGACAAGCTGCCGCGCCCGCGCTCGCTCGGTGTCATCGGCGCCAGCGATTTCACCGCGCGTCCGCTGCTTGCCTCCTACGATGCCGAGGTCGTCAACGGCGCGACCTACGCCGTGACCGTCGAGCAGGCCGGCGGCTCGCCGAACGGCCAGCCGACCTCGGCCCCGGTGTTTTCCGGCAAGCTGATCGAGACCGTGCCGCCGGCGCAGCCGCAGGCGCCAGCGAAAAAATAGGTGCGTAGCCCGGATGGAGCGAAAGCGACATCCGGGACCACTGTCCCCGCATTCCGCTTTGCTCCATGCGGGGTACAAGGGCGCCTTGCTGTCGCCATGGTCCATCTCGCCGTCGCATCCCGACAAGTGCCCCTGAATCCGCCCCCGCTTTGAACCTCCGCTCAGTTCGCGGCGTCAAATCCCCGGAATTTGAAGTCCGCGATGCCGGAAAGGGCGAGAAAATCAGATGGATGCAGCGAGAACGCCGGGCATCTTCCTTCACCAATATGCAGGCCTGCCGCACGGCGCCGCATTCGAACATTGGCGCGAGCGCGCCGTCGGTCCCTGCGGCCTCGACATCGGGCCAAGCCATGGCGACAGCATCGATTGCCGGCTGCAGATCAGCGTCGTCGACAACATCGCGCTCGCCATTCCGGAAGGCGCCTCCGCGCAATATTCCCGCACGCAGAGCCACCTTGCCGACGGCAGCGACGATCTCGTCCTGATATCGGCCCATGCGGGGCTCGTCCGCGTCGGGCAGAACGGCCACACCGTCGAGCTCGCGCCCGCACAGATGGTGCTCGTCGACATGAGCGTGACCGGGACCGTCGGCCACACCGATGCAGACCGCTTCACCACCATTCGCATGCCGCGCCGTGCGTTGCTCGATATCAATCCGCGCGCCGAGGACAAGCTCTCGCAGGTGCTCTCGGACGGCGCGGTCGCCGAGACCATCTTCCGCTACCATGCGCTCGCCGCCAACCAGGCGCCGCATCTCGATGCGGTCGGCCAGCGCCTGACCGCGCAGCATATGGTCGATCTCGTCGGTCTCCTGCTCGGCACCGATGCGGAGCATGCAAGCCGCGCACGCGGCCGCGGGCAGGCGGCCGCTCGCCTCGATCTCATGCGCGCCGATGTGATGGCCGGACTCGGCCGCAACGATCTCTGCCTCGCCGAAGTCGCGACGCGCTCGGGGCTGAGCCCGCGCCAGGCCCAGCGTCTGTTCGAGCAGGCCGGCACGACCTTCACCGAATTCGTGCTGGAGCAGCGCCTGCTCCACGCGCGCAAGCTGCTCGGCGATCCCCGTGCCCGGGCGCGCAAGATCAGCGACATCGCGCATTCCTCCGGCTTCTCCGATCTGTCCTATTTCAACCGCGCCTTCCGCAAGCGTTTCGGCGCGACGCCGTCGGAGCTGCGCGAGGCGTAAGTCGCGATATTGTGCAGCGGCGCGGCAATGCCGCATTTGGTCGATGCGGGCTGTTGAGCTATATTTGCCCGCGCGGGCAGACCGCAGGATTGCTTAGGAAAGTGCAGTAGGCGGTCATGGCGCGTATCGTCGTGCTCGGCGCCGGGTTTGCAGGCCTGTGGGCGGCGATCGGCGCCGCGCGCAAGCGCGACGAGATCGGCGCGAACGGTGACATCGAGATCCGCCTCATCGACCGCAACGCCTATCACAATATCCGCGTGCGCAACTACGAGGCCGACCTCGGCGAGGTCGCGCTTCCGCTCGGGCAATTGCTCGATCCGATCGGTGTCAGCCATGGCATCGGCGAGGTCGAGGCCATCGATCCGGCACGGCGCGAGATCTCGCTCGTCACCAGCAGCGGTAAGGAGACGTTGCGCTATGACCGCCTCGTGCTGGCGCTCGGCAGTGAGGTGATGCGCCCCGACATTCCCGGCCTCGCCGCGCACGCCTTCGATGTCGACACCTATGCTGCGGCGCTCCGCCTCGAAGATCATCTGGTTTCGCTCGGACGCAGCGCGCCGTCGCCGGGGCGTTCAACTGTGATCGTGGTCGGCGCCGGCTTCACGGGCATCGAAGTCGCAGCCGAGATGCCCGACCGGTTGGCGCGTGCGGGCATCACCGGCAGCCGCCGCATCATCCTGGTGGATCCCAATCCGGCGGTCGGCGCCAGCATCGGTGCGCATGCGCGTCCCGTCATCGAGACGGCCTTGGCTGCACTCGACATCGAGACACGGCTCGGTGTGCGTGTCGCGTCGATCGAGGCCGCCGGCATCCGCCTGAACTCGGGCGAGTCCATTCCGACGCAGTCGGTGATCTGGTGTGCGGGCATGCGTGCAAGCCGGCTCGCCACGAGCTTTCCGGGCGGACGCGATCGCCTCGGCCGGCTCCTTGTCGACCCCTTGATGCGGGTTGCGGATGTCGGCGGCGTGTTCGCGGCCGGCGATGTTGCCTCGAGCGTGATCGACGGGCTGCATCCGACCGTGATGTCCTGTCAGTTCGCCCGGCCCATGGGCCGCTTCGCGGGCCACAACGTGGTGGCCGATCTCGCCGGCTTGCCGATGCTGCCGCTGCGGATCGACTGGTACGTGACCGTGCTCGATCTCGGCGCCTGGGGCGCGCTCTACACCGAGGGGTGGGATCGCGAGGTGCGCAACGCTGGTCAGGCCGCCAAAGCAACCAAAGAGACCATCAACCGCAAGCGCATCTATCCGCCGCTCTCGGGCCGCAAGGACGAGCTGTTCGCCGCCGCGGCGCCGACAGTGCAGGCGCCGCCGCCGACCTATGGGGCGCGGTCTCGTTGAAAAGGCGACGGGGTCGCGTGATCGAAATCGTCACGACCACAAATGAAAGCCGCTGTGCAACAGCCTCGCGTAGTTGAGTTGAGCGCAAGCGGTTAGAACCAGAGCATCATCCGACATGTAGAAGCCTTCTAATCGGCACTCTCAGAGTGGGCTCGGGCGGGCACCTGCAGCGGAGCGGCTGCCAGCCTTCGTCTGCTCCGGGGCCGTGGAGCCGATTTGCCGCTTGCTGCCGAGAGGTCGGCAAATGACCCCGAAGCAGAAGTGGCGTGTCCGCAGGATGTCCTGCTTTGCGCCAGAAGCGGCCCTCCTCTCCCGGTCGCATTTCGATCCAAAGAAGTCCAAAGCTGATCATTACCAAGCGCTTTCTAATCTTGCCTTGGCTCTGACAAGATCCGGAGTTTCAAAACCTTCGCTAAACGATCCGTAAATCTCGCCGAGTTGTAAGCGACACTTGTCTGCGTTGTGTCTCAGTTCGCTCAGGTCACACATGCTCAAGCAAAGTCTAAGTTCCAGGGACTTCGCTTTCTGTTCGTGCGCAACATCAAGGCCTTTAGAAAAGTAGCACTCCGCGTGATCCAAGTCCTGATTCGATCGGAGGTAGGCTTCGGCGAACAAACGATATATCTCAGCCTCGTAAAAGCGTTCGCAATTCTCCTCATTGAGCCTCAATTGCGCCTGCTTCAGAAAGTCGAGCGCTTTCGCGTAGTGTTCGTGCTCTATGCATGCATCCGCCAATAGGCCCAAAGCGTAAGACTCAAATAATAGCGCGCCAGTGGCGCGTTCTTGTTCCAAGCCCTCCTGAATTTCGGCGAGACCTTTCTCAAAGTTGCCTTGGTAAGCGCTTGCCCATCCCCGCAAAATCAGAGCCATGGCCAGATAGTGCGCAAACTGATGTTCCTCGCAGAACGCAACTGCGACGTTCGCCTCCGCGGCGACAGCGGTGGCATCGCCCCGAAGCTGATGCACGCGAAGGCTTATCGTTCGTGCGATTGCCTCACTGAAGGGATGTTGAGATGCATCTGCGTATCGGCGTGCCTCCGTGCACATTCGCAAAGCTCGATCTGGATGACCGAGCAAGCAGAGGGTCATGCCGTCGTATGCCCGTACATGAACTCGGGGGTCTTGTGCCGACAGGTCAAGGTATTCTGCAGCCTTACTGTCCTCACACAGGCCAAGACTACGTTCCAGCTCCGCGTGAGCATCGGCAAATTTCCCCTGTGCAAACAAGGTAAATCCTACAGCCTCGTGGGCAAGAACCCTGAAAACCGAGTTATCCGCCCTCTCGGCACTATCCAGCAAATGTTCTGCAAGGGCTTGAGCTTCACCAAGCGATGCGTGAACGAAGTTCCACGTCCATAAGCCAAAGATCGCAGGCAAGACATGTTCGTCAAGCCCACTCTCTTTGCAGAGTTGAAGCGCTCGCGTGTACGCATGCTTCACGCTGTCGGTGCTCCAACCCTTAGTTGCCCGGAGAGCGTTGCCGAGTGCTATCTGAAGCAGCAACTCCGACTTGTTGCGTAGCATCGGGTCGTCGATCTGCGGAATCTGATCCAACCCTTGCTTCAGGTGACGGACCGCTTCATTGTGCGCCGAGCGAGCCGCTGACTGTCTGCCTGCTTCGGACCAGTAGTGTAAGGCCCGTTCGTGATTCTTCGCCTGAGTATAGTGGTATGCAATAATCTCGGGCTGCGTTCGTACAGCTTCGGGGAATTTCTGCTCGAGTGCCTTCGCGATAGCGGCGTGCAGTTGCACGCGGCGGCTCTTCAGGAGCCCAGCATATGCGGCGTCTCGCACCAAAGCGTGCTTGAACGTGTATACCGCGTGTGGATTTTCACCCCTGCGGAACATCAGTTCCGAACGGACCAACTGATCAAGAGCTTCGTCCAACCTCTGCTTCGGCAGCGCGGCGGCGGCGCTCACAAGCTCGTAGTGAAATTCTCGCCCCGCGACAGCACCGATTTGAGCCACATCCCGCACCGGTGACAACCGATCAAGGCGGGCCATCAGCGAAGCCTGCAGGGTGGTTGGGATTGCGAATGACGGCAGAGGCCCCTCAAGAACATATTCCCCGTCACGCTCTCGCAAAAGCCCGCCTTCCAACACCATCTTCGTTAATTCCTCGACAAATAGGGGCACGCCATCGGTGTGTGCGAGAATATGCTCCATTACCTCCTTGGGGAGGGTTTTGCCTCCGGTCACCCGCAGGACCAACGCTGTGCCGTTACGTCGGCTAAGTCGGGTGAGCGGGATGATGGTGGTGTGAGGATAACTCGGCCAGGGGGGAGTGAATTCGGCTCTCGCCGTGATCAGCACCAGTGCCCTAAGCTGCGGCACATGCTCCACCGTAGCTGCTAGCAGCTCAAGCGAGGTTGGATCAATCCAATGCACATCTTCGAAAATGAGTAAGACCGGCTGCCTCGCCGCTAATCCATCAAGCTGGGCCAATAGTGCTGCGAAGGTCTTCTCTTTACGTTTTTGTGGAGTGAGGTCCTGCAGCCGGTGGTGATCATCCGCCGGCAGCACCAACAAGTTTGCCAAGACTGCCAAGTGTTCGGGATTACGTGTGGATTGCGCCAACAGAGCGTCCAGCTTGGATAGCTTCTCCCGAGGCGAGTCGCTGTGCTTAAATCCGGCCGCACGTTCGAGTTGGCTGATGAACGGGAACAATGCGCTGTGGGTATGATGCTCGGAGCAGAAATAGCGCAGGGTGGCGTGGGATTCACCCTGAAGCCGCTCGTTAAGCGCCGACGCAATGTGGGACTTGCCGATACCTGGCTCGCCGGTAAGTGTCACCACCCGACCTTCTTCCTGTACAGCTTGTCGCCAGCGGCGAAACAACAGCTCCATCTCCTCGTCACGCCCGAACAACGGTGGCAGCTTGGTCGTGTGCATCGCCTCGAATCGGCTCTCGACACCGCTAGTCCGCAGCACCTGATAGGCCCGGACCGGCTCCGCCCAGCCTTTCAGCGCGACGGGATCTAGCTCGCAGTACTCGAACTCTCCCCCGGCGAGCCGGCGCGTCCTCGCGCAGATCAGCACAGATCCTGGCTCGGCCATCGTTTGTAGCCGCGCGGCGAGGTTCGGCGTCTCACCAACAACTGCTTGCTCCGCCGGAACACTCCCAATCAGAAGCTCGGTGACCACCACAGTGCCTGTCGCAATGCCGACGCGAACCTCGAGGGCAGCGGCGACATTCCGGATGCTCGCTACGGCATCAATGATTACAAGGGCGGCGCGCACAGCCTGTTCGGCATCATCCTCATGCGCTTTCGGATAGCCGAAATAGATCAGCACCCCGTCGCCCATGTAACGGGCTATCTTTCCCTGATAGCGGCTTATGGCTTCGGTGATGCAGCTGTGATACGCGCCAATCAGCGCTCGCATATCCTCCGGGTCCAATCGCGCCGCAAGGGCTGTGGAGCCAACCAAGTCACAAAACATCACTGTAAGATAACGCCGCTCACCCTCATCCGGTCGGCTCAGGTAAAGTTCGGCTTTAGCCGGAGGCCTAACTTCGTCATCAAGCTCTGCGATGGCGCGCACCAGCTTGCGCCGATGACCTAGCAGGATGCCCAGCTCCTTTAGATCCTGTTCTGTCAGGTCGCGGACGACCGAGAGGTCAATGCCGTTTTCGGCGAAGCGCCGGGCGTACTCCGATAAGCCGATTGACTCAAGCCACTCCGTGACGCCTCTCATGGCCTGGCGCTCGCTCTCGATGTCCGAACAATCGTACACTACACAAAGGTATCACACACGAAGAAAGAGCGAACGCGCAGCGAATGAGTGGAGCGGTGGGCGACCGCGGCTAGTGAACCTCACTGCCTGCGCGCGGAGATCCCCTGTGGAACGAAATCATTTTGGGAGCTTGGCCAATTACGGCCGAAATATTGACCATTACGCAAGCCGCTCACTCCGGATTAGCCTCATGTCCAGCGAGCTCGCCGGCGGTCGCTTGCGCGAGGCAAGATTGGGAAACAAGGTCGTAAGATATCGTCAGGCGGGCAGTCGCGCGTCCCCGCAACGACATTTTGTATCGCGCAATACCGGGCGCTGACCCTGCCGCTGGTGGGCTGGGTGGGCGTGATAATTTTCCGGCATGCGAATCAAAGCGGAGACTGGCCTCTGAGGCCTCTAGGCGCCTCGGGAACCATTTCTGAGACTGTCCGGTTAGTTATGGGGGTGATGACAGGATCATCGCCATGAGGACTCAATCTCTCGCTGCGATCGCAATAGCTGTTCTTGCCGCTGGCACTGGGCTGGCAGTCCATTCTAGAGGTTCGCTGCCTCCTCAAACGCAGTCCACGCCGGCCACGCAAGTGGCAGACCGGTTAGCTGGCGGCTAACAGCCGGCGTTGCGGCATGGCGCCACTGACATGCGGCGAGCAAACGTCGCAGCAATAGATCAGCTATCTTTCCCTCGGGCATCGCCGTCGCGGCGACGTCAGATTTCGCCCGTAAATTATCGATGCCTCGGGGGCACACTCGTGGTTGTGGAACTCTCTCGGTCTGAGCCTGCATATCACTGCCGTTTCCGCGCGAGGCGGACGCGCCGGTCAGATTGAGCTATTCACGCCGCGCATCGGCCCTTATGCCGTCGGATGTAATTTCATAGTCCTCGCCGCGATGCCTGAGCCAGCCTGCCTTTACCATCGCGATCGCGGTCTCTTCACTGCATAACCGGTGGTTACCGCCGGGATAGTACAATTTCCCATCATGTGCGACCAAACGGCCGTACAGGTGCGCTTGCCGTAGCACTCTCCGCATTCTGGGCGTGGGGTTGACCATGATGCCCATAAACCTTGGGGCCTAGCAGTCCTTCCGAACGAAAATATATCGCGGCGCGCTGCCCGCGGCGAGGAGTATTACCGAATTGATACCGCATTGCAGAACGATGGCGCAACTGACGTTGCCGCACGGGGAGATGGGTCGCTTCCTGACCAAGCGAAGGCTGGCAGGCCACCGTCAAGCCGTAATGGATTGCGGCCTCAAGGAATTTGAATTGCAGTGGGCGCCGCCCGTCTTTCGTGTGCAAAGCCCGATAGCCGCGAAGCCGCACTATTGAGAGCATCTGCAACGTCCGCAAGAGGATCATCGCAATCAGCCTTCGAATCGTCTCTTTGCCCGCTTCTGGCGCGGTGCCGCGAGCCGCCCACGCCGATGCCTGCGAACATCGTTGTGCCGCCGCGCTCGGCCACCAGCATCAGCGCCTCGACCGCCGCCTACCAATTCGACGCATTTCTACTTGCGCTTCGACACTCCGGCGTGCGGTCCGACCGGACGTCCGCTTTGCACCAACAGCTGCCACTTCTCGCAAGTCAGCTCCTGGGCCCATTGCGGGCTTTGCCGCGCTACCCGTCGACCGTCAGGTTTTGACCCCAATTCGGACGTGGGGCATCGCAGACACACGGGGGATATGATCCCTTGGTTCCCAGCTTTGCGCTTCGGCGTGTTGAGGCCGAGCGAACCGCAGAGTGTGGTTCCGTTTCGAGGGCGTCGAACCACACGCGCTGCTCGAACCAGTTGCACTCGCGCCGTCAGGGCTCGTTCCAACAGAAGGATGGATGGCGTGCGTGCCAAACGGCTCGTGTCATGTTGCCGCGCGGTTAAAACGCGCGCGTCGATGCGTAGCATTGTCTTTCTGATTGCACGGGCCGTCTTTTAGAGAGGCCATTTTATCGATCGTGGGTGCGCTCTTAAGAGAAGCCAGCACATGATTGAGCTTTGGAGCAAGTGGTTTGAAACCTTGGCCTCGGTCGAGGGGCTGGCAGCCATCGTCGTTGTTGCCGTCATGACCGCCGGCGTACTTACGCTGATTGAGGGTCGGCGGCATAGGACCAAAAAACACTAGGTGCAAAGACGCAAAAACTGCCAACTGGCCCAGGGTGGTTCCGCAAGTAAGTGGCCCTTATAAGATGCTCGTATGCAGGAGGGTCAAATGATCGCTTCTCATGCAAGTTGGAACAGGAATGCTCGTTGGCGGGAGACATTCTGCATATTCGCGCTGTTGAGCATCCTGGTCGCGGCTCCCGCCCTCTCGATAATACTCCTTCTGGATTCGCAACTCGTCTTGCCAGCGCTCAGCCTTCTTCTCGGACGCGATGATCACCGCGCTCTTGGCCCTGGCTAAGTCAGGGACTGCGACGGTCGGAAAAATTTCTCTATGGGATATCGCAGGTGCGTTCACAATGATCGGTTGCGCCGCGGCGATTTTTGGCGAGCCAGATCAAGTAGCACTGCTTTTCGGGCAGCCCGCAGGACAACATTCGGACGCCGCTGCCGGGGATAGTTACCTGGAGCTGTATTGGCTGCCCTGCTTTGGAGGTAACCCGTATGGTCGACCTGCAGATAAATACGCCCTCGCTCGGAGCGGAACCTGGGACCATGACCCTTGATAGACTATCTCCAGACGGATGTTCTTAGCGTACTCTTGCAGGTCGTTCTGATCGACCTTGTGCTCGCTGGCGATAACGCCATCGTCATCGGCCTTGCTGCAGCGGGACTTCCTCAAGCTCAACGAGCCAGGGCCATTTTGATCGGGATCGTCGCCGCGACGATACTGCGCCTTCTCTTAGCGGCGATAGCGACGCAAATCCTGCAAATCGTCGGCCTTCTGCTCGCTGGGGGGATCCTGTTGTTGTGGGTATGTTGGAAGATGTGGAGAGAGTTGCGCACGTCCCCCGCAGGGCCCACAGTTTGGAAAGGGACCATAGGAGCCCTTGCAGAAAGCAACCCCCGCAAAACACTCTTCCAAGCGAGTTGGCAGATCATCGTGGCCGACGCTTCCATGTCTCTCGACAATGTCCTGGCCGTCGCAGGGGCGGCGCGCGAGCACCCAGTGGTTCTGATTTTCGGCCTGGGGCTTTCCATCGCGATGATGGGCATGGCCGCTTCTTTCATTGCCGGCCTTCTGCAAACTCACCGATGGCTCGCTTACGTCGGACTGGCCGTCATTCTGTATGTCGCAGTTGAGATGATCTTTCGCGGAACATTGGATGTCATGAAGGTCGCGTCCATATGACGGCCCTGTTGTGTCCGACGGCACGGAAATGCCAACGCCCGTTGTCCAGAGATACTGTCTGAGCTCCGCTCCGCAGAGGCTGCGCCGCTTTGCCCTATCACAGTCCCATGCCAAATTCTTGCGAATGCCATCGCTTGGGAGCAATGTCGCGCTAGCTGTCTGGTCGGGCCGCGTATATCGACCTGGAGGGTCAAGTGCCCCCTTTCTCGAATTTACCGATTTTGCACAAATTGGTGGCCGCGTTTGCAGCCGTGATAGCAGTTATATTTGTGAGTGGCGCAATCGTATACGACAGACTTGGCGTCATCGAAGAGGCCAAAAACTGGCGGGTCCATACCACTGACGTGTTGGACACACTAGAGATGGCTGTGGCCGCAGCGCTTGATCAAGAAACGAGTCTGCGCGGCTATTTGCTCAGCGGCGACGAGAAATTCTTGGACCCATACCGCGTTGGCGGCGACAACTTCATCGCGGCGATCCGGAAACTTAGAGCACAGACTTCGGATAATCAAGACCAGCAAAACCGGCTCGATGAATTAAACAAGCTGGCGGAAGCCTGGCGCATCGAGACCGCTGAGCGGGAGATCGCGCTGATGGCGAACCCCGCGATTCGCGAAAAAGCGCGCAGGCTAGAAGGGTCTAGCGGCAACGCTGCCATGGACGCAATCCGCGCCAAGGCGAGCGAAATCGAGAAAGTTGAGCGCGATCTGTTGGCAAGGCGCGACGCCGTGCAGAAGCAGGCTTACGCCACTGCATACACGACGACCGCCCTTGGCGCCGCAGCCTCGCTCATGATCGCGGTTTTGATGGGCATGCTACTCACGCGCGCTATCGCGACGCCGATCACCCGAATGACCGGCGCCATGACCGCATTGGCCAAGGGCGACACTAGCATCGACGTGCCCGGGATTGATCGGCGTGACGAAATCGGCGCCATGGCCGGTGCGGTCGAAATTTTCAAGAAGGCTGTCATTGAACGCCAAAAGACNCAGGTCGAACTCGCTCATGTCAGTCGTGTCGCGACCATTGGGCAGCTGACGGCCTCGATTGCCCATGAAGTCAATCAGCCGATCTCGGCTGTGCTGACCAATGCGGACGCCGCCTTGAACTGGCTGGGCAATNACCCGCCCAATCTAANTAAGGCCCGCGAGTCCCTCGAGCACGTNGTCGCAGATAGCCGACGAGCTGGCGAGATCGTCCACCGNATCCGNGCTATGGTCAGGAAAGCGCCGGTACCCAGAAGCCGCATCGACCTCAACGAAGCCGTGCTGGACGTCGTNGCCATGGTCCGAAGCGAGGCGGTGAGGCATAAGATTTCGGTACAGACGCAACTGGAGGAGGACCTGCCGCCGATCGAAGGTGAGCGCATTCAGCTCCAGCAGGTGCTCCTGAATCTNATCCTCAATGCCATCGANGCCGTGAACANCGTTGAGAACGGCACGCGGGAGCTGCTGATCAGTACCGAAAGGGACGTTGCGGGCGATTTACGTGTCGCCGTGCGAGACTCGGGCCCGGGGCTCGACCCGACGAGTGAGGAACGCGTTTTCGAAGCGTTCTACACGACTAAATCGCA
>NZ_AXAZ01000102.1 GCF_000473065.1 Bradyrhizobium sp. WSM1743
CCCACACATGTTGAACTTCGGCGTGAGGCTTCAGCCTCGCGCCGCAGGCCGAAGCTTGCTCGAGAACGGAAGATGGACCTGATCGATCGATCATAGACACGAGGCAAAACTCCGCGGGACCCTATGGTGCTCGACACCGCCTTCCTGTTTGGAACTCGTGCTGTGTACCCCATCTTGGCAGCGGTCATGTGCGACCGCATCAAAGACCGGACATATGGCCGCAATCGCTTCGATCACAACCAGCATTCCGCCTCTTGCCAGCAGGGGGCCGTCCACATATGGGTCCCGGCTCTGCGCAGCAGCGCAAGAGCGCTGCAGCGCGTCCGGGACACGAGAACCGGGCCGGGACGACAGCGGTCGCCGAAACCGCCTTGACTTCGGCCACATCTCCGCAGAAAGAGCCGGGGCCTTAGGCATGATTTGGCCGGCTGCCACGAGCGCACAAGCCAAACCATTGAAGACGCTACACTTCTTTCCGCCACCCCAACTCGCTTCGCTTCTAAAGCCCCGTCCCCCTATATTGAGTTGATGCAAGACCAGATGCGCAGCTATCTCGACTTCGAAAAGCCCGTCGCCGAGCTCGATTCCAAGGTCGACGAATTGCGTGCGCTCGCCGCCACCGGCACCGACATCAGCGACGAGATCGGGCGGATCGAGGACAAGGCGGCCCAGGCGCTGGCCGACCTCTATACGAACCTGACGCCGTGGCAGAAGACGCTGGTGGCGCGGCATCCGCAGCGGCCGCATTTCAACGACTTCATCAAGGGCCTGATCACCGAATTCACCCCGCTCGCCGGCGACCGCAAGTTCGGCGAGGACGAGGCGCTGGTCGCCGGCTTCGGCCGCTTCCGCGGCGAGCCGATCTGCGTGATGGGCCAGGAAAAGGGCGATTCCACCGAGAGCCGGATCCGGCACAATTTCGGCATGGCGCGGCCGGAGGGCTATCGCAAATGCGTGCGGCTGATGGAGATGGCCGAGCGCTTCGGCCTGCCGGTGCTGTCGCTCGCCGATTCCGCCGGCGCCTATCCCGGCATCGGCGCCGAGGAGCGCGGCCAAGCCGAGGCGATCGCGCGCTCGACCGATGCGTGCCTGGCGCTGACCGTGCCGAACGTCGCCATCGTCACCGGCGAGGGCATGTCGGGCGGCGCCATCGCCATCACCACCGCCAACAAGGTGTTGATGCTGGAGCACGCGATTTACAGCGTGATCTCGCCGGAGGCGGCCTCCTCCATCCTCTGGCGCGACGGCACCAAGGCGCAGGAAGCGGCCAACAACATGAAGATCACCGCCCAGGACATGCTCCGCTTCGGCGTGATCGACCAGATCCTGAAGGAGCCGGTCGGCGGCGCCCATCGCGACCCCGCCGCCATGATCGCCACCACCGGGGACGCCATCGCGAAGGCCTTTGACGAGCTCCGCGGCCTGGACGACGATGCGATCCGCAAGCAGCGGCGGCAGAAATTCCTCGATATCGGCCGGAAACTGGGCTGATTCGCCTCGGTTTTCGTTGTCCCGGACGCGCTGCAGCGCCCTTGCGCTGCGGCGCAGAGCTGGGACCCAGGAGCCCCCAGAGCGCGCCGCCCAGCCTAGGCCCCGGCTCAGCAGCGCACCGCGAAGGGGCGCTGCGCTGCGTCCGGGGCACGAGACCGCCCGGGGCGCGGCCCACCCCAGTAACCCCGCATTAACCCTTTTTTTGCCCAAATCGGCGATCTCAGTCCCGATGGGCCCAAAAGGCCCAAGTTAAGTCCCAAGTCGCGTCCATTTAGTCTCTGTTGACCATGCCGCTGGGCCAACGCCCTCGTGATCCCCGCTCGGGTTGCGACCACATGACCCAGAGGTTAGAATTTTAATCAATGGCTTCAGGGCATAAGCGCTGGAGCGTGGTCTGAAAAAGGCCCGTTGCGACGGGCTCCGGGTACCCGGTCGGATCATGCTTCAAAAGAATTGGGGTTCGCGCGCATTGCCCGGCACGGTGTGGGGTCCATCTTGATTTCTCGTTCGCTTGCTCGCGCGCTCTTGGCTTCGGTTGCGCTGATGACGGCCGGCGTTCTGCTGACCGGCTGCGACACCGACCAGGTCTCGCTCGCGACCAACGCCAAGGCCAATCAGCCGGTGCCGCCGAAGCTGATCGCGGCGATGGCCGAGAAGGATATGGATCTGCAATCGCCGATCCTGGTCCGCCTGTTCAAGCAGGAGGCCGAGCTCGAGGTCTGGAAGCAGACCCGCTCGGGCCAGTTCGCGCTGCTCAAGACCTATCCGATCTGCCGCTGGTCGGGCGATCTCGGTCCCAAGGTGCGCGAGGGCGACCGTCAGGCGCCGGAGGGATTCTACTCGATCAATCCGAGCCAGATGAATCCGCAATCGGCCTACTACCTCTCCTTCAACACGGGCTACCCGAACGCGTTCGACAAGGCGCTTGGCCGCACCGGCTCGCAGCTGATGGTGCACGGCGATTGCTCGTCGCGCGGCTGTTACGCCATGACGGATGAGCAGATCGCGGAGATCTATTCGCTCGGGCGCGAATCCTTCTTTGGCGGCCAGAAGGCGTTCCAGCTGCAGGCCTATCCGTTCAAGATGACACCGGTGAACATGGCCAAGCACCGGAACAATCCGAACATGCCGTTCTGGAAGATGATCAAGGAAGGCTATGATCATTTCGAGGTGACGCGGCAGGAGCCGAAGGTCGACTTCTGTGAGAAGAAGTACGTCTTCGACGCCGCGAAGCCGGCCGACGCCAAACGCGATCCCGTATTCGACGCCTCGGCGAAATGCCCGGCCTATGTGATCCCCGAGGACATCGCCAGCGCCGTGCGCGAGAAGCACGCGAAGGACGAAGCCGAGTACGCCAGGCTGGTTGCCAAGGGCACGCCGGTGGCGCGCATGAACACCGGCATCGACGGCGGCATGAACAAGATCTTCGCCGCCAAGATTCCGGAAGGCTCGACCGGCCTCTCCGAGAGCGCCGAAGGCACCACGCTGCAGATGCTGGCGATGGCGAAGGCGCCGGGCACGATCCCCGGCCACGTCAATCCGCCCAAGCCGAACCTCGATGCGGTCGCGTCCGCGCCCGCGCCGCAGGAAGAGCCGGTCGTCGCGGTGAACGCGCCCGCCGCCAACACGCGCGTCGCGGCAGCAGCTCCAGCCGAAAAATCCGGCGGGTTCTTCTCGAATCTCGGCCGCAAGATGGGCCTCGGCACCGCCGACACCACGGCGACGACCACGCCTGCGCCGCAGGCCACTGCGTCCGTGACGCCGACCCAGACGTCCACGACGCCGCCGACCGCAGCATCCAGGCTGAAGGCCGCAGTGACCCGCTTCGTGCCGGGGCATGACAAGTCTAAAGATGCGGCGAAGGACGCGCCAAAGCCGGCTGTCGCCGCCGCCAAGCCGGCAGAGTCGCCGAAGCCGCAGCCCGACACGCGGCTTGCCCAGACCCGGCCGGCGCTGAAGCCGTCGGTCTCGGACGGCGCGGGTGACAGTACCCCGATGATGGCCGGCGCCGCGCCGGTGGTGTCGTCGAACTCGTTCGAGAGCCGCTTTGGGGCGGTGAAGTAGGGGCGGCGCGCCGCGCTTCGGTCTTTCACGATCGAAGATGTCTCCCCGTCACCCTGAGGTGGCCGCTTCTTCAGCGGCCCTCGAGGGGCGACGGCCCGGCTGGCAGCTCGGCCGTTCATCCTTCGAGGCTCGCGGCACGATGCTGCGCATCGCGCCACTCGCGCCTCAGGATGACGGGACTGGTTGGATGCGCACTCTGCGATAGGCTTGAAGACAGCGGCTCGGCCGCATCCCTACGGCGCCAGATACCGCATCAGCTCCGGATTGCTCCTCACCTGCCCCGCCTCGCCTTGCAACGCGACCCGGCCGCGGTCGAGCACATAGGCGTAGTCGGCGACGCGGAGCGCCAAGTCGAGGTGCTGCTCGACGATGATGACCGCGATTGTCTTCGCGAGCTCGATCAGACGTTCGGTGATCTCCTCGATGACGCCGATCCAGACCCCTTCGGTCGGTTCGTCCAGCAACAAGAGCTTCGGATCGCCCAGCATGGCGCGACCGATGGCGAGCATCTTGCGCTCGCCGCCGGAGAGGGTGCCGGCGGGCTGGTCGAGGCGCTGGCCGAGCTTTGGGAAGATGGTCAGCACGCGGTCGACCGCGGAAGCATCCTTGCTTGCGAGCGAGCCGACCGCGAGATTGTCGCGCACCGACAGGCGCGCGAACACCGAATGCTCCTGCGGCACGTAGCCGATGCCGGCGCGGACGCGCTCCTGGGTGGCGCGGCGGCTGATGTCGCGGCCGTCGAAGGCGACTTCGCCTTTCCACGCCGGCAGCTCGCCGACGATGGTCTTCATCAGCGTGGTCTTGCCGGCGCCGTTGCGGCCGAGCACGGCGACGCCGCCGCGCCAGGGGATGCCGATTGTGACGTCGAACAGGACCTGGCTGCGGCCATAGCCGGCGTCGAGATGCTTGATGTCCAAAAATTCAGGCACGGCGCAGATAGATCTCCTGGACGGATGTGTTGGCCTGGATCTCCGACACCGTGCCCGAAGCCAGCACCTTGCCCTGGTCGAGCACGGTGAGGCGGTCGCAGATGTCGCGGATGAAATCGAGGTCGTGCTCGACGATGACGAGCGAGCAATGTTTTTTGATCGGCTGCAGCAGCTCGCCGGTGACGCGGCGCTCCTCCAGGCTCATGCCGCCAGTGGGCTCGTCCAGCAGCAACAGCTTCGGCTTGCCGGCGAGCGCCATCGCGATCTCCAGCCATTGCTGCTGGCCGTGCGACAACGCTGCGGCCGCATCGAAGGCTCGATTCGCGAGGCGGAACTGCGTCAGCATGGACATGACCTGATCGTGCAAAGTGCTGCGCGTACGCGAGAGCACGAGGTCGAACAGCGAGCACTGCGCCTGCAACGCGAGCAGGATGTTGTCGTAGAGCGTCAGCGTCGGCAGCACGGACGTGATCTGGAATTTCAGGCTCATGCCGGCGCGCGCCCGCTCGGTCGGCGTGAACGCAGTGATGTCCGTGTTGATGAAGGAGACTTTTCCCTGCGTCGGCACCTCGGCGCCCGCGATGCACTTCATCAAGGTGCTCTTGCCCGAGCCGTTCGGGCCGATCAGGCCGTGAAACTCGTTCTCACCAACTGTGAGCGCCGCACCGTCGAGCGCGGTGAGCTTGCCGAAGACCTTTTTGATGCCGGCGGCTTCAAGGAGCGGCATTGCGCTTCTCCTTGATCTTGGCGCCGAAGCTGCCGACGCGTTCGCGCTCGCCCAGCACGAAGCTGATCAGGCCGAGCGGCCGGAACAGGATCACGAGCAGCAAGAGCAAACCCAGAATGATCGGCCAGATATCGCGATAATTGTCCGAGAGCCAGAAGCTGACGCCCTCGACGATCACGGTGCCGATGACGGCGCCGATCAGCGTGCCGGAGCCGCCGAACAGCACGTAGAGCACGACCTGCGTCGAGACCACGACGCCGACCATGTTGGGCCAGACGAACCCCTCGTGGAACGCGTAGAGGCTGCCGGCAAGGCCTGCGATGGCGCCGCCGACGGTGAAGATGATCGCTTTCAGGTGCTGCGCCTTGTAGCCGAAAAAGGCGATGCGCTGCTCGTTCTCGCGGAGGCCCGCGAGCGCCAGGCCGAACTGCGAGCGCACCAGGAAGCGGCAGAGCAGGTAGACCACGACGAGGATGCCGAGCACGAGATAATAGAACGCCGGCCCTTCCGTGAAGTCATAGCCACCGAGCGACATCGGTGCGATCGAGGGAATGCCGTTCTGGCCGCCGAGATAGTACCAGCCGCGCGCCAGGCGATCGGCGGCGTAGGAGCCGGTCAGCGTGCCCAGCGAGACGAAGATCACGCTGGAGGGGTGTCGCCCGAGCAGCAGGAAGCCGCCGAGCAGCAGCGCGAAAGTGAGGCCGATCAGCGTGCCTGCGGGCAACACCAGGAAGATGTTGGTGATGTCGAGATCGCGCGCGAGCAGCGCGACGCCATAGCCGGCCGAGCCGAAGAACAGGGCCTGGCCGAAGCTCATGATGCCGGCATAGCCCCAGACCAGATCGAACGACAGCGCGAACAGCGCCAGGATGATCACGCGCGTCGCGAACACCGTGAGATAGTCCTGCAGCACCAGCGGCGCGAGCAGCGCCGCGAGGAGCACGACGCCCTCGACGATCGGCAGGATTTTTCGCGTCGTCTCTCGTTCTGACGGCGCGTGTTCGATCACCGGAACGTCTGTCTCATCCCCGACGTCGACCTGGACGGCTTGCTTGGCTGCACCCATTGATTTCAGCATTCCGAGTTAGACATGGTGAAGTCGGCGCGCTCCGCGGTTCACCTCTCCCCAACGGGGAGAGGTGCAATCCGGGTGAGGGGCCGCGGCATGCGGCGAGACTGCAACCTCACCCGGATCGCATCTTGCGATGCGATCCGACCTCTCCCTACGGGAGAGGTGAAGAGAGAGCGCTCAGGCGCGCACTGGTCCGGGAGAAGCGGCATCCGGCCTCAGCATTCCTTGGGATCGACGAGGCCGTTGCTGCGGGCGACGATCTCGTAATTCCCGCCCTTGGCGACCGCGGTGTACATCTTCATCTTGCAGTGCCGCTTGCCCGGCACCATCTCGGCAGGTCCGCCCGGACCTTCGGCAATCTTGGCGTGGTCGAGCGCGGCCGCAACCTGCTCGCGGTCGATCTTGCCGGCTTCCTTCACCGCGGCCTCCCACAGCTTCAGGCCGCGATAGGTGCCGGTGGCCGCGCTGCCGGCGGCGAACAGGAAGTTGCCCGGAAAGTCCTTCTCGTAGGCCGCCTGGATCTTGGCGTCGAACGGGTTCTCCTTGGTCAGCACCTTGAAATAATCGAGGCAGCTGGCGAGGCCCTCGATCTCGGCGGCCTGATTGATGTTGAGCGTGTTCTCGTCATAGTAGACGCAGGCGAGCCGCCCGCCGTTCTTGAGGAAGCCTGCTTCATAGAGCTGCTTGAAGAACGGACCGACGCCGGGCGGAATGACGGTGTTGAAGACGACGTCGACCTTGTTGGAGATGATGCGGTTGACGGTCGCGGAGAAGTCGACCTGGTCGAGCGGGTAGTATTCCTCGAACACGACCTCGCCGCCGTTCTGCTCGATCACCTTGCGGGCATAGACGTTGAGCGTGTGCGGCCAGACGTAGTTGGCGCTGGGCAGCGCGAACTTCTTGCCGCCGTTCTTGATCAGCCAGGGGATGAACTCATCGCATTGCTGCGCCGGCGTCGGCCCGGTGCAGAACAGATAGGGCGTGCACTCCTTGCCCTCATAGAGCTGCGGATAGATGTAGAGCGTCTTGCCGCGCGCCACGATCGGGTCCTTGATCGCGTTGCGCATCGAGGAGGTGATGCCGCCGAGCACCATGTCGACCTTGTCGCGCTGGATCAGTTTTCGCACGTTGCCGACCGCGACGGATTCGTTGGATGCGGTATCCTCGATGTAGAGCTCGAGCGGACGGCCGAGCAGGCCGCCGGCCGCGTTGATCTCCTTGATCACCATCTTGGCGACGTTGGCGTCGGCGTTGCCGGCATAGGCGATCGGACCGGTGAGATCGGTGGCGATGCCGACCTTGATCGGGGCCTCGGCCGCATTGGCCCAGGGCGCCGGGATCACCCAGCTGCCGACGCCGGTAGCGACCGCGCCTGACGCAAAAGCGAAATTGGAGAGGAAACGGCGGCGTGAAAGCTGAGGACGATCGAGCATGTGATTAAACCCCTTTTCCAGCGATGAGGCCCTGCGGGCGGAATTTGATGAAGACAATGGCGAGCACGAAGACGAGGACGTCGGCGACGACGGGCGCCATCACCCATGGCAGCGCGGCACTGAGCGTGCCGATGACGCCGGCGCCGGCGACCGGGCCGATGAAGGAGCCGACGCCGCCGACCATGACCGCGACAAAGCCCTGGATCAGGAAGCGCAGGCCGAGATCGGCAAACAGGCTGAACACCGGCACGATCAGCGCACCGGCAAGACCGGCCAGCGCCGCACCGAAGGCAAAGGTGGCGCCGTAGATCAGCGGCGTCGAGATGCCCGATGCGCGCGCCAGCGACGGGTTCTCCAGCGTGGCGCGGACGCGGAGGCCGAAGCTCGTGCGCGAGAGCAGCAGGTAGCAGCCGCCCATCACCAGCAGCGTGATGACGATGATGGTGAAGCGCCAGGCCGAGATGTGCATGGCCCCGATGTCGATCGAGCCGCCGATCGGCTCGGGCACGGTGAGATAGAAGCCGCCGATCAGGCCGCGCACGGATTCGCGGATGATCAGGCCGAGCGCATAGGTGCCGAGCATGGCGACGATGGGCGCGGCGTAGAATCTTCGGATGATCAGCGCCTCGAGCACGAAGCCGAGCGCGCCGACCACGAAGGGCGCTGCGACCATGCCCGCCCAGATCGGCAGGCCCTTGGCATAAGCGAGATAGGTGATGTAGGCGCCGAGCAGGACGAACTCGCCCTGCGCGAAGTTGAAGATGCCCATCATGCTGGCGATGATCCCGAGCCCCAGCACGATCAGGACGATGATCGCGCCGAAGCTCAGGATCTCGAACGCCGCGACGAACGCGTTAGCCATGCGTGGCGTTTCCGTCGACTCGCATCAATCCCTCCTCACATCTTCTTCCAGTCGCCGATCTGCTCGAAGGCATGCGCGGCGCGGTAGATGGTGGATTCCTCGAACATGCGGCCGACCAGCATCAGCCCAACCGGCAGGCCGTCGACCATGCCGCAGGGCAGCGACATCGCGGGATGATGAGTGATGTCGAACGGCGCGGTGTTGGAGATCATCTCGAGCGCGCGGGCAACGTATTCCTCGCGGCTGGCATTGGGCTCCGGCAGCTTGGTCGCCTTCATCGGCGTCGTCGGCAGCAAGAGCAGATCGTACTCCCCAAATGCCTTGTCATAGGCCGCAGTCAGCCGGCGCGAGATATTGAGCGCCTTGCCGTAGAAGCGTGGACCGAAATTATTGTTGATGTAGGTCCCGAGCATCATGAACAGCTTCGTGGTCTCGGACAGCGAGTCGGCCTGCCCGCGCCAGCCGCGATGGAAATCCATCAGCGAGGTCGAATAGAGATCGCCGCGGCTGAGGCCGTAGCCGTCGCCGAACATCATGGTCTGGGTCAGGCCTTCGGTGCCGATCGGGGTCCAGATCGCGGGGCCGATGAGGTGCATGGGGATCGATACCGTGTCGACGGTTGCGCCGAGATCCTTGAAACGCTTGGCGGCCTCGCGCACGCTTTCATTCACCGCAGCCTCTGCGACCGGCTGCTCAAAACCTTCCTTGAGGATGCCGATCTTCATGCCCTTGACGCCCTGGCCGAGTGCCTTGGTGTATTCCTCGACCTTCGGCGCCTTGATCCTGGGATCGTAGCCGTCGTCGCCGGCGAGCACCTCAAGCAACAGCGCATTGTCGGCGACCGTCGCCGTCATCGGGCCGGTGTGGTCGACATAAATCTCGATCGGCATGATCCCGGTATAGGGCACGAGGCCCCAGGTCGGCTTCATGCCGTAAATGCCACAGAACGAGGACGGCATGCGGATCGAACCGCCCTGGTCGCCGCCGATCGCCATGTCGACCTCGCCGAGCGCGACCACAACGCCGGAGCCCGACGACGAGCCGCCAGCCGAGTACCCCATCTTGTGTGGATTGTGCACCGGCCCGTAGGAGCCGGTGTGGCTGCCGCCGGACAGGCAGAAGTGCTCGCAATGCACCTTGCCCTTGATCTCGGCGCCGGCATCCAGCATACGCGTGACGATGGTGGCGTCGAAATCAGGCACATAGCCTTCCAGCGTCGACGAGCCGTTGGTCATGGGCACGCCGGCCAGCATGATGTTGTCCTTCAGCGCAACGGTCTTGCCCTTCAGCTTGCCGCTGGCGGCGCCCTTCACGGTCGACTTGCGATACCAGGCATTGCGCGGGTTCTCCTCGGCCGAGGGCCGGTAGCCTGGCGTGCGCGGATATTTCACCTCCGGCACCTCGTCCGGCATCGCGGCGACGAGATTGTAGGCTTCGATCGAGCCCAGCATCAGGCCGCGGAACGAGGCGACGTCGTCGTCGGACAGCGAAAGGCCGCATTGCTCGGCGACATCGCGAAGTTGGGCGGGCGTGGGAAGGACAACTGTCACGGCGCTCTCCTCTGAGGCTTCTTGATCCCTGGCGTTGAACGGAAGCCGCTTCCTCGCGCCTGCACGGCGCGGGCCAACCGGCTTCACATCGTTACTAGAGACGGAAATATTTTCCTTTTCAAGTATTATTTCGCGAGATCGCTGCGGCGTATCGGCAGCCGTCTCTCAGAGCGTCTTGATAATCCTGAAGTCGAGACCGTCGGCTTCAGCGAGGTACATCGGCATCTCGGCGCGGCCATCGCGAAGCGTCACGGGACCGCGGCCCGCCGAGTAAACGGTGTTGCGCGCGGCCTTCAGCAGCGGACGAAAGGCCAGCGAGCCGGCGCGGTTGGCGACCGATTCCAGGAAGCGCAGCCCCTCATAGTTCGACTGACCGACGGAGCCGACCGGCGGCGCGTTGGCACCGAACATGGAATAATAGGCGCCGAGGAACTCGTCATTGGCGCGCGAGACCAGGCCGTTGAAATAGCCGGAGGCGCAGAACAAATTCTCGGTGTTGTCGGCGCCGATGCCGAGCAGCACGGTCTCGTCCATCGCACCGGCAAGCCGCAGCGTCGAGGGGGCAAGGCCCGCTTCGGCGAAGGCGCGGTTGAAGGTGATGCTGTCGGTGCCGATCAGCGAAATGAGCACCACATCCGGCTTGGCGGCGCGGATGCGCGCCAGATGCGGCTCATGATTGTCCTCGCCGACCGGCACGAACTCCTCGCCGACGACCTGGCCGCCCGCTTCCTTGATGTAGCGCTTCACCGCGCGATGCGACTGCCAGGGCCAGACGTAATCGCTGCCGATCAGGTACCAGCGCGCCGCCTTCTTGACCTCCGCCAGCCAATGGATCGCCGGCCGGCTCTGCCAGCGCGGCGTCTCGCCGATCGCCATCACGCCCGGCGTGCGCTCGCCGCCCTCATAGACCGGGGTGTAGATATAGGGGATGCGGTTGCCGGTGACCTTGCGCAGCGCGACGCGGACCGCGCTGATATGCGAGCCCATGATGAGATCGACCTCGTCGAAGGCGATCGCCTGCTCGGCGCGGCGCACCACCTCGTCGATCGGCCCGCCGGAATCGTAGATCGACAGCTCGAGCTCGCGGCCCAGAATGCCGCCGCGCTTGTTGATCTCGGCGACCGCCAGCATCGCGCTGTTGGTGGAGGTCGGGCCCCAGATCCCGGGCGAACCGGTGAAGGTGAGAAAATTGCCGATGCGCAGCTTGTTGCGCGCGCCGCGCCGCTTCATGAAATGCGCATCGACCGGAGACAGGTCGAAATCCGCCGCCGATGACGACAAATTCCTGAACAGCAGGGACGGCGGCAACGCCGGGCCGCCGTGAGCCGGGAAGTTTACCGTCGCGCGCACGCCAACTCCTGTCTGGGACCAGACCTGAAAGCACATTGAGCAGGCGGCCGCGGCTTCCGCCCTTTTGTTGGGCAATGATCCTATTTTGAAAATATTGAATATTCAACAATTGAAGTGCATATAGATGCAGCATTGATTGCAAGACATTCACTCAATTGGGTCAAGACGAAGTCTTAGCCGTGGCAAAACCGCCGAAAGAAAACTCCCCGATCACCGAACACCTCGCCTACCTGCTCGCGCAAGCTAACCGGGAGATCAACCGGCAGCTCGAACTGCGGTTGAGCAAGGAAGGCGTGCCGGTCGAGCAATGGCGCATCCTGAAAGTGCTGTCGGATGGCGAAGGCCATTCGATGGGCGAGCTTGCGGACGCCGTGCTGCTCAACCATCCGACGCTGACCAAGATGATCGACCGCATGGTCTCCGACACGCTGGTCTATCGCGTGCAGGACCCGGGCGACCGCCGCAAGGTGCTGATGTTCATCTCCGACCGCGGCAAGGTGCTGTGCAAAAAGCTCAACTCGCTCGCGGTGGACCAGGAGGAGCACATCCTGGAGAGCTACGGCGACAAGTCGACGAGCGAGCTCAAGCGGCTCTTGGAGAGCTTGATCGATAGCTCGAATTGAGGCGGGGCCGCTCTCGCGTGACGCAACCAGCCCGATCTGGCGCGCGCCTTGCGCCACACCCACAACTGTCATCGCCCGATTTAATCTGGCGATCCAGTATTCCAGAGACGGTTGTGATTGAGCCGAGGAGCCGCGGCGTACTGGGTCGCCCGGTCGAGCCGGGCGACGACAGTGGAGAATGAGGCGCGAGAATCGCGCCTCGCGCCCGCGTAGCTAGCCGCTAAGCATACCGCCCGTGGCAGTGCTTGTACTTCTTGCCGGAGCCGCAGGGGCAATCCTCGTTGCGGCCGACCTTGCCCCAGCTGGCCGGGTTCTTCGGATCGCGCAGCGCGGCGTCGGTGTGCTGCGGGGCCAGCGTGACGCTGGCGAGCGCCATCTCGTCCTCGCCGGTGTTCGGGTCGAACTTGTGCGCTTCCATTGCAGGCAGCATCGGGGCTTCCTGCTCCGGCGGGACGATCTCGACGCGCATCAGCTGCGCCGTGACGGCCTCGCGCAAATGCGCGCTCATCTCCTGGAAGAGGTTGAAGGCCTCGGTTTTGTATTCCTGCAAAGGATCGCGCTGGCCGTAGCCGCGCAGGCCGATGACCTGGCGCAGATGGTCGAGCATGATCAGGTGCTCGCGCCAGAGATGGTCGAGCGTCTGCAACAGGATGGTCTTCTCGACGTAACGCATCACGTCAGGACCCCATTGCGCGACCTTGGCCGCCATATGCTCGTCGGCCTTGGTCTCGATGCGCGTCAGCAGCTCCTCGTCGGCGATGCCTTCTTCCTTGGCCCATTCGTCGACCGGCAGGTCGAGATCGAGCACGCGCTTCAATTCTTCCTTCAGGCCGGCGACGTCCCACTGCTCGGCATAGGCATGCTCGGGCACGTGCTTGGCGACGAGGTCGTCGATGAAGGCGTGGCGCATGTCGGCGACGGTCTCGGCGACGCTCTCGTCCTTCATCAGCTCGACGCGCTGATCGAAGATCACCTTGCGCTGGTCGTTCTGGACGTTGTCGAACTTGAGGAGGTTCTTGCGGATGTCGAAGTTGCGCGCCTCGACCTTCTGCTGCGCCTTCTCCAGCGCCTTGTTGATCCAGGGATGGATGATGGCCTCGCCCTCTTGCAGGCCGAGACGCTGAAGCATGCTGTCGAGACGGTCCGAGCCGAAGATGCGCATCAGATCGTCTTCCAGCGACAGGAAGAATTTCGAGCGGCCGGGATCGCCCTGACGGCCGGAACGGCCGCGCAGCTGGTTGTCGATGCGGCGGGATTCGTGACGCTCGGAGCCGATGATGTAGAGGCCGCCGGGCTTCTTCACGGTCTTGGCGGGCTTATTCCCCTTCGCCGGCTCGACCTCGACGGTCTCCTCGGCCTTCAGCACGATGTCGCGGAAGTGCTCGATATCGGTCTTGATCTGCTCGATCCTCGATGCCTTCTCCGCTTCGTCGGTGATTGCGGCGGTCTCCTGCTGGATGCGCATCTCCAGCGAGCCGCCGAGCTTGATGTCGGTGCCGCGGCCGGCCATGTTGGTCGCGATCGTGATCGCG
The DNA here is from genome assembly GCF_000473065.1 of Bradyrhizobium sp. WSM1743. GTDB lineage: Bacteria > Pseudomonadota > Alphaproteobacteria > Rhizobiales > Xanthobacteraceae > Bradyrhizobium. The sequence continues at coordinate 13,634 of NZ_AXAZ01000102.1, forward strand.
CCGGGCACGCCGGCTTCGGCGACGATATAGGCTTCCTGCTCGTGGAAGCGCGCGTTCAGCACCGCGAACAGCTTCGCCGGCTTGCCCGCGCGGGCGGCGGCATAGAGCTTGTCGAGCGCGCTTTCCTTGCCGAAATCGATCTGCTTGTAGCCGTTCTTCTTCAGGAATTCGGCAAGCACTTCCGATTTCTCGATCGACGCCGTGCCGACCAGCACCGGCTGGAGCCGCGAATTGGCACGCTCGATCTCGGCGAGGATGGCGGCGTATTTCTCCTGCTGGGTGCGATAGACCTCGTCGTCCTCGTCGAGACGCGCGACCGGCAGATTGGTCGGAATCTCCACGACCTCGAGCTTGTAGATGTCGAACAATTCGTCCGCTTCGGTCGCGGCCGTGCCGGTCATGCCCGCCAGCTTCTCGTACATGCGGAAGTAGTTCTGGAAGGTGATCGAGGCCAGCGTCTGGTTCTCGGGCTGGACCTGGACGTGCTCCTTGGCTTCCAGCGCCTGGTGCAGGCCTTCCGAATAACGGCGGCCCGGCATCATGCGTCCGGTGAACTCGTCGATGATGACGACCTCGTTGTCGCGAACGATGTAGTCCTTGTCGCGGGTGAACAGCGTGTGCGCGCGCAGCGCCTGGTTGATGTGGTGCACGACGGAGACGTTCTCGACGTCGTAGAGCGATTCACCCTTGAGCTGGCCAGCATCGCGCAGCAGCGTCTCGATCTTCTCCATGCCGGCTTCGGTGAGCGTCACCGTGCGCTGCTTCTCGTCGACCTCGTAATCGGTCTTGTCGAGCTTGGGCAGGAAGCCGTCGATGGTGTTGTAGAAATCCGAGCGGTCGTCGAGCGGGCCGGAGATGATCAGCGGCGTGCGCGCTTCGTCGATCAGGATGGAGTCGACCTCGTCGACGATGGCGAAGAAGTGCGGCCGCTGGACCATGTCCTCGAGCCGGTACTTCATGTTGTCGCGCAGATAATCAAATCCGTATTCGTTGTTGGTGCCGTAGGTGATGTCGCAGGCATAGGCCGCCTTGCGCTCGGCATCGTCGAGACCGTGCACGATCACGCCCGTGGTCATGCCGAGGAAGCCGTAGATCTGGCCCATCCAGCCGGAGTCGCGGCGGGCGAGGTAGTCGTTGACGGTGACGACGTGGACGCCCTTGCCGGCGAGCGCGTTGAGATAGACTGCGAGCGTCGCGACCAGCGTCTTGCCTTCGCCGGTCTTCATCTCGGCGATGTCGCCCTCGTGCAGCACCATGCCGCCGATCAGCTGGACGTCGAAATGGCGCTGGCCGAGCGTGCGCTTGGCCGCCTCGCGCACGGTGGCGAAGGCGGGGACGAGGAGGTCGTCGAGCGTCTTGCCGTTCGCAAGCTGCTGCCTGAATTCCGCGGTGCGGGCCTTGAGTGCCTCGTCGGAGAGCTTTGAAAGCTCAGGCTCCAGCGCGTTGATCGCGGTGACGCGGGACTGATATCCCTTCACCCGCCGGTCATTGGCGGAGCCGAAAAACTTGCGGGCGAGCGCGCCGATCATGCTTAGTTCCTGTGTTCGCGATTTAACCGCGTTGCAGCCAAGAAGTTGTCACCCGCCTGCCTATCAACTCACCGTGACGCCTCGCGGCGTCAGAGCCCGGACTGCGGGGGTCATCCGCCATATGGGTGGGAATTGGGCAAGTCTGGGTTCAACGGCCAAAAACGCAGCAAAATAAACGCCATCGCCATGGTCGCGACCGGGCAGAGATATGGCCCAGTCAGGACCTTGTCAACGGCGGGCGCATTGCGGCTAATTCATCATTTTGACAGACTTTTCGCGTTGCCAAGCCCCCCTGAATTGGGCGAGTGTCCGCCCCGCTCGAGCAGCCCCCTGCTTCAACATAAGGATTTTCCATGACCACCTCGTTCCCGGTAACCACCGGCCAGCGCTTCCGCCATGCGTCCGCCCTGGCTGGCAGCCTCGCTCTGGCGCTGTCCCTGGCGTTCGCGGGCCCGCTCCGGGCCGCCGATGATCCGGTGCTGGCGAAGGTCAATGGCGCGGAAATCAAGAAGAGCGACGTCACCATGGCCGAGGAGGAACTCGGGCCGAGCCTCGCCCAGATGGACCCGGCGACCAAGGACGAGAACGTCCTGTCGTTCCTGATCGACATGAAGATCGTCAGCAAGGCTGCCGAAGACAAGAAGCTCGCCGACAGCGAGGAGTTCAAGAAGCGCCTGGCATTCGCCCGCAACCGGCTTCTGATGGACAGCCTGCTCGCCAATGAGGGCAAGGCCGCCACCACGCCGGACGCCATGAAGAAGGTCTATGAAGAGGCCTCCAAGCAGATCACCGGCGAGCAGGAGGTGCGCGCCCGCCATATCCTGGTCGAGACCGAGGACGAGGCCAAGGCGGTGAAGACCGAGCTCGACAAGGGCGCCGATTTCGCCGAGCTCGCCAAAAAGAAGTCCAAGGACCCGGGCTCCGCCGATGGCGGCGACCTCGGCTTCTTCACCAAGGAGCAGATGGTGCCGGAGTTCTCGGCCGTCGCTTTTGCGCTCGAGCCGGGCAAGATCTCCGATCCCGTGAAGTCGCAGTTCGGCTGGCACATCATCAAGGTCGAGGAAAAGCGCAACCGCAAGGCGCCGGACTTCGAGCAGGTCAAGGCCCAGATCGAGCAGTACGTGACCCGCAAGGCCCAGGCCGAGTACGTCGCCAAGCTGCGCACCGAAGCCAAGGTCGAGCGGCTGGACCAGCCGGCGGCGGATGCGTCGAAGGACGTCAAGTCCGATGCGAAGCCGTCCGACAGCAAGATGGCGCCGCCGGCGAAGAAGTAAGAATTCGCTGTCACTTCGCGGACGCCAAGAGTATCTAACGTCGCAATGGCCGGGGCTCCCCCGGCCATCTGCATGTCCAGACCCTACCAAGGCGCCCGCGATGTCCTCCTCCGTCTCCCCCCTCGCCCCCAAAAACGTCCCTGATATGCCCGTGATCGCGGGCGTCCGTCTTGCGACGGCCGAAGCCGGCATCCGCTACAAGAACCGCACCGACGTGCTGCTGGCGGTGATGGACAAGGGCACTGCGGTCGCCGGCGTCTTCACCAAGTCCAAGTGCCCCTCGGCGCCCGTGGAATGGTGTCGCGCCAGGCTGAAGGGCGGCAAGGCGCGCGCGCTCGTCGTCAATTCGGGCAATGCCAATGCCTTCACCGGCAAGACCGGCCGCGCTTCGACCGCGCTGACCGCGAAGATCGCCGCCAAGGCGGTCGGCTGCAGCGAGAGCGAGATCTTCCTGGCTTCGACCGGTGTCATCGGCGAGCCGCTGGACGCGACCAAGTTCGACGGCGTGCTCGGCCGCCTCGCCGAAACCGCCGAACCCGGCGATTATCTCGCCGCGGCCAAGGCGATCATGACCACCGACACCTTCCCGAAGGTCGCGACCGCCACCGTCAAGCTCGGCAAGGCCAAGGTCACCATCAACGGCATGGCCAAGGGCGCCGGCATGATCGCCCCCGACATGGCGACGATGCTGTCCTTCATCTTCACCGACGCGCCGATCGCGCCCGCGGCCTTGCAGGCGCTGCTCAAGAGCGGCGTCGAGGACACTTTTAACGCCGTGACGATCGACGGCGACACCTCGACCTCCGACACGTTGCTGGCTTTCGCGACCGGCGCAGCCGCCGAGCATGGCGCACCGAAGATCAGCCGCGCCGGCGATCCCAGGCTGATGGCCTTCGTCAAGGCGTTCAACCAGGTGCTCGCCAACCTCGCCGAGCAGGTGGCGCGTGACGGCGAAGGCGCGCGCAAGCTGGTCGAGATCACGGTCGAGGGCGCCAAGACCAAGGCCTCGGCGCGCAAGATCGCGATGTCGATCGCCAACTCGCCGCTGGTGAAGACCGCGATCGCCGGCGAGGACGCCAATTGGGGCCGCGTGGTGATGGCCGTCGGCAAGGCCGGCGAGCCGGCCGATCGCGACAAGCTCTCGATCTCGTTCAACGGCATCCGCGTCGCGAGGAACGGCGCGCGCGATCCGTCCTATGACGAGGCCCAGGTCTCGGAAGCGATGAAGGCGCCGGAGATCGCGATTCTGGTCTCGCTCGGCCTCGGCAAGGGCCGCGACCGCGTCATGACCTGCGACCTCACCAAGGAATATGTCGCGATCAACGGGGATTACAGGTCGTAGCTTTTGCAACTCCCTCCCCGTCATCCCCGCGCAATGGCGAAGCCATTGTCGCTGGAGGCGCGAGACACGCGGCGCAAATGCGCCGCGGGGCGCGCCTCGAAGGATGCACGGCCACCGCGGCCACCGCGTGGAAAGAGCCGGGCCGTCGCCCTTCGAGGGCCGCTGGAGAAGCGGCCACCTCAGGGTGACGGGGGTAGATTTGGCATCACCCCGAGATCCGCGCGTCGGCGACCGCCTTCTTGAACAGCGCATTCATGGCGTCCGCGATGCCCTGCGTCGGGCTGACCTCGAAATACAGACCTGGCGAAGCGCAGTTCTGCATGTTCTGTGCGATCTGGCTGTTCGGCGACGGGCCATAGGGACCGGTGTTGAACGGATCGATCCATTTCATGTACCAGGCGTTGGTGGGCAGTGCGAGATAGGTCGTGTACAGCACGGCGATCTTGACGCCCCGATCCTTCATCGTCTTGCAGAGCGCCGCATTGAGCGGCGACTGGCAACGCGTGCTGCCCGAGAGCGGTTTCAGACATGCGGTGTTGTTCTCGTCGGCGACCCCGTCGGACACGAAGAACAGGTATTTGAGCGGGCTGGACGACGTGCCGCTTCCGGGGGAGCTGATCTCGCCGTTGATCGCAGGAAAGATAGCGGTGAATGCCGTGTCCTGGTCGTTATTCTCGTTCTGCCCGTTCACCGACATCAGGTCGATGTTGCCGGCCGCCGACTTGGCGCTTGAGAGAGAGGCCGACAACGAGAACAGACTGCGCAGACCGAGTGTGCTCGCGGAGCCGCCGAAATCATAGATCGCCATTCTGAACTGGTTCGAATAGGTTTCGGTTGCGCTCGCCGTATCCATCAAAGACTGGGTTGCGCTCCGAAGCACGTCGATCCGCGTCGTCACGCCGAGCTTCTTGGCAAGGTCGTAGTAGTTGTTCGTGTTCTTGAGATCGTGGCAGGCGAACGCGCACTTGTCCGACGTGTTGTTGACCATCGTCTGCACGTCGGTCGGCGTCGCGCCGACGCCCATCGACGGCGAATTGTCGAGCAGCAGATAGAAGTCGATATACAGCGGCATGCTAGCCGTCGCCTTCGACGTCCCGCTCATCGTCAGCGCGGTTTTGCCGATCACACCGAGGAACATGGTGTTGATGCTAGCGGTGAACGAGACCGTCGAGGTCACCGTCGAGCCGCTCTTGACCATCGTGGGCGTGAGGCCGTTCAGCGTGTAGCCGGTCAGGTTCGCAACGTTGGCATTGAAGATGTTCTGCGCGTCGGAGACGCCGGCCGGGATCGTGCCGTCCGAGGTCATCGAGCCCGCGGCGGCAAACCCGGGCGAAGCCTTGGCGATCGAGCCGACGCTGGCCGCATCGGCCGCAGCCTGGAGCTTGGAACGGATCTGCGTCGCACGGGAGTAATCGACCGCGCAACCAACAACCGTGATCAGGGGGACGCAGGCGAGCGCGAAAATCACTGCGATATTGCCGCGCCGGTCATTGACGAACCGGCGGAGGATGATGGAAAGCGCAGCGCGCATGGGTCGGCCTGGAGTGGTTTAAGGAGTTCCCACTCTAGGAACCGTCGATTAAATATGACTTATGGGCACCGCAGAAATACGGGGCGCAACAGGGTTAACAAACCGTTGCGGACGATCTTCAGCGAGCGACAGACACGCATGGCCGATCTCAAACTGACACTGGTGGTGGCCTGCGCGCTGGTCGACGCCGACAAGCGCGTCCTGATCGCGCAGCGCCCCGAGGGCAAGGCGCTGGCGGGCCTGTGGGAATTCCCCGGCGGCAAGCTAGAGCCGGGCGAGCGGCCGGAGCAGAGCCTGATACGCGAGCTCCATGAGGAGCTCGGCATCACCGTCGCCGAGCCGTGCCTGGCGCCGTTGACCTTCGCGAGCTACGGTTATGAGACCTTTCACCTCCTGATGCCGCTCTACATCTGCCGGCGCTGGGAAGGCCTGGTCACGCCGCGCGAGGGCCAGAACCTCGCCTGGGTCCGCGCCAACAAGCTGCGCGACTATCCGATGCCGCCCGCGGACATTCCGCTGATCCCGCATTTGATTGATTTGCTGATGTGAATTGCGCTTGCATCGTCATTCCGGGGCGCGCGAGCGAACCCGGAATGACGGCACCAGTGGTCTATCTCTCTCCCGCCTTCTTCACCGCCTCCGCCAGGCTCGCTTTCGCCGACCCTGGCTTCAGCGGCTGCTGCTGGCTCGCATGCGGGGCCCAGCCGGAGAGCCAGATGATGTCGAACGTCGCACGGATGCGCCCGTCGGCATCGGCAAAGCGCTCGGCGTAGATTTCGGCCATCCGCAGCAGCGTCGCGCGCCGGCTCGGCGTGCGCCGCCGCTCGATCAGCACGTTGGCCGCGCCCATGCGGCGAAGATCCTGCATCAGCGCAAACGCACTGCCATAGCGCACCACGACACGGTCGACGTCGGTCACCGGCAACGCGAAGCCCGCCCGCTGCAGCAGCGCGCCGATGTCGCGAAGGTCAGCGAACGGCGCAACGCGCGGCGACACACCGCCCTCGCATTCGGCTTCCGCCGCGGCAAAGGATTGCCTCAGCTCGGTCAAGCTGTCGCCGCCGATCATCGCAGCAAGCAGCAGGCCGTCCGGCTTCAGCGCCCGGCGGACCTGCGCAAGCACGCCCGGCAGATCGTTGACGAATTGCAGCGCCAGCGCGGAGACGACAAGATCGAGGCTCTCAGGCGCGAAAGGCAGGTTTTCCGCGCCGGCCGCATCAATCGCGATCCGCGCGATCGATGGAAGCCGCGCGTGTAGGACTTTGAGCCCTTCGCCGGGCGTCCAGAGATCAGCCGGCGCGTGAAACTCACGCATCACTGCGGCCAACCGGTCTGACATATCCTCGGCGACCCGATCAAGAAGGAAGCTCACGGCACCTTGCGCCTGCGCACGCCGCTGCCGTGCGTGCAGCAAGGCTCGATCGAACAAGGCGGGCGGGTTTTGTGGGTTCTGGGCCATGCCGCTGGTTACGCCGATCTCCACGGTTCTGGCAACGCTCTCGTGTCCCGGACGCGCTGCAGCGCTCTTGCGCTGCTGCGCAGAGCCGGGACCCATATGTGGACGGCCCCCTGCTGGCAAGAGGCGGAATGCTGGTTGTGATCGAAGCGATTGCGGCCATATGTCCGGTCTTTGATGCGGTCGCACATGACCGCTGCCAAGATGGGGTACACAGCACGAGTTCCAAACAGGAAGGCGGTGTCGAGCACCATAGGGTCCCGCGGAGTTTTGCCTCGTGTCTATGATCGATCGATCAGGTCCATCTTCCGTTCTCGAGCAAGCTTCGGCCTGCGGCGCGAGGCTGAAGCCTCACGCCGAAGTTCAACATGTGTGGG
>NZ_AXAZ01000103.1 GCF_000473065.1 Bradyrhizobium sp. WSM1743
CGAAGGCGACATCGTCATTCTCGATAATCTTGGAAGCCACAAGTCGAAAACTGTCAGGCAAATGATCCAGGCTGCTGGCGCCAGGCTGTGGTACCTGCCGCCATACTCGCCCGACCTCAACCCGATCGAACAGGCATTCTCCAAGATCAAACACTGGATGCGGCAAGCTCAGAAGCGCACCATCGAGGACACTTGGCGCCACATCGGTCACCTCATCCAGGACATCCAGCCTCGCGAATGCGCCAACTACTTCGCCAACGCCGGTTATGCTTCCGTCAAAATGTGAAACGCTCTAATACGCAATACTTTGAACGCATTAGACAGGCGCAATCAAGAACCGGCTTTCGCGATCCCACCGCCACAACCGTTCGTTGGTGAGAGGCGTGCCGCCCCACCAGCGCTGAAGCGGATTATGGCGGCAGAAGTCCTGATCTCCTGCAAGCACCGCCTTCCTCAGATCCGTGAGCGACAAGCGGGATTGCTTGTATCTTGCATGACGGAGGGCATCGTCATGCATGTCGAGCGTGAACGGTCCCTACTCCAGGCCGGATACGGCCGGCACCGGGCAGCGCGCAAGTCGATCAAGCAACGCGCCCACCTCCCAGTAATCGAAGACGCGACGCTCGTTGGGCTTCTGATATCCCGGGAACACGTCAAAGGGCTGCACCCCACCCGGCGCGATCAATTCCAGGATCCGCGTTTCCGTGGCACCAAGGCCGCTGGTCACGTTTGGAAGCTCTTCGAGCAGGGCGACGACGCAACGCTCGAGCCGCGGAAACAAAGTCAAATCCGTATTGAGAAGGTCATTCCAGGCTCGTGGCGTCGGCGCACGATAGGCTCGCCACGCACGAGCGGCCAGTTCAAGGTGATCTTGTGTGAGCTTCACAGTCGGAGGATTCAACTTCGCAGGTTGCCCGGGGTCAGCGCCAATAACGGCAATGTCCAGCGGGCACATCTGGAGTTTGGAGACCGCCGCTCTCTCGTGGCCGCAATGGTCGAGAAGCCAGAGCAAAATCAATTGCGCATTTGGCTCTGGCCCCATCCACAATTCGGCTGAAACACATTCCGACAGCAGCTCGATCAGTCCACGGTCTTTCAATCCCGATTTTTCAAGACGCCAGCACGGCGTATCGTCCAACCAATGAAGACCGCAAGGTTGCGTCGTGCGTGGCGCAAAAAATGCCTCCAGCTCTTCCTCGGAGGGCAGCGGCCCCCCAGACGAGCCGGCGCTCGATTGCGATGACGACATCGGCAAGGCCCGCGCATAGCAGAGCGCCTGCCGCGGACGAATCTGTTGTCACGATGAGCCGCGTCATGCCGGTGGCCTCAAGGCTTCGTCAAAACAGGGCCGTACCGCCACAGCCGATCGTTGGTCAGATGCGTGCCGCCCCACCAGCGATCGATGGGATTATGCCCGATCACGACAGCGCAAAACGAAACGGGCACCGAAGACGTCGGCAACTCAACGTCCTCAGCGCCCGCTCCTCGCGAAAAACTTTTCGCTGGTCACGTCTTACTCGTCCGCCGGCTCCTCGCCGTCGGCGTCGCGCTCCGGCGTGCCGGCCAAAATCTGCTCGGCGATCAGGCCGGAGTTCTGGCGAATCGCGGTCTCGATCTTGGCGGTGATGTCAGGGTTGCCCTTCAGGAACGCTTTCGCATTCTCGCGGCCCTGGCCGAGGCGCTGGCTGTCATAGGAGAACCAGGCGCCTGATTTCTCGACGATGCCGGCCTTCACGCCGAGATCGAGGATCTCGCCCATCTTGGAGACACCCTCGCCGTACATGATGTCGAACTCGACCTGCTTGAACGGCGGCGCCAGCTTGTTCTTGACCACCTTGACGCGGGTGGTGTTGCCGACCACCTCGTCGCGCTCCTTGATCGCGCCGATGCGGCGGATGTCGAGACGGACGGAGGCGTAGAATTTCAGCGCGTTGCCGCCGGTGGTGGTTTCCGGGGAGCCGTACATCACGCCGATCTTCATGCGGATCTGGTTGATGAAGATCACCATGGTGTTGGACTTGTTGATGGACGCCGTCAGCTTGCGCAGCGCCTGGCTCATCAGGCGGGCTTGCAGGCCCGGCAGTGCATCGCCCATCTCGCCCTCGAGCTCGGCCTTCGGCACCAAGGCCGCAACCGAATCGACCACCAGAACGTCGACCGCGCCCGAGCGCACCAAGGTGTCGCAGATCTCCAGCGCCTGCTCGCCGGTGTCGGGCTGGGAGATCAGGAGCTCGTCGATGTTGACGCCGAGCTTGCGGGCATAGACCGGATCGAGCGCGTGCTCGGCATCGATGAAGGCGCAGATGCCGCCCTTCTTCTGCGCTTCCGCCACCGTATGCAGCGCCAGCGTAGTTTTTCCTGAGGATTCCGGCCCGTAGATCTCGACGATGCGTCCCTTGGGCAGGCCGCCGATGCCGAGCGCGATATCGAGCCCGAGCGAACCGGAGGACACCGCCTCGATGTCCATGGAGCGGTCGTTCTTGCCGAGCTTCATCACCGAGCCCTTGCCGAACTGGCGCTCGATCTGAGAGAGCGCGGCGGCCAGAGCTTTACTCTTGTCCATGGAAGATCCTTCGACGATACGCAGCGCAGTTGCGGACATTGGGTCGTGCTCCTTATGGCGAGGATTCGCTAGGGGGACAAACGATTGAGAGGCAGCTCGGCGATAAAAGTAATGTACCCTATTTGTTCCATGTTCGCAATATGTTCTTTTGCGGGATTTGGAGGGCGGTCCCCCTTAATGCGACCCACGGCGACCGTGAAGAGCGCGCCGCCGAGCTCCATCTTCCCCTCAACGAGATCAAGATCCACTAGGCCCGCCAGGACTGGCTTCCGGAGCAGGCTGAGCCGCCCCGCGATGCGGCGCGGGTGGCCGGTCCCAGGGCTGGAATCGCCTGATCTCGATCCGGCATCGAGGGGTCGGCACGGCTCAAAAGCCGGTATGCGGGTAAGGTATCTAAATACTACTCGTAACCTATTGGCCGATCGAGGAATTTTCCCAGCAACCTACTGTGCATGGGGTTGTTTTCCATTTTTTGAAAGGCGAAGCGTGCCGGCGGCGCCCTGGGAGGGCACGGCCCGCGTTCCCCCGAAGGCGTATCCCGTCTACAGCACCGCCAGCAGCACCAGGCCGATCACCAGCACGACGAAGCCAGCCGCCGTCGCGGCGGCGAATGACCGCTCTACGTTATCCATGATGCCACCCCGTTTTCGGCGCGCCACGTTTCCCCCATGGCTGCGCCGAACGGATAGAATCTTGCTGACGGGTGTGTCCGCAGTGGTGCGAGCGGATGTCGAAATTGGGACCGGTGCGGGGCCAGTCTGCGGCCTTTCGATCGCAACCTTCACGGCGGCCGATCCGGCCAGCCGCCAGCCCAGGGCAGACCCGAACCCGCCGCCTGTCAGGCTGTCGTAAGCTGAGCCGGCTAGGGTCGCTCGGCTATGGTGTTGCAGCCCAGCACCTCAGCCTCCAATAACTCTCTGCCCCGCCTGGCTCTCCCCAGGCGGGGCCTTTTCATGCCTGCCGGCCGCGCGCAGGTCCCGCTCCTCCTGCGTCAGGCGCAGCGAGAAGGCGCGGATCGCGGGCGCCGCCAGCAGCACGACCGGCAGCATCGCGGCCCATGCGATCAGCCACGACACCATCCAGTGCCGAACGAAGATCATCGGGCTGCCTGCAGGAAAACTGGCGATCCCTGCCGCGATCAACGAGGTCAGCCCGGACTGGATGATGCCGAAGACGAAATGAGAATAGCGGCGGGGAATGCCGAGCATGAGGCGTCCATGGTTGCTTGCCGTCATCAGGCAAGCAAGGCACATGCCGTCGCCTCGAGGCGCTCTGGAATCCCACTCTGCAGGCACGCCTTGCCCGGCGCCCGGATGCATCCTGGACCGAGTCCAGGAACTCTGTTCATGGTCGGAGAACCACGGAAGTGCGAGCGCCCGTCGCGTGTGATCCGCGGCCTGCGGCAGATTTTGCTTGTCTCTGGAATATTGTGACGCCCAACATGTTTGCAGGCATGGAAGGTGAATCGTGGGAGGTGACCATGAATCACAGAGGTGTCGAGTTCACCGTGGCCAAGACGGCGATTCCCGGAGTCTGGCAGTGGCAGTTCCGCATCGGCGAGCAGGTCAAGACCGGCAAGACCGAGACGAAGATTGACCTGCTGGCGATCCGGCGCGTGCAGCTGCGCATCGATCGGGAGCTGAAGGCGATCGCGCGAAAGACGGCCTGAACCGGCCGGGTGAGATCGGCAGCAGCGGGGCCCTCATGCGCCGCAGCGCGCCACGGGGTTGCCTGAGGTGTGATCCGTAGCCGCCCGGAATTGATCTGACGGTGGTTTGGGATTGCACTGTGCGGCCAGGGGCCTTGTGTGCGTGATCGGTGCCAGCCATGCCACTCTATTTCTTTCGAATCCGCAACGGCCGTTATTCCGGGTGCGCCGAGAAGGCGACGGAATTTGCCGATCGCAATGCGGCCTGGAAGGAGATGACCAATGTCTGCGCCGACATGAGCGCCGGCATTGCCCGCAAGCTCCAGGAAAATTCCGAATGGCACATGGAGCTGTTGGACGAGGCCAAGGAGCCGGTGTTCCGGATCCGCATCGTTGCCGAGACCTTTGACTAGCCAGGCTTTCGGATCAGGCCCGCGTCAGTCCGCGCTGGGCAGCCGCCGCATGGTGAACTCGATTTCGCCGCCGGGCAGTTCGCGCCAGGTCTCGACCGCACTCATATAGCCGGCCTTGGGGTAGCGGGCGAAGAAGGCCTGCGCCCTTTCCCGCGCCTCGGCGCGCGGCAGCGTGAAGGTCTCGCGCAGATAGCCGTCGCTGGCCGCCTGGCCCGGCTTGCCGGCCATCTTGCGCCGGCGCGCCATCCGCTCGGCGAGATCCCGCGGACGATCGGCCATGTCGTGCCCTCCTCTACGCACTACGCTCAGCCAAATGTAGGGCGCGGGCCGGATGAAGAGGAGTCCTGTCCGAAAGGCGTTGTGTCGCCCCCCGGAACGGATGCTGGCGGTCAGTTGGCCGCCGTGCCGCTCTTGGTCTTCTTCGGCGCGCTGGTTGCGGCCGACGCCTTCGGTGCTGCTGGCTGCTTCGGCGGATCGAAGCGCATGCCGCCCCAGGGATCGTTGGACCCCTTGGAATCCGGAATCTTCTTCAGAGTTTCCTTATAGGCCTTCTCACGCTCGGCTTCGGCAGCCTTCTCCTCGGGGGTCTTGCCCGGCCCTTCCTGCAGCAAATTGAGGTTGGGCATTTGCGCGTAGGCAGGTCCCGCCAGCACGGCCAGCACCGCGGCCAAACGGAAAAGCTTCATCGTCTACTCCTTGATCATTCATGAGGCGCGGATCGCCTGGCGCCGTGTCATCCTTGTCGCAGCCCGGTCGCGATCCGGGGCCGCTCAGGGCCGCATGGGCCCGCTAGAGCCGATCCGATCTGCATGATTTGGGCGCATGCAGCCAGTCGTCCCAGATCGGACCGCATTTGGTGCACCCGCTCAGCGCCAGACCGAGCGTAGCCATGCAAAAGACGAGGACACACCGACGCAACATCATCCACCCGTACCCAAGCGAGGCATCATACCGGGCCAAGTCAGGCATTTTCAAGCCGAGGGGCCGGCGCGAGAGCGGGTGACTTTGCCGCGCCGATGCGCGCACAATGCGGCGAAACATCCGGCAACACAGGAGAGCGCGACAGCAATGCAAATGCAGCCAGAAGCCGAGTTCGGTCTCGCCGACGCCCGACGCATCCTCGGCGAGGTTTTTGCACCCTGGGTCCAGGATCTCAACCTCGCGGTCGAGCGCATCGAGCATGCGCAGCCGGCAGACGCACCGGACTGGCAACCGGGCGCGCTGCTGCGCATGCCGTTTTCGGAGCGACTGTGCCGAAACGGCGGCGTGGTCTGCGGCCAGGCCCTGATGGCGCTCTCCGACACCGCGATGGTGATCGCGATCCTCGCTGCCAATCGCGGCTACCGCCCCATGACCACGGTCGACCAGACCACGCATTTCATGCGGGCGGTCTCCTCAATGGACGTGCTGGCGGACGCGCGCGTGGTGCGGCTCGGGCGTACCATGAGCTTTGGCCGCGTTACGTTGCTCTCCGCTGCCGACAGCAAGCCGGTCGCGATGGTGTCGAGCGCGTTCGCGATGCTGCCGGGGTAAACATGCTGAAAGGAAGAGAGCCGCGGGAAGCGCAAAAGCGCCGCGCGGCTCTCGATGGAATCATGTCGGGACGGGAAACGCGATCGCGGTCGCGCTTCGCCTCGTCACCCATGCGATGTTACTTGCCGAGGATCTCGTCGGCCGCGGTGACGACGCTGACGGTCGGATTCTTTCCACAATAGGAACCGAACTTCTTGGCGTTCTCGATGAAGACGTCGGTGTCGATGATCGCGTTGTCCTCGTCGCCCTTGTACCAGCCGTCCATCCAGGTCAGCACGACCGCGATGTTGTCTTCGCCGCTCTCGAGGAATTGCTTGCAGCTCATGGTCGAGAGGTCCCACTTGACGGCGTGGGCGGGCATCGATGACAGCGAGAGCGCTGCGGCGAACAAAATCGAAAACATGGTCTTCATCAAATATCTCCATCGGCGCGTGGCGCCATAAAAGAAAGGCTCGTAGGGAAGTTCGCGGAGCGGCTCTCCGCTCCAACGTCGTAAACAAAGTCTGAATCGCTGTGCAAGTAGCGCCAGTATTGAGTTTAGTTCAACGTAATTTCTATGCACTACTTCACAATCATCAGCAGGACTAATGCGGATGATCGAGAAGCGCGCATCGCAACGTCACCGTGTTTTCAAAGGTGGAACGATCACCTTCGAAAACAGCGGCATTCCTTGCACGGTGCGAAACATGTCGGCGGGCGGCGCGGCGATCGACCTCGACGTCCCCGTCATGTTGCCGCAATCGTTTACGCTCTCGATCGCGCGCGACGATTTCGTACGGCATTGTCGCACAGTTTGGCGCAGCGACAAGCGCGTCGGCCTCGCCTTCGTGCAATAGCACGCGCGATGTGAACGAGTGTTCGCATCGCGTGCACAACGCGATCATGTTTGCTTGATACGGCGACGGCGACGCCAGCGCAGGCTTGCGATCACGAGCGTGACGATCGCGAGCGTGATCAATGATGAACCCGCAACCAATCGTCCGCCCGGACGATCGATCGTGCGCGACCAGAGCGACGGCACCTCGCCCGGCCGCGCCAGGCGGAACGCAACCACGCTGTCGCCGATCGAGGTACCTGCCTCGGAATGGCCGCCGGCGCCGATCGCGACATATTGCTCGCCCTTCCAGAGATAGGTCATGGGATTGGCGACGCCCGGCACCGGCAGCCGGCCCTGCCACAGCTCCTTGCCGCTGCGCGCATCGAAGGCACGCAAGTAGGCGTCCATCGCGCCGGTGAAGACGAGGCCGCCGGCGGTGACCGCGAGCCCGTTGACGAGCGGCGTGCCCCAGGGCAGCGGCATGGCGAGCGGCGCCAGATCCTCGGTGGTGCCGACGATCGAACGCCAGAGGATTTTTCCGGCCCTCAGATCGACCGCGACCATCTCACCCCAGGGCGGCTTGTTGCAGAGTAGCCCGAGCGGCGACGTCACCAACGCACGCGACATCGCGAACGGCGCGCCACGCTGCTGGCCAAAATCGTGGCCTGGCGGCGGATTGAATCCGGCCGCCTCGGCGCGCGGGATCAGCCTGATGAGATGAGCCGCGCGGCTGGTGTTGGCGTAGAGGATCTGATTGACCGGGTCGAAGGCCGCGCTGCCCCAGTTCACACCTCCGCCGGTGAATGGAAATTCCAGCGTGCCCTGCACCGAGGGCGGCGTGTACAGACCCTCGTTGCGTGCTTCCGCGAATTGAGGTTCGCATGCCGAACGGCCGAGGCCCGGCAATAGCGAGAGCGCATCATCGGGCGAGATCGTCTGCGACGCCAGCACCGGCACATGCGTCGGGAATGGCTGCGTCGGCGACAGCGCTTCGCCTTCCGCGCCGCCCTGCGGCACCGCGCGCTCTTCGACCGGCCAGACCGGCTTGCCGGTGTCGCGGTCGAGCACGAAGACAAAACCCTGCTTGGTCGGCTGGATCACGATATCGGGACGCCCCTCGCCGGTGTCGATACGCGTGAGCGTCGGTTGCGCCGCCAGATCGTAATCCCAGACGTCGTGGTGCACGGTCTGGAACGCCCACACCAGCTCGCCGGTCTCGATGCGCAGCGCGATCACCGAATTGGCATGCTCATTGTTGCCCGGCCGCCTGCCGCCCCAAAAGTCCGGGGACGGCGAGCTCGTCGGCAGAAAAATAAGCCCGCGCCTCTCGTCGACCGACATCGGCGCCCAGACATTGGCGTGGCCGGCCTCGATGCCGTCGCGCTGGAGCGGCTCGAAGGTCCAGCGCGGCTCACCGCTGAGCGCATCGAACGCGCGCACCACGCCGCTCGGCGCGTCGATACGGCGGTTGTCGCCGATCGCAGAGCCGACCACGACGACACCGCGGCCGACGGAAGGCGGCGAGGTGATCTGGAATTCGCCAGGCCATTCCAACCGCATGCCGATCTCGAGCTTGATCTCACCTCCCTTGCCGAAATCGGCACAGGGAATTCCCGTCTTCGCATCGAGCGCGATCAGGCGGACGTCGTTGGTGCCCATGAAGATGCGCGATCGGCAGACGGCATTCGCTGGCGCCTGATCATCGACCCAGTGCGTGACACCGCGGCAGACATAGCGATTGGCAGGACGCTGATTGGTCGCAATCTTGGGATCGAAACGCCATTTTTGCGCGCCCGTGCCGGGATCGAGCGCAATCACCTCGTTGAAGGGGGAGCAGAAGATGAGGCTGTCCTCGACGAACAGCGGCGTCGCCTGGAATTTGGTCCGCCGCATCAGTTCGGGCGGACGCGCCGTGAGATCGCCGGTGTGAAATTCGAAAGCGCGGATGAGCTGGCCGACATTGTCCGGCGTGATCTCCCGCAATGGCGAGAAGCGCGAGCCGCCGGCATCGCCGCCCCAACTCTCCCACGCGGCGCACGGCCGCACTACAAGCAACAGAAGTGCGAGCCCGGCCGAAACCCTCAGGCAGGTCCGCAACATCCGTCTCACTTCATTTCGGCTTCTTGGCAGGTTCGCTCGGGCGGGCGCCGCCCCACGGGTCGTACTTGTCCTTGGGCTCGGGAATGCGCTCGAGCGCGGCCTTGTAGGCTTTTTCGTCGACCTTGGGCGTGTTGTCCGCCGGCTTGGCGCCGTCGTTCGGCGGGCGCCGGCCCTGCGCCTGCGCCGAGGCCGCCGTCAGTGCCAAGACCGCGGCCGCTATGACCAGAATCCTCATTGGTGCAATCCCCCTGATGTGGGGTACAAACTAGCCGGCAATCGCGGAATAGCAATGCCGCCGGTTCCAAGGCTTCAGCAAATCTTGATCGACCGGGACTTCGTCGGATCGCATTCGTGCCTATCTGTTGGCCCGCAGGGGACCTTCACGGATGTTGCGGATTGTTGTTCATGCGGCGCTGCTCGCCGGCGCGCTTGCGCTCGGTGCCTGCGGCTTTGCCGACAGCCGCGCGCCGGTGCCGGAGTTCATGCGCATGAAGGAGGCGGAGCAGTCGCCACCCGAAGCGCCTCCCGATGTCAAGCGCGTCGTGCGCGAGCAGATCGACGTCGTCTTTCTCGCAACGTCCTATCCGCGCGAGGTGCATGTCGCCCTGCCCCATCGTGAGGTACGAGGACCGGGCTGGACGGCGTGCGTCCGCGCGCAGCTCACCTCCGCCACCGGCACGTCGCTCGGCGCCCAGACCTACATCGTGACGATCAACAGCGGGAAGGTCGTGGACCGCCGGCGGGCGGAAGCCGACGACATCTGCGGGACGGAGACCTATGAGCGGATCTAGGCGCGGCTTCGGCGATGGACGTCCGTTCCGGTCGTTTTCGGACACGGTCATCGCATCGGACTCGCCCTGCAAAAATGGAGACGCTATAGCGGGCGCCATGCTCAACTTTGACGCCCACTACGATGCCCTCCGCCGCCGCGACGCAACGTTGGACGGCGTGATATTCGTCGCGGTCAAAACAACCGGCATCTATTGTCGCCCTGTCTGCCCGGCGCGCACACCTCTGGCTCGCAATGTGACCTTCTATCGTAGCGCGGCCGCGGCCGAGCACGCCGGCTTCCGTCCTTGCCTGAGATGCCGACCGGAAACAGCGCCGTTCTGCCCGGCATGGAAAGGATCAAGAACGACAGTCGAACGCGCGCTAGCCCTCATCGAGAAGGGAGAGCTCGATCGCGGCGGCGTGGAGCGGCTGGCTGAACGGGTGGGAGTCGGTGCGCGCCACCTGGCGCGCCTATTCGCCCGACATCTCGATGCGTCTCCACTGCAAATGGCGCTGTCGTTTCGTGTGCAACGCGCCAAGCAGCTGCTCGATGCAAGCGATCTTCCGATGGCCGCCGTCGCGGAACGCTCCGGCTTTTCGAGCACGCGGCGCATGAGCACCGCATTCACGCGACTCTACGGCCGCCCGCCATCGACCTTCCGGAGAAAGACTGAAGCTCCGCGGCTCCAACCCAGGTGAATGCGATGAAGAGATTCAGATGACCGCGAAGAGCTATGGAACAGTCGACGCCGAACGACAAAAGCAGATGAGCGGGCTGGAGTTCGTCCAAGGCCTTGCCGACGGCACCCTGCCTCTCAACACGATCGCCCAAACACTAGGCTATGATGTGGTGGAGGCGGAACTTGGCCGCGTCGTAGTCGCGCTCGTCCCGACCGGCGCTCACCTCAACCCGGCAGGCACGGTGCATGGTGGTCTCACGGCCACCTTGCTCGACAGTTGCATGGGGCTGGCGATCCAGTCGGCCCTCGACAAGGGGACCGGCCAGACCACGCTCGAGTTCAAGATTTCACTGCTGCGGCCGATTACGCCCGAGACCGGTCTGGTCACGGCTGAGGGCAAGGTTCTGAATTGCGGCCGCCGCATTGGAACGGCCGACGGACGTGTGACGGATGCCAAGGGCCGATTGCTCGCTCACGGCACGACTACTTGCCTGATCTTCCCGACTTGAAATCAAGGGAACAAACCGCGCGACAAAGTGCGGTTCCGGGAAAAACCAGCATCGCGGCCGGGAACGATCACCGCCTCCCCTTCTTGTACCGCCGAGGGCAGTTTCGAGGAGGACATGATGAGGACGTTGACTATTGCGCTGTTGGCGGGCGTGGGTGCTTTGGCAGCCGCCTCGGGGGTGAAGGCCTCCGATATCTATACAAGCAGCGAATACACCAATCCGGATCTCGTCCAGCAGGTGCGACTTGTCTGTGACGATACCGGCCGCTGCTATCGTACGCGGAGCGGCTCGCGCGTGATCGTGCGCGATTCCTACGCGACGATGCCGCGCGACCGTTATTATTACGAGCGCCGCACCTATCGCGACTGGGACGACGGTCCGCGCGCCGGTGTCGGCATTCGCGCGCCGGGCGTCAGCGTCGGCGTCGGTGTCGACGACCGCTGGTAATCGACCAAGGCTTGACTGCCGGGACCGGACGAGACAACTCGCCCGGTCCCGTTCGTATGATCGGACTAGGTGACCGCCGCTATACGGCGGCCGATTGCTGCTGGAACTGCTCGTAGGCCGCGATCGCGTCGGCGGCATACATCAGAGACGGCCATGCCGAAGCTAGACAGCCATGCCGAGCGTCTCCTCGATCTCTTGGCGCGTTGCACCGAGCGTGACGAGCGAGTTCTCGTCCTTCAGGTTTCGAGCGGATCGGCCGGCGTGACAAAGCGCGTCAATGACGGCAGGTGAGCGATGAAGCGGGCGAGCACCATGCCGGCGCACATCGCCGCAACGAAGATGACGGCGGAGGTCGAACCGAATCCGAGCGCGGTCAGCGCCGGCCCGGGGCAGAAGCCCGCCAATCCCCAGCCGACGCCGAAGATCGCGGGACCTGCGACGATTCTGGGATCGATGTCCCGTCGTGTCGGCAAATAAAATCGTTCGGCGAAGAACGGACGCGCGAGCTTCAGGACGCGGCTGAAGCCGATGAACGTCACTGCCACCGCGCCCGCCATCACGAAAGCGAGGCTCGCATCCCATGTCCCTGCCGGAATGCCGCCGATGTCCAGGAAGTTCAGCACCTTGGCCGGGTTCGACATGCCGGAGACGATGAGGCC
The DNA here is from genome assembly GCF_000473065.1 of Bradyrhizobium sp. WSM1743. Lineage (GTDB taxonomy): Bacteria > Pseudomonadota > Alphaproteobacteria > Rhizobiales > Xanthobacteraceae > Bradyrhizobium. The sequence goes on from NZ_AXAZ01000103.1 coordinate 12,141, forward strand.
GATGCCGAAGATCAGCCCGATTGCGAATTGAACGAGGATTGCCATCGCCATCAGCTCCAATGCCGCATCACGAAGACGGTCGCCATGCCGGCCGCCATGAAGATCATCGTCGCCACCAGCGAGCGTACCGACAGCCGCGACAGACCGCAAACACCGTGGCCGGAGGTGCAGCCGCTGCCCCACACCGAACCGAAACCGGTGAGCAATCCGCCGATAATCAGGACGGCCGGCCCTGCCGCGATCGCTTGGGCCGGCAAGCTTCCCGTGACGAGCCGCACCAGCACGGGCGCGGCGACAAGGCCGGCGACGAAGGCGAGGCGCCCGGCGAATTCGCCGTCCTCATAGGGCGGAAACAGCTGGGCCGCGATGCCGCTGACGCCGGCAATTCGCCCCTTCGCCCACATCAGCAGAACGGCGGCGAGGCCGATCATCGCGCCACCCAGAAGTGAGGCCAGCGGTGTGAAAGGTGTGGCGATCATCTTGATCCTCCGGGTCGAGAAGCGATCTTGCGCATCCATCGTCCAACCGGCGGCCTGCCAGCAGGACGCTCAACGAGACATTAATATTACCACTCGAATTGCGGCGACGTCCCAACGGTATTTTCCATTCTTTGCGCTAAGGATGGCTGCGCAACACGGGCTCAGCCCGCGTGAACGGGGACGATGGGACGTGGTCGACATCGCGCATCAGGCTGCGATCAATCCGGCATCTGCAAAAGATGCGGGAGCCGCGCGCCCGCGCGTCCCGATCGCGGCAATCGAACCCGGCCAATGGCGTGCGCTGGCGCAGCGGGCGATCGAACCAAACGGATATTACCTGCCCGCCTGGGAACTGGCCGTCAGTGCGACCGCGCGCGGCCGCAGCAATGCCTCGGCACTGTCCGCATTTGACGGCTCTTCGGCGCGGCTGATCGGGCTGATGCCGGTGATCTCGCTCTGGCGCGCCCTAAAGGTTCCCCTGCCCGCGCTGGTGAGCGCGCATCCCTATGGCACGCTGTGCAGCCCGCTGCTCGACCGCGACGCTCCGATCGAAGCCGCCACGCGGCTGTTGCAGCAGGCGCGCGAGGCCGGCGCGCATGCGCTCGTGCTGACCGACGTCGCGCTCGACGGCGCGGCCATGGCATCGCTCGATCGCGTCCTGAAGCGCGACGGCCTGAAGCCACGCGTCCTCTCCTCCTATATCCGCGCCAGCCTCGACGCGACACAGGATGGCGAGACGTTGCTGCGCGAGGCACTCGGCGCCAAGAAGCTCAAGGAGCTGCGGCGCCAGCGCCATCGTCTCGAGGAACATGGGCCCGTGGCCTTTGACGTCGCGCGTAAACCCGACGAGATCAGGCCGGCGCTCGAAGCCTTCTTGCAGCTCGAAGCCAGCGGCTGGAAAGGCAAGCGCGGCACCGCGCTGGTCCAGCATGCCGGGGATGCGACCTTCATCCGTCGCGCCGTACCGGCCCTGGCAGAGACCGCGCAGTGCGAGATCGTCACGCTTCGTGCCGGCACGACACCGGTCGCCGCCGGCGTCGTGCTGCGCCATCAGGATCGCGCGTTCTTCTTCAAGCTCGGCATCGACGAGCGCTTTGCAAGATATTCGCCGGGCGTGCAGCTCACGCTGGACCTCACCCGCCATCTCTGCGCCGATCCCGCCATTGCCAGCGCGGATTCCACGGCAAGCGCGGACCATCCCATGATCAACCCGATCTGGCGCGGGCGCTTTGCGATCGGCAACGTGCTGATCCCGCTGCGACGGCACGATCCGGTCGTGACGCTCGTTCACGGCGCGCTCGCTGCGCATGGCGCCGCCTACGCGGCGGCGCGCCGCGCAGTTCGCCTACTCCGCAAATAGAATAGCTACCCCGCCGCCTGGGCGTTGATCTCCGCGGAGACCTGGCGGATGGCGCGGGCGAGCAGGTTCGGGTCCTGCGCGCCGGAGACGGCGTATTTTTGCGCGAAGACGTAGGTCGGCACGCCGGAGATGCCCTTCTCGGCGGCTTCCTGCGCATCGGCAGAGACGCGCGCGACGTCCTCGTCGGTGGCGAGGCGCTTGCGAACGTCGTCGGCATCGAGACCGACATCGGCGGCCGCCTGCACCAGCACGTTCACATCGGTGAGATCGCCGCCGTCGCGGAAATAGAGCTCCATCAGGCGCTGCTTCATCTCGGGCGCCTTGCCGATCGCATCCGCCCACAGGATCAGGCGATGGCAGTCAGCGGTGTTGGGCTGGCGCGCGACCAGCTCGGGCTTGTAGACGAGACCCTCCTCGCTTGCAGCCGCGACGACGCGCCCCGCAATACCCTTATAGGCTTCGACCGAGCCGAACTTCTGGGTCAGATAGGCCTCGCGGCTGATGCCTTCGCGCGGCACCCAGGGATTGAGGAAGAAGGGACGGAAATTGAGCTTGACGGGAATATCGGGCACCAGCGCCAGCGCGCTCTCGATGCGGTGCTTACCGATATAGCACCAGGGGCACACCACGTCGGAGACGACGTCGATCTGGAGCGGTTTCAGCGTGCTCATGTCAGGCGCCTCCTTCGGGCACTTCGAGGGTTCGCCCGAACATAAGCCGAACCGGGGGCGGCGCAAGGCACCACTCCTGCATGGCTCACCGACTTCACCTCTGCGGTTATTGTGACAGGTTCAGCCCGCCAGGATACTCGAGGCCACGATCAAGCCCGAGGAGAGACCGCGATGACCGCCATTTTCAAGCCGGAAGGCCACCAGTTCCGGGCCACGGAGCATGCGGGCGGTCCGTGGTCGCCGGACATGTTGCAGGGAAGCGCCACCACCGCGCTGATGGCCCGCGAGGTCGCGCGTCTCGCCACCGAATCCGGCTTTGCGGTGCGGCGCCTGACCTTCGACCTGTGGCGGCCGGCGGGCCTGCGCGCCTTCAGCGCCGTCACCGATTTGTTGCGCGACGGCCGCAAGGCCAAGACCTTGCAGGTGCGGCTGATGGACGGCGAGACCGAGATCGGCCGCTGCACGGCGCTGCTGACGGCACCGAGCGCAGAGTCGCCCATCGATCCCTTCACAAGGCCCCAGGCGCTCGACAAGCCGCCTGAGGCCGGAAGCCCGCCGCCGGCCTTCGCGCAGAAATGGAGCCGCTATTTCCAAAACGTGTCGGTGCGGCTGATCGAGGGCGCGTTGGAAAAGCCGGGCCCGGCGGCGGCCTGGATGCGGCTCGATGCGCCGCTGGTCGAGGGCGAGCCAAATACGCCGCTCATTCAGGCGGTGCAGGCCGCGGATTTTTCCAGCGGCGTCGCACAGATCGTCGACATGCGCGACTGGACCTTCATCAATCCCGAGATCAGCCTGTATTTCTCCCGGCCACCGGAGGGTGAATGGATCCTGATCCGCGCCGCCACGCGCGTCGGCGTCCATGGCGCGGGCCTCACCACGGCGACACTGAGCGATCGCAACGGTCCGTTCGCGCAGGTGATGCAGGCCATGAGCTTCGAGCGGCGCGAGGCCGTGCAGGCTCAAGCGTCCTGAGCTGCAAGCGCGACCAGAGCGGCCTCGGATGCGGCATCAACAGGCATGAACATCTCGACGCGAAGCTCCTGCAGCGTCACGTCCTGCGGCGTGCCGAGCGTCAGGACCGCACCGATCAGGCCGACGGCGACATTGCCCTTGCGCAGGCGCACCTCGCAAAGCGGCCCCGGCGCGGCACTGTCCTCGATCGCCGGCGCCGGAAGCTCCGGCAAGCGCATCAATCCGCGCCAGGTCGATTGCAGGGCTTCGTCGAGCGGCGCGGCCATCGCCTCATGGCGCGCCCGCGCCAGCAGAGCCGCGGCCACCGCGGGCCAGTTCTCGACGAACGGCCTGAGTTCGTCCGGCGCGAGGAACATGCGCATGTGATTGAGCGGCCGCTGCATGCGCTCAAGGCCGAGCAGCATGGTCATCAGGCGCGATGCGGCGCGATTAGCCTGCATGACGTTCCAGCGCCGGTCGGTGACGATCGCGGGAAACGGCTCGTGCCGCCGGAGCAGAAGATCGATGGCGCGGCGCGCGTCGGCCAGCTCCGGCGCGGCGAGATCGCGCTCGCCATATTGTCGGGCGAAACCGCCGGCCTCGAGCAGCGCGTTGCGGTCGCGCAGCGACAAATCGAGCGCGGATGCGAGCTGCAGCAGGATGTCGCGGCTTGCCGCTGCCTTCCCGGTCTCGACATAGCTCAAATGCTTGATCGAGATGCCGGCCTCGAACGCCAATTCAGCCTGGCTCAAGCTACGACGCGTGCGCCAGCCGCGCAGGAGATCGCCGACAGGGTTGGCCGGCCGCAATCGCCGGAACGCGCGTGTATCCATCGGCGGATTATGCGAGGACCGGCTCGTCCTGTAAACGGCGCTACTGCAAACCGGCCGCCATCTGCTTCAATCGTTCGGCGGTGCGCTCATCGGCCGGGAAGAAGGTCTCCAAAGCCAGCTCCGACAAGGTGATGTCGACGGGCGTGCCGAACACCATAGTGGTGGAGAAGAAGCTCAGGATCTCGCCCTGATGCCGCAGCTTGAAGGGGATCGCGACATTGTCGCTCGACAGCGGAGCCGAACGCGCGGGAATGGGATAGCTCTTGAGATCATCGTAGAGCTTGATCAGCTCAGGATCGGCCGTCGCCTCGCATTGCCGGTGTAGCCGCTCCAAGAGATGCCCGCACCATTCGGCGAGATTGACCGTGCGCGGCGCCAGCGCCTCGGGATGGAAGGCGAGCCTCAGCACGTTGAAGGGCTGGCCGAGCAGATGCTGCGGGATGCCGTCGAGCAGCGGCGCCACCATGCGATTGGCAGAGACCAGGTTCCAGTGCCTGTCCACCGCAAGCGCGGGATTGGGCTCATGCGCTTTCAAGACGAGGTCGATTGCCTGACGGGCTGATTTCAAGGCGGGATCCTCCAGCGGGCGCTGCGGGAAGGCCGGCGCGTAACCGGCCGCAACCAGCAGCACGTTGCGTTCGCGCAAGGGCACGTCGAGGCGCTCGGCCAGCCTGAGAACCATGTCGCGCGAGGGCGCGGCGCGGCCGGTCTCGACGAAGCTCAAGTGCCGCGCCGAGATCTCGGCTTCGCCCGCGAGATCCAGCTGGCTCATGCGGCGGCGTTGCCGCCATTCGCGCAAATGGTCGCCGATATGGATCGGCTGGCTGCGTTCGGTCCGTGCCGTGGATGCATGTGCGTTCATGACCGAAAACCTAACATGCGGATTTCGGATCTTCCATTACCCACGAGGTAATCGAAATGGGGTGCCGGCGCGCGCATCCTGGGTCGCAACAGGAGAGACCCATGATCGCGCTGCTGCTCTACCGGACCATCGCAGACCACCTCGTCCCCTGGGCCATGGCCTTCGCCACGCGGATGCTGGCGCGCAGCCTCAACATGCCGGAGCCGCTGGTGCATTCGACCGGCGCCTATGTTCTCGCGCAGGTCACCGCCTTCGAGCACGGCGTCGGCAAGAGCCTCTGCCCGTTCCGTCTCGCCCGCCTGCTCCGCGCCTGGTGGCGCGGACTGCATTGAATTCTACCCCAGCCCAAGCAAGGAGACCTACGATGACCGATGCATCCACCTTCCTGCGCCGCGCGCTTCTCGCCGACGCCGATTCAGCGGTGTCGCCGCGCTCGGCTTCACTTTCGGCGCGAGCGCGTTCGCAGCGCTGTTCAACCTGCCCGACGCGCTGCTGCGCGAGACCGGCCTGTTCCTGATCGCCTACACCGCCCTGGTCGGCTGGCTCGCCTCGCGGGCCACGTTGGCGAAGCCGCTCGTCCTGCTGGTCGTGATCGGCAACGCGGCCTGGACGGTCGGCAGCATCGCGCTGCTGTTCTCGGGCGCGGTGTCGCCGAACCTCGCCGGCGAGCTCATGGTCGTCGCGCAAGCCATCGCCACCGGCGTGTTCGCCGAGCTGCAATATGTGGGCTTGAAGAAGAGCGGGCGCGCCGTCGCGGCGTGATCGCTTCGTGCCGGTTCCGCGGCGCAGACCGGGGGAACGCGAGGCTTCGTCATATCGGATCGGACCCGGATGCATGCATGACCTCGCGTTCTCGCGGCGGATTTCGCCCGAGCTTTGCTTCGTTGCTTGCGCCCTTCGAATGCCGGAGGGCGCAGGGAAGGCCGCATAGGCGTTAAGGTAGCGCGAGCATCGATTGATACGGACGTTTTCGAGGAGGCTCGCGCAGGTGCCGCCCAAGCGCTCGCTTTCTGCGGCGGAAGCAACGGATGGTTGGTTGTGGAATGATCGCTTGTAGCAAGGATGCAACGAGTTGTTGCAAAACACGCCAAGCGCCAGGTGCCGTCAGGCGGCCTGCATCCAGCGGGGAGAGTCCTCGAAGTCGCGGGCAAGCGGCTC
>NZ_AXAZ01000104.1 GCF_000473065.1 Bradyrhizobium sp. WSM1743
CACCGACGCAAGCCTCCATACCGATCAAGCACGGCGGCAGGTTGGCGAGCCGCGTTTCCACCTGGCCGCGTGACCACTTCTGCCGGAGCACGATGGCACCGCGGTGATCATGACCCACGAGGTGGAACGAGTTCTTGCCGATATCGATGCCGATCACGGCGATCGCTGCATTGAGCTTCCGAGACATGGTGTGCTCCTTGTCTTGAGCGCCCCTTGCCAGCTTCTCGCACTGGCAGGGCCGGAGCACGGCCGGACCATTCCATTAGCCGTCATGTTTCGTGCTTGGCGATTTGCAGCGCAGCATTTGAGCCTGCCCTGCGCACCACCACCGACCTTTGCTAGACTGTTTCGCCGTTCTCAATTTGCGATGAGGATCGAATGAGGCAGAGAGAGTTCAACAGACTTATCTGTGGCGCCAGCACGCTTCCGCCGTTCGTGCATTCCTAGCGTATAGCATTATTATCGCTCGCGAGCGCATTGAGCACAGACTGTGGTTCTCGTTTTGCTTGAAGCTGGAGCACCAGAATGATTCCTCGATCACGCAGATATCAGCCGGAATACGAACCAATCGCGAATAGATCACGTTTGGGCATGGCCCGTTTGGCCGCACTCACTCTCGGGGCGCTCCCGTCTATCGCGTTCGGCGCCGATAAGCCGGCGCTGAGCCCGGACACAGCAACACCGCTCGTAACGACTTCACGCATCTCTGCGACGGTCGAGTTCGGGCTGCCGGCTCTCGCTGCGGCGATCGAGCGGGATATTCCAAAGCGGCTTGCCACCATCGACGAACGCGTCAACTGCGTTCATCGTCGTGTTTTTATCTTCCGCGTCAACGCCAATTGCGACGTCTGGGGCTTCGTCGACCGGACTAGCCCGGTCTCGCTGTATGGCCGGGGCGACCGCGTCTTCGGAGCGGTCTCCATATATGGCGCCGCCGAAGGCCAAGGAGCCAATCGTTTCACGGCGCGCATTCGCGGCGACACCGAGGCGCGCGCGACGATCGAGGTTGAAGCGCGCCCCGAGCTGCGGAGGGATGGGTCGCTGCAGCTAAACATCAGCGACTCCTTCCACTGGAGCGAACATCCCTACCTTCACGTGCTCGGCCGCGAGTTTGACTTGGCGCCCTATGTCGAGCCCAACATCCGGACGCAACTTGGCCGCATTCGGTCGCGCGCGCTGGCGGCGGCGCGCGCACTCGACCTGCACGGCAAAACCGAGATGGCGTGGCGTCACGCGTTTGAACCCATCAAACTCGCGGAGGATCCACCGGCCTGGCTGCAGCTGACCCCGCAGAGCGCGGCTTTCGCCGGGGTCCGCGCCAACGCCAAGCTGTTGTGGGGATCGCTTGAACTTACCGGCTCCGCCGAAACCGTGATAGGGCAGCAGCCGCCGGCTGTCACGCCGACAGGACTGCCGCCGCTCGGCACTGCGGTGGCGGAGCCGGGAACTTTCGACGTCATTCTTCCCATCCGTATCAACTACGACACACTCAAGGACAAGATCAGCCAGGCGATGGCAGCCGCGCCAGCCCTGGACACTTCCGTGCGCGAGGTTCAGGTTTATCCGTCATCCGGTAAACTCGTGATCGGCCTGCGCCTGGCAAAGAGTTCGGACACCGATTCCAGCGCAGGCCAATGGACCTATCTCTCCGCCTCGCCAAAAGTCGATACTAACGCCAGGACCTTCAGTCTCGGCGAAATCGACCTGACAACTTCGTCAGACGACAGCCAGATTCGATCTGCCGTGCAACAGCTGGCGGCGCAACTGAAGAATGTCGCTAATCTCGACTACGGCATCTCCTATCAGAACCTGCTCATGGCGACGAACGAGCGCCTGACGCGCCCACTGAAGGATGGCTTTCGCATGGAGGGGCGCCTCGGCTCGGCAACGCTCGAGAAAGTGCAGTTGTTGAGCGAAGGAATCCTGATTGCTCTTCATGCCAGCGGCGGTCTGAAGATACTTTACGGCTTGTAAGCACGTGAGCTGGACCATGCGGTACTTTGATTTCGTCGGCCGCTGGCGGCGCAAACGGATGTCAAATGCGCTCGTCGCCGCAGCGATCTTTGGCCTGGCGCGGATAGCGTCGGCCCAGACGGCATTTTATGATGCGCCGGAATCATTGCTCGCTGGTGCGCCGGGCACCCTGGTGCGGCAGGAGCCGATGGACGGCGCTCCGCTCGGCGCCTCCACCTATCGCGTGCTCTATCGGTCGACGGGGCTGAACCGCCGGCCGGTCTTTGTGTCCGGCGTCGTTATCGTCCCGCAAGGTGCGCCCCCGCCCGGCGGTCGTGCGATCGTTGCTTGGGCGCATCCTACATCGGGCATCGTCCCGCGCTGCGCGCCGTCGCTGGCGATTTTTCTGTTTCAGCAGATCCAGGGCCTTCGCTCGATGATCGCCCGTGGCTTCGTCGTGGTGGCGACCGATTATCCGGGGCTCGGCACGCCGGGCCCGCATCCTTATCTGGTGGGTGAGAGCGAAGGTCGCGCCGTGATCGATATCGTGCGCGCCGCACGCTCCCTTCCCCGGGCAGGCGAGGGCAAGGACTTCATCGTGTGGGGACATTCGCAAGGCGGGCAAGCCGCGCTCTTCGCTGGGATGATGGCAAGTGTTTACGCCCCTGAGCTGAAGCTTCTCGGCGTCGCAGCGGCGGCGCCAGCGACGGATCTTGCGAAGCTGATGAGTGACGATATCAACTCGATCGGTGGCAAGAACATCACGGCGATGACGCTATGGTCGTGGCACCGGGTCTATGGAGCCGCCATCGACAATGTTGTCGATCCGCGCGCCATGCCTGCCATTGATAGGCTAGCGCAAGAATGCATCGAAGGGCCTTTCGACCTGATCGTCAGGCAAAGAACAGGGAGGCCGCTCGAGCAATATTTCCTGATGGTGCAAGATCCGACCAAGGCCGAACCTTGGCGCTCGCTTCTTGAACAGAACAGCACCGGTGTGCTCTCTCCTGAGATCCCCATCTTTCTGGCGCAGGGGACCAGCGACCAGATCATCCAGCCGGCGGTTACCCAGGCCTACATGGACAGGCTGTGCAAGGCGGGCAGCAAGGTCAGGATGATCATGCTGCCCGGTATCGGCCATGGACGCGCCGCACAAGCGAGCACGATGGCGGCGGTGAACTGGATGACTGACCGTTTCGCCCGGAAAACACCTCCGGACGACTGCGTCAAATAGGCCACGGTCGGTCACTACGCGAGCGAAGGTTGGTGGGCCCGGCAGAACTCGAACCAGCAACCAGACCTTATGCGCGGGAGGGGACAAGGCCCAAGCTGGCGGTGTATTCACACGTCGTGTTGCCAAACGCCATCGAGCAAGATCTGATTCCACCAACGCGGAAGACCTTTGGGCCAGTGGAGCTTGGTGAACATCTGATGGTGATCGAAACCTTGATCTTACCGTGAGAGATGCCGTGGTCGAAGCGCTCGAGCCAATTTGCTGTGCCGCATCAGTCCGGATTTGGCCCAGAACCGACGTGCCGTGGTCACCCGGCGATGTCCTGTTTCAGGTGGTAGAGCTGACATGACGGATTGATGAGTACGCGTCCTAGTCTATTGCCATTGCGGACATCACATCGCTCTTGGCGGTGGGACATCGATGAATCTGACTAAGAAACGGCCCTACTCCGACCCCAAAGCCGCGGCGCGCCAAGCTGTTAGAGCTCGCTGCGGGAATCATGCGTGCGTGCTGGCCGGCGTAGCCATCGCCTCCACCATCCGTACGCCTGGCCGGCCGCCGTCGAAACATTCGACGCCGTTCGCAGCCAGCGCCCGCATGATCTGGCGCACGGTCTCAACCGAGCTTGTCAGGTCCGCGGCGCCCTTGCCTTCCATAGCTGAAATGGTCGTCACGTTGACGCCCGCTGCTTTCGCCAATTCTGCCTGATTAAGCCCGGCAAGTGCTCGAGCCGCCTTGAGTTGATTCCCAGTGGAAAGCATTTCGGTTTAGCTCCTCAATGTTGGGGTTAGACGCGATTTCATATCGGGTTTGGCCTGTTGGCCCGGCCTCTCACCATGTTCACCCTTCCGAACCGATGGAAAAACGGGTCCAGCCAACAAACTCTTGCAACCAACCGTTACGGCAAGAATCCGCGCTGTAATCTCGCACTGAGCATTTCCATCGCGGCGGATGCCTACAGTGGCGAGGTTCGCTTTCCTCTCTTTTTTAGCCGGACCCCTGCCCCTCCCCCATTTTCCGGAATGAACTCCACGCCGGCCTTCTCGAGAGCCTTTTGGACCGCTTCTCGGACGTCCTCCGAAACGGCGGCACCATCATCGCTCTCGCGCTCCAGGCGCTTGATCGTCGGCAACGAGCGTCCTGCCGCCTCCGCCAGCTGCGTTTGGGACCAACCGAGCAGTCCACGGGCCGCTCTTATCTGTTCGATGGAAATCATCTCAGAAACCGCTTGACACTTTTTGGATCATGCATCATGATCCTTTTTGTATCACTCGACTGGCCCAAGAGCAATCCCGATGAGCAAAAACACCTTCCCGGTGAACGGCGGAGCCATGCCTTCAGCTACCCTGACTATCCGCAACCTGATCGACGAGGAATCCGGCGAAGTGAAGCTGTGGGTCCTCAAGGGCCTCGCTCCTCGCGAGGCAATGCGGACCTGGGGCGAGATCACACCGAGATCCCTGCGAGCGGCAGTCCGCACGGTGGCCGACACGATCCCCGAAATGCAGTGCGCTTGGCGCCAGCGTCACGGCCTGCCCGTCGCAACAACCCTCGTTATGCCCTACGGCACTGCCCGCGATGGCGTGCGCCGCTCGGCGTTCTGACAATGGCGCCGACGCTCACCCAGTTGCTAGCGGTCTCGAACCTGATCACGGCAGGCCAGAGCGCCGTGCATTCAGGGCGGCTTTCGGAGCGGCAGCAGGTGGCGCTCGCAGAGGCAATCGACCTCACAGGAAAAGCTTTCATTTCAGCTTCAAGCCGTCGCGTTGACGTGACGGCGCGCTCAGCAAGCCAGAAAGGAGGTGAAGCAATCTAGGCTTCCCCTACATCGCGACCGGCTGAGCGAGGGCGGACCACCGCTCGGTCAATCCATCAATCCTCAAATTCGAGAGAAGACATGAGCAACGCGGTAGCTGATGGCGCCCAAGGCGCCGGACAATTTTCAACATCTTTATCCCATCTGGAAAGCGGGCTCGACGCATGTCAGATCGGACGGTCCCAGCCAGAACTATCAGTTGGCTCAAACATTCCTGAGCCCGGAGCACAAATCACCAGGAGGTCAGTCATGAACATGGTCGTCAGCGCCGCCGCACTCTCCGTCTCAACACCGTTGGGGATGGAGGTCGATCCTATCTTTGCCGCGCTGGATGCGCATAAACGTGCTGTTGCGGCCTACAATGCACTCGTCCAACAGGAAGACAGCATCGAGAAGGCTATTCCGCCAGAGAAGCGTAGAACGCACTCCGCGGAGGAGATCATCGAAAATGATGATCCCCGATGGATAAGCTACCAGCGAAATCTTGACCGCTTGGCCGATGCTGAGATTGAGGCCGAATGCCAGCTTGCGTCGGTCGTCCCGACGAGCCTTAACGGGGTGATTGCGCTGCTGGAGTACTCCGTGGAGGTCGAAAAGGGGATTGGTTTCCGGCAGAGTTATTTCGACCTCGAGGACGACAAGCAGAAGATCGGCCGAAGCTGGTACTACTTCGCCAACCGTAACCTGATTCAATCGCTGAAAGAGCTCGCGGCGTAGGAACGGAAAGAAGCCATGAACATGATGCTGAAGGGCGCAGATTTGGCCAGCTCAACGCCAATAGCCGCGGATCGACGCAGGCCGATCAGCCCGCTTGATCTCGAGAGCGACATCTCAGAAATCGCGCAAATGGCGCGCATTGCGTCCCTGACGGTGTTTGAAGTCGTCGGGGATACGGAATTTCGCCGCAGCGGCGAGGACGGCCAAGTGTTCGAGGTCATCCAACATGAGCTAACACCAGACGGCGTTGCGCGGGCCTTGTTCGCTGTTGGGCACGTCGAGGACATGATCAGGGCTCTCCAAAAGAAGCTCAATCTCGACTGACGCGGTCGCTTCGGGGGCGAGCCACACCATATGACCAACCCACCGCGGCCCTTTTCCTGGATGCCCTCGGTCGTGGCTAGGTCGAAAGAAAGCTGAACTCCTCCCCAAGATGCTGAGCGGGCGCGTGTAATGGAGGCAAGAAGCACAAAGTAAGACCGCCTCCCCCTCGCGGCCTGGGCGTGGCCGGGGCGAGACGCCGAGGCATCGTGCGAAAAGTGACTCTGGGGCATCACCCGGCGCCTCATGTGGATCACAAGAGAGACCGAGGCAGGTCACGCCGAATCAAATGCTGTCCGCGCTGAATGAGAAATCCTGATGGCCAAGCGCGTCTACGCGCCGCCGCGATTCAGGATTCGGCTTCTCGACGCGCATTCCGCGCTTCCTGTCCAACAAATGGAGACAGTCATGATGAAGCAGTGCCGTCGATGTGAACAGAACCTCCCGCTATCGAGTTTCCGCGCTGGCAGCAGATCGCCGCGAATTTGTATCGCATGCCTTCAGCCGCTGATTACGGGTGAGGCGTCGTTCACAATGAACGCGACGGAGGCTGTGAACTTCATGGCGCGTTTAGAAGCCGGCGAGGCCATCCGCACTCTTGCAGGAGGCGGCGCTAGTTCAATTTGCTCGAAAGAGGCTTTTCTCAAACATTGCGAGCTCTATCCAGCGTGGGGCGCGAAAGCCCTTGCTCTCGCGAAAGCCAATAGCAAGTCGCGCATTCTTGAGGGCGTCTTCAAAAGGATGGTGGAAGGTCGTACCACCTGCAATAACGGCCATCCTTTGTCGGAAGCTAATATTGCCCGGATGCATGAGACAAGAAAGTGGGATCATCGCTGGTGCGAAACGTGCGTTCGTCGATGGCGGGGAGTTGGCCGATACCTCGCTGAAGACGCGGGTGTTATCGAGCCACCTCAGATCGAGGCTCCGCTAAGTCTGTCCAAAGGATCGCGCTTCGTTACTGCCGACGACGTCGAGCTAATCGAGGAGTGGCTGAACAAGGGGGTCTCGCTTCGAAAGCTCCTCAGCTACTACGATATCTGGAGGCTGAAGCTCTACCGCAAAAACAATCCGGCCTGGGAAGCGAAGTTCAAACCTGTCATCATCAGAAACTCAAAGCTTGCGGTCGCTATCGGTTCGAGGAAATTGCGGAAGACACACTGCAAATACGGCCACGAACTCACGGAGGAGAATACTCACATTAACGCGGTTAGTGGCTTTCGGGCGTGTGCGGCTTGCCATCGCGCCTTCAACGGCGCCCCCGTTACGCCGCAGATGATCCAGAATGTTGAGCGAGGCCTTCTGACTGGCATGAGCTTCACGGATCTCACGAGATCGGTCGGCGGAAGCAGGTCGATTATATCCGGCAAACAGTTGCGCAACCTTCGGATATCGCGTCCCGATATCAATGAACGTTTCGCTCTTGCAGCTAGAAATCCAGCCACTGTTCGAAGCTTTGCGAGCGCCGGCACTGTGGCGCCTTTCAAGGGTTCGCTGGCTTCAACGTCGGAAGACTTCGTGCGCAATGATATCGAGCTATATGTGCCGCGGGATGGCGATTACGAATGGCTATTCAGCCTCACCCCACGGTACTTGTCCAGAAATGCTCGGGACATAATCGTTAGCGACATCTTTCTAGAATTATCTGAGCGTCGCGTCGATCGCGCTGGCGTCCCGGCTTGCGCGAAGCGTATTATTGCTGCTTACAGCAAGGATAATCCCCTGAAGGCCTACGGCGACATTCGCACGCCACTGCCTCTTGACGCGCCAGCCTATCTCGACGGGACCATGTCGCGCGTCGAGATTGTTTCGGAAAGCCTCTGGGCGTGAACTGAATAGCCCGGAAGTGGAGGCCCGCCGGACCACATCTGGCGGGCCATGTGTGCAGAGTTAGCGCTGATGGCCTAAGCCAACTCCAAGGCTACGCGCCTTTTGCCTCAACGAGCCCTCGGATCGTTTCATCAGCTTAGAAAGTTTGGTCACTGGCGTGCGAGCTTTGGAATGTGCCCTGAGTAGCTTGACATCGTCCTTGGTGTACTCTTTGCGCTTGCTCTTGGTCTTCTTTGCCACTTGATGCTCTCCAACGTGATCGCGCGCGGGATTAAAGTGCTCATGCGAATCCGTCAAGCGGGATGATGTTCAAACGGCATTCAGATCGCAATTGATGGTTTGTGCCATGGGCAGCCCGTCCGGACTTCGATTTCCTGACGGAGTTTGGTTACATTTCGTGATTGAACTGCTTAACTCTGCCATCGACCAATACTCTATATTCACAAAACTGAGGCGTACGATGTCATCTTCAGAAGAAGACGATCGGCGCGAATTTTTAGGGGCTTGCGGCAGGTTCGCCTCCGTAACAACTCCGGCCATCACAGCGTTGCTTTCGACCTCACTTAGTAGCAGCGCAATTGCCAGCTCCGACGGCCGGCGCCGTGTATTCCTAGTCACTACCGCTGAGAACCGAAGGGAGGCATTGTGCAACATTACGCCGATCACGCCGCGGGCAGACCACCTTGCGAACGGCGCGGCGCTTTGGATTGCGGTGAAGTGATCAGGAACGCTCAGAAGTACATCAACATCGCAGCTCTAATCGCGCTCGCTGGTTGGCTTGGTCTCGGTTTCAAGATGGGTTGGTATTGATGGTGACGGTTTGCGGCCGAGCGGACGCTCGGGCGCTGACCCGATGAGGATGCCGATCTGACCTGATCCTAGCGCAGCTGCCGCAGCGCTTCTGGGGTCAGCTCGTATCGGCTTCCGATCTTGACGAGCAAGCCCGCCTCAACCATCCGTTTCGCCATTGCGGGCCCACACGACGGCTGAACGCCTCCCGGATGAAAGAGATCGCCGTCGCGTTCGATCGGGTAGCCGTACAGCTGTGCGTGTCGCAGCGGCTTTTGCATGGCTGGTGTAGGCGCTCCCATGGTCGGCTACGTCTTCCTACACGGCGCGATGCGGGCCCGAGCCTCAGCCGCGCGCCCTGCTGAACGTCAGCCTGATATTTACACGCGAGGCCTGTTTAAGCCTGGGCTGCGCAACAGCAACAGATCGCGCTCGAACAGCAAGCGACTAGGCCAGCGACCGAAGCGACTGCCGCGCAGCGGACCCGGCTCTATTGTCTCGTCCTGCAGCATGCCGCCGCGGCTGCGGGCGGACTAGACCACATCGGCCCCAGCCTGGAGGTTTTTCCGGATCGAAAAACGAGCTGGGACCGAGCGGCCTGCCGTGTCTGGTCGGCAAACGCCGGTTCATCCCAAAGGACATCCCGTTGTGCATCCAATTTTGTTAATCAGACGCAAGACGAAGGCCCAGCTCGGGCCGACGAAATCCCAGCTCGGGCCGACGAAGTGGGGCCTAGTGGGCAACCTGCGCCAATCGTTCTCTCCTTTCAGGGTAGCTAGTTCGGCGGCGCTTTGGACTCGTTATCGTCCGGGAACGTACGCGATTGCCGCGCCCGTCCCAGTACTTCACCCGCAGCCGACTTAACCGTCACCTCGTATTGGTAGACACCGGGGTTGCAAGGCCCGAACGTGCGAAGAGCGCCAGCCGGAAGGATGCCGTTCTTTGGCAGGGGAACTTCCTGGCCGCCGTATTCTTGATCAGCTTGGGTAAGCTGCACGAGGATGGAAGCCGCTCCTTGCGGAACGTCCTTAAGTCGGATTTCTGGATTATCGAAGAGGCTAACGCAGGGCCTTGAGCTTAGAAACGAGAAGCTCATTGTCATTCCTGTAGTAGCCTGCCGCGAAACCATGCCGTGCTGAGGCTGCTGTCGCGCGGCCGTTTGGGCCGCTGCCGAGGTGGCCCAGATCAGGACCAAACATGTAACTGAAATTGCTCTCATTGGCTTCGATAGCACAGGCCGAGAGACGAGTCTGATCTATTCTCGATCGGTCGCTCCCTCGAGGGCGGTCCGTCTTCTGATCTCGTCCTCGATTTCTTCAAGCACGTTGAGGATCTCGGGACCATCCATGTCCTCGACCGCGGCGCGCTTGTAGCGCTCCATGATCGTCAGTTCAGTCTCTGAGAAAGGTCCGGCGCCGTTTTGCACCATCATCTCCAGTCTGTACGAAGCGGGAGCATTCGGCTCTCCGTCACCGATAGATGCCGCGGACCGTGCGGTGATATAAAACGCTAGCACGTCGTAAACGACCTTGTCCAAAGCAAATCAAGCGGTTAATGACTCGCATTCCGGCTGCTTTCGGATAAGGATTGGGTGTCACAGTGCGGATCGAGGCTTTTGACTGTGATGAGAACGCCCGGTGCGCTCCCGCCTTCCTCTAGGAAAAGGAGCTTGCCATGCCGTCCCAGGGTCATCTTCAACAGGCAGCAACACTTGAGGAGCGTCTCATAAGAGAGGCGCAAACTCTACGAGAGGAGGCAAAGCTCCTGCCCGAGGGATTGCTCCGTGACGCTGCCTTGAGAAAGGCGCTACAGATCGATACGGCTGTGATCTGGGCAAACTCTCCGGGCGTGCGGCAGTCGAAGGGCAGCGATAGCGAGTGATATCCCCGCTTCTCAGCGCCGCCTGCTGAGTAGTCCTCGAGATCCGGGCCTGACGAACAGCTCAAGCAAAAGCGCCGCCCGCTTAAATAAAAGCGCAGGCGGCGGCTTACCAGCCCCGGGAGGGTGAGAGTAAAATCCCGATAAAGATTGGTCTCCACGGGACGCGCTGAAGTTCACCACGTCGGACAAGAACGAGACCTAAATTCAAGTTGGCGCTTGTAGTCCTGGCGAGGTCAACCACTTGTTGAGCTCTCCGGCAACATCGATCTGCCGGGCCTTTCGCAAGAGCTCGGTGCGGCGGATGCCAGGGGGCATCCCGCTGGCCTGTTGGCGCAAATTAATCGCCTCTTGCGCGAGACGGTACTCGAACGTCGATTGTTCCAGGATACGTCGGGGCGACATGCTTGGTGCTCCACTGTGGCGTTGAGCGGGAGCGCAAACTGCGTTCACACCACCGATAGATGCTACGGGCCGCTCGGTGGCCGTGGGACAGTGCGCCTTTATCTGCGACATAGCGAGCGCTTTGTTTCGTTTCCTCGCAACCTCTTTGCAAACTGCCCCGGCGGCCGCCGGCTGGATCACTCATCGTCGCTCGAGATCTTGTTAGAACGATCAACGCGATCCGCTCGAAATTCCGCAGGCCCTTCAAGCAGACGCTGCTTTCTCGTCGATTGCACCTTGGAGCTCGCGGAGGCGTCTGCTCTTTCATCTATCACAGTGCCAGCCAGGTGAAGAGCACGCTTTCGCTGGCGGCCCACTCGACGACCTTTGGCATCCTCTTTCGTCATTCTACTGGCCCTCTGAATCGGAGCTGTTCGGAACACACCGGCGCAGCCGTGAAACTTAGCAACCGCGACAAATATTCTTCAGCTTTGCGGCGGTTCGGGCTTCTTCCGCAAGGAATGGGTCCTTGTAGCCTGACGATGAATCGGTACCGGTCTCGGCGGGCTTCCTCGTTTTTGGAGGATACGCAGCGTCGTAACAGGAGAGGCGCGCGCTGGCGCTTTCGATCGCACGGCAGTTCGGGTCCGCGGCGAAAGCGGCTGGCGTGGCTGCACCGAATACTGATGCCAGGAAAAGCGCCGCCGTCCATGTCCGTGTTCGGGCCATCGTCATGCTGAACATCCCCTCTATTTAATTTTACTTGCCCAAGAGGGCCGCTCGCCGGCCCAGGCCGGAAGAGCATCCCATTCGGACCAGCGCATCCGGCGCTCCTCATCTCCGACCCTGACGAAAACAAAGGGCGCATCGTTCCGTCCTGTTTTCGAACCAACAAAAATTGCCGGGACCCCATAGGCATCCCTGATGATTGCTGTGTTTGCCATTTCTGTCTCCTGTCTCGGCTTGGGGCTGGGGTACTCGGCCGCGATTGAGGGAACCTACCGCTATAGAACGGCCACGACCGCGATCAGCAGTACAAGGAAGATCGGCACCAATATCGGTGGTACGAGCCACTCACGAATGTTGAATTTGCCGGGATCGGACATCTGACCGCCTTCTTTTGGATTGAGGCGGGAGCGCAATGCTCTCAGTCACCGATAGATGCCACGGATCGGGCGGTGATGGATGACACCCTAGGCTTAGATTGCGCGTAGCGATATCGAAAAATGCACACAGGAACCCGGCGAAATGGCTGTCAGCGGCCTAGTTCTGACGACGGCAGAACGGTGGGATGCATTGCGTCCCGTTCCCGCTGCAGGTCGCAGATCACGCCGGTAATACGTTCCACGGTGAGGGGATCGAAGGGGAAGGCTGCCAGCTGCCAGTAGTGCGCGATTGTCTCGTTTAGCTCTTTGCACTTTTCACACATCGGCTCACCGCTGAACTTAAGGCGGGAGCACACGGGCTCTCAGTCACCGATAACAGCAGAGGATCGGGCGGTGATGTTGGCCAACGGCTGCCGGTCCTTTCAGTTCCTAACCGAGAGGCCAACCGGCGCGGACTGTGGATGCACGCAAACGTTGCGGTCAGCACGTCCATCATGCGACGTCCGGTCGCCCTGAGCCGACATGGCGGTAGCCCATTCGTTGTCGGTTCGGTCGCCAACAGGCGACAAGCGTCGTGAAAGAAGACGCGGTCATTGTGACTTGGCGTCCGAGCAACTCTGATGCAGACCAGCGCGGGCCAACTTGGAAGAGCCCGCCTGAGGTGGCTAGTACTCGTTCTTGTCGCTGTGATGAAGATTAAAAGCTCGATCGTACCTGTCGCGGGCTTCGGTACCAACGCTGTATCGGCCGGGCCACCATGAATGTGGTGGATTGTAGTTGTCGTTCTCAGCGTCTTCCTTGGCTTTTCTGCTTAACTTCTCGGGCGTCCAAAGCGACATTGATTTATCTTTACTCATGTTGCTCCTCCAAGTGTGCTGCGGCCTATCGCACCGGCAGCAATTTGCAACGAAGTGCCAATCGCCCAACAGCATCCCACCAGAACTCTGAATCCATCGTGCCCTGTCTCATCGAGGACAATCATGCTGACGGACAGAAAAACAGCAATCGCGGCAAAGAAAGTTCCGGCCGCGCTGGCGAGCGTCGCCGCGTCGGTGCCGAGGCTCCATTCTTCCGGTCGTGGGAAGTTTACTTTCTGCGCAAGACGGTAAGGCAGATCGATGCCCACGTAGAAGCCAAAGGCCCCGTAAAGCATCATCAACAAGACCATCCATTCGTTTCGAAACAACTCGGTCTGCATGCGCATCAGTCCTATGGCCACGTACAAGCCGCCTGCGCCCCCCACCATGGCAAGTCCGGTCCGTTCAAAGATGTGAGCCACCTTAATGAGAGCGGAGCGGGCGAGCCACGTGGTGAGGGTGACGTAAGCGTATTTCGCCCACTTTTTCTCTCCGGGTGACAAAGCGCTAAGAACAACTGCAATGCTCATTGTCACGGTATTCTCCCTTCTTGCTCCGAATTGCTCGCCGAACGCACGCGGGCACTGCCGGAGCGCATCGTGATGCAGTTGGAACATCAATTTTCGGATTCATGTGTGCCTACCGACGGCACTGGGCTGCTATTTGGTCAAAGCGGAGACTTCGGTGGGTCGCCGTTTTTGAGGCAGCTCTCGAGCAATCCGCTCGGCCGGCCAGCACGGTACGCCGTTTTCCTTCCGGCACCTAATGAATAACTTCGGCTTCGGGGAAACTCTCCGGCGATGTCCACGGACCGGTATTGAAAATGGCAGGACGTCAATTTGACGCCAACCTCTCGCGGAACATGGCGAATTTCAGGCCTGAAGCTCCGGATCAAGACGCTGCTTCCTGCCACAATAAGAACAAGACTGCTGGAATGGGCCTGAGCCGCGATTTGTAACTGCAAGATTTGCCGCTACACCTGCGCAATATAATCTGGGGTGTCTGTTAACGCGGCGGCCGCACGGTACGGGAATCGATTCGTCGGGCAGCGGGTTAGATCGGTATGCGCATCGGCGAACACATGGGTGGGTTCGCTAACCCCCGGTCTTTGGTCTCGGCTTGCGCAAGTCATCCGCCGTTCGCCCGGGCGCCGTGAAGCGAGAACTCAATAAGCGGCGCTCGGTCGAGAGCCTGCCAATGTGGCCCGCCTTCGGCCAAAGGCTGACCTGAGTTCTGCGAGTGAGACGTTCCACGTTAGCTCTAGCGCGACGCACGGACCTTTGCCCGTTCCCGCTCGACTTCCTCTGCGTCCTTTTCGTCGACCGTCATGAGCGAGTTCCTGGCTTCGCCATGAACCTTCAATAGCTCGTCCAGCTTGGCGTGAATGGCCTGCGTGTCGCGATTTTCGGCGCGCTGGATCAACAGGGTCATTCCCCAAGTTGCGAGCGTAGCCAGTGAATGCCACTCCAGTCCGTTGCCGAAGCTGATCCAGAGCGCACCGTAAACCATAAAAACCACGAACGCCGCCGGACGCGCGACCAATACGCCGATGTTCGTCAACCAGCCTCGAACTTGCTTCAGGGCCATGACGGTAAACGTCGCGCTTATTGTGAGAGTTCCTTTATAGCTCGCGCGCCATCGCTGGATGGCTACGGTTTTTCACCTTGATCCAGAACTTCTGTCGGCCGCCGCGGTATGGCCGATCGCGATGCTTCGAGACAAGCCCCTCGAGGCCCATGCGGCAGGCGGCCCGGAATAGATAGGGGCCGATCTCCCAGCGCTCGAGTGGTGCAACGGTGATGCCGTCCGGCCGGCGCACCAGAAGCCTCTCCAGGTTCATCTTGCGCAGGTGCAATGGGAGGGAGCGCAGATCGTCACCGCCCAATGCGAGGATGTCGAAGGCGTAAAGCTGGACCTCACCGTCGTACTTGCGCGAGTGCAGCGCGTTGAAGTCGGAGATGCCGTCGACGCCGAGGATCACGGCCTCGCCGTCTATGACGAAATGCTTCTGCCGGTTCTTCAGCGCCGCCTCGGCAATCCAGGGATAGCGCCTCGTCCAGTCGCTGCCGTTGCGCGAGAGCAGGCGCACGCTCTTGTCCTCCCGGACGACCAGCATCCGGTAGCCGTCGTGCTTTACCTCATGAATCCAGTCCGGTCCTGACGGGACCTGCCTGCCGGCCGTTGCCAGGCAGAGCTCGTACGCCATACGCATGGGCCGAAGATAAGTTTTTCCGCGGCGTTTACGAGCCAGGAACAAGTGGCAATCTGGCGAATTTCTTCCTTGCTCCGGCGTCCCCAACGCCCCCCTGATCCGGAGCAGACCCCAACGGCCTCAGGCCCAGCTGAGGCCGCTTTCATAAGCTGCTGGGGGATCACGTGGCTGATGCCGTTCTCCGACGGAGAACAGATTGTGACTATAATCGGCCCTGTTTTGTTCGCTCTGCGTGTATTCATAGGCGGAACACCCAGAAGTAAAGCTCTTCGAAATCTGAGTGTCCTAATTCCTCGACTGCCGAACAAAATTGGCCTCAGCTCCTAGCGGCAATGGAGCGCTGGAGCTGGGGCCGTCGAGGTTGCCTGGGGGAAAAGGCATGGGGAAAACTCGGCAATCGGCAAAGCGTTCCCAGCCTGCCGTCTCGCGAACTCTCAGCGATCCTTATTTAGGCTTCCCGTTGGGGCTGCCGTCACCGCCGCCATTTTCGGCTGCGCTCCCCGTTCGGCATGGCGCGACGCCGACTATGAGGGCGCTGGGACCGTTGTGCCGGCAGCCGAACAATGGAGATGCTGCGCGCTGGTTCCTAGGACATGCAATCCTTGCCTGCTGTCAGTAGCCGCACATAGGTCCCGCTCTCGTGCAGCTCGAGCCAGCCGCGCTCGACCGCATACTTGATGCCTGCGCCGAACTCGCTCCCAGTGGCCTGAAGGGTGTAGAGAAACGGCGCGTTGATCTTTTCAATGTGGATGCGGCCGTCCTGTACCGGCTCGATGCTGGCGGCGAGTTCGACCAGTTTGCGCGCGGCGATTTCCGGGAGGGCATAGGGGCGTTCGGCGGTGAGTCTCATCTGAAACCCATAGCGGGGACCGCAGGTTTATTCCAGTTGAAGTCCGGCCGGATATCAGCGCCGCGACTGCCACATGCTTTGCAAATGAACCGCGACTCAAGGTCTGATGGCCGCACGTCATCAGGCCAGCAATCCGCGCTCAGGGCAACACTATGGCCGCAGCGATAGTCGGCGCAGTAGACCAGCACGCCGCGTACGTCCATCGCGCGCATCTGGCCGAA
This sequence comes from Bradyrhizobium sp. WSM1743, assembly GCF_000473065.1. Classification (GTDB taxonomy): domain Bacteria; phylum Pseudomonadota; class Alphaproteobacteria; order Rhizobiales; family Xanthobacteraceae; genus Bradyrhizobium. The sequence continues at coordinate 16,166 of NZ_AXAZ01000104.1, forward strand.
GGTGATCTTTTGAGGTCGCATACCGCTATCAAAGCCGCATCGTAAGCACCTCGCAAATTATCAATCCCTTGGGCCTCATCCTTCGCGCGCGCTACTGCGCCTCGTGGGTGTGGAGATGCTGCAGCGCCGGATAGACTCATCCCCGGTAATGCCCGGATGCTGCGACGGGGGCGACATTTTCTGAAAACGAGCCGCCGCCGAGCCGAGGCTTGACGCCGCAGAGCGCGTCGGTGGACGAGAGGCCCTCCGGTTCACGCTGGGGGGCTTCTCTATTGCGGCTTTCTCCGGTGACCAGTTTAATGGTCTCGATTATTGGGAGGTCGCAATGCAAAAAATGATTACGGTGGTCGCAATTACTGCCGTTCTCGCACTTGCAGCATGTGGCAGAGAACCCGGGCCGAAAGGTGACCCTGGACCGCAAGGCCCGGCCGGCCCGCAAGGCGCCCAAGGTATTCAGGGCGTTCCTGGTCCTCAGGGAGCAGCTGGTGCGCAAGGCCCTCAGGGCCCGCAAGGACCGAAAGGCGACAAGGGGGACAAGGGCGACCCCAATATTCGCGCGGTGCAGGCCGATGGCGCCGTGAATTGCGATGGCAGCGAAACACTGGTCTCCGTGTTTTGTCCAAGTGGAGGAACCGCGGACGGCGCGAAGTGTGGGACCTCACCGACCGTCGGGCTTTGCATGAAAAAGTGAAATCCTTCGAATCATACAAGTCCCCGCGGTCGGCGATGTCGATCGCATCTACGGTTTAACTACCCGCTGGGCGTGGCACCGCCTTTTCTCTTAGTCATCCTCCTGGATGGGCTCTGCGCTGAGGTACTTTAAGAACGCTGGAGCGAGCAGCTTACTCCCGAGCAGAACGAAAACGTCTACAGCCGCGACGAGCAATTTGACGTCCAGCCCCTTGGCTGAGGCCGCGACGAGGAACGAAAAGGCGACCAGGTAAAATATCGTCACTAGGAGTAAGATCAGCCCAAGAAAGCCGAGATCCAGCGCTTCGCTCTCGTCTTCGGCGTGATAGGCGCTGTACCAGAAAAACAAGACGATCAAGCCAATCGTAATGACGAATGCCGCCCCAAGCCCTATTCCGAACCACTGCCAAGCTTCCCGAGGCAAGGCCTCGGCTTCCAACGTCAGCATGTCACGCCCCCACTACCAGATATCAATTCGGAATAAAGATGCTCACCGAAAGTCTGTCGCACTTGACGCCAGACGCAATCGGGTAGACCTACCGTGCTTGCTGTTTATCTAGAGCTTTGAGGGCCATTGCAAAGGCCGCGTCAAACAGGCCGCGGTATTGGCTCGCATTGACGTTGGATATGTGGGCCGTGTCGCGAAAATTGGCTTGTCCATGCCGAACGAGATAGCAGTAACCTTGCTCACAGACCACGGACTGGGGATCCACGGTAATCAGCCGAGGGCTATCTCGATACCTACTTAGGAGTTGGGCAAGCTCCTGTCGTAGTCTGCTGTTTGTTAGGCTCGGATTGGCCTCGACCTTCCACTCTGGGATTGCCCTGCCGGCGCGCAATTGGTTTTCGAGCCACTTCTGTGGCACGTCGAAGCCGACGTTTAGCAGCGGCGTGATCAGAATGACGGCCTTGCCAGAGGAAAGAAGCCGATCGACCAGAACCGAGATCTCCGTTGCATTAGACCAGTTGCTGGCAAGGACAATAATATCTGGTCCCGCGTGGCCAAGCACGAAATCGAGTGTGGTTCGGTTGAACTCACGACAGGCCGACTGATCCGCCGAGTTCGATACCAAATCATCGACAAAGGCTCTGCATGCGCTCTGGGTCGCTATCAACCCGTGGATTCCGCTGGCAAGCGTCGCCGACGAAATCGGCTCGAGATACTGGTGTCATTCGGCTTGCAATATTGACCCCCTAAGCCGGGGGATCGGCGTCCAAAATTGACCCCCTACAGATAGGTCTGTTGCGCTGCCTGCTTTGGAATGAAGCAGGTGGTTGGGGATGCTGGTCGTGGAGACGATTGGGCGGATACGGCGCGAGCACTTCATCAAGGGTAAGACGATCAAGGAGATCGCCCGCGACCTGAAGGTGTCTCGGAACACGGTTCGGAAGGTGCTGAGGTCGGGAGA
>NZ_AXAZ01000105.1 GCF_000473065.1 Bradyrhizobium sp. WSM1743
CTTGCCTCCATCACTGCCTTGCTGACCCGATGCTTGCGAAGCCATGCGATCAAGCTCCGTCGCCCCGCCGCGGTTGCTGGGCAAGTCTTCCGCTCCGTTACGGTCCGAATGCACGCATCAATCTTGTCTTTGGCGACATCGATGCCGACGACAACCAGATCGTCTTGTGTCATCATCCACTCCCTTCCTTGCCTGGTACGGGCTCGCAGCCCTTGCAACTGTTCGGGTTGAGGAAGACACCGGAGCTGTCCCTTGCTCTGTTAGCAGGCTCTCTCGCCTTTGGGCNCAACGGGCTCAGTTCCGGCAACGGGCGGTTCTGATCCAACCGCCCGTTGCCACATTCTGGCAGTTTTGGGGACACAAGGGCGCAGGGAAGGCCGGGAGCCGGCTGGCACCCGCGGTCCACTGTGCGAGGTTTGCAGTGAGAAAAATTTGCACAGCGGCATACAGGTGAAGCCAGGACATCCCGGCCTTCCCTGCGCAGTGGTTTTACGGCTTATGTCGCGCTCTCCCCGGGGAGCGATGCACTATTGCCCCCGTCGCCTTGCGGATGACTGATGCGCGTGCCCGGTCGGGCCGCCACACCACCGCAACACTTGGCGCAGAGACCCCGGGCGCCAGGACCACACGATTTTGCCGTACGCGAACCACACCTGTCGTTGGCGCGAGGTCTTCGCTCACGGTTGCCCGCCCTGCAAAACCCTTCGCGCCGGTGTGACCCACGTCCACCGCCGCCCGGCCCGCGTACGTGACGATCGCGATGCGCCCCTCTTCCTGGGGCCGGGTTGCGGCGAATATGCGTCATTTCCGAAGTTCGGTAAGCGGAATATTTTCGCCGCGGCGCGTTGACCCACCGCTCGTGTGTTTTGCCCGTCGGGCAACGCAAGGCCTCGTAGCCCGGATGGAGCGTAGCGTAATCCGGGATCGTATCCGCGGATACAATTGCCCCGGATTGCGCTGCGCTCCAGCCGGGCTACGAATGAACCCTCAGTGCCTCACCACCAGCACCGAGCATTTGGCGTAGCGCACGACGTGTCCGGCGTTGGAACCGAGGAAGTAGGTGCGCATCGCCGGCCGGTGCGAGGTCATGACGATCAGGTCGGCCTTCATGTGCGCGGCTTCCTCCAGGATCTCGTGATAGATGCCGCCCTGGCGCACTACGCTCGATATGCGGGAAGGCTCGATGCCGGATTCGCGCGCGACGATGGCGAGGGCTTCTTCCGAGGTCTGGCGCTGTTGCTCGTCGAAATCGGCCGGCACGTATTCGGCCAGCATCACCGGGGTCATCGGCAGCACGTTGAGCAGGCGCACCGTGCCGCTCCAGGTCTGCGACAACGTCGCCGCGGTCGCGATCGCCGGCTTGGCGAGATCGGTGTCGGCGAGGTCGATGGGCACGAGGATGGACTTGAACATCTGCGCCTCCAAATCTTTCGGTCAGCACGTCTTGCCGGCACGTCGCGCGATCAACCCGATCGAAGCAGCTTGGGGCTGACGAACAGCACCAGCTTGCCGCGGCGGTAGGCCACGTCACCCCAATCCTTGACGTCAAAGTCGAAGATCGCAAGCCCCGCCGTGGGCAGATTGTGGGCGAGCGCCTTGGCGCCATCAGGATCGCCGCTGCCGATCAGCATCAGGGCGACCTCATGCATGCCGGGATTGTGGCCGATCAGCAGCAATCGCTTCGGATTGGCCGGGGCAGTTGCAGTGCGAATGGAATCCAGGATCTGCGCGGGATCGGCGCCATAGAGTTCCGGCAGGACCTCGACCTGCGGCGCTGGGACGCGCTCCTTCATCGCCTTCCAGGCGATGTCCCAGGTCTGCCGGGCCCGCACGGCATGCGACACCAGCACGGTATCGGGGAACGGTGGATGGGAGGCGATCCAGTCGCCCATCTGCGCGGCATCCCCATGGCCGCGGTCGTCGAGCCGGCGGTCCCGGTCACGGCCGCTCGGTGCGTCGGTCTCGGTCTTGGCGTGACGCAGCAGCATCAAACGGCGCATGGCATTCTCGAATCGTTACGCATCCAGGATAATCTACAGGCGCCGGTTGAGGACAAGGTGACAAGCGCCCAGTGGGTATCTTAAGAAACGCCATGAGCGAGACTTTCACAACCGTGTCCCAGGAAGAAGCCGGCTTTCGCGACCGCACGCGGCTGTCGTTCGATGTCGATGCCGACATTTGTGTGATCGGAGCGGGGCTTGCCGGGCTTTCCATCGCGCTGGAAGCGGCCCGGCTCGGGGCCAGTGTCGCGGTGCTCGAGGGCCGCCATATCGGCTGGAATGCCTCCGGCAACCAGCTCGGCACCGTGATGCCGGGTTTCGCGCTGCCGCTCACCGACCTGATCGAGCGCATCGGTTTCGAGGACGCGCGCGAATTGTGGGCGCTGTCGAAGGAGGGCGCCGAGTTCGTCCGTGCCAACGCCACGGAAGAGAACATGCCGGGCATCGGCCTTCGCGATGGCGTGCTGGAGGTCTCCAACGTCGACGCCGGCGACCGGCTGATCAGCCGGTTGCAGATGCTGAACGAGGATTTCGACACCGAGGTCGAGGGTTGGCAGGTCGATCGCGTTCGCGAGGTGCTCAAGACCGAGCGTTACTTTCACGGCGTGTACTATCCCAAAGCGTTCCAGGTCGATGGCCGCAAATATGTGCACGGCCTTGCGGCACTGGCGCGGCGGGCCGGCGCCCGCATCTTCGAGGATACGCCGGTGGTCAGCATCGACCATTCCGGCATCCGCAAGCGCATCGTCACGCCCACGGCGCGGCTGCGCGCGACCCACATCGTGCTCGCGGGCAACATCCATCTCGGCGCGCCCTTGAAGCGCCTGTCGGAAACGCTCCTGCCGGTCTGGCGCTATGCCGGCATCACCGCGCCGCTCGGCGAGCGCGTGCACGAGATCATCGCCTTCAAGGGATCGGTGATGGATTCCGACGGCGTCGACCATTTCCGGATCGTCGATGGCGAGCGGCTGATGTGGGAAAGCCCGGAGACCACCTGGGCGGCGCGTCCGCAGCGCTTCGCGGGCGCCGTCAGGCGGCGGATCCGTACGATCTTTCCCCAACTCGGCAATGTCGAGATCACCGAGATGTTCGGCGGCGCCACCGGCCACACAGTGCACGGCATGCCGCAGATCGGTCTGCTGCGCAAAGGCCTGTGGGTGGCGAGCGGGTTCGGCCGCCAGGGCATGAACACCTCGGCCATGGCCGGACAGATGATCGCGCGCAGCATCTTGTGGGGCGATGAGCGCTGGAAGCTGTTCTCGCCGTTCGAGCTGGTCTGGGCGGGCGGTGCCACGGGGCGCGTCGCGGGCCAGCTGGTCGGCATCTGGAGCAGGGCGAGTTCCGCCGCGGCAGGCTCGCTCGCCCGCTATCGCGAGCGTGCCAGGGTCAAGGACAGGAAACGCGAGGCGCGCCTCGCTGAAGCCAACCGGGCCGCCGGCACCGGTCCGCGTCGTCCCCCGGACGGCGTCCGGCCGCGACCGGCCCCGCCGCAGAAGCCTGCGATCGAAGCCGCGGAACCGATCGCGTACGACGACCGCGTCTCGCAATAAGTTGAGCGAAATTCCGCCCGGACGTGTAACGTCGGCTGACAGAAGCCCGTATCTCAGGGCGTGGACTTCGCGCGCACGGAGAATGACATGTTTGACCGCCGCATCCTGCTCACGACTGCCGCCGGCCTGTTCGGCCTTTCCGCCTTCCGCTGGCTGAGAGGAACACCTGCCGAGGCCGGTGAGAAGGCCGCGGAAAAGTTCGAGATCACGAAGACCGAGGCCGAGTGGCGTGCCCAGCTCACGCCACAGCAATATGAGATCCTGCGCAACCACGGCACCGAGCGGCCCGGCTCCAGCCCGCTCTTGAAGGAGCACCGCAAGGGCATCTTCGCCTGCGCCGGCTGCGACCTGCCACTGTTTGCATCCGAGACCAAGTTCGAGAGCGGCACGGGCTGGCCGAGCTTCTATGCGCCGATCGAGGGCAATGTCGGCAAGACCGAGGACCGCACCTTCGGCATGGTGCGCACCGAGGTGCATTGCCGGCGCTGCGGCGGCCATCTCGGCCATGTCTTCGACGACGGCCCGAAGCCGACCGGATTGCGCTATTGCATCGACGGTTTCGGGCTGGTGTTCCACCCCGCGGCGGCATCGGCGACGTAAGGAAGTCCCGGCAATTGTTGCCGGTCCCGGCAAATGTGCCCCGGTCGCCAGGCCGGGGCTTTTTCTTTAAGTCATTGATTTTGTGAAGATACCTGCATTGGCATAGCCCTTGCGACTGTCTCATCCGATTGCGGCCATGGTCGACCGGCCGCCGAGATCGGATTTGGAGACAAAGTTATGGGTATCTTCGATGCAATGAACACCTCGGTGGGTGGCCTGCAGGCGCAGTCCTACGCGCTGCAGAACATTTCCGGCAACATCGCGAACTCATCCACCACCGGTTACAAAGGCATCGGGACCAGCTTCGTCGACCTCATCCCCGACTCCTCGGTCCCGAGCAAGCAGGTCGCGGGCGGCGTGACGGCCAACGCCAAGGCTACCATCACCACGCAGGGCACGATCTCGTCCTCCAGCGTGGCAACCAACATGGCGATCACCGGCGACGGCTTCTTCTCGATCCAGAAGGCGACCGGCGTCGTCGACAACGTTCCGGTGTTCAACGGCGTCACCTATTACACCCGCCGCGGCGACTTCCAGCTCAATGCCAACGGCAACCTCGTCAACGGCGCCGGCTACTATCTGATGGGAACCACGGTCGACCCCAAGACCGGCAACCCGACCGGCAATGTGGCGACGGTCCTGAAATTCCAGAACAACTTTATCCCGGCGCAGGCGACCACCGCGATCCAGTACGCGGCGAACCTGCCGAGCGTGCCGAACACGGCGGCGAGCTCGACCGCGGCGAGCGGCACGCTGCTCGCGGCCGGCGGTCTGAACCCGTCCGATTTCGCCGCCAACCCGCTGATCATCGGCACGCCGCCGCCGCCCTATACCAATGCGACGATTTCCGGGGCAGCCGCCACCGGCAACCTGCGCTCGGCCTACACGGCAACGACCGCGACTGGCTCCGTGGCGCTGCTGGACAGCGCTTCTGCGGCGGCAACCAGCAACACGTCTCTGGACTCCGCCGTATCCCCGCATCTCAACACCAGCCTTCTCACCAACCTGGCCGGCAAGTCGCTGACGGTCAACGGCCAGACCATCAACTTCGACGCCACCGTTTCCGGCGCCTCGACGGTCGGCAGCGTCACCACGATCGGCCTGCTCTCGCCGACCGGCGCAAAGATGTCGGACATCCTGAATGCGATCGTCGTGGGCGCCGGCGGCGCCCCCGCCACCGCGACAATGACCGCCGGCGGCAACATCCAGATCACGACCAGCACCACAGCCGACGTGACGATTAGCGGCACGGCGGCAAGCCTTCTCGGCGTCAGCAGCGTGACGCGCGGCGGTAATGTGCTGTCCACCCCGGCCATTACGGGTGCCACACGACTCGGCGGCTCCGCCACGGCCGGCGGACCGGAAGTCCTCTCGACGCCCTTCGTGGCCGGCAATACGATCCAGGTCAACGGCACGGGACCGGCCAATACGATCACCTTCGTAAACTCCGGTGCCGTCGCTCCGAACCAGATCAACATCACCGACGACATCTCGACCCTGCTCAACCAGATCGACCAGCTCAGCGGTGCGAGCGGCTCTTCGATCAGCGGCGGCGTGATCACCCTGAATACCGGTATCGCCAATCCCACCTTGACGGTGACCAGCAACAATAGCAGCGCCTTCGCCGCGCTCGGCTTCACCTCGACCATCACGAAAAACCGCGGCGGCGGCGGCACGGCCGGCACCGGCGGTGTGATCGGCAACGACATCGCCACGTTCACGAAGGAATCGATCAGTGGCGGTGCGGTCACCGCCTACAACGCCGCCGGCACGCCGGTGAACCTGCAGCTGCGTTGGGCCAAGACCGACAGTGCTTCGCTGGGCACCGGCCATTCCGACACCTGGAACCTGTTCTACCAGACCGACCCGAATGCGACCGGCACCACGGTCGGTTGGGTCAACACCGGGCAGGCCTTCACATTCGCCGCCGACGGCTCGCTGACCTCGCCGAGCGGCTCGGGCATCACCATCAACAATGTCAGCGTCGGAGGCCAGTCGCTCGGCTCGGTGGCCTTCAACATCTCCCAGGGCGGCCTGACGCAATATGCCAGCACCAGCGGCGCGGTGACCATCAACACCATCACCCAGAACGGCTACGCCGCGGGCCAGCTCCGCTCAGTCGCCGTCAACAACAACGGCCTCGTGGTCGGCACCTTCTCCAACGGCCAGAACCTCGACCTCGCGCAGGTCTCGTTGTCGCACTTCAACGGCACCAATTACCTGAAGGCGCTCGACGGCGGCGCTTACGCGGCAACCGAGCAGTCGGGGCCTGCGATCGACGGCGCCTCGGGCACCATCAGCGGCTCGTCGCTGGAAGGCTCCAACACCGACATCGCCGATGAATTCACCAAGCTGATCGTGACCCAGCAGGCCTATTCGGCCAACACCAAGGTGATCACGACGGCGAATTCGATGGTGCAGGATCTCCTCAACGTGTTGCGCTGATCGGCGCATGACGTAACCAAAGGCGGGTCAGTGACATGGGTTTGAGTTCAGCCCTCGCCAGTGCGATGAGCGGTCTGCGTGCCAACCAGGCTGCGCTCTCGATCGTCTCCTCGAACGTCGCCAATGTGCAGACGCCGGGTTACGTCGTCCAGACGCCGAACCAGATCGAGGTCACCACCGGCGAGTTTGGCTCGACGGCGATGACGACCGGCGTCAGCCGGGAGCTCGACGCCTTCGTGCTGAACCAGCTGCGGACCGAGACCGGCGGTAGCGGTTACGCCGACCAGATGGCCAACATCCTGAAGCAGCTTCAGACTGTCTATGGCACGCCAGGTAACAGCGGCACGCTCGAAACCGCGTTGAACAGGTTCACCACGGCGCTGCAGGCGCTGTCGACCAGCTCGGGCGCGTCCTCTGCGCAAACCGTTGCGCTGGGCGCCGCGCAGGCGCTCGCGACGCAGCTCAATGTCGCCACCAAGGGCATCCAGTCGCTGCGCTCCAACGTCGAACAGGACCTCGGCACCTCGGCAGCAGCCGCCAACGCTGCGATGCAGAAGGTCGCCGACATCAACACCAAGCTGCAGGGCCTGTCGGCCAACGACCCTTCGGCCGCGACGCTGATGGACCAGCGCGACCAGGCCATCAACACGCTGTCGAAATATGTCGACGTCCGCGTCACCACCGACGGTTCGAACCAGGCCAACATCTACACCACGACCGGCATCCAGCTGGTCGGTGCTGGGCTCGCCTCGCAATTCACCTTCGCTTCCGCAGGCGCGCTTTCGGCGACGTCGCTGTACAACACCGATCCGGCCAAGTCCGGCGTCGGCGCGTTAAACATCGTGCTGCCGAACGGCTCGAAGGTCGACGTCGTCGCCAACAATGTGGTCTCGTCGGGCCAGATCGCGGCCGATCTGAAGCTGCGGGACGACACGCTGGTGCAGGCGCAGAACCAGATCGACCAGCTCGCCGCCACGATGTCGAGCGCGCTGTCCGATAAGACCACGGCCGGCAGCACCGTCTCCGGCCCGCCGGGTGGTTTCGACCTCGAGCTTGCCGGCGCGCTGCCGGGCAACACCGTCAACATCACCTACACCGACACGGCGACCAACACACAGCGCCAGATCACGCTAGTCAACGTGACCGACCCGGCGGCGCTGCCGCTCCAGAACGCGACGAACGCCAACCCGATGCGGATCGGGGTCAACTTCGCCAGCGGCATGAATGCGATCGCCTCCGCGCTGAACACCGCGCTGTCGGGCTCGCATCTGTCTTTCTCCGCCGCCCCGTCACCGGCGAGCGCCACCACGTTGCGGGTGACCGACGACAACACCGGCCTTGCCAAGGTCAACTCGGCCTCGACCACCAAGACGATCTCGTCGCTCATCTCGGGCAATCCGCAGCTGCCGCTGTTCACCGATGGCGGGCAGGCGCTCTATACCGGCGCGATCACGGCGTCAGGCTCGCAAATGACCGGCCTCGCCGGGCGCATCGCCGTGAACACCCAGCTGGTTTCCGATCCGACCCGGCTGTCGGTCTACAACACCTCGCCGGTGACGCCCTTGGGCGACACCACACGTTCGGACTATCTCTATTCGCAGCTCACCAGTGCGGTGTTCTCCTATTCGCCGCAGAGCGGCCTCGGCTCGGCGAGCCAGCCCTTCACCGGCAGCGTCTCGAACTACCTCCAGCAGTTCCTGAGCGTCCAGGCCAACGCCGCGACGCAGGCGACCCAGCTCCAGCAGGGCCAGGGCGTGGTGGTCTCGACGCTCCAGGCGAAGTTCGACTCGACCGCCAAAGTCAATCTGGACACGGAGATGTCGAGCCTGATCCAGCTTCAGAATGCCTATGCCGCCAACGCCCACGTCATGTCGGTGGTGCAGAGCATGATGAACACGTTGCTCCAGGCTCAAGTGTAACCGGTAACAGGGCTCTGAAAGATGTCGATCAGCAGCATCAACTACTCCTCGTCGGTTCTCGGCGCGCAGATCCGCAACATCAATCAGCAGCTCACCGACCTGTCGACGCAGCTTTCGACCGGCAAGCTGTCGCAGAACTATTCCGGCATGGGCACCAACGAGGGCTTTGCGATCGCCGGGCGCGCGCAGCTCTCCAACATCGCCGCCTATACCGACACGATCACCAACGTCAACGTCAGCATCAATCTCGCCAACACGGCGCTGCAGTCGCTGACGAAGATCCGCAGCACGGTGCAGACCGGCTCGGCCTCTACCGCGCAGGACCTCAACGTCAACGGCCAGACCGTCGCGCAGAACACCGCCGCCGCCCAGTTCGGCTCGATGGTCGGCGTCCTCAACACGCAGACCGGCAGCCGCTATCTGTTCTCCGGAACGGCCGTCAACACCCAGTCGGTCGCGGATGCCGGCGACATCATCAACGGCACCACGACGCAGGCCGGCTTCAAGACCGTCATGGCGGAGCGCCAGGCCGCCGATTTAGGGGCCAACGGCATGGCGCGGCTGGTGCAGACGCAGCCGACGCCAAGCTCCATGCAGGTGTCCGAGGACGTCGCCGGGTCGCCGTTCGGGCTCAAGATCAAAGCGGTGTCCTCGACGCTGACAGGCGCGACCGTCACCGGCCCGAGCGGCTCGCCGGTGTCGTTCTCGGTCGATCTCAACGGCGTCAATCCGAACAACGGCGACAAGCTGAGCGTTCAGTTCACGCTGCCGGACGGGACGACGGAGCAGATCGACCTGACCGCGTCCTCGGCCACGCCGACGCCGCTCGGCAGCTTCGCGATCGATGCAAGCACCCCCGTCAACCCGAACAACACCGCCGCGAACCTCAACACCGCGCTGAACACCGCGATTCAGAAGCTCGCCAACACCTCGCTGGTGGCGGCATCCGCGGTCGTCGCCGGCGACAATTTCTTCAACACCGCGAGCTCTGCGATCGGCACGCCCGTCAACAACCAGGCGGCGCCGCCGGCCCCCGTGACCGGCGCGACGGCGCTATCCGGCGCGAGCCCCTCGGACTCGATCTCGCCGGGCTTCGTCGCGGGCGACACCATCACCGTCAACGGCACCACGCTGACCTTCGTCAGCTCGGGTGCGACCGGCAACCAGCTCAACGTCACCGACAGCATCCAGGCCCTGCTCGGCAAGATCGACCAGATCACCGGGACGTCGAAGCCCTCGACGGTCCATGGCGGCTCGATCACGATCAACACCGACGATGCGGCGAGCCTCAACATCACGACTTCGAACACCGGCGCGCTGAGTGCGCTCGGTTTCAGCGCGACGCCCGTCACCGCCACCCAGCCGCCATTGCGCGTTGGCTCCTCGCCGGCGAGCTCGGCGACCACGCTGGTGAACGGCTCGGCCACCACAGTGAAGTGGTACCTCGGCAATGACGGGCCCGGCTCGCCGCGCTCGACCGCGATGGCACGGGTCGACGATGCCGTCACGGTGCAGTATGGCGCCCAGGCGAATGAGGATGCGATCCGCCGGCAATTGCAGGCAATCGCGGTGTTCGGCACCTTCTCGACCTCGCCGACGGGGCAGTATTCGGGCGGGCAGGTCTCGGCGCTGAGCCTGCGGGTGACCCAGGCGCTGACCCAGCAGCCCGGACAGCAGCGCATCGAGGATATCCAGACCGACATCGCGATGGCCCAGAACACGATGAAGGACGCGAGCACGCGCCAGACCCAGGCCAAGGCACAGCTGCAGACCATCATCGACCAGGCGGAATCGGCTTCGCCCGACCAGGTCGCGAGCGAGATCCTGGCGCTGCAGAACGCCCTGCAGGCGTCCTACCAGGTGACCTCGAACCTGGCGCAGCTCTCGCTCGTCAAGTTCCTGTAAGGGCCGCGTTAAGACGCCGTTAACCATGCCTGTTTACCTCTTGGTGAGGATTGCAGGGGGCGGAGCGGTCGATGTCTGACAGGATGCAGCTGGTGGTGGCGACGCCTTGCTTCGGCGGGCAGGTGTCCAGCATCTTTGCGAGCTCGATCTTCGCGCTGCAGCGCGCCGTGCACGGCATGTCCAATCTCGAGCTCAAGGTGCACTTGCGCGAGGGCGACGCGCTGATCACGCGGGCACGGGCCAACCTGGTCGCGATGTTCCTGGACGATCCCAAGGCGACGCATTTCCTGTTCATCGATGCCGATATCGGGTTCAAGCCGGAGCAGGTGTTCCGGCTGATCGAGTGCGGCGCGGACGTCGTCGCCGGCTGCTATCCGATCAAGCGGGTCAACTGGGACAAGGCCGCGCGTGCGATCCAGTCCGGCCGGGCCGACGTGGCGGCCGCCTCGCTCGACTACGTGCTCGAGATCGAGGATCCCGACCGCATCGTCGTCGTCAACGGCTTTACCCGCGTGCGCTATGCCGGCACTGGTTTCCTGATGATCCGGCGTCACGTGCTGGAGGCGATGTGCCGCCACCCGGATTATGCGAGCCTGCAATTCTTCCGCGAGCATTCGCACGATGCGCTGGCGGCGAGCCCGAACCGGTTCGCGCTGTTCGAATGCATGATCGATCCGGCAACCGGCACGTATTTGTCCGAGGACTTCGCCTTCTGCAAGCGCTGGACCGATATCGGCGGCGAGATCTGGGCCGACATTCAGAGCTCGCTCGATCACGTCGGGCCGTCGGTGTTCCGCGGCGACATCGCCTCGCAATTCGCGCCGGCGCCTGCGGCGGCGGCCGATGCCGCGGCGTGAGCGGTCCGGGATGAGCGCCGGCGCATCCCGCCTGCCAGAGATGGAACGCGCGTCCGACGGCGGTTCGCGCTATCGCCTGCGCGATCTCTTCACGCCCCTCGACACGCTGCTCGTCTCCGGCGGAGATCCGCGGCTCGCGCTCGACGCCGGGGATCGCGTCAACGCGTATGGCTGCGCGGCCTCGCCGGAGCCGGAGATCTGGAATTTCGCCTCCTCGACCGCATCGACGATCTCGCAAGCGGCCTATGACCGGGCCGCGCTGGCGCGCGAAGAGCTGATGCACAAGTGCCTGTTCGACGAGGTCGAGATCGCTTTCGACGCGCGCTGCGAGGACATGCGCGACGAGCTGCGCGGCCATCTTCAGCTCTCGCCGCGAGTCGACGTGGTGTTCTCGCCGTCCGGCACGGACTCGCAGCTCCACGCCCTGTTCCTGGCGTGCACGATATTCGGCGCGCGGCCGGTGACGATCGTGGTCGGCGCCGACCAGACCGGCAGCGGGACGAGCCATACCGCCCGCGGGCACCATTTCAGCTCGATGACGGCGAGCGGCGTTGCGGTTCGCAAGAACGCTGCGATTGCCGGGCTCGCCGGCGCAAGTCTTGCGTTGCCGCTGTGCGCAGCCGCGCCCGGGATCGCCATGCGCGCGGACGCCGATGTCGCCGTGCTGCATGCGGTCGAGGCCACGATCGCGCAAGGCGCGCCGGTTCTGCTCCAGATCATGGACTGCTCGAAGCTCGGCTGGCGCGCGCCGAGCGCGGCCTGCCTCGAGGAGATCGGGCGGCGCTGGCCACGCAAGGTCCAGATCGTCGTCGATGCCTGCCAGGCCAGGCTTGTCCGCCGCCGCCTGCGCTCCTATCTCGACTGCGGCTATATGGTGCTGATGACCGGCTCGAAATTCTTCGGCGGGCCTGCCTTCAGCGGCGCGCTGCTGGTGCCGAAGGGCCTCTCGCGGTCGCTCGATCGGATCCAGGGAATCGCGCCCGGTATCTTCGACTACGCCGGCCGTTGCGATTGGCCGATAGCCTGGACGGCGCTGCGTTCGCGGTTCGAACGCCGTCCGAATTTCGGTCAATGGCTGCGCTGGGAGGCGGCGCTGGCCGAGATCGGCAGCTACTACGCCGTGCCCGGGGCTTTCCGCGCCGTGATGCTCGCCGAGCTTGCCGCCGGCATCGACAGCATGATCGCATTGTCGCCATCGTTGCGCTCTGTTCCAGCCGCGCCGAACATGGCCGGCGTGGATGACGAGGAATTCGCGCACGCCACGATCTTTCCGTTCACGCTGCTGCGCGACGGCAAGCCGGTCTCGATCGCCGAGACGGCGGCCGTTCATCGCGCGCTGGCGCGTGACATGAGCGAGGCGATCAGCGGCAGCGCGGCGGACCGGCAGGTGGCCGCGCAGCGCTGCCTGATCGGCCAGCCGGTCCGGCTGGAGCGGCAGGACGAGACGCCGCAGGCCGTGCTGCGCCTCTGCGTCGGCGCACGGCTCGTGACGGAGGCCTGGTCGCCGGACAGGGCGGAGGCGCAACGCAATGTGCAGCATATTCTCGACCGCATCGCCCATGTTCTGGTGAAGATCGAGCTGCTGCTCGACCGTGGCGCAGGCGCGGCCGCGCCGGTCAAGTCTGCGTTCGAGGTGTGAGATGCAGCATCCAGTTTCCGCGCCGATCGGCTTGACCGCGGCGAACTATGCCGACCGCATCGGCTTTGCGCAGCTGACGCGCCAGGCCTTCGAAGGCATCGATCTGCATCCGTTGCGCAACCAGCTCGTGGCGCGGATCGCGGCGGGGACGGCGCTCGCGGGCGAAGGGCTGGATCTGTCGTTGATCACCCAGCTTCTGGGCGACAAGGATCAGGGGCTTGCGATCCAGTCCGAGGTGCTGACCTTCCATCAATTGTTCCGCACGCCCGGCGCGGCCCCGAAGCCGGGCTTGCGCGTGCTCGCGCTTGCAGCCGACATCGACATGGGCGGCAACACGCCGATCGATTTCCTGCTCGAAGGCTCCGACCTCGAGCTATTGACTCTCTATGTGGTCAAGGGTGTCGGTCTGCCGGAAAGCTTGCCCGAGCACGACGTTGCCATCGTGGTCGCGTCCGATTCCGAGGAATGCCGTGAGGCGCTCGCGCAGGTCGAGAACGCCGCGCCGCGCTGGCCACGGCCACTGCTCAATCGCCCCGATCGCATCGGCAATCTCGATCGCGACAAGCTGTATCGGCTGCTGACTGGTGTGCCGGGTCTGGACATTCCCGCGACCATCCACGCAACGCGGGCGCAATTGTCCGATCTCGCCCGAGGCCGGATCGCTTGCGGGGACATCGCGGGCGAATTGCACTTTCCGATCATCGCGCGGCCGCGCGGCTCGCATGCCGGCGTCGGACTCGCGAAGCTCGATGATGCGGCGGCGCTCGCGGCCTATCTCGCTGAACGGAAAGAGCAGGACTTCTTCGTCGCACGCTTCGTCGACTATGTGAGCCCCGACGGGCTCTACCGCAAGTATCGCCTCGCCATGGTCGACGGCAAGCCCTATGCCTGCCACATGGCGATCGCCGACCGTTGGGACATCTGGTATCTCAACGCCTACATGGCCTTCAGCGAAGAGAAGCGGGCCGAGGAAGCCGCCTTCATGCGCGACTTCGACCACGCCTTCGCCGCGCGCCACGGAAACGCGCTCGAGGAGATGAGCCGGCGCGTCGGCCTCGATTATTTCATCGTCGATTGCGCCGAGAACGCGAACGGCGAGCTTTTGGTGTTCGAGGCCGACAACACCGCCGTCGTGCACAACATGGATTCGCCGGTCGTGTTTCCCTACAAGCCGCCGCAGATGCGCAAGATCTTTGCCGCGTTCACGGCGATGCTGTTGCGGCATGCAAAGACGGGCGGGGAGGGCGCAGCATGAACGAGATCATCCGTAATACGCAAAGCTCCGTCGCGAATACCTCGCTCGATCCGCAGGACTGGAGCGAGTTTCGCGCGCTGGCCCACCGCATGCTGGACGAGACGATCGACGGCATCGCCAACGTTCGGGCGCGCCCCGTCTGGCGGCCGATCCCAGATGACGTCCGTGCGGCATTCAGGGCGGACGTGCCGCGCGAGGCGAGCAACCTTGCCGAGGTCTATCGCGAATTCTCCGAGCATGTCGCGCCCTATGCGACCGGCAACATCCATCCCGGCTTCATGGGCTGGGTGCATGGCGGCGGCACCGCGGTCGGCATGCTCGCGGAGATGCTTGCGGCAGGCCTCAACGCCAATCTTGGCGGACGCGACCACATGCCGATCGAGGTCGAGCGCCAGATCGTCGACTGGATGCGTCGCCTGTTCCTCTTTCCCGAGAGCGCAAGCGGCATCTTCGTCACGGGCACGTCGATGGCCAATCTGATGGCCGTGCTGGTGGCGCGCACCGCCGCACTCGGCACGCTGGCGCGGCAGCACGGCATCGGCAATGACGGTGCGCTGCTCACGGCCTATACGTCGCAGGCAGCGCATGGCTGCATATCGAGAGCGATGGACATCGCCGGGCTCGGCACGGATGCGCTGCGCAATATCGCCGTCGATGCCGATCATCGCATCGATGTTGCCGCATTGCGCGCGCAGATCGCCGTTGATCGCGAGGTCGGCTTCAAGCCGTTCCTGGTGGTCGCGTCCGCCGGCACGGTCGATATCGGTGCGATCGACGACCTCAGGGCGGTCGCTGAGCTGTGCCGCGAGGAACGAATCTGGTTTCACGTCGACGGCGCTTTCGGTGCGCTCGCGATCCTGTCGCCGGAGCTTGCGCCGCTGCTCGGCGGCATCGAGCTTGCGGATTCAATCGCACTCGACTTCCATAAATGGGGACAGGTGCCATACGACGCAGGCTTCCTGCTGGTGCGCGACGGCGAGCAGCATCGGCAGGCCTTTGCGCAGCCGGCGGCCTATCTGCGCCGCGAGGCGAGGGGGCTTGCGGCGGGCGCGATCTGGCCGTGCGATCTCGGTCCCGATCTGTCGCGCGGCTTCCGGGCGCTGAAGACGTGGTTCACGCTGAAGACGTCCGGCACCGACCGGCTGGGCCGTGCGATCGCACGAAGCTGCGCGCTGGCGAAGTATCTCGAAGCTCGCGTGCTGGCCGAACCGCGGCTGGAATTGCTGGCGCCGGTCAATCTCAACATCGTCTGCTTCCGCTATCGCAGCAGTGATGCCGTCAATCGCGAGATCGTCGCCGACATCCAGGAGTCCGGCATCGCCGCGCCCTCGAGCACGACGCTCGACGGAAAGTTCGCGATCCGCGCCGCGATCGTCAATCACCGCACCGAGGAGGCGGACATCGATGCGCTGGTCGCGGCCGTGCTGCAGTTCGGTGGACAGCGGAGCGGCGGAGTGATCGAGGTCGAGGCGCCGCCGCTCGCGGCGCAGTAGCATTGATGCATGCCTGAAACGACGACGGCCCCGGAGGCGATCCGGGGCCGTCGTCGTTCGCGCGGCTTGGGTACGCGAAAGCGTGTGGTCAGGCGGCGGAGCTCACCTCGGCCTTGTCCGCTTCCGCCTTGGGATGCGTGGCCGCGTACTGATCCCGCAGCTTCTCTTCATAGGCAATCAGCTTGCGGGCGTCCTTCAGCGCCCGGTAGAGGTCGCCGTTCAGGATGTTGTTGTTGATGCCTTCGATGATCGGCCAGGAGCTCGGCACCGCGGTCACGATGTCGCGCACCAGGTTGAAATAGGTGCCGTGTTGGGTCTGCGGATCCGGCGAGATGTACATGAGCTGGACCGCCAGGTAGACGAGCTTGGCGGGCGTATCGGCGGTCTCCGGCGTGAGGATGTCGCGCTCGCGCAGGATCGGCACGTTGTCGCCGTCGATCAGGAGGCGGGCGCGCTGGTCCGTGTTGGTAATCACGCAGTTACCGACGATGATGCGTTCGTGCGGTCTGAGCTCGACCTTGAGGGCCATGCCTGTTCTCCATCAACGCTTTCGTAACCGAGCGTTCGTTGCGGCTCATCAAGGCCTGATTCTCGCTCGTAATTAGTTAACGAGCTGTAAATCACTGGCGTTCACGCCAAAAAGCTCAACATTGTCAAAGGTGTATGCGTGCGGCAGTGCGGCGGTGCGCGCAGCTCCCAGACCCGAATCACGCGCGAGCCAGCAAAAGCACGGGTTTCATTTCATGTTTCGTTAGAGGACTCGGCGCCACGGTCCGCCGGTCGCTGGGTCAATCTCGATCCAAGCAGACGCGTAACAGTAGCGTCGTTTACCAGAAAGGTAACAGAGTCATGTCCGGTATCGTTCTCTCCGCATCGGTTCGTCAGAACCTGCTCTCCCTCCAGTCCACCGCTGACCTCCTCGCCACCACGCAGAGCCGTCTGTCGACCGGCAAGAGCGTCAACTCGGCCCTGGACAATCCCACCAACTTCTTCACCGCCCAGTCGCTCGACAACCGCGCCAGCGACATCAACAACCTGCTCGACGGTATCGCCAACGGCGTGCAGGTGCTGCAGGCTGCCAACACCGGCATCACCTCGCTGCAGAAGCTGATCGACAGCGCCAAGTCGATCGCCAACCAGGCGCTGCAGACCACGGTCGGCTACTCCACCAAGTCCAACGTCTCCGCCACGATCTCGGGNGCGACGGCCGCGGANCTGCGGGGCACGACNTCCTATGCCAGCGCCACGGCGCTCGGCAACGTGCTGTACAGCGGCGCTNCCGGCGGCACGACCGCTGCGACCGGCACGACGACTCTCGGCGCGACCCAGGGCACGTTCTCGAACACGGTGGCCGTGAACGCNGCCGACGGCACCACCGCCGTGACCGGCACGATGACCCTGATCGGCACCACCGCGGCCTCCAAGATCGGCACGGCTCCCGCCGACGGCGACACGCTGACGGTGAACGGCAAGACCATCACCTTCCGCGCCGGCTCGGCCCCGGCCGCCAGCGCGGTCGCGAGCGGCTCTGGCGTCAGCGGCAACCTGGTGACGGACGGCAACGGCAATACGACCGTCTATCTCGGCACCGCCGGCACCCCGGCTGCGACCGTCAACGACGTGCTGACGGCGATCGACCTCGCCAGCGGCGTGCAGACCTCGACGATCACCAACGGTGCTGCGACCATCGGTGCGGCCTCCGGCGCGACGGCGTCGTCGATGACCGCAGGTATCGTGGCGCTGAAGAGCTCGACGGGTGCGGACGTGTCCGTGACCGGCAAGGCCGACTTCCTCAAGGCGCTGGGTCTGACCACCGCAACGGGTGGCGGCAACGCCACGGCGACGGCGACCCGCACGACCAGCTCGGGCTCCCTGGGGGCTCTGATCGCGGACGGTTCGACCCTGAACGTCGACGGTCACGTCATCACCTTCAAGAACGCGCCGGTCCCGGGCTCGACCAATGCCCCGGCGATCCCGACCGGCTTCGGCAAGAGCGGCAACGTGCTCACCGACGGCAACGGCAACTCGACGGTCTATCTCCAGGCCGGCACTGTCGCCGACGTGCTCAACGCGATCGACCTTGCCACCGGCGTGCAGACTGCCACCATTGCCGCCAACGGCACCGCAACGCTTGGGGCCGCCTCCGGCCAGATCGCCTCGTCGATCAACGCCTCCGGCCAGCTCAAGCTCTCGACCGGCGTCAATGCCGACCTGGCGATCACGGGCACCGGCAACGCGCTGAATGCGCTNGGCCTTGCCGGCAACACCGGCACCGCCACCGCGTTCTCGGCGGCGCGCACCTCCGGCATCGGCGGCATCAGCGGCAAGACCTTGACCTTCACCTCCTTCAACGGCGGCACGGCGGTCAANGTCACGTTCGGCGACGGCACCAACGGCACGGTGAAGACGCTGGATCAGCTCAACTCGAAGCTCCAGGCCAACAACCTGTCCGCGACGATCGACGCCAACGGCCTGCTGACGATCTCGACCACCAACGACTACGCGTCCTCGACCATCGGTTCGAGCGCCGCGGGCGGTGCGATCGGCGGCACGCTGACCTCCTCGCTGACGTTCTCGACGGC